>NZ_JPJA01000088.1:252842-271602 GCF_000733315.1 Vibrio sp. ER1A
GTACTGGGTTGGGTTTACTTTCAAAGAGCCAATGAAGTGGATAAATAAAAACAGATGTTACTTGAAGGTTAACTTAAAGTAAAATTAAGTATGTCATATATAAATCAATGAGTTATTTAATATGTTGGTCATTGTGTATTAATTGGTTAGATTATATTTCAAAGTGACCGGTGTGTTAGTTGGTTGGCACTGGTTTATGGGGGGTTAATAAAAGTCTGAGGATTTGTTTGTTATTGAAACAGAGTGTTTCTTTAGAAAGTATCGCCTATTAAATATATTATTTAAAGGCGATGTTCAATTGATGGTGATATTTGTATGTGGCTTAATGAATATTAAAATTGCTTCAATATTGCTGAGTCGTAGTCGCTGACATTAATTGTCACACCGTACTTTTGTATCCACTCGTCAAGGTTTTCCTGTGCAGTGTTTAAGCTACTTATGGTGATAGTGTTGTCATCAAGCTGCCAAAGTTGGCGCGACCCTTCATAGCTGAACTGAAGGGCTAACATCGCATCAGCGTTGCCTTGTTCGGCGGCGGCTAGCAGCTTGCGATTTTTGCGATAAATGAGATTCAGTGCTTGTTTCAGTTCCCAAACATAAACGACCTCTTTCATCTTGGGTTGGGCTTTGAGTTTTAGAAGAACAATAACAAGCCCAATAGCACTAACTATGACGCCTAGAAGGTTCCAGTGAAAGTGAGAGCCAGAAGGAGAAGGGAAGAGATAAATCAGGGTTTGTGAAATCGCTAAACTTGAAATTGCTAAGGTCGCGATACAAGCGATTATGACGATGTTTAAACGAGAACGGTATAACTGCTTATCGATAGTTTGTAATTTCATCTTCCATCCATTTTAGTTCGCTATCTTTCTTATGCTGACAGCAAGAGTCTGCCGACGATTATACACACTTGCTCGTACTCATAAATCATACCGATTGAGATTTGTTTGCCTAGCAATTAAGGCCAAGTCGTGTGTTAGACTTTGATGAGTATTTTGGAAAGGGACAGAGTCCAAGTGGCACCTTCTAACAAAACATTCTATGAACAAGAGATTGACCGTCTCTACAGTGAATCTCCCATAAAGGCCAAGCAGTATTTACTCATTCGCCAATCCAAAGCCTTCATGGAAAAATTTCACTCAGAGAATATTGAGTTGAACGACTTAGCTAAAGCAGCGTTGATGTCGCGCTTTCACTATGTGCGCATCTTTAAAAAGCTTTATGGTGTCACACCCCGAAGCTATCTCAGGGATATGCGCATTGCCAAAGCGAAAGCACTGTTGCGAGAGGGGCACCAGATTACCTATACCTGCTTTGAAGTGGGGTACGAAAGCGTAGCGACGTTTTCCTTGGTGTTTAAAAAGTGTACGGGTTATTCACCAAGGGAGTTTCAAAAGCGCAATAAAAGCAATCTAGAATAAGTTTTCCTATGACTTCTTGGCTATCTTTTAGTTATTCCATTACATCTAAGGTAAATATGAATGATTAAAATTGCTTTAACGAGTGTTCCTGTCAACGATCAGGACAAAGCATTAGACTTCTACACCAACATGTTGGGCTTTGTGAAGAAGACGGAAGTACCTGTAGGTGAGCACAAATGGTTAACCGTAGTATCTCCACAGGAACAATCGGGTGTTGAACTACTACTTGAACCCATGGCATTTGAACCTGCCAAGTTGTATCAACAATCTCTTAAAGAGGCAGGTATCCCTTGGACATCGTTTGCTGTTGATGATATTGCTGCAGAATACGAAAGAATGTCTGCTCTTGGTGTCGAGTTCTCCATTGCGCCAAGAGAAACGGGCACTGTGATGATTGCAGTACTTGATGATACCTGCGGCAACTATATTCAGTTGATGCAAGAAATTTAACGCATTACATCTCGTTAGAAGTTATTGATGTGAATAAAAAGGGTCTCACTAATAGTGAGACCCTTTTCCATCGTGATAACTCAATGAATAAGCTACATACGTAATGCTGCTTGTCTTAAGCGGAGTGCGGCGGCTTTATGTCGCTTAATGAGCTGTGGCATATCCACGCCCATAACGGCACCATCGTGAACTCGCCATTGACCAGCAACCATCACACGGTCTGCCTGTTGAGCTCCGCACAATAGTAGAGCAGCGAGTGGATCGTGGCTGCCAGAGAAGCGAATGTCATCGAGCTTAAACATGGCAATATCTGCTTGTTTGCCGACGGCGAGTTCGCCTATATCTGTGCGACCCATGGCGCGCGCTGATCCTGATGTTGCCCAGCGAAGCGCGTCAAAGTGCGTTACGTTGTTAGAGCCATAGCGAAGGCGTTGCAAATACATCGCCATACGAACCTCAGCTATTAGGTTTGAACCGTCATTGGAGGCTGAACCGTCTACACCCAAGCCTACTTTCACGCCAGCTTTCTCAAGCTCGTTATTTTTACAGATACCAGAAGCTAGCATCATATTAGAAGTAGGGCAGTGACTTATTCCTACCTCTGCTTTACCAAGTCTGCGAATCTCTTCACTGTTAAAATGGATACCGTGAGCTAACCAAGTGCGCTCATTAAGCCAACCTACGTCCTCAAGGTAATCTACCGGACGCATACCAAACTTCTCAAGACAGAAATCTTCTTCGTCCAATGTTTCGCAGAGATGCGTATGTGTCATCACCGATTCATTTTTGGCGATTCGTGCCGTTTCTTTCATTAAATCAGTGGTCACAGAAAATGGCGAACAAGGTGCGAGCGCGATTTGAGTCATCGCTCCATCTTCACGTTGATGATAGGTATTGATCAAGCGTAAGCTGTCATCAACGATGGTCTGTTCCGTTTGTATTGTGTGACGCGGTGGTAATCCGCCATCATCTTCCCCTAAACTCATCGAACCGCGAGTAAATATGGCCCTTATTCCAAGCTTTTGCGCGGCTTCAACTTGTAAATCTATCGCATGTTCAAGGCCAGTAGGGATTAAATAGTGATGATCCGAGGCTGTCGTACAGCCAGAGAGCAATAGCTCAACAAGTGCCAATTCTGTAGCGACACTCATCATCTCTTCGTCGAGATTTGCCCATACTGGATACAAGCTTTTTAGCCAATGAAACAGCTCTTTGTTGAGCGCGTCGGGGTAAGCTCTAGTTAGCGTTTGATAAAAGTGATGGTGGGCATTCACAAGCCCTGGAGTGACGACATGTTGTGATGCGTCAATAACCGCCGTAATGGTTGTGGTGGGTTCTTGGTTGCTTGCTACTAGCTCGACAATTCGACTGCCTTGTACGACGATACCGCCGCCAGCGTCTTGTGCAGTGCCAGTGTAAATAGCAAGTGGATTCTTAATCCATACGGTTTCCATTCATAGTAATCCTTAGCCATCTCAGCCTTTTCAGGGAAGAGGGTCTTTTTTAAGTTTTTAGTTGATGTAAGGTGCTCTATGTCATTGATTAAGGCATGTCTTAGAGCACGACAGTTATAGCCACTGATTGTTAGCTGTTCTTAATTATTACCTTTTGCAGACAGCTCTGTCTGTGATATTTCTTGGTTTTCTTCTTGTTGCTGAAGTTCATGAATCTCTTGCTTAACCATAGCACGGCTTTCTTCGTGTGCTTCTTGCTCTTCGCGCTTGCTTGATTTTGGCAAGAACTGATGCAAAAGTACGGTGACGATCGTACCAGTTGTAATCCCGGAGTGAAGGAAGTTTGAAAGTTCATGAGGGAAATGCTGAAGTAAGCGTGGCTCAAACGTGACTGCCAGTCCTGATGCTAAGCCAACGCAGATGACAAGGGCATTACGTTTAGTATCAGCCGCTTTAATAAGCATGCGAATACCCGCGTAAGCTATCATGCCAAACATGACAAAACCCACACCGCCTAACACCGGTTTTGGAATCGTTACTGCAATCGCTGCCAGTTTCGGGAACAAACCACCCAAGATGAGCAATCCACCCGTTGCCGCAACAACGTAACGGCTCGCAACACCTGTAATGCCAACAATACCTACGTTTTGACTGAATGATGCCAATGGCATAGCCGTTAAGCATGACGCAAGTGTGCTGCCCAGGCCATCGCCAAGCAATCCGCGCTTAAGGTCTTTACCATCAATCTTGGTGTGACAGTTGTTTGCGAGTGCCATAAAGTCACCAGTCGCTTCGGCGATGACAACTATATAAACCAAACTCATACTGACAATGGCGCTGGCTGAGAATGTAAGACCATATTTAAATGGTTCTGGACCACCTACCCATTCAGCAGTGCTTATTTGGTTGAGATCAACCATTCCCATGGACAGCGCTACGATGTAACCACCGGCAAGGCCGATAACAATAGCTGAAGCCGCAACCGCACCTTTACAATAAACCGATACCGCAATCACAATACCAAGTGACACAGCGGCAAGAAACAGCTTAGGCAAGGTAGCAAATTCACTGCTAACTGCGGGGGCGTCTCCGACCCAGTTCATGGCAACGGGGAGTATGGTTAGCCCGATTAAGGTGACCACGACTCCACTTACAACAGTTGGGAAGAGCTTGCGAACTTTGTCCATATAGAAGCTAGCTAATATGACGACAAACGAGCCAACCAACGCTGCCCCCATAATGCCGGATACGCCAGAATCTTTACCTATGGAGATGGCAACACCAAGAAAGGCAAAGCTTGAACCCATAACAACAGGTAGCTTAATTCCGATAGGACCGAAACCGACACATTGTGCGATGGTGACGATACCAGATGCCAGTAGAGCGGCGTTAATGAGGGAGACAATTTCGTCGTTAGGTAGGCCAATGGAAGCGCCAACAATTAATGGTACAGCGACGATACCACCGATAGAGGCCAGCATATGTTGGACGGCCAGTAAAAAGGTCATGCCGTGAGGCGGTTTTTGGTTCAGGGTGTACAGAAGTTTCATACTTATTCCTTTAGAGAGCGATGAATCGACTCTTCCTTGGTGGTGACATGGTGACTTCTACAAACTGCGTAGTGATAGTTTTCCTGCTCGTCCGTTGTGCTGACCTAAACGGCAGGGTTAAAAACAAGCGGTAACCGTTAAGGCACCATTACCGCTTGATTTTGGGTTAGCCAATGAATACCAGTTTGGCAACGAAAATGGCGCTTAATAGGTACATTGAAATAGAGACATCTTTGGTTTTGCCCGTTGCTACTTTAAGAACGGTGTAAGTGATAAAACCAAGAGCGATACCATTAGCGATAGAGAAAGTAAGTGGCATCATTAGCGCTGTAATGGCTGCTGGAGCACCATTGGTAAAGTCTTTCCAATCAACATGCTGCATACTACTCATCATGACGAACGCGACATAAATAAGAGCGCCAGCGGTAGCATAAGAAGGAATCATACCGGCTAATGGAGAGAGGAAGATTGCCGCTAGGAAAAGAGCAGCGACAACAATCGCAGATAGACCAGTTCTGGCACCAGCAGCTACACCCGCGGCACTTTCTACATAACTGGTTACTGGTGGACAACCCACACATGCACCAGCAACACTAGAAATACTATCGGCTTTAAGTGCTTTGCTTAGTCCTTCAATTTTGCCTGTTTCTTTGTTGATTAGGTGAGCTCGCTCAGCGACACCCATCAGCGTACCTGCTGTGTCAAACATGTTCACAAAAAGGAAAGCAAGAATCACACTGACCATAGAAACGTTAAGTGCACCTGAAATGTCCATCGCCATAAAGGTTGGAGCAATGCTTGGTGGTGCAGAAAAGAAGCCGTTGTAATGGACAAGACCCAACATCATGCCAACAATAGTGACGCTCAGAATACCGATTAGCACCGCACCGAACACGCGACGCTCACTGAGCACTGCGATGATCAAGAAGGCAATAGCAGCTAAAAGCGCATCTGGTTTAGTGAAGTCACCTAGAGAGACCAACGTGGCTGGGTTTTCAACAACAATACCTGCGGTTTTCAGGCCGATAAGACCCAAGAAGAGACCGACACCTGCCGTCATCGAGTAACGTAAACTTTCAGGAATACTCTCAATGATCCACTGTCGTATCTTATAGAAGCTCATACCGACAAAGAGAATACCGGAGATAAATACCGCTCCGAGAGCCACTTCCCAGCTATATCCCATTTCACTGACGACAGTGAAAGAGAAGAAAGCGTTAAGCCCCATACCGGGCGCGAGTCCAACGGGCCAGTTCGCAAACAGCCCCATGAGTAAACAGCCAATGGCTGCACCAATACAGGTGGCGACGAAGACCGCTCCCTGATCCATTCCAGAGGCCGCCATAATGCTTGGGTTGACGAAAATAATGTACGCCATAGTAGCAAAGGTCGTTACACCTCCGACGAGCTCATTTTTAACGCTCGAACCGTGTTGTTTTATCTTGAAAAAGCGTTCAAGCACGCCATTTCCAGCCGATTCGTTGAGCACTTCTGCTTTGCTTTCATTCATTTGAGTAAGTCCTTTACACAATACCCTTAATGTAGAAATTGGGTATAAAGTTTGTTGCTTTTCCTTAAATTGAAAACAGCAGTACCCATGACACCTTGCTGCAGAGTTACTCCAGCACTAGTGCCATTCTCCAAAGAGAGTAGGTTCATTCCAATTTACTTATTGCTCTTTCGCAAAAGAGCGAGCTCTTAGAAGTGCAAGGCTGCCTGTTGTTGTCTTGCACTTGCTACGAGAAGGTTGCTACAGCGATCAACTGCCTCTGTAGGTTGAAAAACTGTAAGGGGAGGCGAGCAGAGGTACATGATAATGCGCATCCTCGTCATTCAATCCAAAGCGAATCACGATATCGTCAAGGAAAGGAACTTGGTCTAGCTCGACACCTTTACGCTCAAAGTAAGGAGCGACATGAAAAATGAGTTGGTATTTTCCAGCGACAAAGTCATCGCCTTCGAGAATAGGAGAATCAGTTCGGCCATCGAAGTTTGTCATTACGCTCTTAATAAACTGACTTTCTTCACCTTCAATACGGAAAAGATCCACTTGGATCTCTGACCCAGGTACACCATTTGCGGTGTCTAGTACATGCGTTGTTAGTCGTCCCATAATTGCTTCGTGCTTACACACGCTCCTTTAATGTCATCTTGTAATTCTGTATACAAAAATCAGGTCTGTTTAATTCTATTGATATTAATATGTACACAATTTACGCCATTAGTAAAGGTTTATGTTATGAAAATGTTGCATCAAAACGGTGCTGAATATGGGTGGAACATGCACCAAAATAGTGATGGTTAAAAATCATTCAAATATAACTTGTTGAAAAATAGCACTATGTTTCTAAAATGTAATTTGATAAACAAAATCTTTACATTGAGATAAATTATTGTATACAATTAAGTAAACCAAAGAGTGAAAGCGCACTCCAAAGAGAGTGCAGAAAAGAACCAAGAAGGAGTCTGTGGATGAATAAGGATTATTCGCGCAATCTCATCGGCTACGGAGCGAATCCCCCTCACCCTAAGTGGCCAAATAACGCACGAATCGCGGTTTCCTTTGTATTGAATTATGAAGAAGGCGGTGAGCGTTGCTTACTGCACGGTGATGATGAATCGGAATCGTTTCTATCGGAAATTCCAGGTGCTATGCCAATAAAAGGTGAGCGCCACATCAGTATGGAATCTATATACGAATACGGAAGCCGCGCAGGTGTATGGCGTGTGCTCAGGTTATTCGAGCAATACGATATTCCACTAACCATTTTTGCGGTTGCGATGGCGGTTGAGCGCTATCCTGAAGTTGCCATGGCGATGAAAGAAGCGGGCCATGAGATATGCAGTCACGGCTATCGTTGGATCGACTACCAATATACCGATGAATCGCAAGAGCGCGATCATATGATCAAGGCGATAGAAATCATTAAGCAGGTGACGGGTGAACGTCCGCTTGGTTGGTATACCGGAAGAACCGGCCCGAATACACGACGCATTGTGGCAGAAGAAGGCGGATTTCTTTACGACTCTGATGCCTATGATGATGATCTTCCTTATTGGCACGCAGAGGCAGGCAGACCTCAGTTAGTTATACCGTACACGCTTGACGTCAATGATATGAGATTTGCTACCGCCCAAGGATTCAACTCCGGTGAGCAGTTCTTCCAATACCTAAAAGATACCTTCGATACCCTGTATGAAGAAGGTGAAACTGCGCCAAAAATGATGTCTGTAGGCTTACATTGCCGATTAATTGGACGTCCGGGACGTATCGCCTCGCTAAAACGCTTTTTAGATTACGTCAGTCAACATGAAGATGTGTGGCTATGTCGCCGCATCGATATTGCCAAACACTGGCATGAACACCACCCATATCAACCCGATGAACAGCAAGGAGCTCAATAATGACACAATTCAAATCATGCACACCGACAACTATGGTACGTGATGAGTTTGTCTCAAGCTTTGCTGACATTTATGAGCACAGTCCTTGGGTGGCTGAGTCCGTTTTTGACGCTGGACTGGATGCAGATGACAACCATATAGAAAGTTTACATTTGAAAATGTCGATGACGCTGCTTAATGCGTCTGAGCAAAAACAACTCGACTTGATCAACGCTCACCCAGATTTAGCGGGTAGAGCAGCGGTCAATGGAGAACTTACCGCGGCATCTACAGCCGAGCAGGCTGGTGCTGGTATTGACCAGTGCTCCGAAGAGGAATTTGCCAAGTTTACTACTTACAACAACAGCTACAAAAATCGCTTCAACTTTCCCTTTATCATGGCGGTTAAAGGGGCCAATCGTTACCAAATTCTTGAATCGTTCGAGATGCGATTAGGCAATGATAGTGAAACTGAGTTTGCTACTGCGCTTAACGAAATCAACAAGATAGCGTTATTTCGCTTGAGAGATATGTAAGTCAAAGGAAAGGCGACTATCTCTTTTATTAACCTAAGCTCGAAAGCCTAAGCTGGAAAATCTAAGCAATGAGCATATCGGCAGATGCCGATAATGGCGACGAGCAAGCAGGTACTCATTTTATTATTAATTGGATTAATTGAACTGGATGACAGGAAATGTCTTTGAATATTGAACAATACATCAACCTTGCAGATGACAAACTAGGCGCAGAAGCGCTATACGCTACCGATGACTTCTTTGCAGACAAGAGTCGTTTACTTCGTCGTGAAGCACCTGAGTGGAAAGACGACCTTTATGACGATAATGGCAAATGGATGGACGGTTGGGAAAGCCGCCGTAAACGTGGCGAAGGTTATGACTTCTGTGTGGTTAAGCTCGGTTTAGCGGGAACGATTGCAGGCCTTGATATAGATACCTCATTTTTCACAGGTAACTTCCCTCCGTCAGCCTCTGTTGACGCTATTTATAGCCCAGATGCTGATCCAACTCATGCGGAAGGCTGGGAAGAAATTCTACCGTCACAAAGTCTAGAAGGTGACAAGCACCACCTAAACGAAATTGACAGCGACAAAGTATATACCCATGTTCGTCTTAACATTTATCCAGACGGTGGTGTAGCGCGTCTTCGTGTCTACGGTAGCCCAAGTGTAGATTGGAATGCTATCGACGAGTTGCAACAAATTGACTTGGCGGCCGTAGAAAATGGTGGTCGTGCGTTGGCTTGTAGTGATGAGCACTATGGTAACAAGTCAAATATCCTTGGCCCTGGTCGTGGTGAAAACATGGGTGATGGTTGGGAGACCGCTCGACGCAGAACGCCGGGTAACGACTGGGTGATCGTGGCTCTTGGACATGCGGGTAATGTTGGCCGTGTTGTTGTTGATACAGCGCACTTCAAAGGTAACTACCCAGATAGCTGCTCAATTCAAGCCGCTTACGTGAAAGGTGGAACAGATGATCAAGTTGCTACTCAGAGTTTGTTTTGGAAGGAGCTACTTCCTTCTCAAAAACTGAACGCACACGATATTCATGAGTTTGTCGCTGAGGTTAACGAGATTGGTCCAGTTACCCATGTAAGACTAAACATCTTCCCTGATGGTGGTATTAGTCGCTTACGCCTATTTGGTACAAAAGCAGACTAAACTTAATAGAGGGAATTTTTATGAGTAATGGTATTCGCCATCTAACTATTGAGCCACTCACTAAAGCCGCATTTGAGCAGTTTGGTGATGTGATTGAAGTTGAAAATAGTGACTATTTTATGATCAATAATGGTTCGACTCGTCGCTACCATAAGTTAGCTGAAGCCGATGTTGAAGAGCAGGGGGGGCGTGCGATCATGAGTATCTTCCAAGCGACCCCGCTTCAATATCCGCTCACTATTTCAATGTTAGAGCGACACCCTCTGGGTTCACAGGCGTTTATACCATTGCTTGGTCAACCGTATCTTATCGTTGTCGTACCAAAAGGCGACAATCCTTCTTTGACTGACTGCCGAGCTTTCTATAGTAACGGTCGTCAAGGGGTCAACTATCACAAAGGCGTTTGGCACCATCCTGTTCTGGCTCTGACCGACCAAGATAAATTTTTGATCGTCGATAGAGCTGGGGAAGGGCATAACTGTGATGAAGTTTTCTTTGAAGAGAACCTTGTACAGTTGGACTTGAAGGGTTTACCGCAAGACATCGATAAGACGAAACAAGATAAGGACAAGCAGCAAGCGACTGTCTAAGCTGCTTTTGAGGAGTGTGTTATGGATCCGCACATGACAGAATGGCTCAACCTGATGATTCGTTGGGCCCATATGATTGTAGGTATCGCATGGATTGGAGCGTCTTTCTACTTCGTTTGGCTTGAGAACAATCTAAATCGTACTAACCCTAGAGACGGCCTATCTGGCGATTTGTGGGCGATTCACGGCGGTGGTATTTACCATCTTGAGAAATACAAACTGGCACCACCAAAAATGCCAGAAAACCTTCACTGGTTTAAGTGGGAAGCTTACTTTACTTGGATTACTGGTGTCCTGCTATTGGGCGTAGTGTATTACCTTAATGCTGAAATCTACTTAGTAGCACCAGGCTCGGGCATTGACTCAACAACAGCGATTATGATTGGCGTTGCAGCGCTTATCTCTGGTTGGGTAATCTACAACCTGCTGTGTAACTCACCTTTAGGTAAAACGCCGGTACTGTTAGGCATCGTTTTGTTCCTAGGGTTGGTAGGTGCAGCCTATGGATTGTCACAGGTGTTCAGTGGTCGTGGTGCATACATCCATGTGGGCGCTATCATTGGTACCATCATGGTCGGTAACGTGTTCTTCGTCATCATGCCTGCGCAACGTGCCTTAGTGAAAGCGATTGAAAACAACCAAGAGCCGGACCCTACATTGCCAGCAAAAGGCCTGTTACGTTCTCGACACAATAACTATCTGACTTTGCCAGTGTTGTTCATCATGATCAGCAACCATTTCCCAAGCACATATGGTTCTGAATACAACTGGGCAATTTTGGCTGCGCTATCAGTATTTAGTATCTTGGTCCGTCACTACTTTAATACACGTCATGGTAGCCAGAAGTTCGCATGGACAATACCAGCCGCTGCTTTGGGTATGGTAACGCTGGCCTTTGTTACATCGCCTTATGCCAACAAACCAGCAGCCCCTGTCGCAAAAGCACCTGTGGTTGAAGCCGGTGATCATCATGCAGACATGCAAGCCTCTGCCGATATTGCGGCTCAAGTAGATGATGGCACAATTGCCTTTGCACAGATTAATGATGTCATTCAAGAGCGCTGTTCGGTATGTCACTCTGCTACACCAACGCATGCTGCTTTCCAAACGGCTCCGGCTGGCGTTATTCTCGACACGCCTGAAGAGATCAAAGTGAATGTACCACGCATTGTTGCTCAAACTGTGACGACGAAGGTGATGCCATTAGGTAACCTAACTCAGATGACAGATGAAGAGCGTGTGTTAATCGGAGAATGGGTAGAGCAAGGCGCTCAGATTCAGTAACTGATGACCTCATTTTTAGTTCGCTTAAACTGACTAGCATATGCTAGTCAGTTTTTTTAGTTAAAAGCAGAATTCAGACGCTGAGGCACAGACACCATAATCTGTCGTAGGTTGTTGTGAAAGCTCGATATCTTCAACGTGAAACTCACCTTCTACGATTTTAACTTTGATGTCAGGTCGACTGTAAAACTCAAATGTGCAGCCAGTAATTACTTCATGGTACATCCCCGATACATCAAAAACGTCTTTTTTAACACTTACTCCTTTCAACTTATGAAGCTTGTTGCCGTCGTTGAAATATTGAGTACTAAACTGGTTATTCTTCATTGAGGTATGAATATGGAAAACCTCTTTAAAAGAATCAATGGTAAATATAATCATAGTTTTTATTGTAGTTTTGAACGGAGCAGGAAGATTATAGGAATCAGTTGGTTACGACAGTCGAGGTTTTGTCAGGGTTTTGTCAGGAAATGCGCTGAATTATAGGTTAATTACTCTATTCACGACGTTGGTTTGAACTGGTTTACTAGGGAATAAGAAGATGTCTGTCTTTTGCGCTGCTCAAGCTGCAGCGCATGGGAGAAGGGCAAAAGGTGGACTAGTTCATCTCATCGTTTTCTCAAAACACGCATCACCTTTTGGCAAAAGGTGAATGCTCAGTCCAAACACTGTCATTACTGCGAAGGCACGAATCTATCGACAGTGCCCACAACATCACATACTACTCCACAGCCAGTTTTTCTAGCTTGGTTGGCTCACGTTCTGATCTATTTATCTTTCGTTAATAACGTATTTCTTCAACGTCCCGCGTAGCTTGAATCTCTTTTGTGAAGCGACATCGGGACGGTATACTTTTTAGTTTCAGCACTACCCAATAGCGCTTCTATAGTGGTTATGGCTATTTGACTAAAATCGACACCAACAGAGCTAAGTGCTGGTCTTTGGTATTGATTGAAAGGACTGTTATCGAACCCTACAATGCCAATTCGATTAAGATAATCGGGATCATGCTCTCTAATGGTTTGAATAAAGCCATAAGCGATAACATCAGCTGCACAAACAAAGGCGTCCGGTCGTGAGGTCATTTCTAGCACTTTCTGTGCAGCTTCCTTTCCTGACTTTTCTGAGAAAAGTGCTTCAAATACAATTTGTTCCGTATCAGCTTCGTACACGGCACTTCGATAACCCTCAAGTCGACTTTGAGCAGAGTGTTTGTTGTCTGAACCACCGATAAAAGCAATGGAGTTAAAACCTTGTTTATATAAGTGCTCAACGGCGAGTCTAGCGCCACCGAAATCGTCGGTGAAAATATTAACACTCGTCTTAGCCTCTTTGATCTCTCGATCTATTACCGCGATTCGATAGTCATCCTCTATCAAGTTATCAATAAACTTGACGTCGTTAGAAAGCCCGAGAAAAACCGCAGCCGCAATGGTTTTTGAATCAAAGTCTTTACGTATTTGTGCTTCAACTTCTTGTTCGTTATCTCCAAACTCTATGAGTTCCACAACAAGTTTATGGTTGTGGTTTTTTGCCGCTTTAATGAAGTTAGAAATTATTCCCATGACATAGGGTGATTCTAATGAACTCAAAGAATCAGTTTCCATATCCACCTCGTAAGCGTACGCATAAAGAGCGATCACGGTCTGTGGTACCCCCTTAAGTACTTGAGCAAAGGCATTTGGTTGATACTTATGTTTCTCAATTACCGATAGAACCTTGGCTTTTGTGTCCTCTGGGATATCAGGGTAGTTGTTGATGACTTTCGATACGGTACTTCGAGAGACTCCCGCGAGCTTAGCGATCTGCGTTGCATTGATTGGTTTTTGAGACATGGCAACCTCTAGTGAATGGCTGCGAAAATAATACCAGCAAAAGAGTTTCTCTCACGAACAAATATCATACGTTCAAGTAGTCAGTTTGTAGATCTGAATCACGTTTTTTGACTAGAGCATACTGAATGTGCGGTGGATCACTTACACGCAAGGCAAATTCCTATAAGTTTACGAACAGCTGTTCGTAAACTTATAATTTTTGATTCGTGTAGATAGAGATAAATAATGAAGCTAGTAGATTATTTGACGTTTGAAGCAACTTGTCTCGATACAAATGCTATAGAAGTAACTGCAACTCCTCGCTTTGATGAGGAAGTAGTGTTTTTAGATATTGAGGTTTCAGCAAAAGAACCCACTAGGTTTCCTGAAGTAACCGTAGACGTCGATTTTCCCTTTATCGATATGCATAGTCTTTGGACGCCATGTCCTCACGGTAACCCAAAGGCATTACGTAATAAGGGTATCCCAGAATGGTGGCCTTACTATTCAAGTCATATTAGTCATGTTGCTCCGGTAGGGTGCTTTTATTCTCAACGTAGCCAAAGCCGCTTGGCTTTTGCATTTTCGGATTGCAAGAACATTGTTAACGTTCATGCAGGTGCATACGAGGAAGAAAATGTTGGCAGAATTAGACTTCGCCTATTTAGTCAATCGAATGAGGAACTGACCTCTTACCGAGGAACACTTCGCTTAGACACAAGAGACATACCAGTATTTGATGCTATTGAATCTATGGCTTTGTGGCATGAAAAGCTACTTGGTGGCGAGCAAATGCAAGTTCCTGAAGCCGCCTTGGAGCCGGTTTATTCAACGTGGTACGCATTCCACCAAGATCTTTCTCAGCAGGAAATTGAAGCGCAGTGCGAGATGGCCGTATCGGCAGGGTGTAAAACAATTATCCTCGATGATGGGTGGCAAACGGATGACAACAATCGTGGTTATAAATATTGCGGTGATTGGCAGGTAGCAACGTCAAGATTTCCAGATTTCGCCCAGCATGTGCGCAACGTTCAGGGTATGGGCATGAAATACATGTTGTGGCTCAGCGTACCGTTCATGGGTAAGGGGTGCGAGAGATGGAACGAGTTTGAAGACTATTTATTGTTCTACAGTGAACAGAATGAAACTGGGACGCTTGATCCGCGCTACCCACAGGTTCGCGATTATCTAGTAGAAACATTCAGTCGAGTAGTGCGTGAATACAATCTTGACGGTTTAAAGCTGGATTTTATTGATGAGTTTGACATGACAAATGCACAAGGGAGTGCTTTGACGCCAGACCCAAACAGAGATACAGAATCTCTTCCAGAAGCAGTAGACATGCTGATGATTGACGTTCGTCGAACTTTAGAAGCGCTCAACCCTAATATAATGATTGAGTTTAGGCAGAGATATATCGGCTCAATGATCCGAAAGTATGGCAACTTGTTTAGGGTTCATGATTGTCCAAATGATCCTATTGGGAATCGAATGGGCATTGTTGATTTGAGAGCTTTTTCAGGTAGTACTTCCGTTCACTCCGATATGTTTACTTGGTCACCTGAAGACACAGTCGAAAGTGCTAGCTTACACTTTATTAACTCCCTATTTGCGGTGCCTCAAATCTCTCCCAACATGCGAAAACTATCAGACTCTCACTTAACGATGGTTAAGCACTGGCTTGGTTTTTGGGTAAAACATAAAGATATTTTAATGAAAGGCAAGATTAAGACTTGCAACCCAGAGATGCAGTACCCAATCGTCGAGTCTTCACTGGATCATGAAAAGGTAGTCGCTGTCTTCTCTGATACGCCGGTTGAAGTTTTTAATGATGGTACAACCAATATAACCATTGTTAATGGCTCCATGAATGAAAGAGTCATTCTTAGAAGCTTTAGCGAGAAATCAGTATCTATCAGCACTTTCGATTGCCTAGGGAAGCATTTAGAAGACAAGACAATGGAACTGAAAGTGGGTCTTACTGAGCTCGCGCAGCCAATCTCAGGTTATATGAAAATTAGCGTCTAATCGATTTAAAGCCTGATAACCCTACAGTCAGGCTTAGTCTAAATTGCAAGCATTTCTAAGGAGTGATAATGAATAACGTGATTACAGGTAAGGTGAGTAATCAAACCAAATGGTCGTTTGGTTTAGGTGGCTTTGGAAAGGATTTTGGTTTGGTGTTAGTAAACATCTTTATCATGATCTACTACACAGATGTCGCCGGCCTTTCCCCGATGTTCCTCGCAGGTATGTTTCTACTTGCTAGGGTATGGGATACCATCAACGACCCAATACTAGGCTATATAGTTGCTAAGACAAATACTCGATGGGGTAAATATAAACCTTGGATACTTGTCGGGAACGTATTAAATGCTGTCTTCTTGGTAGGCATTTTCGCCGCCCACCTTTTCGAAGGAACCGCGCAACTGTGGTGGGTAGTGTTTACCTATGTAGGTTGGGGTATGACCTACACGATGTTAGATGCACCTTTCTGGTCATTAGTCCCTAAGATCACTCTGAATAAAGATGAAAGAGAAGGGTTAATGCCTTATCCAAGAGTATTCGCGACTGCTGCAAGTTATACTGTGCAGGGGGTAGCTGTTTATGCGGTGATGTTTTTTGGTGCGGGTGATGATGGGCGCGGCTATATGCTGTTCGCCGTGTGTGCTGGAGCATTGGCTATTATTAGCGCTTTGATTACCTGCAAATGGGTAGAAGAGTCTTTTGAAGAGGATGAAGCTGCTTCACAGAACTTCAACTTAAAGCAAGCTTTCTCACTGATACTTAAAAATAAACAGTTTCTTTGGCTATTAGCTATTGCGCTTTGTTACAACGTCGGTACTGCTCTTATGGGCGGCTACACACTGTACTTCTATACGTATGTACTAGGTGATGCGACAAAGCTAGCTGTCGCTTCTGCCTATGGCGGTATTGCCGGAGTTGGTACTCTGCTTTTCTTCAAACCTATCGTGAAAGCGGTTGGTCGCCAAGCTCTGTTCTCTGCTTCATTGGTTTTTCCAGTGATCGCTGCTGTTTCTTTATGGTTTGCTGGCAATTACGCACCAGAGTCGAATCTGCTTATCGGGCTTTCTGGTGTATTCGGAGGCATCTCTGGAGCGGTTTACTGGCTAATCATTCTAATAATGGTTGCTGATACTGTTGACTACGGAGATAAAACCATTGGTATTCGTGCTGAGAGTGTGTCTTACTCAGCGCATACACTAATTTCTAAATGTTCTGGTGCTCTTACGGGCTCTCTAATCGGGTTAGGGCTAGCCGCAATTAACTTTGTCCCTAACGAAGTCCAGACTGCTGAGGCGCTAACGGGTTTACAATTCCTATATTTATCTCCTGCGGTACTATGTGCTCTTGGCTTCTTCATCTATTCAAAGTTCTATAAGCTAAATGGTGAAAACCTCGATAAATTGCAAGATGACCTCAGAGCTAAATACGCATAAAGACTATACTGAGTAAAAGTGCCGCCTTATGCTCTCTGGGCGAGGTGGCACTATTAACGGTTGAGTGCAGAAATGTGCACAGAGAGCAGCATTCCTTCATAACAATACGTTGCTCAACAGGCTGTTAGACAAACTCTGGGGCTCAATTGTAAAAAGGTGGCTCTCACAATTGGGTAACACGTTTTCGTCAATCATCTCAGTTCCTTTCAGCGCTACTGACCGATAAATGCCCCAGCCTAAATCCTGTCATTCCTGCGAAGGCAGGAATCTACTGACAGCGTCCACTGAATCATATAATCCACTTCGCAAACAGTTTGACGTGGCTGGTTTTTGCCCCTTTTCGTGTTCACAGCATCCCCAAAAATTACAGTCATCCCCTTGAAAAAGGGGATCTCATTCAGCGCGTCCCGCAGCCGAATTACGTGACTTAGTCGCCAATTTTCAGTCACCTACACGCGGTAGGAGATTCTCACTTTCGTGAGGATGACGGCTATAGGGGGCATGTTAGAAATGAAGGGATGTAGAGCATTTATGTCCAGAGGCTTCATAGAGCGGAAGTTTACATGCGGCACTTTTTTATCAAAGTGCCTCCTAGCTAGGCTTTGCCCCATTCCTTGCCAGTAACGCTCAACCTCACAAATCACTGTAAGGTGGTTTGATCTACTTCTTCTAACCAGCATAGTGTCTATGAAAGTGGGGTGTTACCAACTTAGCCGACTAGTTCGAATAGGCCGTCTTATTTCCTTTTTTTTACCTACCGAAGAAACGTGTTCTCTGTTAGAGTCACCGTCAACTACGCTATTGAATAAAGACACCCACAGATCGCATGTAATTGATGGATTTTTATTCACCCTTAGAACTCATTTTAGGAATCCCTAGTGACTAACAACGAAATTTTACGTCGTATCCAACACGCGTTAAACCTTAAAAACGCACAGATAATGAAAGCTTTCGGGCAGGCCGAAGTCAATGTGGCTCACGATAAAGTGGCAAACTGGTTAAAAGATGAAAGCGACAAATCTTGCGTTAAGATGAAGGATCAAGAGTTAGCGGTATTCTTAAATGGCTTTATTAACCTCAAGCGAGGCAAAAAAGACGGCGAGCAACCTAAGCCAGAAGTCGCATTGACCAACAACATGATTCTCATGAAGCTGCGCATTGCGCTAGACATGAAAGCAGAAGATGTGCTGGACGTATTAGAGGTGGTTGGTATTAGTTTAAGTAAATACGAAATTGGTGCGTATTTCCGCAAGCCAAACAACAAAAACTACAAACAGTGTGAAGACCAACTGCTGTGCGACTTCTTAAATGGTGTGCAGTTTACCAATCGTCCCGATTCTGAAGAGTTTACTGGGTAATTTTTATCTCGAATCGAACGTGGTAATTGATTAACGAAGCGAGAACCATTTCAATTGGCTACTCGCTTTTATCATGTTAAAGATGGATATTAGCGTTTCACAATCACGTCTACTCTTTGTCTTTCTTCAGTAGATACCTATCAAACCACGCTGAAATCTGGTCGGCTTTTAGAATCAAGACACACCGCCCCTATAACCCAACTAAGATAAACCCAAGCTAAAACCTTAAGCCAGTTAGGAGCCTCTATTTTGGTCATTCGAGTAGGGGTACTACTGACACCATTAGTAACACGAATTTGTCGAGTAGACGACACTT
>NZ_JPJA01000088.1:287289-300222 GCF_000733315.1 Vibrio sp. ER1A
CTTCACGTCGCACGCCCCTTTAAGAGTTGAGCTACTAACCGGAAAAATGCCTAAACTCAGGTCCTGTCATTCCTGCGAAGGCAGGGATCTACTGACAACGCCCACTGAATCATATGGTCCATTCCACAAACTGGCGGTCGAAGCTAGCTTATTTTTGCTCCTTTCCGTGTTTCACACCATCCCCAAACATTACTGTCATCCCCTTAGAAAAGGGGATCTAATTCAGCGCGTCGCGAAGCTGATTTACGTGACTTAGTGAAGGTTTTCAGTTGCCTACACGCGGTAGGAGATCCTCACTTTCGTGAGGATGATGGCCAGTTGGGGCACGGAGAATACGAACAGACGTAGACTATTTTTGTCCATTTACTTACCATCCCAGCAATCACTGGCAGCATACTTTTCGACTTTTAGTGTGCGCGTGAGTAGATTCCGCATCAAATACGGAATGACGAAAAATTGTGCATTCTTGTCATTAGTGCCATAGATGATCTGTAATATTCTAAGTATTTTTGCCTTTCTAGAGTTTTTTGTTTACCCCTCAAAAAGAACGCTAACCACTTAGGTTCGCTTTTAAGTTCTTAGGGTGGAATCATCAAAAAAACAGAGTGTATATTTGATAACTAACGCTTGGCTAAAATAGGTATGCCATTGAAGTTAATTATATTACTAGTGATGTCATTTCGCGGATGTTAACTTACCGAATAGAGTCTAGCCCATCATCTGGGTAATAAAGGTTTGCTCATCATCCACAAAAGCCACAAAGCCGCCGTGATAGATAAACACCCGACCACGTCCTTCAACTAGGCAGGCAAGCTGTGGGTTCAAATCTTCTTCGTTATTTTGACGTTGAAATGTGCCAGTATCGGTGATTTCGCCGTCGAGTGAAGGCAAATATCCATGAGTACGTTTGGCTTGGTCAATCAGGCTTAATTCGCTGGTGTTAGAGAAGCACGAGGGGATCGCTCCGGCATCTTCGATAAACATGGTTTTTAGTTCTTCAAAGGCTGTAATCACCAGCCAGTCGATGCCGTTAACGTGATGGATAAACATAGTGTATCTCGGTAATTCTGTTGCGGAGATATTATCACTAATCAGGGGTGGTTGTAGCAGAGATTTAATTACTAAATCTGATAATTTGCTTTAATGCCAATATCGAAGTGAAGCGGCATTTGCCATTTCTTAAATGACAAGAAACCCATAATTCCGCCGACAGCGATGTAGAGCGCAACTAAAACTGGTAGTTTGTTCAGGGCAGTGCAAAGTACTGCGATAACGAGAAGAACAGGTATCAGTTTGAGTCCGGGTACTCTGAAGCAGAATGATTCTTTGAGTGCAATGCCGGAAAACACCACAAAGCAAAAGCCAAGCGATACCCACGTTGGGAGGTCTGTGACCACGCATAGTAGTGCTAACCAGCCACTCCACATTATCACCGTTCTGACCGTTTTGTCGTAAACGTGGATGTTGGCGGCGGATAAAACCGTGGATGTAAGCAGCATCCAGAATATCCATTGATCAAATGGAGATGTCACACTGGCGAGCGTGATACCTTCGTAGCTTAATGCGGCTGCCAGAAAACAGCCGATGGAAAATAGTGATATACCCAACCGATAAAAGCAGACACTGAGCCTATCCAGTGCATCTAAGTCTTCTTTAAATTCAGGATTGGCCATGATTATTTCACGCTTTTAATCTGGTTATTGATAAAACAGAGCTGTTCATAAAGCGCCTGAGTTTTAGGCATCGCGACATCTTGATCTATTGCTAAATCAATCGCGTTTTTATACATGTATTGAATCTCAAGTTCTCGATGGTTGCGCCTGTCGAGTAACATGCTAGTGAGGTAAGGCTTCATCTTAGCGGTGTTTGATAGCATGGTATCAATCAAGGTGTCTGAAATGTCAGTGTCCGTGGTTTTTGCGGCATGTTGAACTTCAATCATGATTTCTTTTGAGAGATTAACCAGCTCCTCGCAGCTCATCATTTCAGCAGTATCGGCGTTGAGTACGGTCGACAGTCCATTGAAAGGGACATTCCACAACAGCTTCTTCCATCTTGCGTCTATGATACGTTGATCGACATCGACTTCTACGCCGCTTTGAGTCAGGTGATTGGCAAAGTCTTCGAGTGCTTCAATGCCAGCATCGCCATAAGTGCCGATAGTGATACGGCCGTAATCAATATGGTCAATATGTCCAGGCGCCACTTTATTTGAGCAAATAAAGCACAATCCGCCTCCAACAAAAGGAAGGTTAAATTGTTCAGCTACCTCTCGCTCCGCACCAATGCCATTTTGAAGCAACATAACAAGTGTGTTGGGTTTTAATAAAGGGCGAATCAGTGCTTCGAGAAGGTGGTTTTGGGTGGTTTTGAGCGCGACAAGAACGATATCGGCTTTGGGCATGTCACACGTTGCATTATAAGCATTTAAGCTTTCAGCTGAAATCGAATAATCACCATAATGGGAGTGGACTTTTAAGCCGTTTTGGATGACATGTTGATAATCGCTATTGAAGAGAAAGTGCACATCATTGCCGCCGTGGTGGAGTCTTGCTCCGTAATAACCTCCAATAGCGCCTGTACCAATAACTGCGAATACCTTTTTGCTCATGTCATATCCCTAAATCAACGTTGTTATCGTACTAATGTACATGAATTTTATTATGAATGAAGTGCTACGCTTGTAAGAGTGTGTTTTGACGGGAGACTGATGTGAACGTAACAAGTGTCGTACTGGTGATACTCAGCGTTGTTGTTGGGGTTGGTTTAGTGTCTCAAGCTGGCGTCAACGCGCAATTGAAAGTTGGTATGAGTTCATCGTTACAAGCGGCGTTTGTTTCATTTGTGGTTGGAACAGTTGTGCTAGGCCTGCTGGTCGTGATTGAAGGCAAACCTTGGTTTCCTCAAGGTTCTATCTCATCGCTACCTTGGTGGGCATGGATAGGGGGCCTTTTAGGGGCTTTTAATATCGCTATGTCGATCTATTTAGCACCGCAACTTGGGGCGTTGGCGTTGGCGATTTCTATCGTCTGTGGTCAGGTTATCACGTCGATTTTCTATGATCAGTATGGATTATTGGGATATCCGACAATTGAAATGACGCCACAACGAATTGGCGGGGCGTTATTAATTATATTGGGTGTGATGTTGGTAACCTATCAACCAAACAAAAGCGGCTGAATGACAGCCGCTTTTGAAACTTGGATGAGTATTGTTGGCTATTAACCCGCGATGACAACGCGTTTAACGTCAACTGTTGCATCTTCCAACGTGTCTTTGTCTACGCTACCAGTAATTGTTACACGGTCATTTGGAGTAACGTCCACACCGCGCCAATCTTCACGATCGATTTCAATCACAATGGTGTTCGCGCCGTCTGTAAATTGGTATTTCTCGTCACCCAAAGAGTGCGTGATGTTACCTGTTATTTGAACCGGAGCGTCATCATTGGCACTTAGCGCTTGAGCGACTGTTGTTTGTGCGCCTTTGATAGGGCCGTTAAAACCACCTTGCTCAGGCATAGATTTCGCAGCTGCAAAACCAGAAGTAAGGATAAGTGCTGTAGTGATGATTACTTTTTTCATAAAAACCTCAAAGTAGGCGTTGTGTTCATTTGATGGTGCTACTATGCCTGAGTCAATCTTAACGAGATTTGAAGTTAATATTCAGAATTCGTTCATCTAGAAAAAAACTGAAAAAAGACGGTATCAATATTCTATGAATGCGTTTGGGAAATAAAAAAGAACCCTACTTGTAAGAGCAGGGTTCTTTTAGGGGAATAGGTGGCTAGTAGTTATTCTTAGACAAGTTCATTGTGTTTAGCTTGCGATATTGACGCGGTCTACGTCGATCGTTGCGTCTTGCATCATGTCTTTATCGATACTGCCAGTTATTATCACGCGGTCGTTCGGAGTTACGTTAACACCACGCCAATCTTCGTTGTCGATTTCAATAACGATGGTGTTGCTACCATCGGTGAATTGATACTTTTCATCGCCCAAAGAGTGTGTGATGTTACCTGTGATTTGCACCATGGTATCGTCTTTCGCATTAAGTGCCTGGGTCACAGTTGTTTGAGCACCGTCATTAGGCCCGTTGAAACCACCAGTTGCAGGCATAGATTTCGCAGCTGCAAAACCAGAAGTAAGAATAAGTGCTGTAGTGATGATTACTTTTTTCATAAAAACCTCAAAGTAGGCGTTGTGTTCATTTGATGGTGCTACTATGCCTGAGTCAATCTTAACGAGATTTGAAGTTAATATTCAGAATTCGTTCATCTAACAAAAAAATGCGCTTTTTTTTAAATTATTTCTCGAAATTGTTTATCTAGATAAAACAAAAGGCCCATTAAGGGCCTTCGATTTATTGCTATGTTTAGTTAACTGACTAAGCGCTTATCACGCTCGCCTTGAACGTCATAAGCTTTGTCGCCAAAGATATACGTCTCGCAGACCGTTCTATCGTCACCAAGGCTCATCAATACAAACAGTTTCTCTTCTAGAGTAGTGGCTTGCTTCATTCTAAAACGCATCAATTGAGTTGCGTGAAGATCTAACACCACGAAATCGGCTTCTTTGCCAACGGCTAAGTTACCAATCTTGTCTTCCAAATGAAGAGACTTAGCGCCGCCTAGTGTTGCTAAGTAGAGCGATTTCAATGGGTGCAGCTTTTCTTGTTGGAGCTGCATGATTTTGTACGCTTCACTCATTGTTTGTAGAATCGAAAAGCTGGTTCCCGCACCCACATCGGTGCCCATACCAACACGCACGCCATGCTCCTCAAGCTTATTCAACTTAAATAGGCCTGAACCAAGGAACAAGTTGGAAGTAGGGCAGAAAGCGATAGCAGATTCTGTATCCGCTAACCTTTGACATTCGCAATCAGATAAGTGAATGCCATGAGCGAACACCGAACGCTTGTGAAGCAGTCCGTAATGGTCGTAGACATCAAGATAGCTTTCACGTTCTGGAAAGAGGTCAAGTACCCACTCAATCTCTTTCTTGTTTTCCGATAAATGCGTATGCATGTAAACGTCTGGGTATTCTTCAAGCAACTTGCCTACGGTTGCAAGTTGCTCTGGCGTGCTGGTTGGCGCAAATCTCGGCGTGACGGCATAGAGTAAACGGCCGCGATTATGCCATTTCTCGATTAGCTCTTTAGACGCTTGGTATCCTGATTCTGGCGTTTCGGTTAGATAGTCTGGTGCATTGCGGTCCATGAGCACTTTACCTGCTATCATACGAAGCTTACGTTTCTCTGCCTCTTCAAAGAAAACATCGACCGATTCTTTGTGTACGGTACCGAACACCAAGGCTGTAGTGGTTCCGTTACTCGCCAGTTCATCCAAAAACAGTTTCGCGACTTTGTGTGCGTAAACCGGGTTTTTGAATCGTCTTTCTTCTGGGAAGGTATAGTTTTCCAACCAATCCAATAGCTGTTCGCCGTAAGAGGCAATCATGCCTGTTTGTGGATAGTGGATATGAGTATCAATAAAACCTGACGTAATCAGCTTGTCTTTATAGGTGGTGACTTTTAGTGGCTTTGGGTGTCTTGCTAGTACGTCTGTAGCTGAGCCAATATCGATGATATGACCGTGTTCAACGACAATCATGCCGTCTTCAAAAAACTCATACGAGTTCTCTAACCCGACGTCTTTCGGGTCAGCAATGCTGTGTAAAATACTGGCTCTGTAGGCCTTACGCTGTGATGTCATGGTACTTCCTTTTAGCCAACTCCTCACAAATTGGCCTTCAAATTCTGAGTCCTTTAAGTAAGCATTTAACTTACTTCATGCAGTGCTTGCGACGGATCCGGACGTTTTTGCTCTACTGGATTGCCTTGATAGAGTGAGATCAGTTCCCCTGCGACAGATACAGCGATTTCTGCAGGGTGTTTGCCGGTAATTGCGCCTATACCGATAGGGCAGGTCATGGTGTTGATCTGCTCTTGTGTATAGCCGCGCTGAGATAACCTAAAGTCGAACTTCTTACGTTTGGTCAATGAACCGATCATTCCAAAGTACGCACTGTCATTACGATCAATGATGGCTTTTGACAGGTCGAAGTCGAGTTGATGATTATGAGTCATGACCAAATAGTAGCTATTCGGTGGCATGTGTTTTACTTCACCAACAGGGTCATCTGACACCAATTTCTTCACGCCATCTGGGAGCACTTCTGGGAACTCTGCCTCTCGTTCATCTATCCAGGTCACTCTAAATGGTAACGTCGACACTATGTGCAGTAGTGCTTTTGCGACATGACCAGCGCCGAATAACACCAAGTGTTTCTGCGCTGTTCCAATAGGTTCGAAGCTTAACGTCGCCATTCCGCCACAGCATTGACCGAGGCGCGCTCCAAGATTAAAGCGCTCTACTTTTAGTGCGCTCTCTCCTGAAATAAGCATCTCTCGTGCCATTTTTGATGCTACGTGTTCGAGATGACCACCACCGATGGTGGCGATAATCTTGTCTCGTGTTACCAGCATCTTTGTGCCCGCGTCACGCGGCACAGAGCCTCGGTCTTCCAAAACGGTCACCATGACACAAGGCTCGTGGTTTTCTTCAAGCTTCGCGAGTTCATGAATCCAATTGTCCTTAAACATAGTGACCTCTCCTGTTAGTTTGCTTCCGTTGTTGTCGTGGTTATGTTTTTCTGTCCTTGTGTGACGGCTTGTACCGCCATTAATACCCGTTCAGGTGTCGCGGGTGTGTCGAGTTTTGGAATTGCGCCGTCCACAGCAACATATGAGATTGCGTCTTTAAGCGCACTCCATACAGACATACCCAGCATGAACGGTGGTTCACCAACGGCTTTTGAATTGAACACGGTATCTTCTGGGTTGCTGCGGTTTTCCAAAAGATGAGTTCTAAAGTCGATAGGCATATCTGCAATGGCTGGAATTTTGTAGCTTGCAGGTCCGTTGGTCATTAAGCGGCCCTGTTCATTCCAAACCAGCTCTTCGGTTGTTAGCCAGCCCACACCCTGTACAAATCCGCCTTCAACCTGACCAATATCGATCGCAGGGTTTAGTGATGCACCAACATCATGCAAAATGTCGACGCGCAGGATTTTGTACTCACCAGTCAGCGTATCAATGATTACTTCTGAGCACGATGCTCCGTAAGCGAAGTAGTAGAAAGGGCGACCGCGCGCTTTCTCATGGTCATAATAGATTTTTGGCGTGCGGTAAAAGCCGGTGCTCGACAATGAAATTTGGTTCATCCATGCCAGCTGAGCAAAGTCCGCAAACGTCATAATTTCTTCACGAATCTGTACCATACCATTCTTAAAAATCACTTCCTCTGGCGTGACTTTAAAGTGTGACGATGCAAATTCTATGAGGCGCTGTTTGATGGTTATTGCAGCGTTTTGCGCGGCTTTACCGTTGAGGTCGGCGCCCGATGAGGCCGCAGTGGGCGAGGTGTTCGGCACCTTGTCGGTGTTAGTTGCAGTGATTTGGATACGGTCAACATCTACTTGAAACTCCTCTGCTACGATTTGAGCCACCTTGATATTCAAGCCTTGGCCCATTTCAGTACCACCGTGATTCAAATGAATACTGCCATCGGTGTATATGTGAATCAGTGCCCCAGCTTGGTTTAGGAAAGTCGCGGTAAACGAAATCCCGAATTTCACTGGAGTAATGGATAAGCCTTTTTTCAAAATCGGGCTGTTGCGGTTGAACTCGGCAATTTCTTTACGTCGCGCGTGGTAATCACTGCTTTGTTCGAGTTGCTCAGTAATTTCCGGCAAGAAGTTATCTTCTACGGTTTGATAGTAGTGGGTAACATCACGACCTTCTTCACCGTAGTAGTTGGCTTTGCGCACTTCGAGCGGATCTTTTTTCAAGTAACGAGCGATCTCGTCCATGATGTGTTCGATAGTCATCATGCCTTGTGGACCACCAAACCCGCGGTATGCGGTATTCGATGCCGTGTTGGTTTTACAACGATGGCCTGTTACGGTCGCATCGCCTAAATAGTAGGCATTGTCTGAGTGGAACATAGCACGGTCGACAATAGAGCTAGATAGGTCAGGAGAGTAACCGCAGTTTCCGGCTACAATGATCTCAGCTCCCTCAATCACACCATCATCGTTAAAACCGATTTTGTATTGGTTGTAGAATGGGTGACGTTTACCCGTCATGGTCATATCTTCATTACGCAGCAAGCGCATTTTGGTTGGACGACCTGTTAGGTGTGCGATAACCGCTGCCATACAGGCAGGTCCAGCCGCTTGAGTCTCTTTACCACCAAAGCCACCGCCCATGCGGCGCATGTCGATAACGACTTTGTGCATGGCAACGCCGAGCACTTCCGAGACAAGCTTCTGAACCTCAGTCGGGTTTTGTGTTGAGGTATAGACAATCATGCCACCATCTTCGGTTGGCATAACGCTACTGACTTGGGTTTCTAGATAGAAGTGCTCTTGCCCGCCGATCTCAAGCTCGCCTTCAATGATATGTTTGGCCTTTGCGAGCGCTTTTTGAGAGTCACCACGCTTTTGCTGATGGCTTTCAGTCACAAAGTGCTCTTTGGCAAGGGCTTCTTTGACATCAAGGATAGCAGGTAGTGCTTCATATTCGACGATGGCGGCATGAGCCGCTTTACGGGCCGTTTCTAGGTCGTTTGCGGCTACAGCGATAACAGGCTGGCCGTAATACTCCACAACGCCATCGGCTAACAGAGGGTCGCCAGGTAGAATCGCGCCGATATCTAATTGACCGGGCACATCTTTGGACGTAATTGCGATGGCAACGCCATCGAATTCATAACAAGGCGATACGTCCAATTTGGTGATTTTCGCGTGCGCTTGTGTGCTTAAAAGAGCATACACATGCAGCTGATTTGGAAACTCAAGACGATCGTCAATGTAGACCGCTTCACCAGTTACCTGTTTAGGTGCACTGTCGTGCTTAACGCTCTTACCCACGCCGGTTTTCAAATCTTGTTTGACAATGGCAACCATCTCTTCGTGAGTCAGTTGCTGATGATTCACGTTAGACATAAGACGTTACCCTCGTTTCGATCAGATTACTGGTGTTATTGGTTTCAATGTAATAGCGCTTAAGCATATTGGCAGCTGAAATAGTGCGGTACTCTTGACTGGCGCGGAAATCGGAAAGCGGCTCGAAATCGTTTTTCACTGCTTCCATTGCGGTGGCTATGGTCTCTTCATTCCATGCTTGACCGATTAGCGCTTGTTCGCAAAGTGTGGCGCGCTTAGGTGTTGCTGCCATACCGCCGAAAGCGACTCGTGCGTCTGTCACGACGTTATCTTCTACAGTAATGGCGAAAGCGCCGCATACTGCTGAAATGTCATCGTCTAAACGTTTTGACAATTTATATGCTCGGAAGCTGTCGTTACTTGGTTTTGGAATGATGATCTTTTCGATGAACTCACTCTCTTGCTGCGCTGTCACTTTGTAGCTAATGAAATATTCTTCCACTGGAATCACACGCGTTTCATCACCACAACGAAGCTGAATGCTAGCATCAAGCGCGATCAGTAGCGGCGGGGTGTCACCGATAGGGGAAGCATTGGCAATGTTGCCGCCAATCGTGCCTTGGTTACGTACTTGAAGTGAGGCGAAGCGATGTAGAAGTTCTCCGAAATCAGGGTAGTGCTTAGTCAGCAGTTGGTACGCATCGGAAATAGGCAGATTGGCACCAATTTCTAACGTTTGGTCCGTCTCTTCACACACTTTCATTTCTTCAACCAGATTCACACTGATTAACGTTTCGATTTCACGATGGAATTGAGTTACTTCAAGCGCTAAATCGGTGCTGCCAGCAACCAATTTGGCTTGAGGGTGTGCTTTGTAAAGCTTGGCCAATTCGTCAGTAGTTTTTGGCGAAAAAGCAGTGAGATGACCAAGGCGTAAGTTTGCATCTTCATCTTGAATACTCTCAAGCTTCTGAATGGTTGCACGCTCTAATTCAGAGAATTGGTCAACAATACGTTCTTCTGAGCAAAGTGATAAAGCCGAGTCGACGATAGGACGATAACCCGTACAGCGGCATAGGTTGCCCGCAAGAGATTCCATAACATCAGGCTTGCTTGCGTTAGGTTTGTTTTTGGTCAATGCAAACATCGACATGATAAAACCAGGTGTACAATAGCCACATTGTGAGCCGTGAAACTCGACGATTGCCTCTTGCACTGGGTGGAGTGATTGACCTTTTTCTTGTAAGTCTTCCACCGTAATGAGCTGTTTTCCGTGTAGAGCAGAAATAAACGTTAGACACGAGTTGACGCTGCGATACTTCAGCTGCCCATCGACGAGCTCACCTAATACGACAGTGCATGCCCCACAGTCACCAGAACCACAACCTTCCTTTGTTCCAGTTTTCTTTACATGAGTGCGTAGATAGTTCAACACAGTCATGTTGGGGGACACATTTACTTCCTGCTTGATTTCTTGATTGAGTAGAAAAGTAATCAAGAGACCTCCTTGTTCCGTGATAGTTCGTTTTTATAATTTTCTGACCTTTGGGTCAATAATTGGATAATTTGACCAAGAGGTCAACTAAAATTTTACAAAATAGCAACAAAACTAAGGCTTTTAATCGATTTTAGAATGAAGTGAGTAGTTTATGTGTCTGATTTTATTTAATAAAGTCAGGGTTCAGGCGTCGATTCCGTGTTACAAAAAATCAGTCATGATTATTTCGTTGTTTAAAACGATAAGCTGCGGAAATTTCGAGGGAACAAGCAGGATCAAAAAAGCCAACCGTATTTGGTTGGCTTATAACGTGTTATTCAACTTAGCTCGCTTTGTTCTTAAGCACGTCTGAGAACACCACGTGAAGATCGTTGGAGGCGTTGTTTCCATCGAGATTCAATTTAGAACGAATGTGTTCTAAGTGTTCTTTCATAAGCTCAAGTGCGACTTCTTCATCGCCGTTCTCAATAGCATCAAGCAACATGGTGTGTTCATCTTGAGAACAGTTGGAGTGGTTGCCCGTTTCGTACATTGCAATAAGCAGTGACGACTGCGAGACAATACTGCGTTGGAAGGCTAGCAAAGGAGCGTTGTCTGCCATTTCGGCGAGCTTGATATGAAACTCACCAGATAAACGCAGGCCACTGCCGTAATCGTCTTTGGCAAAGGCGGCGTTTTCCTCTTCGACCAATTTACGGCACTCAGCAATTTGCGCCTTGGTTGCGCTTACAACAGCGAGTTCAGTAATGGCGAGTTCAAGCACTTCTCTAGCTTTGAAAATCTGTTGTGCTTCTTGAACCGAAGGGGCGGAAACAATAGCGCCACGATTCGGTCGAATATCGACGACTTTTTCAAGCGATAATCGAAGCAGTGCTCGACGAATAATGGTGCGACTCACACCAAAAATTTCCGCTAAAGCTTCTTCATTTAGTTTGGTTGCGGGAGGAAGGCGTTGTTCTAATATGGCATCAAAAATATGACAATAAACGACGTCATCTTGCGTCTGACCAGCAACTTTGGTCTTTACGCTTTTACTTACAGAGTTTTTCAGGCTTCCCATCTGATTACAGCACTCTCATGATTTATGTCCCTAATAAAACAATAATACTTCAGTTTGTATACAAGTGGCTATACAAAGATGGAATTGTGACGAACTAAGCAATATTGGCGCGTATTCACTGTTTGGGGTTGCATGTATCAATTTATGAATCAACGACATGTTTAGTTACATTCTGCCATATTGCTCGTTAGAGGGTTTGGTGATTTACTTGCGATCCCTAAGTAACAGAGGTATTAACCCTAAATGGACGACCCCTATAGTCGACTTTACAATTCTATTGGTTCCACTTTTCTGGAGCCGCAATCATGTTAGAACTTTTCCTTCAGCCTGAAGCATGGGCTATTTTTGCCACACTATTTGCCTTAGAGATCGTACTCGGTGTTGATAACGTCGTGTTTATCTCCGTACTTTGTGAGCGCCTTCCACTACATCAACGCAAGTTGGCCCGAAACCTAGGTATTGGCTTGGCCGTTATGGCGCGTATCGTGTTAGTTTTTTCGATCACTTGGGTCATGTCATTGACGCAACCTTTATTCGAAATCGCTAAATTCGCCTTCACTGGACGAGATGTCATTATGATCTTGGGTGGTGCGTTTTTGCTGGCCAAGAGTTTGAAAGAGCTTTGGAGCTGGCTGACTCACGATGAAAGTGCGCATTCGACACGAGTAAGCGCAGGCTTGGCGGTGGTGTTATTACAGATTGTTGCGGTGGATGCGGTCTTCTCTATGGACTCTGTCATTACGGCGGTTGGTTTAACAAGTGAAGTGCCAATTATGGTTGCTGCGATATTAGCGTCGGCGGTGGTCATGGTGTTGACGGCAGAGAAAATCAATAACCTTGTCACCCAATACCCAGGCTTCAAAACCCTAGCGTTATTGTTCTTGGTGTTGTTAGGTGGCTTGTTGATGGCAGAAGGCTTCGCAATTCATATCAACAAAGGTTACGTATACTTTGCGATGGCGTTTGGTTTGATATTGGAACTTTGTCACATTCAATTAAAACGCACTCAAGCCAAAAGGTTGTCTGCGCAAGGTGGTCAAAATCCAATGACTATCAGAAAAATTCGTCCGTTTAGAGTGGGGACGATAGCTTAGTTTGGGTCTTTTATTTAAAGACTGTTTACAGTGTTCTAAGGCTATTCGAACCATCAAAAAGGAGAGCTTATGCTCTCCTTTTTTGTATTTGTCTATGAGTTAAATTCCAAAATCGTAGCCTTGGTAGATATCGGACAATGTTTTGGGTTTCTTGCTACGTTTGCTTGGAGTGGGATGATATTCGTGTTTAATCGCATCAGCGTGTGCTTGCGCAGACTTCATGAATTCAGGATCAGACATCGCTTGTTTGCGAAGCTCATTGATGCGTTCTAGTTTTTCTTGCAACATAACTACACCTCATGAATTGCTGTATGTAATGCAATATACAAAGCA
>NZ_JPJA01000088.1:300266-340963 GCF_000733315.1 Vibrio sp. ER1A
TTTTTAATTATGTAGTTACTGTATGTACAACCAGTATAGACCTGTGCTGTATGAATATCCAGTGTTTTGTGTTGAGGGTAAAAATAACGCCTAGGTGAGTGGTTAAACTCAACTAGGCGTCTGGTTTATGTTCAGAGTTCTAAGACCAGAATTAGGTAGGGATGGGCATTGGTTTTAATGCAGAGGAAATACGAAGTTCAGCTTCTGTTGCTTGCTGAACGTCTTCAACAGAAAACTCCGGAGCTAATTCAGTGAGCAGCATCCCTTGTTCAGTCAGTTCTATGACGCCCATTTCCGTGACAATCAAATCCACTTGATTTACAGCCGTGAGTGGCAAAGTACAGTCGCGTAATAGCTTCGCTTTGCCTTTGACAGTGTGCTCCATCGCAACGATCACCTTCTTTGCTCCAACCACGAGATCCATCGCGCCACCCATGCCGGGCACCATCTTTCCTGGAATAATCCAGTTCGCGAGATTACCTTTTTCATCCACTTGCAATGCGCCCAACACGGTGGAATCGACATGGCCGCCGCGAATAATGGCGAACGAATCTGCACTATTGAAGTAACAACTCCCTTGGATTGCGGTAATTGGTTGTGCGCCTGCGTTAACCAAATCAGCATCTATTTCATGCTCTTCAGCTAAATTATCAATACCAAGCAGTCCATTCTCTGCTTGAAGAAGGATTTCGACATCTTTGTCGACTTCGTTAGCCACTAGAGTAGGTAGACCAATGCCTAGATTGACGATATCTCCGTCACGCATTTCTTGAGCGACACGCCATGCGATGCGACGACGAATAGTATGTTTGTCTAGTTGAGTGCTCATTACGCGTCCTCCGTTAAGATATAGTCCACATATAGGCTAGGGGTGTGCACGGCTTCTGGTTGAATGTCGCCTATGTCTACCAGAGACTCCGCTTCAACAATTACTGTGTCAGCAGCGGTTGCCATCAAGGGGTTAAAGTTTTGCGTGGTTTTGCTGTAAAACACATTGCCACGACGGTCGACGATGGAGCCGCGGATAAGAGCGATGTCTGCCCTCAAAGGGGTTTCTAGCAAGTAGTCTTTTCCTTGAACATTAATCACTTGTTTGCCTTCGGCGACAATAGTGCCCAGGCCAGTAGGCGTCAAAACACCACCGAGCCCGGCTCCTCCGCTGCGAATTCGTTCGGCAAGAGTGCCTTGAGGGACGAGTTCGACATCCAAGATTCCCTCGTTCATTTGTGCCCCTGTTTCTGGGTTAAGACCGATGTGTGATGCATAAAGCTTTTTGACTCGCTTTTCAGCAATCAGTCGACTCGTACCTCTACCGGGTGATGCCGTATCGGTAGTAATAAGGGTGATGTCTTTGATGTCGAATTCGATTAGTAGGTCGATAAGTTTTTCTGGCGCACCGGTTGCCATAAAACCGCCAACCATGATGGTCATGCCATCATGAAGAATGTCTTTGAGTTGTTGAGGTGATGCTGCTTTTTTCATGGTCGTTTCCTCTTTAACAACGTTTGATAATGACGGCTGTGCCCATGCCGCCACCGATGCACAATGAAGCCAAACCCAAATCGCTCTGAGTTCGATGCAATTGATAGACAAGAGTGGTAAGAATTCGGTTACCTGATGCTCCGATAGGGTGGCCGAGTGCGATCGCTCCACCACTTAAATTGGTTCGCTCTAATAGCCATGGCACATCAATGCTGTGTTGCTCCGCTAATGAATGAGCAACGCCAAGAGCTTGGGCCGCGAAGGCTTCGTTAAGCTCGAACACATCAATATCAGTAATCGACAAATTGGCTTTATTAAGTGCGTTGGCAATCGCGGGAACTGGACCAAGTCCCATAACCTCGGGCGCGATAGCCCCTTGTCCGTATTCAATAAGCTCTGCAAGTGGTGTTAAACCATGACGTTGTACTGCGGATTCAGAGGCCAGTAGAATGGCTGAACCACCGTCATTGATGCCAGATGCATTACCTGCGGTAACCGTGCCTTCTGCGGTAAATGCAGGCCTAAGTTTTTGTAAGGCTTCGTAGGTGCAATCTGGTTTTGGGTATTCGTCACTTTTTACTTCAGTTTGACGGCGGCGGCTTACAATAGTGAGTGGGGCAACTTCGTTGGTGAAATCACCGCTTTCTAAGGCGTGGACCGCTTTCTTTTGACTCGCCAGTGCAAAAGCATCTTGCTCTTCACGTGTTAATTCAAATTTCTTGGCGATATTTTCTGCCGTGATACCCATATGGTATTGGTGGAACGCATCAGTCAGCCCATCCTTAATGATGCTGTCTTCAAGGTTTTGATGGCCCATTTTATATCCGCGTCGGATTTGACCATTGGCGATAAATGGCGCGTTGGACATACTTTCCATTCCACAAGCCATGACGATGTCGGCATCGCCTGCTCTAATGTGGCTTGCGCCATCCATTACGACTTTCATTCCACTGCCACAGATCATGTTAAGGGTGTAAGCAGGAACGGAATCTGGGATCCCGGCTTTAATCGCCGCTTGGCGGGCAGGACCCATACCAGATCCTCCGGTTAACACATTACCTACGATCACTTCGTCGATCAGGTCTGGCGTAATATCAGCCTGCTCGATTGTGGCTTGAATCGCGTGTGCACCAAGCTCAACTGCGGATAATGAGCTAAGTGAACCATTGAAGCTCCCTATAGGGGTGCGTTTTGCTGCGACAATAAAAATTCGTTCCATCTCTGTCTCCCAATACCTTAAATAATGCGTCTGATTGAGCGCTTTGTTTCAGTCTAAAAGGGAGAGGCGGCAAAGTGTTATAGACAAGAATTCAAAGCGGCTTTGCATAAATGCAAATACCAAATTGGTGGTTGATCACGTCTTTTCATTATTAACACTTTTATCTTGGCATCAGGATAATTGGAGAAAACGTTATGCATAATCGAATAGCTTGCGCCCCTTGCTGTTGGGGTATCGAAGAGCCAGACAATGGGCTAAACCCAAGTTGGGGTAAAGTGCTAATGGAGGCAAGTGACTGCGGATATCGTGGTATTGAACTGGGGCCAGACGGCTACTTTCCAGAGGAGGCAATGCTGATCAAAAGTGCGTGCCGAACGCGAGGACTAGAAATATGTGCTGGTAAGCTGCAGCAACCCTTTAGTGACAGCGAAAAAATGCCAGCAATTCTCAACCAAACTGAGAAAACGTGCGCTCGTTTAAAGGCGTTAGGAGTGGGTACGCTACTGCTTATGGAAGGCAATCATCCTGAGCGCTTTGGCAGTCTTGGTCAAAGTGCGACAGCACCTAGATTAACCTCAGAACAGAAACATCACCTCATCAACAACATGAGACAAATCATTAGCCTAGCTCAGAAGCATGGATTGCGTTGTTTACTGCATCCCGGTGTAGGTGGGTATATCGGGTTTAAAGATGAGATAGAGTTTGTATTGCATCAATTTTCCGATTCCGAACTTGGATTATGTCTTGATATTGGTCATACGTTCTTAGATGGAATGGACCCTTTGAGCCTGATAAGACAGTATGCGGATAGAATCGAGCATGTTCATTTGAAAGATGTATCTATCGACAAGTTGCGTGTAGCAATAAGAGATAAGCAGCTTTGGTTTGATGCCTATTCTGATGGGCTGGTTACTCCACTTGGAGACGGCGATATCAAACTCAATCAAGTCATTGCGAGTTTAAAATCAATTGACTATCAAGGGTGGTTAGTTGTGGAACACGAGCACAACGTTAAACAGTCGCAACAGGTAAAAGTTGACCTTCAGCGCAGTCGCAACTACCTCGCTTCGTTAGGAGTCTAACCATGCCGATAGTCAGCGATCCTTGGTTTTACATAATGGCAATACCTGCTGTGTTGATTTATGGCATAGGTAAAGGTGGGCTAGGAGGGGCATTGGGGATCATCGCGGTTCCGTTAATGGCACTCATCATCTCTCCTACTCAGGCAGCGGCTATTTTACTGCCCATTCTTATTGTTATGGATGCGTTCGCCGTTCGTCATCATTACAAGAACGCTGATTATCAGATCTTAAAGCAAATGCTTCCTGGGTCGATTCTAGGTGTGGTGCTCGCGGGGTTATTCTTAAGTGTGACACCTGAAACTGGCCTAAAACTCACCATAGGTTTGCTGTCTTTGGCTTTTTGTTTTCAGCACTGGTTTGGCGGTAAACAGTCGTCATCGGCTCCAGGCAAATTGAGCGCGTGGTTTTGGAGTGCATTGGGCGGGTTTTCCAGTACGGCTATTCATGCAGGCGGTGGCCCAGCAAGTATTTACTTGCTGCCACTGCGCTTAGAGAAAGTCACACTTATCGCAACTATGGCGGTGCTGTTTGCCATTATCAATGTGGTAAAAGTAGTCCCATATGTGGCGCTGGGGGAGTTTGATGAAACCAATTTATTCACTGCATTGTTACTTATTCCGTTCGCTCCCGTGGGAGTGAAACTTGGTGTAATGCTACTTCATAAAGTTAGTCAGGAGCGAATCTATCAGCTTTGCTACGCGTTCTTATTTTTATCTGGTGCGAAGCTATGTTACGACGCGATACAAAGCTTCGTGATGGTATAAGTCAGCTATGCCGTTCTTCTTTGCTGACAAGCAAAAAATCCTTAAATTTTGTCGCCGTGGGAGAGGCGGTCTGCGGCGAATGATAATACAGATTTAAACTCCAAATACTGGTTTGATAGTCGGGCAATAGTGCGATTAGCTCACCATTATCAATGTACCTTCTCGCGACAAACTCGGGCAGGTAAGCAATTCCGATTCCATTCAAAGCCCCTCTTAGCAACAAATCACTGTCATTAACCTCAACGGTTTTCGGTACCTTTAAAATGATATTTTCTGCTTGCTGACGAAAGATCCAATCGTTACTTCCGGTGAGCGTGGTGGCGATCAAACAAGGGTGTTGAGCCAAGTCACTAGGGTGAGAAGGTAGGTTGTGCGATTCAAGATATTGTGGAGAGGCGACGACAATAAACGGACATTGCATCAATTCTCGCTTCACCAGCAGTAAATCTTTTTCACGATAACCTTGGAAGCTGGCATTGGCGCTGATCATTAAGTCAGAGGTACTTGCATGGTCTAACGCCCAAGGTGTGACGTTGATATTAAATGTCACGTCTGGGTGAGCCTTAGAGTATTGGGCAATCATATCCATCAAATAATGATTGGCATAGACAGGCGTGCAGACGATGTCGATATGGCCTTTTTCTTGTGACTGGTAATCTTCTAGCTTTCTGCTGATGCGTTCTGCGCTATCGACTAGGGGGGAGAATTCTTCAAATAGAGTTTGACCGGCCTGAGTGGCTTCCAAAAGTCGATTTGAACGACGACACAAAGTGGTTCCAAAGTGGTTTTCAAGTTCCTGTAACCAGCGGCTGCCAGCCGAAACGGAAATATTAAATCGTCGTGCCGCAGAAGAAATGGAACCAGAGCGAATCACGTAAACAAAAAACGCCATTTTATCGAGCATAAACGCCTCATTGTGTTGGCCAGGTTAAAAACAAAAAAAAGGAACAGACCTTAAGTTAGCCTGTTCCCGTTTTGTTGTGGAGTCTTATTGATTAAGCACGTGCTTCAGATGTGGACTGTGGCACTTTTTTGCCCAATTTTTTCGCCATGGCTTCTTCCATTTTTTCCAGACTGACGCCTTTGGTTTCAGGCACATACTTAACAACAACGTACATACAGATGATAGAAAGAATCGCAAATAACCAGAACGCAAATGCACCATTAAAGTTCTCTTTTAGATAGGCATTTTCGTTGAGCATAGGGAAAGATTGAGTGACGATAAAGCCAGTAAACCATTGAGCACCAACGGCGATCGCCATCGCTCTAGAGCGGATGCTGTTCGGGAAAATCTCAGAAATCATGGTCCAACATGCGCAGCCCCATGAAGTGGCATAGGAAACAACGTATAGACATAGCGCGAACAAGGCGGCATAACCTTCCGTTTGTTGATACAAAACATAGCCCACAACAAACATACCAAGTGCACAGCCGAAGGTACCGTATTTCATTAGCGGTAGACGTCCGACCTTGTCGATAAGATACATGCCAAGCGCATTACCTAGAATGAATACCACGCCAACGAAGGTAGTTTGGAATAGAGCGTTTTCTGTAGAGCCCGTAATCGGTTTCAGGATCTCAGGGGTGTAATACATGATGACGTTGATACCCGTTAACTGTTGCGCCGCAGCAACAAAGGTACCGATGACAAGAATAGCGAATAAGAGAGGAGAGCGTAAACTCACTTTGTTCTTAGCAGTGCTTAAACTGTCTTTAAGGGAGTCTTGGATTTCCAGAATTAGTTGTTCTGCATGTTTTGGGTTAGAGATTTTAGACAGAGTGGTTTTCGCTTCATCGATTCTTCCTTTGAGTACCAACCAACGAGGGGACTCTGGAATAATAAACAGTAACACTGCAAACAGTGCCGCCGGAATCACTTCGGAGCCCAGCATCCAACGCCAGCCTAGATCCACTAACCAAGCTTCTGACATACCTTTAGCGATAAGATAATTGACGTAGAAAACACCTGTTTGACCAATAACGGCAGACTGTTGGAACATACTGACGGCGCGCCCTCGAAAGTCTTTAGGAGCGACTTCAGACATATACATTGGGGAAACAACACATGCCAGACCAACGGCAACACCACCGACAATTCTTAAGATGACATAGAAGCTAAATGTGGCGGCTAACGCTGAACCAATGGCCGATATCATAAAGAGCACGGCTGCGATGAATAGGGTGTTGCGACGGCCATATTTAAGAGCAGCCCAACCGGCACTGACTGCGCCGATAATACTGCCTAGTACAACACTGGATACGGCCCAGCCAGTTTGTGCTGGGGTTAAACCAAAGTGTTCTCTAATAGGGCCAATGGCGCCTGAAATTACCGCGGTATCATATCCTAGTAGTATCCCGCCTAGTGCTGCAATACAGCAGATTCGAACAATATAGGCAATATTGTGTTTTCGTGCTTCTGCCTTGGATGTTGCTTCCATTTTATTTTCCTTATTGAGATTCCCCAAAGCTGTCCCTTTACCATCGAACCAGTTCCAGTTGGGTAACGCCCAATACTTCGGTTTGTAGGGTACGAGTATTGGCATTCTATAAGTCCAGCAGATGTTATAGTTGTGTAGTTTGAAAATTATTTTTCATTTTGCTGGTGTTTTAATCATATTGACTCTTTTCTGTTTCGACTACCGCTAAACTGTCATTTTGTCCAAAAATGTTATCTTCATCAAACTATGAAAAATCTTTTTCAAACCCTACAAATGTTATAAGTGTCTGAAAAATATATGTTTAACAAAAGTGAGATCTAGATCAAAAACAGTGGTAAGCCGCGTGCTATATAGGTTTTTTCCAATTTCATCTTGTTTTGAAAATCTCACTGGATGATATGAAAAATATTTTTCATTGGTGTTTTTTTTGGCTAAAGTAGTCCTCAGTGAAACAACAGGAGATGTTCAAAGTTTGCTAATGCGATGAATTGATCAACATGAGCGCTTTGAATCACTTGGAAAATCTTTAAAACATTGTCGGAGAATAAAAATGAGCAACGTGCAATATGGAATTAGCCCACTGACTTGGACCAACGATGATATGCCAGAGCTTGGTGGCGAGATCCCTTTGGAAACGTGTTTAAGTGAAATGGCTGAAGCTGGATTCACAGGCACAGAGCTAGGCACCAAGTATCCACGTGAGCCAGAAGTATTAGTACCACTACTTAAAGAACATGGCCTTGTACTCGCGTCAGGTTGGTATAGCGGCAACCTAATGACGATGACGGCTGATGAAGAGATTGCAGCGATGCAAGACCACATCAAGCTTCTTAAGGCAGCAGGCTGTAAAGCAATGGTATATGGTGAAGTGAGCAACACTGTCCATGGCGACATCAACACACCACTTTCACAGCGCGTCATCTTATCAATGGATGAGTGGAAAATGTACTGCGAGAAGTTGACCAAAGTCGCTGACTATCTGCTAAACGAACACGATATTAAGCTCTCTTTCCACCATCATGTTGGCACTATCTGTGAAACAGAAGATGACATCAACCTTATGATGGAATTCACGGGTGAGTCTGTATTCCTAACATTGGACACTGGCCACATCACATACGGTGGCGGTAACCCAGTGACTATGATTGAGCGTTGGGGTCATCGCATCGGTCACATGCATTTCAAAGACCTTCGTCTTGATGTCATGAAAGCGGCTCGCGAAGCTGATAAATCCTTCTTAAATGCTGTTCTTGACGGTGTATTCACTGTCCCTGGTACGGGCGATGTGGACTATGACGACGTGTTTGCTGCGCTTAAAGCTCGTAACTATCAAGGTTGGTTATTGGTTGAAGCTGAACAAGACCCAGCAAAAGCTCACCCACTAACTTACGCAAAAACTGCTTACGAGAACATCACAGGTTACGCGAAGAAATACGGCTTGTAATTGAGCTCTGGATGATGGGGAGCCATGCTCCCCATCACAAAGCTACGGGGTTAGGGATGCAAAACGTAGCTTACTCATGGAATGGACAAAGTTGAGACTACCGAGGAATAGAATGAAAACTGTACGCCTAACTGTCGCAGAAGCGCTTGCACAATACTTAGCTGCTCAAATGATCGAAATAGATGGAAAAAAAGAGCAACTTTTCGGCACCGCTTTTGCCATATTCGGTCACGGCAACGTGACGTGCTTTGGACAGCAACTTAAGAACATTGAAGACAAAATTCCGACTTGGCGTGGTCAAAATGAACAATCGATGGCGACGGCGGCGATTGCTTATGCAAAAGCAAACCAGCGCAGACGTATTGGTATCGCGACAAGTTCAATTGGTCCGGGTGCAACCAATATGGTGACCGCAGCGGGTATTGCTCACACTAACCGACTTCCTGTGCTATTGATTTCAGGGGACGCATACGTAAGCCGTTTACCTGACCCAGTATTACAACAGCCGGAGAATTTCTACGACCCATCTATTACTTGTAACGATGCTTTCAAACCACTAACTCGTTACTGGGATCGTATTATCTCGCCTTCACAGCTGATGCACTCATTGCCTCAAGCGATTGACACCATGCTTGATCCAGAGACCTGTGGACCTGCATTTATCGGCCTTCCTCAAGATATTCAAGGCGTTGCTTACGATTTCCCTGAAGTGTTCTTCGAAGAAAAAGTTCACCGTATTCGTCGACCAGAGCCAGAAATTGCTGACCTTGAGGACGCAAAAGAGGTACTGATGAAAGCGGAAAAACCACTGATCGTATCTGGTGGTGGCGTGCATTACTCACTTGCAACTGATGAGCTCGCGGCATTCGCAAAACAGCACAATATTCCGGTTGTAGAGACTATCGCGGGTCGTGCCACGATGTTGCAAGACAACCCGCTCAATGCAGGGCCTATTGGTGTGACAGGCTCTGATTCGGCCAACTACATGGCGGCTCATGCGGATGTAGTCGTCGCAATTGGTACTCGTTTGCAAGACTTTACTACCGGTTCGTGGAGTGTGTTCAAGAACCCAGACATGAAGCTTATCACTATTAACGTTGGCCGTTTTGATGCGATAAAACACCGCGCGCTGCCAGTCAAATGTGATGCCAAACGTGGCTTGGTTGAGTTATCGAAGTTACTTGGTGATTGGCAGGGTGATAATGCCTGGGCTCAAACTGCGAAAGAGCAGGCCGATGAGTGGAAAGCGGTCGTTCATCGTCGTACCAACCCTCAAGAGGGCGACCTGTTACCTGGACTGTCTTCATACGCAGAAGTGATTGGTAAGCTGAACAAATCCATGCAGCCGGGTGATACCGTGCTGACAGCCGCAGGTGGCCTGCCTGCTGAACTAGCGATGAACTGGCAAAACTACCAAATCGGTAAGTTTGATATCGAGTTTGGATTCTCATGCATGGGCTATGAAATTGCCGGCGGTTGGGGCGCTAAAGTGGCGAACCCAGAAAACGATGTGGTTGTGCTTGTCGGTGACGGCTCATACTTGATTCAAAACTCAGACATTTACTCATCCGTCCTTACTGGTCACAAGATGATAGTCGTAGTGTGCGATAACGGTGGCTTTGCTGTTATCAACAAGCTTCAGAACAACACGGGTAACGACTCTTTTAACAACCTACTTGAAGACTGTCGTCGTCCTGATGGTGAAGTGGCTCGTGTCGACTTCGCTAAACACGCTGAAGCGCAAGGGGCGATCAGTGAGAAGCTGACGTCGGTAGATGAGTTCGATGCAGCATTCCAACGCGCTAAAGAAGCCGACCGTACTTACGTTATCGTGGTTGATATTGACCCAGTATCGCCAGCAGCATGGTCTAAGTGCGATTGCTGGTGGGAAGTCGGTCTACCAGAGGTAACACGCAACGACCACGTCGCAGAGAAAGTGGTGAGTTGGGAAGAAGGCCGCGCCACACAGCGCCGCGGTGTCTAGTTCAGATTTCTATTTAATTTTCTAACACTTAATCTCGGCTCCTAGACACTAGGAGCCACACAAGGAGTCAAGCATGTTTAATGAAGAGCGTCATTTTGAACAGCCAATTCGTTGGGCAATGGTAGGTGGTGGTCGTGGTAGCCAAATTGGTTACTCTCACCGCAATGCAGCACAGCGTGATGGATTGTTTAAGTTGGTTGCGGGTGCGTTTGACCTAGATGCTGATCGTTGCCGCGATTTTGGCGTCAATCTTGGCCTAGATCCAGAGCGTTGTTACTCAAGCTATAAAGAGTTGTTTGCTCAAGAAGCACAGCGTGAAGATGGCATTCAAGCTGTCTCTATTGCTACGCCAAACTCTACTCACTACGAAATCTGTAAAGCGGCACTAGAAGCCAAGCTTCATGTGGTATGCGAAAAGCCAATCACCTTTACGACTGAAGAGGCGGAAGAGCTAAAAACTATCGCGGCGCAAAACAATCGTGTTATCGGTGTGATGTATGGCTATACAGGTTTCCCTATGGTCCAACAGGCGCGTGAAATGGTGCAACGTGGTGACCTTGGTGAGGTTCGTGTCATCAATATGCAGTTCGCTCACGGCTTTCATAATGAAGAATACGAGAAAAATGACCCAGGTTTGAAATGGCGTGTGAGCCATGAAGTATCAGGTCCAACTTATGTGTTAGGTGACATTGGTACCCATGCGTTTTATCTCAACGAGGTAATGACCGGACTAGAAGTTGATAGCTTGGCATGTATGCGCCAAAGCTTTATCGAATCTCGTGCGCCACTTGAAGATAACGCACATGTGATGATCAAGTTCAAAGGCGGCGCAGTTGGTACGCTTTGGGCATCGGCTGTGAACTCTGGTTCAATGCATCAACAGAAGATCCGTATTGTCGGCTCTAAAGCATCGATCGAATGGTGGGATGAGTATCCAAACCAACTTCGTTACGAAGTACAAGGTGAAGCACCTCGCGTACTAGAGCGTGGCATGGGGTACTTGTATCAAGACGCAGAAGGTGTTGCCTCTAACCGTGTTGGTGGTGGTCATGCTGAAGGTTACTTTGAGTCTTGGGCTAACCTATATCACCGTTTCGCTATGGCATTTGATGCAGCTGACCGTGATGACCAAGAAGCCCTTGCGGGTATTTGGTTCCCTGGTATTGATGCGGGCATCGAAGGGGTTCGTTTGTGTGAGAAGTGCGTTGAGTCTGCAGACCAAGGCGCGGCTTGGGTTAGCTACAAATAATAGGAACGACGATGACGAAAATTGCATTTCAACATGACAGACCGTTGGATGCCATCGTTTTAGGACGCGCGGGTGTGGATCTATACGCCCGCGAATCAAAAACCGATATGGCGGATTTGTCGGGCTTCAACAAGTTTGTTGGTGGTTCAGCGGCCAATATTGCGGTCGCTGTGAGCAAACTAGGTGGCAAAGTGGGTTTCATTGGTTGTGTTGCTGATGATGCGTTTGGTGGCTATGTAAAAGGTTACATGTCAGGACAGGGGATCAACCTAGACGGTATGATGACTGACAACTCTGGCTCTCGCACTTCGGTCGCTTTCACTGAGATGAAACCAAGTGACTGTACGGTCCTTATCTATCGAAATAACGCTTCTGATCTGACGATAAAGCCAGAGCAAATCGACCCTGAATATATCGCAAGTTCAAAGGTTTTGGTGGTGACAGGCACGGCACTTTCTGAGAGCCCAAGTCGTGAAGCTACGTTGATCGCGATGCAACATGCGCGTCGCAGTAACACTTTAGTTGTCTTGGATGTGGACTACCGTCCTTATTCATGGCGCACCGATACTGATGCTTCTATCTATTACGGGATTGCCTCTAGCCTGTCCGATATCGTTATCGGTAATCGTGACGAGTTCGACATGATGGAAACGGTGATTGCACCGGGCAATAAGGATGACGATGCCACAGCAGAACGCTTTATGCGCGACAACACCCAGATTGTGGTGATTAAGGCTGGTGAGTTTGGTTCGAAAGTGTATTGCCGTGATGGCTCTAAGTTCCAGCAAGGTATCTTCCGAGTTGAAGTGAATAAGCCATTTGGCTCTGGTGACTCCTTTGCAGGTGGTTTGATTTGGACCTTAGTGAATGGTGGCACACTGCAAGAAGGCGTGAGAAATGGATCCGCTGCGGCTGCGATTAATGTCAGTGGGGATAGCTGTACCGAAGCTATGCCAACGAAAGAGCAGCTTTTTGATTTTATTGAGACAAGAAACCAAGGTGTTTAGTGGCATCGACTGATGTGATTGAAGACAGTATTTAGTCTCCCGGGCCGGTATTTCGACCTCAGATACTCGCGAAAATACACACCATCGTGGCCCGGTTTTTTTATTAATGAACAAGTTTAGGGAATTGAAACTGCGCTCAAAGAAAAGAGCAGTGAGGAGAAAGAATATGGGTAAACACATACCACCCTACGATAATAAAAATGAGCCCATTGTAGGTATTAATGATGAAGTCACACCTTTGTGTTATTTCAACCAAGTTTGTTTGACTCAAGGCGGCACATTTAACCATGAGGTTGAAGGGTATGAGTCTGTCATCGTATTAGCTGGTGGCACTTGTAGTGTTTCAGTGACTAATGGGCAAGACACCCAAGTGTTCGACAACATTGGTAAACGTGCGTCAGTGTGGGACGGCAATCCAGAAGCAGTTTATGTACCACTTGGTTACACAGCGCAAATAGAGTGTGTCAGCGAGAATGCCGACATCATGATTGCTGGCGGTAAGTTTGAAGCGTCACTAGAACCGTTCTGCGTTCGTGAAGAGAATGTCGATATCGTTCAATACGGCTCAGACGACACCAAAACGCACCGTAAAATCAAACATGTTCTTGGTCAATCAAATGCTGACAAACGCGGTCGTTTGTTAGTCAGCGAATTGTTTACGGTTGGCGCTGGTGGTTGGTCAGGTTTCCCTCCACATAAGCATGATGAAGATCGTGTGAAAGAAGATGGCAGTCGAGAAACACTGTACGAAGAAGTGTATCAGTTCCGTTTTAACCCTGATTTCGGTTTTGGTGCTCAGTTCTTGTATGAACATGAAGATGACCATGGTCCGGTTTATCACGTTAAAACAGGCTCAGTAATCGCTATCGACAAAGGTTACCACCCAAGTGTGGCGGCGCCGGGCTATGAGATGTATTACTTCACCATTATTGTTGGGAAGACTGACAAGTCTCTGATTCAACATTTTGACCCTCACCATGAATATCAAGTGAATACCATTCCAGGTATCAAAGATATGATTGCGAAGTTCAAATAGGAGACAATGCATGTTAGTGAATCTTAATGATCTATTACCTGATGCGGCGGCTTCTGATTATTCAGTACCTTGCTTTAATATTTTCGGTTTCGAAGACGCAAGAGCAGTGGTAGAAGCGGCGGAAGAAGTTGGTAAGCCTGTCATTCTGGCTTGTAATAAAGACGTTGTCGATTTCTACGGTGTGGAAACCGCTGCGGCGATGTTCCTCAACCTCGCTCACAAGAGCAGTGTACCGGTCTGCCTACATTTGGACCATACTTATGAAGAAGACATTGTCTATCGTGCGCTTAAAGCGGGTTTCAGCTCGGTTATGTTTGATGGCTCTCAACTGACTCTGGATGAAAACATCGCTCGCACAAAAAAAGTGGTCGAAGTGGCTCACGCACTGGGTGCTTCTGTAGAAGGTGAGATTGGCTCAGTACCTTACGAAGAGGGACGCGACCATATCAAATCTATCTATACTGAGCCTGAGGATGCTGCTAGATTTGCCCAAGAAAGTGGCGTTGACTGTGTAGCAATCTCAGTAGGCAATATTCATCGTTTGACCGAGCCAACCTGTACTATCGACTTTGGGCGTTTGGATCGTATTGCCAATGAGGTCACTGTACCTTTAGTCATTCACGGAACGAGCGGTATTCGCGATGAAGACATGCTTAAGTTGAAACAGAGTCGCGTATCAAAATTCAATATTGGTACCTGCTTGCGTCAAGCCCTTGGTCACAACTTGCGCGGTTATATGAATGATGAACCGCAGAAATTTGATCGAATCTACTTTATGCAGAAAGCAATGCCGTATGTTAAGCAAGAAGCGATTCGCAACTTTGAATTATTATCATAAAATAGAGTCCCCAACCTAATTTGGGAAGGGGACCGGTTGACTATTTATTGCGTTCGAATAGGAGAGCGTTATCACTATGGATGTAGAAGTAAAAGTACCCGCTGATTTAGATTCGTTACGCGAGCTTATCGTGAAACGCTATGACGGCCTGAGCAGTAGGCTGCAGCAGGTAGCCGACTTTGTCATGGAACAGCCAATGCTGGTCGCCGTAGAAACCATGGCAACCATCGCGCAACAAGCCAATGTACCGTTGTCGACACTAAGTCGATTCTCCAATGCGATGGGCTTTGATGGCTTCACGTCTATGCAGATATTGTGTAGAGATCAGTATTTGAATCGTCCTAGAGACTACAAAGAACGTGTTCGTAAAGCACGTGAGATGGAAGATGTACCACACGATTCTCCACAAGCCATCTTTCAAGATTTTGGTGATGCCAATATTGAGGCGCTTGAACAACTTCAAGTTATGGTGTCGCCACAGAAATTGGAACGTGCTGTGGCCATGCTTGAAGGGGCTGAAACCATCTACATTCAAGGGATGCGCCGAGCTTACCCTGTAGCGTTCTACCTCTGGTATGCGTTAATGAAATCGGATAACAACGTTGTGCTCTTAGATGATCATGGTGGTATGTTGTCGCCCATGACGCGTCGTATGAACGAAAATGATGTGCTGTTCACGGTGACATTCAACCCTTACGCGCAAGAGACCAGTGACCTAATTGACGAAGCATACAAAAAGAACGTACCTATTATCGCCATTACCGACAATCAGATGACGCCTCAAGGCAGTAAGATGGAAGTGTGTTTTGAAGTGCAAGAAGGCGAGGTAATGGGGTTCCGCTCGTTGAGTAGTTCAATGTACCTAGCTCAGACATTAGCGGTTAGCTTAATGTGCCGCGAAGTAAATTAATCACAATTAATGAACATCCAGACTATTAAAGAGTAAGCCTTGTAAAGCAAATGCATCAAGGCTTAGCTTCTTGTTGCCAAAATTCAAGGAGATCCACTATGCGTTATGCTTTACATGGAATGTGTTCACTCCACAGCAATGTTATTTCTGACATTCGTTTAGCTCATGATACTGGGTATCAAGGGTTAGAAATCCACACTGAAAAACTCTGGCGCTACATTAAAGCCGGCCTATCCGCAGAGCAATTTAAACAGCGTTTAGATCATTTCAACATAGAGCCTACAGCGATTGATATTATTGGCGCCATCGAAGTGACCGATAAAGCGTCGAAAGCTCAATTGTTCCAAGATGCGGAAGTGTTATGTCAGTTCGCTCAGCAAATAGGTGCACCTACCATTCAACTTAATGCCTTTGAAGCATTGAACGGACTCACTTTAGAGCAAAATATTGAGCTGACAGCTCAAAATATACGTTCGATTGCGGATATAGGTAAAGATTATGGCATTCGCTTTCAATATGAGGGTGCAGCATGGACTCCCATTGCTTCGCTCGACGATTACTATCGTTTGTTAGATGCTGTAGGGCGCGACAACTTTGGCTTTGTTCTCGATACCTGGCATTTTTGGGCATGCCGAGGCGCAAGTCTCGAGCAAATCGCCAACATTGATCCCTCCCTTATCTACAACGTCCATATTTCAGATGGTACTCGCCCTGAAGAAGGAGCAGCTTGGCCAGATGAAAGAGAGTTACGTGGTCACTTTATTGGGCAAGGCGATATTCCTTTGTCTGAGTGGGTTGATGCCATCCAGTCTACGGGTTACCAAGGCTTCTATTCGGGCGAATATCTAAATGATCAAATGTGGGAGCAAGATTATTACGATGTCGCTACTAAGATGCTTAAAGGTATGAAAGCTCTGTTCTAAGCAAATGATATGTCCACTTAACGGTTAAATATTCTCCGTATTAAGTGGACTTTGCTGTCTATGTCACGAAATATATATTTCATATAAATATAATTGAATTAAATATTTCACAAAGCCTCACTGGCAACGGAGCGCTCCCTATGTCTTATCTGCTTTCTAAGTACTCTCAATCATCTCCTGATTCCCGTGTTCAATCGATTACGCCAGAGAGTGCAAATTGGCAATACGTTGGCTTTTCAGTTTATGAGATCGCAAAAGGGGAAGTGTTAATGCTTGATCTAACGGCTACCGAGAAGTGTTTAGTCTTGGTGTCGGGAAGAGCAACTGTGACGGTTAATAATCAGGTGTTTAGTAATATTGGTGAACGTATGTCGCCATTTGAAAAAGATGAAAACCAACAGCGTATTAGGCCGCACTCAGTGTATGTCGCACCCCTGCAGAGTGTTCAGATTCTGGCTGAAACGGATTTGGAGCTGGCGGTTTGCGAAGCGCCCAGTGAAGGTACTTTTCCGACTCGTCATATCGCCCCCCAAGATGTTGATGCTGAGCACCGAGGTAAGCGACAGAACCAAAGGTACGTACACAATATTCTCCCAGATAACAAACTCGCGGACAGCCTGCTCGTCGTCGAGGTCTTTACTGAAGAGGGCTGTACGAGTTCTTATCCTAGCCATAAACACGACCAAGATATCGACGGCCAAGAAACCTATTTAGAAGAAACTTATTATCATCGCTTAGACCCGTCTCAAGGCTTTTGTATGCAGCGCGTGTACACCGATGATAGGGAGTTAGATGAGTGCATGGCGGTGTATGACAAAGACGTGGTCATGGTGCCAAAAGGTTACCACCCTGTTGCTACCATGGCAGGCTATGACAGCTATTACCTGAATGTAATGGCCGGACCTAAGCGCAAATGGCTGTTCAGTTGGGAGGGTCCTCATGCATGGATTAATTCTGAGGACTACATGTAATCGCGATGAGTGTCATATGGCTACCTACCGAAACCATGCCGCTCATGAGCAACTTATTCTGGTTTGACTCACCATCGAGTTGGACAAACGACAAGCAAAGGAAGGAGTGCAGAATGTATAATATCGCGCTGTTTGGAGCAGGGCGCATTGGGCAAGTTCATGCTGTGAACATTGCCAATCACCCTGAAACTAACTTGTATTCGGTGATTGACCCTTATGATGTCAATGCCAATCTTTTATGCGACCAATATGGTGCTAAACGTCAATCTATTGAAGAAGCAATGGCCGACTCAAGTGTTGATGCGGTATGTATTTGCTCCGCTACCGATACTCACGCTGATTTGATTGAACTGGGCGCGAAAGCAGGTAAAACGATCTTCTGCGAAAAGCCGATCGATCTCGATTCAAGCCGAGTTCGTGATTGCTTGGGTGTTGTTGAACAATATAAGGTGCCTTTACTTGTCGGTTTTAATCGCCGTTTTGACCCTCACTTTTCGAACCTGAAACAACGTGTGGTAGAAGGTGAAGTAGGTGAGCCTGCGACATTGACGATTACCTCTCGCGACCCAGAGCCGCCACCTGCAGAATACAGTAAAGTATCTGGTGGCATGTTCCGTGATATGACTATCCATGATCTTGATATGGCGAGATTCATTTTGGGTGAAGATCCAGTCTCGGTCACTGCTCATGGCAGTTGTAAAATAGACCCTGAGATCGGAAAGGCAGGTGACATTGATACCGGAGTGATTGTATTGAACTTTGCGTCTGGTGCAATCGCTACGATTCAGAATAGTCGTAAGTCTGGTTACGGCTACGATCAGCGTATTGAACTGCACGGCGAGAAAGGCATGCTTCAAGCGGAAAACGTCCGTGAGAACCTGATAAGTATGACTTCTGATCAAGGAGTAGAATGTGCGAAACCACTACACTTCTTCTTAGAGAGATATAAAGATGCGTACATTGCGGAGTGGCAACACTTCGTAGACATTCTTAATGGTGGTAAGCCTAATTGTTCCGGTATTGATGGCGAGTTTGCACTGCGTTTAGCAGACGCCGCAATTGAGTCAATGAATAGCAAGCGAACGGTCTTTATCTAGTTCTTGACGATGTCATAAAAACAGCGCCCAATTTAGGGCGCTGTTTTTATTCGTGTTCATTATTAATCGCCATGGCAACGGCAATACTCTGAACCAAACATAACGAAGCGGATTGAGAGCGAAAGGCGTCCACTTTGGCTTCTTTGATGACGAAACTGACATCGCTAAAAGCAGCGAGGGGGCTTACCTGACTATCTGTTATCACTATCTGCTTCGCACCTGCTTTGGAAGCCACTTCACTTAGGGCGACGGTTTCATTGGCATAAGGGCTAAAGCTGATGGCAACAATGGCATCGTTTGGACCAATCATGCTCAGTTGTTCTTCGTACATCCCCCCGAGGCCATCAATCAGAAATGCACGTTTGTTTAAATGACGTAGTGCATAAGTGAAGTAGGAAGCCACGCTAAAAGAGCGGCGTAAGCCAATTAGATAGATGTTTTCGCAGCTCTGTAGAATATCGATAGCATTACTAAGATCGTGTTCTGAGGTTTGGTTTGCCAGGAAATTCATGGCTTGTGAGTTAGCGTTGGCAAACTCTTGAAGTATCTGTTTTGGGCTTTCAGGTGCTAATGGTTCTGTGTGTAGCTGCTTGTGGATTCTTGCTCGATCGGTATAGCTTGAGGTCTCTTCAACGATTTTGTTACGAAATAACTGTTTCATCTCATTGAAGCCACTAAAACCAAAGGCGCTGGCAAATCGAATTAAGGTGGAAGGTGGAACTTCGGCTTTCTGCGCATTGATAGCAACAGTTTCCAGTGCGATATCATTTGGGTTATCAAGCACATATTTTGCTACTTGTTGAAGTCGTTTACTTAAGCCGGAATATTCTAAACGTATTTGTTCTTGTAGTTCACTTAATGTAGCAGCCGCTATCATAGAGTTCTCCGAAAGCCAAAATCAAAGGATAGACGTACAAAATACCTCATTTTATAGTGGTTTGAAATATTCGTTTCATTGAGAGTGTGACGAGGAAGAAAAACGCGCCTTGTAAAAAGGCGCGATGAGCCAAACCGAGAGCGACTATACCGAGGCATCCAAGGTATCCTAGATAAGAGCCGCCTCGTACCCTACTCAAAGTTATTCTGTAGTTGCACTATTTACTCTTCTTATGGCGCTTCATATCAAACATAACGGCAAAGATAATGACTAAGCCTTTTACTACTTGCTGCCAGTAGGCCGAAACGTTGAGAAGGTCGAGACCATTTTGAAGTACACCCATAATCATGGTACCGATAATAGTTCCTTGTATCGTACCAATGCCCCCAGCATGCGATACGCCGCCGACAGTCGCAGCTGCGATTGCATCTAGCTCGTACATGATCCCCAGACCCGGTTGACCAGAGTTGATTCGAGCCGCCAAAATCAGCGCAGATATACCCGCTAACAAACCCGCGTAGGTATAAACCAAGATCTTATAGCGCTTTACATTGATGCCAGAGACGTACGCGGCGGTTTCGTTACCACCGATGGCATAAGCGTATTTACCAAATCGGGTGTAGTTCAGTAGTACATATGACACGAATGCCATCACAGCGAAAATGATAACAGGAACAGGAATACCCATGATGCTGCCTTGGCCAATCCATTGATAAGAATCAATGAGGCTACTTACAGGGCGGCCATCTGAGTAAAGCAGGGCAGCGCCACGGGCAACGATCATCATACCTAGAGTCGCAATGAATGGAGGAATACCAGTGTAAGCAATGAGTGCTCCATTGATATAACCGCATAATGCGCCAACAGCTAATGCCGCTAGAATAGGAACGATGATAGGTAGCTCTGGCATCGCAGGGTACATACGCATTGACCAGTCGATGGTTTGCGCCATACTGGCTGAGACTACGGCCGCTACCGCAAGTACTGAACCAGAAGATAAGTCAATGCCTCGGGTAATGATGATGATAGTAACGCCAAGCGCAAGAAGACCAATACTTGCCATTTGAGTCATTACATTCAATAAGTTAGCGACCGATAGGAAAACGGGCGATAGGATGGACATTACAACACACATGAAGACAAATACTACGTATATCGCATATTTAGATACCATGCGCTTGAAATTAGTTTGAGCTTGACCTTCAGGTGAGGTCGCTTTAATCAGTTTAGCAATCATAACTGCATTCCTTGAGTTACTACTCTGGCCTCAAGTCCTAGTTTGAAAGACTCGTGGTGTTTTAAATTGGGGGTGTCTCAATGTTTAATTGAGTGCCATCGACATGATTTTCTGTTGCGTCGCGTCAGGGCCGTCGATAAGACCTTTGAGTTTACCTTCATGCATAACTAAGATGCGGTCGCTCATTCCCATGACTTCTGGAAGTTCTGATGAGATCATGACCAAGCTTTTACCCATGCCGGTTAGCAGACGCATTAGCTTGTAGATTTCTGACTTCGCTCCAACGTCGATTCCTCTTGTGGGTTCGTCTAGGAATAAGATGTCAGGTTTAGTCAGCATCCAGCGAGCCAACAATACTTTTTGTTGATTACCGCCGCTCAGATTGTCGATCATTTCGTACATTCCCGGCGTTTTTACTTTTAGCTTTTCACAGTGGGTTTGGCTGTCTTGCTTCATCTTTCTCACATCGAGCACGTTGACGACTTTGTTTCGGTAGGCGTCCAAATGAGCAATAGAGGTATTGGCGAAAATATCGAGCATCAGATAAAGCCCTGAATGTCGTCGATCTTCGGTTAGGAATGCCATTTTGTGTCGGATAGCATCTTGTGGTGTGTTAATTTCGACGTAATCACCATTGATTCGAATAGTGCCTGCGTCTTTTTGTCTAACGCCGAAAAGCGTTTCAATTAACTCAGTTCTACCTGCGCCTACTAGACCCGCGATACCAAGGATTTCTCCTTCGTGCAATTTGAAGTTGATATCGCTAAATGCGCCTTCAACAGTGAGGTTTTCCACCTCCAAGCGAGTTTTACCAGGTTTGGCAGTAGGGGGAGGGAATACTTCTCCTAAATCTCGGCCTACCATCATCTGTACCAATTCGTCATTGTTAGTAAGCTTCGCTTCGCGCTCGCCAACAAAACAGCCGTCACGAAAGACAGTAATATCGTCACAGATCCTGAATATCTCATCCATCTTGTGACTGATGTAAACAATCGCACAACCACGAGACTTCAGCATTTCGATGATTTCGAATAGATGGTCAACTTCTTTATCTGTGAGTGCGGAAGTTGGTTCATCCATAATGATGATCTCTGATTGATAGGAGATAGCTTTCGCAATCTCCACCATTTGCATAGTTGCGACGGTCAGTTCACTCATTGGAGTTTTGGGATCGAGTTTTAAGTCCAATTTACTCAATAACTCTGTGGTATCGCTGTACATCTTAGCGTGGTCTACAAGACGTAGTGGCCCTTTTAGCGGTTCTCTACCCAGCCAGATATTTTCTGCGATGCTTCGATGCAGGATAGGAGATAGCTCTTGGTGTATCATTGAAATACCAGCTTCTAACGCTTCTTTGGCGCCTTGAAACTCAACATTTTCTCCCTTGTAGCGAATGGTACCGCTGTCTCTTTGGTAAATACCAAACATCACTTTCATTAGGGTTGATTTACCCGCACCATTTTCACCCATCAACGCCATAACTCGGCCTTGTTTCAAAGTGAGCTGCACATTATCGAGCGCTTTTACACCAGGAAAGGTTTTGGTGATTCCACGCATTTCTAGTAAGACTTGGCTCATACTATTACTACTCCGAAAAAAGCTCCGTATTCTAAAGAGGGGGAGAACACGGAGCGTGGGTGGTTAACCTTTTTGTTTCGCTTCGAATGCTGCTAAATTGCTTTGAGTCACAAGCTCAGCCGGAATCCAGGTGACCTGTTGATGTTGTTTGCCTTTAACAGCATCTACCGCAGCATCGATAGCACCTCGCGCTTGACCGCCGCCATCTTGGAAGACTGTAGCGCTTAGCGCTCCATCTTTTACCGCAACCAAACCATCAGGTGTTGCGTCAACACCAACAACTAAGGTGTCATCAAGCTTGCCTGCTGCGCGCAATGCTTGAATTGCTCCTAGAGCCATGTCGTCATTGTTTGCGACGATGACATCAAGCTTGTCTCCTGAATTGAGCCAGTTTTCCATAACCGTCATGCCTTGGGAGCGCTGCCATAGACCAGTTTGTTTTCTAACTACGTGGAAGTTTGGATTTTTAGACAAGTAATCTTCGACACCTTTAGTGCGCATGATTGCGGCTTCATGAGTCAGCATGCCCATAAGAATGGCAACATTACCGCCGTCCACTGAGTCTGTGATGTACTGAGCTTGTGTTTCGCCAAATTTTAGTTCTTCAGAACCAACGTAGAACACACTATCGGGTAGATAGTCAGGACGACGGTTCAGGTAAACAAGTTGAATGCCTGCCTTGATAATTCGATCAGTAAGAGGTTGTGTGGCGTCGGTGTTAACTGGAACCAAAATGATGGCGTCCATTTGCTGAACGATGAAGTTCTCTACTTGCCCTAACTGTTTGGCCGCGTCTTCTTTGGCGTCCACAAATGTGAGTTCGACTTTGCCATCAAACTGCTTAGCGTATTTATCCATGGCATCTTTCATATAAACCATGAAGGTGTCATCGAAGTTTGGTATCGCTACTCCGATGCGTGTTACATCGTCTTTTTTCTCTTCCTGACCACAAGCGGTAAGAACAATCAGTCCAAGAACTAATAGTGTTCCTTTAAGCAGTGCCTTGGTGTTTGATGCGAGTATTAACATTCTGTCCAGCAACATAGTAATCCCTTGTTTCTTAGTTGGCATAAATGCCTCCTTGGTATCCATCACACTTATCTATCGATAAATATGAATATTTCATTTCGTTATTAGATGAAATCTGTAGAGCATTTATTCAGTATTCACTCTGACTTATTACTAACGGTGGCAGTAAACTTGGTTGAAAAATATTTTCTACTATCCGTTGGTTTTTAACTATAAGGTGATGTTCAAAATATCACCACTGTTAATGTGTCGTAATTGTTAAAAGTGTTATCTCGATCTCACTTGATTTTCTTGTTTATTGGTAATTATGTTTTTAACATATTGTATTTAAACGAAATTAATAATATGTAACGTGTGTTTTTTAAAAGTTATAAATAGATCTAGGTATGGCGAGGTGATTTGATAAACGATCTCGGTTAAATGAAAAATAATTTTCGATTTCGATCGTTTTTTAGGTTTATTGATTAGACTGGACATAAAAACTGGCGGCCGATCACGGTTTTTATCGATAATTCCAATTTATAATAAAATGAAATAAACATTTCATTAATCTTGGAGGAGATGAGGTAATGAGGCAGAAGGACAAGAAGTTTGATGTGATTTGCATGGGCAGAGTGGCCGTCGATTTTTATGGTCAGCAAATTGGTTCACGGCTAGAAGACATGAGCAGCTTTTCGAAATACCTAGGTGGCTCATCTGGTAATGTCGCGTATGGCACAGCGAGACAAGGGTTAAAGTCGTCAATGCTGGCCCGTGTGGGCGATGAACATATGGGCCGATTCCTTCGTGAAGAGCTTGAAAGACTTGGTGTAGACACCAGTTTCTTAATTACTGATAAAGAACGTCTGACAGCCTTAGTCATACTGGGTATCAAAGATGAAGATACTTTCCCGCTGATCTTCTACCGTGACAATTGTGCCGATATGGCCATTACGTCTGACGATGTAGATGAAGACTATATTGCGTCAGCACGCTGCCTCGCTATCACGGGCACGCATTTGTCGAATCCTAAGACCCGAGATGCCGTGCTTACTGCGCTTCGTTATGCAAGAAAGCATGGTGTAAGGACGGCGTTGGATATCGATTATCGCCCGGTGCTTTGGGGACTAACTTCACTGGGTGATGGTGAGACTCGCTTTATTGAGTCAGGAGCGGTCACCGAGCAATTACAAGAGGTGCTCGGCCTGTTCGATTTGATCGTCGGGACAGAAGAGGAGTTCCATATTGCAGGTGGTTCAACTGAGACGTTACAAGCACTTAATGGGGTGCGCAAAGTCACTGATGCGACATTGGTTTGCAAACGAGGTGCTTTAGGTTGCTCGGTCTACGATTCGCAAATTCCAAACCACCTTGATGGAGCAATTAACGCAACAGGTGTAAGAGTTGATGTGCTCAATGTACTTGGCGCTGGCGACGCCTTTATGTCTGGATTATTGCGAGGCTACCTAAACGAAGAAAGTTGGCAGCGAGCGTGTGATTATGCGAATGCTTGTGGTGCACTAGTCGTTTCTCGTCATGGTTGTGCTCCGGCGATGCCTTCGAAAGAGGAATTGGACGATTACTTAGCTCGTGCAGAGCAAGTCCCAAGGCCAGACTTAGATACAAGATTGAACCACTTACATCGAGTGACTACTCGAGATAAACAGTGGGACGACCTTTGCATACTTGCCTTTGACCATCGAATTCAATTGGAGCAAATGGCTCAAGATGTCGGTGCGTCATTGAGTCAGTTGCCCAAGCTCAAGAAGCTGATACTAGAAGCGTACTCAGAAACAGTGAGTGAGCAGGGGTTACAAGGCGGAGCCGGTTTGTTATGTGATAGTACTTATGGACAAGCTGCACTCAACGAAGCTACAGGTAAAGGTTGGTGGATTGGAAGACCAATCGAGCTGCCAGGCTCTCGTCCTTTGGAGCTTGAACATGGCAATATTGGTTCGCAACTTGTGTCTTGGCCAAAAGAACACATTGTGAAGTGCTTAGTCTTCTATCATCCCGACGATGCTCATGAACTCAAAAAGCAACAAGAGCGCCTACTAAGTGATGTTTATCTTGCCTGCTGCCAATCAGGGCATGAGTTACTGATTGAAGTCATTCTGCCAAGCTCGATGCCTCAAGGTGATAACTATTATATTGAAACGATACAGCGACTCTATCAGTTAGGAATCAAACCGGATTGGTGGAAGCTGCCCCCTCTATTACCCGAAGGCTGGAGAGCGGTTGAAGATCTAGTGTCAAGCAATGACAGCCATTGCTATGGCGTTGTCTTACTTGGATTAGATGCCTCGAAAGAAGCGTTGGCTGAAGGGTTTAAACACGCTCAAGCCAGTAAGCTTGTTAAAGGGTTTGCCGTAGGGCGGACTATCTTTGGTGAGCCTTCGAAAGCGTGGCTTGCTAACCAATTAGATGACGACACATTCAAAGCGAATATAAAGGCGAACTATCTAACGCTTGTTTCAGCGTGGAAAAATCGAATGTAACTACATGCACTCAGGCCGAGTACATCGCAGTGATATTCGATGCTTGAGTATTTATTAGAATTGTGGAGATACTATGGAAACCATTCAAAACTATGTCGCAGGGGCGATTGTTAACAGTGAAAGTGAGCGCTTTAGTGCGGTCTATAACCCTGCAACCGGAGAACAAACAAAACAAGTGGTATTGAGTTACGCTCATGAAGCTGAGCAAGCGGTTGAAGCGGCGAGTACAGCCTTTAAAGCTTGGTCTAAGACGTCACCGCTCAAACGTGCGCGAGTGATGTTTCAATTCAAGGCGTTACTTGAAGCAAATATGGATCGGATAGCACGCACCATTTCAAATGAGCATGGCAAGGTATACTCCGATGCGATAGGGGAGGTGACTCGTGGGTTAGAAGTGGTGGAATTTGCCTGTGGTATCCCTCACTTACAGAAAGGTGAGCACTCAGCTAATGTCGGTACTGGCGTTGACAGTCACTCTTTAATGCAACCTCTCGGTGTTTGTGTTGGTATTACTCCGTTTAATTTCCCTGCCATGGTTCCAATGTGGATGTTTCCAGTTGCCATAGCGACGGGTAATACTTTTGTGTTGAAACCGTCTGAGAAAGATCCGTCAACGGCTTTGATTCTTGCTGAATTGTTAAAACAAGCGGGATTACCTGATGGTGTCTTTAATGTAGTTAATGGTGATAAAGAAGTTGTAGACGCCTTGCTTACGTCACCTAAAGTAGAGGCGGTTAGTTTTGTAGGTTCCACACCAATCGCTGAATACATTTATGCCACAGCCTCTGCTCATGGGAAACGCTGCCAAGCCCTTGGCGGGGCGAAGAACCACTGCATCTTGATGCCAGATGCCGATATGGATATGGCGACCAACGCCATTATGGGGGCGGCATATGGTGCTGCAGGTGAGCGTTGTATGGCACTGTCCGTCGCAGTGGCAGTCGGCGATGAGACCGCAAACCGTTTGATTGAGAAGCTCACACAGCAAATTTCACAAATGAAAGTAGGCCCAGGTATTGTGGAGGGTACTGAAAACGATATGGGCCCGGTGATATCTGCGCTTCACAAACAAACCATCTGCGACTATATCACTAGCGGCGAAGAGCAAGGTGCCGAAATTGTTGTTGATGGCCGCGACTTTACCGTGACGGGAAATGAAACAGGGTACTTTGTTGGCCCAACTCTGATTGATAACGTCACGCCAAAAATGACAGTGTATAAGGAAGAGATTTTTGGACCGGTGTTAGCCGTGGTTCGTGTTAGTGACTACGAAACGGCTTTATCATTAATCAATCAACATGAATATGGTAACGGGACCGCTATTTTCACTCGTGATGGGGAAACCGCACGTCAGTTTAGTGAGGATGTTCAAGCTGGCATGGTAGGTGTGAATGTGCCAATTCCTGTTCCAATGGCATTTCATAGCTTTGGAGGGTGGAAGCGTTCTATCTTTGGACCTTTAAACGTTCATGGAAATGATGGCGTACGTTTCTATACCAAGATGAAAACCGTGACTAGTCGTTGGCCTGCGAGTGTTCGTTTAGAACAGCATACAAGCTCTTTCTCAATGCCGACGATGGAATGACCTATACTCAATGTTAACGAGTAAACGAAAGAGGAGCTTTGCTCCTCTTTTTTTGGTTCAGTTGCGGCAAATAGTGCTGAAAATGTGATACATGGTGTCAAGTTTCGTGAAAATCACCGTTAAAATTCAACACTTTTATGTTCTCAAATGTGATTTGTATCAAATAACAATCAATAGATGTTTGTTTGATATTTGTACGATTTAACAATTTTTATGCGTCTAGTTGTATTGCGGAGTTGATGATTAGTGGTGAAGGAATTGTTGCCAAAATGATTACTGAACAACATAAAGTTCGTATTACAACTTGCTGATAATATAGCGTTTTTACTTAATTCTAGTGAATGGCTATACGCAATCGACAGACTCAAAACGCGTAGGCTAAACGATTTTTGGCAAAGATGAATTTCTATTTATTCATTTCGATTGGGTAAAAATTGTTAAAATTTGTGACAATAAAGAGATGTATGTATAGTCTCTGGCCACTGACCAAATGTGTCCAAATGTTTCAATGGATGCAAGTTAAGGAGACTAACAATAATGATCACGAATGACGCAGTCATAATGGGCTTACTTGCTGCCATTCTTGGTGGAGTATTTATCACCGAGAGCAGCAAAAATCCTTTCTGGAGAAAATTCTACTCTTTTGTCCCAGGTCTGTTGCTGTGCTATTTCCTCCCGTCTTTACTTAATACAACGGGCATTATCGACGGTTCTGACTCTAAGCTATATTTTGTTGCTAGCCGATACTTACTGCCGGGCGCTTTGGTTCTGTTGATCGTTTCTGCAGACTTGAAGAAGATCTTCGGCTTAGGTTCGAAAGCGGTAATTATGTTCTTAACGGGCACATTGGGCATCATCATTGGTGGACCAGCTGCAATCGTAATTTTAGATTTTATCAATCCAGACCTCGTTTCTGGTGATGTATGGCGTGGCCTAACAACAGTTGCGGGTTCGTGGATTGGTGGCGGTGCTAACCAAGCTGCAATGAAAGAAGTGTTCGGTGTAGGCGACCAACTATTTTCTGCGATGATTACGGTTGACGTTATCTGTGCCAACATTTGGATGGCTATCTTGCTTATCATGGCTGGTCGTCAAAAGAAAATGGATGCATGGCTTAAAGCTGACACCTCTTCTATTGATGAACTAAAAGAAACCGTTGCGAAATACGAAGAGGAAAACTCTCGTCCAATCACAACGACAGATATGATGAAAGTCGTGGCGATCGCCTTTGGCTTAACGGGTCTTGCACATTTTGGCTCTGATTTGATTGCTCCTTGGATCGCAACCAATGCGCCAGGGTTAGAGAAATACAGTCTGACGTCAGGATTCTTCTGGCTCATCGTTCTTGTTACGACATTTGCATTGATTGCTTCTATGTTCAAACCCGCGCGCACACTAGAACATGCTGGAGCCTCTAAAATCGGTTCAGCATTTATCTATATTCTAGTGGCGACTATCGGTATGCAAATGGACGTGACTGCGATTCTAGATAATCCGGGCTACTTCTTTATCGGTATCACATGGCTGACGATTCACGCATTGTTGATGATATTTGTGGCTAAGCTGATTCGTGCACCGCTATTCTTCATGGCTGTAGGTAGCCAAGCCAACGTTGGTGGTGCAGCATCAGCGCCTGTTGTCGCCGCGGCTTTCCACCCATCACTAGCACCAGTAGGTATTTTGATGGCAGTACTTGGTTATGCGCTAGGGACTTACGGAGCTTACATCTGCGGCATCATCATGCAAGCTGCTGTTGGTGTTGTGGGATAAGCAACAAACAGTATCTAGTTTAAGGCAGTGCGTAAAAGCACTGCCTTTTTAATTTGGGGTTGTCTCAAAAATCCAAAGTACTCTTTTGTTGTTTTTGCAGAGAAAACGGCTCATTTCACACAGTAAATACACATATTTATTGCCGATCAGCATAACCCTCTTGCCTTAGCGTCTGTTTTACGACAATGTGATGAATAGTTATTCAATATTCACAAGCAGGGAGGCTTATGAAACCTCAACTCAAACCGCAAAACCCTAACTTCTCTTCTGGACCATGTAGCAAGCGTCCGGGGTATGATCTCACTCAACTGGATGCTTCCACATTAGGCCGCAGTCACCGTTCGTCTTTAGGCAAAGCGGTTCTGGCTGAGTCGATAGAAAAAACCAAAGCAATACTGGGTATCCCAGAAGACTATCGTGTTGGCATCGTTCCTGCGTCCGATACTGGAGCGATGGAGATGGTGATGTGGTCGATGTTAGGTCATCGTCCAATCGATGTTTTCCACTGGGAGTCGTTTGGCTCAGGTTGGTTAGCGGACATCACCAAGCAATTGAAACTTGAGCAAGTAAATAGCTATTTAGCCGATTATGGGTCGCTACCAGATCTAACGCAGGCAAATCCACAACACGATACCATCTTTACATGGAATGGCACGACCTCTGGAGTGAAAGTCCCGAATGGTGATTGGATTAGTGATGATAGAGAGGGGGTGACTATTTGTGATGCAACCTCCGCTGTGTTTGCGATGCCTATGCCTTGGGAAAAACTGGATGTGGTCACTTTCAGCTGGCAGAAGGTGTTAGGTGGAGAAGGGGCTCATGGGGTCATTGTTTTGAGCCCTAAAGCGGTCGAGCGATTAGAGTCTTATACACCCCCGTGGCCACTGCCGAAGATTTTCCGCATGACAAAAGGTGGAAAGCTTATAGAAGGCATTTTCAAGGGGGCGACGATCAATACACCCTCTATGTTATGCGTGGTGGACTATATTGATACTCTCGATTGGGTGGCAGATATTGGCGGTGTAGGTGCGGCGATTGAGAAATCGGAATCCAACCTTGCTGTACTAACAAACTTCGTTGAATCACGAGAGTGGATACACTTCTTAGCTAAAGAACCAACACAACGTTCTAACACCAGTGTATGCCTCACGCTTGATGCATCGGAGCAGCAAGTTAAAGCGATGATTAAATTGTTGGATGATGAAGGTGTCGCGTTTGATATCGGCGCTTATCGGGACGCGCCAGCGGGACTCAGAATTTGGGCAGGGGCTACCGTTGAATCTAGCGACTTGGAAGCGTTACTGCCATGGCTAGATTGGGCTTATGCTGAAGTCACACAATAATTACAAAGCACCTGCTGGTCAGGTGCTTTGTTGTCTCTGGCACAACAGAAAAAAGCCAGCTTTGGGACAATAACAGTACGCTGATGAGTAGAAATGGAATTTCAACTTAAGGTGAAGCGATAATGAAGAAAATAAAGACCTACAACGCTATTTCGAATCAAGGATTGGACAAGTTCTCACGCGACAAATATGAAGTCTGTAGTGAGTTTAATGAGCCAGATGCAATTTTGCTTCGCAGTCATAAACTCCATGATGAACCTATTGCTACGAGCGTTAAAGCCATTGCACGATGCGGAGCAGGGGTAAACAACATCCCGATAAAATCTTGCACGGAAAATGGAATTGTCGTGTTTAATACGCCGGGTGCTAATGCCAATGCAGTGAAAGAGTTGGTATTAACCGGGCTTTTGTTATCGGCAAGAGATGTCGTGGGTGGTATTCGTTACTCCCATACCCTCTCCGATATGACTGATGCTATGGCGATGGACAAGCTATTAGAGAAGGAAAAGAAGCGTTTTTCTGGCTCTGAAATCAAAGGAAAAACACTTGGTGTAATTGGTTTAGGCGCAATTGGTGCCTCTGTCGCTAATACCGCTATTGATCTTGGTATGAACGTGATTGGTTACGATTCAGCGCTGAGTGTTGAAGCGGCTTGGCGGTTATCAAGTCGTATTAAGCGAGCGGAGAATTTAGTGTCGTTGATTGCAAAATGTGATTTCGTGACCGTTCACGTTCCTGCACTGCCTTCAACTATAGGATTGATTAACCACGATTTATTGTCTTCAGCTAAACCAGGCATGGTGTTGCTGAATTTTGCTCGTAAAGAAATTGTCGATACAGACGCAGTAATAACCGCGCTCGAGAATCACCAAATTGATCAGTATGTGACTGACTTTCCAACGCCTTCTCTTATTGGTCGTGATGGCGTGATCCTCATGCCTCATATTGGCGCTTCGACGTCCGAAGCAGAGGAAAATTGCGCCATCATGGGGGCAGAGCAGCTCATTGATTTCTTGGAAAATGGCAACATTACTAATTCAGTTAACTTTCCTACGATTCGTTTGGAAAGGGCAGAGGGCTACCGAATTACGTTTGCTAATGATAACGTCCCTAGGGTCTTGGGTAGCGTATTGTCTTTGTTGGCTGATTTGAATATTAACGTGCTCGATATGCTGAATAAAAGCCGAGAGGAGGTCGCGTATACTATTCTCGACATTGAGCAAGAGCCTAACGATGAACTCCTTTCAGCTATCAGCAATGTAGAGCATGTGTTTAACGTAAGAACACTCTAGGTGACAACATTGGCGAACTTGCAGGCTATTTGGCGGAATTTGACTGCTCTAATGCATAAGGGTGGAGAGCATGATTACCAAGAGCTTTATACCATAGTGCTGTAAGCACAAGAGAGTTGGTATTGATGTTATAGGCGGTGTTGGTGCCGCCATTTTTATAACGACCAGTTGGGATACTTCGAGAGCTTAGACTGGTTTTAACAACCGTATTGTAGAGTTGCTGTGAGAAATCATCGGTATATAAAACACTTAGCCCGAATCCTATCCTTGAACTGAACGTCTGTGGGTTCTCGATCGGTTTACTCCCGGGGCTCACGCTCAGCCAAGGTTTGCCATAATAGTAAATATTGTTGTAGGCAAACCAAGGACTTTTACTCATCGCGTCTTCAGCAAATACTTGAAGTTGTCCTAACCGTTTGGAACGTTTTTTATGCAGTTGATAAAGTTGATCAAGTTGATTCCACCATACGTTCTTTGACCCTATTTCTATAGCAGTTAGTACATAGGGATCAGTAGTGAAATAGGGACGTTTCGATTATCCACATATACAGACATACCATCGACCGACACTTTTTCTACGTGCTGTTTGGTAAAGCTCTGCGCTAAGTTATAACCGAATAACTCAAACCATTGCCATTACTTTTGGTGTCGCTGTAACTGCCTGATGGTTTTCCGTGTTTGGCACTGCATTCTCTATTTGGAAGGGTGTTTTGATACAATGTTATAGTGGCAAGCGTATCCAAAGTAAGCCTGAGTTTATCTCTCACTTCTTCTCTGGAAATAAGGTTTAGTTCATAACTCGCGAGTGTTGCCGATATTCCACTGGCAATATCCCACATGGTCGCGTGATGGTAGCCTTGCACCGAGTCCCAGAGTTCAGTTTCAGGATGATAGTTTAAATCAAAGTAGTACATGGATTTTTTGGCGAGTAACCAATCGTTGCGTGTTAAACGAGACAAGTCTAGTTTGACCGTTTGACTTGAGTTGGTTGCGGACCATGGCGGTCTGTTCAATTTAACAGTCGAAGGGACATCAATAGTGAGCACGGGAATGAAAGCAGTGTAGAGACCTAGCACTGGCATCAACTTTTGCACTGACATTGTTCCTTAAATGAAGACTCCGTATTTAACTAGATGATAAGACATGAATAATGTTTTTCTAATCTAGTTTTGGGGTACTTATCAAGAGGTTTCAAATGAGACTAGTGCTGTACAATAATTGAACGTTTTGCTGTTCTTTTTCGATAATTCTGTTAATATATACCGCGTCAAAGGACTCTTCAAAAGTCAACGGATAGGCGAGCTGAAATTTAAGGTGCTCCTATGCGAAAATTCATCGACTTACTCTCTCAATCTAACGTTTCTCTCGTTCGTCAATCAGCCAGCGTCTTGGCTACTTTTCTAAAATCTGAACAACTTGACTATCAACTCAATGCAGTTCAGAAACAGAGACTTGCTCAGTATTTAGAAACTACAACGCTTGTCAGCGAGAATTTTGGTTCACCACTTGATGCACATAGCGTAGTGGCGTTTTCTTTCGGTGACAGTGATGATGTCAACAAACGACTTGCCAATGTAGCCACTGATTTGGTTCGTGAAAACGGATTTCTTGACGCGCATATACAACAAGAAGTAGCACAGCACATTACGGCTTTGCCCAATGCACACGTAATTGCTGATGACAATTACCAAACCACGACTGACGTGGCAAGAAAAGCGTTAGAGAAATCCGTGGGCCGTAACGTGATAGTGGTTGCGCAAGCATGGCACGCCAAACGATGTATAGAGACGTGTCAGCAAGTAGGTTTGAACGTGGTTGGATTAAGAACGGTAGACCGCTTTCCACAAAATGACCCACAACCATGGGTGAGAAACCCGATTAATTGGGTGCTAAAAGAAAGCCAGCGAGAGTTTGTTACTGGACAAGATGTCAGTCGCCTATTACAACTTGCTTAAGTCATTATGCCTACCCTAAAGTTTTGTTTACAAACAAGGTATATTGATCAAATAAACTCGACACGAATAGCTAGAATCCTAGACTGTTAGAGAAACAACAGTCGCAACAATCGTTAAAGCGGAGTGGTGTCGATGGATTCGGAGATGGTTTTTTGGCTTAGCTTTTATGGTGTTTTCTTTATTGCGAGCAGTGCTATTGGCGCGTTAAAAGGCCGTTTAATAGCGGGGCTACTCTTAGGGTATGTTCTGGGGCCAGTAGGATTGGTGATAATTTTACTGAGCAAGGATAAAAGAATGCTAGTTTGTCCTCATTGTAGCGAAAAAACGCACCGCCATTCATACTATTGTCAGCATTGTGAACGAAAAGTTTATGGCTGTTTGCAATCGTAAAGTTTATTTCTCTTTTCTCTATAATTTCCCCTCTCTTTATACTTATAAGATTGAAGTCTGGCCTTATAAGACAAAAAAAGCCCCTCAATTAGAAGGGCAAGCAGTCAGAGCCTCACAAGGATATGTGCTTAATATAAGAAATAGGATCTTTTTTAGCGCATTTCTACAAAATTCCTAAAATGCGAAGGAGTAAGCAAGAGTAATAGAGCCATCAAGGAAACGACCTGTTCCTTCTGCGGCATTACTTGGGTTCCAACGGTTACCAGAGTAGTTGTTGTATTGCAAAGTAATCGTTCCTGGTCGCCAATCAAAATAGCCGAACCCATAGGTATAATCTGGATTCCACGGCTGCTGTTGTGATTTGTCAAAGTAGTAGAAAGCGGTGGCGTTAACGTACCAGTTACCAAAAATGGCGTATTTACATCCAAGGGATGCAGTTCTTTGATGTGCCTTATAACTGGAGGAGGCTAGGTCGAAGTAGGAAGGCGTCCAATTATAATCGACTTGACACCCAATGCTTCCGTCTTCGGAAACTCGAGTCCACTCTAGTAGCTTTCCGGTAATTGGAAACTTCCACCCAAGCGACACTGTACCTTCATCAAAATTAGTTCTAGAGCCGCCCGTTTCAGGTGAAAAGCGGTTTCCTCCATAGTTGGAGTACAAAAGACTAAGAGTATAAGGTCGCCAATCGCTGTAACCAAAAACATAGGTAAAGTCTGGGTTCCACGTTTGCTGCTGGTCTTTATCGAAATAATAATAAACTGTGCCAGAAGCAAACCAATTGCCAATCAAAACATACTTCAACGACAAGTTAGCTGTGTAATTGACGTTAGCGGGCCCATTCGTAGCACCGGAAGGCAAGTTAGCGTCTTGAGTTTGTATCAGCGGTAAGTTGAGCGAAAAGTTGCCACTGAGCCCTGATAGTCCTTCTCTTTCCTTTAGCTCTCCAAATGGGAGCTCAAAGGAGCTTTCGACGCCTCGCCATATTAGGTCCAACTCGCTTTTTTCATCTTTACTATTGGGAATGTTGTCACCGTCAGTGAGATTAGGGGAAATTGGCGCAGGCGCGTGCTCGCGAGTGTTTGATAGATATTCATCACCAAAACAAGACGAGGTTAATGCGATTGTAGATAAGCCAATACTGACGCATTTCTTCATTTATTACGCCATCCTTGCAAGCCGATGTGGCAAGACTTGATATTCAACATTGCTCTAAGGTAAAGAAAAGCAAAATATTTTTTTGTTTTTTCGTTCTCAGTTTCTATTCTAGTAAATAATGCTTCATAAGTGAGATGGAATCTCGTAAATGACACAAAATGAGCTTAGTAATACAACAGAATCTAAAGAGGTTTTATTGGTTGAAGACAATAAAACGACGCAGGTTCTTATGAGCTCTCTTCTAAGAAAAAAAGGATATCGCGTAACTGTTGCGAGCCATGGTTATGAAGCTTTAGAAATATTAAAAAAAAGCGAGCATATTCAGTTTGTACTCAGTGACTGGGTCATGCCGAAGATGGATGGGGTTCAATTATGTCAAACTCTTAAATCGACGGATTACAATCGCTATATATTCTTTGTTCTGTTATCAGCTAAAGATGACAATGACTCTATTGTGAGCGGAATTAATGCGGGAGCTGATGATTTTGTTGCTAAAAATACCGCCATAGATGAACTCGATGCGCGTATTAGAGCAGGCTTTAGAAATTTAAATTTGCACAATGAATTACTTAAGAAGAATCAAGCGCTTGATAATGCCTACGCCACAATAAGACAGGATTTAGACGCTGCAGGTGACTTTATTCGCCAACTGCTACCGACGAAGTTTGAATTTAATAATGTATTGATGAATTACACCTCAATTCCAAGTGCGCAGATCGGTGGTGATATTTTGGGTTATTTCGAACTCGATGAACAGCATATTGGTTTCTATTTGTTGGATGTGTCGGGACATGGGGTTTCATCCGCTTTGCTATCGTTTTCCGTTCAACAGACGCTGTCTATCGCAAGTGGTCCTAATTCAGTGGTTTACAAAGAAACGTCTTCAGGAAAAGTCATTCGTCGGACCGATGAGGTGGTAGAGAAACTAAATGATATTTATAGCCAAGATGACTCAAACCCCCTTTACTTCACTATGGTTTATGCCGTGTTGAATCAGGTGACAGGGGAACTGGATTATTGCATTGCCGGGCACCCACCAATTGTGTGGTACCAACACGGAACTCGAACTACCGAATTCTTGGGTGAGGATAATTTCGTAGTTGGTATGTTTGATTTTGCAGACTACAAGCAAAAATCGGTGAAGCTAGGTCCTAACGATGAAATCTGGATTTATACAGATGGTATCACTGAAGCCAGACTAGAGGGGGAGTTTTACACCGAAGACAGGCTAAAAAAAAGGATACAACAGCATGCGGCTACGAGCTTTGAAGACAAACCTAATGCCATTGTGTCAGAGGTGAGAGATTGGCAGAAGAGTGACGTTTTTGATGATGATATCAGTATGTTAGTTTGCAAATGGGCACCAAACCAATAGGGAAACCACTATGAATTATGAAGTGTCGAACAACGACCTGTTTACGGTTGTTGAAGTTCAAGAAGCGCGTTTTGACGCTAAGTTGGCTCCAACGTTTAGACAGTCTATGGAAGATATTCAGGGCGATATTAAACCTAACTTGTTGCTTGATCTATCGAACGTAAATTTCATGGATAGCAGTGGATTAGGAGCTGTAATGGCAGTTTATAAGCTTCTTCGAGATAGGCAAATAGCTATTGTTGGCGCCAAGCAGCCTGTCAGAGATCTACTGAAGTTAACCCGAATGGATAGGCTAGTAAAAACCTATGACACAGTCGAGGATGCAATGACAGCGTCGGTTTAAGTATTAGTTCTAATGATTAGGCTAGGGGACAGGCAATGAAAGGAATGATATTGGCAGCGGGTAAGGGAACTCGAGTAAGACCCATTACTCAACAGATACCTAAACCTATGATTCCGATACTGGGCAAACCCGTAATGGAATCAATGATTGAGTTATTCGCTCAACACAATATTACTAAGATTGTCATTAATACGAGTCACTTAGCTGAGGTGATAGAAGACTATTTCGGCGATGGCCACCATTTCGATGTTCAGCTTTCTTATTCTTGTGAGGGAGAGCTTAAGGACGGCAAGTTTGAAAGCAAAGCCCTAGGTTCGGCTGGGGGGATGAAACGCATTCAAGAGTTTTCCGGATTCTTTGATGAGACGTTTGTCGTGGTGTGCGGTGATGCATGGATTGATCTTGATTTGAAAGAGGCGGTTCGCAAGCATAAAAAGTGTGGAGGTATTGCAACCATTATTACCAAACGAGTGCTTGAAGAAGAAGTCGAAAAGTATGGTGTTGTGGTGACGGGCGATAAAGGTTTGGTGCAAAGTTTTCAGGAAAAGCCCGCTCGAGAAGATGCGCTGTCTAATCTTGCCAATACAGGTATTTATATCTTTGAACCCGCTATTTTCGACTATATTCCTAGCGATCAAGAGTTTGATATTGGTAGTGAGTTATTCCCTAAACTCGTAGAGCAACATGTACCGTTTTACGCTGTTGAAATGAACTTTCAGTGGTTGGATGTCGGTAACATCAAGGATATTTGGGGCGTCACCAAGGATGTATTGAGTGGTAAAGTTCCAGGTTACAGAGTGCCGGGCACGCAAGTGAAAGCGGGTATTTGGCTCGGGATTAACACTCAAGTCGACCTCGAAGAATGCAATATTATTCCGCCAGTTGTTATTGGTAGCGGATGCCAAATTAAGGAGGGGGCGACCATCACTGGTCCCACTTTGATTGGCGCAAACTGTCAAGTGGACGCCAATGCGACAATAAAACACTCTCTGGTGTTTGATTACACGCAAATTCATACCAATGCTGTTGTCGAGGAACAGACTATCTTTGGTGAATATGGCATTGGACATGACGGTGAGGTTGAGGATAAAACTCAGTGGACTAACCTGCGCCCACACCCAGCTTTGAATCGTCTAGCTGATGTGATCAATAAAATGTGATGGGAGAAAGCATGGTTGATAGCAATGTATTTACTCACACTTATGAAAGCTCACTGATTACATCAAGAAATGTGGCCAACGATCTGAAGGCATTTTGGTCTCGGCAAGCGGTTAAAAACAGTGTTATTGATGAATTGGAGCTGTGCGTAGTTGAGTTAGTAAATAACGCTTTTGAGCATGCTTATAAAGAGCGTGAAGGTGAGGTCATAGAAATTGTAAGTACTTTGACGGATTCAACGATCACCGTCGATATTACCAATTTCGGAGAAGGAATGTCTAAAGATGATTTTGCGTCCGCGCTTGAGGCCGATTTTATTGAACCAGATGCGGACGATCCTGACACGTGGGTAACGTCAGGCAGAGGCTTTATTATTCTTGCGGCCTTAGTTGATAAAGTCGAACTAACTCTCGACGATAACCGCAATACGTTCCATTTAATTAAGTCTTATGACGCTCTGGCATAGGTGGCTGGGATGTGGCGTTGGATTGCAAATCTAAGTCTTGGAATACTACTGGTAGGCTGTACGTCTACCGAGTTAGCTCATACTGATGCCACCCAGTCATTGAATGGCTATTGGGATTTCAAAAGGCTTAATTCCGAAAATGCGGAGCAAACGAGCATCGCAGTTCCATCAAATTGGCACAGTTCAGGCGTAGAATATTCAGGTAGCGCTTTGTACCAGACTAACTTTGATGTCAGCAATTATGATTCATCGAAGCGTTACTGGCTCAAGTTTGATGCAGTCGATTATCAAGCACGAGTTGCACTCAATAATATGCCTTTCGCGCCTCATAGCGGATATTTCGCTCCGTTTGATTACGAAGTCACAAATGTTATCAAATCCAACGACAATCAACTCTCTGTGGTGGTAACAAGCGAAAATGATCAGAAAGTAGAAGATTGGTCTCTCAACAAAAAAGAGATTAAAGGTGTTTTAAATCATCACGATACTCGACCTGGAGGAGCCTGGTCTGATAGAGGCCAAGAGGCTAACTCCGGAGGGATATGGGGAAGCGTAGCTCTCGAGAGAACAGGTCCTATAGCTATAAAAACACTTAAATTTGTCCCTGAGATAAGTCGTGCTGGAGAGACGACAGGGCAACTTAAACTGACTTTGAATAGCAGTATTACCACTGAAGCAACCATTGTTATCGCACTGCAACGTCATAACACAGATCGACCTGAAGCCACGATTGAGCGCTACGAATTTACTCGTTCGTTGAATAAAGGAAAATCGGACATCCTTTGGACAATTCCTAGTATGAAGAGGGATCTGTGGTGGCCATATGACTGGGGAAAGCCAACATTATACGACCTCAGGGTTGAAGTATTCGAAGGTGAGAGAATTTTGTCTCATCAGCGCTCGGAAAAAATAGGCTTTCGACATTTTGAATACTCAGAGGACAACCAACATTTCTACGTAAACTTCCAGCCTTATTTTATTCGTGGAACCAATTACATTGGTAGTCAGTGGCTAGGTGAAATGGGGAATGAAGAATATGAACGTGACTTGATGTTGATGCGAGAAGCCAACATCAATAGTGTTCGAGTACACGCTCATGTTGCAGGTAAGCGTTTTTATGATAAAGCAGATGAGCTCGGTCTGATTGTTTGGCAAGACTTCCCTTTGCAATGGGGCTATGAAGATTCAATAGGTTTGGTCGCTGAAGCGGAATCTCAGGCCAGAGATATGATCGATATGCTATACAACCATCCTTCTATCGCATTTTGGAGCGCTCACAATGAGCCGCCGTGGGATGCAACGTGGATGAAATATAAGTACGGAAGTTATCAACCTGACCACAATGTGGAACTCACTAAAGCCGTTTATCAGGCACTAAAGGCAGCGGATGACCGTCGAATAGCGAGACAAGCGTCTTACACCCATGAGCACCCTTGGTTTGGATGGTACTCGGGTCATTACAAGGACTACCGTAAAGTTGTAGGTCCGCCAATCATCAGTGAATTTGGGGCGCAATCTTTTCCTGATGCCGACACCGTGGGAGAAATATTGGATGGCGAGTCTAACTGGCCACTTAATAGAGCACAGCTTGAGAAGCTCTCGTATCACAATTATCAGCATCATGAAACGCTCAATATTGCAGGAGTCGAAATAGGAGACTCACTGAATAGCTATATTGTTAATTCTCAGCGATACCAAAGACAAGTGAATAAATACGCGGCTGAGCAACTTAGATTGAAAAAAAATAAAGGCATCGCTGCAATATATCAATTTATGTTTGTCGATAGTTGGCAAGCCGTAACTTGGGCAATTCTTGATGTAGAGCGAAATCCAAAGCCGGCCTACTTTGCGGTTAAAGAATCATTTCAACCCGTGTTGGCGGTTGCCAGCATAAATAATGATATATCCTCAACGCTTATAGATATCAGTGTAATCAATGACTCACGAGAAGAGATTTCACAGGCAAGCATATCATTAGAATGTATTGACGACAGTCATCAGCCCAAACGGTGTTGGGAGCAAAACAATATTCTTATTGGCTCTAACTCGATTTCGAATATTGCGTCAGTGCCAGTAGATAAGGTGAGCTCCGAATTTGTAATCAATATTAGGTCGAAAGATGGAGTAATGATTTCTAGTAATCACTACTCTACAGGGGACTACTAGAGTGCGGTTAATAATATGTGATTGAAGGTGTACACGGCTTTGTTGCCGAATTCA
>NZ_JPJA01000088.1:341128-363056 GCF_000733315.1 Vibrio sp. ER1A
TCGATTTCGGCAACAAAGCCGGTGTACACATGAGTTAAATAAGTAGAAAAGCTATTTTCTATAGGGAAGCTAGGCAAATGGACAACTATTTTCAAAAGTATGAACATCGAGTACCACCAGAGCCAGTACCTCACAGTATACCGAGAGAGTTGCTTTATCAATATTTAGCGACATGTAACTTAACACTGGGCATTTGGTATCTATGGTGGCGTTGGACTTATGCTCTGAATATGGATGCGTTGTGGTTCTCACTTCCATTGGCTTTTGCAGAATCTTGTGCATTTATTGGTTCTGTCCTGTTCACTTTTAATCTCTGGAAAACTAAAGATGAACCTAAGAAAGCGCCGCCATCAAACATCAATCAATGTGTTAAAGACTCGGCCGAGGACAGACCGTTAGCGGTTGATGTGTTTTTCCCAAGTTATGATGAAGAGCCAGAACTCGTCAGGCTGAGTATTGAAGACGCGCAACGAATTACTTATCCCCATGACATCGAGATGAAGATCTTCATCCTTGATGATGGTAAGCGTGAGTCGATGAAGGCACTTGCGGAGGAGATGAACGTTGGCTACATCACTCGCGAGGGAAATGTAGGGTTCAAAGCCGGTAACCTTAGAAATGCCATGGAGCAGACTTATGGTGATTTTGTGGTTATCTGTGATGCAGACACCAGACCGCTGCCTACGATTCTAGAGAATACACTCGGCTATTTCCGAGACCCAAATGTGGCTTGGGTTCAAACACCTCAATGGTTCTTTGATTTACCGGAAGGAGTCCGCCTTCCGGTCTGGCTGGAGCGTAAATTTGGTAAAGCTACTGCCGCTCTTGGCAAAGGAGTAGAAAAGTTTTACGGCCCAGTGACCTTTGGCCACGATCCCTTTGTCAATGATCCGCAAATGTTCTACGACGTTATTCAACGTCGACGTAATTGGGCAAACGCGTCATTTTGTTGCGGTGCTGGCTCGATTCATAGACGCGAAGCGGTGATGGAAGCGGCACTAAGAGCATATGCAGAACAGATCACCAAAGAGCAGCAAGACGTTGAAAAGCAGATACGAAAACTGACTAAGGAAAAACAGGTTGATCAATCGATTTCAGACAACCTTAGAAATGAGATTCTGTTTGATACAGAATTTACACCATACAAATTCCACGTATCAGAGGATTTGTACACTTCGATTGTTCTTCACTCAGATACAGAACGAAACTGGCGCTCGGTAATGCACCCGAAAGTAGAAAGTAAAATGCTGTCACCGCAAGATTTGCAAACTTGGACCGTTCAGCGCTTTAAGTACTCTGGTGGATCTATCGACATCTTTATGAACGACAATCCGATATTTAGGAAGGGCCTGAGCTTTAAACAAAAACTGATGTATGGCGCGAGCTTCTGGTCTAACTTATCGGCCGTCTGGAACATCATTTTCCTTGCCTGTCCAATTATCTATTTTCTCACCTCAATTGCCCCCGTTAGTGCTTATGATGTGACCTTTTATTTACATTTCTTACCGTACATCTTAACCGCGGAGATCGCGATGATGGTGGGTACTTGGGGTGTGGCTGGTTACAAAGGTAAGACCAACTTCTTGTCATTTTTTCCGGTTAATTTACGTGCACTGTGGACAGTGCTACGCGGGCGAAAAATCAGTTTCCCAACCACCCCTAAAGAGAGGCAAACAGGTAATTTTGCCAAACTTGTACTGCCTCAAATGGTGGTGTTTGGCTTAAGTCTCTTTTCTATTTTCTATGCCTGGATCGGTTACTACACGGGCTCCTGGGGTGAATATTCCGGTGGCGGTCTAGTGTTCAATACATTCTGGATTCTCAATAACATGCTAGCTATGTGGGGAATGATAGCTGCCGCTTTTTGGGAGCCTCCGAAAGAAGAGAAAAACAAAGAAGAAGTCACCAGCACAGAGGATTTAAAGTATGAAGTTTAAAGACGCATTATTGGCTGCAAGGCACCACGTTGTTTTCATTCTTGGTCTGTGTACTGCATTGGTCATCGCTTTCAATATAGAGACGCGAGACTACGGAAAGGTGTTAGGTAATATCACCTTTGAGGCTCACGAAGAGATCCCACTGAAAGAAAATCGAGTGTTATCTCATGAAGAATTTACTTGGGCGAACACGGCGTGGCGTTACTTTGAAAACAACTACCAGGATAACACGGGTTTGGTGAATTCCGTTGATGGCTATCCGTCGACGACCATGTGGGATACCGCCTCATATTTAATGGGGCTCATTGCCGCAGAAAAGATTAATGTAATTACTGATGAAGTGTTTGAAATGCGAATGCAGAAAGCGTTGCGTTCACTTGCTAGGCTTCCACTGGTTGAGGGCAAGCTACCCAACAAAGCTTACAACACACAAACGCTTGCTATGGTGGATTACCAAAACAACCCGAGTCCAGCGGGCATTGGGTGGTCTGCCATTGATATTGGTAGGATATTAGTGCCATTCAATATCTTGATTTGGCAATATCCCAACTTCAACGCCGATGTAAACAACATTCTGAATCATTGGAAGATTGGTGAAATGCTCATCGATGGATATCTATATGGCTCTAGACCGAACGAGCAAGGCGGTTTTGAGTTAGTCCAAGAGGGGCGTATTGGTTATGAAGAATATGCGTCTAAATCTCTGTTCCTGATGGGACGAGATGTATTTAATTCGATGAAATACATTGATTATCTAGACCTGATTGATATTTACGGCATTGAAATCCCTACCGATAAACGCGATCCAGCTAAGTTCCATGCTCATAACTATGTGGTTAGTGAGTCTTACATTCTTGATGGGCTAGAGTTTGGTTCTGACAGCGTCTCAAAAATCTTTGCGCACCGTGTGTTTAGTGTTCAAGAGCGCAGATATGATGATACTGGTGTGGTTACTGCAGTCAGTGAAGATAACGTCGATGAGCCACCTTATTTCGTTTACAACACGGTCTTTTCTGATGGTAAAGAATGGAACGCAATTTCAGATGATGGTAAAGACCAGTCGCACTTAAAAACCCTATCTACCAAGGCTGCCTTTGGTTGGTATGCCCTGTATGAGAATGAATACACGGATTTGTTAATCAGTGAGGTATCGCCCCTGTTCTCAGAAACCAAAGGGTGGTACTCGGGTCGTTACGAAGTTGATGGACGACCTAATAGAGCTATTACCGCGAACACCAATGGCATTGTCTTAGAGTCACTAGCCTACATAGAAAACGGACCATTATTAAGCGTAGGCGCAAAATAAGGACAGGGTAGTATTAGGGAGAATAACATGCGCTATTTGACAACGTTATGTGTTGCGCTTGCAGTGGCTGGCTGTGGTAATAAATATAATCAGTTTTCCGACGATATTGTTGAACGTAAAAGCCACTGGAGCATTCCACAGGCTCGACAAGGTGAGCTTACCGAAAAAGAAATGGATATGGCTCGTATTGCTTGGAAGTACTTCGAGAATAATTATCAAGAGCCAACAGGTCTGGTGAATGCGGTAAATAACTACCCATCGGTCACGTGGTGGGACGCGGCGTCCTACCTAGCGGGTATGGTGAGTGCGTACGAGTTAGGAATTATTGAGAAAGAGGAAATGGACCGTCGATTGATTGCCTTTATCGGCACGTTAAATCGATTGGACCTATTCCGTGGTGAATTACCTAACAAGGCTTATAACACGCAAACTGCAGCCAAAGTAGACTACGGTAACCAACCAGGGGAAATCGGTTATTCTGCCCTCGATTTAGGTCGATTGCTTATCTGGTTGTATATCGTCAAACATCGTTATCCAGAGTATGCGACCGGTATCGACCAAGCGATTCTGAGGTGGAATTTCTGTAATGTCGTTGATGAGAACGGCACTATGTTTGGCGCGTTGCTGGAGAAAGACAAACCTGTTCAGTATCTGCAAGAGGGTAGATTGGGTTATGAAGAGTATGCTGCCAAAGGGTTCCAGCTCTGGGGGTTTGATACCAGTCAAGCCTCTGACCCACAGCCTTATGCCACCATCAATTTATATGGCTATGACGTCCCTTACGATACTCGAGACCCCAGAAAGCTCAAAGCGCATAGTTACGTCGTAACGGAAAGCTATGTTTTAGATGGCATTGAGCTAGGGTGGGACTTGACCGACGATAGGACAGGACATAACTACACCTATACCAATGAATGGATGGCAGAGTTCGCCTTGCAAATCTATCGTGTACAAGAGGAGCGATATAAGCAAACTGGTATTATCACTGCGCGTACCGAGCACCAATTAGCAGGGCCTCCATACTTTGTTTATGACACCATTTATACCGACGGCTTTGCTTGGAATACTATTTCTGAGAATGGTGAATATCTACCACAGTTCTCAGCTGTAGCAGTAAAAGGTGCGATGGGGATGTGGGTTTTATGGGATACAGAGTATACCGATCTGCTGTTTGATCATATTTCTCACCTTTACGATAGAGATAAAGGGTTTTACGAGGGTATTTTCGAGAATGGTACCGGTCGTATCAATACCTTCACTTCGAACAATAATGGCATCACCTTAGAAATTCTGCTCTATAAACAACAAGGAAAATTACTCAAGTATCATGAAGATATAGCACCGAGTTTGTGGGAAAAAGCATTGGAATCACCTTTTGGTTATGAAGGGCAGTGCTTGCCACGCAAGAACTATAAAAAGAAGAAAAATAAGTCTTAGGGGCGCATCGAATGCAAAGGCTGGTTGTTTTGCTTTTAGTTCTGCTTCTACTTTATGCCTGCGGAACCATAGTTCAAGGTGTAAGTTCTGGTGTTGAAGCAATCAATACTTCTCAGACATTTCGTCAGGGGCGTTACGGTAAGCTAACTGAACAAGAGTTGGCTTGGGCAAGTACTGCCTGGAAATACATTGAGAACAACACTCAGCTTCAAACTGGATTAGTTAATGGCATCGACAACTACCCATCAACCAATATGTCAGGCATTGCCGATTATCTATTCGCCTTGCTCGCAGCGAAAGAGTTCGAGTTTATCTCAACCAAACAATACGACGAACGACTCACCTTAGTACTGACTTTTCTTAATGACATGAACTTGAGCATGGGACAAGTTCCGCACAAGGTTTATCACACCCAGACGGGACAGAAAGTGGATTATGGTTTGCAACCTAGTGATATTGGCTGGTCCTCGTTAGATACTGGGCGTTTACTTATTGCACTCGCCATCGTTAAGCAATTCTCTCCTGAATTTACCGAATACATTGATAAAGCAGTATTACGCTGGAACTTCTGTGAACTTATCAATGAAGATGGTGAGTTGTTCGGAGGCGCAATATATGGCGGCAATGTGACCCGTTACAAAGAGGGGCGTTTAGGCGTCGAAGAATATACCTCTTATGGTTATTTAGATTGGCAAGTTGTGCCTTACAAAGCGATGCGAATTGACCCTTATGATGTCGCGACAATCTACGGTATTGATCTGCTTTTTGATGGCAGAGACCCCAGAGACTTTGACGTCCTAAGACCCGTCTATAGCACCCCTTACTTATGGATGGGGCTAGAGTTTAATTGGGACAAGATTTCAGATACCAGTACCAACGATGCGAATCACTCTGACCAGGTAATGTCTGCGATGGCAGACTCTCTCTATTTAGTACAAGAAGCGCGTTGGGATGTCGATAGAATCTATACTGCACGAGGTGACCATGTAGTAGCTGGCGACCCTTATTTTGTTTATGACGCGGTCTATGCTTTGGGTACTCCATGGATAACGTTAGCTGAAGATGGCAGCTCTCATGATTTGCTTGCTTTGGTATCGACTCGTGTGGCTTTTCAAATGTGGGCGTTATGGAAGACCGATTATACCGACCGCTTGATGGTACTCGTGCGCGAACTCTACGATCCGCAACGAGGTTGGTATGAAGGCCGTTATGAAAGAAATAGTAAGTACGAAAAGAGTATCACGCTTAAGACCAATGCCGGAGTTCTAGAAGCCTTACTGTACAAGCAGAAAGGAAAGCTCTATCAACCATCGAGAACACGAGAATACCGAGACGTACAGTTTGACTCACGTTTCTATCATCCTGGTAAGTGTTTAGTGGAGACGTTTGATGACTACAATTAGATTTCTGCTGTTGGTGTTACTGCTTTCCTTTACCACCGCTATCAGTGCACGGGTTCAGGAAGTTGAATTAAGGGTATTTAGTCAGCCGACCTTGCTGGCTGGTAACGGAAGATTCAAACAAGCAGCGGAACAATATCATAGACTGAGTCTGCAAATTTTAGCCTCTGAAGCAAAACTAGGCACTGAAAAGATGTGGCAATACGCGGGTCTTGCGGAGGCACTAGCCACGGTGTGTGCCAACTTGGACAATGACCCTAAAGCTTACGAGTATTGGGCAAATAGTGTGCGTTATTTACTGACAGGAGGGACAGAATGGTCTCAAATGCAGCAGTATCTTCATCAGAAAAATGAGCAAGCAAATACTCAACTGCTCACCCAAATGCAGACGTTTGATGTTGCTGGTGGCTATGACCAATCGTGGGAAAATGATGCGGCAGTCCTACAAGTTTGGCAGGAAAAACTCAATCTTTTCGCGTTCTCTGGTCCCAAGATTGGCCTAAAATCTACTCGAACACAGGCAAGCTTACCATCGAGCACGCCACCCCCAGTAGTGACTACGCAGACTGTTCCGGGGCAAAAAAGACTAAAAGGCATAGAATCGAATTTTTCCCAATCTCAAGGTTTTGTGCCGACACCGGCATCACAACCGAACGACACCCCCAAAGGCACTAATAATGCAGCCCCAACCTCGTCTAGAGCAGCGGTGACTAATCGTCATTTGATTCAAACTTCACCAGTGCCAGCTGAAAACTCGGCTACGATAATCGCGACGCCCATTGATGAATTTGATTACGAAGCCGCAGAACGGGATGAAATTAATGCTTTGGCTAACGAAGCTGATTTAGGCGACTTAAGCAATACGTCGAATACGGAGCGACAAGTGCCTCGCGCCAACATAGGAGCAGAGAGCAGTTCTGGCGTTGAAGCCGTGCAAAGAAGGAGTTTTGCTCCAGTGCCAGTTGAACCATCCAATCAGTAAATCATGCTGTTCGAAATTGCTTGTTTGAGTTGCGCCTAGATTACGCCAACAATGACTTGGGACAATTATTTGAACTCAGTTCCATAAATCCTAGTCTGCTTTTGTTTCCAACAACTAGGACAGGGATCATGGCTAGCAATCGAGACCTTCAGCAGGCAGCTGCGCTTCTTCGAGATTCAAATCCGAATTTTGACCTTACCAACAATCACCAACAAAAAGATTTGTTGCACTTAGCTGAGCAATTGGACTCTCTGAGCAGTTTGTCTGTTGGCGATTTAAAACAGTTAGCGATAGAAGAGCAAGCGCCGTTGGAGTATCGGCTAGCGGTTAAACTGGTCGCTTCAAAGCGCTATGTGCGAAAGATCAAGACACCACTACGTATTGGCGTTGTCTTTGCGATGTGGGGGGAACATAACCGCTTAAACCCCAAAACGGAACAAAACCCTAACGGTGAAGATTCACTGCGGATGAAAGTAGAACAGCTGTCTTGGATAAGTGCGAACAGTTGTATTGATTGGCTTTTATATCCCGTGGACGATGGATGCCCTCATGATAGCGCTGATATTGCGAAAGGAATTGTTAAGACCACAGAGCAGCCCAATAAGGTCACGGTGCTTAAACTGTCGGAACATTTGGATACAGATGATGGACCGTTAGCTAATCTGCATAGTGTTGACGACTCTCGTAAAGGTGGAGCGATTGTTCTTGGTTGCCAAAAGGCCATAGATGAGGGCGCAGATGTCGTTGTTTATACCGATGCCGATAACTCAGTTCATTTAGGGCAAATAGGGTTGTTGCTAGAGCCATACTTAGAACAGGCCAAACAAGTGGTTTTGGGTAATCGCAAGCATCCAGAATCGATTTTGGTCAAACAAGAAGAGCGTTGGGGCATCGGCATTAAGACTCTACGTCATATGCAGCGCATGATAGGGGAGCAAATATTCTCTCAAGGTATTAAAGATACTCAGGCGGCATTTAAGCTTTATTCTCGTGATGCGCTGCAAGTTATCCTTCGTAATCCAACAGTGTATGATTTTTCATTTGATACCGATTGGATCTTGGCCGCGATGGAATACAACAAGCCGATTACTACCGTACCATTTGCCTTTATTGATTCAGCGGCAGAGTCTGCCTCGATTGTGCAAGGTCCAATGACAACGTGGTATACGCTGTTAGAAGGGTTGGTCAAAGCGGCAAGGGCTCGTCATGCGTCGTACAGTCGTGATATGGCGAAGGTCTTTGATGAGGAGATTCATTCCCACAAAGATCTAGAACTGTTAATTGATATTCTGCCAAAACAGCTTGCTGAAGTCGATGACAAATCGTTGGGTGATCCTGCCATCATGTCGCCTAACGAGGTAAGAGCCTGGATACAGCAAGCGAGGTACGCTAACGCAAGCTCGTGACTCACGCAGAGTGATGATGTTAAAAAGGAGGCCTGGTCGCCTCCTTTTTACTTCTCTTATTCGATGACTTTCACGCCGGATATTCGAGTGCCATTAGCAAGCATAATGATGGCGGTGGAATCATCATGATTTTGGTCGAGTTGGTTTTCCACTTCGATAACTTCGCTGCCTAGCGATAAGTGCCCTTCACAATATACGGTAGAATGCCCATCCTGATTGAGTTTGACGTAATATTCTGAATGGTCCATAAGAAGTCCCTTTTTCCAACATACCTAATATATAGATTAGAAGCTATTGATGTGAAATCAAAGATTCACATAACGAGAATGAGGCTACAACAGCAGGAATTTACGAGGTATGCCATGCAGTGGGAGAGAGGCAAGCTATCGTTGTTTTATTAAACATGTCACATTTCTGATTGTTATTTCTTGAGCTTTGTTTACAATGTTCGTTCGCTTTGGCTGGTGCATCCGTATTTGCATCAAAATAAGCAGATAACACAATGAAATCGCGGCAGTTTTCACTTCACTGAAAATTGCTAACCAATAAAACATGTCTTGCTTGGTGTGCAAGACCACTGTAAATAGGATACTACATGCCTGTAATTACTCTTCCTGACGGTAGCCAACGTCAATTTGATAACCCTGTTTCTACAATGGATGTCGCTCTTTCAATCGGTCCTGGTCTTGCGAAAGCAACCATCGCTGGTCGTGTAGATGGCGAACGCGTAGATGCTTGTGATTTAATTGAAAACGATGCGAGCCTAGAAATCATCACGGCGAAAGACGAAGACGGTCTTGAAATTGTTCGCCACTCTTGTGCTCACTTACTTGGTCACGCTATTAAACAACTGTACCCAGATGTGAAAATGGCAATCGGTCCTACGATCGACAATGGCTTTTACTACGATATCGATTTAGAACAGTCTCTTACTATGGAAGACGTTGAAAAAATCGAAAAACGTATGAAAGAGCTAGCAAAAACCAAGTATCAAGTTATCAAGAAAAAGGTTAGCTGGCAGGAAGCTCGTGACACATTTGAAAGTCGCGGCGAACCATACAAGATGGAAATCCTAGACGAGAACGTTTCTAAAGACGACCGTCCAGGCCTTTACCATCATGAAGAATACATCGATATGTGCCGTGGTCCTCATGTTCCTAACATGGGCTTCTGCCAACACTTCAAACTACTGAACGTGGCTGGCGCATATTGGCGTGGTAACAGTGACAACAAGATGCTTCAACGTATCTATGGTACTGCATTCCACGATAAAAAAGCGCTTAAAGCGCACTTGACGCGTCTAGAAGAAGCGGCAAAACGTGACCACCGTAAAATTGGTAAGCAGCTGGATTTATTCCACATGCAGCAAGAAGCACCGGGCATGGTGTTCTGGCACCACAACGGTTGGTCTGTATTCCGTGACCTAGAAGTATTCATTCGTGAAAAACTGACTGAATACGGCTACCAAGAAGTAAAAGGTCCTCTAATGATGGACCGCGTTCTTTGGGAACGTTCTGGTCACTGGGACAAGTACGCAGATGCAATGTTCACGACTTCATCAGAAAACCGTGAATACGCGATTAAACCAATGAACTGCCCAGGTCACGTTCAGATCTTTAACCAAGGTCTTAAATCTTACCGTGATCTACCGCTACGTATGGCTGAGTTTGGCTCATGTCACCGTAACGAGCCATCAGGCGCACTTCATGGCATTATGCGTGTTCGTGGCTTCACACAGGATGATGCACACATCTTCTGTACTGAAAGCCAAATCCAAGACGAAGTAACCTCTTGCATCAAGATGGTTTATGACACATACAACACGTTTGGTTTTGATAACATCGTGGTGAAACTGTCGACTCGTCCTGAGAAGCGTGTAGGTAGCGATGAAATCTGGGATCGCTCTGAAGAAGCATTAAAACAATCTCTTGAAGCAATGGAAATTCCATTCGAGATTCAAGAAGGTGAGGGTGCGTTCTACGGTCCTAAGATCGAATTTACTTTATATGATTGCCTAGATCGTGCATGGCAATGTGGTACAGTTCAGCTAGACTTCAACCTACCGGGTCGTCTAGGTGCTACATATGTGGATGAAAACAACGAACGTCAAGTTCCTGTTATGATTCACCGTGCAATCCTAGGTTCTCTTGAGCGTTTCATCGGTATTCTTATCGAAGAATACGCTGGCTTCTTCCCAACGTGGTTGTCGCCAGAACAAGCTGTTATCATGAATATCACTGACAAACAGTCTGATTATGTTCAAGAAGTAACACAAAAACTGCAAAAAAGTGGAATTAGAGCCAAAGCGGACTTGAGAAATGAGAAGATTGGCTTTAAAATCCGCGAACATACTTTGAAGCGTATCCCGTACATGCTTGTTTGTGGCGACCAAGAAATGGAAGCTGGAGAAATTGCAGTACGTACACGTAAGGGTAAGGACCTAGGCAAGTTTAAAGTGGATGACTTTATCTCATACATCCAAGCCGAGGTTTCTAGCCGTAAGCTCAATCTGGAGGAATAAGCTATTAAAGGCGGAAGACGTGGCCAACAACCGGCCAAACAAAACCAGCACCGTTTAAACGGTGAAATTCGTGGCGTTCGTGAAGTTCGTCTAACAGGTGCAGATGGTGAATCTGTTGGTGTCGTATCGATTCAAGAAGCACTAGATGCAGCTGCAGAAGCTGGTATGGATCTCGTAGAGATCAGCCCTAACGCCGAGCCACCAGTCTGTCGTGTGATGGACTACGGCAAGTTCCTCTTCGAGAAGAGCAAAGCTGCGAAAGAGCAGAAGAAGAAGCAAAAGCAGATTCAGATTAAGGAAGTAAAATTCCGTCCTGGAACTGATATTGGAGACTATCAGGTAAAACTACGCAACCTGACGCGTTTCCTAGAAGACGGCAACAAAGTGAAGGTAACAATTCGCTTCCGTGGCCGTGAAATGGCTCACCAAGACATTGGTGTCGACGTTCTAAATCGTCTGAAAGAAGATACTGTAGATTTAGCTGTAGTAGAATCTTTCCCGACTAGAATCGAAGGTCGCCAAATGATCATGGTATTGGCCCCTAAGAAGAAGTAATTAAAGGCTTTACAAGTAAGAAAACCCAGCTGTTTTCTGAACAGCTGGGTTTTGTTCGCCCTAATTACTATTGTTTAATCAACTCAACAATGCGGAGTTATTCATCATGCCTAAGATGAAAACCAACAAAGGTGCTGCTAAGCGTTTTAAGAAAACTGCTGGTGGTATTAAGTACAAGCACGCTACAAAACGTCACATTCTGACTAAGCGTACTACTAAGAACAAGCGTCAGCTTCGTCCAAATGCAATCCTTCCTAAGTGTGAAGTGGCTGCAGTTGTTCGTATGATGCCATACGCTTAATTCTTTTTAGTTTATCAATCGTTTAGTTTAGGAGAGACATAATGCCTCGCGTAAAACGTGGTGTACAAGCTCGTGCACGTCATAAGAAAGTTCTAAAACAAGCTAAAGGTTACTACGGTGCACGTTCACGTGTTTACCGCGTAGCTTTCCAAGCAGTTACTAAAGCTGGTCAATACGCTTACCGTGACCGTCGCAACAAGAAACGTCAATTCCGTCAACTGTGGATTGCACGTATCAACGCTGCATCTCGTCAAAATGGTCTATCTTACAGCCGTTTCATTAACGGTCTTAAGAAAGCATCTATCGAGATCGACCGTAAGATCCTTGCTGACATCGCGGTATTCGACAAAGCTGCATTCGCAGTTCTAGTTGAAAAAGCGAAAGCTGCTCTTTAATTAGCAGTTAGGTCTATGTAAAAGGGGAGCGAAAGCTCTCCTTTTTTGTATCTAAAGAATATTAGATAACGGACTTTTCACGCCACTCGCTCCTCGGTTAATGACGTGCGTGTAGACCTGCGTAGTTTTAAGGTCTGTATGTCCCAATTGTTCCTGCACTGTTCTAATATCTGCGCCACTTTCCAGTAAGTGAGTTGCAAATGAATGTCGCAACGTGTGACAGCTAACCTGCTTTTCTATCCCCGTCTTTTTTACCGCAGATTTCAGAGCTTTTTGCACGCTCGACTCATTAATATGGTGTCGACGAATCAAATCAGAAGTAGGGTCGATAGACAGCCGAGCAGAAGGAAACAGAAACTGCCAGTTGAGCTCTTTGTTTGAGTTTGGATATTTGGTCGCCAATGCATTGGGGAGCCACACGCCGGAATAGTCACTCTGCTTAACATCTTGCCTCCAAATGCTCTCAACGTGTTGCTGCTGTCGCCGTATCGCCGGGAATAACTCTCTCGCTAACGTCACTACTCGATTCTTATTTCCTTTCGCTCGCCATATTCTCAACGCACCATAATCAAAGTCGATATCGTGATATCTGAGCCGAAGGCACTCCATAAGACGTAGTCCAGAGCCATACATGAGTTGTGCTGGCAATAAAAAGCTCGGCGGCATACTTTCAAGCACTTTACTCACTTCCTTTACTGTGAGGACTGTAGGGAGCTTTTTGCTCTTATTAGACTTCTTAAAGCGCATATTGACGTCTATAGGGTCATGAAGGATATGCTTATATAAAAACACTAGCGCGTTGAGTGCTTGATTCTGAGTTCGCATGGCCAAGTTACGGCTAGTGATCAAATAGGAAAGAAAATCTTCTACCTCCGCAGTACCCATTTCCTTTGGATGCTTTTTATTGTGATAAACAATGTACTGAAATATCCAAGAGAGGTAGGCGTCTATTGTCCTTTCCGAATAGTGCCTCGCTCGCATAAAGTCACGAATGTAGTTCAAAAACGGGGATTTCATAACTTACTCCGATACTGTGTTTATGTACAGTTATTAAGTCTAGGTAAGATTTGAGGACTTATACGGAAAATTTCCGCATTTTGTGATGTGCAACAAGGCTAATAATACTTAATCTACTGATTTTCATACACTAATGATCTAACATGGTCAGATTCTATGTTATTAGAAGGCGGTAGCGTGTGCGGAAGTACGGAAATAATCCGTCTATAAAGCGTTATGAATATCTGCAAAACTAATCAACTAAGGAAAAAACATCAAAAAGCTCATATCTTCTCTCGCAATCTATAAAGGACTGCCTGCAAATATCTACTTTTTAGCTATAGCTCGAATGATTTTAGGAATGGGGAATTTCATCATTCCTTTTCTTGTGCTGTTGTTAACCGAGAAGCTCGGGTTTTCAGTCACTGTCGCAGGTTCACTAGCAATGATGGTTACCGCAACATACCTTGCAGGTAGTTTCTTAGGTGGGAAGCTATCTGATAATTTTGGTCACAAAAAAACAATGGTCGTTGGTGAGTTTAGTGGTGCAATTTTACTCATAGCATGTGGCTTTGTAACTGATACTGGCTTCTTGGTCCCGATATTATTGTTTTGCGCTTATTTCTTTATAGGCATTGCGCTGCCTGCTAGCAACGCTTTAGTTGCTGATTTATCAAATACTGATAATCGTGATGCTGTAATGTCGTTAAGTTACCTTACTTACAATTTGGGATCTGCTATTGGACCTGTTATAGCGGGCTACTTATTCTGGAATTACACACAATGGATATTCTGGGGAAATGGTTTAGCTGCTTTGTTTGGTGTGCTCATAATCTGGCGATTTGTAAACAGCACGCGAAATTACGAGAAAAGTACATCTAATGAACTCGAAAAACCTTTGGATGGATCTGTATGGCGCATTCTTTCTGAAAGACCGAGACTGATTGTGTTTACTTTACTGTGTGGGGCTCTTTGGTTCGCTCTTAACCAAATGACTATGGCTAGTCCACTATTTTTAAGTCACATATTTGCCGAGAAAGGCCCCATTATCTTTGGTCAATTAATGACGTATGCCTGTATAGTTGTCGTTATTGTTACACCATTATTAATGAAAGCTACATCACAGAAAACAGAGGTTGTCAGCTTAGCCTATGCAGGGTTACTTTTTGCTAGTGGGTATGCCCTAATTATGGCTTTCCCTACTATTCCAGTTCATTTCTTTGCTTGGTTTTTCTTAGCCGCAGGTGAGGTACTGTTACTGACCAAAGAAGGTGTATATTTAGCAAACAATTCACCATCAAGTCACAGAGGTCGCATACAAGGTGTGTTAGTGACTCTAAGAAGCCTACTTATTATGCCTAGCTTTATTGTTGTAGGTTATCTGATAGACAGTTTTGGATATAACTTCACTTGGTTTAGTATCATTTCCTGTGCCTTGCTAGCATCTATCGGCTTCTATTTGATGACTAAGAGCAATCGAAAAAGCAGTACAGTCTTGGCGTGAAAAATTCATAACAAACGCTTCAAGTGCGATTCGTAAACGTGTGCCGAACTCGCTATCGCTCAAACATGGCACACGTTCACTCACGCCTTAAGCGGGCGTTAACCGTCTATGGAGTTTTATTTGAACAATCGAGTTATTTTTACAGGTGGACCTGGGTCAGGTAAGACCTCAGTTATCGAACTGTTGTGTCAGATGGGTTATCAAAGCGCACCAGAAGTTGGGCGTAAAGTTATTCAAGCCCAAGTAAAGTCGCAAGGTAGTGCATTACCTTGGTTGGATAAGACTGCATTCCGAGACGAAATGGTTCTTGAAGAAATCAACAATTACGAGAATTTTGGTGATACTGAAACTACGCTTTTCGATCGAAGTATTATCGACTCTTATGGGTACAGTAAACTTGAGTGCATACCTATTTCGGAACTCTTGTTAGCTAAATGTGGTGAATTAGAATATTGCCGTAAAGTTTTCATTTTTCCTCCTTGGGAAGAAATCTATGAAAATGATGCTGAGCGAAAGCAAGATTTTAATGAGGCGGTTGCGACATATCATGAAATGGTGAGCGCTTATACAAAGTTTGGCTATGACTTAATTGAAGTTCCAAAAGCATCAGTTAAAGAAAGGGCACAGTTCATCGTTAATAAATTGATCGACGGCTAACAAGGGGTTTTGCGCCCATTTCAGCGAAAAGTCTAACGTGAGCCCTCAGCCCTTTATTTATAGGGCTGAGGGCTACAGTGTATTTTCTTTCTTAGCCCTCTGAAATGTGAACATATGACAGAATCGGTTGATGATCACTAAACTAACTTAAGGACAGAGCTCGAAAATGGATAAATGTGTATCATAGCCCCCCTAAATTAGTAATTTATTAATAACTAGAATTATGGAGAATAGCTTAAGCTAGGGTTCTGCATTGACAATACAAATTAAAGGCGCTTTGATCTTGGATGCTTAAGCCCAATTAACTTTGGAAAGCAACATCTCGCTTTGTGATTGTCCTGTCTGGCTGGAGCAGATCAAACACAAAGTATAAGTACGACATGAGTTTACCGTGAAAAACCTCTATGCATCATGTGCAACAGTTACTTTGAGGGTCACTCATTCTTCGTCATTACAATGCATAAGTTGGAAAGACTTACACTATGCTCAAAGCACTCAATAAATTAACTGAAAAGTAAGCGCGTCATAAACCCCGCATTCTAATCGTTTTGCGCGAGTAATAAGATCAGGTCTTCAACCACAAGGAGATTTGAAATGGCAATTCGACGCACAAACCAAGAATGGGAAACTCTTCTCGAACGCTATGAGCACAGCAACATCACTCAACGTGCTTTCTGTGAACAGCACGGACTGAGCTTATCGACGTTCTTCGCAAAACGCCGTCAACTTCAGTCGACAACTCAATCAGCGCCTGTCGGATTTGTTAGAGCAGAAGTCGTCGAAAAGACAACCAAGTATCAAGCTCAAATAGCAACGGCTAACATGACACTGCTCGTCAATGATGTTGAGCTGAGTATTCCACAAGGCACGCCAGCCACTTATCTAGCAGAACTCATCGGTGCGCTATCATGAAACGTATGCTCAGCGCTCCAGAGATTTATCTGTATCGTGAGAGTGTCGATTTTAGAAAGTCGATCAATGGTCTTGCTGCGATTATCGAAAGTGACACCGATTTACCTCTAGCAAGCGGCGCACTGTTCCTGTTCACCAATAAACAGCGCGACAAAATCAAAGTCTTGTACTGGGATAAAACAGGCTTTGCTCTTTGGTACAAACGCCTCGAAAAAGCCAAATATAAGTGGCCTACAAAAGAGAAAAATGAGGTGTTTAGCCTGACTCAATTCGAGCTTGATAGACTACTTTCTGGCTTCACGATTATCGGCCACAAACCCGTTCGAATAAACGATTTCACAATGACTTAAACGATAATAAAGCCTTATCCACCAAGCGTTAGCGGCATGATTTTAGTATAATAAGTGCCATGAAAAAGACGCCAAATATCAACCCAGAAAGTCAAGATGTTGCTGAGCTACAAGCGATGGTGAAAGCACTGATGTCGGAGAAAACTGAGTGGAAGCAAGAGCGTCAATCTCTACTTGAACAACTCAAGCTTGCCTTTGACCGCCAGTTCGCTAAACGCTCGGAGGCGTTAAAGCCTTACGATGAATCTCAAGGTGACCTCTTCAATGAAGTGGAATGTGAAGCCGCTAAGGAAGAAGAGGTTGAGGTCACGACGACCACCACAACGAAGAAACGCGGTAAGCGTAAGCCTCTTCCAAAAACCTTGCCTCGTGAGGTTATCGAACTCGATTTAGACGACCATGAAAAACAGTGCGCATGCTGCAAACATAGTCTGCATAAAATCGGTGAAGACCGCAGTGAAAAGCTAGAGTTCTCGCCAGCGGTACTCAAAGTGCTGGAGTATGTTCGTCCTAAATATGCTTGTCGTCAGTGTGAGCAAACTAAAGACAAAAGCCACATCGTTCAAAAGCCAGCGCCGCAAAGTATTATCCCTAAAAGCTTCGCGACAGAAAGCTTGCTGGCCAATATCATTCTTGGCAAATACCAATACGCGATGCCACTGTATCGCCAAGAGTCACTGTTTACCCAGTCGGGTATCGAGCTGTCACGAACTACTATGGCAAGGTGGATTATCCAAGTCAGTGAGAAGTTCGCACCGCTTTATGCGGCCTTGAAAACGCACCTACTCGAGCAAGTGGTGGTTCAGGCGGATGAAACACCACTCAATGTCCTCAAGGAAGATAAGCAATGCTACATGTGGCTCTACTGCTCAGGCGCAGACTCGCCAGATGCCGCACTTCCTAACGTGAAAAATATCGCCTTGTATGACTATCAAAATAGTCGCGCGAGGGCGTGCCCTGTTGCCTTCTTGGGGGATTACAGTGGTTATCTTCAAACCGATGGCTATGGTGCTTATGATGGGCTTCACCAAGTGACCAATGTTGGCTGCTTGGCACATGCACGTCGCAAGTTCATGGATGCTAAGAAGCTTCAAGGTAAAGGCAAGTCAGGCAAAGCAGATAAAGCGCTGGCCAAAATCCAGAAGCTCTATGGCATAGAATCCCGCTTAAAAGGTGCGTCTGTCGAGACACGAAAAGCAGAACGCCAACAGCACGCCAAGCCAATACTGGATGAGTTGTACGAATGGATGACGACTCAACAAGTGATAGAGTCTAGCCCGTTGGGTAAAGCGATAAAATACACGCTCGGCCAATGGCCGAAGCTCATCCGCTATATCGATGACGGTCACTTATCGATAGACAATAACCGTGCTGAACGTGCAATTAAACCGCTGGTCATTGGCAGGAAGAACTCTTATGACCTTTTTCAAGTTTTTCGACAAAACCTCTCTCTCCTCTGTGAGATGAGGCATATTATCAACGCTAGAATTGCCTGAAAGTGAATCAGCAATAGCTTGGGTTATACATACTCTTATTCGGGGATCTTTAGCCCCTACATGGTTTTCGTAATGAGTTTACCTCTATCTGGCTGCTAGTATCTAACCAAGTGGTCGACTTAAATTTTTGACGAGGATTACTCACCTTGAGCTTCTTCACTTTCAGGCAAATTTTATGCTCTCTTATTCAGGCTTTGTGTGGTCACAGCAATATCCCACATAAAGCCAAGCAATTCTCTGGCGACAGCTGTAATGGCGACTTGTGATTTCTTTCCCTTAGCAACCAAGCTTCGGTAGCGAAAACACAGCCTTTGCTGGGCCTTCCAAGAAATATCTTTAGCCTCTTGGCAGACACTGTCCGGGCGATAAGTCACTAGCCAATTACCGACCTTGGCATTATTTCGATAAGCCCATGCGGCCTCATACAGCAACCGTCTTAACTCAACATTACCAGCTTTGGTAATTCCAGACTTGCGAGTAGTACTCCCACTCGAGTGCTCACCAGGTATCAAGCCAAGGAATGCCATTATTTGCTTGGGATTAGTAAATCGAGAAAAGTCTCCGAGCTCAGCTACTACAGAGATAGCAATAGTGCGCCCAACACCTTTCAAAGCTTGTAGTTGATTGACTAGGTTATACAGCGACCAGTTGGGGAGTAATCGATCAATCTCTTGGTCTAGTTGCTCTATTCGATTCTCAATTTGTTCTAAGCTCTGTCGATAATGTTCATAAGCAATTTGCTGAGAGGCGATTGGGAAAGATTGATTAGCTAGCCATATTCGATGACGAACAGTCCACATTTTTTTCTCGTACCGCTTCCCTGTCCTCAGGAGAATGCTCTGTATCCTTTGCTTCGCGACCTTGGTATCTTTCTTTGCACAACTTCTGGCTCTAATAAGATCACGCATAGCTTCATGTGTCATGTCTGGCACCCAAACTTCAACCAACTCGCCAGCTCTTAATAAACGCGCTAGAGCAACAGCATCTCGATGGTCATTTTTGATCTTGTTAGTCGATATTTTGGGAATTCTGGAAGGCGCCACAACAGTACAGTCTATATTCATGCTGAGTAGCAATCGATAGAGACCATAGCCAGTAGGTCCCGCTTCGTAACAGACAAGAATTGTGCCGTGGAGTTTGATGATCTTCTTCATCAGCCGAATGACGGCATCTTTCGCTGAAGAAATATTTCCATAGAATCGAACTTCCCCTTGGCGTTCCGGATTTGCAACCGCAACGGCAATGGTGTCCTTGTGTACATCTAGCCCAATGTAAGCAGAGTAGTTGACGGATTTCATATTGATGACCTCCAAAAACGCACCATAGGTGAGTCTTAGTATATAAGGTCATACCATCTGGTTGTTCTCGAACACACCAAATGGTGCTGATGCGAGTGCGATGCTTTACAGTATCGTCGAAACTGCAAAAGCCAACGGCCTTATCCTCTACGACTACATGGTCAAGTGCATGAAAGAGTTGGCAAAAGCAGAGCCAGATATCGATGCACTCCTACCTTGGAACTTCAAACATTAACAATATCGCCCCGTGGGTTCATGGGGCGGATACACTGAAAAAGGTATAGCTGAACGTTTAAAAGACGAATGGTGTAGCTAACGTGGACGCGTAATAAGCTGAATTAAATAACATAGCCTTAATCCAGCTCCATATTAGGGCTTTAATGCATATCCATTTTGCCTTTCACCCAGGCCCAAAGTGCAACAGGAATAAACAACAAGTTTAGGAAGCTCGTGTAGTTCCACTGTATCTCCATCTTCGCAATATGTGCATTACGTGGTCCTTTTGGCATCATGTCTGCCTGAAGAAAAATCAGGTCAAGCATGAGCGCAGTAAGTACAATACAAAAAAACAGTACAGAACTATAACGTATTGCTGCAGCCCAGCCATAGTAATTGGCATACTGCTTGATCATTGGCAGTGTAATTATGTCAGCGAGAATAAAAGCCATGACACCACCGAAAGAAATCCCGCCAGCCCAAAGTACCGATGCTAAAACAATATTGCCCACAGAACAGACAAACGCGAGAATGGCAATAATCGGCCCAATAATGGCATTCCAAAGGAGTACGAGCCAGCTTGGATGTGTAATATCATCTGGTGTCATAAACAAGGTAGCCCACCAACTAGCCGGAATGACAACAGCCAACACCGCCGCAATAACCAAACCGATTAAAATATCCTTACCAACCATTCCCAATTCCATACGAAAGCTCTGGCAGATACGAGTGATAGCTGTAGAGTTTGTGTGGATCTGGTTAATACCGTCACTACTATGAGAATCTGAGTGCTTCATATGTACATTGCAATTTCCCTCCGTGGTAGTAGCATTATTTTGTTCTTTACTCTCAAGTGATGTGCGCATTCTATTAATCGTTTTAGTCTTCACAAATATTGGCAATATCATGGCCAATAGTAATACTAGCAATATACCACCTAACAGTTCTCCAACCACGAATTGCCATCCCATTAATATCCAAATAACAAACATGATCTCAAGTACTAAGTTGGTAGAAGACACAAGAAAGGCACTACTCACCGGCAAGCTGGCACCTTTCTGGAACAGTGACTTACTCATAGAGGCTGCGGCATAGGAGCATGAGGAAGACACCGCACCAAAGAAAGTAGCGAGTCCAAGACTTCGAGCATTTGTGATGCCCAACTTTGATTGAACCTTTTTGGTTGAGACAAGCGTTTGGATGGTTGCTGAAAGTAAAAACCCCAAACATAACGCCCAAGCCACACTCCAAATCATAGTGGCTATACTTTGCAGTATGGTGAGTACTATATTCATATTTGTACCTAGTTTAATATATAGTTCCATCTAATCCCTAGTATAGATGGAATCTAAACTAATTGAAGTCAGCTATTATTAATAATGCAGGGCAACAAAACACAAAAAAGTAATAAATTATAGTTCTTCTGTTCAGGTACTCGGTCATGTAGGGTAAATTCTTGTTTAAGAGAGAAAGCAGTCCAATGGAGTTAAAGCGTTATGCTTCTTATCCCTGTGAACGTTCGTTTGCCAACTTTTTAGCCACTCGTATTACTGTACGACCCGAAACATTGGTGAGTTTAGCAGTATCGCTAATACTGAGCTTATTGATAACTCGAAGCTGATAGATTTTTTCGTGTAGTTCTGAGTCTGCTTGTCGTCCTCTGTATTTACCTTCCTCTTTGGCTTTCTTAATTCCTTCAGCCTGACGACGACGGCGATCTTGGTAGTCTTTTCTTGCGATAGCAGCTAGCATATCCATCATCATGCTATTTATTGCTTTGATCATCGAGCCGGTAAACTCATCGGTGATTTGGGGAGAGAATGCAATATGACTGGTTGGCAAATCTAGGCTAATCACTTTGAGTTTTTTCCTGTGCAGCATTTCTTTCAATCTGAACCAACTTTTCTCATCTAGGCGAGAGAGCCTGTCTATTTGTTCAATGACGATTGCATCGCCTTTTGTTGCATCATCAAGTAAACGAAGAAGTTCGGGTCTTTGCAGAGAAGCACCTGATTCATTTTCAATATACCATCCAGCTATACGAAACCCTTTTTCCTGTACAAACTCCTGTAAGACGTTCTGTGCTCGTTTTGCATTTTGGTCGCTTGTTGATGCTCTAAGGTAGCCAAAGATGTACATAATCTGTCCTAAGTGACATTTAAGTTATGATCTAACGTGATGTGTCATATAGGTTATGACAAATATATAAAAACTGCCACTTTTACTCTATGATCATAGGGTATACTTTATTGTCATACG
>NZ_JPJA01000088.1:382895-415950 GCF_000733315.1 Vibrio sp. ER1A
TGTTTAGATTGTGTCCACTCCGATATTGCTTCTTCGTCAATCCAAAACGTGAGTGAACCTCGATTGACTAGGGAGTTGTTGTACTTGCGCCAGTTGGTGGTTTTATAGCGAGGCTTCGGCATGAAATCAAAGTCAGTAAATGAATGTCTCTGATCTGATCGTAAGATTGTGATTTAGTTCATTCCATTTCGGCAACAAAGCCGTTCACAAGTCAAAATCAGCTACGACTATGCGACTAATACTTATAAAGTGAACTGCGGAGAACTTCGTCATTATTTAATCAGTCTGATGTTCTTTTGTCAGGCCGTTAATATGTTTTATCAGCCGAACTTAGAGGTTTGGGCTGGGTACGCCGCTGGTCTTATGCTCGGAATAGCCTTTGGAAATCTGCTATCAGTAATATCGGCTAATATTCAGTTGCTAGACTTACGTGCTCAATTAAGGGAAGAGGGCGTATTCCTGAAGCTTAGTTCATAGTACTGCCTCGGGCCGTGTAGTTAATACCGCCTCGTCGCGTTTGTCGATCTCATCTTATGGAATGGAGAATAATGGAAATATCAAATACCTTGAGGCCTGGTGACATTGGGCAGATCATAAAGCAGCACGGGCTATTGTATTCGAGTGAATATGGATATGACGTGACATTTGAAGCTTATGTTGCCGAACCACTAGCGCAGTTTGCTAAGCGAAACAATGATCGGGAGAGAATTTGGCTTGTCAGGTTTGATAATAAGCTTGTCGGGACAATTTGTATTTGTGAGCTTTCTGAGTTCGAAGCACAGCTCAGGTGGTTTTCTATTGACCCCGTTGCACGAGGGAAAGGAGTGGGCAAAGCGCTTATGGAGCAAGCGCTGGATTTCTGTCTTGACAGGGGCTACTCCAAGGTAGTGTTATGGACGGTGGCCGGACTTGCTGTCTCAAAATCGCTATATATCAAATATGGATTCAGTAAGGTTGAGGAAATAGAACGTGAGTTATGGGGCGCAATGCAACGAGAGCAATGCTATGAAAAAGTGCTTTAGTCAATGTGCTTAATGCGAGATCCAAATAGTGAGAGAACCATGAAACTCAGAGTATTCGATAAAGCAGATTACGATACGCTCATCCACTGGATTGACTCAGAAAAACTGAATTATCAATGGGGAGGGCCAAATTTCGCCTTTCCATTAGACCACCATCAACTCAGCAGCCACTGCGCTAAACCCGAAGTCCTTCCTTTTATTCTTGTAACCGGTAGCCAACGTGTTGGCTATGTTGAATTGTTCAAAGTCACTGAGTCGAGTTTCCGTATTTGTCGTGTGTTTGTGTCGAATAACTTTCGAGGTCAGGGGATCTCTAAAATCATGCTAGTGCAGTTAATTGAATTATCTCGAACGCGCTACTTTGCGACGCAGTTGTCACTCGTGGTTTTTGAGCACAATCGAGTTGCGAGAAGTTGCTATGAAGCGTTAGGCTTTAACGTCACTTCTCGTGAAAGAGGGACGAGGTCCTATGATGGGGTGGTTTGGGACCTGCTTCGAATGGAGAAGTGGCTATAAAAATCGACTTTTAGAAATAGATACCAAGGGTTATTTAATGGGTCAGCAGTTATGAGGTTAACGAATGATAAGTTGCAGTGACTACGATTATATTGAAATAGCGTGTATGTATCGTTATCCGGTTAAATTAACGATGAAAGTGGGTCTGCCACTAGAAGGTATCGCACTGGATACAGCGCGAGACGAGAGTAACAATGAATGTCTGAAGCTAAATGTTAAGGAAACAGATGTTCTTGTTATATTAGATGAAATCAATAAGTTAGAGGTATTGGTAGAGAACCCACATTTTTCTGAAGTCGTTTTTAAATGATGTGTGAACATCAATGGGAAAAGAATGGTGTTAGCTATCAACCGTAAGCATTCCAAGGAAAGGAATTTATGAAACTGGCACAACTAAATATCGCATTAGCAAAATATCCGCTCGATGCTCCTGAGATTAAGGAGTTCGTTGATAACTTAGACTTGGTCAATGGCATTGCAGAAGAAAGTGAAGGCTTTATTTGGCGTCTAAAAGATGACAGCGGTGATGCAACCAGTATACAACTCTTCGATGACCCCAACATGATAGTAAATATGTCTGTTTGGGAATCGGTAGATTCGCTTAAAAACTTTATGTTTAGAACACACCATAGAGATTTTATGCGCCGCAAAGGTGAATGGTTTCACCGACTTGCTGAGGATACCTACGTGTTATGGTGGATTGAAGACCACCACATTCCATCAACAGAAGAAGCTTTGGAACGATTAGCGTATCTAAGAGCGAATGGTGATAGTCCCTACGCGTTTACGTTCAAGACTAATTATACGCCGCTCGATATTAAGGCTAAGTAATAACCAAAAAGTGGTAGCAACACTGTACTGGATACGCTAATGGAGGTGACTTGGTCTAGTACTTTTCGTGTGAGCAGGGTCTTCAATAGAGTTGGTCACTAGGACTCAACCTAAATATGCTGGCGTGAATCTAGTCGCAATACTAGCCAGCAATCTGCTTATCAATGGGCGATTCATAGAACATGGCAACTAGGAGGAAAGTTCTATGAAACGTACAATCGAATTTGTTGGGTTACAACGAGCGTGGAAGATGGGTCTGTCTTCGTTAGTCGGAGGGGTTACGGCCGTATTAGTTGTTCACTTTGTATTTTCAAATGAACAAAGTGTTGTGGCATATGCAAGTGCCTTTTTTGGTGCGGTATTTCAGGTTTTAGTCACGATCAGAAACAATGAAAGTCACCTGACGGCTGATGATGAAGATGTCTACCTTTACGATATATCTGCGGCATTAAGGTATCAAAAGTCACTGCTGGGCAAACCCTACATAAGAGTGACTTCTTTAACCCAGACTGGTTATCATAGAAAGAGGGTGTTTCAGTCTTGGATATCAGAAGAGGATTGGCACTTTATGTTGAATAAATGCACATGATAGGTCCTCAAAAGGGCTTTAGGACAACCTTCATAAGGATTAGAACTTGACGACATTAGTACTTTGTTTATTTATTGCGGCACTACTGCCTTATCTGGCGAAAATGCCTCTTGCAGTCGCAATGCATAGAGCTGGAGGTTACGACAATAATAATCCCAGAGAACAGCAAGCAAAACTCAAAGGATTTGGCGAGCGTGCTTTAGCGGCACACCAAAATGCTTTCGAATCTTTGATTGTGTTTGCCATAGCGATATTGCTGGCCATTGCGACGGGAACCATTAATGAGACCGTACAGTTTTTAGCGGTAGTACACATCGTATTTCGCGTTATTTACAACATTCTTTACTTGCTCAACAAAGCCACATTGCGTTCTTTATCTTGGGCTGTCGCAATAGGTTGCTCTTTTGCCATTATGTTGCAGAGTATGCCTAGTTAATGGCAGATTCTTTATAAGGCTCATCTCTTCACTTAGTGCAACTTAAAATGGGATGTGGTTTAGTCCAATGAATTTGAATTGTGTCGAAGTATACGAGCGGTTAGCGTAATCGTCACCAAATAGGCCTCATAATGTTCTAAGTAACAAGAAGAGGCCGATATGTCGAAGTTTGAGTTCTTTCAATTGCATCTTATTGAAAAAGGGGGGCCGAAAGATTTAACCAAGCCACGTCCTTTTGTTTGTAGGAACCTCAGAATGGTTGCAGGTATTTGATACTTTATTTCCCTAGGCTGAGTGTGACGGATTAATACTTTTAAATTATTGAGTGCATGAAATCTTTCGCCTCTTTCTCAGTTCTTTATCTATGGTGATAGAGGAGGGGCGTTATGAAATACTCAGCAAGATTGTTTTCGATAATATTGATGTGGTTAAGTTCGTGGACTTATGTTTATGCACTGGAGCCCATCTATAGTGATTTTTTCGGTAAAGCGATAAAAGGTTATGATCCAGTTGCTTACTTTACGGTAGGTAAACCACTAAAAGGTGATAGTGATATTACTTATGAGTGGAATGGCGCTAAATGGTACTTTTCGACACAGGAAAACCGGCAGCAGTTTGTTTCTAACCCAACAGCTTATGCGCCTCAATACGGTGGATACTGCGCGTGGGCTGTAAGTCAAGGCTACACAGCTAGCATCGATCCTAATGCTTGGTATATTTTCGAGAATAAGTTGTATTTGAACTATAGCAAATCAGTTCAAAAAAACTGGCAAAAGGATATTAGCGGGAATGTACAAAAAGCTGATTTAAATTGGCCCGTATTACTTAAGAATTAGATTGAGGTAAAAATGGATTTTAAGTTTTATAACAAGGATGATAGTTATACTTACCTTTGTATAGAGTCAGCAACGTTCAAAGAAGAGTCTACTCAATTAATCGAGCAAGGTTTTGTCGAACAATCGTTAATCATAACAGCAGAATCGCCAGAGGAAGCTGAGGCAATATACAAAAGTGAGCACCAAGGCTTCTTAAAGAAACTGAACATGCTGTTAGGCCCATTTATAACATCAGGCTATCACCGTTCAAATTAGTAAATGACGGAAAATCGTTGGCTTTTCGTCTTTCACAGTGAATCGAAATCGGAGTGGTAAATATTAGAATCTGCCCATCATCTACCAAACATGTTGATATCTTCGTTTGGATTGCAATCTCAAGCCAGACTTTCCCAGCCCTACCAAAGGATCACTACTTTTCTATTTGAAACCATCCTGATACTTGCATCTTGTACTTGTCAGATTCTCAGAAGGTGGAAATAAATCTTAACCTAATTAAATGCTGATATATAAATAATTATTACTTGAAAATGACGCTCTAACTGATAGACGATAAGGCACAACGGAAAGCGCTGCTAAGAACAATACTAGAAAAAGAGAACTGGCGGTTTTATTCACACCTAAGGAAAGAAGTATGCACATTATTCAACAAGCACTTGAGCCAAGAGAGAAGTTGATTTGGTCAGGACAGCCAAAGCAGGGGATCGTATTTCGGCGCACTGACCTGTTTCTGGTTCCGTTTAGTTTACTGTGGTGTGGTTTTGCGATTTTCTGGGAATTTACTGCGTTTAATTCGGGGGCGTCGATTTTCTTTTTACTGTTTGGTGGGGTGTTTGTCGTTATTGGTTTGAACTTTGTACTAGGTCGTTTTTTCTGGGACTCCTCTCAAAGGAAGAAGACATTTTATGGAATTACCAATGAGAGAATCATCATAGTTGATGGCTTTGTGCAGAGGAAGATCACCTCATTGAACATCCAAGCGCTTCCTGAGGTCAGTTTGTCGGAGCGTTCTGATGGATTAGGAACCATCTTACTGGGCTCGCAAAGTGCGACGCAACGAGGAATGACTCTGTCAGGCACACCAAAAGGTGTACCCAAGTTAGATTTAATCAAAGACCCCAAATATGTTTTCAGTATTATACGTAGCGCTCAGAAACTCTGATACTTATTGGTATGATAGGGCCTACCACAAGAAAGCAGTAGAACTTAATAATGGTAGATTTTACGACAGCGAAATGGTTATACAAACCGAGGAACAGTGAGGTAACTAAAGGTTCTGTATCAATAACCACAGATCCCGAGACGGACTTTTGGCAGCGGTCTTACTATGGCTTCAGAAATGATAACGCTCCAGCATTACAACTTGAGACAAGTGAGAATTTCACTTTCACTACGAAAGTACAATTTGACTACCGAGCTCAGTTCGATCAATGCGGTTTAATCATTTATCTAGACAGCGAAAACTGGTTTAAAGCTTCGATTGAGTATGAGAATGAAGAGTATTCTAGGTTAGGCAGTGTTGTGACAAACCTAGGTTATTCTGATTGGGCAACGTCCGATATTCCATTGCCAAACGAGATTTGGTATCGCCTAAGTCGTCGTGGTCCTGACTTTCTGATTGAGTCGTCATTTGATGGGCAAACCTTTAAGCAAATGCGGATTTTCCATCTTCATCAATTGGGTGAGACGACGGCTGACATGGGGAAATCAAATCCACCTTTACCTGCCCAAACTCCAGTGACGTTTGGTGTTTATGCTTGTAGCCCTTTGCAATCTTCATTTACCGCTAGATTCACTGAACTGAACATAGAACCATGCAAGTGGTTAGCTCACGCTGTTTAATGGAATTGGAAAAGCTAACATAAGGAGATGTTATGACAAACACAGTAGCTGGTGGCTGTTTGTGTGGCTCAGTGAGATTTGAAGTTCAAGACAACTTTGAGAACTTTTACTTTTGTCATTGTGAGCAATGCCGCAGGGTAACGGGTTCTTCGCACGCTTCAAATGCGATTACCCATAAAAACAACATAGTTTGGACTAAAGGTGAAGAACTGACTGTTCGATTTGACCATCCGAGCGGTGCATTCACTAAGGTATTTTGTTCACGCTGCGGCTCGGGTTTACCTCATGAATCGCAGAACGGGAAGGATTTGGTTGTTCCTGTGGGCTGTTTGGATACTGCACTCTCTTTGTCTCCCAATGCTCAGATTTTTTGTTCCGAAAAAACGGAATGGTTTCGTAAGGGAGTAGTCGCCCCGGAATATCTTGGCTTTATGACAGAAGAACATTAGTGTATTTGAAGCGTTTACGAGGAAGGTATGGGTAACACTGCGTATCGATCTGTCCTTTTTTGCGATACCTCACAGTCATCAATATATAAACCATTAAAGTAGAGCGCTGAAACCAACTAACCTTCTGATAAAATTAAAAATTAGGTGATTTGAATATAATGAAGTTAGACGCAGTACTTTGGGATTATGATGGCACGTTGGTTAACTCTGTGCCAAAGAATATTGATATTACCAAAACAATTTTATCGATAGTCGCACCACACCTATCAAACGAAAATTTACCGAAATACTTACTTAGTGAAGACTTGTACCATGAAGCGAACCATGGTGCTAAGAATTGGCAAGAGCTATATGTTGACTACTATGGGTTAACACATGAAGAAATGCTTGTTGCTGGAGGAATGTGGGCTGAGCATCAGGAGAAAAACCAAACGGAAGTTTCTCTGTTTAATGGCATTCAAGGTGTTATCGAGCAATTCTCTAATATTCCCCACGGCATCTGCTCTCAGAACTCTCAAAACAACATTCGTCGTGTGCTGAAAAATCACGGGATCAATTTGCCATTTAAGTCGGTTGTCGGTTATGACGATGTTCCTGATGGAAGCCAAAAGCCAAATCCTTATGGCGGCATCAAATGTGTAGAGTCCATTTTGGGAAGCAAAAATGAACAATTGCTGATGTATATCGGCGATCATGAAGCAGATACACAGTTCGCTCGTAACTTGCAGAAAGAACTAGGGACAGGTACTAAGGTCATCTCAGTTGCCGCAGCTTACAGTCGTTCAGAGCCAGATGGATGGCTAGCCAAGCCTGATTATGTTGCCCATAAAGTAGAAGATCTACTTCAAATAATCGGGAAATATGCGTAACGGTATCAGAAAGAAACTTCGACGCACTTCGGGTGATCGGCAATAACTATCGGTGATTGCACTTCGTATCGCAGGCTGGTTAACACTGCTAGGACTCATTTGTGTTGCTTTGTTTGGTGGTATGCCCAAGTACTATTTCTTTGATGTGTTAAGGTAATGAACTCCAAGATACATGAAGTCAGGATTTAGTCGTATGGATAAGAATAAAGCAGTATTGATTACCGGTGCGGGCCGAGGGATAGGAGCAGCTACCGCTAGACTTTTTGCAAAGAAAGGTTATGCGGTATGTATTAACTATAGGTCTGACGTAGGTTCTGCTTCGGTTTTGGCTGAAAGTATACAAGCGCAAGGAGGGCGGTGCATCACTGTTCAGGCCGATGTATCTGATGAAAAAGAAGTTCTGTGCTTATTCTCGACCGTTGATCGTGAATTAGGAACACTATCGGTGTTGGTGAATAACGCGGGTATTTTAAAACCGCAGACTCGCTTAGAGGATATGTCCGCAGACAGAATCAACACCATACTAACAACGAATGTCACTGGTTATTTTCTATGTGCAAGAGAAGCGGTCAAACGAATGTCGACGCGCAATGGTGGTAGCGGCGGTTGCATTGTAAATGTGTCGTCTGGAGCCGCGCGTTCAGGCTCGCCAAATGAGTATATTGATTATGCCGCGTCTAAAGGTGCAATTGATACCTTCACTAAAGGGTTATCGTTGGAAGTGGCTTCAGAAGGTATTCGAGTGAACTGCGTTCGTCCAGGGCTGATATATACGGATATGCACAGTGATGGTGGGGAGCCAGGGAGAGTTGACAGGCTCAAATCGGTTCTACCGCTTGGTAGAGGTGGTCAGCCAGAAGAAGTGGCAGAAGCGATATATTGGCTTGCATCGGATAAATCCTCCTATTCAACGGGTAACTTTCTCGATTTAGCTGGTGGCTTATAACGAGGTTTTCATGGACAAATCTGTCGAAGAAAAATTCAACCAATATCCGAATGAAGTGCGTTCACGGATGCTTGAACTCAGGACCCTGATCTATCAAGTAGCTAAAGAGTTTGAACTTGGTGAAGTAAAGGAATCGTTGAAATGGGGAGAGCCGAGTTATTCAGTTGAGGGAGGGAGCCCAATACGCATAGATTGGAAACTTAACACTCCTACTCAATACTATTTGTACTTCAATTGCCAATCGAAGCTCGTTAACACCTTTAAAGAGCTTTACGGAGAATCGCTTCAGTTCCAAGGTAATCGCGCTATCATTCTGTCTACTTCAAAACCACTCCCTTCAATGATTAACCAATGTGTCACTTTGGCGTTTACTTACCATAACGTTAAACACTTGCCATTGTTAGGACAGTGACGTAGTAGCAAAGCGAAAAACAAGTGATTTGTATTGTGTGTCACGCATTGCTGTTGTCTAACTTGGTTATATCAGAAGCCAGTATGTAATATTTAAGTGTTTGATAAATAAAGAGTGTCATAGAGGTGGCAGATTGCTGTCGTAACGATTTTAGCTCCAAGTAAGTACAGTTGTTTTGCAACAGCAGAAAGGGTAAATGATGATTATTAGAAAACTTAGATTACAACGTGGTTGGTCTCAAGAACAATTAGCTGAATTAAGCGGTTTAAGTATAAGGACGATTCAGAGAGTTGAGCGAGGGCAAAAGCCGGGTTTGGAATCCCTAAAATCACTAGCTGCTGTATTTGAAACAACCATCACTGAATTACAGCAGGAGCCTAAAATGAGCAGTAAAGTAGAGATCACTCAGGAAGAACAGAACGTTATCGATCAGGTAAGAGCTATCAAAGGTTTTTACTCTCACTTGATGACGTACGTGCTAGTTATGACGTTACTGTTTACCATTAACTTTGTCTCGGACCCTAGCTATATTTGGGCGTGGTGGCCAGCGATGGGATGGGGGATCGGTATTCTCAATCACGGAATCAATGCGTTTGAACTGTTTAGCTTCTTTGGTCCTAAATGGGAAAAGCGACAAATTGAAAAGCGTCTCGGAAAAAAACTGTAGAAATGAAACAAGTGACAACACAACCCTTAAATAGCTTTCCAGCGACGTTTCAAACGCTTGAAGTTATTGAACCCACAATGTTGAAAGAACTAGAGCGACTATTTCAGCTTAGTTGGAGTGACTTTAGATTTGATGTGGAACGTCAGGAGGGCATTCCAAACCCTATTGCGGTGTTGAAGGATGGAAAGCTGATAGGTGGGCTCGCGTTTACTTTGTTTTCGTCTCCGCAACGCAGTGGCAGCGATAAGAATCTACCTAATGTAATTTGGCTTAATGCATTGTATGTTGATGAAACTTGGCGAGGCCAGGGAGTCGCTCGCCACCTTATCGACTGTGCGATGCAACTAGTGTCTACCACCGAACAGAAAGCTTTGTTTGCTTATACTGATGTGCCGTTGATGTATCTACATCTTGGATGGAAAACTATCGACTCTGAATGTGATGAGAATCATCAAGTGGTAGGAGTGGAACTCACTTAGAGTTAGAGTGCTTTATTTTCGATGCTGGTAGACGTAATAGAGGCTAACCAGCATCATAAGTTATTTATATCTTGCCTGTTTTAAAAGGCCAATCAGTTCATCTTCGGTATTTGGTGTTCTTTCTAGTTTAAGTTGTGGTGAACTGCCTCCCCAAAGCATATAGGCTGTATCGGTACAGTGATCGTGATGAAACCATCTACCATCGATACAAATGTCGGTATAGCAGCGCGGGTCCTTTTTTAACTCCATAACGCTTGTCTCCTTGTGTTTAACACCTTTACAACATAAAACCAATATCAAATTAATAATTTGATTTAAGTCAATGAAGAGCGTCTTTTAATAATGTGTGTGGTGATATAACTCGTATGCGAAATAATCCAAATGAATGTTTTGAAAAATTGACCAAGCTATTGGTACAAGATGAGAACCGAATTAAGTTGCTCAAATCCATTCGGGCACTCTCTATGCCTTCCTATCGCCTTTATGTAGCTGCGGGTTTTGTTCGGAACTTAGTTTGGGATTCGCTGCATCAGTATCAATTTTCAACGCCGTTAAACGATATTGATGTGGTTTATTTTGATGATCAGGTGGAGGGGCTAGAGATACAGCGAACGATCGAAAAAGAGCTATCCAAGCAACACCCTCGCTATCATTGGCAAGTCAAGAACCAAGCGGTAATGCATACTCGTAATGGCGACAAACCATATAAAAGCTTGCAAGATGCGATGTCTTATTGGCCCGAGAAAGAAACAGCTATAGCCGTTAGGCTGCTCGACAATGACCAAATCGAAATTGTTCACGCTTTTGAACTGGAATCGTTGTTCGAGGGGGTTGTGAGTTATAACAGCAAGCGAGACTATCAGATATTTCTGAATCGCGTGAATCAGAAGCAGTGGTTAGAAAAATGGCCTAAATTGCAATTGAACAATTAGGCCATTCATAGCATGGTAACTATTTACCTATCGCCACTCCTTCGCGTCTTGGATCGGCGGCACCTTCTAAACCTGTTTCAGTAATTCGTATTGCGTGTAGGCCAGAGTTAAGATCCCTCTTATTAACGCTATAGCCCATGGCTTCGAATTGTTGTGCATAGTCCGCTAGAGGCGTATTTATTTCAACATCCATGGCACCGAAACGGTTAATCATGCGCGGTTGGTCAATGGCTTGTTGAATGTCCATTCCCCAGTCCACGTGTGCAATAATGCTCTGTGCCACATAACCAATTATTCTGCTGCCGCCGGGAGAGCCGATAGCAAGGTAAGGCTTATCGTCATGCATAACGATAGTCGGCGCCATCGAAGAGCGTGGGCGTTTATTCGCTTCCACTCGGTTGGCCACAGGTTTGCCATCTTTGTTGGCCACAAACGAAAAGTCGGTAAGCTCATTATTTAATAAGAATCCAGCTGCCATGACACGCGACCCGAATACGTTTTCAATGGAAGAGGTCATGGATATAACATTGCCTTGCGAGTCCACAATATTGAAGTGCGTTGTAGACGGAAGTTCTATGGCTTGATCTTGTGCCAGTTGAACGGTTTTTACTGCGGGTGGAGAGCCAGCGGATACTTTTTGCAGCGCTTCGTTTGGTGTGATGAGCGCGCTTCTTTCAGCGATATACTTTTGATCCAGCAATCCTTTCACTGGCACATCGAAGAAATCGCTATCGGCCATGTATAGACCGCGGTCAGCAAATGCAAGCCTTGAAGCGTCTGCTAAAATTTGCCAACTGGTTGGGTTACTACTTCCCAGTTCATTTAATTTGAATGGTTCGGTTAACATCAGAATTTGTCCCAGTGTTAGCGCGCCACTACTTGGAGGACCCATGCCACAAACATCGTATTGCTTATATGGGGCGCAAACGGCTTGTCGATTCTTCACTTGATAGTTGGCAAGATCGGCTAGTGAAAGTTTGCCCGGATTGCTTGCGGCTTCTTTTTGAACGGCGTTGACCATAGCTGTGGCTACGGGGCCTTTATAAAAACCGTCGCTGCCTTTTTCTGCAATGGTTCTTAAGGTTTGTGCGTAGTCAGGGTTTTTCAGCAAGGTTCCTTGTGTTTTTGGTGTACCGTCCTTGTTGAGGAAATAAGCGGCTGTTGTTGGGTGTCTAGCAAGAAAATCGACATCATTCTCAATGAGCATTGACAGTCTTTCGCTGATGGTAAAACCTTGCTCGGCTTTCTGAGCGATAGGCAACACCACTTCATCCCAATCAAGCGCACCGTATTTCTGATGAACGTCCCAAAGCAGTTTGACTGTGCCAGGTGTGCCCACTGAACGACCACCTACTACGGCATCATAGAACTTAAGTGGCTTTCCCTTCTCATCAAGAAATAGATCACCATTGGCTGCTGATGGTGCTGTTTCTCTGCCATCATAGGTGGTTAACCGTTGTTTGTTCGCGTCCCAGTAGACAAGAAATGAGCCACCGCCAATGCCACTTGATTGTGGCTCGACTAAACCCAACATCAGCTGCACGGCAACCATGGCATCAACGGCGTTGCCACCGCGAGCTAGAACCTCAGCGCCAACTTGTGTCGCTTCGGGGTTCGCTGCGGTTACCATCCAGTCCTTTGCTTTGACGAGTTGTTTGTCGTTCGTTCCTGTTGCCATTTCTGGTGCAAAGGCATCCGCCGCTTGTTGCGAAGCGTATACACTAGATGACGTGAGTATGGCACTAATTGTAATTGCAATTAGTCCAGAGGTGGGCGCTTTAACTGACATCTGACTTCCTTATAATAGTGGGTTTAATTACCTGTTAATACAGTCTTTTTTACGTTCCTGAAAAAGATAATTCCTAATTCTAGTCTATTTATGTGTACTTGCTTCCGAAACTTACTCTGCTGAATTGAAGCCAAATAACACTGCTGTCATTTTCAATGATTATTGTTTTTATGTATGGGTCTACGCAACAAGAGAGGTAAGACATGCTCTTTACAATGAATCGACAACTAAGTGATACAACAAAACGGGCTTGTTACTACTTGATGATCGCAGTACTTATTGTCGTTTATATTAACTTGATTTGTTTTGCTGACTTAGACCAACTTGTTATGAAATTCTTGTTTTGATTCTATATAGAAAAATAAGCAAAACCGATAAGAATAATTAGCAAAATCGTCATCCATATCCTTAACTTTATGAAAGAGTTAGAAGTTAGGAATGGACGAATGACGGATAAAAAGAGTGATAAAGCGAAGACCAAAAGCGGCCAGAGTATAAAGGAAACTCTACCCCAAAAGACCGTTAGTCGTAAGAACCAGAAAAAAAACGAAAAAAAACGTCGACTTTTTAGTACCTTGCGATACCAAGTCGGTTTGCCTCCTGCTTTAGCTCTGATATTACCTTCTCTAGCTACTAGACATGCAAGTGCTCAAAACGGTGAAAGTCTGCTTAGCACTGAGCAGCTTGTTGATACTGAGCATCAAGCTATTCATTCAGAGTCGCCTAAAGTAAGCTCAAGCAATTTAGTGTCAAAACAAGAACTCATTGAACCAAAAGCAAATTTGGCGATAGAGGAAGGTAATAAAATAACCCCTAGTGCTCGACTCCAACTGAATCATTATCATGTTCACGCCATTACAAATCCGCATTTACTTTTTGGCCATGACCCTAAAATTATCCAAGTAACAACGAAAGAACATTTCTCATCATCCATAGACGGCTCTAAAAGCTCTGCTGAAAGCGACTTGTTGGCAAAGAACAATAATGAACCTTCTGCCAAAGGTAAAAGTAAAAGCTTGCTGAATGCAGATAATCACGAAAATCAGCAGTCATCTGAAAATGAGCAAGGCGATTTACTTGGAGCTCCGGGACCTACTCAACAGTATGTCGCTAATAATCTGAAGTTTCTTAACCAGCAATTGCAAGTGAAAGAAGACGGACTGATTGTACACGGTCAATTGATTGCAGCAGATAAAAACACCAATGAAACCATAAGTTTTGCTACCAATACTCAGGTGGATGGTTTAACACTGCATCCAGATGGCACTTACACTTTTGATCCGACGGATACTGTTTATCAGAGCTTGAAAGAGGGCGAAGTTAAAGAACTGACAGTACCCGTAACTGTGACGGATTCAGTGGGACTGACGTCTCATGCAAACTTTGTTATTCAAGTAACGGGTACTAATGACATCCCTAATGTTACAGGTAAAGTTTCTGGTCACATTCAAGAAGACATTAATGTTGACTCCTCTGGTTTACTTACCGTTGCAGGACAAGTTCAAGTACATGATATCGACTATGGTGAATCGCACACGTTAGCGGAGGTAATAAAAGGGCGATTTGGGACATTAACTATTGATGAGCAAGGGCACTGGCAATATCAAGTTGATAACAGCCTCCATGCAGTACAGCAGCTCTCTTCTCAACAGAAAATAACTGAAACAATATCAATCCATACCGCTGACCACACGAGTCAAAATATCCAAATCGTTATCGGTGGGAGCGATGATAATGCTGTCATTTCTGGGATCGACTCCGGTGCAGTCGTAGAAGATTTGCATGTCAAAAATGGCAGCATAAAGACGCAAGGCGACCTAACGATTGTTGATACTGACATAGGCGAAGCACACTTTGCGTCACAAGTACTTGTCGGTCAATTTGGTAGTTTGAATATTGATGCTAATGGTCATTGGAGCTATGAAGCTAATAACTTACAAGCTGCAGTTCAACAATTAGGTAAAGGTGATGAGCTACATGAAACGTTTACTGTAGCATCGGTTGATGGAACGACTCACGAGATAAAGATAGAAATTGATGGCGTCAATGATTTGCCGGTAATGGCGGGGCAGTCGCAGTCATTAAAAGAAGATGGCGCGGTTTTCCATGGTCAAATGGTGGCCACTGATGTTGACCAAGACTTACTGACGTACACCACTTCAACCCCAATTGATGGCCTGACATTCAACTCAGATGGCAGTTACACCTTCGATCCGAGCCATGCCTCTTATCAGCACCTTTCAAAAGGTGATACGCAAGTCGTTAGTACCATGGTCACCGTGACTGATACGGCTGGCGGTTCGCATCGAGAGGAGCTCAAGTTTACCATTACGGGTACGAACGACTTGCCAATGATGGCAGGGCAGTCGCAGTCAGTTAAAGAAGATGGTGCGGTTTTCCATGGTCAAATGGTCGCCACCGATGTGGACCAAGACCTACTGACTTATACCACCTCAACCCCAATCGATGGCCTGACGTTTAACCCAGATGGCAGTTACACCTTCGATCCAAGCCATGCTTCTTATCAGTATCTCTCAAAAGGTGATACTCAAGTCGTTACGACCATGGTCACCGTGACCGATACGGCTGGCGGTACACATCGAGAGGAGCTCAAGTTTACCATTACGGGTACGAACGACTTGCCAATGATGGCAGGGCAGTCGCAGTCAGTTAAAGAAGATGGCGCGGTTTTCCATGGTCAAATGGTCGCTACCGATGTTGACCAAGACTTACTGACGTACACCACTTCAAACCCAATTGATGGTCTGACATTCAACTCAGATGGCAGTTATACCTTCGATCCTAGTCACGCCTCTTATCAGCACCTTTCAAAAGGTGATACTCAAGTCGTTACTACCATGGTCACCGTGACCGATACGGCTGGCGGTTCGCATCGAGAGGACCTCAAGTTTACCATTACGGGTACGAACGACTTGCCAATGATGGCAGGGCAGTCGCAGTCATTTAAAGAAGATGGCGCGGTTTTCCATGGTCAAATGGTCGCCACCGATGTGGACCAAGACCTACTGACTTACACCACCTCAACCCCTATCGATGGCCTGACGTTTAACCCAGATGGCAGTTACACCTTCGATCCTAGTCACGCCTCGTACCAGCATTTAGCAGTTGGCGACACACAAACTGTGAAAACAACTGTCATTGTAACTGATACTGCGGGTGGGCAAGATCAAAAAGAGCTGTCTTTTGTTATCGAAGGAACTAACGATAAGCCGACAGTAACCCCGATAACCGCTCAGTTCCATGAAGACCAGTCTCAACACCTTGACATCAACTTATTATCCCAAGCTCAAGATGTGGATGGTGACGCGCTCAGCGTGGGTAGTCTTTTTCAAGTTAAGGTGAATGGACATATAGAGAGGCTTCCAGATGGCTTCGGCATAGTCAATGGACACCTGCAGATTGACCCTTCCAGTTCTACATTCCAGCATCTTGCGCAAGGCGAGGTTGCGACGTTTGAACTGAGTTACAAAGTCACGGATAGCCACGGGGCTTCAACACCTCAAAGTGTCACTGTAAAAATAGTCGGTACCGATGATAAGGCGCAGCTGGTTTCGAGTTCGATAAATATCGGTGAAGCTGCTGCCGAGCACACCTATCACGGCACCTCTATCAAAGGGGCACTTCAACTGACGGATATCGATACGACCGACAACCCTCAGTTCGTCGATATGATCTATCAATCTAGCTCTCGATTGGGTGCTCTCGCGTTGCGTGCAGATGGGCACTACGAGTATTTTCTTCAAGGCAATTATGTGGGTACTGCCAATGCTCAAAAAACGGTGGCCGCATTAAAACCTGGTGAGAGTATCACCGAAACCTTCAATGTGAAGACCGCCGATGGGCAAACAAAACCCGTCACCGTGACGATTCATGGTGAAGAAGATAACGCTCAGATTGTCGTTAATTACGGCACGACAGACAATCACTTACATGAAGACTCGATGACGTCTCCGGCATACCCTACAGAGCTGTTTGCAACGGGTATCGTCAAGGCCATTGACCCTGACCATGATGACGACCAATTGAAGCCTCAAACGGTAGTGTCGACCCACGGAGGTCACTTCACTGTGACAGAAACGGGCATGTGGCAATATCACATTGATAACAGCTTGCCTGCGATTCAGCAGCTAGGTAAGGGAGAGAGCTTTCAAGAGCGATTTACCGTTGAATCAAAAGATGGTTCTGCGCAAAAAGTCATTACTGTGACGGTACATGGCACCAATGATGACCCAGACGTCTCTTCGGCCGTAACATTGCCACCTGGTCATGAAGACAAGCCTTATATTATCAGCGGTGCCGCCTTGCTTGCCAATGCATCGGATGTTGATGCTAACGACGCAGGTCATCTATCAGTCGCCAGCCTTGTCGCACTTAAGGCTGATGGTTCTTCCGCTGGCACCATTACAGATAATCACAATGGTTCGTTCACATTTACCCCAGAACTCAACTATAACGGACCAGTGCGCTTTAACTACGAAGTTCATGATGGCCATGGTGGAAGTGTTGTCACCTCAGCGAACTCGGTGCTCAAGCCTGTCTCAGATAATGCGCAAATAAGCTACGCATCAACCGACCATCATTTAGCAGGTGTTACAGAAGATAGGGGGTATATCGATACCCTTGATGAGCTTCACTTTGAAGGTAAACTCAACATCGTCGACCCCGATCAAGGGGAAGCGGAGTTTGATATTAACTACGGTCCGCAAACCTATAACGGCATAGGTTATGATACCAAGCTTGGCGGCCATATTTTGTTGATGCGAGATGGTCACTATACCTACACGATCCGAGACCATCAGCCCCAAGTTCAATCATTAAGCCAAGGTGAAGTGCTTACCGATCAATGCGTGGTTCGCGCGAAAGATGGGACGACCTTTACGATTGAAGTGAATATACACGGCACTAATGATGCGCCAACACTCAGTGCACAAACACAGTCAGTGACAGAAGATGGAAGCAGTCTTAATGGACAGATGCAAGGCCGAGATATTGACCACGGTGCGACGCTCACATATTCGATAGCTCACGCTATTGATGGGCTGACATTTAACGCCGATGGCAGCTACTCGTTTGACCCTTCGCATACTAGCTATCAACAGCTCAAAGACGGCGAGCACAAGATCATAGATATTCCGGTGACGGTGACCGATGAACATGGTGCAAGCTCGACGCAAAACTTGACCATAAACCTCCAAGGTAAAGGAGATGCCGCGGTTATTGGAGGCGTGGATACTGGTGATGTACATGAGAATCAAGCAGGGCAGGATAAGTCTCCTGACTATGCACAGCCCGGCATTGGGGTTATTGGTCAAGACACTTTGACAACAAGCGGTCAACTGACGATTGTGGATCCTGATTCTGGTGAAAGCGAGTTTGACCCTAATGGCAAGGTGTATTCATATAGCGGTCAATATGGGCACTTACTGCTTCGTCCAGATGGGCATTGGGACTATGCCGTTGCTGCGGGTACTCATGATTGGCACTTAGGCTCCACCAAAACCACAGTAGGCTCAACAATCGACCAGTTGGGTCAAGGGGAAACTCTCACCGATACGGTTACCGTTCATTCCAAAGATGGAACCACTCACGACATTGTTATCACCATACACGGGGATAATGATGCTCCTTACGTTTCATCAGAAGTTACCTTGCAGTCTGGCAAAGAGGACGTCAGCCAGACCTTCACCAAGGCGGATTTGCTGGCGAATGCTGTTGATGTCGACAGTAACGATGCAGGATTGATGACGGTCGCCAACTTGCTTGCTGACCATGGCTCTATTCGCGATAACCACGACGGAACCTATACTTACACGCCAGAACTGAACTATCACGGCAAAGTGCATTTCAGTTACGACATCACTGATGCGCACGGAGGCTCAACACCGACAGGTGCGTCGCTCGATCTTGCATCTGCCAATGACGCAAGTGTACTGGCTGCTGGACAGAGTTCAGGTTCGGTGACAGAGGATCATTTGCGATCGGGTACCGCTGGGCAACTCTGGTCTGGTTGGACGAATTTAGATGTCACCGATGTGGATAGTGCTTCAGAGGCTGAAGTCGCCTTTATTGAAGTGAATGGCATCAAGCATGCAGTGCCAGCAGATTTTGGTATGAGTCTGACTGCAAACCATGGCTATTTCTCAACGACACACAGCACCGACGGTCACAACAAATGGAGCTACACTGCCGATAACACTAACCCAGAAATACAAGGACTGAAAACTGGGCAGCAGCTTCAAGACACCATGGTGCTCATCACAAAAGATGGTACTCGAATTCCGGTAACAGCGACCATCCAAGGTCAAGACGATCATGTCATTATTGACACTCCAGATGCGCTAACAGCGGCTATAGGCACAGCGGTCGAAGATATTAAAACGACGGTTGTTGGGATGCTTCAGGCACACGATCTCGATAAGGGCGATCAAGTTTCCTTTGAACTAGCAGGCTCTGCTTCATCTCAAGCAGGCAGCTACGGAACCTTTTATGTCGATCGTTCTGGACATTGGCACTATGACTTGGATGCTTCAAAAGTCGACTCACTAAGAAGTGGTGATGGTAAGGCTGAGGTATTTAACATCGTCGCTATTTCTAGTGACGGTTCCCGAGCGACCCAAAAAGTGGAAATACTCGTTAAGGGCACCGATGATGTGGCAATCATTACCGGTCAAAGCACTGGCTCAGTGACAGAAGATCTTCACGTGCAAGGTGACGCAAGACACACAGTATTTACTAGCGGTGTTCTAGATGCAAAAGATCCGGATATCGGTCAACGTGGTTTCCATCAAACCTTGAATGCTCATGCGATTAGCGATCCTTATGGTGGCAGCCTCTCAATAGACAAAGCGGGCGGGTGGATTTACAGCGTCCCGAATGGAAACTTACAACATTTAGCTCAAGGTCAAACAGAGCACGTTCAATATCAGGTACAAACACTTGGCGGTGACACCCATGTGATTACTGTCGATATCGTGGGTACCAATGATAAACCGACTTTAGTCGCGCAAACTCAAACCGTGGATGAAGATGGTTCGCTGCTTAATGGCCAGATTCAGGGAAGTGACATCGACCACGGTGCGACATTAGTCTACTCCATTGCTAAGTCTGTGGATGGGCTAACTTTCAATGCTGACGGCAGCTACACGTTTGATCCAACCAATGCGAGCTACGACCACCTAGCGAAAGGTCAGACTCAGACTCTCACCATTCCAGTTACCGTCACGGATGAGCATGGAGCAAGCACGACTAAAGATCTCAATATCACTGTAACAGGCACCAATGATGCAGCGCAGATTACTGGTGCTGATAGTGGAGATGTCTACGAGTCAACCTATGCCGACCGCTCTCCTGATTATCAGAGGGGGATTATTTCCCACTTATGGAATGACTCGATACATACCTCAGGAAAACTGGACATTGTTGATCATGATTCTGGCGAGGCACACTTTGATAACAATGCGCCTGCTTATCAGTATTTTGGGCAGTATGGTCGCTTAATACTGCAGCCTGACGGTGATTGGTATTATAGCGTTGATGTAGGGAATAGCGCGGTAGGTCGCAAAATCGATGAACTCAATACAGGCGAAAACCTAACCGATACCATTACCATCCGAAGTGCGGATGGCACGACTCATGATGTTGTTATTACCATTCACGGTGATAATGATTCTCCGTTCGCTTCTGGAGAGGTGCAACTCAATTCTGGAAAAGAGGATCAGGTACAAACGATCACTCAAGCGCAGTTGCTGGCCAATACTATCGACGTTGATAGTAGTGATGCGGGCAAGCTACATGTAGATAATCTTCATGTTGATCATGGTTCTATCAGAGATAATCAAGACGGCACTTATACTTTTACACCCACCAAAGACTACAACGGACAAGTGCACTTTACCTATGATGTAGTGGATGCGCATGGTGGCTCGACAGCCACAGGCGCTAACCTCGTCCTTACTGCAGTTGATGATGCTGCAAATATTGTCGCTTCTGGAGCTACGCTGAAGGAGGATCATGTATTAGCGGGTACCACAACACTGCATTCAGAAGGGCACTTTACTGTTGTCGATCCTGATGGTGCTTCAGAATCCTTTTTTGCGACAACTTTCCTTGGTATGAATGCCTTCTATAAAGGTAACCTTGGAGGAATACTGCAAGTCAACAAAGGTGGTAACTATTTTTATGATGTAAATAACTACAACGTTGATCATTTACGAGACGGAGAATCGGTTAAGGAAGTCTTTACGATAAAAAGTCAGGACGGTACGACAAAACAAGTTGAGTTCACGATTGAAGGAACCAGTGATAAACCTACGATCGCAAGTGCTAGCCTGCATCATTATATGTTTGAGGATGATAAAGTTCTCAACGGAAAGTTGTATGGCATGGATCCAGACTTGGGTGATCAAAAATCCCTTGTGTACACGGCTATGAGCACGCCCCCTGGTTTTTCATTGAAGTCAGACGGTACCTATACCTTTGATCCTTCCGACAAAGCCTATCAACACAACTCACTGTCTTCAGGCCGTGATGAGCATGTCGTCATACCGATTAAAGTGACCGATAGCGAGGGGCTGTATTCGATTCATAATCTGCGGTTGAGTATTATTCCAACCAACGATGCCCCTGTGGTCAGTAGCTCGGTCGCTTTATCACCTGGAAAAGAAGATCAGAGTATCGTACTTCACAGTAGTGACCTTCTCGCAAACGCAACAGACGTTGACGACTACGATAGGCTCAGCGTAACGTCATTATCCACAGACCATGGATCTGTTGTAGACAACCGTGATGGTACCTTTACCTACACGCCGGAGATTAATTACAACGGCCCCGTTCGATTTAATTACAATGTTACGGACAATCACGGCGCTTCCACACCAGCCGATGCAACGCTCGCGCTGGCACCGGTTGAAGACAAAACTCAATTTACTGGCGTTGACCATGGCGTAGCCACGGAAGATGTCGCCACACATATGTCGACCAATGTAAATATTATGGATGCCGTCGACTGGCAAGCGTTGCAAATCACAGACGTGGACAGCCCCAATACACAAGTGACGGTTGAATTTGCCGGGCAACAATATACCTGGGATCTGGGCAGTGACCTAGATGTGACCACTCCGTATGGTAAGTTTCAGTTTCATACCATAGGGAGTGGGCCGCATGCGGGTGAGCATTCATGGAGTTATATTGGCGACAACTCTAATGTTCACGTTCAAGAGTTAAAGCACGGTGAATCACTCACGGAATCGATCAAGTTAATCGCCACTGACGGCACTGAATTTCCTATTACCGTCAAAGTAAGTGGTACCGAGGATGGGGTCGTCATTGATTCGAAATCGGAACTTGGTCATGTTTTAGAGAATGCTCAAACAGGCGCCTCTGTTGCAGGAAGTGTAACGGCTCATGATACTGACCTTCATGACTCCGTAAGCTGGATAGTTACACCTACAAGTGGTGTTAGTGGTCAGTATGGTTCGTTCCATCTAAGTGCTGATGGTCAATGGCACTATGACGTAGACCAGAGCAAAGCGACAAAGTTAGGCGATGGGGACGAATACTGGGAGCACTTTACCATTGAGGCTGTGTCTACTGATGGAAGTAAAGTCTCACAGAGTGTATCGGTCGTTGTTCATGGTAATAACGATGTGCCAGTGGTGAGTGGTGAGGTGACTTTACCGTCTGGTAAAGAAGACTCGTCAATACATATTACGCAGGCACAACTTATCGCCAACGCTACAGATGTCGATTCAAACGACAGAGGTTGGCTGCATGCCCAAAATCTAACGGCAGATCACGGTAGTATCACCTCTAATTCAGATGGCAGTTTCACCTTCAATCCAGAACCTAATTACAATGGCTCGGTTCATTTTACTTACGATGTTGCTGACAGACATGGCGGAATTGCGCATACAGGAGCAAACACGACTCTAGCTGCCGTCAATGACCGTCCGGATGTTCAGCCAATTACTGATAGGGTCAAGGAGGACTCAACTAATAATCATGCCGTTGATCTCCTAGTCGGCGCAACAGACAAAGAAGGGGATACGTTGTCTGTATCCCAACTCCGATATTCAGTCGATGGTGCTACCGCGACGACGAGTCTTCCTGACGGACTGTCCACAGGTGCTGACGGGCACTCTGTGATTGTTGATGCAACACACTCGACCTTTCAGCATCTCGCCGCAGGACAGACACAGCAAGTTGTAGTGAATTATCTTGTCGATGATGGGCATGGAGGACAGACACCACAGTCGGCGACCTTAACGGTTGAGGGTACCAACGACGCACCAGTGGTGACATCATCAATTACACTGCCACAAGGCAGCGAAGATACACCTGTGTTAATACAAGCATTAGACTTATTAGCGAATGCCACTGATATTGATGACATCAGTCAATTGTCGGTTCATAACTTGACGTCTGATCATGGTGTAGTTGTTGACAATCATGATGGCACTTTTGGCTTTACGCCAGAGCAAAATTATAATGGTTCCGTTCAATTCCACTACCAAGTGCAAGATGAACACGGGGCATCCGCCGCACAAACAGCATCAATGACTCTATCCAGCGTGGGTGATGCTGCGGTAATTACTCCCGGGACGCTGGGGCATTGGTCGGGCGACAGTTTAAGTGTTACTGAAGATAGAGGCATTGGTAGCGTTGTCGAAAAACACGTAGATGGCTTTCTAACCGTTAGAGATCCGGATGCGGGTGAGTCTGTTTTAGTACGCGTCGATCCACCTATGTCATCGTTTCATACCAATGGTCAGTATGGAGATTTTATGGCATGGCCCGATGGGCGCTGGCGCTATAGTTACAACAATGCTCACCTTGATCAATTGCGTGAGGGTGAGGTTGTTCACGATCGGTTCACCGTCCACTCTAAAGATGGTACTCCCCATGTAATTGAGGTGACATTGACGGGGACAAACGATGCCCCCTACGCTAGTTTTACCCACAGTGTGAATGGTATTGAAGACCATGACTACCAAATGAAAGTTTCTGATTTTGGTTATAGGGATTTAGACCATGGAGACCATTTAGCTCAGATAAAAATGACAGGGTTACCCGATCCTACCCAAGGGCAATTCTTGTTAGATGGCCACGCAATCACAACTGGTCAACTCATCGATTCAGCCGATATTTCCAAGCTCATTTTTCGACCTGTAGCTAATTTTAATGGTCACGCGGGTTTCAAATACACAATGATCGATGACTCAGGCGCGGTAAATGCAGAGTCAAATGAAGTAAGTAATGCAATTCACATTGCACCGGTGGAAGACAAAGCTGCATTTTTTGGTCAAGACACTGGAAGCGTAACTGAAGATCGACACGTACAAGGTAATAGTCCACAAACAATTACGACTACCGGAATTCTCGATGTTACCGATCCCGATTCTGGGCAAGACCATTTCCACGCTACACTTAACGCTCACACGCTTCATGATCCATTCGGTGGTAGCCTTTCAATTGGGCAAACTGGACATTGGACGTACAGTGTACCAAACGCAAATGTTCAGCACTTGAATCAAGGTGAAACCGCTCAAGTTGAATATGAAGTACAAAGTGCCGGTGGCGACAAACATACAATTACTCTAACCATTCACGGCACAAACGATGTTCCAATGGTGACGTCACCAGTTACCATACCACAAGGTAGAGAAGATACACCGGTTGTTTTCACGGCTTCCGACTTAATAGCGCACGCCACCGATGTTGATGGCAATAGTCAGTTGTCGGTTCACAATCTAACGGTTGACCATGGCGTAGTTGTCGACAACCATGATGGTACTTTCAGTTTTACACCAAAGAGAGACTATCATGGGTCTGTGCAGTTCAATTATGACGTTCAAGACGAGCATGGCGCTTCAGTATCGACGTCCGCCACAATGAACTTAGCTGCCGTTAATGATGCAGCAACATTTACTGGTGATTCAGCAAGCCTTGTTGAGGATACCAACCTTCAACACAATACTCGATTTGCCGGTTCAGCCACCATTCAAGATGCACTATTCTGTCGTGGAAGCCTTGTGATCTCTGATGTTGACGGACAAGGCGAAGCGGCACTAGACCTCAAAGGTCAGAACCAAATATCGCAAGATGGTACCTATGGTCACTTCTTGATTAAACCAGATGGGGCATGGGTCTATACTGCCGACAACAGCGATTCAAACATTCAGGATTTAGATAACGGCCAAACCTTAACTGACAGTATCGAGGTTACCTCGATAGACGGCACTAAACACTCGATTACAGTGACTATTAGTGGTTCGACGGATAGACCAACGATACATAGCTTCACGGACTCAGGCGTTCAAAATACGGGGCCCATTGAGGGTAATCTCATTTCTGGTGTAGGCACCTCACAAGGTACAGCGGCAGCGGCGACAGACTCAGACTCTAATGCTCACCTTGTTCTGCACGATATACAGATACAAGATCCTGTGTCGGGGAATTACGTGGCTGTCACTCCAGGTCACCCTCACGCCATAGCGGGAATTGGTACACTGGCCATAGAAGCCAATGGTCACTATATCTTTACTCCTGAAGCGGGCTTCACTGGGAAAGTGCCAAGCATGGTGTATAGAGTTGGAGACGATGGTGGTACTCCAGTTAATGATTCCTCTCAAAATACGCTATCCATAGAGGTTAAGCCGCCAGCTCAACATGCACCAACGGTGACACCACAAACGGTCATTAGCGATGAAGACCAAAGTCATACATTCACCGCTGCAGAATTTGGCTACCAAGATGCTGATCATGATGCGCTAAACCACATCACGATTACCCAGTTACCTTCCCACGGTCTGTTAACCTTGAGTGGTGTGGCTGTCACTGCCAATCAACAAGTTTCTAAAGCAGACCTAGACGCGGGGCATTTAACCTTCACACCGATACAAAATCAGAGCGGCGCTAATTATGCGCATTTTGAGTTCCGTGCTAATGATGGTCATCAAGACTCGGCGAGCGCATCCATGGTCATCGATGTGAATGCGATAAATGATGCGCCGACGGTTGGTTCAAGCTTTAACAGTTTACTGGAAGATATACCTCACAGCTTTACCAAAGCCGACTTCAAATTCGCAGATGTTGATGGAGATGCACTGCATCACATCACCATTACCAGCATCGCTCATGGTTCACTGACGCTCAACGGGCAGGCAATTTCTGTTGGTGATGACGTGGCCGCTGCGGATTTGGCTTCATTAATCTATACCCCAACACTGAACTACCATAGTGTTAATACGAGTGGCTTAGGGGGCATTGGATATACGGCAAACGATGGTCATACTGATTCTAAGCCTGGAATGTACTTAATTAATATCGTTGCAGTTCCTGACCCTGCTGTATTCACAGGTGATTCAACGGGTCGAGCGCAAGAAGATATTCATACCCAAACAGCAGGGGTATTAAATGTAGCGGACCCTGACGGCACGCAAGGTTTTATTGCGGTGCAAGGCGGTGTGGGTATTGTCGGCAGTAAAGGGTATGGGCATGCGCACATTGATAGTAATGGTCACTGGACCTATAACCTTTACAACAATCACCCTGTTGTGCAGCAGCTTAAGCAAGGCGAGACGGATACAGAAACTATTACCGTTCAAGCAAAAGATGGCACTGCGCATGACATAGTGATCACGATCACCGGAACCAATGATGTCCCGACGGTTTCAGAAAAAGTGCAACCAGGTCAAAGTGCAGGCAGACACGTGGTGAGCGAAGATGGCAACTTAACTTCAACCGGACAACTGACGACACATGATACCGATGGGGATACGCTCAGTTTGAGCCTCGATCCAAGTCATGGTGCGAGTTATGGTTCGGTACAACTGGATAGTCATAGTAATACTTGGACATATCATCTCGACAATGCCAACTCACACGTTAACGCGTTAAATGATGGTGATGTGCTGCATGACACCTTTACTGTGCTGGTGGATGATGGACATGGTGGGAAAACCAGCCAACAAGTTACCATGACCATTAATGGTCATACTGACCCTGTGCCTTACACGCCGCCGACAATCAGTGTGTCTGTTGATGCTCGGCATGCTCGTCATGTAACCCCAACCATAACTGCCACCACAGTCCGAGATTACGCTCACCGTATAGGGCAGTCCGCCACAACGGCGAGCGGGCACCATGAGATAAATGGGCATGGCAGCTCAGACATTATTATTGTGCAAGGGCGCTTAACAGAGGAAGCCGAACTGAAGAGTGGTAATGACATTCTTTATATCGGCGGTAGCCTGACAGACAAGGAGATTGAGGGGGGGCATGGTTCAGACACGCTAATCCTTGGTGCCTATAATCGCCAAAACGCACCACGCTTGCGTGACCATGGTGAAAAGCTCAGTGATGGGCATGAAGAGATGGAGATAGAAAGTATTGAAAACATCATTCTGGGTGATGGCACTGTACTAAAAGGGCACCTTCCTGCGAACTTTCCTGTTCAAAGCCAGGGGCATTATGAATGTGATGTAAGCATCCAAGCTCAGCTGTCTTCTCATGATGAAACTGTCACGGATATCCGGATAACGCATTTGCAAACTCATGTCACTTTGCAAAGTGCTGGACATACGATTCACGCAAACCCAGATGGCAGTTACACCGTGCCTACAAACGGACATGTTACGCTGGTTTCATCTCAGCCTATAAGTGGCAGCCATCACTACTTTGCAACGGAAGTGACAACCCACAACTCAGCAACAGGGGTAAGTGCTGTTACGACTGAAGACCTTCAAGGACACACACATAGCCATATCAGCCCACCGCCGCCTCCACCACCTCCAGTTTTGAATGATGAACCGATGGACGATAACGCGGTAGCGGATGGAGAGTCTCTAACGATAATGTCTGCACTAGGAATTAGCGATGCAACGTCGGGTAATGACGATCATCAGCAACATGATGCTTCAAACTATCTGGATAAATTAGGCATTACTCAGCAAGAGGGGCTTCAGCCTATAGAGCAAAGCGCGTTGCCTGATGATCTTGATATTGTACTTGATGACGTGGAGCAGCATGATATTACGACCCAACATCAAAGTGATGTGGCGCATCATGGTGCTCAAAGTGATATTGAGCACTTCCAAGATATCGATAGTGACCATCAAGATATGCAAGATCCAACGTTACCAGATGATCCGACTCGCTAACAACAAAACGCCCTTGTTCATCAAGGGCGTTAGTCAAACTAGCGAATATTAATGATTGAGAAGATTATCGCTCACCAAAGGCACGGCTGATATTTGTGAATATCGGTTTCCACAGATATTGGAACACCGTTTTTTCGCCAGTGGTGATATCCACTTCACCGGTCATTCCCGGTAACAACGCAAATCTATCTGGGTCGTCCCTAAAGTAGGGCTTCTCGACTGCAATGGTGACTTCGTAGAAGATATTGCCTTTCTCATCCTTGCTGGTTGTAGGGGAGATGGACTCTACGATACCTTTAAGAGCTCCGAATCGACTATAGTCGTAGGCATCAATTTTGACTCTCGCACTTTGTCCCTCGTTAACAAAACCTATATCTCTCGGAGATAGCTGAGCTTTAAAGTCTGCCGTGCCTCCAATTGGCACGATTTCGACCACGGTTCCCCCTGGCTGAATTACAGCACCAACTTTTGTACTCGGTATACTTTGAACTAAACCTTGTAGTGGTGACGTCAAAACAGTATTAGTCAGCTTCGCTTCTCCAGAGCGAACACGAGCTTCTAGTGCAGAGAGTTCAGAGGCAGCTTTCGAGCGCTGATCGGCTACCTCGACTTTGGCTTCTGCGAGCAACTGGGAGATCTTTTCATCATTAGAATCTGCCTGTTTGATTAGCAGAGCTTTTTTACCCCTCGCTTCTTCAATTTGCTGTTCAATAGAGGCTACTTTTTGCTGCATTTCAAGAACACGAAGTCTTGAAATATTACCGCTTTTTTGTCCTTTTTGAAGTATGCTGAGCTCTTGTTTTGACGCGCTTAACTGGCGTTCGTAAGCTGGAATGGCTTTTTCTGTACTGCGTAATTGTTCTGCGATTTGCTCCGCCTCTTTTTCTAGCACTATCCGTTTTTGATAGTAAAGAGCAATTTGCGCGCTGCGCTGAGCTCTCTGCTGTGCAACGAGTTCTGGATATTGGCTTTGGTATAAATCAAAATTAGGCTCGCGCTCGTCAATAAGTGAAGATAATCTTTCTATAGTTAAATTGAGAGAAGCTTGTTGAGCTTTCAATTCCTCCAAGGCTGTTGTTTGGAAGGTCGCATCAAACTCAACCAACACTTGACCCTCTTCGACCATATCGCCTTCTGCGACAGAAATGGTTTTCAATTTGCCACCAATATCACTTTGAATGATCTGACGCTCACCTTCTGGGACGACCGTGCCTTTTGCCTTGGCAATTTCATCAACTTGAGTTACAGCTGACCAAGTACCAAATGCAATCACACACAAGGCGATTGAATAAGTGATTACAGACAATAGCTTCTTGGTCTGTTGTGATTCGATTGCTTCAGCATACTGAGATTTATTCATTGGCAGCGACCTCCATTGTGCTGTCACTATTGTTCTCTTCGTTCAGGGCACCAAAGTAGGCGACAGCGCCTTGGTTTAAGACGATAACTTTGTCTGCTAGCTTAATTAACTCGGGATCTTGTGAACTGAATAGAATTGTAGAGTGACCTCTTTTTTTATTAAGGAAGGTCTTAAACAGTTCAACGGACTTAGGTGACAAGTCATGAAGAGGGTTATCGAGCAAATAGAGAGGGTAATGAATGGCGAGGGCTTTTGCAGCAATCAACATTCTAGCTTCATAACGTGACAATAAATCGTACATACTGGCAGGCCAGAATTCGGTGAGTTTGGTATCAAGTCCAGCTGGTAATGAGTTAAGCCAATCTTTACCACCTGCTTGCTCAATAGCATGGATAATTTCTGAATCTTGTATCTCTTGTTTATCCGAGAACCATTCACGGATGTTAGTCAGGAGCACTTGAGGATGAGCAGCTTTGTAGAACATCCAATGGCGATAGAGCAATGGCGCGTATTGGCTTAGGTTAATACCGTTGATATTAACGACACCGTTTTGCACTGGTTGGAAACTTGCGATAGTGTCGATAAGGCTTGTTTTACCACTGTTAGAGGGCCCTGTAATGGCTATGATTTCTCCTGGCTCTATGACTGCACTTACCCCACTAAGAGCCGGTTTAGCCTGTTTAGCATAGCGGAGAGTAATTTGGTCGAGTTCAATCCGTGGCGGTGAACTTGGCAAAGTATGATGTTGATATCGATATGCTTCTTCCGAATTTAGAGTGAGCGTTCGATTGATCGTCATTTGTGTTTGCTTAAGCTGCTGAAGCCTAAAAGCGCTGTTAGCTAGGGTTTGGGCCGGCCCTGTTACTCGTGAAATCAACATCATGGTTGCAATCAGTCCACCTGCCGACATCACTTGGTTAAAAATCAAGTCTATGCCCAAACCAACAACAGCAAGCGTCGAGATCACACCTATGGCGTAGTAAATGGATGTATATTTCGCTTGGTGTACCGTCTGTTTGAAGCCATTCTGAGCGGCCAAGTGGTTTGCTTTATCGAATCGAGACAGCCAACCTTCTAGAAGCTGGCTACTACGCATAAAGCCGAGGTGGGTAGATAACTCGGCTATGAGCATTTGGCGGTTGGTTCCTGCAATGGTGGATTGATTTGCCTTTAGAGCAGAATGTTTGATACTACTACGAGCGACCACGTAATACAGGGTGAGGGCGACAATAGGAACAATGACTAACCACCCACCCAATACAGCGATCGCTATGATGAAAAGCAGGACAAATGGGATATCAAACAGAGCATTTCCTAAAGGACCAGCGAGAACGCCAGCGACTCTGTCCGCAAAACTCAATTGATTAACTTGGCTTTGTTGAGGGGTTGCCTTACATACGTTGTAACTTCCAGTCAGTAGCTTTTTAATGAGCGCATCGGAAATTTCGCGACTTATTCGATTGGCGACAGTGGTTAGTGTTTGGCTGCGTACTACTCTGAGTAACCAAAGCATGAAAAACAGAATGCCTGCACCTACTGCAATCCCCTGTAGTTCGTGGGCGGCATCACCACCAATGACATGGTCGTATATAGACATTGTGATGAAAGGAATCGCCAGTGCGAATAAGTTTGAAAACAAACTTGCTAACGCAACTCTTGGGACTACCGCTTTGTAAGCCTCCAATCTAGTTCCCATCCAGTTGGGGTCAGGTTTATCAGGAGGTGAGTTCTCTAGTAATATCGCGATGCTGAATTGTTTTAAATCTTGAGACGAAAAAGGGGTGCTATTGGTTACTTCGAATAAGGTTTGGTCTTTAGGTTGAGCGATGGCTAATTGTTGGTCGGTGACCAAGACTGCCACTTTATAAGGTTTTGTATGAAGCTGTTGCTGTGCATTGACGATTCGATAAGGCACATTGAGTCGATCTAGCATACTCAAATAGTCTTCTAAATTATTGAGGCCATTTTCTTCCACCCATTGATGAGCGAACACGTCTACGTTGCTATTTACCTCAAGTGTTCTGAGTGATAACAATGAGGCTTTTTCAATATTATTCATTGTTTTCTCCCTGCTCAGCGTGCACATCAAGCTGCAACAAGATCGTGTTATTGCATATAGAGGTAAAGGTGTGATTGAAACTGACTAGAAATATGGTTCGGCCATTTTTTGCTTCTTTATGGAGGATTTCTGCTAACTTGGGCCAAGTATCAATGTCTAAGTCCAGTTCAGGTAAATCAATACATATAATGGAAGTAGGGCGAGCTAGCTGAAAACAAATGTTGATCAATCGGATACTGCTGTGACTTAACGGTATAGACGGAAGATCCCCTAATTTGGTTTCGAAGCCATCCGGTAGCTGAGTTAACACGTCATACAAGCCAAGTGTTTTGCTGTATACCAAGGCACGTTCAGAAAGCTCAGGCATAAAACCACATAGGTTATCCAAAATAGAGCCTTGCAGAATTGAAGAACGAGATCCTATGTAAGAGCTTGAATATTGTCGCGACAAAGCAGAAGTTGTGTCGGTATCCAACAAGATCTGACCGGCATGCTCCTGATTGGCCCCTCCTATTGTAGTGAGAAAATGACTGGCTGCTTCCTTATCTGGACAGGTAATTTGGCAGATTGAGCCTGAAGAAATACTGGCACTAACAGCATAGGTTTTTGAGAAGCGCTTTATCGCTAGATTATTCATATGTAGTGATGAAAAAGATGGCAAAGCAGCGCTTATGTTTTGGTTTTGAGGCGAGAGTTTTAATAACGCATTTACGCTTTGTATGGCGGTTTGCATATTAGCATAACGAATGTTCAAGTTAGTCAGTGCGCTAAGTGGCGCTACCGCTCGGCCAGCCAAGATGGAACATGCAGCAAGCCCACCCGTTGTTAGTTCTCCAGAAAGAACATGTGAGGCTCCTGCTATGACTAAAAGAACGGAGGTTCCCAAGGACGCTAGATAGATACATTCTTGAGCGAAGGCGTTCTTTCGTTCATCTTCCGAATGAGTAAGTCGATGTTCCTGATTAATCCCCTTATAAGCTGCATACGTCTTATATTCATTGGCCTGACGTTTGATACCAAGGATGTTTCGGTTGAGATTGAGTACAAACCCCGCTCTTGCATCCTCGGTTATAGCATGCGCTAAGCTTCGTTGTTTTGCTCTTCTACCTGATAGCCAGACGAAGCTGAATGTAATAGCCCAAACGACAATAGGTACCGCTACCAAGCTGCCGCCAACGTAGTACACTAAAAATAGGAACAGCAGCGCAAAAGGAATATCTATCAGTCCAGATAGGAGACCTCCTGAATAGAGGTCTTTGATTTTTGCGATAGCTTCTAACCCGTTCTGAACGCCTCCCACTTTTAGCTGCTTAATCTCTTTGATGGGGGATGTTGCCAGCGCCCTGACTGTTTCAGCGTAACGTTGCTGTTCAAGCATAGAAGATTCTGCAGCCAGCACCCTAGAGCGGATGTATCGAAGCAAGGCGTCAAGTAAAACCGCTATTGTAGCGCCAGCTAGTAACAACGTTGCCGTGCCGTAACTTTGGTTTGGGATAATGCGGTCATAAATCTGTAGTACCGTTAAAGGAACGGCAAGAGAGAGAATATTAATAAGCACTGATGGTAGCAGCACTTTTCTAATGCCCTGAGTACCTGAGGAGAATGTTGTGTCCATACCTAGCTCATTTCTTATCCATATGTTTTAAGACTCGGACAAAAGCAGCGATATTTCAAATAGTAAGAAAGGAAAAATTCACAATATATCGAGGTTTAGTGTTCTACAGTTATTGCTAGGAATAGCGTGCTTGAAAGCAATATCTAGTTCATAACAGTGTTTGCGTAGGGAGGTTAAGTTATATAGATACGAAACTATCCATTAGGAAAGGGCTTTGTTGCCGAATTCAG
>NZ_JPJA01000088.1:415998-424806 GCF_000733315.1 Vibrio sp. ER1A
CGATTTCGGCAACAAAGCCTTAGGAAAGTTCTAATAATATAAGTGTTAATTATTTGTAACTGAGGTGTCATAATTTGAATGCATCATAGCGGCCACAATAGTTATAACGGCCAATTTAATGGCCTTTTCTTTAATAGAAAGGAAGTCAAAGTGAAGCATTTTAATCGAACTCCAGATCAAAGAGCGCTCGAACAAGAACCAGAATTCAATCGATTTGTTGAAGCTGCTATGTCGCGTCGTCGTTTTTTAAAAGCAACGGGGGCAGCTGGAACGGCTGGCTTTTTTGCTGCGAGTCCTATTGGTCAGGCTGTTGCTAACACTATGCCAAGCAAATCGCAGTTAATTGGCTTTGATGCTATTCCTATTTCAACAACCGATACGGTTGAAGTACCACAAGGTTATCAGGCAGATGTATTGATCTCTTGGGGTGACGCTATCAAAAAAGGTGCACCAAAGTTTAGCCAATCGAATAATGCGCAGGCGCAGGAACTTCAATTTGGTGACAACAATGACGGTATGACGTTTTTCTTAATTTCCAATGACAGAGCTGTGCTTGTTGTGAATAACGAATACACCAACAACGAATACCTTTATAAACATCAAGGTAATAACATTTCAGCAGATGATGCTCGAAAAGCACAGGCAGCACACGGGGTATCGGTTGTTGAGTTAGAAAAAAACAATGGCAAGTGGCAAGTGAATGTAGATGGTCGTCTAAACCGTCGAATCACGGCGTACACAGAAATGGAAATGACTGGTATTGCTGCCGGTCATGAACTGCTTAAAACCAATGCGGATAAGTCAGGTAAGAAGATACTCGGTACGTTTAACAACTGCGCTAATGGACAGACGCCGTGGGGAACCTACCTGACGTGTGAAGAGAACTTCAATGGTTACTTCGCTAATACTTCTGGTAGTGAATTAGGTGACAGCTATAAGCGTTATGGTCTGGGTAATAAAGACAGAGGCTATGATTGGTATAAATATGATACTCGCTTTGATATGGCTAAAGACCCCAACGAACCGCATCGTCATGGTTGGGTAGTTGAAGTTGACCCGATGAATCCTAATGCAACGCCAAAAAAACGCAGTGCGCTTGGCCGCTTCAAGCACGAAAATGCGGCGTTGACTATCAATGACGATGGTTATGTAGTGGTGTATTTAGGTGATGATGAACGTGGTGAGCATTTATATAAGTTCATATCCAAGAACAAATACGTAGCAGGTGCAGATTCTAATCGTGATCTCCTTGAGGAAGGAACATTATACGTCGCTAAATTCACAGGTACAGAAGGTGAATTGAACGGCACTGGTGAGTGGTTGGAGCTAACATGGGGCAAGAATGGCCTAACTCCTGAAAACGGCTTCCCTGATGCGGCTTCAGTGATGATTTTCGCTCGAGAGGCCGCTACACAAGTTGGTGCGACGACAATGGACCGCCCTGAATGGGTAGCCGTACATCCGGACAATCAATCGGTATTTTGCACTTTGACCAACAATAAACATCGTGGTGTTAAAGAGTCGCAGCCACTGAACGCGGTAAACCCAAGAGAAAAGAATCCATATGGTCACATTGTTCGTTGGAGGCCGACGAAAGGTGATCACTCTGCAGGAACGTTTAACTGGGATATTTATGTACTTGCGGGCAATCCCGAAGTACACGAAGCTGGTTTGATGGCGGGCAGTGACAACATCAATAAGGACAACATGTTCAATAGCCCCGATGGAATTGGTTTTGACCGCGCTGGTAGGTTATGGATTCAAACCGATGGTAAATACTCAAACAAGGGGGACTTTGCAGGTATGGGCAACAACCAAATGCTTTGTAGTGACCCGCAAACGGGTGAAATCCGCCGTTTCCTGACCGGGCCAATAGCCTGTGAGATTACTGGGTTAACCTTCTCTCCAGACTATAAGACAATGTTTGTTGGTGTGCAGCACCCAGGCGAAGATCTTGCTCCATCACATTTCCCTGAAGGTGGTAAGTCGATACCACGTTCATCTGTAATGATGATTACGCGCACAGATGGCGGCATCATCGGGGCCTAATAAGGACCTCAAAAACTAAAAGAGACTCTATGCGAGTCTCTTTTACTATTCACTAGAGAGAAGAGGGAGCCGCTCCGTATTCATTGTCATGATCACTCTTGAAAATGAAAAAGATGACTAAAATGAGAGCACCTAACAAGGGAATCAAGTAGAGGAATAACCACCAACCACTTCGACCTGTATCATGTAGTCGTCGGCACCCCACTGCCAAGGTGGGTACTAGTACGGCTAAAGAATAAAATGTACCAAATAACCCGAATTGCTCACTACCGGCACCAACAATTCTATCGATGATGTTGAACAGTAAGGCAATGACAAAGCTGACTAACACGTAACTCCAGTACTGCCTCCGTGTCGCTCGTCCATTGAAGTTCGCATAGTTGTTCTTTAAGACATCGATGTAGTTATTCAGCATAAACACTCCTTGGTTTATCAGGATGCTTGGAACTTAGAGTCTAGTTTCTCCATCAACACTTCGCGCTTAAAAGGTTTTGGTAAATAGTCATCCATGCCGCTTTGATAGCATTTTTGAATATCGTCATCGAGCACTGAGGCCGTTAGCGCAATAATATGAGTTTGCTTGAGAGCTTTCTTAGCTTCGAACTCGCGAATCGCTTTAGTTGCTTCAAAACCATCAAGCACAGGCATCATACAATCCATAAGTATAAGTCCAATACTCGAATAGTCACGTTGATAAATCTCAACCGCTTCTTGGCCGTTGTTAGCGATAACAAAGCTGATGGATAGCTTCTTCAAATTTAAACCAACGATTTGTTGGTTTATTTTATTATCTTCAACAACCAGAATTCTAAAGGTTCTCTTTGGTTTTGAATTAGTATCATTATCGCCAGTCAATTCTGAATGAGTTTCTGACTTCTTAAGGTTGCGCAGGCTGTTGATCAATCTGTTACCAAATAGTGGCGATGTTAAAAACGCAGAAACCTTTAAGTTATTGGCATCAGCAGCTTCTTTGTTGTCGCGCAATAGGACAATATTATGCTCTTCGAATTGTGCTTGAACTGAGGAGAAGTTGGCGTTGCTATCAAGAATAATGATCGTATCAGTGGTGAGTTCCAACGTGTTGATGTCTGATACAGCGGAGTGCGCGAATTTCACCCCGTAACGCTCTAGTTCCGAAAGCAACAGTGTATTTGGAGAGTCTGTGAAGTATTGAACACATAGTGACGGCTCATCACTGACACAATGGCTGTCGCGGCTAAATTTGAGGTCAAAATAGAAGTGACAGCCCTCACCTTTGATTGAATCAAGCTGAATGTTGCCACCCATCATTTCCACCATCTTTGCGCAAATAGCCAAGCCTAAACCAGTGCCGCCATAGTCTTTCGAGGTATCGGCCTCTTCCTGTTTAAACTCTTCAAAAACGTGTTTCTGCTTCTTTTCATCAATGCCTATCCCTGTGTCCCGGATGGAAAAGCCAATGGTGACACTGTCTTTTGTCTGAGCTCTCAACTTTAGAGAGAAAGCGATGCTGCCTGTTTCAGTAAACTTAATCGCATTGGAAGCTAAATTCATTAATGTTTGGCGAATTTTTTGTTCGTCGGCTTTTACATAGTCAGGGAGATCTGGATCGATATCGATGAGAATATCGAGTTGTTTCTGCTGTGCTTTGGGTGCGATCAGTGCCGCTGTATCAAAGATAGTCTCTTTTATTGCTGTAGTGTGAGGACAAATCTCTAAATGCCCGGATTCGATTTTTGAAAGATCGAGTATATCGTTAATCAGCATGAGTAAGGTCTGGGACGATGCATTGATGGTCGTCAGGTAATCTTTTTGGATGGCACTAAGCTTGGAATCTCCGAGGATCTCAGTCATACCTAAAATACCGTTAAGTGGCGTACGAATCTCATGAGACATATTTGCCAGAAATGCGCTCTTAGCTCGATTCGCTTGTTTCTCTTGTTCTCGAGCTTCAATCAGTTTTTTCTCTAGGGTAGAGGTTTGTCTAACAACATAAAGTAGGATGAGAACAATGGCAGTGATAAGTGAAATTGTGGCAAGAGATTGATGATTTTGATGTTTACCGATTTCGCTGTTTATCTGTTTTGGTAAGACATTAAACAGGGTATTCAGTTTGCCTTCCAGCTTATGAATGGTGGTTCTAAGTTCACCAAGTTGTCCTTCTTGATAGGAGTAACCAAAATTCTCGTACGCGCTTTGCAGCGCATAAAAAGCAAGTCGGAACTGCTGAAATTTATATAGGAGTTCGTATGAGGAGTTCTGAGCGCTTATCTCTGATTGCATTTGAACGAGGGTTCGTTCAATTCTTGGTAGAACAGTAGGGTCAAACTCGGCAAAGAACTGATACATCAAATCTTTGGTTGTTAGAGCAATATAATCAAGTGGTGTCGAATTGGCTTGAATCAAGGCATATTCAAATGCGAGTGCCTTCTTCTTTAAATTATCAATAAGGCCGGGTTCAACTTCTGAACCATGAATAAGTAACACGATATCAGCCAATAAGTAGAAGCGTTGAACATAGTCATCGACATGTGATAGGGCCAACTGACCATCGTAATCTGTGTTAAGTCCAGAATTTATAATGGTTGCATTTATCGAACCTAATTCCTCTAGAATGTTTTGATAATCCGTTTCCATTTTCTGTAGATAGATTTGGTCGACTCTATCAATAAAATCTTTTTCGTGACGACGCATCATTAGCATGTTGTTTGATGCGGTAAGAATGCTCTTTTGAAGCGAAATCAATTGGTTTTTGGTGTTATCAACAGAATGTTGTGTATAGAAAAATAAGGCTAAGAAACTAAGAATGGCAAACGCGCCCAAAATGAGGGTCTTTCGAATAGCCTGAGTGGGAGAGGTGTTGGTGTTGCTCATCAATCCATGTCCTTATGGTACGACGTTTTTGCAAAGCGTAGTGTAACTCAAAACCAGCGTAACAAACATGAAACAAAAAAGGATAGAGTTAGTTCTCACACGCTTAATTTTGGTAGAACAGAGTCAATGCTTTGTAGCAACTTGTATTTTTGTGTATGCATGAAGCAACGGTATAAGGTTGAGGAATAAGATTTCATTAGTGCAAAGATGATTGGATATATTATCTGGCAGTGTTTTAATTTTGTATGAAATAAAATATATAGAGGATTATCCTGTATATTTTGTTGGTGAGTGATTGCTTGATAAAATGGCGAATACTTGTCTGTATTTACAATGATTTCGTGATGAAAATTTCCCGCCCAAATCTGTGGCATCATGGGTAAAAACGCAACACTTAAGGGAATCCATGAAATTTTCACATTTAGCCCGAGTGGGCTTTATCCTTTTCTCTGCTAGCCACGCCTCTTTGCTTATTGCACAAACATCAGAGGGCGCATCATGGTATCGAGACATTGCTATTTCTCCGAACGGTGATCAGATTGCATTTACTTACAGTGGCCAAGTCTGGGTAGCTAACGCAAAGGGTGGCGATGCGGTTCCGCTTACAAGTGAGACGGTTTATAGCTCAAATCCTGTATGGTCTCCTGACGGACAGTCGTTAGCATACCAATCTAACCAGTATGGTCGGGGAGATGTGTTTGTTTTGAACATGAACACTCATAAATCTCAACGGTTAACTTTCCACGGTAGCGAGGATATCCCATATTCCTTTAGTGCCGATGGTAGCCAAGTCTTATTTCAATCTTTTAGGATTGGTAATGGTGATAGTGAATTAAATAACGGATTCTTTGGTCGTTCATACAGACTTTACGCAGTTCCTGCAAAGGGTGGTCGAGAGCAGGTTTTGTTAGAAAATTCAGTGAGCAGTTATTCGGTCTCTCATGATGGTAGTCAGGCTTTGTATACTGATTTGCCTTCGTATACCGAACAACAGTGGCGCAAAGGAGCTCAATCAGATGCAGCAAGAGATATCTGGAAATATGATGCTAAAAGTCACAAACACACACAATTAACAACGTTTAGAGGTGAAGATCGCAATGCAGTTTGGTCTGAGGATGACCAGTCCATGTATTTCTTATCTGAACGTTCAGGCAGTTTTAACATCTGGAAGCAATCTTTGACTGAGCCTGAAGGTGATGCTGTTGCCGTAACTCATCATCAAAAGTTACCCGTTAGGTTTTTGTCGATTAGCACCCAAGGTGATTTAGCTTACGGGTTTGACGGTGGTATTTGGCTTAAGAGGAAAGGCGATAAGGCAGCTCATGAAGTTGACATCAAAATACGTAAAGCGCGCAGTGATAGCAGTACTAGCAACGTGAATTTGGCTTATGAGATTACTGAACTAGCGGTATCACCAACAGCTCCGGAAGTCGCCGTCGTAGCTCGAGGGGAGGTATTTGTCATCTCTACGTTGACCGGAGAGGCTCGTCGATTGACGAATACCCCACAAGCAGAAAGAGACATTTCGTTCGCGAGTGATGGAATGACATTACTTTATGGCTCTGAGCGAGCAGGGAATTGGGATTTATTTGCGAGTCATATAGGCGATCACGATAAGAGCTTTCTTACGGCAAGTCAGATAACAGAACAGCAACTCACGGATACGCCGGTAGATGAGACCCAACCTGTGTTGTCTCATGATGACACACGCATCGCATACAGAGAATCAAGAAATACGTTAAAAGTAATGACTATTGAAGATGGCGCCATAACGACACTTCTTAATAGTCAATCTATGTATTCCTACGAGGACTCAGATTGGCGCTATCAGTGGTCGCCAGATGATCAGTATATTGTATCTCGTGATGGTAGTACGTTAAGTGCTAATAATATTGTTCTACTTGATAGCAAAGGCGAGAACAAACCCATCACATTGAGCTACAGCGGATTTGTTCAATTTGCACCAAAGTTCTCTGATGATGGTCAGGTTGTTTACTGGACTTCAGACAAAGACGGACTGACAGAACTGGATGGCAGTACCGTAAATGGTGACGTATATGCGGTCACTCTAAATAAAAAAACAGAAGCAAACTTGGGTCTATCTCAAGACCAAGCGTGGTTAGCTGAGCAAGAAGAACACGCTTCTGCTCCAAACAATAAAACTCTGATTGATGTCAACGACCTTCAAGATAGAATCCACCGCTTAACGCCTTATTCTATGTCAGTTTTGGCGAGTTACCTTTCTCCCGACAACACTGAAATGGTTGTTGCCAATCAACGCGGCGATGATATCGAATTTGTGCACCTGAATCTTTTAACAGGGGATCATGAAGTGATGTTCACACGCTCCGCGGATGACATCCAAGCCATGACGGTAACGCCTGACAGAACGATGTTGATGCTCATTGGCCATGGACAACTAGAGAAAATCGATTTAGCTAATGGCGATAGTGAGGACGTTCATTTTAGCTTGGATGCAGAATATGACTTTGCGAAGGAAACACAGTATATATTTGACCATGTATGGCGCTTGACCAAGACAAAATTCTACGACAAGAACTTACATGGAGTTGACTGGGATTGGTATAGAGAGGCGTATGCAAAACATTTACCAAGCATACATAATTATAATGACTTTGCTCAGTTGTTAAGTGAGTTGGCTGGTGAGTTGAACGCCTCACACACTGGTTCTACGTATAGGATGCATCCTGGTAGTTGGGAGTCGCCAGCATCACTTGGCATTATTTACGATGATAAATATCAAGGGAAAGGTGCAAGAGTTCGTAGCGTTCTACTAGGAGGGCCAGCAGATCTACCGAATAACCCGATTAAATCAGGTAGCATTATTTACTCGGTGAACGGGGTAGATGTTCAACCTGGCAAGGATATTTATCCATTGCTTAATAACCTAGAAGGTAAAGTAACTCGACTGTCTGTTCTTACTCCTGGGAATAAGAAAACGATATCCGTAGCCGTTAAGCCTGTCTCGTTGTCTGACGAAGCGAAACTCTCGTATAAACGTTGGGTAACGGAGCGTGAAGTACTTACCAATAAGTTATCAAATGGGCGTCTGGGCTATATCCATATTCCTGAGATGGGTAACGATTCATACCGTCAGCTAGTCAACAAATTGTTCGGTCGATATCGAGATAAAGAAGCAGTTGTTATTGATGTCCGATACAATGTCGGAGGGAACCTACATGATCAAATAATGAATCTATTATCTGGTGTGAGACACAGTTCCGCGGTATCGAGAGATGGCTATTCAGCAGGCTCATTTCCACTTCGCCGTTGGGCAAAACCTAGCATAATGTTAGCGAATGCATCGAGTTACTCAGATGGTTCAGTTGTACCTTACTTTTATCAGAAAGAGGGAATTGGAAAACTAGTGGGTGAACGTGTACCAGGAACGGGAACCTACGTGCTTTGGGAAAACCAGCAAGAACCATTATTGGAATATGGTGTACCGCAACTTGGTTTCAAAAATGATCAGGGTAAGTGGTTCGAGAACAATGAGGTGAAGCCTAATATCTTGGTTTATAACTCACCTGACGACGTCGCTTCTGACAGAGACCGCCAACTAAGCGTTGCTGTTAAGGAGTTACTGGCAAAGCTGAACTAAGATAGGCAGCTACATATAAGTGTTTAGCTTTGAAGGCCCTTGGACTTTAAGTTCAGGGGCCTTTTCTATGGAAGTAGGTAAACATGTTATTGTGCAAAGTATTAATGTTAAAGCGCTGTGAGAGTTTGTGAAAAAGATCACGTCTTAATGAAAAGCACCAAAATAATGTGTATTGCATCAGTATGGTGCTTTGACTATATATATCTACATCAGACCATTTACATTTGATGATATTTAAGCTTTAGCTCTAAATAAATATCTCATATCTTTCAGTGATCTATATA
>NZ_JPJA01000088.1:424988-471483 GCF_000733315.1 Vibrio sp. ER1A
GTCTTTATTAATACTACTATAAAATTAAAGTTGTTGTTATTTAAAGGCTTGGCGAGGATTTGGTTCTGGATTTTGCTTCAGGAAAAAAGGGGAATAAAATGTAATTTAGTGATTTCATGATTGTGATCAGTATCTAAGTACTACTCCGTGCAACGATTAAAGGGTGGTTAAATATTAAGATTTCATTAATTTAATATCCATAAGTCAAAGCGTAACAAAAGCTCAGTAATATCAATAATAAAGTCAGTCATCATAATAAATGCGCAAGTTAGGACGTCAGAATTTAGTTTGTTTACATCAATAGCTAAATGCTAGTTGCTAGGAATGGAGTCATTAATGAAGAAGCTCGCAATAATCACCGGTTCAAAAGGCGGAATTGGTTCCGCAATATCATCTGCAATTGTCGATAAAGGATATCGTCTGATTGCTACCTATAACACAGGTAACTACTCATGCGCTAAGGAATGGTTCGACAGCAAGGGTTTCACAGAAGATCAAGTAAGGCTGTTTGAACTGGATGTTACGAATACTGAGGAGTGTAATGAAAAGCTAAATCAACTTCAGCAAGAAGAAGGGACATTTGATCTGGTCGTAAACAATGCCGGTATCACCAGAGATGGCCAGTTCAAGAAAATGAAGGCTGAAGCGTGGTTTGATGTCATCAACACTAATCTGAATAGTGTTTATAACGTGACGCAACCTCTTTTCGCGGCTATGTGTGAAAAAGGTAATGGCCGTGTCATCAATATCTCATCGGTAAATGGTCAAAAAGGGCAGTTTGGCCAAGCGAATTACGCTGCAGCAAAAGCTGGGATGATTGGTTTTACCAAAGCGCTTGCTTCAGAAGGCGCTAGATCTGGAGTTACAGCAAATGTTGTTGCACCTGGTTATACAGGCACGCCTATGGTTGAGGCGATGCGTGAAGACGTTCTCGATTCCATAAAAAGCACCATCCCACTGAAACGCCTAGCAAAACCAGAAGAAGTCGCCGCCACGGTAGCATTTTTGGCAAGCGAAGAAGCGGCTTACATCACAGGTGAAACGGTTGCCATCAATGGCGGCCTATACATGGCGTAATTAAGGGAACAGATAATGGAAAGAGTTTTTATTGTTGCAGCAAAGCGTTCAGCAATCGGTAGTTTTGGTGGCACCTTACAGAGCGTTACTGCTGGAAAACTTGCATCGGAAGTGATTGCTGGAGCGGTCGATGCCTGCGGTATAACCGTTAACGACATAGATGAAGTGATTGTCGGTAATGTTGTGAGTGCAAATCAAGGCATGGGAGTAGGACGACAAGCTTCTATCTATGCGGGTATTCCAGCGGAAGTTCCAGCTTATACGCTAAACATGGTATGTGGCAGTGGAATGAAAACGCTCATGGATGCCGCATCACATATCAAATCAGGCGAGGCAGAAGTTGTTGTCGCTGCTGGTGTTGAGGTTATGTCGCAAATCCCGTTTGCTATGCCAGCGTCGGCACGTTCAGGTCACAAAATGGGGGATATCACCGCAAAGGATCTGCTCGTTTCAGATGGACTCACAGATGTCTTTAACGCTTACCATATGGGTGTGACAGCTGAGAACATCGCTAAGGAAGTCGATATTTCTCGTGACGACCAAGATGCGTATGCCCTACAAAGCCAGCAAAAAGCGGCGGCAGCGATTGAAGCAGGGAAGTTTGTAGACGAAATTCAACCCATTGAGGTGAAAACTAGACGTCAAAGCGTCGAATTTTCGACCGATGAATACCCCAAACTAGACGCGACCATGCAAGGCTTATCTAAGTTAAGGCCTGCGTTTGATAGAGAAGGTACGGTGACGGCGGGTAATGCGTCGGGCATTAATGATGGTGCTAGCGCTTTGGTTGTTGCTTCCGAGTCGGCGGTTGAACGCCTGGGGTTGACTCCACTATGCGAAGTCGTTAACTGCGCTCAAACTGGCATTGATCCCAAAGTTATGGGTCTTGGCCCGGTTCAAGCGGTTACTCAAGTGCTTAGAAAGGCTGAGTTGACTATAGAAAACGTGGATGTGTTTGAGCTTAACGAAGCGTTTGCGGCGCAAGCGTTAGGCGTTATACGCAACTTAGCGTCGCAACATGGTGTGCCTGCGGAGTCTATCTTGCAAAAAGCTAATCCAAATGGTGGTGCTATTGCCTTAGGACATCCATTAGGAGCATCTGGTAATAGAATCATTGTCACTCTCATTCATGAAATGTTACGCGAACAAAAAAATATCGGCGTTGCATCTTTATGTGTAGGTGGTGGCATGGGAACAGCAGTACTTTTGAAAAACTGCCAGTCTTAAAAAACGTAATTGTTAATAGCTCATTACAGTGTTGTCGGATTCCCAAATATTAATGGGATAGTTATATAAAATTGGAATATATTTCCTAGGAGAAATAATCATGTACACGGATATCTTTAAAGTTTTCAATGAACAGTCAGAAAAAACGTTTGAACCATATGCAAAATTCAACAAATTGATGACGAAAAATGTAGAGACTCTAACTGAACTACAACTTAACGCCATGCGTTCTTACAGTGAGCTTGGTTTAAGCCAAATGAAAGCGGCCTCCGAAATTAAAGACGTGTCATCATTAGCGGTTTTTAATAGCCAACAACTTAATACACTGTCTCGCTTATCTCAGCAAATGATGGATGACAGCAATAAGCTTCAACAAGTTGCGAAAGAATTCAAAGAAGATATTGAAGCTCTAACAACTGAAACAGTAAAAGCTAACACACCAGCTTAATGATTCAGGTTTTTTATTAGGGTTGCGGGGGCACTCGTTCCCGCAGCCTTTTTTGTTTTCCAAGAAAAGGGTTTTAACTATGTTTCAAAACTTCTTTTCGGACTACCTTGTGAAACTGCAGGAGAGCAACCAGCAATGGTGGAAAGACTTCGAGCAAGGCAAGGCAGCCGTTAACAGCCCGCTAAGTAAAGCAATGCAGGAACTCAACGCAGAGGATACTGCAGCTTTTATGGATAAGGCTTCACAGCAACCCGCTGCTATGTTGGACATGCAAACTAAATGGTGGACACAACAACTAGAGATTTGGCAGCGAGTAGCACTGCAATCAAGTAAAGAAGAGGTCGTTTCTGTAGAAAAAGGCGATCGTCGATTTGAAGATGATGCATGGAAAGAAGAAGCGTTTTATAATTTCATTAAGCAATCCTATGTTCTTTTCAGTAAGACTTATCTAGAAACCATCAACTCGGTAGAAGGTGTTGATGAGAAAATCAAAGAGCGATTGACGTTTTTCTCCCGACAAACGTTGAATGCACTTTCGCCAACGAACTTCATCGCCACTAATCCTGAACTACTTAAACTAACTGTTGAGCAAAATGGAGAAAACTTGCTTGCTGGACTCCAGCAGTTCCAAGAGGACATCGAAGCAAGTGCAGACGTATTGAAAATTCGTATGACGAATACTGAAGCATTTCAAATAGGTGAACATGTCGCTAATACGGCTGGAGATGTTGTCTATCAGAATGAGCTATTTGAGCTGATTCAATATCGTCCAGTCACAGAAGTGGTGAACTCTACACCATTGCTTATCGTTCCGCCTTTCATCAACAAATACTACATTCTTGACCTTCGTGAGAAAAACTCGATGGTTAAGTGGCTGCTGGAGCAGGGTCACAGTGTATTTATGATGTCGTGGCGAAATCCTGGCGCTTCTCAAGCTAAGGTGGAGTTTGGTGATTACGTGACTAATGGTGTTGTAAAAGCAGTTTCTGCCATTGAGTCGATCACTGGTAAAGATCAAATCAATGCTGCCGGATATTGTATTGGAGGCACTGTCCTCGCTTCTACTGTGGCGTACTACGCCGCCAAACGTATGAAGAAACGGATTGTCTCAGCGTCGTTTTTTACCACGTTGCTTGATTATAGCCAACCTGGCGAAGTAGGAGCTTATATAAACGACACCATCATCAGAGCTATCGAACTGCAAAATAACGCCATAGGTTATATGGATGGTCGCTCACTCAGTGTGACATTTAGCTTGCTTCGCGAAAATAGTCTCTACTGGAACTACTATGTCGATAATTACCTTAAGGGTAACAGTCCCGTAGATTTCGACTTGTTGTACTGGAATAGTGATAGCACTAATGTAACTGCAGCTACACATAATTTTCTATTAAGACAGCTATACCTTGAAAACAAGCTGATTCAGGATAAAGGTGTGAAAATCGGTGGCGTGTGGATAGACTTAGATAAGATACGAATCCCAAGTTACTTTATTTCCACCAAAGAGGATCATATTGCACTTTGGCAAGGAACTTATCGCGGTGCGTTGAAAATGGGTGGGAACAAAACTTTCGTATTGGGCGAATCAGGGCATATCGCAGGTATCGTTAATCACCCCGCAAAAGAGAAATATGGTTTCTGGACTAATTCTACTCTAGAAGAATCCGCAGAAGAGTGGATAGGTAATGCAGAACACCATAAGGGGTCGTGGTGGCTACACTGGAACGAGTGGCTCAAACAGTTTAGCGCGGAAGAGCAAGTTGAACCGTTTTCAACAGGAAATGAAGAATATCCTGTAGTAGGTAGTGCTCCTGGTCAATACGTGTTGCAAACTTTGCCAGTGGTCGATTCCCTGCCAGATAATGAACCGACCTAAAGTTCACATAATCATCAATGCAAAAGGACCTCTTGGTCCTTTTCTTCTTCCAGTATCAAGCCTTTTTATCCGTAACATACTTTTTTTCTGTATAAGAAGTCTTAACATTAGACCAAGAGTTAGTTGTTGAGAGGTTGAGATGGAAATAGAGACGTTAGAACAAAAAGTAAGCTATATATACGGTCGAGAAATCGCGTTGGAACTCGCCAAAAAATCATTTCCAAAAATGAATATCAAAATTGTCCAAGAAGCCATCATGGACACATTCATGCAAAAAGAATGGCCATTTGACCCCTCTGAAAATGAGCAATTGAAGCAACAGATGGAAGATCAGCGCAAAGAAACAGAGAAACAGCTAAAACAGCAACAAACAGAATTTGAACAAGCTTTTTTCAAAAAGAATGGTCAGCGCCGTGAAGTAACAACCCATAGCTCAGGTATTCAGTATGAAATACTAAAAGAGGGGAATGAGCTCGCTAGTGTTTCGTCAGGAACTCAGTGTAAGGTCAGACATAAGACTTGGCTTCTAAACGGACGTCAAGTTGATAGCTCTGTACATCTGCCTGAGCCGCTAACGATTTCTTTAAATCAGGCTCCTGTCTCTTGGTTAGTCGTACTAAAACAGATGAAGCTAGGTTCTACGTGGCGTTTATATGTCCCAGCGCACTTAGCTTACAAAGAAGATGAACATCCTAGGATTCCAGAAGAAACTGCTGTCGTTTTCGAGTTGAGTCTCGTGTCTATTTGATGATATAGATTATTTGTCTTTCATTGTAAAAACATACAGAACTATGTGCTAGGTATTTTTATTTAATTAAGATGGTATATTGAGGTGCCTTTTAGGTATTAATATTTCTTATCTGAACTTTAAAAGAACATAATATTACTTATGGAGAAATGTGTTATATTGCATGCTGTTTTGTTGGTCAAATGTAGCGTTAAGGTTTTTGCTGGAGTGCTATTCGTAACAAAATGAGTGATCCCAGTCACAGTGCAGAACCAGAAAACAAATTTGTAATTCTAATCGTCAGTATCTAGCTGCTAATCTGCTCCGGCTTTTTGATGTCCCCATCTCTAAGCAATATAAAAATAAGGAGTAATTATGACTAATACCAAAAAACCAATGTCACTGACTACACGAGTGATTATCGGTATGGTTGCAGGTATTTTGACGGGCTTCGCGATTCGAAGCTTGTTTGCTGAGAACGGATTTGTAGACGCATACATCGTTAATGGTTTGTTCGAAGTTGGTGGCCAAATTTTCATCGCCAGCTTGAAGATGCTTGTTGTACCTTTGGTTTTTGTATCGCTAGTTTGTGGTACAAGTTCTTTGAAGGACGTAACCACTCTAGGCCGTTTAGGTGGTAAGACTGTTCTTTTTTATGTAGCAACGACAGCAGTTGCGATCACCTTAGCTCTTACCATGGGCACTGTGTTCCAACCGGGTGCAGGTGCAGACCTTACTGCTGCTAGTTCATTTGCCGCTGCTGAAGCCCCATCTTTAGGGCAGGTCATCATTGACATGTTCCCAACTAACCCTATTAGCGCAATGGCAGAAGGTAAAACACTACAAGTCATCGTGTTTGCTGTATTGTTCGGTATTGCGATTAGTGCTGCGGGCGAACCTGGAGAGCGAATCGCGGCTGTGTTCCGTGACCTTAACGAAGTGATCATGAAGTTGGTAGCTTTGTTAATGAACATCGCCCCTTACGGTGTATTCTTCTTAATGGCTAAGCTCTTTACTGGTTTAGGTTTAAGCGCCATCTTTAACCTTGCAGAGTACTTCTTCGTTCTAACAGCCACATTACTATTGCATGGCTTGGTTACGTACAGTGTCATGCTTAAGTCATTTACAGGTTTAAGTCCTGTTACCTTCTTGAAGAAGATGGAAGACGCTGTCATGTTCGCGTTTTCGACCGCATCATCCAACGCAACCATTCCTGTTACCATGGAAACGGCTCAGAATCGTCTTGGTGTGGATAACAAAGTATCGTCCTTTACTATCCCGCTGGGTGCAACCATCAATATGGACGGTACGGCAATCATGCAGGGTGTCGCGACGGCGTTTATTGCTCAGGCGTTTAATATTGATTTAACCATGGGTGATTACCTGACGGTTATCCTGACAGCGACCCTTGCGTCAATTGGTACTGCGGGCGTTCCTGGTGTTGGCCTTATCATGTTAGCCATGGTACTAAACCAAGTGGGTCTACCTTTAGAAGGTATTGCATTAATCATGGGTGTTGACCGCCTATTAGATATGATTCGTACCGCAGTTAACATCACAGGTGACAGTGCAGTTACTTGTATTGTTGCTAAATCGGAAGGTGCATTGAACATCGATAAGTTCAACGATCCTGCTGCCGGTGAAAACGAAGAAAAGGTTGAACTAGTTCGAAGCTAATTCAACGAGAGAAAACAAACGGGGCTAATGATATGTCATTAGCCCCTTTCTTTTGTCTTTTAGTTACTCAGCATTGCTTACTCTATATTTCTTGAAGCTATATATAGCAAGACTTCCCCAAGCGAAGGCTTGAATCCAAAGTTGCGTCCATGCCCCACGTATTTGAGACCACTCGGCACCCATTTGATTCAGCTTCAAAAAGCCATTAATCGCTGCTTGCGTAGGGAAGATTGCAGCAAACCACTTGATGGGCTCTGGGAGCATTTCTATTGGCCATATAAAGCCTGCGGAAAAGATCAGAGGCATTGAGCTTAGCAGAACAACAACAGTTACTAGCTCTCTTCGTGGTGTAATGGCGCCCAAAAATATGCCAATAAAACAGGAAGTAAGCAAAAACGGCAACATTAGAGTCAGCAATTCAACGGGGTGTGCCAGCTTACTGATACCATACATCTCGAAGCTAGCACCGAAGTAATACATACCAAGTAGGTAGTAAATAAGCGTCAGCACAATGCTGCGAACAGCCACAACAGATAACACTGATTGAGAGCACCAGTAACCTTTACCTTGGCGTTGTGTTCCACCAACTAAACCGGACGCCATTGCGAGAGTCTGTTGAAGGATTAATACAAATACTGCTGGCACAACATAGTCTACATACCCCATTCGAGGGTTAAAGGTAGGTTTGGTGTTAAGTTGAGTCGCTGCATACTGTTTGCTCGCCAGCTCTAGAGGGATGCCATCGATAAGCAATTTGGTTACTTTGGCTTTTGCTGCCAATGTCCCGCCAGCTTGCGCTAGACCCTCAACCACGGTTCCATAAACCAAAAACAAAGCGGCATCGCCAGCGTAGGCGAGTACTGGACTTTTCCCTAACATAAGGTCTTTGTAGAAATGCTCAGGGATCACCAAAATACCGGACACTTCCCCATTTAAAAAAGCCTCTTTCGCTGCAGCAATAGTATGGTCTCGCTGTACCACTTTCACATTTGGTGTTGCGTCGACCATCCGTTCTAATTGAAAGCTGGTTTGACTGAGATCTAAGTTGACTACAGAGATTGGTTGTTCTCTTGGTGTTTGCTGAGTGTAGGGAAGAGGGTATAAAAACGAATAGAAAATCACGCCACCAAATACCGTTAGTACTACTGCGGGATTGGTGAGAATGGCTTTGAGTTCGAGTTTTACATGTTCTAACAGCGTCATGCTACTAACTCCTTACTCATATGTTTTTTAATTAACACAGACGTTACTACCAATGGGATGACGTAAACTAACATTGGTGTTAAGTGCGAGAGTGACTGAAGTGGAGTGACGCCGTAACTTGCTTGGCTTACCTGAACCTCAATGTAATGACTGATTGGTAATAGCTCACGCCAAAATAACGCGAGGGGATTCATGTCTGTCGCTGGAAAAGTAATTCCCATAAACGCAAAACTTGGTGCGGTAAATGCGCCCGCAAAACTCATCGCACGTGCAGCATCGCAAGTTAAGAAGAAAAACAGTGCTGCCATTATCATACAGGTGATCGTAGTAACGATCTGTGCAAAGAAGAGCACCAGCCAACTTCCTTCCATTGGCCATCCAATTAAGTCGTAAAACCACACTAAAAAGAAAGTGCCTTGCAACAAGAACCAGAGGAAATAGGGGAACAAGGTCTGTGCCAATCTTGATATGGGTTTTTCTTGTCCTAACCAAGGAGTGAGTCCGGAGATTCGATAGTTTGCACTCAACACCAGTACAGTGAAAGACACAACAGCGATTTGCCAAATTGCTGGAACGATAGCACTCACTAGGAACTGAGCATAGTTAGTGCCTTTGTTGAACAGCGGTGTTATCTGAGTTCTCACGTTGACCGCTTTACCCATAGCTGCAGCGCCTGTTGTGTCGCCTTTTGCTAGAGCTTTGACAACTTCAACTTGAGCATTAAAAGTGCCTTGTGCTTGTAGAGCCGCAGAATTGATCAAGCGTCCAACGAGTATGTACTGACTGTTATAAAACAAGGTTACTTCTGGACGTAATGACTTCACTACGGCTTTATCAAAACCATGCGGTATGGTTAGAATTGCGTAAATATTGCCCTCTATGAGGGCATCACGAGCCTGGCCAATGTCATCATATTGATGATTAACACTCAACATCGAGGTGGCATCGTAGTTTCGAATTAGCTTTTGCGATAACTGGCTTTTACTCAGGTCAACCACACCAATGGGTAAGTTACTGGCGATTCCTTGGGAAAAGATCCAATAGATAGAAAGGCACAGTAATATTGGCACCCAAGAGAGGCAGGATAATAACCATTTGTCATGGCGTAGTATCTGCCATTGGCTATGAAACTGACTTTTCGCGAGTTTTCGTTTAGCTAATGTTGGAAAAGAGTGAGGCATAATGGCTTCCTACATTTCTACCACTAAGCTCATACCCATACGAAGCGGTACATCCTTATCTACAGGACGAGCTTCAACTTCAAAGGTACGAAGATCGAAACCTTGAGTCGCGTCAGTTGAACGCCATGTAGCAAAGTCACCCATTACAGCAACGTGGAACACTTTAAAGGTCACGGTTTCATCAAGTGCAGGTAAGTAAGCATCAAATTCTTTACCTTTCTCGAATTGGCTTAAAAGATCCTCACGTACATTCAGAACGGCCCAGGTGTCTTTGGTATCAATAACCGTAACAACAGGGAAGCCTTGAGGTGCAAGTTCGCCACTGTGCAGCAATACTTGTGAAACTTCACCATCAAACCAAGAATGAATTTTAGTGTCAGCTGCATAAGCTTCCACTTCGGCTACCGCGCCTTCCGCCATTCGAGCTTTTTCTGCCGCAGCGAGTTTTGTTTCAGAACGCGCCCCTTCTTTGGTCATCTGGTACATCTGAAATGCTGCGCTTTCGGTGTATTTGGCTGCTTGCCATTGAGTCATTGCTTCATCACGTTTCTGCTCAGCTACCACACCATCTTTATATAGGTTGTTAACTCGTAGATACGTTTTCTCAAGTAATGCTGCAGCGGCTTTTGCTTTGCGCCATTGGTCTTCTGCTGCTTGAATCTGTTGCTTACGTGCCCCTGTCTCCGCTTCTTTGGCAAGTGCTCCCGCAGCTTTTTGTCCGGCTACGGCTTGCTCGAGTTTGGCTTCGATTTCTGGGCTATGGATGGTGAAAATGAGTTGGCCTTCAGCTACTTCGTCACCTTTTCGCACTAATACTTCATCAATGCGACCTGGTACTTTTGATGAAATGCTATATTGCTGAGACTCGATTTGCCCTTGTAGGCGAAATGGAGGTGTTTGATAGGCATCATAAAATTTGTATCCAACCCAACCAATAATCGCAATCGTACCTAATGTCAGTAAAGTAGGTTTTACCTTGTTCATGATGCATCCTTCGTTCTTAGTTGAGCTGGGGTAATAGCGTTATATTTATACGTAGAAAAGTTGTTCATCTCGCTAGAAAGCGCGAGTAATTTATTTAATGACAGTAAGTACTGGAAGCTTGCGGCGTCTTGCTGGGTCTTGACGCTGGCAAGATAAAGCTCAGCATCGACCACGTCTAGAGAGCGGCCTAATCCTTGAGAAAAGGCTTTTTGGCGTAGCTTGAGGTTCTCTTCTGCAAGTTGAATACTGGTATTCAACCCTTGCACTTCATCGAGTGCTTGCTGCGCTTCCAAGTAAGTTTTCTCAACTAAGACACTTAAGTCTTGTTTCGCTTGTTTCTTTAAAAATTGTACTTGAGATACCGCACTGTTAGCCGCTTTCATTTGCTCACTGCGGCCTGTGTTCTCAAGAAGTGGGACACTTACACCAATACCAACTAACCAATCTGGCTTCAGCTGTCCAGCCAATGAATCGCCGTGATACAGGCTATAGTCACCGTAGGCGTATACTTCTGGGAAATATTTACCTTTCTCAGCCTTCATCAAGCTACTTGCTTGCTTCTCTTTGGCATCAAGAATGGAGAGACCAGGGTAGGTGTCTAGAGTTTGGTCAACGAAAGCATCCAGCGGTGGCAGGTTTTCGTTGATAAAGAGCTGGTCACGAGGCTCAACGGTTTCAGATTGCCCTAAAACTTGGGTAAGGGCAGCTTCAGCTATATCTAGGCCGTGTTGTGCTTTTGCGCGCTCCACTACCGCTTTCGCTAATGATGCTTCTGCTTGAAGGCGCTCAACTCGAGCAATTTGTCCTTGTTCTTCGAGTTTAATGGCGAAGTCTCGGTGCTTGGTTAGCCCTTCTTCTGCCGCCATTCTGGTTTCAACGACATTGCGTGCGAGCACCACGCTAAAATAGTATTTACTTAAATCTTCGTATCGAGCTTGAACTTCCATTGCAAGCTGGCTTTGAGCCTCTTCTTTTTTACCCTCAGCGGCAGTTTGTGCTGCTGTGATTCGGCCACCAGTAAAGATTGGCCAAACGGCTCGAATTGATGAGCTAAATACATCTTGTGTTTCGATTGTTGAGGTTACACCACCAAGTAGGTTGCCAAGTAAAGGTCCAAGAGCAGAAGCACCTGCGGGTAACCCACTTAAGCTATCCGCAAACTGTGAACCACTAATTGTCACATCTTGATCCAATCGAGTGTAGTTAGCGCCAACCGTAACCTTAGGTAGGTTTAGGCTACTGCTTGCATCTTGTAAGTGCCCGTATCGTTCTACGTTGGCTCGTTGGGCGGCTAAAGAATTATTGTTTTGTTGAAGCAATTGCCAGGCTTCATCAAAGGAGACTTCGGCAGAGTAGCTGCCGAAAGAAAGCGTTCCTAGCAATGCGCCCACAACCAGCGGTAGGGACCTTATTTTCATGTTTGCTCCAAAACAGATGTTAATAAATTAATTAGAGTATATGCTCTAATAAAATGGTGTGCAATAACATAACTATAGATGTTTTTTCGAGTGCTATGCGGTTAAGTATCTGTTATTTAGAAGCTAAACGATATATTTTGATGACGGATACTAAAAAAGCAACGTCACATTACGTGCCGTTGCTTTTTTTTAAACGATCTTAATCATTTGATGGACAAACGTAGCCTGCTCTCCACATTAAGTCTTTTGCTTGAAGCAGTTCTTTTAAGACTTCACTGCCTGACATTTGTGGTGAAGCGAACGATACCATAACCTCGTGTTCTAGTTCCGATACTTGTGAGTTTGTCGCTTGATATGCTCTGACGTGAGTAAATGTAGCGCGTCGATTTTTCGACAGCATCGCCCGATTAAGGCAAATTCCAAAACAGTCCCGTTCCATAACGACGTTCCTTCTTACGTTGTATTTTGCGCTCTGCACAAGGGTTACTGCGTTTTCGTTTATTATTTTCTAGTTATAAGTGACCTTGAAAGTTACGTTTGAGTCGACAAATAGCAAGTAGACTCAGATACTTTTTAGATAACAATTTTACTATACGGAATAACGGCTGAATTGTTCTAAAAATAAGCTAAAAGTGATGTGATCATAATCAGATATTCGGTTGCATATGCATGTAACTGACATGAATATTTACACTCTACCTGTAGGAATCAAAGAGCGTTTTTATCGTCTATTTGACTGATTCTACGTAAATTAATTATATGCTTCACAGTTCGATACTCAATTGAGTGTTCGTATGTTACAACGCTGTTACAGTATGGGTGTTAGGGAGAGTTATCATGAAATGGAACCAGATAAGTTTTCGACACCGAATGCTCATAATTATGACGGTTTCGGGGTTGTTGCAGTTGCTTGTCTTATCATTAGCTGGATTTAGCTACATCAAGCAGTCCCAAGAACAGGAGATGGGGCTAAAAGCCAAAGGCGTCGCAACATTCTTGGCGCAGTCTAGTGCTGTTATCAATATGATTGAACAGAACACGTCTGCCCGAATGCAAAACCGATTTCGAGGGCTTACTGAGATGATTGGGGCAGCCTTCATTGTTATTGGTGACGAGAAAGGCATTCGTTTAGTCCATCCTATTGATGAACGAATTGGGTTGCCAATGAAAGGGGGTGATAATGATCAAGCTCTGATTCATGGTCAAACCTACGTATCGTTTGCAGAAGGATCTCTTGGTAAGTCAGTTCGAGGCAAAGCGGCGGTATTTGATAAAGATGGCAATATCATAGGTGTTGTTTCCGTCGGCTACTTATTGGATAGACTCCAAGACCGTATTGAGCCTTATTTAGCGTTCCTCCTTGGAATGGCAGTACTGGTGCTCATTGTGAACGCGATTGTTTCTTACTTTATCTCACGTCGTTTTCAAAAAGCACTATTGGGTTTTGAACCAGAAGAGATCGGTCGTCTTTATGGCGAGTTGGACGTCACTATGAGCACCATTAAGGAAGGTGTTATTAGCATTGACTCCGATGGGGTATTACGTTCAATTAATACCAGTGCGTGTGAGATCTTAGGATTAACTAAATCGGCTGTTATGAACAAACCTCTGTACCAGGTATTACCTAACTCTGACCTGCAAAGTTTGATCGAAAGCCAAGAGTCAGATAACGATATTGAGCTGTATCTCAATCAACAACGCATCGTTGCTAATCGCAGTCCCATTGTTGTTGATGGCAAAGTCGTTGGTGCGGTGTCGAGTTTTCGTTTGCGCGATGAAATCTCGGAATTGACTGAACAGCTATCGCAAACCAAAGCTTATGCAGAGCTGCTGCGTTCGCAGACACATGAACATCGAAACAAGCTGAACACTATAAGTGGATTGGTACAAATGAGGGAATTGGATGCAGTGCAGCATCTCATTGGGCAAGAAACTGAGCACTATCAGAGCTTAATTGAGTTCCTACGAGAAACCGTTAAAGACCCGTTAATCGCCGGCATGCTTCTCGGAAAAACAGAGCGTGCACGTGAACTGGGTTTAGGATTAAAAGTAGAAGATGAGTCGCGACTTGAACCATTGCCAAAAGAGATAAATGCTGATGACTTAGTGACCATTTTGGGTAATTTAATTGATAACGCGTTTGAAGCAACATTATCGGCTATTGCACATTCTCCTCATGAGCGGTTAGAGCGGTCAGAAGTTGAAGTGTCGGTGAGTGACTTTGGTAATGAAATCATTTTAGAAGTCATTGATAAGGGGTGTGGCTTACCCAAGCATCTCGATGTGGAATCGCTGACTCAACGCGGAGTGTCTAGCAAATCAGTCACTAATCGAGGTGTGGGATTGTTTTTAGTCAAGCAATTGACTGAAAGGTACCAAGGGCAGTTGGAAATAGTAGAAAACAAGGATATCGGCGCACGTGTGACGGTATATATTCCTAAGGATGGATTAGCATGAGTGACTTAACACGAGTCATGATAATAGAAGACGATTTAAAAATCGCAGAACTGCATCGTCGATACCTAGAGCAAATTGGTGGTTTTGAAGTAGTTGGAATGGCGACATCAAAAGCCGAAGCTGAAATACAGCTTGAAATTTTAGAACCCGAACTAGTGATGCTCGATGTCTATTTGCCAGATGGTACTGGCATAGAAATTTTGGCTTGGCTGCGGAGTTTGAATCAAGAGTGTGATGTTATTTTGATTACTGCTGCACGCGATGTTGAAACTCTGCAACAGGCGATGCGTGGCGGTGTGATTGATTACTTATTAAAGCCAGTCATGTTTCCTCGGCTGGAGGCCGCATTGAAAAAGTACCAGAAACGTACTGAGCAACTGCATCACGTGAAAGGTCTGGATCAATCACTAGTAGATGAAATGATGCAAGCTAGTAACACAGAGAAAAATGTTGAGCTTCGGCTGCCGAAGGGAATTGATGGCGTGACACTTGAGAAAATTCGTGCGTTGTTTAAAGAAGATAAGCCATTTACCGCCGATGAAGCAGGGGAAATGATTGGCGCGAGCAGAACGACAGCAAGACGATACTTGGAGTTTCTTATTAGTAATGGCGAGTTGGTAGCAGACGTGAATTACGGCACCGTCGGACGCCCTGAGCGCTGTTATCGTAAAGTTATACGTTAATCATCTCTTAATCTGATTTTCAAAGGATTTCTAAAGCCCTTTTGTTGTTTTACAAAAGGGCTTTTTTCGTACTATTCGGCCGAATCGTGATCTTGATTCAATAAACTCAGCCCAATAGAAAGGAAAAATCCTCATGAAACGTAACGGCTTTACGCTTATCGAACTTGTTGTAGTTATCGTTATTCTTGGCATTTTAGCAGTCAGTGCCGCACCAAGGTTCTTAAATCTTACCACTGATGCCCGAGTAAGCGTGTTGAAAGGCGCTCAAGCTGCGGTTAAAGGTATGGATTCATTGGTTTATAGCAAGGCCGTAATCAATGGCGTTGAACGCAATGGAGATAAAGCAGTCAAAATTGATGGTAAAAGAGTAAACTTAATCAATGGCCACTTGAAACTGGATACTAAAAACAACGTCGCTCAATTTCTTGATACAGACATGAATTATCATGTCAAACAGAATGGTGCTACTGACGGTGGTGAGTTGGTTATCTATGGTGGTAAAGAAATACGCAATGTTGAAACTGTGAAAGAGGGCGGCTGCTTTCTTCTTGTTACTCAACCAGATTCTGAAAAAGGCGAGTACCGCTACGCTATTATCGACCAGAATTGTTAAATAAATAAGAGCCACTCAATAGAGTGGCTCTGTTAGTATCAATTCATATTGAACTAATTCATATTGAACTTAAGATTCAACTTTCTTGGGTTGATAAAACCATTTTTTAACCAATGAAAGTAACGCGGGTCCAACAAGTACTAGCACTGCCAACACAGTAAACGTCAATGTGATAGGGCGCTCCCACAAGAAGCTTAGCTCACCATCACTGATCATCAGTGCTCGTCTTAAGTTTTCTTCCATTAATCCACCAAGAATAAAACCAAGTAGTAACGGAGCTAATGGGAAATTGGCTAGCCTTAATGCGATTGCTGCCATTGCTACGAGAAGCATGATAAACACGTCCATGGTATTGAACGAGACCAAATACACCCCGGTAATCGAGAAGAATAGGATCATCGGCAACAATACGGTTCTTGGTACCGCCAGTAGCTTAGAAATATAAGGAATCAACGGTAGGTTTAAGATAACTAGAACGATGTTACCGAAGTACATAGAGATGATGACTGACCAGAACACGTCTGGATGTTCAACGAATAGTCGAGGACCCGGTTGAATACCATAAGCGATCAGTGCACCCAACATAATTGCAGTTGTACCGGAACCAGGGATACCAAGCGTTAATAGCGGAACAAACGAACCACTTGATGCTGCATTGTTAGCAGACTCTGGTGCAACCAAGCCACGAATGCTTCCTTTGCCAAATTCTTCTTTTTTGTCTTTAGGCGCAAGGTTACGCTCCATACCATAAGAAAGGAAAGCGGCAATAGTTGCGCCTGCGCCTGGAAGGACACCGGTAAAGAAGCCCAAGATAGAAGAACGAATAGAGACAGGTGCCACTTCTTTTACTTCTTCTTTAGTGATCTTCATGCTTCCTATATCGCTCATCTTGCGCTGTTCGTCTTGGCGTGTATCTTTTTCTGGTTTAAGGATACCCATCAAGGTTTCGCCTAAAGCAAAGGTTGCCATCGCAAGTAATAGGAAACTAAATCCGTCCATTAGGTCAGTTAAACCAAAGGTAAAACGCTCGACACCCACACCTTTATCGATACCGACTGTTGATAGCATGAGTCCCAGCACAACCATCATCCACGCTTTAATAACCTGACCTTTGCCAGCGAATGCCGCAACCGCAGATAAACCAAGTAGCATCAGCGCAAAGTAGTCCGAAGACTGGAAACTCAATGAAACTTTGGCAAGGGCGGGGGCTGCGAACAGCAACATGATGGCAGAAAGTGTACCGCCGGTAAAAGAAGAGTAGGCTGCGAGAGCTAACGCTTTACCTGCTTGGCCTTTCTGTGCCATTGGGTAACCATCAAATGCGGTAACAACGGTTGATGAACAGCCCGGAGCATTAATAAGAATGGATGAGGTTGAACCTCCGAATACCGCGCCGTAGTAAACACCGGCCATCAGGATTAGGCCAGAGGAGGGATCCAGTCCGTAAGTAATAGGGATCATCAACGCGATTGCAGAAATAGGGCCCAGACCCGGAAGCATCCCGATAAAAGTACCGACAAAACAACCGACAATCACCATCATGATGTTCATCGGCATAACTGCCGTTGATAATCCTTGTAAAATTCCGTCTAACATAATGGTGTCCTACCAAAGAGTGAAGATGAGTCCAGGCTCTAGATAAATATCTAGTCCTTGCGTAAGCATGAGATAAAAAGCGATGACAAAAGGAAAAGAAGCACCAAGTAAAATGCTCTTACGACGTTCGCCAAGTAAATAGAACCCAATCATTAAGAAGAAACCAGTAGCGAGGACAAATCCTAGATAGGTTAGTCCCAAGCCATAAGCGGCCATTAACACCAAAAATCCAATCAGTAGTTTCCAATTGAAATCAGTGACGGCGCCGCTTTTTTCATTAGGTTGTCCGGTGACAAGAAGAATTACCGACAGCACAATACCAACAACGGTTAATATGTTTGGTAACGTTCTCGCGGTGAACGGTTCGTACTCATCCCCAGGAAACATTGGGATTAGCGATGTCTGGTATCCATAGCATAAGCAAAGGATCATAAATATCATCGCACCTACACGATCACGAGAAAGTAGATTTTCTTTCGTGAACAGCTTAGAGGTGAAATCTGACATAACTCACTCCAGGTAAAGAAAAGAGAAAAGGCCGTATACAAGGGATCGATGAGCGTCGACCAAGTGGGTAAGAGAACTCAGGACACAGTCTTTTTACCCGATAAACAAAGGAGTACTGCTAGAGCAATTACAAACTGAAGGATTCGTAGCTGCGTCTCATATACGGCAAAATATTGGCAAGAGGAGGGAACAGCAAATCCCTCCTTAGTGTTACTTACTGTTTCAAGAAACCAAGTTCAGTCATGAGCGCGCCCATCTGTTTTTCTTGGTCTTCAAGGAATTGGTAAAACTCTTGATCAGGTTTGTAGTTGTCAATCCAACCATTGCGGTCACGAACTACTGCCCATTCATCAGTGGAGTACATTTTCGACAACGCTTCTGTCCACTCTTTGACTTTCTCTTCACTCGCCCCTGGAGCTGCGAAGAAACCACGCCAGTTAGCAAAGACAGTTTCGTTTCCATACTCGGTTAGTGTTGGAATATTTGGCGCTGCTTCGAGACGCTTCGGTGCTGTAACAGCAAGTACTTTGACTTGACCTGACTTCGACATTTCTAGTACTTCACCAAGACCTGTTGACAGAAGCTGGGTTTCGCCCGATAGAAGAGCGGCCATCGCTTTACCACCTGCATCGTAGGCAATGTAGCGTACCTTTTTCGCATCAAAGCCTTCGCCTTTAAATGCTGCCGCAACGACTAGGTGGTCCATGCTTCCACGAGCCGAGCCTCCTGCAATTTTGACTTTACGAGGGTTCTCTTTGAAGTCAGCAACTACGTCTTCCCATGTGTTGTATGGAGAATCTGCTGGAGCAACAATAGCGCCATAGTCAGCAATCGTTGCTGCAACAGGTGTTAGGTCTCTAAATGATTGTGGGAAAACACCAGTCAATGAACGCACAACGATAGGAGTAGAGTTAACCATCAAAGTGTCTTCTTGGCGTTTCGCGGTTTCGATTAGGTGTGCAATTGCTTTACCACCGCCACCACCTGACAGGTTTTGAAAAGAAACATTGTCGACAATATCTGCTTTTACCAAGACATCACCTGTTCCGCGTGCTGTCATATCCCAACCGCCGCCAGCACCCCCAGGAATTAAGAAATGAATCTTCTCTAGATCTGCAGCATAACTACCAAAAGAAAGAGTAGTTGCCACAATCGATGCCGCTAGGGTCGGTTTTAGTGCCTTAAACATGTTCACGTTCCTTATGTTGACTTTATTGTCTGCCAGCAGAGGGATGCTGACTTGACCTCTATGGGTTAGTCAAAGGTTACGTACTTGTTACAAATGCATCAATAAAGTGCAGATATTGAGGATAAAGAACATAGGGTGAATTTTGTTCATAAAGTTCACACACTGGTTTTCAAGTTAGACGTTAGTCTACATTGTCGACAATCTTATTGATCTGATGCTTATAAGCTGCTTAAATAATGTTCAAGAAATGAAAACTGTCAACAATATGAGTAAATTTCAAGGTGAGCGTTGATATGAGTGCAGAACCAGTAATGAATGACGACGCGCCGTTAAAAGAAGCGACCAAGTCTGAAAATTTAACAGAGCTGCTCATCGAAGAGATCGTTGAAGGCAGAATTGAATCAGGTAGCAAGATTTCTGAACCAGAGCTAGCGAAACGTTTTGAAGTGAGCCGAGGACCTCTTCGCGAGGCTATTATGCGCTTAGAAGGGCTGGGGTTAATTGAGCGAATTCCTCATATAGGAGCGCGCGTGATTACCTTATCTCAAGATAAGTTGGTGGAGTTGTACTCCGTTCGTGAAGCCCTAGAAGGAATGGCGGCGAGACTGGCTGCACAAAACATCAGTGATAAGGAAGTTGCTGAGTTGGAATCGCTGTTGAACAGACACTCAGAGCATATAGACGAAGTGGATGGCGCTTCCTATTTCCACCAGCATGGTGATTTTGACTTCCATTACCGCATCATCAAAGCCAGTCAAAACAGTCAATTAGTAAACTTGCTATGCAATGAGCTTTACCACTTGTTGAGGATGTATCGATATCAATCACCTCGGACACAATCTCGTCCTGAGGCAGCGTTAAAGGAACATCTTTTTATTTTAGACGCGATTAAAAATCGTGATCCTGAATTGGCAGAACTGCTGATGAGAAGACACATTTCAAGAAGCAAAGCGTTAATCGAAAAGAACCTAGACAGCTAATTCAATTTATAGATAACGCAGTAAAGATGTCGAGCACTGCGTTACATAAGGGAAAGTAACAAGGAGACAATCATGTCAGTATCCCCGGGACAACTATTCCGTGACGCCGTCACTAACGGTAACCCACTGCAAGTCGTTGGTACGGTAAATCCTTACTGTGCCATGATGGCAAAAAACGTTGGTCATCAAGCTATTTATTTGTCGGGTGGTGGCATTGCTAACGCATCGTATGGACTTCCTGACCTAGGTATTACCACCTTAAATGACGTCTTGGTTGATGTAGAACGCATAACAAATGCGTGTGACTTGCCTTTGCTGGTGGACATCGATACTGGCTTCGGCGGCGCTTTTAACATTGCTCGTACGATTAAGGCGATGGAAAAAGCAGGAGCTGCAGCGGTGCATATTGAAGATCAGGTGGCTCAAAAGCGTTGTGGCCATCGCCCTAATAAAGCCATTGTTAGTCAGCAAGAAATGGTAGATAGAGTGAAAGCTGCGGTAGACGCCAAAACTGACGCTAGCTTTGTCATTATGGCCCGTACTGATGCACTGGCGGTTGAAGGGATGGATAAGGCTATTGAACGAGCGATTGCGTGTGTTCACGCAGGGGCAGACATGATATTCCCCGAGGCGATGACCTCGCTTGAGCACTACCAGCAATTCAAAACGGCTTTGAATCAAGCTACAGGTAAAGATGTTCCGATTCTTGCCAATATTACCGAGTTTGGGCAAACCCCGCTATTTGGTTGTGACGAGTTGGCAAAAGTCGGCGTCGATATGGTCCTTTACCCGCTATCTGCGTTTAGAGCGATGAACAAGGCAGCAGAGAATGTTTACCAGCATTTGCTAAGTGTTGGCAATCAAGAAGCGCTTACCGAGCAAATGCAAACTCGTGCAGAGCTTTATGAGCATCTCAATTATCACAGCTATGAAGATAAACTGGATCAATTATTTGCCGAAAGCAAATCCTAGAAATACAACGGAAGCTCAAGAAAACCATTTACTAACTTTATCCAATAACATGATGCCGCGTTAAGAGATCCCAAAAGGGACAAAAGCGGGAAAAGGAGTTCAAAATGCCTAATTCAGCCATAGGTGGAGCAGGTCTACGAGGCCAAAGTGCAGGTACGACAGCGTTGTGTACAGTAGGTAAGTCTGGGACTGGTCTCACTTACCGAGGTTACGACATCACCGATCTTGCCAATAATGCGCAATTTGAAGAAGTCGCGCATTTACTATTGCGTGGTCATTTACCTAATCAAAAAGAGCTTGATGAATATAAGACTATTCTTGTGGGCTTGCGTGGGCTACCTGAATCTTTGAAAAAGGCACTGGAGTTGATTCCCGCCAATGCTCATCCGATGGATGTGATGAGAACGGGTTGCTCGATGCTAGGTAATTTAGAGCAAGAACTAGACTTCTCACAGCAAGAAGCCGCGACAGAGAGAATGCTTGCGCTCTTTCCTGCGATTATCTGTTACTGGTATCGCTACAGCCATGATGGCGTGCGTATTGATACCAAGGACCAGTCAGAGGATTGTATCGGGGGCTATTTCCTGAAAATGCTAACTGATAAGTCGCCATCTGAGCTTCACAAAAAAGTGATGCATTGTTCGTTAATTCTTTATGCCGAGCATGAATTTAATGCCTCGACCTTTGCAGCTCGTGTTTGCGCGTCCACCTTGTCCGATATTCATTCCTGCATCACCGCAGCTATAGGCACTCTGCGTGGTCCATTGCACGGCGGTGCAAACGAAGCCGCCATGGATATGATTCAAGATTGGCGTAGCGCGGACGAAGCAGAAGCGAACATCATGCAGATGCTAGCCAACAAAGATAAAATCATGGGTTTTGGGCATGCTATTTACCGTGAGAGCGATCCGCGTAATGCACTCATTAAGCGTTGGTCAGAAGAGCTCTCTACACAAGTTGGCGATACCTATCTTTACGATGTTTCGGTAAGGGTAGAAGCGGTAATGAAACGCGAAAAAGGTTTGTTCTGTAACGCTGACTTTTTCCATGCGTCGGCTTACCACTTTATGGATATTCCTACCAAACTGTTCACGCCTATTTTCGTCATGAGTCGACTTACAGGTTGGGCTGCTCACGTTTATGAGCAGCGCGCAAATAACCGAATTATTAGACCAAGCGCGGACTATGAAGGCCCAGAAGCAAGAGAGTGGGTGGCAATCAACGAACGTGACTAACTGTGAAAACTAAACAGAGAAAAAAGAAGCGTTTAGAAAGGATGTGAGCATGTCTAATCAAACTATAAATTATCAATATCGCAAAGCTCTCCCAAATTCGCAGTTGGACTATTACGATGCCAAAGCTGCGGTTGATGACATAGAGCCAGGAGCCTACCAGCACTTGCCATACACGTCTCGAGTTTTGGCAGAGAATTTAGTACGTCGTTGCGAACCGTCAGAGCTAGAGGAGTGTTTGTCTCAGCTTATTTATCGCCGTCGAGATAAAGACTTCCCTTGGTATCCAGCCCGCGTTGTCTGTCATGACATTCTTGGGCAGACTGCTTTGGTGGACTTAGCTGGATTGAGAGACGCGATAGCTAATCAAGGCGGCGATCCGGCCAGCGTCAACCCTGTTGTTGAAACTCAGCTGATTGTTGACCATTCATTGGCGGTTGAGCATGCCGGCTTTGAGGCTGATGCGTTTGAAAAGAATCGAGCCGTAGAAGAGCGTCGAAATGAAGACCGATTCCACTTTATCGAGTGGTGTAAAACCGCCTTTGAGAACGTTAGTGTAGTACCAGCCGGTAACGGAATTATGCACCAGATCAACTTAGAGAAGTTGTCGCCAGTCGTTCAAACTAAGCAAGGCGTGGCATTTCCCGATACCTGCGTCGGCACAGATAGCCATACGCCTCACGTTGATGCACTTGGTGTTATTGCCATTGGCGTTGGTGGTTTAGAGGCGGAAACGGTGATGTTAGGTCGACCATCCATGATGCGCTTACCAGATATTGTCGGGGTTCGTCTTGTTGGACAGCGTCAACCCGGTATTACCGCCACTGATATTGTGTTGGCGTTAACGGAGTTTTTGCGTGCTCAACGTGTAGTATCGAGCTATTTGGAATTCTTTGGTGAAGGTACTAAGCATCTGACTATCGGTGATCGTGCCACCATTTCAAATATGACGCCAGAATACGGCGCGTCAGCTGGCATGTTCTACATCGACGAGCAGACTATTAACTATCTGAAGCTTACTGGTCGCGATGATGAACAAGTTAAATTGGTAGAAAACTATGCCAAGCAAACAGGGCTTTGGGCAAATGCTTTAGAAACTGCACAGTATGAGCGAGTACTTGAATTTGACCTATCTAAAGTTGAAAGAACCTTAGCAGGTCCCTCCAACCCACATCGCCGATTGCCAACTGCTGAGTTAAACCAGCAGGGTATTGCTGCACCTTGGGAGCAGACGCAAGATAAGATGCCAGATGGTGCTGTTATCATTGCCGCTATTACTTCGTGTACAAATACCAGTAATCCAAGAAATGTTGTAGCAGCAGGGTTGATCGCCAAAAAAGCCAATGAGTTAGGACTATTGCGCAAACCGTGGGTGAAATCATCATTCGCACCGGGTTCCAAGGTCGCCAAACTGTATCTAGAAGAAGCGGGATTGTTACCTGAACTCGAAAAGTTGGGGTTTGGCATCGTCGCTTACGCTTGTACCACGTGTAATGGTATGAGTGGTGCGCTGGATCCGCAAATTCAGCAAGAGATCATTGAAAACGACCTCTACACCACTGCTGTATTGTCGGGTAACCGGAACTTTGATGGGCGAATTCACCCTTACGCTAAACAAGCGTTTCTCGCCTCACCGCCATTGGTTGTTGCGTATGCGATAGCAGGTACCATTCGCTTTGATATTGAGCGCGATCCTCTTGGTCTTGATGCTTCCGGTAACCCCATCTATCTCAACGATATTTGGCCTAGTGATGAAGAGATTGATGCTGTAGTTAACCAACATGTGAAACCTGAGCAATTTAACCAAGTGTATATTCAAATGTTCAAGCTGGATGAGAGTGAGAGGGCGAAAAGCCCACTCTATGACTGGCGTGAACGCAGCACTTATATTCGCAGACCGCCATACTGGGAAGGGGCGTTGACAGGTAAACGCACGTTGCGAGGAATGCGACCTTTAGCAGTATTGGGCGACAACATTACCACTGACCACTTGTCGCCATCTAACGCGATTCTAGCCACGAGTGCTGCTGGCGAATATCTGACAAGCATGGGCGTGCCAGAAGAAGACTACAATTCGTATGCAACCCACCGTGGCGACCACTTGACCGCGCAAAGAGCGACATTTGCTAATCCAAAATTGTTCAACGAGATGGTTAAAGAGGATGAACAGGTCGTTCAAGGTTCTCTCGCTCGTATTGAGCCTGAAGGCAAAATCACAAGAATGTGGGAAGCCATTGAGACCTATATGGCGCGTAAACAGCCGTTAATCATTGTAGCGGGCGCTGATTATGGGCAAGGTTCTTCGCGAGATTGGGCTGCAAAAGGTGTGCGCCTAGCTGGGGTTGAAGCTATTGCGGCAGAGGGTTTTGAACGAATTCACCGCACCAATTTAGTGGGGATGGGAGTACTACCTCTTGAGTTTAAAAAAGGTACCAACCGCAATACGTTAGCGCTTGATGGCACGGAACTGTACGACGTCGTAGGCGATATTAAAGCGGGTTGTGATCTTGCTTTAGTGATTACCCGAACCAACGGGGAAAAACTCGATGTGCCAGTGACTTGCCGCTTGGATACTGAAGATGAAGTTAAAGTCTACTCTGCTGGTGGTGTGTTACAGCGATTTGCTCAAGACTTCTTAGCACAGTAAGGGGAAAGGAATGACGAAACAAATAAAAATTCCTGCGACTTATCTGCGTGGTGGTACTAGCAAGGGGGTCTTTTTCAGCTTGTTGGATCTCCCTCTTGAAGCTCAGCAACCAGGAGCAGCACGAGATAAGCTACTGATGCGCGTAATAGGAAGTCCAGATCCTTATGCAAAACAGATTGATGGCATGGGAGGCGCGACGTCGAGCACCAGTAAAACGGTAATAGTGTCAAAAAGCACCCGTAATGATCATGATATTGACTATTTGTTTGGGCAAGTTTCAATCGACAAGGCCTTTGTCGATTGGAGTGGTAATTGCGGCAACTTATCGGCTGCGGTGGGACCCTTCGCTATTCATAGTGGGTTGGTTGAAAAAGAGCGGATACCCGAAAACGGTATCGCCAAAATTCGAATCTGGCAGGCAAACATTCAAAAAACCATTATCGCTAACGTTCCGATTGTCGATGGCGAAGTGCAAGAGCTGGGTGATTTTGAGCTCGACGGAGTGACATTTCCGGCTGCCGAGATCGCGGTTGAGTTTGTTGACCCTAGTGACAGCAACGGGTCGATGTTCCCAACGGGCAACTTGATTGATGATCTAGAAGTGCCAAATGTAGGTGTCTTTAATGCGACCATGATTAGTGCGGGTATCCCAACAATTTTTATCGATGCCAAAGAGCTGGGGTTATCAGGTGCTGAGCTTCAAGATGACATCAACAGCGATGCAGTTTGGCTTGAGAAGTTTGAGCTAATCCGAGCCCATGGAGCGGTAAAAATGGGCTTGATTAAGTCGGTTGATCAAGCCGCAACTAGGCAGCACACACCGAAAGTGGCGTTTGTGTCGTCTGCCAAAGACTACGTTTCATCGAGTGGTAAGCCCATTGAGGCAAACAGCGTGGATCTATTGGCTCGTGCTTTGTCGATGGGGAAATTACACCATGCCATGATGGGCACTGCGGCCGTTGCCATCGCCTGTGCTGCAAGTGTAGACGGCACCGTCGTAAACTTGGCTGCTGGTGGAGGCAACCGAGAATCTGTGACGTTTGGTCACCCTTCTGGAACCTTGAAGGTGGGAGCGGTTGCTTCACAATCACCGAATGGCTGGACAGTAGATAAAGCAATAATGAGTCGAAGTGCTCGAATCCTAATGGAAGGTTGGGTTCGTGTGCCATCGGATACTATGAAATAGACATATTGGAGGACGCATTATGTCTGCATATCAACAAGAATATCAGTGGGCTGCGAAGCAACCAGAGTCCTTTTGGGAACATCAAGCAAAAGCCATAGACTGGTTTGAAGCACCAAAAACCATACTTGAGAAAGATGAAAATGGTATCGAGCGTTGGTTTCCTGACGGTGTTATGAATACTGCTTGGTTAGCACTTGATTATCACTGCGAACAAGGGCGAGGGGAGAAAACCGCTCTCATTTACGATTCACCAGTCACAGGAACAAAGCAAAAGTATAGCTATTTTGAGCTTCGAGATAAGGTTGCAAAGATTGCGGGAATGCTTGCCAAACAAGGAGTGGTTAAAGGCGACCGTGTTGTAATTTATATGCCAATGATCCCGGAAGCGGCAATGGCAATGCTGGCTTGTGCACGCTTGGGAGCCATTCATTCGGTAGTATTTGGCGGCTTTGCACCAAACGAACTGGCTGTCAGAATTGAGGATGCTGAACCTAAAGTCATTATGACCGCGTCTTGCGGTATAGAAATCAATAAAGTTTTACCTTACAAGCCATTGGTTGATAAGGCGATCATGGATAGTCGTTGGAAGCCGAACAATGTATTTGTACTGCAACGTCCGCAATGTGAAGCAGAGCTGAATCAAGAACGTGATTTGGACTGGCAAACAGAATATGAATCCGCGTTGCCCCATGAATGTGTACCTGTGCTTGCCACTGACCCGCTATATATTTTGTATACGTCAGGAACGACTGGGAAACCAAAAGGTGTGGTGCGCGATAATGGTGGACACGCCGTCGCAATGAAGTACTCAATGTCTGCAGTATACAACATGCCAACCGATGGCGTGTATTGGGCAGCGTCGGATGTAGGTTGGGTAGTTGGGCACTCTTACATTGTTTATGCGCCGCTTATTCACGGTTGCACCTCGATTCTATTTGAAGGCAAACCAGTGAGAACACCTGACCCAGGCGCATTTTGGCGTGTGTGTGAAGAATATAATGTTCAAGTGCTGTTCTCTGCACCTACTGCGTTTCGAGCAATCAAGAAGGAAGACCCTGATGGCTTGGAACTGTCTAAGTATGATATCAGTGGATTAAAGAGCATTTTTATGGCGGGGGAGCGTCTCGACCCACCGACGTTAGAGTGGGTAGAAACACATACCAAAAAGCCAGTGATCGACCATTGGTGGCAAACGGAAACAGGTTGGGCTATCTCTTCTAACCCATTAGGGCTCGAGGTAATGAGCGTCAAAGCAGGCTCATCAACAAAACCAAGTCCGGGTTTTACCGTCGAGATTCTCAATGAAATCGGTGAACCAGTTGGCGCTAATCAACAAGGTTTTGTCTCACTTAAACGTCCATTGCCACCAAGTTGCCTTACTACCGTTTGGCGCAATCATGATCGATTTGAATCAGGTTATTTAAGTCAGTTTGAAGGTTATTATGTCTCTGGAGATGGCGGTTATTTGGATGAGGATGGCTACTTATTCATTATGGGCCGAGTGGATGACGTCATAAACGTAGCAGGACACCGCTTATCTACTGGAGAGATGGAAGAAATTGTTGGTGGACATCCAGCGATTGCAGAGTGCGCGGTTGTTGGTGTGCATGATGACCTCAAGGGTCAGTTACCATTGGGCTTAGTGGTATTAAAAGATGGTGTCAAAGTCGATAGTGGGGAATTGGAACATGAATTGGTCGGTAAAGTTCGTCAGGAAATCGGTGCTGTTGCATGTTTCAAACACGCACTAGTAGTAGAACGATTACCCAAAACTCGTTCTGGTAAGATTCTACGTCGAGTTATACGCCAAATCGCTGACGGTGAAACCTACACTGTCCCTTCGACGATTGATGACCCAAGCAGTCTTTCAGAAATTGAACGAGCATTGCATACGGACTGATTTAATTGTCATAAGGAACCGAGCTCATCTGCCACATTTTGAGGACATGGTTCGGTTCCTCGCAGTTACCAAACAGCATTTGATACTTAGGAGTAAAAGGTTCGCCGATATAGGTAGTACGGCTGAACTTTCCCGTCTTGAGGTCGACCTGTGTGACGACTCTTCCTTTAAAATTCTGAAAAATAACGAACTGCTCACTTTGAAATACTAACTGTTCTTGATAGAACCAAAAATGGTCGGTAGTAGCCGTTAAGGTACATTTCATCGGCAAAGACGCCAAAGAATAGGGTGCCCATAATAGTAGGCCAAACAAAGTGCAAATCAGTGTACGTGACATATCATGCTCCTTATCGTTTTGGATAAGTATAGTCACTTAAGAGTGTGATATTCACCCACGAGACTCCCACATCACCTTTCATTATGTTTTTTTATTTGCACATGCCTGACAAAACCCTCACACTAGGCGCACATTTGTAAACGACTTTCTCCTTTTGCAACATTTACCACGCGTCTATGACTGATTTAGCCTATAGAATTCGCTCTGCTAATACCCAAGATTTGGAAACGCTAAATGATCTTATGTATGAGTTGCATGAGTATCATCACCAAGCCGTTCCCGAAGACTTCAAGCCCGCATCAGAGGTGCAGGAAGAAAAGAGCATTGCACGTTACCTCGATTCACCTGACTGCCTGGTACTTGTTTTAACCATTGATGGCGGCAAGCAAGTTTCTCAGATCGTCGGTTTTGTGACGGCACAGTTTTGTGAACTACTATCACCGATTAGTAAGCCTTGTTTAATAGGAAATATCGATGAGCTGTTTATTAAACCTGACTATCGTCATCATGGATTTGCTCAAAAATTACTGAAAGAAAGTGAACGTCGTTTAATTGAATTAGGGGCCAGTCAGATTATGGTTGAGGTTTGGGACTTTAATCACGCCGCTCTGAACTTATATAACAAAGAGGGATTTATCCCTCATATACATTGTCTTAGAAAAAAAATCTAATTTAGGTACGTTTGTGACTCAACTTTTGAGCCATATTGCTTTTACGCTATTGCTTGCGCTATTAACAATACATCAGAGCTTTGCTGCTTCGGACGTGTCATCGAGCGTGACGTCTAAGGTGCCAAACTCCTCGTTCAATGAGTTATCGGATAATCTCCGACAGCCTTTTGTGCATAACGATCCACCATTGGCTCCTACCATAAGAGGAGCATTGTGTTTAGTTCGTGCCGACGATCGTATTTTGCTGGTCGATGAAATCGTAACGGGAAAGCTATCTTTGCCGGGAGGAACGATTGATAACAACGAAGACCCGCGACTGACTGCCCAACGTGAAACATGGGAAGAGGCAGGGTTAGTGGTTGTCGTTGGTCAAGAGTTAGGTCGAACTAAACGCGCAGTGTTTTATGAGTGTAAGGTCGAGTCTGACATCATTGCTTACAGTGAGACTAATTATGGTCGAGGCGTAGAACTTCCGATTTACTTTGCACCACATTTTGGTGTTGAGGTACGCAGTGCCAACCTGCTGAGTCCAAAATCGGTATCACCAACAGAATATCGATACCCTAGCCAATGGCCGATGGTTGAATCAATGTTTGCTGCGCTCCCTAATCAGCCTATCAGTTACATCGACAACCTGATCAGTTCTGCACCTAAAGTACATCAACTCGAATTGTCTTGGTTATCTAGTACACAAGAAGCGCTTGTTGCTGCACCGAAGCAACTACAAGAGTTAGTTGTCTTAGGTGGCAATGTTCTTTATATCGTGTTACAGCCATTACTCCTTATTTCGTTCCTGCCACTGTTCATTTGGTTATGGGGGCGTTACTTTACCGCGCAACTGATGTTTGCTGTAACGGCTACTTCCTTATTTATTTTGGTCGCAAAGCAGGGGTTTAGCTTTCCTGTTCCACATGCTTATTTGCCCACTCTTAACTATAACGAGCGAAGCGGATTCAGCTTTCCTGACTTAATCATGGCAAATTGGATTTGTATTTCTAGTATCGTGGTGAGCCAAATACAGCCGCGCCATTTGAGTAAGTTTGCCATCGCGGCTTTTTTGGTCACCGTCATCATCGCGTTCTACCAATTTATCAGTGGTGGTGCATTCTTGTCGGATATGTTGGCTGGCGCCATTATTGGTGCGCTTGTTGGCTGGCATTTTATTAGGCATCATTTTAGCCTTGCGGTAAGTGAAGACTACACATTTACACGGGTTAGAGTGTGGCAGATACTAACGGTGATTGCGGCTATCTGTGCTTATATCTGGCAATATCCATCATTTTTGAGTTGGTTAGCACTGTGTATTGGAATGTTATTATTCGCTGTCGCAAATGGTTACTGTCCGCCTCGTTCGAAGATGTGTTTGAAAGAGCTCCTCTGTGCTTTGATATTTATTCTACTGTTGTTAGTCGGCTATTTCCGTTTAGAGACCATGTTTGCGCACAGTGGTATTGGGTCATTGCTGTTACAAACATTGGTGATACCGGTGACTATTATGATTCCGGCTATTGTGATGATCGTGTTTCGCAAGAGAAACTGCCATTAAGACCTTCTAGTAAACGCTTCAGCACTTGGCGCAGAAAGGTAACTCTTGGAAAAAGGGTGGCGTTAATCTATGGCTTTATCCACTCGGTAGGAGATTCTTATGATCATCGCAATTATAGCGGCTTGTTCGGCGTTTATGGCGACCTTAGCCTCTCAATTAAATGGCGCAACCGATGCCGCATTAGATAGCGTTACTGACATAATGTTTATGTAAAAAGAAAGGTCTGATTATACATCAGACCTTTTCTAATTTAAGAGCTGATGACTCTATGCAATAACAGCCTCACGCTTGTTCTTAGAGGTCGCAGCAAAGTAGAGCTTAGTCTCTTCAATAACGACATTTCTGAGCAACACCAATCCAATTAGGTTTGGCACCGCCATTAAGCCATTCACGATGTCGGCAATAATCCAAATCATATCTAGGTGCAAGAACGCGCCAGACGCGACCAAACCAACGAAGATGATCTTATAAGGTAATACCGCCTTGGTGCCCATGAGGAATACAACGCAACGTTCGCCATAGTAATTCCAGCCAAGAATGGTGGTAAACGCGAAGAATATCAGTCCGATCGATACCAGTAGAGGACCGAGAGTGTCCGAATTTAGACCGACAGCAAAAGCATGAGTGGTCATAGCTGCGCCAGCAAAATCACTTTGCCAAGCACCAGTTAAAATCAATGCAAGCCCTGTCATGGTACAGATAATGATTGTGTCGATGAACGTACCCGTCATAGAGATAAGGCCTTGGCGAACACAGCTATCAGTTTTAGCCGCTGCCGCTGCCATTGGCGCACTGCCTAGACCACTCTCGTTAGAGAATACGCCACGAGCAATACCGGACTGAATTGCGAGCATTATGCTAGCCCCAACGAAGCCCCCTGTTGCTGCTGTGCTGGTAAATGCAGATACTACGACAAGTTGAATTGCGGCACCTAGCTGCTCGGCGTTCATGATAATAACGCTCGAGCAGGCTAGTACATAAAACACCGCCATGGTCGGTACGACTTTACCTGCCACATTAGCAATAGACTTGATACCACCTAAGGTTACAAAGGCAACAAGAAGGGTAAGAACCGAAGCGGAGATCTCGCGAGAGATACCGAAAGAAATGTGGCTTGCATCCAGAATGGCGTTTACTTGCGGAAAGGTACCGATACCAAAGCAAGCTACACCAAGAGCGAAGACAGCGAACATCGTGGCTAGGAACTTAGAACCGACACCATCGCGCAGATAGTACATAGGTCCGCCAAGCATCTGTCCTTTATCGTCTACTTTGCGATATTTAACGGCGAGCAAGCATTCGGCATACTTAGTTGCCATACCAAACAGAGCCGCTAACCACATCCAGAATAAAGCACCTGGGCCGCCTAGCTTAATTGCAGTTGCAACGCCTACGATGTTACCAGTCCCTATTGTCGCTGATAAAGCGGTACACAATGCAGCAAAGCTAGAAACATCACCATTACTGGATTTGTCTTTGCTGAATACGAGCTTGAGCGCGGTTGGAAGATGTCTAAATTGAAGTAAGCCAAGTCTAAACGTGAAGTATACACCAGTACCAACAAGCAAAATGAGTAATGGTGGTCCCCATACAAAAGAGTCGATAGCTTGTAGTAAAGATTGAAGGTCGTTCATGATTTCCCCTTAATAAAACAAAACTTAAGGAGAAGAGAGAAGGGCAGTAATCCACAGACCGAAGAAGATCTGAGTTCATTACCACTCAGTATTGACCGTAAACGGTTGTTCGTTACAGTAGAAATATGAGTTGTTCAATGGTGCTATTCTCTCCTCTGTCCTTTTGCCTGAGAGTTTCACTCATTACATGAAATGAGCTTGCTCCTTCGGCGACCGATTTAACGGTTCTCTCCAGAGGTTCCTCCAACTACAGTCCTCACTTTATCCTTATCTAAGATAAGCTCTGATTTCTCAGAATAAAGCACCTGAAAGATTTACTTCTTCGGCGGGTCATACTAACCAAATGTTAATGTAAGGTTAATAAACCACTCTCCTGCAGTCTTCAACGGAACAAATATCTAGTGACTAGATAATCTGTGACGGCAATCCTATCGTAAATAAAAAACGATGTCATGAATAATTTTACAATTTATTTGAGCCAAAATAGGTCGTAGATCGTTCCATTTGGTATATTTGAACATGTTTCTGACTTTAGAATTGAAGTTGTACGCTAAAGTGATGAGTAGTACAGTTAACTCTCTGGAAATTCACTACTTTTGCTTAAAATGTAGCCGTTAGTGCAAAGGAGATGTTTATGACCCGATTGATTGCAATTGTGTTTCTAGTGGCTCTGGCCTTTTTACTGTTTCGATATAGAACCAATGAGAAGGTACAGAAAGGCGTGGTGATTACGGTGTTGTCTGCGTTTGTTATTTATACAGCAACCTTGGTCATATCTGAGTTAATTCGATAAACCTATGAACAACTTTTAAAGGGGTTAGAGTGGATAAACAACCTGAAAATCAGCCGGTCGAAAGTGATGATTTCGTAGTCATCGAGCAGAAAGATACCCGTGCGAGGTTGTATATTGGTATTGCCGCAGCGCTGGGTTTAGCAGCTGGTGGTCTTATTGGCTCGGCAGTCACGCAAAATGACTGGCAGCAGCGATACAAAGAGCTCGATACCCAATACCAACAAGCATTAGTTAAAACTCAAACTCAACAATCTAACTTGGATGAACAACTTGCTTTAGCTGAGTCAGAGTCACAATTAAAGTTGCGCAAAGTGGTAGAAGAGAAAGTGGAACAACATCAGCAACAAGTAGATGCTTTGAATGAGCAGATTACCAAACTTGAAGCCGATAACCAGCAACTCGAAAACCAGTTGAGTGCTCAAGGTAAGAAACTTGCGCAACAGAAAAAACAGAATGTTCAACTGGAACGTAAAACGGATATCCAAAGTTCGATGTTCGAACAGTCTCAGGAGCTATTTAAGCGAGAAGCAGAACTGAAAGCTGAAGTGGCTAAGTTGGAACAAGAAAAATCGCAGCTGACTCCAAACTTGAAACGCTGGAAGAAGGATTGTGATCTATTCCTGGAAGGCACATCTTGGGATGCAAAGTCAGATTCATGTGACCGTTATGATTCTGCCACAGCACGTATTAGCCAGATCGAGCAGATGTTGAAAGTGCATAATATGGATCTCAACCATATTGCGACGTTGAAAAGCGAACTCGGAATTCAATAACACTCAAGGATTGGCAAAGTAGAAATATCTAATAATACTTTGCCGATTAATCTCCTCCGTGAATTATGAAGTGAATTTCATTCACACTCTGATTCTTTGATTCATCAATCTAATTGTAATATGTGGGCTTCATAAGAATCGTATCTTTAGATTGGTGAATCAATGAAAAACTCCACATTATTACTAGTCATTACTTTAATGGTTGGTTGCTCTGCGAAACCCGTTAACCAAGAGGCTAAATCGGTCAGAATTGTCGATTCCGCACCAGCGAATTGCTTGTACTTAGGTGAAGTCGATGGAACGCAAGGCAATTGGTTTACCGCCGACTTTACAAGTGACAGAAACATTCTAGTTGGTGCAAGGAACCAACTGAAAAACGAAGCGCATAAACTAGGAGCAAATGTCGTTGTACTACAAAAGAGTGTAGATAACAGTAACGAGGGTTTGTACGCTTATGCCGACGAAAATTCGTTTCGTATGTCCAGCAGTAAAGGAACCTACAGTAGTACGTTAATTGGCGAGGCTTATTTCTGCGCGGAACAATGATATTTTTCTCGATAAGAAACTATTCTATCGAGTCACTTCAAACCCAATTGTAATTGATATATCCCTTGCTGCTAGATCCTTCAAATTAGCTCGACTTTGCATGGAAATAATCGAACTAAAATACTGTTGTTCTCTAGAATAACGTTAATTTTAACGCCCAAAGAACAGTAGAATGAACAGAGCAAATTATTGGCCCTATATTATCTCAATATCGATATTATCAACGGATGGTTTTGCGAAAGGAGTCGCCTACCTGGACACTAAACCTAGCGTCGTTAACGCCACGAACTACGATCAAAGCCTGAATCTAAGCGAGTACTATGTTAGCGAGAAGCTGGACGGTATTCGTGCTATTTGGACGGGAGAGCAGTTAGTGACGCGTTCCGGACGAGTGATTAACGCTCCAGATTGGTTTATACATTCGCTCCCCTCCATCATGGTCGAAGGAGAGTTATGGGCAGGAAGACAGCAGTTCTCAAAAGTCCAAAATACAGTACTTGACCTAATCCCTGATAATGAAGCTTGGCAAAAAATCCGTTTTAAATTGTTTGACGCGCCTGGGCATTTAGGAACATTTGAACAACGTTATGAATTTCTTAAACGTTACTGTCAAACTGTTGCTATGAGACATATTCAATGTGTAGAGCAGCGTACGGTTTCAAGCCACAAAGAACTCGATGACTATTTAGAACAGATAACCGTGGACAATGCTGAAGGGCTGATGCTTAAGTTGAAACATGAGGTCTACCATCCGGGAAGAAACCATTCCCTTGTTAAAGTTAAAACCGTACAGGATATGGAAGGCCTTGTGGTTGGCTACAAAGAGGGGAAAGGCAAGTATCAAGGCAAAATGGGCGCATTACTTATCGAACTCAGTGACGGCGCACGATTTTATGTCGGTAGCGGATTTAGCGATATAGAACGTACTAATCCTCCAAAGATCGGAACCATGATTACTTTTAAGCACAACGGTTGGACAGTCAATGGATTGCCACGCTTTGCTCGATTTTTCCGAATTCGCGACCCAGAGTAGCCATTACGGTTGTCTTATCTCCGTCAGGGTTTTACCACAGCGCTTAAACAACAATTTCCAATAGAATACATGCTGCTGATTTGCCGTTTTGAACTCATCATAAATGCGGTCGAGTCGATAAATCGACGCCTTATCTTGCTGGACCTTATCCAAAACGTGCTTTATAAACACCACTTCGCGAGAAATGGCTTGATATTCACTGCTGAGAAACGAGAGGTAAGGCTGAATATCGGTGATGAACAGATTGTTGAAGACATTAACTAAATAGTTAAAGCGGGTAGTATCTCTATTAGCCCCACATAGAATTTTATAATCGTACTTCTGTAATTGTTGAGTGACTACCGTCAGCCACTTTGTACTCGCTTGCAGAGAGTAGGCGAGATTTCCGATGAGTTTCGTTTTCTCTAATGTTTCTTGGTACGGTGTAATAGGCGGAGGTAAGGTTAAGGTATGGCTTCCTTCGGTTTGTGTGATAATGTAAGCGGCAATACTATTGAACGTCTTTAACGCAGAATGCAATTGAGCCGCTTGACTACTTATCCCTTCATCTAACCACTGATTACCAGATAGCTGAGCGCGCATTGCATGACTGGTAAAGATAAGATTTGAAAAGTAACTGGGAAGATAACGGTATTTAGTGGCCAGAATGTCTTCAAGCTGAGCTTTCACACTTTGCTCTATTTTGTCGGATAACAAGCAGCGTTCGATCCCGTCGATTAATGCTATCTGATAGTCAAAATCACGAAACTGGTCCTGGACTTTACCTAAAACAGAATTACGTTCAGCTATTAGTTCAAAGAGATGGCATTTTCTGAGCTGATAGCTGTCGACGATACCTAAGGTAGTGCGTGGAATATCGATAGTAATTTCGCGTTGGCTAGGAAGGGTGATTAAAGCGTTGTCAGGGCTAAGTAATGCGTCGCTGTCTTGAACCGAGGCAATTCTCGACAAATAGTCTTCGAAACGGCTCTCCGCTCCCTTCTGTTCAAGACATCCCGTCAAGGCGCTTATAATAAAAACAAACGCCAAGATTACTTTAGATGATGGAGGTATGGTTAGTGCTTTCAAAGTTTTCTGCGCGTTAAACTACGTATCTAGGTATTACGTAAGCCTAGTCCATCTTTGATCACCCTTAATGAACTTATCGACGTTCTCAAGCTAGCGGCTCGCGTATTCGAGTTGTAACTCATCGTTTTGACGGTGCATCCATAGCAGTCGGATAGTGAGCATGATAGCGGCACTTGATAAACCAGCAATAAAGCCAATCCAGAAACCAACAATTCCCATTGGCTCGATAAGTAAATCTGTCATTCCGAGAACGTAGCCTAACGGTAATCCGATTAGCCAATAGGCGATAAATGTTCGATTAAAAATGGCTTTCATGTCTTTATAGCCACGCAATGCGCCCGCAGCAACGACTTGGATAGCGTCAGTACATTGATAGATGGCAGCAAAAATCAGTAGGTGCATCGCTAGCGCAACCACTTCTACGTTGTCAGTGTAAAGATGAACGATTTGTTGCTTAAAGATTAGCGTACAGATTGCGGTGAAAATAGCCGTCCCAAGACCCACTCCGAGACCGACACGACAAGCAATGACTGCTCCAGCTGTATCAGTTTCACCCAGTTTATGTCCAACGCGGATACTGACTGCTGCACCGATACTCATTGGGATCATAAAGACCAAAGATGAAAAGTTCATTGCCACTTGATGCGACGCCACGACAAGTGAGCCAAGTGGCGCGACAAGCAATGAGACCACTGCAAAAAGGGATACTTCAAAAAAGATTGCAGCAGCGATAGGAAAGCCAAGTTTAAACAAGCGAACCTGTGCTTTTCTCTCTGGTTTATGCCAAGTTTTAAAAAGTTCAATGTGCTTGAGTCGATCGGTAGTGACGGCATAAAACAACATCATAAAGAACATGAGCCAATAGACTATTGTGGTCGCAACGCCACATCCTACGCCGCCTAAAGCTGGAGCACCGAATTTCCCGTAAACAAAGATCCAGTTAAGTGGGATATTGATCAGTAAGCCAATAAAACCAATAACCATAGCGGGCTTTGTCAGCGACATTCCGTCTGTGTAACTACGTAGTGCTTGGAACAACAGGAAAGCAGGTACAGCGAAAATAACCGCGTAAATGTAGCCTACGGTTTTGTCGGCCATGATGGTTTCGACACTCATTAGATCGAGTATGGTTTCTATTTGTAATAGGACTAACACAATAGGAACACTAATAAGCAGAGCCATGATGAAACCTTGATGGATTTCATAAGGGATCTGCTTTTGCTTTCCAGCGCCATTGAGTTGTGCAACAACGGGTACCAAGGCCATCAAAAGACCGATACCGAAAAGAATGGAAGGAAGCCAAACACTGGCGGCAATGGAAACCGCCGCCATATCTACGGCACTCACACCACCTGCCATAATAGTGTCGACAAACCCCATACCGGTTTGAGCAATTGAGGCAATGAGAACGGGAGAGGCAAGTTTGATGAGATTTCTAGCTTCAGTCTGATAGCGTTGCACGTAGGATTCCATGTTTTATAAATAACTACGATGAATGATAAAGAAGTTTGTCATTTTGCACCATAATTTATTGTCTCTGTGGTCAGATAATTGTTTGTTTTGGAAACAAACGTTTACTCACAACTATTATAGTGAACGTGCTTTATGATTGAATTATCAGAGCGGCAAGGATGAATTGATGAGTACACACGATAAATTGGATTATGTTGAGTTTGCAGCGGCCGATATTCCCGCGACAAAAGCGTTTTTTGAAGCAGTATTTGGTTGGACGTTTGAGGATTATGGACCTGATTATACAGCCTTTTCAAACCAAGGACTTAACGGCGGATTTTATCGCGCAGAGTTAAGTTCAAAAGCTCAACAGGGTGGGGCGTTACTGGTTTTCTACAGCGCAGCGATTTCCGAAACACTGGAGCGGGTGAAACAAAATGGTGGCTGCATAGTAAGGGATATTTTCGACTTTCCGGGTGGGTGCCGTTTTCATTTCAGCGAGCCAAGTGGCAACGAATTTGCGGTTTGGTCTGAATCTAGATAATAAGCACTAAATACGCCAATGGGCTCTAGCATTCTGTTGGAGCCCATTGGTTATTCCATTACGTAAAAGCGCTCGTGTTAGTAGATAACTTTTACTTTTTTAGCGCACTCGACAGCCTCATCGATTGCTGTCTCTAGAGATCTACGCTTAGTAAGTACAACGCCTAAACGACGACGGCCATCAATATCTGGTTTTCCAAAGAGGCGGATTTGAGTTTGTGGAAGACTTAAAGCTTCATCAAGGCCTTGGTAACGGATATTGTTAGAGGTGCCTTGGCCGAGTACAACAGCGGAAGCTGCAGGACCATATTGGGTGATGCCGTTAATTGGTAAGCCGGTAAAAGCACGCACGTGTAATGCAAACTCCGACATGTCTTGAGAAATCAGCGTGACTAGACCTGTATCATGTGGGCGAGGTGATACTTCATTGAAAATAACTTTATCGCCCTTAACAAACAGTTCTACACCAAAAATACCATAGCCACCCAGCGCGTTAACCACTTGCTCCGCCGTATATTCTGCCGCTTTTATTGCATTAGCTGACATCGCCTGAGGCTGCCAAGATTCGCGGTAATCACCATCCTCTTGACGGTGACCCACAGGAGCACAAAAGTGAACGCCATCAACAGCGCGTACGGTCAATAACGTAATTTCATAATCGAAATCGATAAAGCCTTCAACGATGACTCGACCTGCGCCAGTTCGGCCACCTTCTTGAGCATAGGTCCAGGCTTTCTCAATGTCGGATTCTGACTTGATGACACTTTGTCCTTTACCAGAAGAACTCATGACTGGTTTCACTACACATGGTACACCGACATTTTCTACAGCCACTTTAAAGTCTTCGTAGCTGTCTGCAAATTGGTAAGGAGAGGTGTTCAGGCCGAGTTCTTCAGCTGCCAGTCTACGGATACCTTCACGATTCATAGTTAGCTTGGTTGCATTCGCAGTAGGAATAACGTTTAAGCCTTTACTTTCTAACTCGACTAGCTTGTCCGTTGCAATGGCTTCGATTTCCGGTACTACGTAAGCGGGTTGTTCTTTATTGATAATGGCTTCTAGTGCTTCGCCGTCCAACATATCGAGAACATAACTTCTGTGAGCAACTTGCATTGCAGGGGCGTCAGCATATCGGTCACAAGCGATGACTTCTAAGCCTAGTCGTTGGCATTCAATGGCAACTTCTTTACCTAATTCACCAGAGCCTAAAAGTAAAACACGTGTAGCATTTTCACGAGTAGCAGTACCAAACATAGAGTGTCCTTGAGCATTCATGAGGAAGAATTTCGGGGGATCATACTGGATTATTGGAGGAAAGCAAACGTTTGCGCGAGATTTTATTATCAGTATAAATTTTGGCCTAAAAAAGCCCCGCATGAGCGAGGCTAAACGATATCAGGGAGTTGCAGCGCTAAATTGACACGTATTCTAGTTGGATATCTGGGTCAATGGCCTCAAGTGTTGCTTGAGTGTCTGCAAGGTGACTGATTTTACCTTTGGACACTTCTGCTAGCGCTACTAGCTGAATGTCTTCAAAGTTTTGACCATCTAGAAGCAACTGAACAAACGCTACCTGTAATGGTGGAAGGCTAGGATTAAATGCTGCGTTCTCAGCATATGCCCCTTGGTAGACAGAGCCATCTTTCATTGCGATAGCAACACCACTTAGGTTTTGAGTATAAGGTGAATGACTGCGATTTAACGCTTCTACTGCAGATACGACGAGCGCATCGGTTTCGTCAGTAGTTAAAGCGTGAGCTAATGGGCTCATTAACCCTTCGGTAATACCAAGATCTTTAGGTCCAAAGGACTCTGGTAAATATTCTTGTAGCGTCATTGCATCGCGCTGTGGCAATTGAATAACTAGCTTGTCCGCAGTGGTCAGCTCGTTCATAAATTGGCGGCAGTGACCACAAGGACTAAAGTTAATCGTGATATCTTTAAGTCCAGTTTCACCCTTCATCCAAGCGTGGCTGATAGCGGATTGCTCTGCGTGAACTGTTTGACCAAGTTGTGCCCCAATGATCTCCATGTTTGCGCCGAAGTACAGTTTGCCTGATGTCCCACGTGCAATTGCGCCAACAAAAAACTCAGAGATAGGTGCATATGAATAGGCTGCGGCTAAAGGCAGCAAGGCGACGCGAAGCTCATCATCTTCTAGGCCAGAAAGAACAAGCAGTTGTTCAAACTGCTCTTGCGATAGCGTTGCATCGAATTCTGGCTTAGTAATGATAGGTTTTAGATAGTTAACGATCTGCTCTGGCATATCTGCAAGCGCTGACTCAAAACGATCTGTCATGCTGTGTCCTTTATTTTTTGCGGTTTACTGACATTCTATGCAAGTTAGCCAGAAATAAGGGTGATGGTGATCACAAATAAAAATGCAATGAATGCAATTTTTCAGCAATAAGAGTGATGTCACACAATTTGTAGCCAGTAAACGACGAGTTTTACTGGCTATACAGTCCTGAAGTGTTAAGCAATAACAGTCCCAAACCAGAGGGAGAATGCGAACATAGACGGGGCAAGAATGGAGGTGATAACGCCACAAACAACGAGAGCAAGTGAACTGAACGCTGCGTCTCTAGGATCTTTCTCTGCGCAAGTGGCTGTGCCAAGAGCGTGAGACACCGTGCCCATGGTTAATCCTTTTGCAATGGGATGCGTGACACCGAGTAAGTTGTAAATTGGGTACGCTAATATCGCACCAAATAATCCGACGAGTAACACTAGAATGGCTGCAATGGCCGGCTCCCCACCTAGATGGCTTGAAACTTCCATTGCGATAGGCGTGGTGACCGATTTACCCAACAAACTAGCGATGAGTTGCATGTCGGCGCCTAACCATACAGCGAGCATTGAAGCCGTGAACATGGAAGCAACACTGCCAACACCACATGCTAACGCGATTATTCTCCAGTTAGCACGTATTTGCGGGAGTTGCTCATAGAGCGGATAGGCAAGAGCAACCACTGCGGGTTGTAGCAGATAGCTGATCCACTCGTTGTCCGCGTAATAAGTGTCAAACGGCACTTTAAGGTACGTGAGTAAAGGAATCATAATCGCAATACTGAGGAGTAGCGGATTAAACAGTGGATTCTTTACTTTTTGAGAAATAAAACGGGCAACAAAGAAAACGACAATAGTAACGAGCAGCCACATACTAGCTATCTCCCTTCTTTAAGAATCGATCAAGGAAGACGGAGAGCGCCGTCAGAACAATAAGTGTCCCGCCAATAGCACCGGCTAAGATCGGCAGAGCGTTAGCAATCAACATATCGAAATGGTTCATTAACCCGACACTAATGGGAACGAATAACAAAATCATATAACGAATGAACACGTGAGCACCCGGTTGAACGAGTTTAACCGGGATAACTCCGCTCGCCATCGCCGCAAATAACAGTAACATGCCAAATATACTGCCAGGCACGGACACATCGAGTAAATGTTGGATGGTATTTCCGATAAATAGGGCAACGAAAATAATAGCGAACGATAATATATAGTGAAGCGCGGTTTTGAGCATGGCTTCCTCTTAGTATAAAAAGTAACGACTCTCCTTAAATGCAGCCAAAAGAATGAATCCTGAGATTTGGCTGCACGGTCACTACATGGCTGGAGAAGTTAAGAAACGAGACGCTCCACGTAGCGGTAGACGGATTTTAGTATGGCGAGTTTCTTCTCGTCAGACTCATGTTCGTGAACTAAGTTTTCCATATTTAGCATATAGCTTTCAATACGACTTTCGAAAAACTCACGACAATGGTTTGCCCAGCGAGCTTGTTCCGTTTCATCTAGGGTCCATGGGAAATTGCGCGCACGGTACCTGAATAGCAGCGGCTCAATACGAGGATCACTAAAACTAATGTCTAACGCAGATAGATTATTTGGGTCCGTTTCGCGAATAATATCCATCGCGCTCTTGTCTGCTGGCGAGAAAAAGCCGCTGTAGAGCTGAGTATCTACATTGTCATCATTCTCAAACTCGCGCTCAATACTATAAAGTCCGATCAGTTTTTCACGGATCTCTGGATGTTGTTTGATGAGAGCGAGGTTCTTCAAACACTGCTCTCTGTCAATGCCAATGGACTCTGCATTTTCCGCTGTGAGCGTTTTAGCCGGCGCGAGAATAGGACATTTGTTGAGATGAATAAGTTTAAGCGGGACAGGTTTCTCGTCCGGTGCGAGTTCATCATGTCGAGTGTATAAGCGCTGATGTAATGCATCAACATCTAAATCTAATAGTGGTTGTGGGTCTTTGGCCAGATCAGCAACGATAACCGCATTTTGATTGGTCGGGTGCCACGCGATAGGTACTACCCAACTGGTATATTGGCACTCTTTACCTAACATTCCGGATACGTGCATCAAGGGTGTCATGTTCACGATATCGACGAGTTCGTTTAGTTTTCGCTTTTGACGCATCGAATAAAAGTAGTCAAACAGTTTTGGCTGTGCGGCCTTTACTTTTTTGGCTAGTTCTATCGTTGCAATAACGTCTGCCATGGCATCGTGAGCATTTTCGTGTTCGATACCGTTAGCAACAGAGAGATGCTCAAGTTTAAAACTGGTAAAACCTTCGTCATTCTCCGGCCATTCAATTCCTTCAGGGCGGAGTGCGTGGCATGCGCGCATAACATCCAATAAATCCCAACGTGAGTTACCGTTCTGCCAACTCCATGCGTAAGGATCGATGAAGTTACGATAACAGGTATAACGAGTTACCTCATCGTCAAAGCGAATGCTGTTGTAACCAAGGCTTGTTGTGTTTGGTGTGGCTAGCTCGTGATGAATCTTAGCAATGAACTCTGGTTCTGAGAGCCCTTTCTCCTGACAAAGTTGTGGTGTGATACCTGTGATTAATGCTGCTTCGGGAGAAGGTAAGTAGTCCGATGGTGGCTGGCAGTAAATAACCAATGGCTCACCAATGATATTAAAGTTCTCATCCGTCCGTACACCCGCAAACTGACAAGGTCTGTCCTTAGCAGGGCTCACTCCCCATGTTTCATAATCGAAAAAGAAATAAGTGGGTTGGTGTTGGGACATTAGAAATGGTTCCTTAAATCATAGACTAAGCATGATGAAATGATGCTTGAATAACTCTTATTAGACCACCCGAGAGAGTGTATGGCAACGAACATTGAGCATTCTCAGCGGTATTATCCACGTGATGTTGGTGTTTTATTTCTTTCAGTGTTTACCACGCTTTCGTTTAGCTGTTTTATCATACAGTGGAATAGTGCATGGACATTTGGACGTCTAGACGTTGACATGTCTTAATGGCGGCATTATGCTGCACGCCTTCCTGTTATTGCTGCCACTTTTGATATGACCAAAACGAATAAAAACAACCAATCTATTGTTCCTTCACCTATAGCACTGCTTCCTCTTGTGCTATTCCTGACATTATTTATAGGTGTAGGGACCTATTTATCCTTACAAGGTGTAGATTTCGCGTTTTATCAACTTCCTGCTCCAATTGCTGCATTACCAGCGGTGGTTTTGGCGATCGTTTTAAGTAAAGAAACACTGAACAAAGCTATTGAGCAGTTTATTAAAGGTGTGGGACATCAGGATATCATTGCCATGTGCATGATTTATTTGTTAGCGGGTGCGTTTGCTGCCGTAGCGAAAGCCTCTGGAGGTGTTGATGCGACAGTCAACCTCGGGTTATCGGCCATTCCAACAAGCATGATTCTTCCTGGTATATTCCTTATTTCAGCTTTCATTGCGACTGCAATGGGAACATCAATGGGTACTATAGCCGCCGTTGCCCCTGTTGCACTCGGTATTGCAGAATCTGCGGGCATGAGTGTTCCACTGACTGCGGGTGTCGTACTAAGTGGCGCTATGTTTGGTGATAACTTATCTATTATTTCCGACACAACCATAGCTGCGACACGTTCGCAAGGGTGTGAAATGAAAGATAAATTTAAAGAAAATATACGTATCGCTATTCCTGCAGCGTTTATTGCGTTAGTGATTTTCGCATTGAATAGTTCTGCGACTCAGTTACCAGAAACTGGAGACATTGAGTGGTTTAAAGTCATGCCTTACATTGCGATTTTGGTATTGGCCGTCTCTGGATTAAACGTATTTGTTGTTTTAGCCGTAGGTATTTTGCTTGCGGGTACGGTAAGTTTGACCTCTGTTGAGGGTTACCAACTGACAAGCTTTGCCCAAGATATCTATGCTGGCTTTGGCAACATGCAAGAAATCTTCTTATTGTCTATGTTAATTGGTGGGTTGAGTGAGCTAATGCGTCGTCAAGGCGGTTTAGCATTTCTAACGCAAGTTATTACTAAAATGATTCGTAAGTTTGGGTCAACGCATTCAACGCAAGCAAACAGAAAGGCGAGTGAGTTCGGTATTGCAGGCTTAGTCTCTCTAGTAAATATGTGCACGGCAAACAATACCGTAGCCATTATAGTCTCTGGTAGCGTGGCTCGAGAATTGGCTCAAGAAAACAAAGTAACCGCACGCCGCTCAGCAAGCTTACTTGATATCTATTCATGTGTAATTCAAGGAATACTGCCTTATGGTGCTCAAGTGTTACTGCTTGGCTCCGTGTTCCAATTATCGCCTTTAGAAGTGGTTTCTAACTCCTATTACTGCTTCGCATTAGCATTATCAGCGGTAGTAGCGATCGTGTTAAAACCACGTACGAAGCAAGCGACATTTTGCGAAGAGAGACACGTATAACAAACTGATAGTTGAAAGGCTAAACCACCAATTTTGATAATAAGTAAGGCTTCATTATATGGAGCCTTTGCTTTATTTGCGGAACTCACAATCTCCATATCTGTCCAAATACCGTCAGATAAAACGCCTCTATTTGCAGGTTATGCTGCTTTATTAATCGATATGTTATTAACTATCGTAGAATATTGACTTTGCTTTAAAGTGCTGTTTTATTGAAGGAAGAAGGCAAGCAAATGCGCGTGTGTTTCTTTTCTTACGATTTCGATTTAAATCCGCCATGAGGAAGTAGCATGTCTGAATTACAAATTATTAAAGCCGATTACTCTGCAGTACCAGATCTATGTAACATGTTTTTAGATGCTTACGCTGATAACGAAGCGATGCAAGCAGCATTACGTCAAGATGAAGTGGCTGACTTTGCACATGATTGTTACTGGCGTTGGGCGGTTGGCGAATGGGGTTTAGCCGGTGGTGAAGTGTACACCACTCCTGAGCGCGATGGTTGCGTTATTATGCGTTCACCAGGCAAGCATCAGCCCGATGTGATGCAAAAAATGGAGATTCTATCCATTGTTACTCGCATGATGGGCTCGTGCAAAATTGAGTTGGCAAAAGAAGTCTGCGAACAAATGCTAGCAGTGCCACCGTTACAAGATTGCTATTGGTTGTGGGGCCTAGGGGTGTCACCGAAAGCTGGCGGAAAAGGTCTAGCTAGTGCGTTAATCAAAACCGTCACTGACCAAGCAGACGCGGCGGGTAAACCAACTTATGTGGTAGCATCGAGTGAGAAAGTTGTGAAGACTTTTGAACGTCGAGGCTTTGAAGTACTGTCTAAGAGTGAAAACTTCCCATACTGGTTCATGCTTAGACCTGCTCAAGGCTAGAATCCGTTTAGGTTACGAAGAGCGTTAGCTAGACTAGCGCTCTTCCATAAGAGCATGTCAGTTTGACATGCCGTAGTTCTCTAAGGCTTCACTCGCGGTCTTTTCTACATATGTCACTAGAGTTTCTACAATTTCTGCGTGAAGTATATTTAGATGCTTAGCGTGCAAAGACCAAACTGCCATAGGTACTCTAAATCTTTCCTTCATCACAGACATTTCAACCTCAACCAAATCTGTGGCATTAAATTCTGTATAGGTTATTAAACGAGGCAATAATCCCCAGCCCATATTTTCGCGAATCAATTGCAGCGCTAACGTTAATTGATCGACTACTTCAAAGTCAGAAGAAGATATGATTTTGTTTTCCATCTTATCTTCAATCATGCCACTTATGACGATTTGCTTTTGAGACTTTAACGCGTCCCAGCGTTGGTCTTCCGGCAGTTGCAGTACTTTATGGTCTTTAGATACAAATACACCAAATGTAACATTACTCACTAACGTTGAGTTTAGGCTGCTAATTAGACTTCGATCGTCAATGTTTACTAAACCAAAATGAATAGTATCGTTCTGAATACCCAGTTGAATTTCGCGACGATTACGGATAATACAGTTCACTTTCATATTTGGGTGCAGTTCTTGAAGCCTACTCCTGACTACGGTAATGGCTCTAGTGGGAATAAAGCTCGGGTAGGCAATGGTGATATGCTCGTAACTATTCACCCGCGAG
>NZ_JPJA01000089.1:0-47007 GCF_000733315.1 Vibrio sp. ER1A
AGCGTTGTGGACCCACCTGATCCCATGCCGAACTCAGAAGTGAAACGCAATAGCGCCGATGGTAGTGTGGGGCTTCCCCATGTGAGAGTAGGACATCGCCAGGCTTTGAACAACATCTGTTTGAAGCACTGTATAGATAAGACTTTAAATAGACCACTGCGGAGTGGTAGTTCAGTTGGTTAGAATACCGGCCTGTCACGCCGGGGGTCGCGGGTTCGAGTCCCGTCCACTCCGCCACTTATATCAAGAAGCCTCGTCTAACGACGAGGCTTTTTTGAATCTAACATGTTGATTTAAGCAATTAAATAGCATAGATTAGATAACACTTTAGGGGTGTAGCTCCAATTGGCAGAGCAGCGGATTCCAAATCCGCGTGTTGGGAGTTCGAATCTCTCCACCCCTGCCATATTTAAAGGCTCTGACTTAGGTCGGAGCCTTTTTTGTTTTCGCTTTTTCAAAGCGATGTGTTGGGAGCTGGGTCGCCAGCCCGGTCAAATCTCTCCACCCCTGCCATATTCAAAGGCTCTGACTTAGGTCGGAGCCTTTTTTGTTTTCGCTTTTTCAAAGCGATGTGTTGGGAGCTGGGTCGCCAGCCCGGTCAAATCTCTCCACCCCTGCCATATTCAAAGGCTCTGATTTAGTTCAGGGCCTTTTTGTTTTATCCTTATGTCGTCATAGCCCATCAAGTGATACTAAAGCTAAAGAATATTCTTAGGCACGATGCGATGCAGCTTTACGCCAACTCTTTTGGTTACGCTGACTTCATTATCAGGATTAAAGTCTTGCGTTATACGCCATGCATTTTCCGGCGCCATTTCTACCTTCATTGCCTTTGAGACATGTTTGGTGATCTGTAGTGAGTGGATAATAGCAAAGCTCTCGGTGTTCAAATGAGCGCTACGTGGGTCAAGATTGTAGGTGCCAACGACGGTAATCGTGTCGTCGATCGTCATAGTTTTTGCGTGCAGACCAAAGATAGGTGTGGTTGGCAGTTTCTTGTACATATGCTCGGTCATTACTCGCTGTCTAACCTTGGCATCGGGTTTAAACTCATAAATCTCTACACCAGTGGCCAAAAGCTGCTTCCTATTTCTCTGGTAGCCACTAAAAGCGGCGAGATTATCGTTGGAAGCGAGGCTATTGGTCAGGATCTTCATTGAAATGCCTTTATCAACTAAACCGCTGAGAAATTCACGATCCTTTTTGGTCGTGACCAGATAAGGTGTTTGGATCATGATCGATGCTTGCGCACTCTCAGCCAGCTCAATCAGTTTATCGCGGGTAACGCTACCACCGCCCAAGAAGGTTTGTTGCTCGTTTTTACCCGGCACATCCGCTACGTACTCTACCTTGTCAACAAATAGGAACTTCCCTTCTTTGGATAGCGTCTGAAAGGTTTCAGGTACCTTATCTATCTCCGATCTGATTTCAGGATGAAAGTGCTCAGGATTACACGCATAGGAATGTAATCGTGAAAAGTCAGGGTTGGCGCTATATGGATTGGACTTGAATAAATCTTCTACTGGGACACTGAGCTCATTGTTCCAATATTGCTCAAAAGACATATCGATCGCTTTGACTGCTTTACCAGCTAGGAATACATCTCGATCTCTGAAGTTGTACTCATGATCAAATCCGAAGTATTCGTCAGCAATATTCCTTCCTCCAGTAATCGCAACCTGATCGTCGACTATAAATACCTTATTATGCATACGTTGGTTGATGCCATGAAAGTCGGTAATGGCCGTTGTCATCTTTTGAACGATGTTCTTACCAATATTGACGTTGGGGTTATATATCTTGATCTCGAAGTTATCATGCGCTGCTAGCATAAGAAGTTCATCCCCTTTAGCATCAAGCATAATGTCATCGACGAGAACTCTTACCTTAATACCTCGCTCTGCCGCTCTCACTAGGTAGTCAGTAGCAATCAAACCTACGTTGTCAACCGAGAAGATAAAGTACTGTACATCGATAGAGGTTTCAGCACGCTCTGTTAACCAAGCTCGGGACATCATTGCTTCAGCCCCTTGCTCTAAAACATAGACGCCAGTGCCGCTTTTCATTTTAGTCTCAAAAGGTTGAGTATAGTGAGACAATGGTAAGCGCTCTATATCGACTAGTTCAGCGCAATAGTCTTTGTCAGAGACTGGTACGCTATCCATAGTGGTTGAGCAGCCGAATAAGACGATTGAAGCTGATACAAGGAGCGTTTTTTTGAATGCGAGCATAACAGTAAAAGCCTTTTGGGCAGAGAGTCGGTAATATGATATCGATAACTAGGGTAATAAAGTATCACCTCTCTGTCATAGCAGTCAGCGAGCCAAGTTATGGTTGGATATAAACCTTTTCCGCCACTTTCCAAAACGCCGAGAGTAGTTGGTTATCCAAGTTAGAACGCTTACACACAACCCCCAATTTAAACGGCTTGATGGGCTCTAACTTGAGGCGTTGTATTTTGTCTCTAACCGGACTGTTTACGATTACAACTTCCGGTGCAATGCCCACGCCGCATCCCAATGCCACCATACTAACAATGGCTTCATGACCCGATACTTGTGCATAGATGTTGGGCTTAATACGCATCTTTTTAAACCAGAGGTTAGCTCTTTCACGTGCAGTGCCCGCTTCTGGGACGATAAACGGGATCTTGTTCCAGTCAGGCATACCATCGGCGAGTTCAGAGCCAAAACTGCTTACACCGGCAGGCGCAATGACAGACAAGGGAATTTCACTAATTGTCTCAAACTCCAAGCGTGCGGGGAGCAGTTCGGGAAGTGCAGAGATAGCGATATCCGTTTCATCATTCATGACCTTATCTATCGCTTGGGCTGGGTCACCCGTTGATAATTCGAATTCGATGTACGGATAGAGCAGCCTGAACTCAGCGAGCAGTTCAGGTAAATGACTATAACTGGCGGTCACCGAACAAAACAGTCGAAGCTTACCTCTCAGCTCATTCTCACCATGTTGGCTTTCTGATTGGAACTGTTGCCATTCACTAACGATATTTACAGCAATAGGGAGCAGTTTTTTTCCTGCTGGCGTAAGTTCGACAGAGCGGTTGTCGCGCAAGAACAAGTTTTGATGAGTATCTTGTTCAAGCTTTTGGATCTGTCTACTGAGTGCCGATGCACTGATATGCATTGCTGTTGCGGTTTTATTAAAGCTTTTACTCTCACATAAATGGATAAAAGCTTGGAGACTTTTAATATTCATAGTACTAAAGATATCTGTTGTTGCATTATTTGCAATGACAAATTGTGAATATATCACTTTAAGCAATTTCGACTCTGCATTAGTATGAACTCATTCGATGATAACCATCGACACTACGGACAGAATTCAACAGGAGAGCCCCACTATGGCTAACTATTTCAATACTCTTAACTTGCGTGAGCAATTGGACCAACTAGGTCGTTGTCGTTTTATGGATCGTTCTGAATTTGCTTCAGAAGCGGATTACCTAAAAGGTAAGAAAGTAGTCATTGTTGGTTGTGGTGCTCAAGGCCTAAACCAAGGCTTGAACATGCGTGATTCTGGCCTAGACGTGTCGTATGCACTTCGTCAGGCAGCAATCGATGAGCAGCGTCAATCGTTCAAAAACGCGAAAGACAACGGCTTCGTTGTTGGTAGCTACGAAGACCTAATCCCTCAAGCTGACCTAGTTGTTAACCTAACTCCAGACAAACAGCACACTAACGTGGTAGAGACGGTAATGCCGCTAATGAAAGAAGGCGCATCTCTAGGTTACTCTCACGGCTTCAACATCGTTGAAGAAGGTATGCAAATCCGTAAAGACCTAACGGTTGTAATGGTTGCACCTAAGTGTCCAGGTACTGAGGTTCGTGAAGAATATAAGCGTGGCTTTGGTGTTCCGACTCTTATTGCAGTTCACCCAGAGAACGATCCTCAAGGCGATGGTCTTGAAATCGCTAAAGCATGGGCAGCAGCAACAGGTGGCCACCGTGCTGGTGTTCTAGAGTCTTCATTCGTTGCTGAAGTTAAATCTGACCTAATGGGTGAGCAAACTATTCTTTGTGGCATGCTACAAGCAGGTTCAATCGTATGTTACGAGAAAATGATTGCTGACGGTATCGACCCAAGCTACGCAGGTAAACTACTTCAGTTCGGTTGGGAAACTATCACTGAAGCACTGAAATTCGGTGGCATCACGCACATGATGGACCGTCTATCTAACCCTGCGAAAGTGAAAGCGTTTGACTTGTCTGAAGAGCTAAAAGACCTAATGCGTCCGCTTTACAACAAGCACATGGATGACATCATCCAAGGTGAGTTCTCAAGCACTATGATGGCTGACTGGGCAAATGATGACGTAAACCTTCTAGGCTGGCGTGCAGAGACGGCTGAAACTGCATTCGAAAACTACCCTGCGTCTGATGTAGAAATTTCAGAGCAAGAGTACTTCGACAACGGTATCCTAATGGTGGCTATGGTTCGCGCAGGTGTTGAGCTAGCGTTTGAAGCAATGACCGCATCTGGCATCATTGATGAGTCTGCATACTACGAGTCTCTGCATGAGCTACCACTAATTGCAAACACGATTGCTCGTAAGCGTCTATACGAAATGAACGTAGTAATCTCAGATACAGCTGAGTACGGTAACTACCTATTCGCTAACGTAGCAACACCACTGCTTCGCGAGAAGTTCATGCCATCAGTCGGTACTGACGTAATCGGTAAAGGTCTAGGTGAGACATCTAATCAAGTAGATAACGGCAAACTAATCGAAGTAAACGACGTTATCCGCAATCACCCTGTTGAGTACATCGGTGAAGAGCTACGTGGTTACATGACAGACATGAAGCGTATCGCTGTAGGCGGCTAAGCCGACCAAATAAAAATCAGATAATAAAGTAAACACAACATAGCAAAGGGGGGCTACCAATTGGTAAGCCCCCCTTTTTTGTCTATGCAATTTGGCAATTTGCGAAGACCGCGAAAGAAGCGATTACTTATCCGCTAGCTTTTGCTCTAGATCTGCTAGTTTTTGTTCCATTTCTGTCAGCTTTTGACGAGTGCGCAGTAGCACTTGAGTTTGCACATCAAATTCTTCACGGCTAACGACGTCAAGCTTATTCAATTGGCCTTGAATGACTTGGCGTACTTTCTGATCAACATCCGCACCAAGTTCTTTCACTGGTTGAGGCATTGAGTCGTGAATTTGCTTAGCAATCTGTTCAAGTTTCTTTGGATCAAACATGTCTGGTAACTCCTTAAGTGATACTTCTTATTCTATGTAATCCGATAAAGAAAGTCGTTATTTGAGCTAATAAAAAAGGCCACATTGTGGCCTTTTTCTAATTAGTCATCACCTTAAGAGCGATTTTCTCGACAAGCTGCTGAAGCTTCGTCAACTCGAGCTATCTTCTCTAGGTCTTTGTCTTCAACAAAGACTGGTAGAGGTTTGTGCTTCTCTGCTAGGTAAGTATAAATTACCGGAAGAACAAACAGAGTAAACAGAGTACCAATAGCAAGACCCGCTACGATTACGATACCGATACTAAAGCGCTGAGCTGCACCAGCACCTGTGGCGTACATCAGTGGGATTAGACCTGCAATCATCGCCGCGGTTGTCATCAAGATAGGGCGAAGACGAACTTTCGCCGCTTCCATAACAGCTTCCATTCGACTCTTCTTGTGGTTTAGCTGCTCTTCTTTTGCTACTTCACAGATAAGGATACCGTGCTTGGTGATAAGGCCGACTAAGGTAATCAGACCTACCTGCGAGTAGATATTCATGGTGGCTGCGCCCCATGCCAGAGCAATCAGTGCACCACATATTGCCAGTGGTACGGATACCATGATAACGAATGGGTCTTTGATGGACTCGAACTGGATAGCAAGTACCAAGAAGATAATCGCCAAAGCTAGACCAAACGTTGCGTAAAGTGCGCTTCCTTCAGTTACGTATTGACGAGCTTCACCCATATAGTCATGGTTGTAACCACTTGGTAGTTTGTTCTCTGCCGTTGATTCAAACCAAGCAATCGCATCACCCATCGCCACACCTGGAGCTGGAACAGCACCAACCGTTGCTGAGTTTAACTGGTTGAAGTGAGGTAGAGAGCGAGGCTCTGCCACAACGTCAATAGAGATTAAGCTGCCCAATGGAATCGCTTGACCATCATCAGAACGAACAAAGTACATGTTCATCGATTCTGGGTTTAGACGATATTTACGCTCAACCTGAGGGATAACCTCATAAGAACGACCATTGAGGTCGATACGGTTAACATAACCATCTGCCATCATCGCACTCAGCGTGATACCAATATCTTGCATGGTCACGCCATAAGCGCCCGCCATATCTTTGTCGATATTGATTTTCATCGTCGCTGAATCGTAGTTTAGATCCAGTGTTGAATAAACAAACTGAGCATTCTTTTGTACGTCAGTCCAGATATCAGTCGCAATCGTAAACAAGCTTTCGAAGCTGTTAGGTGTGGTAATAACAAACTGAATCGGAAGACCTGAACCAGCGCCTGGTAGCTCTGGCATCTGGAATGCTGTTACAGCCATACCCGGTACATCAGCCACAAGACCACCTACGCGGTTAGCAACTTCTGCTTGGCTAGCTTCACGCTGGCTCCAAGGAACCATAGAAGCAATACCAAATGCTTGGTTTGAGTTAGGCACACCAGTGAACACCTGAGCGAACGCCACTTCTGGCTGATCAGTTAGGATTTTGTTTACGTCGTTCATGGTGTTTTGCAGGTAGTCTAAGTTTGCGTTAGACGGTCCTGTACCCATTAACATCACCACGCCTTTATCTTCCGATGGCGCCAGTTCACTTGGAATGAACTTAAACAGCATAGGTAGAGAAGCAAACACGATAACAGCAAACGCAATGATCACAGGACGGTGTTGCATTACCGCGCCAAGCATTTTTTCATAACGTGATGTCATGCCGTCTAGTACGTGATGTACTTTTTCCTCAAAGCGGTTTGGTGTCTCGTTGGCTTTAAGCAGCTTCGAACACATCATCGGTGATAGCGTTAAGGCGATAATGCCTGATACAAATACCGACCCCGCCAGCGTTAATGCGAACTCCTTAAATAACGAACCCGTGATACCGCCCATTAACGCGATTGGTGCATATACAGCACCAAGCGTCAGCGTCATCGCAATAACTGGTACCGCAATTTCACGTGTACCAATAATGGCAGCACGGAATGGAGATTCACCAAGCTTGATATGACGGTCAACGTTCTCAAGAACAACGATCGCATCATCTACCACCAGACCGATAGCCAGTACCATAGCCAGTAACGTCATTAGGTTCCAAGAAAAACCAATCGCCTGCATCACCATTGCCACACCGATCAACGATAGTGGAATGGTCACGATAGGGATCAATACTGCACGGAAAGAACCTAAGAACAGAGTGATAACCACAAGTACGATCAGTGCCGCTTCAAGAATGGTCTTAATAACCTCTTGAATCGACTCGTTGATCGCAACTGTAGAGTCATACATCACATTCATTTTGATGTTGCTAGGCAGGTTCTTCTCTAGTTGTGGAAGAAGCTGAAGCACATCTGCAGCAATGTTGATCGGGTTAGCACTAGGGGCCGCGTTGATCGCTGCTACTACCGCCTCTTGACCGTTAGCACTTGCACGGTAAACGTCATGGCTCTTCTCTAAGGTGACCTTTGCGATATCACCTAGGCGAATCACTTGGCCGTCTTTAGAGCTCACCACAAGGTTTTTCAGCTCTTCAGTGTTTGATACCTGAGTATCAGCACTGCCGTTGTACAACACGAATTCTCCCGTAGCCTGACCAGTCGCTGACTGGTAGTTATTGGCATTAAGGACATTCATGATGTCAGAGGCTGTCATTTTAAGCGCGGCCATTTTTAGTGGATCTAGCCATACGCGAAGCGCGTATTTCATGCCACCATACATGTCGACCTTAGATACACCGTTTACGGTGAACAGCTGCGGGTTAATTACACGTTCTAAATAGTCGGTAATCTGGCTCGAAGCTAGCTCGTCACTGGTAAAGCCGATATAAAGTACCGCCGTTGTTGAGCCAGTAGACATAGTCACCGTTGGGTCTTCTGCTTCTTTAGGAAGCTGAGAACGAACAGAGTTGGTTTTAGCCAATATGTCTGAAAGCGCCGCATTAGGGTCGGTATTTAGCTTCATGTTCACAGTGATGGTCGATTGACCAAGGACTGACTGTGACGTCATGTAGTCGATATTATCGGCCTGAGCAACGGCCTGCTCCAATGGCTGGGTAATAAAGCCTTGGATTAGGTCAGCACTCGCGCCGTAATAACTCGTGGTTACGGTAACCACGGTATTCGTCATTTCTGGGTATTCACGTACCTGCATTTTGAACACAGCTTGCAGACCAAGCAGTGCTATCAAAAAGCTGATCGATACCGCAAGAACAGGACGTTTTATGAAAACATCAGTAAAACGCATTTTGCCTCCAATTACAGCATCGGTGTCTCAGCCGGTGGTACTGTCGCATCGCTTTCTACCACTTTGACCTTAACGTCGTTACTTAGGCGAACTTGACCAGATGTTACGATAACATCATTTGCTTTCACGCCCTCTAGAATATGAGCGATATCGCCTGTGCGTTCACCCACTTTAACTACTTGCTGCTTAACGCGTTTCACACCATCAACATCTTCAACGACATAAACATTGTCGCCATATAGGGTGAATGTAATCGCCGTTTGTGGAAGTGTTACTTGATTCTCAAGTTTAGGTAGGATGATATTTGCACGTGCAAACATACCACTACGCAGCTTACCGTCGTTGTTTGGAATGTCTGCTTGAACTTGAATCAGACCACTTTGGATGCTCACCGCAGGTTCAATCGCACTGATAGAGCCTTTAAATGCTTGATTTGGATACGCATCAACGAAGATATCTACATCTTGACCAATAGAAATACGAGAGAAGTCAGTTTGTGGAACCGTAAAGCGCAATTTCATAAGGCTGGTATCTTCTAAGCGTACGATATGATCGCTTGGTTGAAGGTATTGACCCAAAAACACGTTACGAATACCAACAACACCACCAAACGGTGCTTTGATTTCACGACGGTCAATTTGAGCTTTCAAGCTTTCAATATCAGCAGATAGAGAGAAGTAACTAGCTTCTGCTTCATCATAAGATTCTTTTGAAATTGAACCTTTCTTATAAAGACCTTGGTAGCGCTTGTACTTTGCTTTTGCTGCAGGAAGGCGAGCTTCTGAGCTTTTAAGGTTGGCTTTCTCTACATCAGAATCAAGAGAAACAAGGAGTTGGTCTTTTTCTACTTGAGAGCCTGACGCGAATGAGATATTGCTGATAACGCCACTGGTTTCAGAGGTTAACGTCACACCTTGGTTTGGTTCCACAAAACCAATAGCTTCGATAACCGGTACCCAATCAACAGGTTTCACGGTTGTTACGGTGACTGGAAACTCAGGCTCCGGGCGGTTTGCTAAATATTCAGCGATTTTCTGTTGCTTAAACAGATTGAAACCTATCACGCTGCCAAATAGCAGAACGGCGATAAGTAGCATGAAAAATGTCCACTTTTTCATTCTAACGAGAACTCCACATTAGTGTTTTATTATTGCATCCCAACTGGCTTCGATAGCTGCATCTAGCGCATCGTCATCCAGTTGATATAGACCCAGAGCATGCTTACGTGCAAGCGATACACTTGCTTCTAAGCTTAGTCCAGATAGGATTTCATTATCGAGGTTTTTAAAAACCCCTTGTTTCTTTCCTTCTGTGAATAGGTTGTCAACTTGGGCAAACATTTTTCGTTCTTGTTCCCTAGTTGTATAACAATTTTTCGAAGGAATAGAGTCATATTGAGCACGAGTTTTCAACGAATCGATGTTTGAAGCTGCGACGTGCCAGATATTGAGCCACATCTTACGATACTGCTCTTTCAATGGTTGGTCGGCTCCTACACCTGCTTGAACGGCTTTGGCCATTCGTGATACCACGTAAAGCCTCAATTCTTCTAACAGATGGTCTTTGTCATCGAAATATCGATATATTGTGCCAGCTGCAACACCGGCCTCATTGGCCAGTTTCTGCATTGATACGCCTTGAATCCCTTTTTCCGCCACCATTTTTTGTGCCGCTTCGAGGATTTGTAGTCGTTTATCACTGGTATTCATAGTCGTCATAGCCATCCGATAGATAGTGAATGAACGTTCATTCATTATAAAACAATTGAGGTATATTTACGCAACTTATTTTTAATCACTATTCTATAAAAGTTAAAAAATCCTACGGAGCGTGGCATTGTCAGCATTAGCAGTCTATTATGTGCGCGTTACAATTCGTGAGTAGTGAGCACACCAATGAAGCTAAATCCGCAGCAAGATATGGCGGTAAAATACGTCTCTGGTCCATGTCTGGTTCTTGCCGGTGCCGGGTCGGGCAAAACCCGCGTGATAACTAATAAGATAGCGTATCTAGTACAAAGCTGTGGTTATAAAGCGAGAAATATTGCTGCCGTAACGTTTACCAACAAGGCCGCGCGTGAAATGAAAGAGCGTGTAGGACAAACCTTAGGTAAAAATGAATCCAAAGGCCTTATGGTTTCCACCTTTCATACCATGGGACTCAATATCATACGTCGCGAGTATAAGGCACTTGGACTCAAAGCTGGTTTCTCCTTGTTTGATGATCAGGACCAAATGGCGCTACTCAAAGAGTTGACCGAACAACAACTCGATGGTGATAAAGACCTGCTGCGTTCATTGCTTGGCGCTATTTCTAACTGGAAGAACGACATGCTGACTCCAGAGCAGGTAAAAGGCTCAGCTCGTTCAGAGCAAGAGCAGTTATTTGCGCACTGCTATGAAATGTATCAAGTACAAATGAAAGCGTATAACGCGCTCGACTTTGATGACTTAATTGCTCTGCCCGTTATTCTGCTAAAAACCAATGAAGAAGTTCGTACTCGTTGGCAAAAGCGAATTCAGTACTTGTTGGTCGATGAGTACCAAGATACCAACACTAGCCAATACGAATTGGTTAAGTTGCTGGTGGGAGAGCGTGCGCGTTTCACTGTTGTAGGGGACGATGATCAATCTATCTACTCGTGGCGCGGCGCAAAGCCTCAAAACCTGATTCTCTTGAACAAAGACTTTCCAAGCCTCAAAGTCGTGATGCTTGAACAGAACTATCGTTCAACCAGTCGTATCTTGCGTGCGGCCAACATCTTGATTGCTAACAACCCGCACGTGTTTGAGAAATCGTTATTCTCAGAGATCCCTGACGGTGAAAAGCTCAAAGTACTCAAAGCCAAAAATGAAGATCATGAAGCGGAGCGCGTGACGGGTGAATTAATTGCGCATCGATTCGTGAATCGAACTGAATATCGTGATTACGCCATCTTATATAGAGGCAACCACCAGTCACGACTTATCGAAAAAGTCTTGATGCAAAACCGCGTGCCTTACAAAATTTCCGGCGGTACTTCATTTTTCGGTCGTGCTGAAATCAAAGACATCATGGCGTACCTGCGAGTTTTGGTAAATCCTGATGACGATAATGCTTTCTTACGTATCGTTAATACGCCTCGTCGTGAGATTGGTCCTGCTACGTTGGAAAAACTGGGTAGCTACGCCAATATGCGTGGAAAAAGTTTGTTCGAAGCTAGCTTTGAGTTGGGTTTGGAGCAGCACTTATCGGGGCGTGGCTTAGAGAACTTACGACGATTCACGCAGTGGGTTGTGACCATAGCTGATAACGCAGAGCGCGGTAATACAGTTGAAGCTGTGCGTTCATTAGTTCGCGACATCAACTATGAAGATTGGCTCTATGAGACCTCTTCCAGTGCTAAAGCCGCAGAAATGCGCATGAAGAACGTTTCTGATCTTTACTCATGGATTGTCGCAGATTTAGAAGGCGATAATTATGATAAGGAAGAGAAGTCATTAAAAGAGGTCGTTCAACGGCTCACGCTTCGAGATATGATGGAGCGCGGAGAAGATGAGGACGACAGTGATGCTGTTCAGCTAATGACACTGCATGCCTCGAAAGGTCTTGAGTTCCCTTATGTTTATCTTATTGGTTCTGAGGAAGGCATTCTGCCACATCAAACCAGCATAGATGAAGATAACGTAGAAGAAGAAAGGCGACTAATGTATGTAGGCATTACTCGTGCCCAAAAAGAACTCACCTTTACTATATGTAAAGAGCGAAGACAGTATGGCGAACTGATTAAGCCAGAACATAGTCGATTCTTAGATGAATTGCCGTTTGATGATGTCGAATGGGAACAAGCAAAAAAAGCGGTGTCTGCAGAAGAACGAATGCAAAAAGGTCAGGCACACATTGCTAATATTCGGGCAATGTTTAATAAGAAGTAAAAATAAACAAGGGGGCTGAATCAGCCCCCTTGTCGATCATTGAGTTCGTGACACTATAGTCCGGCAATCATATGCTCGATAGCATCAACGATTTCTTGATCAGAACAGTCCATACAAGAGCCTTTTGCTGGCATCGCGTTGAAGCCATTAATTGCATGGTCTTTAAGAACGTCTTTACCTTGAGCAATACGAGGTCCCCAATCGGCAGCGTCACCTGTTTTAGGTGCGCCACTAACGCCAATGGAGTGACAGGCAGTACAGAAGGTGTTGTAAACGGTAGCGCCATCACGTGGACCGGTAGGCTCAGCAACCACAGGCTCACTACCTGCTAAGTAAACATCACCCACTGGTTTAATACGCTCTGCGATAGCGTCATATTCTTCTTGGCTCACATCCGCTGCGAAAGAGGCAGTAGAAAAAGTTAGTGCAGCGAACAACACTGTTAAGATTCGACGAGACATATCCATTAAACTCACTTTACTATCCAACAAGGTAGCAAGTCGGTGCTTGCTATTCATTTATACGATTTATTCTGCTTGCTGACTTAACGACTGTTAAATCAATGTAAACATTGGGTGATTATATCCTGTTAACTTGTTGCAATAAACCACAACTTTTCAGCTTCACGGGGTGAATCACATCGTAAAGCCACTATTTATTGCTTCAAAGTGCTGAAAAAGACAACAAACGAGAAAAAAAGTTGAAAAAGTACTTTACGACATAGTGTGATATACGTATTATTCCCATCCGCCGATAGGGCATGCGCCCGTAGCTCAGCTGGATAGAGCGTTGGCCTCCGGAGCCAAAGGTCGAAGGTTCGAATCCTTTCGGGCGCGCCATCCGGATAAAATATTGGCAAAACATAATGGTGGCTATAGCTCAGTTGGTAGAGCCCTGGATTGTGATTCCGGTGGTCGCGAGTTCGAATCTCGTTAGCCACCCCATTATTTTGGTGACTTCGGTTTCCAGTTTTGATTTAATCGAAACGAAAACGTTCTGAAAAGAACATTGTCGGTGAATAGCGCAGCTTGGTAGCGCATCTGGTTTGGGACCAGAGGGTCGGGGGTTCGAATCCCTCTTCACCGACCACTATTTCAGTTATCGTTATAAACGGTAACAAAACAAAATTTGTGGTGGCTATAGCTCAGTTGGTAGAGCCCTGGATTGTGATTCCGGTGGTCGCGAGTTCGAATCTCGTTAGCCACCCCATTTATTTTGGTAGCGTTTGCTCCCCTTTACGAATTAACTCGTAATAAAACATCGTCGGTGAATAGCGCAGCTTGGTAGCGCATCTGGTTTGGGACCAGAGGGTCGGGGGTTCGAATCCCTCTTCACCGACCACCATTTAAAAGCCTCGTCGAAAGACGAGGCTTTTTTTCGTCTGAAATCTGGTTTATTGAACCGAAAGTTGGATGACAATGCGCAATAAGCTTTCGTCTTTAGTAGCTTTGTTTGTCAAATATCTAGTTCAAGTAAGTCTTGTCATGTGACGAGGCTTTTTGCATTTTGGGATGATAATAAATAGAGTGAAAGGTAAAGGCAGCGAAGAAAAAGTTTGGTGCTAAGTTGGAGTGGGCAAGTTGCATCCTTGCAAACTTGGTTAGGTTGTATAGAGAATTAGAATTTGTAAGCTAGGCCTAGGTTGATAGAGTGCGCATCAAACTGCTTGTGGTTAGACAGCTTCATTAGCTCTAAGTTTGCGCCTAGTGAGTTGGTAAAGTTGTATTGAGCACCAACACCGTATGAGAAGGAATTGATGGTCTTTTTGTTGTCATTTCCTTTATAACCAGCTTGTTTTAGGCGGATATTATTTACACCGGCCAAACCGTATAGCTCAATGCTATCTGAGACGTTGAACTTAACTTTGCCGTAAAGAGCCGTTTGATGGTCAACGGCCAAACCTTGACTATTCTTTTCTATCTTGCCACTGTCGCGACTGTGACGCATTTCTGCCCCAAACATTGAGTTAAAGTCGTAACCCGCTTTAAGACCTAGAGAGCGAAAGTTACTTTTTACTGAAGTTTCAGTCTTTGAATTTACTACGTTGTCAGTGTTCTTAGCTGACATCGCACCTAGATAGGTCCCTAGATAGAAACCAGAATCGCTTGTGGCTAAAGCTGGAGCTGAAACTGCGCCCATTAAAGCTAGCAAAGTAGCGGTTTTCAAAGTTGCTTTTTTCATATTTTCCTCGTTTAAAGTTTGGTCTTTTGACCTTATTGTGTGTTTCGAAGCGCATAGTAATCAGGAGCGCGTTTTTGTAAAAATCAGACTCTGTCGATGTTTATTACAGAGGCGGCGCTAGTGCGAGACGTGCTGACGAAGAACGTTATAGAGAACTTCTCGTATTCCATTAGCACAGTGTGAATCGCGGTAGCCAAGGCCAAACTTACTTCGCTGAATGGCTTCGCGGTGATTGATGATGACGAGCTCATTGTTGTTCAACTCATGTTTAATCGAGTCTTGATCGATACAGATCCATCCAATGCCATCTTTGGCGAGTTGTCTTGCGGTTGCCACGTTGTTGACCGACATGGTGTCGAACTTGTAGCTACCCCATAAAGATTCATTTTGCTGCGTAATAGCTATAGCCAAATGCTGACTGAGCTGTTCTGTAGAGACTTCATCGAGTTGGGCGATAGAATGTTGAGGCGCGCAGACTGAAACGAATTGGCGCTGTGTGACATTCATAAACTCCCAATGACCAATCCCGCTATAGGGATAGTGACTAATAATAAAGTCGTAATCAGATGACGCGATGAGGTCATCACAAGGCGAAAATTCAATCTGTAGATCCATTTCAGCATCAATGTCGCGCAGCTGGTGGATAAGATGAGAAACAATTTTCGGGTCGATAAATGTCGTGATCCCAAGTCGGATGCAGCCTGCGCCTGAACCGTTTATTTTCTCGACGTGAGACGCTAACTTTTCAGACAGCAGTAGAATGGATGATGCTTTATCCAAGAGCGCTTGACCTTGTTCTGTTAACACGGGTTTGTGTCCAGCACGATCAAACAGCTCGATCCCCCAATCCAACTCAAGATTGGCGATCCATTGACTTACTTGGACCCGACCTTTGTTCATCGCTTTTGCAGCAGCGGAAATGGAGCCGAGCTCGGTAGTAATAACAAACGCTTTGATGGCATTGATATTCATAAGAACCTCATATAGAAATTGGGTGAATGTGCTTGTCTTATCCCGCATTCCCTACATGATGTTGCAAGCCCAAATCAGTGCTTTCCCTAAAACGTGAGGCCATGTTAAATATCTTTGATAAACTAATATCTAGATCTAATGGTTTAAAAAGGTTATCACTTGGCATCAATTGAGCAGTTAGAGAGCTTTGTCGCTGTTGCGAAAACAGGATCGGTGGTAGCGGCGGCTGAAAAGCTTGGCAAGACTCACGGCCCGGTAAGTCTGGCGATACAGAATTTGGAAAGCCGTTGGGGTGAGTTGTTTGTGGTTGGCACGGGCAAGAAACAGTTGTCGGAAAAAGGGGAGGCGATACTTCCTTGGGCAGAGGCTGTGATTGCTAGTTACTACGAGCTAAAAAACGCAGTGGCCGTTGAGTCACCAACACAGATTACACTCGGTGTTGATATCGCTTTACCCCGAGTCTGGCAACAAGAAATCTTAGCTTCTATCATCGATTTGGATATCAGTATTAGAGTCAATTGCTTGCCTAGTGATGAATTGATTGCCGCCTTTAATGCCCAGCACCTAGATTGGATAGTGACACTGGTTGATTTACCTTGGCCCGAAACACCAAACTTTTTTTCACTTGGTACTGTGGATAGTTACTTGATAACCAGTAGTAAAGAGTTGTTAGAATCCAGCAACCAGTCGCCAATCGTTTTCGACAGTGGCCACCTTCTGACACTGCCTCAACTCTCTATTTCTCATGCTAAGCGAACTTCCGCTCCAATATACAAGCGCTTCGATTTCCCTTGTCCTTGGCAAATTCGAGTCACCGATCATCAACAAATAGCTGCCATTCTTTCGGAGTTACCGAGTCATACGTCTGCGGTATACAATAATATTGATCTAACAGACACTATGAAAATCGTAACAGAACCGCACCTTAAAGCGACTTGGGGAGTGTCGGTTTTCTGGGGAGAGCATTTAACAGGGAGTCAAGTGTTGCAATGTTTGACAGACTGGGCGATGAGTAAGTCAATGAGAGGTAGACAACAGGATGACTCTTGACCAAATCAAAACTTTTGTTGCTATTGCTCATCATGGCAGCGTGAGAAAAGCGGCACGAGCACTTGGCAAAAGTCAGCCAGCGCTTACGGCAACAGTGAGTCGCTTGGAAGCTTCACTTGGTTGCGAGCTGTTTATTAAAGGTACTCGGCCACTCAAACTCTCTTCTTTTGGTCTGAGGTTTTTACCGCGAGCAATGGAGTTTGATGATGTGCTGACCCTGACTCACACCTTCTCTAGCAAAGAGAATGTCAAAAGTCTGCGGGTTTGTTTTGATTACGGCATCGCTCTGGATGAAGTGAATCAGCTCTCTCAGCTCATCATCACTGACAATGCGCTTCGAAGCATAGATTTGTTTCGCACTGATACGGCAACCATTCATCAGTTACTGATAAAACAGCGATGTGACTTAGCGTTGACTCAACCGTTATCGCATTTACCTCCCTTTCTTGAAGCTCAACACATAGGAGAGCGCGAGTTTGTCGAGGTACAAGCACCATTACAGGCAGGCAAACAGCATCGGATGATGTCTGTTCACAATGAAAGCGGACAGCCGTTATGGATCAACGAGACGGACCAACACAAAGACCTTATTTCATTTAACCGATCGGCCGATATGCTTGAAGCCTTGATAAATTTTTATGGCAAAGGCTGGCTACCAAAAGGTGAGGTAACTAGGGCTTTGAGTGAAGGTAAAGTAGAACTGACGGAAAAGCCTAGCTATCAAAAGCGATTTAGCTTGGTATGGCAGCAGCAGTTAAAAGCAGAGGCCAAGTTGGTTAATCGCCTAGCTCGTTATAGTCAGTTGAACGGAACCTAGTTGGTAACCAGAGTAGTATGGATTTACGTTCAGAGTTTGAGTTTCTTGCTGAACTTAACTCGACTACGCTACCGTTCCGAAAAATACGTGCAAAGGTGATAGAAATGGGCTGTTTACGAAAGCTACCCTTCATTTTGGTGTTAATCGCCGCTCCCTCCTTACGTGCAGCAGACTATGTCGCTGAATTGCAACTCAATGTTGTGAATGTGTTTAGTGGTGATGTCATCATTGGGTTGCGAGAAAGCAAGTTGATTAAGAAAGACAAGCATACTCGCGTGGTGCTGGTCAGCGAGTCGTCAGTGGCAAACAATATTGCCGACTTGCATTACACCATTATCGAGCAAAGTAATAGTGAGCCGTTAAATTCGAATCAACTGCAATTGCCTAGCATGTCGACTTACGTGGGTAGTGAAGCGGGTGTTGAAGTTGAGGGTTTGGTTTCCTATCGAGTGGTGGTCAGGGCGGCGCGTTAGCCTCCTGTTCCAATTGTCTTCTTGTATCCTCCCAAAGTGAAAGCCTTTCACTGCGCAGAGTGTTTTTTGCACTTTAACCGACTGGGTTAACCTCAAATTGTTCATCGGAGAAAGGACTCTCTTTTTCTAACCCATTTGAGGAGTAATCCTATGTCGAAAATCTCAACACAAAACCAAGTCTATATACCAGCTGCAACCAAACACAGTTATGGAGAGTTCAACCTTTATGGAAAGCTTCAAGAGGTGATTGTGGGTTATAGCCAGAACTTCCGCCTGCCAGTACTGAAAGAAGAGGTAAAAGCAACATATCAGAGTGTACTTCAGTCCGACTTATATGATCTCTGTGAAAGAGCTGGAGGACAGTTACTTTCTCATGCTTCTCCGTCATTTTCTGCGGCCCTAGAGCGTGAGAATGATGCGTTGATCAAGGCGTTTCAGGGCTTTGGTGTACAGGTGCATCGGGCTAGGGAAGTGCCTGAAGGAGAGATAGCCGCGTGCCAAAGAACGAATGTCTTTACCCAAATCTTCGCTGCAGAACCTATTTGGGTGGTAGGTCGAAATGTTTTGGAGAATGTTTGGGCAAGCGATATGAGCTGGGCTTCTATTGCGCCAGTGCGAGAGCTTCATCAACCATTTATTGATGGTGATAACCACATTTTACACTACACGGCACCAAGGCCGACGCTAAGTCGAGATTATATTTATGAGGGGGGAGACGTGCTCAACCTAGGTGATGGAAGAGTGCTGGTGGCAACGGGCTCTTCATCAACTAACACTCGTGGCGCTGAGTGGGTTAAGCGCATGTTAGAACACGATGGTTACCAAGTATGTATCACAGAAGTGGAAGATACAGGAATCCATCACCTGTTCGCCGTTATGTGTGTGGCCGGCCCTAAACTTGTTATCGCCTATCGAGATGCCTTTCCAAACGGTCTACCTGAATTTATGGATGACTTTGATGTGGTATGGGCAAACAGAGAAGAAGCGCTGGCAACCGGGCCATGTGCAGTGATGCTTGATGAAAACCACATCCTAATGCCAGAAGAGACCCCAGCCCTCAATCGAAAACTGGAAGCAAAAGGGCTAACAGTTGTGACCGTTCCATTTGCTCATCACGCGAAGCTTTGTGGTGGAATACGCTGTAAGACGTCAGTGCTCCGCAGGGACATAAACTAGTCGCTTCCCCCTTCTATTTCCTCCCCTCATTCTAATATGAGGGGCAATAGGGTGTTCGTTATATGAAATTAGATTTTGGCGTTTTGTTCCGCTTAGTATTAGCTTATTTGCGAGTTAGCTTAGGCATAGTGGCGCTGTTGCTCGCTTTATCGAGTCCATTACTTATCCCCTTGATTAGTTCAATGGAGATTTGCAGCAGTAAAAAAGCACTACTTAGCGGTGCAATGATTTTTGGTGTACCTGAAGTGGCGACTATTGTCGCGCTGTGCTTGTTAGGCAAGGAGCGCCTGCAGCATATCAGAAATTGGTTTGTTAGACATTTACTGAAGCTCAAACCTAGCCGCCACTCGACAAGGCTTGGCTATTATGTGGGATTACTGCTGATGGTAGTGGCGGGCCCTGTTATGAATATTGTGCTGTTTTACTTTCCAACCTTTGGAGTGGACTGGATGGAATATCGAAAGGTAATAGCACTAGCTTGCGATATCACCTTTGTTGCGGCGATATTTATTGCGGGCGAACAATTGTGGAGGAAAATAGAAGCTATTTTCCGTTTTGAACCGACAACTACACTTCACTAAAACGTAATTACGGCGCTTGATGGGGGATTTGGACTGTTAAGTGCCATTACTACGGCTAAATCTTCAGTGGTTCGTCTATGAGAACTACCATTGAATAACATTTCCCCCATTCTTCATGAGTAAGAATTGGAGCTAAATTCTACCGATCGAACGATAGCCAGTATTTTGTTCAATATGCAGGGTTGTGACTTGTTGTAAATCACAATAGCGGAAAATACTGTGTAATCGAATTATCAAAGTGATCAGTGTATTAAATGTGATGAAGATCTAGAGTTTGGTGCTGCACTCTGTCATGTTACAAAATTTATGTTTCTATAGTGTTAAAACTACATCAGAATAAATATGCGGGTGGCATTAGTCATAAATATTGCCGATAACGTGAAGTTCGGCGTTTTATATTCGTTCTCTAGCACGAATTTCTGAGTGTACATCAACTTTTCATGCCACTTGTATCACTACTATATGTACTTAAACTGCATATATATTTATTTATACTGCTTTAGATTTGCTCAATTTCGAATTTTTATCCTATTTTTGTTGCTTTTCTGTGAAAGATTTGCCAAATTGATGCCCTTATAAATAGTCAGCAGAAAATGCTGCCTAAGAATGGATTCAATTTTTCAGACAGGGGCAGAAAGCTGCCAAAGCAGTAGAGGTCTGGTAATGTCACTATTAGAAGTAAAAGATCTTCGTATCGAATACCCATCACGCCATGGGGTACATGCCGCGGTTAAATCTTTGTCGTTCAATATTGAACGCGGCGAAATAGTTGGTGTGGTTGGGGAGTCCGGCGCGGGCAAATCAACGGTAGGTAACGCTGTTATCGATTTGCTTTCACCTCCTGGCGTTATTGCTAGTGGTGAGGTTTTCCTAGATGGAGAAAAAGTCTCTGGTTTAACGCCAGAAGCGATGCGCAAAGTTCGTGGCTCAAAAATCGGGTTTATATTCCAAGACCCAATGACCTCTCTCAACCCACTATTCACTGTTGAGCAACAATTAAAAGAAACCATCCATGCCAATATGAAGGTATCGGATGATGAAGCGTATCAACGCGCGCTCAATCTTATGAATCAAGTGGGTATCCCACAACCAGAAAACCGCTTGAAGCAATACCCTCACCAATTCTCTGGTGGTATGCGTCAGCGTGTGGTGATCGCTATCGCGCTTGCCGGCGAACCGGATCTTATCATTGCAGACGAACCCACGACGGCACTTGATGTATCGATTCAGGATCAAATCTTAGGTTTGATTCGCGATCTGTGCATCAAGAACAATGTTGGTTGTATGTTGGTGACGCACGATATGGGTGTGGTTTCTAACGTAACGGATCGCGTAGCGGTAATGTACCGTGGTGATTTGGTAGAGTTTGGGCCAACGGCAAAAGTACTGGGTGAACCTGATCACCCATACACACGTAGCCTGATTTCTGCAGTACCGCGTTCAGACATGAAACTCGATCGTTTCCCTCTTGTGAGCTACATCGAAGAAGCACATGAGATGGAACCGTTAGATGTTAAGAACCACTGGTTGGGTCAAAGCCAAGATCACCGTGATTATACTGGTCCGCTTCTTAACGTAGAAAACGTCAACCTACGCTTCGTTACTAAAGATTCGTTATTTGAAAGCCGACGTGAGTATGTTCAAGCATCAAACAACGTTAGCTTTGAAGTACATGAAGGTGAAACGTTTGGATTAGTGGGTGAATCGGGCTCGGGTAAATCGACCATTGCACGTGTGATTGCAGGTCTCTATGCGCCTAACTCTGGTAAAGTCACGTTTGAAGGTATTGACCTTACGTCGCTGAAGTCTGAGAAAGAGCGTCGTCCGATGCGTCGCCAGATGCAGATGGTGTTCCAGAACCCGTATACGTCGATGAACCCTCGTATGAAAATCTACGACATCATCGCAGAGCCGATTCGATTCCATAAACTGACGGCAAACGAAAGCGAAACCAAGCAAATCGTCGAAGACCTGCTTGAGCACGTAGGCCTCGGAAAAATGGCGGGAGTGAAGTATCCACATGAATTCTCAGGTGGTCAGCGTCAGCGTATTTCTATCGCGCGTGCACTAGCAACGCGTCCACGTTTGTTGATTTGTGACGAACCAACGTCGGCACTTGATGTATCGGTTCAGGCTCAAATACTTAACCTACTCAAAGATCTACAACAAGAACTTAATCTGACCATGCTGTTCATCAGTCATGACTTGCCGGTAATTCGTCAAATGTGTGACCGAGTGGGCGTGATGCAAATGGGTACGCTATTAGAAGTGGCACCGACGGAGCAGTTGTTTACTGATCCGCAGCATGAATACAGTCAGCACCTAATTTCCTTAATGCCTGAATTCAAAGGCTTAAGAGATGATGTAGCAAAAACGGCGTAAGCCTTACAATTCCCTATTGGGACTCGATAACAGAAGCAAACACAACAACAAGGGATCCGGATCCCCGCATGAAGGAGTTATGCAAATGAGAACCATGAAAAGCAAATTAGCAGTGGCGCTAATGGCAGCGGGCCTAAGTTTTAATACTCTGGCAGCAGATATCAAAGTTGGCTATGCAGCTGACCCAGTATCTTTAGACCCGCATGAGCAGTTGTCTGGTGGCACATTGCAAATGTCACACATGGTATTTGACCCACTCGTTCGTTTCACCCAAGAAATGGACTTCGAACCTCGTCTAGCTGAAAGCTGGGAACGTGTGAATGACACGACGGTTCGTTTTAAGCTACGTGAAGGCGTTAAGTTCCACTCTGGTAATGACCTAACAGCAGACGATGTTGTTTGGACATTTAACCGTCTTCAAAGCTCTCCTGACTTTAAAGCTATCTTCGACCCGTATGAGAAAATCGTTAAGGTTGATGACTACACGTTTGACCTAGTGACTAAAGGTCCTTACCCACTTGTACTGCAAACAGCGACGTACATCTTCCCTATGGATAGCAAGTTTTACTCAGGTAAAACGGCAGATGGCAAAGACAAATCTGAGCTAGTTAAGCACGGTAACTCTTTTGCATCGACGCATGTTTCTGGTACTGGTCCATTCATCGTAACGGCTCGTGAGCAAGGCGTTAAGGTTGAATTTGAGCGTTTCGCTGATTACTGGGACAAAGAATCTAAAGGTAACGTAGACAAGCTAACATTAGTACCAATCAAAGAAGATGCAACGCGCGTAGCAGCACTTCTTTCTGGCGGTGTTGATATGATTCACCCAGTTGCGCCAAACGACCACAAACGTGTAGCTAGCGCTGAAGGTGTTGATCTAGTGACGCTACCTGGTACGCGTATCATCACGTTCCAAATGAACCAAGAAAGCAACGAAGCACTGAAAGATGTTCGCGTTCGTCAGGCGATTGTTCACGCAATCAACAACGAAGGTATCGTTAAGAAAATCATGAAAGGCTTCGCAACAGCAGCTGGCCAGCAAAGCCCAACAGGCTACGTTGGTCACGACGATGCGCTTGTTCCACGTTACGACGTGAAAAAAGCGAAAGAGTTGATGAAAGAAGCTGGCTATGAAAATGGCTTCACGCTAACGATGATGGCACCTAACAACCGTTATGTGAACGACGCGAAAGTAGCGCAAGCAGCGGCAGCGATGCTGTCTAAGATCGGTATCAAAGTAGATCTTAAGACCATGCCTAAAGCGCAATACTGGCCAGAGTTTGATGTGTGTGCAGCAGACATGATGATGATCGGTTGGCACTCAGATACTGAAGATTCAGCGAACTTCAACGAGTTCCTAACAATGACTCGTAACGAAGAAACGGGTCGTGGTCAGTACAACTGTGGTCACTACTCAAACCCAGAAATGGATGCGATTGTTGAAGCAGCGAATGTAGAAACGGATCCTGCTAAGCGTGCTGAAATGCTGAAAGGCGTTGAGGCGACACTATACAACGACGCAGCATTCGTACCGCTACACTGGCAAAGTGAAGCGTGGGGCGCGAAGTCTAACGTGAAAGCAGCAGCAATTGTTAACCCAATGGTAATGCCTTACTTTGGCGACCTAGTGGTTGAATAATCACAAGTGATTGTGATGTAGGAGGGGAGTGTTCCCCTCCTCAATTCTCTCTACTCAGCTCAGTTTATTTCAGTCGGATTGAGCGGTTTTTAAGACTGAATGTTTCTCTCTCAATGAGATCTATGGATAGTTAAGGGGCAAGGAATGTTTTCGTTTCTGGTCAAGCGCCTGTTTCAGGCACTGATAGTGATGTTTGTGATCAGTTTGGTGGCGTTTGCCATTCAGGATAACCTGGGTGACCCGCTGCGTGAGCTTGTAGGTCAGTCGGTTTCGGAAGCAGAGCGTCAAGCACTGCGTGATGAGTTGGGCCTCAACGATCCTTTCGTAACAAAATACACTCGTTTTATTGGTGCAGCGCTGCAAGGCGATCTTGGCACTTCATACTTTTTCAAACGTCCTGCCGTTGAGGTTATTCTCGATAAGCTGGTGGCAACACTAGAGCTGGTATTCGGCGCGACGCTTATTATTATTTGTTTATCGATACCACTTGGTGTGTACTCGGCAATTCATCCAAAAAGTTTTTTTACCAAATTGGTGATGGCTGGCAGTAGTATTGGTATCTCGATTCCGGTTTTCCTAACGGCGATCATGCTGATGTATGTCTTCTCTATTGAGTTAGGCTGGCTACCTTCTTTCGGGCGTGGTGAAACTGCGAACGTGCTCGGTTGGGAGTCAGGATTCTTCACAATCGATGGCATTAAGCACCTTATCTTGCCATGTGTCGCATTGGCATCGATTATGTTGCCGCTTTTCATTCGCTTGGTTCGTTCTGAAATGTTAGAAGTACTGAGCTCGGAATACATCAAGTTTGCGAAAGCAAAAGGGCTACCTCTTAAAAAAATCTACTATCAACATGCCCTTAAAAACACGATGTTACCTGTTTTGACCGTTGGTGGTGTTCAGATCGGTACTATGGTGGCGTATACCATCCTGACTGAAACCGTCTTCCAGTGGCCTGGCACAGGCTTCCTTTTCCTTGAAGCGATTAACCGTGTAGATACACCATTGATTACCGCTTACGTTATTTTCGTTGGCCTTATCTTCGTGGTGACGAACACTATCGTTGACTTGTTGTACGGCTTGATTAACCCAACCGTGAACCTAACTGGAAAAGGAGCATAACCATGAGCCAAGCAAATGTAGCCGCTGCTCCTTCAGTGTGGGAGCGTTTTAAAAACTCGGACTTCTTGTATTACTTCAAGCGCGACAAAGTCGCTATGGCAAGTTTTACGGTCTTTATGATGTTCTTGGTGTTGGCACTAGCTGCGCCCGTCATCGCCCCTTCTGACCCATATGACTTATCGTCTATCGATATTATGGACTCGGAGCTGCCGCCATCTTGGATGGAAGACGGTGACGAGAACTTCGTATTAGGTACCGATGACCAAGGTCGTGATATTTTATCCACCATTCTTTATGGTTCTCGACTGTCTCTGACCATTGGTTTCCTAGCGGTAGGTTTACAGTTATTCCTAGGTATTGTGATTGGCCTATCGGCGGGTTACTTCGGTGGTCGTATCGATAGCTTCTTGATGCGTTTTGCTGATGTTCAGTTGTCGTTTTCAACCATGATGGTTGCGATCATTGTCTCTGCTATCTTTAAGGCCAGCTTCGGCACTGAGTTCTATAGCCAATATGCCGTGACCATGTTGGTCGTGATCATTGGTGTGGCTGAATGGCCGCAGTATGCACGTACTATTCGTGCCTCGGTTCTTGCAGAGAAAAAGAAAGAGTATGTAGAAGCAGCGCGAGTGATGGGCTTTAGAGCACCACGTATCATGTTCCGTCATATTCTGCCTAACTGTTTGTCGCCAATTTTGGTTATCTCAACGGTACAGGTTGCGAACGCTATCATGTCCGAAGCGGCGCTATCGTTCTTAGGTCTTGGTCTGCCAGTAGACCAGCCATCATTGGGCTCCTTGATCAGTATCGGCTTTAACTACATCTTCTCTGGTTCGTGGTGGATTACCGTGTTCCCAGGCATCGTTCTGATTACCTTAGTGTTGGTTATTAACCTACTAGGTGACTGGCTACGTGATGTATTCAACCCGAAAATCTACAAAGGGTGATCCAGAGTGATTGATTTTTAATCCCGATCGTCACTACACTAAGAGTCGCAGATAATTGCGGCTCTTTTTATTTGTGCCGCTGATAACAATAGCCAAGAGTGTTCAGAGGATGTTTATGAGCTCTTTAAATGGTGTAAAGGGATTAGGTTGTTTTTCGTTTAGTGCTTTATTGGGCACCTTGTTGTTAACCAGTAGCGTGGTTCCTTTACCAGTTTATGCTGAGGATGCGTTGTGTGACGCTTCCCAGCCCTCCACCAATGAACTGCCGGTTTTAGATAAATCCTGTCCGATTGGAAATGGGATTTGGAGCAATGACGTTCCTGTGAGCGCAACATCGCTTTATTGGATTCAGTGCGGCATTCTTGATGCCCCCATGGCGCTAGCTCAAGCGAAAACCTTGTACGCCAAAATCACCACCGATGTGTGGATGCTGCCTCAGAAAAATAGCTATCGTTGTCTGATTGGTCCATACAGCGATGCTGAGATCGCCAAGCAAGAGCTTGTTCAAGTCAAAGCCTTATCTGGTTATCGTGATGCTTTTATCCGCCAAGTGGAACGCAACGCTTCTGCCAACACACCTCAACGTACTGCCAAAGTGACGCAGCAAGTACCCGCTAAAACGCTTGCATCCAAGCCAGTAGCAAAAGAGATTGAGAAGCCAGTGAAGAAAGCTGAGAAGATAACGCCTCTTGCGACCAGTGTTAAGGTTTCATTGAATGTTCGGTTAAACGCTGAAGTTAATGGACAGCGTTATAGTGTGCCTTATATCGCTAACAGCAGTCATCAGTTCTATATGGAACATGATAAAGCGTGGAACCGCTTGAGTTATCAGTCTGCCATAAAGGTATGCAGTGACCTTGATATGCATTTGGCAAGTAATGAAGACTGGCAAGCCTTGGTAAAATCACAAGTGATGCAGAAAAACCATTGGCCACTGCAAATGCCATATTGGGGAGATGGTCAGAAAGGGCTGTTCACTAATGGCAAAGTATCACCGCTAAAAGGTAATACTTTGCTCAATGTAGTGTGTGTGGGCAAATAACCTTTAAGGCAACAACCAACGAGTCTTGCTGCTGAGTGATAACAACCAACTGGTTGCTAATGCCAAACTGCCGCTGACAATAACCCAAAATGGAATCATATAGATTGGGTGACCTTGATGTAGGCCGAGTTCGTTCATCGGCCACAGGAATAGCGGGTGAAGAATATAAATACCCAAGCTGTATTTACTAATAAAGCTCACCACTTTCTTGGCTCCTGGCCAAAGCTTGTCGGCGTAGGCTTTGCAGACAATAAATATCATGCTGGCTGCTAGGACGGTGTTTAGAGTCTTGTAAGAGAACCAGCGCCCAACATAATAACGACCTTCTTCAATACTTCCTTGAACTACCATATAACTGCTCAGCGCCATTGCGCTGACACCCAGAATAATGGACACAGCAACCACACCTTGGCTTGCTGGCAGTTTTTGATACAGGATATAGCCCAGAGGCAATAAGCCCATATAAAGCCAGAATTGCTCGCTCCAAGGTCCATCAACTCTTAATAAGAACAACAGCGTAGTGAGTAACCAAAGGCCGGTAAATGCGTAAAGTGCACTATCATCAAACTTGCGAACGAACACCTGCAAGAACGGGATCGCCACATACAGCGGAATAAAGTAGTAAAAGAACCCAAGATGGTAATAGGTCTGATGGTGATAGCTCTCATATAAGACTTCTTTAACCGTATTGCCGTTAAAGCCTTCAATGGTCCATCCGGATAAGTAAGCGTAGAAAAGTGACCATGCGATAAATGGAATCAGCACTTTACCGAGACGACGAGACAGATAATATTTCATATCAAACGGTCGTTTGTCGTTGAGCATGAGAGCGCCGGTTATCAAAATAAACACCGGGACTGCCCAGCGACTGAATCCATTAAAGGTGATAGCGGTAACCCATTCGCCCATAGGGATCTGTCCGAGTTCATGACGGTAAGGGCCTAGCGCATGAATAATGATGACAGCGAGTGCCGCCACACAGCGCATGGCATCGAAGAAAAATATGTGCTTTTTATCCATTAATAACTCCTTACAGTCTTTAGAAACTATAAGAAATATAATCAGGTGCGGGAAGAGTACTTAGATAAAAGTTGTGTAAAAACTGCTCCATACAGAGCAGCTTTTACTGGTTTGATCACGCTGAAGGGCAAACGACTTCACCCCAGAACCAGTTTGATTGTGTGGGTGACTCCCAAACACCAGGGTTGTTCTTAGCAATAAAACACTTTCCTTGGTAGCTTACGATATCGCCATTGCTGACAGATGTACTACCCGGAACCCAAGTAATTAGATTAATTTCAGGTGACGTGGTGGTGCTTCCACCACTATTCCCGTCGCCAGTACCTCCATTGCCGTTATCTGTTGGGAGGAGAGTGTCCACAATTCGCACTTCTGGCCAATTGGCGTGGGAGCCATAAAAGTTGGTGACGCATTTTTCATAGTCACCGGGTACGAGAGCAGAGTAAGCAGTTTGGTAGCCGACCAAGTTACATTCAAAAGAGACGCCTTCAGGACGGTCAGCATGATAAGCCCAACTGGCTTCCCAGTTAGTATAAAGTACATCTGTTGCGCCGTTTAAGTTCAAGCTTCCATAAGGGGTTTGTTGCCAACACGTATTGGTCTCGTCGGCTTCAATGGGAATCTGATAGTGTGCAGCGAGCCCTTCCCAGTAACGAATTCGGTTAACTGGCTGCCCTTTGTTTTTATTCTGCTCCCCACATTCAATACCACCATTGATGATGTTGATGGTGGTACCAAACCCATAGCCAATACCAGCCTCTACTTCTCGCTGAGATGGGACCCAAGTTCTATCAATAACATGCAACATGGCGGGCTTTGGTGCTTGTGGCGTTAAGAAAAACCAGATAGCAGAGGCGAGGTTTAACCACGAGTCAGCCACAAGCGCTGGGTTATCGAGTAACACCGTTGCATCACCATCAAACATCACTTCAGAAAAAGGACCGTAGTTGAAGTGGTAAGAGAGTTGTTTAGCGCCACGACCAAAATAGCCTTGGTTGGCGGCGCAAGGCCAACGTTTGTTTTGCCAATCATTCTGACCACACCCCGTGGTATAGCCTGGCTGTCCTTCGGACCAACCCATTTCGCGCACATGAACCAGTGCTTGCTGCCATTCTTCGAGAGCTAAAGGATTATCCCAAGAGTTATCCTTGGCGATGTGACCACCGGTTTCTTGGGAAAAATGGGCGAAGGCGGTCACGATGGAACGCTTACAAATAGCATCGGCATCTCGATTGTCGCTATAGTCACCACAAAACGCTGGAAATTTACCAATAGCCTGTAAAAAGTGCTGATAGGTGTACTCTGGCGCAGCCATATGAGTGAGAAAGTCCCATTCATCACGTGGGAAGACTCGCTCAGCCCGTTTTACGTTACTTGGGTTGGTTGCTAAGCCTGCATTAATCGAATCCACGACAGAGTTTGAGGCTGTCTGCAATGCCTCAGCCCACACACTGTACATGGGGTTGCCAGTTTTGCTTGCTTCACTATTTTGTATGTCGATACGGGCAATAATATACCCGGTTGGATTTTGTGGATCGGGGTGCGGGTTCACTGCAAGGCTAGGTAAGCTCATGTAGGCAGTGCTCGCTGCCATAAGCCATCGAGAGGTTTTCATCTGACGTTCCTTTTCAATATTATTTATCTTCGCTAGATAGATTCACTTGTAGTGAGAAGGCGTTACTTTCTAGCGCAACAAACTATAGAAAAGGCCATGGAAGAGTGATCGTGAAACCCATGAATTTCGTGCTTGATGCTTTCTCTATGCGAGGCATTTCAAACCTTACTTGAGTGGCTAAGGTGAAACTCTCGTTGAAGTGTGCAATGACTCTAAAACAAAAAAGCCCAGCATGAGGTGCTGGGCTTTGAAAATAGAGTGTATGCGTTAACGCATCGTCACGAATTCCTCGGAACCCGTTGGGTGAATTGCCACGACAGAGTCGAAGTCTGCTTTGGTCGCGCCCATCTTCATCGCAACGCCAAAACCTTGAATCATTTCATCAACAGTAAAACCGATGCCGTGCAAGCCAACAACCGTCTCTTCTGGGCCAGCACAAACCAGTTTCATCTTACATGGCTGGCGATGCTTGGTTACTGCTGTGTACATAGCAGTGAAGCCAGAGGTGTAGACTTTGATGTTATCTTTGCCGTACTTCTCTTCCGCTTGTTGTGTGGTTAGGCCGATGGTGCCGATAGGTGGATGACTGAATACCACAGTTGGTACTAGGTCGTAGTCCATCTTCGCATCTGGTTTGTTGTTAAATAGGCGCTCAGAAAGCTGACGACCTGCTTTAACGGCAACTGGAGTGAGCTCAATGCCGCCTTCCATGATGTCACCAACACAGTAAATACCATCTACATTCGTGGTTTGGTACTCATCGACTTTGATGTAGCCACGATCGTTGGTTGCCACACCTGTAGCACCAAGATTAATTGCATCTGTCGCTGGGTGACGACCGATTGCCCAAATCAAGGTATCAACATTTTGGCTCTCACCGTTTTCAAGATGTAGCGTTAGGCTACCGTCCGCCTCTTTAACCACTTCTTTAGGCACGGAGTGGGTGTGCAGCGTTGGACCTTCGGTATTCATTACTTCAACCAACGTCTCGATGATCATTGGGTCAAAGCTACGTAGAGGTGATTCTTTACGGCAGAATAGGTGAGTTTCTGTACCTAGTGCGTGTAGTACACCTGCGATTTCTACTGCAATGTAGCCTGCGCCGATAACTGCAACGCGTTTTGGCTGCTCGCTTAGCTCAAAGAAACCATTAGAATCGATGCCGTATTCTGCGCCTGGAATATTTGGAATGGTTGGACGACCACCAACGGCAATAAGGATGTGATCAGCTGTGTAGTGCTCGCCGTTCACTTCGACAGTTTTCGCATCAACAAACTTAGCAAAACCACGAATGACATTAACTTTGTTGTTGCCAAGCACGCGATCGTAAGATTGGTGAATACGGCCAATGTATGCTTGGCGGCTCTCAACCAGTTTGCTCCAATCGAAGCCTTTAACGTCGACATCAAAACCATAGTCTTCTGCGTACAGGTTCATCGCTTCAGCAACTTGTGCACCGTGCCACATGACTTTCTTTGGCACACAGCCAACGTTTACACAGGTACCGCCAAGATCTTGAGCTTCAATCAGCGCGACCTTCGCGCCGTACATTGCCGCACGGTTAGCAGATGCGATACCGCCGCTGCCACCACCAATACAGATATAGTCAAAATGCGTTGCCATTACGTTCTCCGAGAGCTTATTAATTTTATGATTGCTAGTAACAGATACATTGGGGTGAAGAGTAGGGAACTCAATATCATCGCAATGTTTTGTTAAGAATCGCTATCCATACTATAAATCGAGTCTAGCAACTTTCTCCAATGGGAAAAAGCAGAGTTAATTATGAGTAATAACGATTAATGACGAGATAAGAGGGCATTACGCCCTCTATAAAAGTCGCTTAGCCACAACAGCTTGATGTTGAGCAATCTTGTTTAGCCTGTACGTCTTTTCCAGTAGCAAGGTAAGTATTAGTTAGGTAGAAATCAGCAAACCGCGTTTCAAAGTCGCTAGAGACGGTCTTCTCGACCAATCCTGATTCCATGATGTTGCGTTGCCACGCTTGCATTTTTGGCAGTCCGCAGAAAAAATCATAACCTGAATGCGCTTTAACAATCGCAGCGCGATGCAAGAGTGGTAACCACGCCATATCAACATTACTGAAGGTGTCCGACTTGAAGAACTTGGTGTTGCCAGATAGCTGGTTCTCTGCCTTTTGGAATGCTTTAATCAGCTTTTCCGCACGCTCTTCAAAGGTCTCTTTATCTTTGCTACTCATTGTGCCGCATTGAGCAAGGTAGTGTTTAGAGCCTAAATAGCTCCATGCACGATCGAGTGCGCGCTGCTCGTTACTCACGTCTTGCTCAATCGGACCATATTCATCTTCGATGTATTCAATGATAGCGTCTGATTCAAACAAAGCGGTACCTGATTCCGTGACCATCACTGGCACCTGACCATTGGGTGAGATATCTAGGAACCATTGTGGCTTGTCTTTTAGGCTGATGTATTCAATCTCATAGGGAATGCGTTTTGCTTCCAGTGCAGCAGTGACACGTTGGACAAAAGGACAAATCTTAAAGCTAACAATCTTAATCATCTGGGTTTTCCTCACTAGGCTATTAGGGTGTACTCATTGCACATGGCTTCTGTACTTTCACTAGTAAGACGCGGGAGGCGAGAGAAAGACGAAAATAATTTCAATAAAGTCGAAATATTTTCTGGAGAGCTAAAAATAAGCACAATTAAGAAAGGCGCAATATTGCTTTAAAACAATTGATTACGCCTTTTCTTGAGATTAGAAGTGTTTCCCAAAAATTATTCTGGGACAATCCACTCCACTTTAAAGTGGCCTGTTGCTGGAGCGATCTTGTCTTTAAGGTACGGCAAAATGGCATTCATTTGCTGCTCTAGCTTCCACGGTGGGTTGATGACAATCATGCCCGAAGCTGTCATTCCGCGTTCGTTAGTATCTGGTGAGACACCAAGTTCGATTTGCAAAATCTTGCGAATACCAAGACCTTCTAAGCCTTCAATCATATCGTCGATATCATAGCGATTGACCACAGGGTACCAAATCGCATAAATACCCGTTGCCCAGCGTTTATAACTTTGGGCAATGGCCGTCACGACATCACGATATTCACGAGCGAGTTCATAAGGTGGATCGATCAAGACCAAACCACGGCGTTCTGCTGGTGGCAAGCTGCCTTTTAAGCGCTTAAAACCGTCTTCTTTAAAGATTTTGACTTGACGGTCACGATGGAATTCTTGCTCAAGTAATGGAAAGTCGCTTGGGTGTAATTCTGTTAATACCATACGGTCTTGAGGACGCAAATGGGCACGCGCCACACGAGGAGAACCTGGGTAATAACGCAGTGTGTCGCTGTTGTTCAGTGTCTCTATCGATTCAATGTAGCTGGCGATATCTTCAGGAATGTCGGCATTTCCCCAAATACGACCGATGCCTTGCTTATATTCACCAGTTTTCTCAGACCATTCGTGGGTAAGGTCATAACGGCCTACGCCCGAATGAGTATCGTGATAAACGAATGGCTTTTCCTTGTTTTTTAGTGAATTAAGGATAAGACTTTGTACTATGTGTTTAACCACATCGGCATGGTTACCCGCGTGAAAACTGTGACGATAGCTCAGCAAAATAAAGACTCTGTTTAACAATAATGGACGGATTATAACCTCTTCTGACGAGAAGCGGCAGAGGAGTTGGTGTTTTGAATCACCGTAATTGAATCTCGAAGGATTGAAATTTCTCTTTCGAGACTACATTTATCTATTAATTACGCTCACTTGCCTTCCAATGAAGTGAGGGAATCCAATAACTAAAAAGGGACGCTGCATGGCAAATCCACTACTGACGTTTACCGACTTACCTCCTTTTTCTCAAATTAAGCCTGAGCATGTGAAACCAGCCGTTGAACAAGCGATTGAGGCATGCCGAGCAAAAATAGACGAAGTGCTTGAAGGTAATACCAACCCGACTTGGGACAATGTCGTTGCGCCAATCGAGCAAATTGATGACAAGCTTAGCCGCTTATGGTCACCTGTGAGCCATATGAACTCAGTGATGAACAGTGATGAATTGCGTGAAGCGTATGAAAGCTGCCTACCAATTCTTTCTGAATACGGCACTTGGGTGGGGCAGCACAAGGGGCTGTATGAAGCGTACAAAGCGATCAAAGCCAGTGACGCGTTTAACACGCTTTCCCAAGCGCAACAGAAAACCATCAAAGATTCACTGCGTGATTTTGAGTTGTCTGGTATTGGTCTGCCAGCTGATGAGCAGCATCGCTATGGTGAAATCAGCAAGCGTATGTCTGAGCTAGGCTCGCAATTCTCTAATAATGTCCTAGATGCCACCATGGGTTGGACTAAGCACATTACTGATGAGAAAGAGCTAGCCGGTATGCCAGAATCGGCACTCGCGGCGGCAAAAGCGGCAGCTGAGGCGAAAGAGTTAGAAGGTTATCTACTGACATTGGATATTCCGTCTTACCTCCCAGTTCTAACCTACTGCGATAACCAAGAGCTACGTAAAGAGCTGTACGAAGCCTACGTGACGCGCGCTTCTGATCGCGGTCCAAATGCGGGTAAATGGGACAACACTGAGATTATCGCTGAGCAACTTAAGCTGCGCCATGAAATCGCCCGCTTGCTTGGCTTTGGTACTTATAGTGAAAAGTCACTGGCGACCAAGATGGCAGAAAGCCCAGCCCAAGTGCTTGGCTTCCTCAATGATCTTGCGACTAAAGCTAAACCTCAAGGTGAGCGTGAAGTAGAAGAGCTACGCCAGTTTGCTGAAAAAGAGTTCGGCGTGACAGAGCTAAACCTTTGGGATATTGCTTACTACAGTGAGAAGCAAAAACAGCACCTGTTCCAATTCTCTAATGAGGAGCTGCGCCCTTACTTCCCAGAATCAAAAGTGGTCAGCGGGCTGTTTGAAGTGCTAAACCGCGTCTTCGGGATGCAGATTAAAGAGCGTGAAGGGGTGGACACTTGGCATGAGTCAGTACGCTTCTTCGATATTTTTGATAGCACTGACACACTGCGCGGTAGCTTCTATCTTGATCTGTATGCGCGTGAGCACAAACGTGGCGGTGCGTGGATGGATGAGTGTCGTGTGCGACGCACCGATCTTGACGGTGAACTGCAAACACCAGTGGCGTATCTAACGTGTAACTTCAATAAGCCAGTCGGCGGTAAACCTGCCATGTTCACTCATGATGAAGTCGTGACTCTGTTCCACGAAACAGGTCATGGTATTCATCATATGTTGACGAAGATTGATACGGGGGCGGTGTCAGGCATTAACGGTGTTCCTTGGGATGCAGTTGAGCTGCCAAGTCAGTTCCTAGAGAACTGGTGCTGGGAAGAAGAGGCACTTGCGTTTATCTCTGGCCACTATGAGACAGGCGAGCCGCTACCTAAAGAGATGCTCGACAAAATGCTAGCGGCGAAAAACTTCCAATCTGCGATGTTTATTTTGCGTCAGCTTGAGTTTGGTTTGTTCGATTTCACGCTGCACACAGAATATGATCCAGACATCGGTGCACGCGTGCTAGAGACTCTGGCAGAAGTGAAGTCGAAAGTAGCCGTACTTCCAAGTCTTGAATGGAACCGTTTCTCACACAGCTTTGGTCATATCTTTGCGGGAGGTTATAGCGCGGGTTACTACAGCTACTTGTGGGCAGAAGTGTTGTCTTCCGATGCCTATTCACGTTTTGAGGAAGAAGGCATCTTCAATAAAGAAACAGGACAAAGCTTCTTGAATAACATCCTTGAAATGGGTGGCAGTGAAGAACCAATGGAGCTATTTAAGCGCTTCCGTGGTCGTGAGCCGGAGATCGATGCTCTATTACGTCATTCTGGCATCAGTGCGTAGTATCTAATTGAAGTAATATTTGGAGCCCTTAATCTTTGATTGAGGGCTTTTTTATTATGTTGAGAAAGCGAATTTTACCGGCTGAGCCAATAGTTAAGTTGGTAGAAAAGACCGTTAAGATGATATATCTCCCCAATTGAATAACTATTGAATAGCGATTAATAATCGATAATTCGTCATCAAAACCTTCCGACCTTGATCAAGGTCCGTCGTGTAAACAAGTTTCAATGTTCGAAAAAACAGAAGTGTTATTTCAGTGAAAATTAGGTGTTATTAAAATCTGCTTACAATGAATAATTAGTTCTAAGCTCTGAATAAAAAACTAGTTTGTTTTAAGTCAAAGAATCGTCCTAGAGTGCATGTAAGCGCTCCGAAAGTTAATTACAAGCCTATTTGGTTTCGGGTAATTTATTTTTACTCATCGCTTACGCATTAATTGTTAATAAACATGCAAACAGCGTTGAGATTTTAAAAATTTATATTCAGCGATTGCTTTTTATCGGTTTGCCATTCTACCGGTGTCGACTGAATTTATTCGGAGTATCCCCTATGACTAAAAAGTGGTTCACTGAAACCGTTGAGAATACCCAGCAGATGATGGGTGTAGCGCCAGAGCAAGGTTTGTCTTCACAAGAAGCGGCGGAGCGTCAATCTCAGTACGGTAAAAACGAACTTCAAGAAAAGGCAGGAAAATCTGCGCTTGAACTCTTTGCTCATCAATTTAAAAACCCACTGATCTTCATTCTAGGTGTGGGTGCCATTGTTTCCTATTTCACCGGACACTTAGTGGATGCTATCGCGATTACCGCGATCATCTTTATCAATGCGCTTATCGCATTCTGGCAAGAATTCAAAGCTCAGAAAGGGATGGAAGCGCTGCGCCAAATGGCCGCACCGTCTGCACAAGTGAAGCGTGATGGTGAATGGATTGATATTCCAGCGAGCGACATCGTGCCTGGTGATATCTTAAAAATCAGCACAGGTGACATCCTAGCGGCTGACGTTCGTATCTTAGAAGCTAATCGTCTGTCTATCGATGAAGCGGCACTGACAGGTGAATCTGAGCCGGTAGATAAAACGGCTAAAGTGATTGACGACGAAACGGTAGGTCTTGGTGACCAGTTAAACATGGGCTTTATGACTACCATGGTTACGTCGGGCACGGGTCTAGGTTTAGTTGTGGCGACAGGTATGCAGACCGAAGTAGGTCACATTGCCGACCTGATGGCGAACACTGAAGAAACTAAGACACCAATGCAAGAGCGTATGGATACCATCGCCAAGACTTTGATGCTAGTTGCGCTTGGCGTAGTAGCAGTAGTGTGTGCGATTGGTCTTTATTATGGCATGCCTTGGCTAGAGATCTTAAATACAGGTATCTCACTGTCGGTAGCCGCTATTCCTGAAGGTCTTCCTACGGTTATCACTATTGTTCTGACCATGGGTTCTACTCGTATGGTGAAGAATAATGCTCTGGCTAAGCAGTTGGCGGCGATAGAGACTTTAGGTTCTACTACAGTTATCTGTTCAGATAAAACAGGTACGCTCACTCAAAACCAAATGCAGGTAATGAAGGCGTATGATGCAAGCGGTCGTTACTGGGAAGTAAGTGGTAAAGGCTTCAGCCCTGAAGGTCAATTTAAGCCGCTATCGCACAGCACAGATGCAAAGCAAAGCCCAGAGATGATGAAAGGGTTAGTAGTTGCAACATTATGTAATGACTCTGAATACATCATGGATGGCGACAAGTCGACGGTTCGTGGTAACCCAACAGAGGGCGCCTTGATTGTGGCGGCGGCGAAGGCGGGTCTTAACCAATCTGAGATGCTGACTTCAGGCGGCTATTCAATTGTTGAGAAGTTCCCATTCGACTCTTCTCGTAAGATGGCATCAGTGATTGTCAAAGATCCAGAGGGTAACCATTTCCTAGCGATTAAAGGTGCACCAGATGTGATTCTTCGCAATGCTGCAGGCTTTATGGTTGATGGTATGCCAGTAGACCACACACCAACCGCGACAGACGGCAACTTAGCGCTAGCGGCAAGCCCGAGCGAAGAGATTGTGGCGAACTATGAAGCGGCGATTGAGAACTTTGCTCAAGATGCATTACGTACGCTAGCGGTTGGCTATAAAGCGTTATCTGAAGCTGACCTTGAGCGTGACCATAGCGAGCTTGAGAAAGACATTACTGTGCTTGGCCTATACGGCATCATGGATCCACCGCGTCCTGAAGTACGCGATGCCATTGAAAGCTGCTACCAAGCAGGGGTAAGAACGGTAATGATCACCGGTGACCACGCGCTAACTGCCGCGGCGATTGCTCGTGATATCGGTATCATCCGTAGTGAGAAAGACTTGGTTGTGACGGGTGCAGAGCTCGATGAGATGGACGATGATAAGCTTCGTCAAATCTGTCCAGAAGTTGCGGTATTTGCCCGTGTAACGCCAGAGCATAAGTTACGTATCGTTCAAGCTCAACAGTTCAACAACGAAGTGGCTGCGATGACAGGTGATGGTGTGAATGATGCGCCAGCACTGCGCCGCGCAGACATTGGCGTTGCCATGGGTATTACTGGTACGTCGGTTGCGAAAGACTCAGGTGACCTTATCTTACTGGATGACAACTTCAGCACTATCGTGAAAGCGGTACGCCAAGGTCGTCAAATCTTCGATAACCTTCGTAAGTTCATCCGTCAGGCTCTGACAGCGAACGTTGGTGAAGTATCGGTAATTCTGTTCGCATTCTTAATGATGGGACCAGAAGCTATCTTGCCGCTAACACCGCTAATGATTCTATGGATCAACTTGGTATCGGACGGTCTACCAGCACTAGCGCTAGGTGTTGAGCCAGAAGAGAAAGATCTGATGGAGCGTAAGCCTCGCAAACGTAACGAGAGCTTCTTCAGTGACCACCTAGGTACTCGTATCCTAACTCGTGGTCTGGCACTAGGTGGCATGAGCTACATGGCGTTTAACTGGGCACTGACGAACGGCTTCTCAGCGAACTACGCACAGACAATGGCATTTGCGATGCTGGTGTTTGCTCAGCTATGGCACCTATTTGACTCACGTACCTTTACGTCGCTATACCGCAGAAACCCATTCACTAACCCGTATCTACTAGGTGCGGTAGCGGTGTCAGCGATTCTATCGCTAGGGGTTATTTATACCGGTCTAGGTCAGCTAATCTTCAACACGGAAGCACTAGCAGCAGGTCACTTATTCGGTGTCGTTATGGCAGCATCACTACCGACGCTGGTTATGTCTGCAGTGAAAGAAGCAACGAAGACTAAGTGGGTTTAATCCTTCACTTGGGATAGTAAAAAGGCGCTCTAAAGAGCGCCTTTTTTTGGGTTGGTGGGGCTTTGGAGTAGACCCCTGCCTGCGCAGGGGGGACGGACTTAAAAGTATATTTCCTCAAAATGTTCCGTCATTCCGCTAGCTTCGCAGGAATCTACATACGGCGCACACAACCCTTAAGGATTCACATTGCGACTAATCGGGTTCTGCAACGAGATCAACGTCTCCGTCGATTGTACTTCTTCAATCGCTTGCAGTTTATCGATTAACACGTGCTGCAACTCCTCAATTGAGCGACACATCAGCTTCACGAAGATGTTATATGCACCTGTGGTGTAGTAGGCTTCAACCACTTCATCCAAGGCATTTAGTTTCTCTAGTGCAGAATGGTAGTCACGCGCAGCGTAAAGGTTAATACCGATAAAACAGCACACGTCGTAGCCGAGTTTTTTGGTATTCACGACCACTTCGGTACCTTCGATAATTCCAGCGGCTTTCATCTTTTCAATGCGCACATGGATAGTGGCAGGGCTGACATCGAATTGCTTCGCCATCTCTGCATAGGGGCGACGGGCATCTTCCATCAGTGTTTTTAGGATCGCTTTGTCGAGGTCATCAAGTCCATTAGTGGCATGCATATCGAGTCCTAGGTTATGGTCGTATTGATGGGGCTAAAGCTTATCACTATTTCCATCTGGTCGTCTTTGTGCGGATCACGGTTATTGGTCACCGTTGCGACTTGAGGTAAACTTGCGCGCTATACCTTAGCCTTATTCGGAGCCTATCTTGCAAATCCAACTTATCTGCGAACATGAGCCACGCCAACAACAGCTACTGGATCTTGCCAGTCGTTGGGGCTTAACGGCGTGCCAATCGTCTGAGTTCGCTCTGGTTTTAACTGAAGAAAGGCTAGAACTACGCAAGTTGGATGAGCCTAAACTAGGCGCTATCTTTGTTGATCTTGCTGGTGGCGCGGTGGCTCATCGTCGTAAGTTTGGCGGTGGTAAGGGACAGGCTATTGCTAAAGCTGCAGGGTTAAATAAAGGTGCGACACCCACCGTTCTTGATGGAACGGCAGGTCTGGGCCGAGATGCCTTTGTACTCGCTTCTCTGGGTTGCAAAGTACAAATGGTAGAAAGACACCCGGTAGTGGCCGCATTACTTGATGACGGTCTTTCACGTGCCAAGCAGGATGAAGAAATCGGAGAGTGGGTCAGCGAGCGAATGTCTCTGCTGCACGCATCAAGCTTGGAAGCTTTGGATTCCCTCGCCAATGACAGCCAGTTTGAACGCCCCGATGTCGTTTACCTTGACCCGATGTACCCGCATCCAGAAAACAAGAAAAAATCTGCTCTGGTAAAAAAAGAGATGCGAGTTTTCCAGTCTTTGGTCGGCGCTGATACAGATGCCGATGGGTTACTGGAGCCAGCTCTGAAGCTTGCGACTAAGCGGGTTGTGGTGAAACGTCCTGATTACGCCAATTGGCTGGATGAGAAAAAACCGACAATGGCGATTGAAACTAAAAAAAATCGTTTTGATGTTTATGTCAACGCATCAATGAGTTAACGCTCTTCATTTGTTTTTTTGAGTAATTTGCTCGTTGTAACTGGAGCAAGTTACTTGAAACTGCCCGCATTAGACGTTATATCTAACTAAGAATCATTCCTGTTTTCGTTGTCTGGGTGTTGGAGAGTGGTATGAGTAAGCGTCTGTGTAAGTTAAATCGTCGTGATATTAGCGACAACCTCGGTGAAATACACCGCTTAGTCACTGAGCCTAAATATTTATGCCGCTCCTGTTCCCGTTCTTCTGTGGACAAATCAACGCTGTGCAAGCCTGCCGCGATTCCTCCTGCCTCTTGTCAAAATAAGCCAGTTCACGAGCAACAGCAATGTGGTGTTCTTGCTGAAGCTTTACCTCAAGTTCACCCTGCTAAGTTGGAGAAGACCTCAGAGAAAAAAGTCAGCAATACCTCAGTGTTAGAGGCAAATTTGATTGATTCAGAGATGATGGACGTAGTGGACAAAAAAGCTGTAAAACGAGCCAAGAAGGCCCTAAAGGCACAGAAAAAAGCTCAGAAGAAGTTGCTGAAAGTACTCAAGAAGAGCCAAAAGCTCGCTCGTAAACAGAGTAAGTTGGAACAGAAGTATCAGCTCGCGGCCAATGTGGTTGAGAAGCAGGTTGTTAAAGTGCAGCCAGAACAGCTGCACTAGTTTTCTCTAGATGGAAGTCCTAAGCGTTATTGAACTGGGCTTCCGCTCTCGGTTTCACCCACAGTTCGTTGACCACTAACGACAGCAGAATGATTCCGCCTCCAATCGACAGTTTTACTAAATCCACATCGCGATTCCAAATCACAATATTGACGATAAGCCCGGCAGGAACCAATAAGTTATTCATCACGGCCAGCGCCCCTGCATTGACCAGACACGCCCCTCTGTTCCAAATGAAATACCCCAAGCCCGATGCAATTACACCCAAGTAAATCAGCACGCCCCATTGCAGGCTGGTGGTTGGCATCTTGTCAAAACTGCCAAACAGCGCAAAGGCGATCGTTGCCACGATGGTTGCTCCAAAGTAGAAGTAACCAAACACACTATGCTGTGGCAGTTCAACGTCTGCTTGCTCCATCACATATTTATAACCAACCTGTCCGATAGCAAAACAGAGGTTGGCTCCCTGTACCACGAGAAAGCCCGTGATGAAGTTGTCATTGATACCCGCAAACTTGATAAAGGCAGCGCCAGCCACCGCAATCGCGGCGGTGATAAAATACCAAGGAGAAAAGCGTCCTTTAAGGAAGTCATAGAAAAGTGTTACGTAAATGGGAGTAAAAACAGTGAACAGCAACACTTCAGGTACGGATAGCAATAAGAAGGACTGATAGTAGAAGCAATACATCAAGCCTAGTTGGATACCACCAATGGCCATCAGCTTGGCTTTTAAGGCACCTGGCACTTGTCTAAAGTTAGTAAAAGGCAAAAAGACTAATGCGGCTAACACCACACGCATTAGAACTGAGAACCACGAATCCACCTGACCCGCTAGATAGACCCCGATTAGGCTAAAGGAAAAAGCCCAAAGCAGAGTGACAGAATAAAGATAACCCATTGCTTAAACATGCTGTTAATGTGAACGATGGAGCTATTGTAACATCTTTGTGAATCAATACAGATCGGATCAAAAAAGGCTCCTTTCGAAGCCTTTTACTGCAAGTTAGTCCTTAATCGGAACCACTAACATATCGACAGGTGAGGTATTGATAAGTTGGCGAGTCGAAGACAGGATTTTGCTCCAGAAATCTTGGTGATGACCACATACCACAAGGTCGACATTGTATTCACTAATGGTATCGCGCAGCTCATTACTCAAATCACCACTACCTACTAATGAATGCTTAATTGGGTAGCCTGCGTATTCTGCAAAATCTCTTAATTGAGTCATTGAGGCTTCCATCGCCTGATGTTGCGTCTCTGCCATGTTTAAATCAATCAGCCCGGTGTACAGCTCAGCATAATTGACATCAATATGGATAAATGAAACCTCTGCATCCAGTGGCTTCGCGAGAGAGACCGCCTTGTCTATGAGCATTTTGCTTTCTTCTGAGAGATCTAATGCGACCATAATATGTTTATAACTCATAACGCACTCCTCCTGACGTTAGTACTATGGAAAACATAGCATTTTCCTCCTTAAAATTATGTTGATGTGATCTCAAATCGTTATCCAAAGTACAAATTACAGGCGGTCATTCGTGATCCTGTGAAGAGATATCACGTTTGAACAGAGAGCCTGTTTTGCGCCATGTAGCGATGGAAAAGTGGAGTCCATAAAGTTAATTCTCAGCAACAAGACAATAAATTGTGAGCAAAGTCGCCAAAGTTTTCTAGAATCAAAAGTAGCGATTGAGTATCCAGCAGGTTGTGAGTTTGGGTTTGAGATCAGAGACTCCTCAATAAGTTATGTTATAGTGGCGTTAACTTTTGAAATAAAATTAGGAGTCTAGAATGCTTTCTCCAGCAATGGTTCAGCATCTGAATGAGCAAATTAACCTCGAATTCTTCTCATCCAATCTATACTTACAAATGAGTGCTTGGTGTGAAGACAAAGGTTTTGAAGGCGCGGCGCTATTTCTTCGTAAACACGCTGACGAAGAAATGCAGCACATGCACAGACTGTTTACTTATGTGAGTGAGACTGGTGCGTTACCGATTTTAGGTAGCATCGAAGCTCCAAGACATGATTTCGAAAGTCTAGGTGATGTGTTCCGTGAAACTTATAAGCATGAGCAGATGATTACTGAAAGAATCAACAAGCTTGCTCATGTGGCGTTCACCGCTCAGGACTACTCAACGTTTAACTTTCTTCAGTGGTATGTTGCGGAGCAACACGAAGAAGAAAAATTGTTTAAAGGGATCTTAGATAAGCTAGAACTCGTAGGTGAGAATGGTCAGGCGCTATTCTTTATCGACAAAGATTTAGCAGTGTTAGCAAAAGAGGGTTCTTCTTCCATTATGGACGCCCCAGCTGAGTAATCTCAGCGTCTAAAAGTCGACTGTTCGTCTTTTTCTCTTGGGTGTCTAGGAAGATGTAGGGAGGAAAAGATGATCAGTGGAGACACTATTCTATTAGCATTGATGCTCATTACCTCAGTCAATATGGCGAGGTATCTGACAGCACTACGCGCACTTATTTTCATCATGCGTGAAGCACATCCGTTGCTCTATCAGCAAGTGGATGGACGAGGCTTCTTTACGGCGCACGGCAATATGTCGAAGCAAGTGAGACTGTATCACTATCTCAAAACTAAAGAATACCTCCACCACCACGATCCAGTGTTTACCGGAAAGTGCGACAGAGTGCGTGAGCTGTTTGTACTTTGCTGTGCGCTTATTGGTGTCACCTTGTTTGCTGGATTTTTGCTTTAACGACAAAGCATTACGGCACCTTTTATAAGGTGTGATTGAGGTAACACAAGGATAAGGCGTTGTCGCAAACCGGGCTAATGGCTCCGGGGAGTTGGCTTTATTTAATGAAGTCGCTAAAATAGCGCCAAATTGTCGAAAGGATGTGCAATCAGCACATCCTTTTTTTATTGAAATTCTTGTCGGAACGTCGTGATGAGTCAAAAAGTAGATGTGGTTGTTATTGGTGCTGGTGCTGCAGGTTTAATGTGTGCAGCAGAAGCGGGAAAACGTGGGCGTAGTGTGCTCGTGCTTGATCACGCCAAAAAACCAGGTCGAAAAATTCTTATCTCTGGTGGTGGTAAATGTAATTTCACCAACTACGACGTTTCTGCCAGTAACTATCTGTGTAGCAATCCACACTTTGTGAAATCGGCCCTGTCTCAGTATACCAACTGGGATTTTATTGCCATGGTGAGCAAATACGGCATTGAGTTTGAAGAGCGCGATCACGGCCAACTGTTCTGTTTAGAGTCGGCAAAAGATATCGTCAAGATGCTGCTGTCAGAATGTGAAACACCGAATATTCGCTTCGGCTATCAAACCGACGTACACAGTATTGAGAAGACGGAGTCCGGTTTCTCTTTGCACGCTGATACTGATGTTATCGAATGTGAATCATTGGTTGTCGCTACTGGTGGGTTATCGATGCCTAAACTGGGGGCAACCCCGTTTGGTTATAAGATTGCCGAGCAGTTTGGTCTCGAAGTAAAACCTACAACTGCGGGTTTAGTACCATTTACTCTGCACAAGGAAGACAAAGAGGATTTCGCAGAGCTATCGGGTATTGCGGTACCTGCGGAGATTACCGCTAATGACGGCACTTTGTTTAAAGAAGCCTTGCTGTTTACTCACCGTGGTCTGTCTGGACCGTCAGTGCTACAGATTTCTTCTTTCTGGAAGCCGGGTCAAAGTGTGTCGGTTAACCTAGTTCCAGAAGCGGATATTGATGAACTGCTTGCTCGTTCGTTGGAAAAGCACCCAAATCAAAGCTTGAAGAATACTCTGGCACGTGTGCTTCCTAAACGTTTAGTGGAAGTGCTTATTGAGCGCAAAGTATTTGCAGACAAACCATTGAAGCAGTACCACGCCAAAGAGTTGGTGGCAATTCGCGAAGCATTAGAGCACTGGAAAATCGCACCGAATGGCACTGAAGGGTATCGAACGGCTGAGGTGACGCTTGGCGGTGTGAATACCGATCATCTTTCTTCTAAAACGATGGAATGCAAATCGATCCAAGGCTTGTTCTTTATTGGCGAAGTCATGGACGTCACAGGCTGGCTTGGAGGCTACAACTTCCAGTGGTGCTGGTCTTCCGGTTTTGTTGCTGGTCAGCACGTTTAATTAGCCAACCTTATTCAGCATTCTCTCTCGTTGGGCTTCTACACATTTGGAGAAGCCCATCGTGTACTAACTCTCATCTTCAATTCTCTTTATCCTATCTAAAAATGTGATGCACTTAAAAGACCTTACTTTTAAAGAGGTAATTGGAGAAAATAATTCTCCAATTTTGGTTTTTGATAGTAAATAAGGTAAAAAAAATCTCTAACAAAGCTCGTATAGTGTACCTATTCGCTTAAAAGCATATCAGCCTGAAACGCTTGTTGAACGGGTTGAAATTCATAATTTTCGGTCTTGGAATTCTGAGGCTTGGTGAGTATAGGTGTGTTTATGAGAACTGAACTTTGGGATGGTTTTACCCGCTTAATTAAAAAAGAAGTCGTACCTGCATTGGGTTGTACTGAGCCAGTATCGGTTGCACTAGCGAGTGCGATTGCCGCTCAAAAGCTTGCTGGAGATATCCAGATGATCTCGGTCCATGTTTCTCCTAACTTAATGAAAAATGGTATGGGTGTTGGTGTTCCTGGCACTGGAATGGTCGGATTGTCGATCGCGGCCGCTATCGGTGCCGTGGCTGGTGAGTCAGAGGCTGGGCTTGAAGTTCTCAAAAATATTACGCCGGAAGATGTGACTCAAGCGAAATCATTGCAAAGTGCAGTGACGGTCGAAGTAGCCGACGTGCTCAACATTATTTATGCCAAAGTCGTGGTCAGTGATGGTGAACATCGCGTAGCTGTGACCATTGCAGACAGCCATACTAATGTAGTGTCTATTGAAGAGGATGGTTTAACCACTTACATCAATACACAAGAGCAAGAGGCAGAAACAGCTTCTGAGCCAACAGAAAGTCCAATGAAAGATGCTTGTGCACAGGACATTTTTGATTTTGCTCTGAATGCGCCGTTAGAAAGCATCAGCTTTATTGAGCAAGCCTATCAGCTGAACAATGACCTATCCCATGAAGGGTTAAGCCAAGACTATGGTTTGCAAGTTGGCGCTACATTTAAGCGTAATGTTGACAAAGGTTTGCTTGCTAAAAGTTTGATGACGGACGTACTTTGTCGAACTTCGGCTGCGTCGGATGCTCGTATGGATGGTGCTATGAAGCCAGCTATGAGTAATTCGGGTTCGGGAAATCAAGGTATTTCCGCAACAATGCCTGTTGTGGTGGTAGCTGAGCATGTGCATGCTGACCGAGAAACCATGATTCGAGCGCTGATGTTATCTCATCTAATGGCAGTCTATATTAAGAGCTATCAACATAAATTATCGGCACTATGCGGAGCGACAACCGCCTCGATGGGAGCTGCGGCCGGAATGACATGGCTTCTCGGTGGTAACTTCAAACAAATTAGCGATGCGATATGTAGCATGATTGGTGACGTGGCAGGCATGATTTGCGATGGTGCGAAAACCAGTTGCGCTATGAAGGTCTCATCCTCTGCTGGTGCTGCTTTTAAGGCGACATTGATGGCGTTGGATGGTATTCGCGTAACAGGAAACGAAGGCATTGTCTCAGAAAATGTGGATGAGTCTATTCGTAATCTTTCTAGTCTTGCAAATGGTGCGATGACTCAGACTGATGTTCAAATTCTAGAGATCATGGTGAACAAGTAACGCTCTTTGGTGCCCAAATTGCTCTATGTGTTGATACGTAAAAATAAGCTAAATTGAATACAATAAAAGGCCAATGCTTCATTGGCCTTTTTTACTTTTCTTGTAGGGTTGTTTTCTTCAGCCTAAAACCACCTTCTTTCCTCTCTTTATGGAGCGTATATTCGTGCTTAATGGCATGTTAGTAATATTTGTCATTAACGTTATTTTCTGTGTAATTGTTGAATTTATATTGCAAAGAGATATCTATAAGTAGCGTTTAGAACAAATTTCATAAAAGGGTTTATTATTCTTATTTGAAATAAAAGACTTTTTATATATTGTTATTTATTATTAGTGCAGATATAAAATAAGAGGAAATTGGTTCGGTTATTTATTCTTGGTTATTTTATTTCTTATTGTGTGATCTTGTTCAACTTGAAGGAGATATTAGTTAACGTTTTTATTGTTGTTAAATATTGTGCCATGTCACAAATATGCATTGATTAAAGTTTGGTTTTATTGATTGTAATCAAAGTGAGAAATTGTTTTTGTGCGGTGTCTCTATGAGTAGAATTATAT
>NZ_JPJA01000089.1:47054-114213 GCF_000733315.1 Vibrio sp. ER1A
TTGTTAATGTACTCTCTAAAAATCATCTGAGTTCCACTTAGAAAATAACAAAAAACAGAACAATAATTAATTCCAAAACGGAGACGTACAATGACACAGATTAGTGATGGCATCGAGCTAAGAGAGCAAGAAACGCCTTACGAAAAAGCAGGAATGTCGCTGCAAGAATGGCAAAAAGCCATTAAATTCGATAGCGTAGATATTGGTTGGATTGTGATGAGTATCGGCATGGCTATTGGTGCTGGTATCGTATTTCTTCCGGTTCAAGTCGGGGTAATGGGACTTTGGGTTTTCTTACTCTCTTCGGTTATTGGTTACCCTGCCATGTACTTATTCCAGAAGCTGTTCATTAATACATTGGCTGAATCAAAAGAATGTACTGACTATCCGGGAGTCATTACTGGCTATTTAGGCAAGAACTGGGGTATGGCTTTAGGTGCATTATATTTCATCATGCTAGTTATCTGGGTGTTAGTTTATTCCCTAGCAGTGACTAATGACAGTGCATCATACCTGCATTCATTTGGAGTGACAGAAACGAAGTTAAGCGATAATGTTTTTTATGGATTAGCACTTATTTGTGTGCTTTCTTTTATCGGCTCTAAAGGTGAAAAGCTGTTATTTAAACTGTCTGGGTTTATGGCAGTAACGGTCCTCTCACTGGTTGCACTAATGGGTGTGCTTTTGGTTGCAAGATGGGATTTTAATAATATTCCAGCGGTGGGCAATATAGGCCCTATGATTAAAGATGCCATTATTACTCTACCATTTACGCTGACCTCAATTTTATTCATCCAGTCTCTTAGCCCGATGGTGATTTCTTATCGCTCTCACGAGAAGTCTATCGAAGTTGCGCGTTATAAAGCGACCCGTGCGATGAAGATTGCCTTTGCGATTCTCTTTGTTATCGTATTCTTCTTTGCTGTTTCCTTTACGTTTGCTATCAGCCAAGACCAAGCGGCTGATGCAATGAACCAAAACATTTCTGCGTTAGCGATTATTGCTAAATACTTCCCAGGCAGCTGGGCGACAATTGCTGGTATCGTAATCAATATTTTTGCTGTTGTGACGTCTTTCTTCGGCGTATTCTTGGCATTCAAGGAAGCGTGTACTGGTTTGGCTATGAATGTGATTCTACGTAAATACGATGAGTCTCAAGTAGATGCTAAATTGATCAGCAAGTTGGTTACTGTTTTCATTATTTTACTTGCTTGGGGTGCTATCGCCATCAATGCTCCAATCCTATCATTTACTTCGATTTGTAGCCCTGTGTTTGGTTTGGTTGGTTGTTTGATTCCAGCGTACTTGGTGTATCAAGTCCCGCACTTAGCGAAATATAAAGGCATGGCGACCAATATGATTATCGTAACGGGTATCCTGCTTTGTATCTCTCCGTTCTTAGCGTTCTTGTAATCAAATACATAATTATACGCTAGCCTAAAAAAACGCCGAGCATTGAGCTCGGCGTTGCTGTTTTTACATTATCCATTTCCACCAAATGAATAAGGCGAGGAAACCGAACAAATAGATTAAGCCTAGAATTGACAGTGCTTTTAGCTTACTGCCCATTTGAAGAGCTGTCGGTAGCTCCGTTTTAGAGACAAGAATGTAGTTCAAAAGAGCAAAAATAGGCGTCGTCACAAAGGCCATGATCATCGCAAAGTTGAGCATTGGCATTAGCGCTTGAGCAAAGAAGGCAATGATAGAGATCGCGACAATAGAAACCACGATGACCCAGGCTTGATAAGTCTTCGGATTCTCTTCCGTTTGATTTTGCAGTAGACGTTGTGACTCCGCGATTGCGCGTGAATAACCGTCGATCACCGTGATAGTACTACCAAAGATACAGAAGAAGGCGATGACCGCAATTAGATAACGAGACCATTCACCGATGGTCGAAGCATACATGCTCACCAATTGATGGGAAAATCCTACGCCTGATGCTGAAAGCTCAGTACCAGAACCATGAATTACCAAAGCACCTAAGGCGACAAAAACAATCGCCAATACAGCTGTACCAATATAACCGACGTTGAAATCAAACAAAGCAGACTCTGCAGTCACTTTTTGTTTCTTACACTGACTCTTGAGCCACATAGATGTGATGCTAGAAATCTCAATTGGAGCAGGCATCCAACCCATGGTAACCACAATAAAGCCAATAGCGGCAATCGTCCAAGGAGAAGGGGATTGATAATCTGCCGGAGCTACACTGCCGTTAGAAGCGGCGATAACGACAGCTGTAACCGTCGCAACGGTGAGTGTTGCCATGATGGCTTTTGACAGCCCATCCAATGCCCTGTAGTGCCCTGCAAACAGAATTGCTACACAAGTCACTAAGACCACGCCACATAGAGCTAACGAAGGTAGTTCAAAAGGTAGGAAATAACCAAGTAGGCTGGCACTGAATAGTAGAAGCGCTGCGGTGTTTACCACTGCAGAAATAACATTGAGAATCGTGAAGACCCAAAGGTAGCCGCGACCAAGTCCCGCGTAGCCTTGAATAAGGCTATCACCAGTACCTACGGTATATTGAACACCTGCTCGGAAGAATGGGTATTTAAATAGGTTTACGAGCAGAATGAGTGCAGCTAATTGCCAACCATAAATAGCACCTGCTTTGGTTGAAGCGACGAGATGTGAACCGCCAACGGCGGCGGCAGCCATCATAATGCCGGGGCCAAGTGAACGAATTAATTGAGAGATGCCGGGACGAGCGGCACTGGATGAAGGAATGGAGTTATCCATAAAGCATTTCCTTTGTCATTATTATCCGTAGAGGGAGTGTTGGGCTGTATCTAAATGTTTACACTTTGATTATTAATTTATTTAGTGCGCTTACATTTCTACAGGTTTTTTAGAGTGATGCAATGCCAAAAAGGCCATGTCATTTTCCAATTTGGAGTTAATGATTGTTTTGGTGGTTTTTTCTGGAGTTTTATGCTGATAAAGAGAGGGGCGGAAAAAGTTCGTTTTTGAGATCTAGGTAAAAAAAGTATGAAAAAAACGGCTGATGATGCAGTAAACCAAACGTTTAAAACGCTTGGTTTACTGCAGTTGATAAGCGGAGTGAAGTTATGCTTTGCGTTTGATTTGCTGAACAACTAGTCCGATAACAATCAGTACTAAGCCAACTAACGTGGATGGATGTATTTCTTCGCCGATAACATATGCTAGCAACATCAAAGAAATAAACGGTGATGCAAATATAAGGTTACTAATACGAGCGGTGTTCTGTGTTAGTTTCAGCGCACTTAGCCATAAGACAAAGGTTATGCCCATCTCAAATAGACCCACATAGGACACCGCCAGCCAACCTTTGATGCTGATGGTTGACCACGCTGCGCCTTCATAAAGTGCGACGGCAAAGGCAAACGGTAGTGCGACTAAAAAACCGAGTAACACACCAACAACAGGGTCGGCGGTATTGCGAGTATTTAAGATCCAATAACCCGCCCAAAGTAGAGTAGAAAGCAGGGCTAAACCGACGCCAGCAGGACTATCGAACTGTAATCCCAGTACATCGCCTTTGGTGGCGATAACCACAACACCTAAATAGCCCAACGCACATGCAAACCAGTCTTGAGGGCGAATTTTCTGCTTTAGAAAAACCGCGGCCATTAAGGTCAAGGTAATGGCCCAACTGTAGTTGATGGGCTGAGCTTGCGAAGCCGGTAGCAAGTCGTAAGCTTTGAACAAAATTAGGTAATACGCTAGCGGGTTAATCAAACCAAGTAGCAGATAATAAAATGGGTTTGAGACAAAGGTGGTCTTTACTTGCGACAAGGTACCTTGAAATGCGCAGACTGCGACTAAGGCAAGGGTTGAGGCGAATGAGGCTGCTGCGACCATTTGTGCTGGTGTGAATTCAGCTAAAGTCAATTTAAATGCCGTCGCGACTGTTGACCACAGGAGGACAGCGGACAATCCGAAGATGATTGCCTTGCGTTCGTTATGCATGAAAGTGAGTCTGGGTGAATAGGTTAGAATGTCAGCATCTTACCAGTGAATAAGGTGATGGGAACAAGCAATTTTTAGATTGTTAGCTTAGTCACAGCGAAATCAAGGGGGGCAGTGGTGTTAAGTCGATAAGCGGTGCTTGTTGCCAATGGGTTTCGCTGGCAAACAGCCACATTGTCGTCACGCGATCTTGTCTTAGTGAATTCACGTCGACTAATGCCAATAGAGCATAAAACCGGTGAACGTAGTGTGTGGTCTCAGTGGGTAATCGTAAATCTGAAAATTGCCGACTACCCGCTCTTTTGATGGCTCGCTGTACACGCCCTTCACCTGCGTTGTAGGCGGCGAGAGTCAGGTTAATATCACCGTCAAACTTGTTATACAGAAAGTCGAGATATTGCATCGCCGCATGTGTGCTCGGCGCTATCTCAAAACGTTGGTCGTGCTGCTGAGTCACTGTGAGCCCAAAACGTTTCGCAGTAGCCGGCATTAGCTGCCAAAGCCCGGCTGCTTTTGCAGGCGAAATAGCTTTAGGGTTATAGGAGGACTCAAGCATGGGAACTAAAACTAAACTGTCTGGCAGAGAACGCTTAGAGAGCTGTTTGAAGATCTCATCGACCAAAGGGTTGAATTCTTCAAACTTCTTCATGATCTGTTTTTGGTAAGGCTTTAGAGTGTCTAAATGGGGCTGGATTGCACTCTCTGGCGGCCGACTATTCGCATGGCTGGGACGAAACCAGAGACACGCAAAGATAAGTCCCACCCATAATAGTAAGTGGTAACAGTAGATGTTGCGGTTCAGGTTACCTGACATGTTCCCCATAACAGTGTTGTTCTTGCCCTGTTAACTCCCCGAGCAACTCATGGAAAGCGGCCGAACTTTGTCCATTGTCATGATTGTACTTTTGGCACTCTTTAATCAGCGCTTCTAGAATTTGCCATTGCTTGGCAATAGTGTCGGACAGTTTGGCTGGCAGAGCGCGAATGAGCTTTTTAGCTCCGTTTTCAGAACATGGCAGTTGCAGTTGTTGCAACGTGTGGCTGCGTTTACTGGCATTGCTTCCTAATTGCTTGAGAACCGGCAGTTGGTTATGAATGTTGTTACTCAATGCTTCACCATCAAACTTTAAGTACAGCGCTTTTTGATGCTGTAGCAGCGCCAATAGCTTGCGATAAAGCTTGATGTCTTCAGAGATTGAAAGTACAAATTGCTGGACTAGCTCTGTCCTTGTTGCTGCCATTTAGTTGTCCTCTTGCTGAGACATAGCCCATTAAATAACGGCTAAGACTCATGTCCTGTATGAAAACGCATTACTGCTTGTGATAACGCTTTGACGTCTAGTCCCAACTCTCCTTTCGCCAGTGCATTACGAACCGCCTCAACCTTTGCCATATCGACATTCGGCATTGCGGCAAGTTCGGCTTGGGCTTTATCCAATGCTACTGTATTGGCATTAAACGCCGACTCAGAAACGGTCTTGCGCGTCGGAGCTTCAGTGGTCTGTGTTTTAGATTGATTAAAGTTGGTTTGAGGGACGTGCCCACCGGCCACCTTGTCGATTTTCATTGCTATGTTGTCCTGTCGCTGTGTCGTTAACAGTATAGGGCGGCAAAAGTGAAGGCAGTATTAAATCTGCCTTGATGAATTTGGGTCTTTTTATTTTTTTACAGCAGAAATCCGATTTGATTCGAGCACTAAAATCGAAAATTGTTATCTTGAGTCAGAAATTAGAACTGAGTGTGAACTTGGTTCAAACCTGTTACCACAGCTCGAATTACTTTCTTAGATTGGCTATTTTGCACCTCGATTTGCTCACCTGCTCCACCGGTTTCCAACGCAATGCCTTTCGTGCTGGCATTGAATTTTCCTTTTGCTGCAATGATGACGACTTCATTGCCCTTCTCGACGAGCGGAGGCTTGACCACGAAGCTGGCATCAATGATTTGGCCTGTTCGCATACGGCGAGAGACTTGGTTACCAATGATTTGTGATAAATCAGCAACGAAATGAACGGCGCGATTGAGAGTGCGAGTTTCCAGTTGTACCGATGCTGCGGTGATCTGAGTATCTCGATTTAATGTTTGACTGGCGACGGCGACAGGCAGCGATAAGGTCACTTTGGCGCTGGTGTTGATGCGCCACTCGTTGTAACCATCTTGGCATTGCACACTGCGTCTTAAGTTGCCTACAGGCAGTGCCTGACTATCTCGGCTTGTGATAATCAATGGTGCTTGGCATTTCGCTAAATGTTTTGCTGACTCTGGAACGAACATCACCAGATTGGTTTCGTAGTGTTGCCAGTTTTGTCTCTGGGCGGTGCGTTCGATCTCCGCCAAGACGGACTGTTGTACTGCCACTTCCACGTCTTGTGGCGTCATTTTTTGCTGAGTTTCGGCCTGTGAAGGTAAAGTTAGCAGCAGCAAAAAAGCACTTCCTAGCCACTTCCTCATCCCACGTCTTGCTTCCGTAAAACGGAAGTTCCATTTCCTGATAAATATGTAAGTCATTGTTTTTGTTTTATAAAAAAATTGGCACATATCTTGTTATTTCCCTTGGTACTTCGCCCATTTAAGGACAAGAGACATGGCAATCAGTTTTGATAGTGCATTGGGGGTTCACCCACAAGCACTCAACTTTCGGGTTCAGCGTACCAAGGTGCTTGCTAGTAACTTAGCAAATGTCGATACCCCTGGATACCTAGCCAAAGACTTGAGTTTTACCACCGTGATGAAGCAAGCCAATCCAAATGGTGTGCATACGCCAACACCAAAATTGGACATTGCGACGCAATACTCAGTGCCTTACCAAAACAGTAAAGACGGCAATACCGTTGAGCTCGGTGTAGAGCAAGCCAAGTTCACCCAAAACAACATGGATTTCCAAACCAGTCTGACCTTTATGAATATGAAATTCAGTGGTTTGGCTAAAGCGATAGAGGGACGCTAATCATGTCATTCACTGATATCTATTCCATCGCAGGCTCTGCGATGACGGCGCAAACTGTGCGATTGAACACGGTGGCAAGTAACTTGGCAAACGCTGATGCCGTGTCGGCTAACCCAGATGATGCTTACAAAGCGTTAAAGCCAGTATTTGCCACGGTATACAGTCAAACTCAACTTGCCGCGGGACAAAATGTGTATCCGAATGCGGAAGTGCGCATTGTTGATGTGGTGCAAAGTGACGCCAAAGCTGATCAGCGTTTTGAGCCCAACAACCCGCTGGCAAATGAAGAAGGCTATGTGTACTACCCAGGTGTCGATGTGGTGGCGGAAATGGCCGATATGATGTCGGCAACTCGCAGCTTTGAAACCAACGTTGAAGTGCTGGCTAATGTGAAAAGCATGCAGCAAGGCTTGTTGAGACTGGGAGAAGGACGCTAATGAGTATCGCGCAATTTACCGCTCTGGATACGGACACGCCGGCTGCGAGTCAAAGTAATGCTGGTATCGCTGCCAACCCACAAGACATGAACAGCGCAACGTCACTGCAAAATGAGTTTATCACCTTGATGGTGGCGCAGATTCAAAACCAAGACCCACTGAACCCACTAGACGGCACTGAGTATGTCAGCCAATTAGCACAGTTCTCACAGGTACAGAGTACCGAGAATATGTCGATGCTGATGCAAAACAGTATGGTACTGCTGGATAACATGCAGGTGCTTTCAACGGCAGGGCTAGTGGGGCAAACCGTGTATGTCAGTGGTAATGAAGTGGAGTTATCGGACGGGATACAAAACGGCCGCGTTGAGCTGGCGCATTCATCCAATCAAGTGACCTTAGTTGTAGAAGACGAGTTCGGTCAGAAAACCAAAGTACCGCTTGGCGCACACCCTGCGGGAGACGTGGATTTTTCAATCAACCCTGAAGAGTTGGGTCTTAAGCCCGGTAAGTACTCGCTATCGGTAGAGGTTCAAGAAGGTCAGGCAGACCCTAACTTATTGCTTGCCGGTGAAGTGAAGCAAGTACGAATTCCAAGTAACGGAGCTGCAGCCATGGTGAATATCGCTGGTGTTGGCAACGTGCCTTTCTATCAAATCAGTCAGTTTGGTGCCTAGCGCCTACGCTCATCGCACAACAACGTGCTGAGACACATTATCAGAATTAGAGGACATTATGAGCTTTGATATCGCATTAAGTGGCTTGGACGCTACTAACACTCAGCTTAATACCATCAGCCACAATATTGCTAACGCATCGACTTACGGTTTTAAAGAAGCGCGCACAGAATTCTCTGCGGTGTATAACGGTATGCAAGCCGGAGGGGTAGAAGTCGCATCCATCTCGCAAAACTTTGATAAGAACGGTTCGGTTTCGGGAACAGGTCGTGCTATGGACTTGGCCATCAATGGTAATGGCTTCTTCGTTACTAAAGACCATATGGGGCAAACGCTGTATACCCGTGCGGGCGTATTTGGTACCGATAAAGACAACTATGTGGTTGGTAATACGGGAGCGAAACTGCAAGGTTATGGTGTTGATAGCAACAATAATCTACTGACGGGTTCAGTGGGCGATTTGAAAATCAGCACGTCATCACTAGCAGCACAAGCGACTGATAAGTTGGACTTTGTAGCTAACTTTGACGCCAGCTCAAAAGTGGTCGATCAAACAGTTAACCCATTTGACCCAGCAGACCCAAGTTCTTTCAACTCATCATATACCTCCAAAGTTTACGACTCCTTAGGCAACTCGCATACGGTGACTCAGTACTTCACTAAGACTGCAGACAATACTTGGGAAGTGAATGTTCAGGTTGACGGTGGTAGTACGCCAGCACAAACGGTTCCGGTGACCTTCAATCCGGATGGCACATTAGCCTCACCAACGGGCAGCTTTAACGTTGCGTTTCCTGCGGCAGGTGCGAATGCCATGAGCATCGATATTAGCCTTGAAGGCAGCACTCAGTTTGGCGCGGCATTTGGTGTGAGTACCAACAATCCCAACGGTTATACCTCTGGTGAATTAGCAGGCGTGCGCGTTGAAGATAACGGTATGGTGTTTGCGACCTACACCAATGGTCAATCTCAACTGCAAGGACAAGTGGTGTTAGCCAACTTTGCCAACCCTCAAGGGCTTGCGAAAACCAATGGTACGGCATGGACTCAAAGCTATGGCTCAGGGGCGCCAGTCATGGGTACCCCGGGCTCTGGTGTGTTAGGTGACCTAACGCCGGGTGCATTAGAAGGCTCGAACGTTGACCTGACCTCTGAGCTTGTGAACTTGATGACAGCACAGCGCAACTATCAAGCTAACGCCAAAACCATCTCAACGTCTGACAAGCTCACTCAAGCTCTGTTTAACGCAGTATAAGGTGTAGAGCATGGATAGCTTGTTATTCACAGCAACCACAGGGGCGAGCCGAGTACTCAAAGCGCAACACGTTCGCTCCAACAACTTATCGAACGCGGACACTGCAGGTTTTCGCGCAGATATGGAACGCGTTAAAAGCATTCCCCTCCAAGGTTCTGGTTTTGATGGCCGTACTATGGTGGTCACCAACTCGGCAGCGACACGCTTTGATGCTGGCGATGTGGTGAAAACGGGCCGAGCGCTAGATATTGCCATCATGGGTGAAGGCTACATCAGTGTACAAACCCCTACCGGCAATGAGGCATACACTCGTGCCGGTAACATCAAAGTCGATGAACTGGGTGCGATGAGCATCAATGGTTTTGCCGTGGTCGGTGATAATGGCCCGATGGTACTGCCTGAGTTCCAAAAGGTAGAGATCAGTGAACGTGGTCGTGTTTCGGTGATTCCTCCAGGCGGTGGTGCCGAAGTGGAAGTAGGCACATTGAAGTTGGTCAAACCGGATATGAATCAACTGCAAAAGGAAAGCGATAGTTTGCTGCATAGCCTTGATGGCCAACCTTTTGCCGCTGATCCAACGGTAAACCTTGCCCCGGAACATATCGAAGGTAGTAACGTGTCAGCCATTGATGAGCTGCTTAGCGTTATGTCACTTACCAGAAACTTTGAGATGCAAATCCGCATGATGAAAACGGCGGAAACCCTTGCGCAATCCGGCAACAAATTAATGAGTGCGAGCTAATCGCTCGCGCCAAGGAGTAAACCATGCATTCAGCATTATGGGTCAGTAAAACAGGGATGGCCGCCCAAGATACAAAAATGACGGCGATTTCCAATAACCTTGCCAACGTTAATACCGTAGGCTTCAAACGCGACCGAGTGGTGTTTGAAGACTTATTTTATAGCATTCAGCGCCAGCCAGGCGCGCAAGTCGACCAAGTGAACCAACTACCGACTGGGGTTCAGTTAGGTAGTGGTGTGCGTGTGGTGGGCACTCAAAAAGTCTTTACTCAAGGCAGCGCGCAAAACACAGGGCAAGACCTAGACCTAGCTGTGATGGGACAAGGCTTTTTCCAGATTGAAAACTCTGATGGCCAGATCATGTATACCCGAAATGGTCAGTTCCATGTCAATTCAGAAGGTCTGATGGTAAACAGCCAAGGTTTGCCATTGGAGCCTCAAATTCAGATTCCCGATAACGCTTTGACACTCTCTGTTGGTGTTGATGGCACGGTGACTGCGACCACGGCAGACGGTCCTGCGCCACAGGATCTAGGACAAATCACCCTAGCGAAATTTGTTAACCCAGCAGGTCTAGAAGCCATTGGCGGCAACTTGTTTAAAGAGACCGAAGCCAGTGGGCAAGCAGAAGAGCTGATTGCCGGTGAAGAAGGGGCGGGCAGTATCAAGCAAGGCGCATTAGAAGGCTCAAACGTGCAAGTAGTGGAAGAGATGGTCGATATGATCACCACCCAACGCGCTTATGAAATGAACGCCAAGGTGGTCTCGGCTGCCGATGACATGCTGAAGTTCGTCGCACAAGCGGTGTAGGTTAGTAAAGTTGGGAATTAACGGAAAAGGGATAAGTGGTATGAAATGGCTTTCTCGCTGGGGAGTGGTAATTGGGCTACTCGTGCTTACTGGCTGTGCAGCTCGACCAGAGTTTGTACCACCAGAGCCGGATGAACAAAAGTATGCGCCGCCTGAGCTCAATTACGCGCTGCCACAAGCAACGGGAGGAAGCCTCTATCGCCATCAATATAACTTAACCTTATTCCAAGACCGTCGAGCGTACCGAGTGGGTGATGTACTGACGATTTTGCTGGTGGAAGAAACGCAATCGAGCAAGAAAGCGGATACCAAATTCGGCAAGACGTCTAAAGTGGATTTTGGTGCGGCAACCGTTGGTGGAAACACCTTTGACGAGACGGCGGTGGGTCTTAATGGCAGCCGAGCTTTTGATGGCAGTGCCGCTAGCTCCCAAGGTAATAAGTTAGAAGGCGCTATTACGGTCACGGTACATGAAGTGATGCCCAATGGCGTACTTAAAATTAGCGGTGAGAAATGGATTCGTCTTAACCAAGGCGATGAATTTATTCGCGTCACGGGCATTATTCGTGCCGACGATGTGGACCGTTACAACCAAGTGTTTTCTCATCGCATAGGGGATGCGCGCATCACCTACTCTGGACGTGGTGCTTTAGCTGACAGCAACTCTGCTGGTTGGCTCACTCAGTTCTTTACCAGCCCATGGATGCCGTTCTAATGACTCAACAACGCTATTTCTTTACTTCAATTCTACTGGCATTTGCTCTCGGTATGATGTCATCAGCCAGAGCCGAGGTAGAAATCCCAATTATGGATCTGGTGGACGTACAGGGTGTGCGCACTAACCAGCTTGTTGGTTATGGTTTGGTTGTGGGTCTTGACGGCCAAGGGGACCGAAACCAAGTGAAGTTTACCGCTCAGTCTATCACCAATATGCTGCGCCAATTTGGGGTACAAATCGGTGATGATGCGAATCCAAAATTGCGTAACGTCGCCTCGGTGAGTGTCACTGCTTCGGTGGACCCGATGGCAGGCCCAGGGCAAATGTTGGATATAGTGGTCTCGTCAATTGGTGATGCCAAGAGTTTACGTGGAGGCACGTTACTCTTAACGCCATTGCGAGGTGTGGATGGTGAAGTCTACGCAGTTGCTCAGGGTAATGTGGTGGTTGGAGGTGTGTCTGCTGAAGGACGCAGCGGTTCTAAAATCGCAGTAAATACGCCCACCGCAGGACGAGTGCCTAATGGCGCAACCTTAGAACGTGAGATCCCGTCGGACTTTAACTCTCGTTCTCAAATCACGTTGAATCTACGTAAAGCCAGCTTCACCACGGCAAAGAATATCGCTCGTGAAATCAATGGTACGTTTGGTCCAGATGTGGCTATTGCTATCAACAAAGTGCGCGTCGATATGCGCGCGCCAAAAGATACTCAGCAGCGTGTAACCATGATGTCGATGCTAGAGGAAATGAGTGTCGTAGAGGGACGCAAACCTGCTCGTATTGTCTTTAACTCGCGCACCGGCACGGTTGTCGTAGGTCAAAACGTTAAAGTGACGGAAGCCGCGGTAAGCCATGGCAACCTAACGGTATCGATTACTGAGTCTCAACAAGTGAGCCAACCGAATGCTTTCGCTGACGGTGACACGGTTGTGGTCGATCAATCGAAAATTGATATCAGTGAAGACCAAGCGCAAATGGTGATTTGGCCTGAAGGGACAGAGCTCAACACCATTGTGAATGCCGTCAACAGTTTGGGGGCAACCCCAACCGATTTGATGTCCATTCTACAAGCCTTGCATGAAGCAGGTGCGCTCAATGCCGAGTTGGTAGTGATCTAGGAGAGTGTGATGAAAATAGACGCGATGAATGACAGCACGAGAATTAATAGCATGCTCTATCACGACAATGCCGCTCTGACCAACATTAAACACAGTGCCGATGAGCAAGGGGCACTAAAAGAAGTCGCCGGGCAGTTCGAAGCCATGTTCTTGCAAATGGTACTGCGCCAAATGCGCAGCAGTAGTGACGTACTGGCAGATGAAGACAGCCCTTTCTCGTCGCAGCAACATGGTGTGTTTCGAGATATGCACGACGGACAATTGGCTATCGAACTTGCCAAAAAGCAGAATTCTGGCATTGCCGATATGCTGGTGAAACAGCTAAGCCCTAGTCAAGCGTCAGCCTCGAACCTCGAGGTGCAGTTCGACCCTAGCTTAACACGCACCCTAGGCTCGGCTAACGATATGGAAGCAAGTTCACAGGTTAGCACAACAGCTTCGCTTCACAGTGACGATGTGATTAATGGCATCGATCATTCCGTCGCCTTCACTATTCAGTCCCCAAGCGAGGCGGCCACGACCATGGCGTTTTCTCAGCCTCTTATTAGAACAACGGAGCTCTAGTTATGAACCTCGTCAATATTGCGCTTTCAGGCATGAATGCCAACCGAGTGGCATTGGATGTGACCGCTCAAAACGTCGCCAATATTAATACGCCGGGATACAGCCGTCAGCAAGCGGTAATGGCGTCGCTGGCTGGGGGGAAATACGATAAAACCAGCCCAGGTATGGGGGTGGAAGTGACCAGTATTCGCCGAGTGACCGATCAATATTTGGTGAAGCAAACGTGGTCAACGGCCAGTGCCGCTAACTACGCATCGGGTTATACCAGCGCCATGAGTCAGTTGGAAAACATGTTAGGGGCTGATGGCTTTAGCTTATCGGCGGGCTTAGATTCTCTATTTGCAGCACTGAACGATGCAACGACAAAGCCTGAATCAACCCCACTGCGTCAACAGGTGATTAATGAGTCGGAGGCCTTAGCTCGCCGCTTCAATACTTTGACCGAATCGCTGCATAATCAACATAAAGATGTACATGACCAGCGTAACGCCGCCATTTCTCATGCAAATAGCTTGATGTCCAATATCGCGGAAGTGAATAAGCAAATTGTTGAAATGCAAGGCACGGGTGGTAACCCTGCGCAGTTGATGGACACGCGTGATGCGCTTGTGGGAGAACTTTCCAAAGTGATGGAAGTGAAGACCACCGATCAAGCGGATGGCAGTATTCAAGTCTCATTGGCTTCAGGGCAGCCTTTAGTAATGGGCAGCGATGCCAGTGTGATTAAAGCGATTCCTGACCCAAGCGATCCATATCTTGCCGACATCCATATTGAGTTTGGCAATCAAACCTTTGCGGCTAAAGGTGACCTTGGCGGTAAGTTGGGCTCACTTCATGACTATCAAGTGGATGTACTCAAACCCTATCAAGATGCCATCGATGATATGGCGCGTAGTTTAGCGGATGAAATGAATGCGGTCTTGGCGGCAGGTCAGGACCTTAATGGCAATACGGGTAAGGCCCTATTTAGCTACGACCCAGCGAACCCAGCAGCCAGCTTAACCATCACCGACATTAAGGCAGATGAGTTAGCGTTTTCGAGCGATGGCAACCCAGGTAACAGTGATAACCTCAAGGACTTGATTGCCATCAGTAATAAACCAGTGACCATCACTGGCTTTGGTTCCCTATCGCTGAATGACACGTTTACTGCGATGGTTGGCGAAACGGCAATCAAAGCTCGCCAAGCGGAATCAGACTACCAAGCGAAACAGTCAATGTTTGAACAGTCGGTGGCAGCGCGCGATAACGTCAGTGCCGTCAACAGTGATGAAGAAGCCGCAAACTTAATGACCTTTGCCAATGCGCACAATGCCAATATGAAGGTGATCAGTACGGCTAACCAGCTGTTTGATTCCGTTTTGCAGTTATTTTAAGGAGTTAGTATGAGAATCAGTGATACTCAATTTAGCCAGATGATGCTGCAAAGCTTGCAGACCAATAATGCTGGGCTTGGCAAAGTGTTACAACAAATGGCGACGGGTGATCGGTTGACTAAACTGTCTGACGACCCAATGGCTTCAATTCAGTTGTTGAACCTCGACCGTGAAGGCAGCGCAATTAATCAATATCAACGCAATATTGCTAATGTGAAAACCACGCTATCAAGCCAAGAGGTTTATCTCGATTCGGTTAATGAGAGCCTAAAAAGTATGCGTGAATTGGTGCTGTGGGGTTCCAATGGCACGCTGACGGACGAAGACCGCGCCGGCATGATCACCGAGCTGGAAAGTCTGCGTGATTCCATCGAATCTTCGTTTAACGCTCAGGATGAAGAAGGGCACTATTTGTTCTCGGGCACCAAAACTGATACGCCAGCACTATCAAACTCTGGGGCAGGTTATGTCGTCGATGGTAACAGCGATAAGCGAGTAGTGACGGTTGCGAAAGGCGTCACCATGGAGTCGAACATGACGGCCAAGGATATTCTTGAGCTTGGTGGAGGAAACAACGTACTTAATCAAATCGATGCGTTGATTGTCGAATTTAAGAACCCGAGTCCAAATTTCAAAGCTGAAGTTGATGCTAGCCTGAACGCCATAGATGATACCTTGGGTAACGTGCTTGGGGCGATGACCGAGATCGGTGGCCGCCACAATAACCTTGATTTGATGGATGGCGCACACGGTGAAAACAAGTTGTTCGTTGATAAAGTGACCAGTGATATTTCTGCGTTGGATTACGGCGAAGCATCTGTGCGTCTCAGCAACTACATGGCGGCATTACAAGCGACTCAAGCCAGCTATGTAAAAATCAACGATCTCTCACTTTTTGACCGTATTTAGGTCTAAGAATTAGGTAACAAGGAAAGGTGTTATGGCAGTAAGTACGGTTGAAGTTAGACCGCATAGTATCAAGCTAACAGGGCAAGAAGCGGCCAGTATCGCGCCCTCACAAGCGTCCACTGATACCAGTACCTCACTGTCAAAGCGCCTGCTAAGACCTCAAGCTGACATTACGTCAGCTTATTCACTTTCAGGCGTGTTGCTGACACAAGGTCAGCAACACGCTACTTCAGTGCAGATTGCCACTAAAGCACTGCAAGGTGTCGGTAAAGAGCTCACCCAAGTAAAGCGCCAACTGACCCAAGCGCTTTCGCATGGTGTTAACAATACCATGCCTGATTCGTTGGTACGCTCTAAAGCCACGATTGAAGCGACATTGAATCAAGCGAGGTTTGATGGCAAGCGAGTGGTGGATAATGAGCTTAATCTTAAACTCGATACCGCCGATGTGCGCCGTTTTTCTATTCCAGGACTTAACGTCCATCGTATGAGCGAAAGAGCCGAGCAAATTCGACTGGATTTCCCAAGTGGCGGTTCAGTTGTGTTGCAGTTTGATGGCCAATCTGATGGTGTTCGAACGGTGAAACAGCTCGATCGCAGCTTAATCCCCATGGGTATGCGTGCCTCTTTATCGCAGGATGGCAGCATTTTGTTTGATGTCCATGAATCTGCTTATGCGGCCATGCAGCAACAAGTGCTGGTTACTGGGCAAGGACACCGTTTCCCTGCCGGACAAGCGAACGCATTCAATATTCAAGCTGAGCCTGATGGCATGGCGGAGTTAAAATTCGACTTAGCGTCTCGTGATGGCATCAAACAGTCCATTGCTAAGGTCAATCAACATTTACAGCAAGCACAAGTAAGCTTAAACGAAGCCAGACAATTTCAATCTCAATTGAATACCCAAATGTCGCGCATTCAAAGCCAGTCTAATGTGCCATCTTCAGAACAAGTTGCCCAAAAGCTCAATGACTTCACTCAGCTCTCTCAAGACTTCACTACTACATTTAAAGCCCTCAATGCACAAGCGAATGTTCGTCGTCATACTGTAGTTGCATTGCTTAAATAATCCCTTCGAAAAACCTCGGAAACAAATCATTCTCCTCACGGATGTGAGGATTTTCAGCTGCCCGTGAAAAGAGAAATTGTCACGGCGGCATCCTCTCTCCTGCAATCTCAAATAGATGGTCATCTTCGTGACAACGAAGAATTTCTAAATCGCGTAGATGACTGAAAATTAAAAGTAAGTCATGTTATTTGGGTTTGATATGCACTGTATGAGATTCCCTTCTTCAAGGGAATGACGAACGTTTTTTTGGGGGGATGACACCTGAAGTAAATGACTTACTAAATAGGGTTCAAGTCACACCAAAAAGAAAAAATACAAAAAGCAGATAAACGCTAACAGCGTCGCTGAAAGAGTAGGGTAGATGATGTAGGCGTCGCGCTTATTGGTTCTGCGGAAGCAGAGGAAAGTCAGTAGGCCGTTATAGACCACGAGCAGTAAGCTGATCCCCGTTCCTCCTTTTAAAGACAGTGTGGATAACTGACTTAAAAACAGAGCAAGCAACGCGTAATCAATAATGATCAGCCACAAAAATGCTTTTTGAAGCGGGTCAGATTTGCTGTCTGCAATGTGAGGATGAGTTTGACGCATAACACGCTCTACTTCGATGAAATCAATAAGAAATTATTAGCATATTTAGGTGTTCTACCTAAGCATAGAACACCTGATTAAGCGCGCAAGCTAAAGTGCTTGTGGCTCGACGGAAGAGGTGCCTTCCGACTCAAAGCGAATGGTATCGGTTCGGAACACAGGTTGATTAAACTGAGCCTTCTCACGTGCCTTTTCGACCTCGTTAGTCGGCTGTTCGCCAAATAAGGTGCTGATCACTTCGGCAGCTGGAGTGGTCAAGACAAACAGTTCAATACGGCGGTTCTCACTCGATTTAGGATCCTGCTGATTGAGCAGCGCTCGGTCAGACATTCCGGTGACTTGTAGCACTCTTTGCTCAGGCATTCCGCCAGCGACCAAGGTTTGTCGGGCGCTATTGGCTCGAGATGAGGACAGTTCCCAGTTCGAGGAGCTACTGAACGCTTTGCGGTATTGCGTTGCGTCAGTGTGTCCGCTGATGATCATCGGGTTTTCAACACGCTGGAATACCGGTGCTAATGCCAATAACAGGTCTTCAAAGAAAGGGGTAAGTGTTGAACCTCCTCGTCGGAACATGTTTTGTTTGTAGTCATCTTGCAGCACGATTCTTAAGCCTTGTGGGGTGACCGTGACGTCAACGTTCCCATCAGCATTAATCTGGCGCATCATTTCATTGACCACTTTCGCCAAGGCTTCTAAGCGCTCTTGGGTATCAAAGGTGCCGTTGATCAGCGAGTCCGACTCTGGTCCATCGCGATCACCCTGGAAAAAAGAGGTCACGGTATGCACTGAGTCATGACGGCTGGTCACCGATGAGTCGGAGGCAAGATCAATAGGGGAGATACTTTGTGAAGTATCGAAAAGGCTGCCAGTGCTCTTATCAAAAACACTGGCCATTTGTAGGTGGGCGACAATTGCTTTGCGCTCTTCTTTGTCGACTACTTGCATTACCCATAACACGAGGAACAGAGCCATTAACGCGATCATAAAGTCGGCTAAGGCGACTTTCCAAGCACCGCCATGGTACTCATGGTCATGGCGGCGTCCTGAACGCTTAAAGACGACTTGCTCTTGTTTTTGCATTATCCCTCCTGTTCAGCTAGCCACCTCTCCATTTGATTAAAGGTTGGTTTGATGTCGAGCTGAATGTGTTTGCGGCCAGCATCAATCGCGAGCAACGTCGGCTTTTTCGCTACATAGGCGACCAGTGTCGCGCGGATGCAGTCGAAGGCTGACATATCACGCTTAACGCGTTGAGCCATGGCATTACTGGCTGGGTCTAAACAGCAGTAACAACCAAAAATACCTAAAAATGTACCTACTAGAGCGGCGGCGACGTGATAGCCAATCAAGGCAATGGAACCATCAATAGCTTGCATAGTGATGATGATCCCGCCAACGGCTGCCAATATCCCAAAACCGGGTAGAGCTTCTGCCGTACGTTGCATTGAGCGAGATGGAAGCAGCAGGTCTGATTCAATCGCTTCAATCTCTTGCTCTAGTAGTCCCTCTAATTCATGAGGCGACATTTGTCCCATTGCCATTAAACGCAAATTGTCGGTAATGAAAGAAACAAGACGATAATCACGGCTAACCAGTGGGTAACGGTTGAAAATCGGGCTTTGTTCTGGGTTCTCGATGTGTTTATCGAGTGCTTTGAAGCCACCACTGCGAACGGTTTCTAACAAGACTTGTAGTAATGCCATTAATTCCATGTAGAACGCTTGCTCGTCCTTGTGAGGTGACATAATAGAGCGAAGCTGGCTGCGCATTTCTTTCAAGACTTGCGGAGGGTTACCTATGATCAATGAGCCGACTGTGGCACCGATGATGATCAGAAATTCGGCTGGCTGCCAAATGGCCATCATGCTTCCCCCGGCCCAAACGTAACCGCCGAAGACACACATCAGAATAATGATCGCGCCCATAAACTTTTGCATATGTGACTCCTAAGAAGATAGTAATTGGTTGAGTTGTTTTAGCGCTTGTTTGTGGAGCTGACAGATCCGTGGTGGTGTCAGTTCGAGTACCAAGGCAATTTCATGTAGGTTGAGTTCGTGCTGATAAAACAGTGTCATCAGCAGTTGTTCTCGTTTTGGCAATTTTGCGAGAGCGACCTCTAGACTGCGGCGAATATGCTCATGGCTCATGCCTTCATAGGCACTATCTACCTGACCTTCCAGCCCTTTCTCTATCAACTGATCGAGACTTTGCATCTCGCCAGCCATTGAGGCGCTGAGCCGAGTGTGATAATCCGCTTGATCGGTGCCGAGGGCTTTAATGATCTCTTGCTCCGTCGGCATTCGCTTCAGTGCTTTGGTGAGATCGCGGGTGATATCGTTGAGCTCATGCGCTTGCTGGCGTGTTTTACGTGAACGCCAATCAAGTCGGCGTAGCTCATCCAAAATAGAGCCTCGAATACGACACACAGCAAATGCAGGGAAGTTGGGGTCATCGATATTGCCATAGCGACGCCCTGCTTCCAGTAACCCTATCAATCCTATTTGCTGCATGTCTTCGATGCTGCAATGGGTCGTAGCATGGTTACGCAGTTGATTGACCACTCGTTTCACCAAAATCTGGTGTTGGCTCAGAAGACGATTTTCATCAATGGGTGTCGTTGGCGAATTCACTTCGTCGGCGACACCATAACTGTCCGTGTAATTCATATCCAACATAGGCGGCCTCTACTGCACGACGTACTTGGTAAGCAGTACATCGTCGATATCGCGTATCACCTCAGTTTTAGCAAACGCCATCATCACAGTGTTTTTTACTTCGTCCTGTAGCGATGCAAGGGCTTGTTCGCCATGAAGGTCTTCATAAGTTTTTTGGCTGAACAAGTTGAGCATGGCATTGCGGACAATGGGCATGTAGTCATTGATGTTCTGCAGTCGATCTGGGCGGCGAGTCTCTACCGCTAGCTCGATCATTACAAAGTGAGTTTGCTTCTTGCCTCTGACACTCAGTACTACCTTGTCCAATGATTGAAAGCTTGGGCCTTGGCTACTTTGGTTGTCTTGGGTCAAAAACGACAGTGGAGTGTCTTCAATCATGCTGCGGTCATCGCCCGCTTGCTTTAAATACCAGGCTGCACCAAACACAGTAGCAGCAGAGACCAAGGCACTGGTCACTATCATGGCGATGAACATGGCGAAGAGTTGCGGTTTAGTCATAATTTATTTCCTATGAGGTACTTAGTGCATAGCACTAGGCTTGCGTACTGAGCCAGTGTTCAGCAGTGGTAAAGGTGGATTGAAATGAAGAGTCATCATCAAAGCGACGAGAGGCGAGAACCGTCGACTCTTCCTCCTGACTATGCTGCGGTGATTCGTGTTGGCCTTCTCCAGTACCGACCTGAACGTCAACATGCATAAAGTTCTGATTTTGCAGTTCAAATCGAAGACGTTCTGAGACCTGCATTAATGCCTCGCGTGTAGCAGCGGCATTGGCATTGATTTGCACACTTAAGCGATCGCCTTCAACACGAACCATAAGATCCAATTTGCCAAGTTCAGGCGGATCTAATCTGATCCGAGCCTCTTGCAAGTTTTGTTGAGCTTGTAGAGTGACTCGGTCGTTGAGCACCTGCAGCATTTGCTCCCCCCATTTACCTGCTTGAGTGTCCACTCGAACCGGTGCCCATTCTGTTGTGGAAGGTGTGGTAGATACTGGCGCAGGAGTAGTCTGGTGACCTTGAGTTTGTTGGGCTGGCACTACCTGGCTACTTAAGTTTGTTAGTGAGTTAGCTATCTCTGCATTAATGGGGCGAGAGACGGCGTTGTCTGGCGCTGCTTGTGTCACCAGCAGAGCCGGGTTGACCGAGTTACGTGTTGAGCTTTCTTTACCTATCGCTATTGATGGGTGAGCGACATGTGCCTCAACTTGAGGTGCCGCGGAATGGCGTGTATTGGCGTTGACCACAAACTGACTAAGTAGCTCGGAAGCTTGTTGCTGCAGTGAGGTTGCAGGTGTTTGGCTTGTTGCAACGGCAGAACCTTGAGGCAACTCTGGCTCGGTAATCAGTGTCGCAAGTGTAGCGTGCACAGCATTTTCGTCAGCATTATCTGCCCCGTTGGTTAACAAAGGGTCATCAACCACGGATTGATCGTGTTGTTTTGGCGCTTTAACGAGCTGGCCAAAAGGGACAGCAGCGTCCTTAGGTGATGAGGTACTTGCTGCATTAATGCTCTGGTTTGATGAACCATCACTAACACGCGCCGAACTGTCACCACTTTGAATATTGGTCATGGTTAGCATGGGGTTACTCCAATGTCATCGCAAGTTGATAAGCCACTGTTCGCTCTTTTTCCTCGCTCACACTGTGGAGGCGTTTTTTGAGTTCACTGGTTGCAACGGACAACGCTTCGTATGCCGCTAAATGAGTCTGTCTAGCGTGGCGAATTTCGGGTGCTAACCTAGGGTCCTTTAAGTAAGGTCTATGGGTGTCCAAAAGCTCACGAAGCTGTACGTCGTAGCGTTTTAGTGCGTGCCAATCTTCCGTTTTTGTCGCGATTTCAATAAGTTTACTGAGGTGTCGGAATCGCTCAGGGGACACCTTATGCTTGATTGCCAAAATTCAACCATCCTTCTCTGATATTGCCCATCACACGCTCTACACTGGCGAGTTTTTCCACGTCATTGTGAATACTGGCTTGATAGAGTTCGATTTGGCAGAAGTCATAAAGTTGGTGCAAGTTCTCGGCGATTTCGCCACCATTTTCATCATCAAGTGCGCTATCTAGGCCGACAAGAATGTTCATACACTTGCTGATACCATCACCCTTTTCGGCTAAGCGCCCTGCGCCTATATGACCGCGCACACGTTCAATTTCATTAAGTAAACCGTCGATCAGCATCACCACTAGTTGATGTGGGTTTGCGGCTGCTGCTTGGGCATCTAAATCGACTTGCTGATATGAGTCGTAGCCTGAATCCATTAGCATAATTTTGTACTCCTAGCCCTAACCAAACATGCTCATGGTTTGGTTCATTTGTGTCATTAAGGTGTTCATTTGAGTGAATTGTTTGAGGTAGCGGCTGTACGCCATGTCGTACTTGCGCTCTAACGTTGCTTGTTTGTCGTCAATGCGCGAAATGTTCTGTTGTAAGGAGTCTTTACGGGTTTTGAAAAGGCCGGTGGTCGACTTTAAAAATGGGTCAACCATGGTGTCGATGGAATCCAGAAGATTACCGTCGCCGTTAAACATGGCTTCTAGCGCGGCACTGTTATTTTTCTGCGCCTCTTCGAACTTGGTAGCATCCAGTGTCATCTTGCCGCTGCGATCAATCTCAATACCTACTTCACTTAGGCGCATTCCGTTGTATTCACCACGAATAATGCTGGTGAGTTGGCTTTCAATAGAGCGAAGTGTTGGGTCACTCGCTAACACGCCACGTGCTTTATCTTCCCCGCCGATACCAGTGTATTCATCCATGGTAGACATCAGAGTGTTGTAAGCGTCGATGAAGGCGTTAACTTGTTCTTTTGTCGCTTCATCATCGGCACCAATAGTCAGCGTCAGCGGTTGCTCTCCCGAGACCTGTGCCTTGCTAACCGTCAGGTCAACACCATCAATAACGCCAGTAAAGGTATTGCTACTGTTGGTCAGTTTTAGGCCACTACCTTCAGCACCTAACCAAATGACGGCATCTTGTGGTGTACTGATGTCGCTGGTGTTAGTAAAGGCATCTTCAAACCATGTTGCCCCAGTGCCTGAAGCTGACACGTTTACGCTATTGGCAACACCTGTTTCAGTACTTGATAACATAAAGTGCGTCTGACCATTGGAACGAACCAGAGTGGCATTGACGCCTGGGTTATCAGGGTCATTATTAATAGCGGAAACCAGATCGGCCATGGTTGCTTTGCCATCGCCGTCGGTATCAACTGTTGATAGATCGAGTGATAGAGTTTTACCGTCAACTGTTAAATCAAGCGTGCCTGTTGTTGGAATCTCAGTATTGGCATCTAGGTCGGCTGGCATACCCGTTGAGAGTTGGTGTGCGGTGGCAACTTGTTCCACAAACACCTGATAGCTGCCCGCCATGGCACTGGCATTGGCCGTCGCAGAAAGGAAACCCTCTTGTGAAACCGTTGCCGTATTCTTAATGATGTTCGAGCTGCTGCTGTTCATGTTGGTTACGGCAGTTCGGAACTCACGCAATGCCGATTCCACTTTACCTAGCGCAGTAATTTGAGCCTGATACTTATCCGCTTGCATTTGGTAGCGCTGCTGAAATGGCTGCACATCATAAGTGGCAAGGTTGGTCGCCATAGTGATTGGGTCAAACGAACTCATTGGAGTGCTCCTTAGTTTTGCTGCTCGCCGTGCAATAGGGATGGACAGCACAGTATTCTTAGTGGGTTAAATCAAGATATATGCCATGATTTAAAACATTAAAATTCAATTGGTTAGGCTAATTTTGTCTCGTGGGCGGAAGCGGGGTTTCCATTGTGCTAGTTCCGCTTTTCCACCAGTAAACTGCCTATTACTCAGAGGGTTAAGGCGACTTGATGGTGAGAGGTATTAATCGTTGGTGATAAGATAAGTGGCAATATGAGATCTGGGTTCAGAGTTGGTTCTGTTCTCATCTCTTCACATCCCATCAAGCACGACCTAGTAATGAAAAAACCTCCCGAAGGAGGCTAAAAGGACGGATGAATAGTTAACGAAGGAAAATTCATCATATCCAAAAATAACCGATGCGGTTGGCTGGTAGCGATCACCGCACCAATTATTAAGGATGCTTGCTTTATTAGCGAAGTAGTGACATCGCCATACCAGGTAGCTGGTTAGTTTGCGATAGAACTGTTGTACCCGCTTGCATTAGCATTTGGTTCTTCGTCATGTTTGAAGACTCAACAGCGAAGTCAGCGTCAGTGATACGACCTTTCGCAGCCGATGTGTTCTCAACCATGTTGCCAAGGTTAACGATGGTGTGGTCAAGACGGTTAATTGTTGCACCCATACCTGCACGAGCTGCACCAACTTGATCGATAGCGGTTTGAATTTCCCCCATGGCTGTTTGAGCATTCGCTTGGTCAGCTGCAACGTCAGCACCACCGCTAAAGTTAGTGAAACCAGTTGTTAATGTCGTGAAAGCGCTACCTACATCAGTGTCAACTGTAGTAGCTAGGCTTAGTGTTTCTGCGCTAGAAGCACCGATTTGAAGAGTTAAGCCTCCCCCTTTAACACCAGTACCGCTAAATAATGTGTCGCCAGCGAATTTAGTGTTGTCCATGATGCTTTTAAGTTCAGTTTCTAGTTCTGCAAACTCTTTATCAAGAGCTTTTTGGTCTGCTTGAGAGTTGGTACCGTTAGCTGCTTGAGTAGCGAGGTCGTTCATGCGATATAGGATGTTGGTCGCCTCATCAAACGCACCTTCAGCTGTTTGTAGCATGGAGATACCGTCTTGTGAGTTACGCATAGCGACGTTCATACCACGAGATTGTGCTTCTAGTCGGTTTGAGATTTGAAGACCTGCTGCATCATCTGCTGCAGAGTTAATGCGGTAACCTGTGCTCAAACGCTCCATTGCTGTGTTTAGCAGACCGTTTGTGTTGTTCAGTGTGTTTTGTGTAACTAGCGAAGCGTAGTTAGTGTGCATCGATAAAGCCATTGTCATTCTCCTTGAATCTATATCAATGTGGGACATTCGCCCCGCTCACTAACAAGAGGCGGTCGGTTAATTTCTAGGATTAATTGGAAAATGAAAAAAACTTGGAAATTATTGATTTTGGGTTGGAAAGTGTGAGGTTTATTCCGAAAAATAGCGATTTTGTTAGAGGAGTTGGCCTCTCTTTTCAGCTAGAAAGAGTGAAAGGAGAGGCGCCGATGTGGTTTAAATAAGCGCTTGGTTAGTACTCATCATTACCGGCATCACCGAATGACTTAAATGACATTGAGGTCGGAATATCACTAAAGTAGCCAAAGTAATGACTGGCTCCAAGGCGCTTAAATTGGGTGAGTTCATCTTGATTACTGATTCGTCCTGCCACCCAAGCTAACTTATGATTACGACAGAATTTCACCAAAGGTAATAACCGTGTTCGGTCTTGTTTGTTTTCTAACGTTGCTGCCACTTTGAGCGCATCGGGCTCGAAGGGCAGTAACTGTTCGAACATACCTTGGCTTGGGTCAACGTCGAACCATAATGCGAAAGCTTGCTCTTTGAGGGCTTCGGTTAATCCATGGACCCGCTCATGCAAAGGGGTGGTCTCACCCAGCTGCAGTGAAGGGATAATATGGTAGAACGCGCCTGCGTGGTATCGAATCACTTGTTTGAGAAAGTGCTCGCCTGATTCCCACAGTAGGGCATCACTGCTAATAGGCACGACGACATTACTGGTGAGATCTGGGTGAAAGGTCTCTATTTGGAACTTAGTTTGGCGCAAGGCGAGATACAAACTGTACAAATCGAGACAAAAGCGCATCGTTTCAGAAAGGTCAAACTGGTAGACGCTTTGCTCACTTTGGCTGCCGAATCGCAGCGTCAAATGCTGAAACTCGACTTCCCCGTTTTTGGTGTCGCGAATGGCCTGACAGGCATGGCGAATATCATTTTGTTCAAAAGCGTCAAAAATAATCTGGTCGTCTTCCGTAACGACATGCTGCTCCACTAGCTGATGTAGGTAGCGATACAGCGCTTGGTTTGAAGTTAGGTTATCCAAGGTTTCCTACCACGTTTATCTGTTTGTTTTCTGGGATTTCGTTATAAGACAGTACCGCCAATCCTTGCGAGAAGGTGCGGGCATATCGAGCGATCAAAGGTCTTAGCTGGGGCATGACCAATAAGATAGGCGCCAGCCCTTGTTGTTTAAGCTGCTGTTTTATCAGCGGTAAGTTTTGCTGGAATTGACTTAGGATATTTGGCTCAATTGGGAAGCTATCTAGCATGACGCTGCCATTGGCTTGAGCTTGTTGTAGTGACGTCATCAACATCTGTTCGAGCTCATCAGAAAGTGCGTACACGCTTAGCTCTTTACGTTGTCCAGCCACAAGATTAACTAAGGTGCGGCGCAGTGCACAACGCACGTCGGCAGCAATAAGAATAGGATCCTTAGTATTTTCTGCTGATTCCAGCATGGTATTAGCAATGGTGCGAATGTCCTTAAGAGGGACCTGATCGAGCAGTAGTTGCCTGTACACCTTTAACTGTTGTGCTGGGTTTAAAGCTGCACCGAGCGCTTCGGAAAGTTTAGGCGCTTGCTGGGTTAAGCGCAGATTCATTGCATCCACGTCATCATGAGTAAATAACTCCGCGAGATGCGACTTCATCACCTTACTAATGTGTGTGGCGATAACGGTGCCATCATCGACGACTTGATAGCCCATATTAAGTGCTTTGGCTTTGTCTTTATGTTCGATCCAAACCGCCGGCAAATGATAAGCAGGGTCACTGCCTAAGATACCATCCACTTCGCCATACGTTTCACCAACAGCGATAGCCATCAGGCGATCGGGTTCGATAAAGCCTTCTTCGATGATTTCACCGTTAAGTGATAAGGTGTACTGGTTAGGTTTAAGACTCAGGTTGTCTCGAATACTCACCTCTGGAACTAAGAAGCCCACTTGTTCGGAAAGATTTTTACGTACCCCTCGAATACGCTGTGTCAGCGGTGCACCTTGCTCTTTATTCACTAGGTGAACCAATCGATAACCCAAAGCTAGCGATAAGCTGTGTACATGTGGGATATCATCCCAAGATAGTGGTTGCTCATTGTCTGCTTGCATGGCAGCAGAAATCGCTTCAACTTCATCAAGCTGCGGGTCGCTAACAGGAGCTTTGGATTGACGCCAGCCTGCAAACGCTAATACACCAGAAAACGTGAAGAAGGCGAGATGTGGCATGCCTGGTACTAGACCAATAATCAGCATAATGGCGGCAACCGTGTATAAGGTTGCCGGCGTCGCCAATAACTGCTTATGCATGGTATCGGTCATATCGTTATCGCTGTCATTGATGCGAGTAACAATGATGGCCGCTGCTGTTGCCAGTAACAGTGATGGAATCTGTGCCACCAAGCCATCACCGATGGTTAGTAGTGCATAAGTCTTGAATGCTTCAGAAGCGGGTAAGCCGTGTTCAAACACACCGATACTGATACCGCCGATAATGTTGATAAACAGAATCATTAAGCCTGCGATAGCATCGCCACGCACAAACTTAGAGGCACCATCCATCGAGCCATGGAAATCAGCTTCATTGGCGACTTCTTTACGTCTTTGTCTTGCCGCTTCTTGGTCAATAAGTCCCGCATTTAAGTCTGCATCGATCGCCATCTGTTTGCCTGGTAGTGCATCAAGGGTAAATCGAGCCGAAACTTCAGAAATACGTTCACCACCTTTGGTGATCACCACAAAGTTAATGATCATCAAGATGATGAAGACCACCATACCTACGACGTAGTTACCACCAATCACGACTTCACCGAAGGCTTGGATAACTTTACCAGCCGCGTCTCCACCATTATGACCTTCGAGTAGGACAATACGAGTAGAGGCCACGTTCAAGGTGAGTCGCATTAGGGTTGCGATAAGCAAAATGGTTGGGAAGATGGAAAAGTCGAGCGGTCTTTTGGCGGTGGTACTGACCAGTAAGACCAAAATAGCCAGAACAATATTGAACGTGAACAACGCATCGAGTAGCAAAGGCGGCAATGGTAAAATCACCATAGCCAAAATCATCAGCAACACAATAGGGATGCCAATATAGCCTTTTCCTGAGCGTCTAAATTGTTTAAGACGATTCAACATGAGAGTTCCTTTGTTACTTGTTCTAGTTATCCGTTAGTGTTGCAAATGTTTAGGTATTGAGAACACGGGAAGTGGTAGCGGTTTGTCTCCCGAGCCTTGGCGAAACGCCTTTAATTGCATCACGTAAGTTAAAATATGTGCCACGGCGATGTAGAGCTGGCTTGGGATCGCTTGCTCTATGGCGGTGGTATAGTAGATAGAGCGCGTTAATGGCGGCGAATGTAATATTTCCACCTGATTTTCGCGGGCAATACGTTGAATGTGCATCGCTGTTTCATCGATACCTTTTGCCACCACAAATGGCGCATCTGATAAAGAGGTGTCGTATTTTAGAGCCACGGCGTAGTGCGTTGGGTTGGTGATCACTACATCAGCCTTGGGGACGGCTTTGTCGATTTTTCGGCGTGCAAACTGCTGTTGAATCTGACGAATACGCTGTTTTACTTCCGGACGCCCTTCGTTATTTTTGTACTCTTCTTTCAGCTCTTGCTTGGTCATTTTGAGCTGCTTGAGGTGCTCCCAACGTTGGTAAGGAATATCAATCACGCCAAAGATAAGCAGAGCCACGCCCATCAGTAACAAACCTTCAAATAAAATCGTCATCACCATAGTGATGCCCTGCGATAGGGTGAGCTTTTGCATGCCAAGTAGCTGAGAAAAGTTGCTATCCAAATAGGTATATAGCAAGGCAAAAATCACCGTGACCTTGAGCGAGGACTTCAGCAATTCAACCAATGAACGTGTTGAAAACATACGTCCAACACCGGAAATGGGGTTGAGCTTACTCAACTTGGGTTGGATATTCGCTGGGCGAAACATCCAACCGCCAAGTATCATGCTACTGCCGATAGCGGCAATGACGATAACCATAAACATGGGTAGTAGTAATTCGATGATGATGCCAAGGCTTTGACCCAGTTGCTCAATCATTTGTTTAGGGTTGTCTAGGTCCTGACGTGTTAGTGCCATATTGAAACGAAATACACCAGAAATGTGCTCCCAAATACGACCGATTTGGCTATAAAAATAGATGGCAACAATCAGAAACAGCACCGCAGTAGTGAACTCTTTGGCGCGAGGAATTTGACCTTCCTGCCTCGCCTTTTTGATCTTCTGGGGCGAGGCCTTTTCGGTTTTATCTTGGCTGGACTGCTCGCTCATGCCCCCCCCACCATAAACAGGTTAAGTTGACTCAATGTTTCGTGTACCAGCGCGGTATAGCGGCTAGGAATGCCACTAACGGTCAGCAAGATACTAAACAAACCAAGCAACATGGTCATTGGGAAGCCAAGAGCGTAAACGTTTAGGCTGGGTGCCGCTCGGTTCATGACACCAAAACTGATGTTCGCCAATAGCATGGAGACGATGGCTGGCAACGCCAAGGCTAAGGCTGAAGCAAACATCCAACCAAACAAAGAAACGATATTGTCTAAAGAGGCGATAGTGATGCCAGAGCCGACCGGCCATACCACAAAGCTCTGCACCAAAATATCAATGACCAGAAGATGCCCTTCGAGTGCAAGGAATAATAGCGTACACAGCAGCAAGAAAATTCGTCCCAAAATGGCAACGGAGAGTCCATTGACTGGGTCGTTCATGATCGCCATACCAAGCCCCATTTGTAGCGAGACGATTTGCCCTAGCATGGTGAAAATGGTGAAAAAAAGGTGCAGTATGAGTCCGAAAAAAAGTCCCCACATAGCCTGTTCAAAGGCCAAAAACAAAGAGGTCATCGACAGCAAATCAACGGCAGGCATTGCAGGCATAAGCGGTGCCGTGATCACCACAATCGATAAGGCAAGTAGGGCTCTGACCCATACTGGAATTAACGCATCACCGAAAAATGGCATGGCCAGAAAGGCAGCCCCAATCCTGAAAAAGGGCCACCATAACTGACCTAACCATTGAGATATTTCGGCGAACGTAATTTGCATTAACCAATCATCCCTGGAATGTTATGGAACAAGAAGTCGAACAGCTCCATGATTTTGCGTAGCATCCAATGCCCGGCAAAAATGACCATCAACAGGGTGGCCAATAATTTGGGTAAAAAGCTGAGTGTTTGTTCTTGGATTTGAGTTGCAGCTTGAAAAACCGCGATAACCAAACCCACAAGCAGTCCTGGCACTACCAGTACCATCACGATGCTGATGATGAGCCAGACGGCGTTTGAAAACAGAGTAACGGTCAGTTCTGGAGTCATGATTCACGCTCTCATCCACTGCCAAAGCTGGCGGATAGGGTTCCGACTGTCATCGCCCAACCATCAACCAAAACGAACACCACCAATTTGAATGGTAATGAGACAATCAATGGCGAAAGCATCATCATACCCATTGCCATCAAGACACTTGCGACTACCAAATCTATGATTAAAAAAGGAATAAACAACATGAAGCCGATCTGAAACGCGGTTTTTAGCTCACTGATCACAAAGGCTGGAAGAACAATAGCAAAGGAAATATCCTCCACCTTTGAATCCACCGGTTCGTTGGCAATGCGCAGCATTTGTTCGAGTGAATTACGTTGAGTTTGTGCGAGCATAAAATTGCGTACCGGCTTTTCTGCGGTAGCAAAAGCTTGCATCAAAGTGATTTCGCCTTGGTCATAAGGAACGAAAGCGTGCTCATACACATCGCTCCAAACGGGCCGCATGATGAGGATGCTCAGACTGAGTGCAATACCGATTAATACTCGGTTGGGGGGACTTTGTTGTAAGCCCAAAGCCTGACGCAAAATCGCTAACACGACAATGATGCGAGTGAAGCTGGTGGCCATCAAAATGAACGCAGGTAAAAAGCTCAAAGCTGTCATCAAGAGCAAGATTTGCAGCTTTACGCTGTATTCTTGTTCTGATTGACCATCGTTAACGGTTAGAAAAGTCAGCCCGTTATCCGCTAAAGCGGGATGAGCAAACAAACCGAGCATGACGATGACCAGGCCTATGAGGAGCAGGCGTAGGTTCGAAGGATAAGCGATACCAGCTAAACGCAGTTTCACGAGCTACTTACCCATAGAAGTGAGCGCAGAATCAACGACATCAATCAGTCTCAGGCCGTACTTTTCGTTGACGACGACGACTTCGGCATGCCCCATTAGAGAACCATTAACCTTCACATCCAACGGTTCGCCATTTAGCTTATCAAGTTCGATAATACTGCCTTCACCGGCAGACATCAGATCGCCTAGTGCAACCTCTTTGCTGGCGACTTCAAGCGTCACGGTGACGGGAATATTTTTGAAGAAGCTAAGATCTCGCTCAGATTGAACTGGAGCGGCCATAGGGGCGTCGGTATCAAAGTCCTCAAGTTGAAAGTCATCGAAGCGCAGTTCGTCACCGTCGAAGACACTTTGTTCTGGCGAATCGCTCATCGGTTGGTTTCCTTATCATCATTTAAAATTAAAACGAGTTGTCCCTCTTGTTCTGCCACGCGCCCTGTGAATAGGGTCTCTTTACCAATGTTCACTGGAGCGTTATTGAGCAGTTCAATAGGGAGAATGTCGTCGGCTTTGAGTTTGAGTACTTGTGTTAAAGGCAACACGGTCTTACTCAATTGAACATTCAAGCGGACTGGGGTTTTATGCAAGGCATGATTGAAGTCACTTGCCATATGTGGATTGGGTGTTAATTCCAGTTCGTCGATTAGCGTCTGAATCAGGGCACTGTCTAGTGTGATGGCTAATAGAGCTTGTTGGTTACGCACATGAATGGATAGCGTGGCAGTAATGCCAATGCCCGGAATAACCTCAAATTCATGTTGTTTCCATGCGGTTTCTGGCGCTATCCACTGCGAGGTGCACTTGGCAATGCGCTGTAATAGTCGCAAGTCGCTATTGGTGAGCTCCCCACCGCTGCGTTCCATGCTAGTGCTATAAAATTGGTCAGATAAGCGCATTAGCATGGTGGACTCCATCGACACATAGAGCATGCCGTCGTCGCTATGTTTGAGCACTGAAACACTGGTGACATCTACGTTGGTTTGCGGTAGTTCCGTAAGCGAGACATGGTCCAATTCGACTAACACTTGTTGTGTTTTCAACCAAGCTTGTAGTTCAAGGCTTAGCTGTTGGCATGAGTTAATCAATAGCTCTTCGAGCTTATTGCGAATGATATGAATGGGTTTACCTAATAATTCCACATTAAGAGTTTGCACCTGTTCAGGCATCTCTGTTTTTTGCATATCCATATCTTTACCAAACGTAATCTGAGTGGGGTTTCATTTGTAATTATGTGTTGCTATTTAATAACAAAGCGTCATTTTTCGTCAGTCTACTCTGGTTTTTTTATTTATTTTTAGCCCTCTAATGTAAATTTGTGAACTTGGTTCATATGTTTGTTTTCGCTATATAAAGCATCTTTAAATATAAAATAAATACAGGTAGCTTAATTAAATAATAATTATATTTCATGGGCGAAATAGCGACTAAATAATGCGCACAGCCCTTATATAGCAACAATCAGAGTGAGTATTTTATCTAAATTTATGTTTTATAACGCCTATCAAGGGATTTTATAAAACTTCTCTCTCATATGAAAGTAGGCTTCTATGTATTATGTGAAAGAGATATAGATGGACAGCAATATGATCTATGGCTTAGTTAAAAAATATTATTTCTCATTATGTCGAGATTTTTCTCGGTCAAGAGAATGTAAAATACAAATTCACACTTTCGCTGTTAATAAGATGTGCCCATTGGTGTTATTAATGGGGATGTTTTTTGGGATTAAGATCTCACACGCAGCGGAAGTAAATATTCCGATGGATTTGGTTAATTGGCAATTTGTAGAGGGAGAATTTGAGTGCCAGCTTGTTCAGACCTTGCCAAATAATAGGGGGAAGTTTTACTTCCATGCGGAACCTAATAACCAATTGTCGGCAGTTCTGCATTTACCTAACAATAACATCAAACAAGCACAGCTATTTCAACTGTCGGCACCATGGCATACCCCAGTGCAACACACCATGATTGATGATGCTGCGAAAACAACGCGTGGCTACGCCATCTTTGATGTGGATATTGATGCTTTATTAGCAGCCACCACTCGTGGGGCTTGGATCAGAGTGAGCTCTATGCAAGCTGCTAATCAAGTAGGTGATGCCTTTGTTTTACCTTCCACTCGAATTGAATCGGCGTACTTTAGCTTCAATCAGTGCCGCTCCAAATTACCTGAAATGAACTACAGCCAAGCGAGAGATGTGGTGTTGAAGTTTGATTTTGGCCAACGAGTGGTCACCAGTGAACAGCGTCAAACACTGCAATCATTAGCCAGCTATATCAAAGCAGATGGCCACATATCAAAAGTGCTAGTGGATGGACACACGGATAATGTTGGTTCGTCATTGAGCAACCTACAGGTGTCACGAGTTCGTGCCGATGACGTCGCCAGTGTACTCACTGAGTTAGGGACGCCAGCCAAACTGATCGAAGTACGAGCCCATGGCGCCCGTTACCCCGTGAGCAGCAATGAGACTGAGTTTGGTCAAGCTAAGAACCGCCGAGTTACGGTTCGAGTGGTTCGTCATCCTTCCAACAACACAGCGTCTTCAACGGATCTGAAGACGGAGGTTCAGTAAATGAAAAAGGATATTCTCTACGTTGAGCCTTGTGAGCAAAACGCTCAACCTATTATCGACCTATTAACGGAGCAGGGCTTTAGCGTAAATCATGTTCGAACTGGTCGTTCGGCACTGTTAGCCACTTCAAGCTCCATCAGTTTAGTCAGCTCCAATCTGCCCGATATGAGTATTCGTGAGTGGATTGCCTGTCATCAGCGAAAAACTAATCCTGGCGTGGCTATTGCCATCGTCGAACAAGACCAAGGTATATTAGCTGCAGAAGCGATGAAGGCGGGGGCGACAGATTACTTGCTGCGTCCCTTTGAAGCAGCGCAACTGGTTAACTTGATTCGTCGCGTTGAAGCGCTAGAGAAGCCAATGGCCAATATTGTGGCGGAATCTTGGCGAAGCAAACAAGTTTTGCAATTGGCGCACCGTGCGGCGTGCACCAGTGCTAGTGTGTTGATTACTGGGGAATCGGGTACCGGCAAAGAAGTACTTGCCCGTTACGTCCATGATCAATCGCCTCGCGCACAGCAGCCTTTTGTAGCCGTTAACTGTGCCGCTATTCCTGAGTCCATGCTAGAAGCGGTACTGTTTGGTCATGTGAAAGGAGCATTTACCGGCGCGACGGGTTCACAAACCGGTAAGTTTGAAGAAGCTAACGGTGGCACAATTTTGTTAGACGAAATTGGCGAAATGTCACCAGCCGTTCAAGCTAAGTTATTGCGAGTGCTTCAGGAGAGAGAAGTAGAGCGTGTGGGTAGCCATAAGTCGATTGCTTTAGATATTCGAGTGATTGCGGCCACTAATAAAGATCTTCGCGAAGAGGTTCAAAAAGGGACGTTTAGAGAAGACTTGTATTACCGCTTAGACGTATTGCCGCTGCATTGGCCGCCACTTCGTGATCGTAAAGATGACATCCTACCTATTAGCCAATTCTTTATTAATAAATACAAAGAGCAAGCCAATTGCTACTTATCTGAGGATGCGCAGCAAGCGCTTAGTCAATACCACTGGCCCGGCAATATTCGTGAATTAGAGAATGTGATCCAACGTGCGCTCGTCATGCGCCACGGCGACTATATTACGGCTCACGACTTGATGTTGCCGATTGAGATCCCTGCTTTTAATCCTGTGGTGTCCAATGAAAACCTAATGGGACACGTGGAAGTTAAAAAGCAGGCAGAATTCCAATTTATCTTAGAAAAACTACGTCAATTTGGCGGAAACCGAACTAAAACGGCGGACGCTCTAGGGGTTTCTACGCGAGCACTGCGCTACAAATTAGCTGCGATGCGAGAGCAAGGAATCGATCTACAGTCAGCCATTGGCTCGGCTGCGTAAAGGAGAAATTTGATGGCGATGCAACCGATAAATAACGCGTTATCCGCAGAGCAATTAATGCTGACAAAAATGCAGGTAATGCAGCAGCACGTGCAGCCTGATTTTGTGGTGTCCAATAACCCAATCGATGTGAACAAGGTTAATGAACCGATGGCATTTTCTGGGGCAATGAAAAATGTGCTTGATATGGTGAACCAACATCAATCTACGGCATCACAGAAAATCACAGCAGTAGAGACTGGGGAGAGTGATGATCTTGTTGGAGCCATGATTGCTAGCCAGAAAGCGAGCTTATCGTTTTCTGCTCTAATGCAAGTTCGCAACAAGGTAGTTGCGTCCTTTGAAGATATTATGAAGATGCCGGTGTAGAACATGTCAGAATTAGCACCTCAAACTGTGGCGGCAGCGGGACCAATCGATGTTGCCCCTAAAACAGCAAACTCATCGAATATGAACGATATCAACGCCAAGGTGAAGCAGCTGTGGTCAAGTTCGCAGCGTAACTTGGTCTTGTCAGCAGTACTGGCTGCTATTGTTGCAGCCATTATTGTGGTGGCGCTGTGGAGTTCTTCGCAAAGTTATCGTCCGCTATACAGCCAACAAGAACGTTTTGATATTGGTGAAATTGTCTCGGTATTAGAGTCCGAAGGTATTGCCTATCGACTGCAAGAGCAAAATGGCCAAGTGTTAGTCGCAGAAGGTCAAGTGGCTAAAATCCGTATGTTATTGGCGGCGAAGGGCGTTAAAGCTCAACTGCCAACCGGATTGGACTCACTTAAAGAAGACAGTTCTTTGGGAACGAGCCAGTTCATGGAAAATGCCCGTTACCGTCATGGACTCGAAGGTGAACTAGTACGCACCATCATTTCTCTTAATGCTATCTCTAATGCCCGTGTTCACTTAGCCATTCCAAGACAGACATTGTTTGTTCGCCAACAAGGTGAAGAGCCGTCGGCGTCGGTGATGATTGAGCTTAAGCCGGGTGAAGATCTGAAACCTGACCAAGTCGAAGCCATCATCAACTTGGTGGTGGGTAGTGTAACGGGAATGAAACCAGAGTTTGTTTCGGTTATTGACCAATATGGCCGTCTGTTGAGTGCCGATGTTGGCTCGGCAGAAGCAGGTAAGGTCAATGCGAAATATCTGGAATATCAAAAGAACGTTGAAAAGCAGATCATTCAACGGGCGGCAGATATGCTTACGCCGATTGTAGGTCCGAGTAACTATCGTGTTCAGGTTGCGGCGGATATGGACTTCAGTCGAGTGGAAGAAACGCAAGAAATCCTCGACACCAATCCGGTGGTGCGAAACGAGCACAGTATTCAGAACAATACCATTGATAAAATAGCACTTGGTATTCCGGGCTCTCTGAGTAATCAACCGCCAGTGACAGGGGAAGTGCCAACCAATGATAGTCAAAATACCAATGCACGCAGTGAGCTAAATCGTCAGTACGCGGTAGGCAGCAGCGTGCGCCGTACTCAATATCAGCAAGGTCAAATTGCTAAGCTAAGTGTCTCTGTACTGCTTAATGAAAGTGCTGCACCAAATGGTACGGCATGGACACCAGCCGAACGCGCACAAATATCAACGATGATCACCGATGCTGTAGGTATCTCCGCCGATCGTGGAGACAGCTTGAGCCTAATGAGCTTTAACTTCACCCCAATTGAAATCGAAGCGCCACCGGCTATGCCGTGGTGGCAAGACCCAACAGTGCAACAGCCTCTGCGTTATGTCATTGGCGGTATGCTCGGAATGGCGATGATCTTCTTTGTACTTCGCCCATTGATTATGCACCTCACAGGAGCGGACAAGCGTGGTAACGAACTTGAATTCGCTGAGCCTCAAGAAGAGGAATACCAAGAGAATATTCAGACTCGCGAAGAGCGCGAACGTGAAGAGATGCTCAATCGTCGATTGTCTGAGAAAGGCATAGAATCCACCTCTTCAGGTCTTGATGCTAGCAGTGACATGCTGCCCCCTCCAGGGTCGCCGTTGGAAATTCAACTTAAACATCTACAGCTTATTGCCAATGAAGAGCCTGAGCGCGTAGCGGAAGTACTTAAACAATGGGTAAATGTGAATGAAAACAGCACAGTCAACGCCAGCAACGCTTAGTCATGTTGAGAAAACCGCTCTTGTGCTCTTAGGTATGGGGGAGGACGCCGCTGCTCAGGTGCTGCGTCATTTCTCTCGCGATGAAACACAGCGTGTCACCCGAGCGATGGCACGCCTAAGTGGCATCAAAAGTGATAATGCCAAAGGGGTGATTCAACACTTCTTCGAAGACTTTAGACAGCACAGTGGTATTCGTGGTGCCTCAAAAGAATACCTGTCGAACACATTGCGTAAAGCTCTGGGGAATGATTTAGCTAAGGGATTACTTAATAACCTGTATGGTGATGAAATTCGCAATAACATGCAGCGATTGCAATGGGTTGATGCGGAGATCTTGTCGAGATTTGTAGCGAAAGAGCACCCTCAGATGCAGGCTATATTCTTAGCCTATTTACCTCCAGAGACCTCCTCTGCGGTACTGAGTTACCTTCCTGCAGATTATCACGATGAGTTGCTGTATCGCATTGCTCGCTTACAAGATATTGACCATCAAGTGGCAGCGGATCTTAACGAATTAATAGAACGCTGTATTGAACAGGTATCAGTAAGTCAAAGTGCACCTATGTCTGGCGTTAAACAAGTGGCTGACATCATCAACCGTTTCTCGGGTGACCGAGCAATGTTGATGGAAATGCTCAAACTGCATGATGAAGACGTCGTCAGTGAAATTGAAGAGAACATGTTCGACTTTATGGTGCTAGGTAGGCAGCGTGAAGACACCATGGATACGTTGGTTCAGCAAGTACCAATTGAGCTTTGGGCGGTGGCGTTAAAAGGGGCGGAAATTACCTTGCAGCAAGCGATCAAACGTTCGATGCCACAGCGTATGGTTAAAGCACTGGAAGACGATATGCAATTGCGCGGCGCAGTGCCTGTTAGTGCGGTTGAGCGTGCTCGCAATGACATTATGCAGATCATCAAAGAGCTATCGGAAGCAGGCGAGATCGAGTTGTCGCTATACCAAGAGCAGACGGTGGAGTAAGCCATGAAGGAAAAAGCGATATTTACCTTGCCACCTAGTGGTTATAGACAACACCGCTTCCCGCCATTGGCACAACCTTCAGCAGTGGATGAGTTTACCGCTGAACTCAGTTGGGATGACGCACCGACACAAATCGACGTGCAGGAACGCCTTGAAGAAGGCTTTCAACAAGGGCTAGAGCGTGGTCATCGAGAAGGCTTAAACCAAGGAATTGAGCAAGGTAAGCAACAGGGTTTATTGGAAGGTCAAAAAGAGGGCTTTCAAAAAGGTTTTGTTTCGGGTGAACAGTCGGGCAAGCAAGCGTTCCTTGATGCCGTTAAACCTGTTAATGATATCTATGTGTCACTGTCTCGCTGGCAGGAAGAAAAAGAACAGCAACAACGCCATATCATCTGTGAGTTGGTGCAAAAAGTGGCGCAGCAAGTCATTCGTGCTGAGTTGACGCTGATGCCTCAGCAAATTCTGGCATTGGTCGATGAGACACTGGAGGCCATGCCGGGTAAAACCGAAAAGGTCACCGTACACCTAAACCCACAAGACCTAGAGCGTATTACCCAGATTAACCCTGAGCTAGCTGACGGTTGGAAGTTAGTTGCCAAACCAGAACTGCCCGTTGGTGGCTGTCATTTGGTGACAGAAGATGCTGAAGCTGACGCCAGTTGCGACTCTCGATTGGAGTCGTGTATGGATGCAGTGAAAGAGCACTTATTGGATGAAGTGACACCTATTGATTTAGCGAGTAACGATGACTAGTGCTTCCTCCCCTCTACTTCATGACCGCCTAAACGATGCGATTGCGTCGCTTAACCTAGTACCTGTTGCGCGAGTCACAGGTCGATTAGTAAAGGTGAACGGTTTAATGCTGCAAGCGGTTGGGTGTCGATTTAAGCTTGAGCAACGTTGTCTGGTTGAGACAGATGAAGGCGATATGATTGAAGCGCAAGTGGTGGGTTTTGACCATAATATTGCCTACCTCATGCCTGTTCGTCAGTTGGGGGGATTATTTGCCGGTGCCAAAGTCATACCGCTTGATGGTGATAGCTCGGTTAATTTGGGCAGTCATTGGTTAGGGCGTGTGGTGAATGGACTTGGTGAAGCATTGGATGATGGCGCGGTGCTAAAAGGAGGCGATCGTGTCTCTTTAGAGCCGAAACCAATAAACCCATTAAAACGCCGCCCCGTTGATACGCCACTGGATGTTGGTGTTCGTGCGATCAACGGTTTACTCACTGTCGGCAAGGGTCAGCGCATTGGTTTAATGGCAGGCAGCGGTGTGGGTAAAAGTGTGTTGATGGGGATGATTACTCAAAACACCGAAGCTGATGTCATTGTGGTTGGCTTGATTGGTGAGCGTGGCCGTGAGGTGCGTGAGTTTATCGAACGTAATTTGACGCCAGAAGCGCGTAAGAAAGCCATTATTATTGCAGCTCCTGCGGATGAGTCACCATTAATGCGCTTACGGGCCACATTACTTTGTCATCGAGTTGCCGAGTATTTTCGGGATAAAGGCAACGATGTGTTGTTGCTGATGGATTCTTTAACTCGCTATGCCATGGCGCAGCGTGAAATTGCGTTAGCATTAGGTGAACCTCCGGCATCAAGAGGATATCCACCTTCGGTTTTCAGTGTCTTGCCTCAGCTGTTGGAGCGTGCCGGTAACAGTGAGCATCCCGATGGCAGTTTGACTGCCATTTACACGGTTTTAGCAGAAGGGGATGACCAACAAGATCCTGTGGTGGATTCTGCCCGCGCAATTCTAGATGGGCATGTGGTACTCTCTCGCTCATTGGCGGAGCAAGGACACTATCCGGCGATTGATATTAATGCGTCGATCAGCCGTTGTATGTCAGGATGTACTCCTGAAGCGCACAGTACGCTAGCCAATCAATTTCGTCAGCTTTATTCCAACTATTTGCAAGTGAAAGAGCTGCTTCCTTTAGGCGGTTATCAGCCAGGCCAAGACCCTGAACTCGACCAATCGGTGGCGATGCACCCTCAACTCAAAAACTATCTATTGCAAGCGGCCAATGAGGCGGTGGATTTTCAGACATCGTTAACGGAGCTGGCGCAGCTATTTCAAAACCCTAATTAAGCAGGAAGCCAAACGCTAACCAAAAACTATGGACAGTAAAATTCGTGCAGTCGGTAAAATAACCCAAGTAGAGGAATTACGACGTGATCAGATTGGTGCGCGTTTGGAATCTATGCGCCAACAAAATGAGCATTTGGCTAAGCAGCTACTGGCATTGTCTGAACTGAAAACATTAAATCACAGTGGCTCAAATCAAACCAATAGCATGGGGTTGATGAACCTTAACCTTGTCGACCAAATGCTGCAAAAAATGCTGAATCATCAAAAGCATGAGCAAGCAGTGATGGAAGCACAGTGTCAGTCGGTTCAGAAACAGCTGCAACAAAAAGCGGCCAGAGTACATGGACTAGAGCAAGTGCTGGATCGTTGGAGTAAAAAACAAAACTACGAAAAAGCAAAGCGTGAACAGAAGCTTATCGAAGATATTATCAACTCACGTATCAAGCGGCGTGCCTTGTAAATATCTGGACATTTATCCAGTATAAATTACCATTAGCTATAGAACCTAGGCTGATGGCACGTATACAATGCAATGGATAATTGATAACCAAACCCTCCTACTTTCAATCACTTCTATTTCAACTTGTCTCGGATTTTCCGCCGCTGCAATTCTGCACTTTAAGTCACGTCAGATGGAGCAGATGTTTGAGCAAAAAGCGCAGTTAGAAAAGACCGCTTTAGAGCAAGAAATTGAACGCTTACGCCACGACCTTCAAGACGCAAAGCAAGAGCTTGACGAACTGGATGACGAACGAGATAAATCGGCGTTTGAGCTTAAGCAAGCGCATGGCAAAGTCATGGCTGCAATGGAAAAGTTGCGTTACTTTGAAGCGGTGAAGCAAGAACGTCAGCAGTATGCGACTGACCTTGAATATGTGAAGCAGCAGCGGGCTCAATCTGAAGCCGAGCTGCGTGAACAGTTAGCGACTTATCAGCAACAACAGCGCTCTGACCAAGAAAAGCTTGAGCTTCTACAGCAATCTGAATTGCGCTTAAAAGAGCAGTTTGAGCGTCTAGCCAACCAAGTGTTTGAAGCCAAAACGGCTAAGGTTGACGCACAAAACCGACAGAGTTTAGAGGGCATCCTGTCGCCACTCAAAGAGCAGTTGGAAGGGTTTAAAAAGCAAGTTAATGATAGTTTCAGCCAGGAAGCCAAAGAACGCCATACCTTGGTTCATGAACTAAAGAACCTACAACGTCTTAACGATCAGATGACCAAAGAGGCGATGAACCTCACCCAAGCGCTAAAAGGTGATAATAAACAGCAAGGCAACTGGGGTGAGGTGGTTCTGGCGCGCGTGCTGGCTGAATCAGGACTGCGTGAAGGTCACGAGTATCAAACCCAAGTCAGCCTGCAAAATGAAGCGGGTAAACGATATCAGCCGGATGTGATTGTTCATCTTCCCCAAGAGAAGCAAGTGGTTATCGACTCGAAAATGGTGCTGGTGGCTTATGAGCGCTACTTTAATGCTGAGACAGACGCCGAACGCGATCGTGCATTGAGTGATCATCTGATTGCGCTACGTAATCATATTCGGGGATTGTCGCAAAAAGATTACCATCAACTAAAAGGTATCCGTTCGCTTGATTACGTCTTGATGTTTATCCCGGTAGAGCCTGCATTCCAAGTGGCGATTCAAGCCGATCCGAGTTTGGTGAAAGAGGCGATGGAGAGCAACATCATTTTGGTCAGTCCAACCACCTTGCTTGTGGCGCTGCGTACTATTGATAACCTTTGGCGCAACGACCGCCAGAATCAGAATGCACAGGTGATTGCTGACAAGGCGAGCAAGCTTTACGACAAGTTGCGTTTGTTTGTTGATGATATGGAAGGTCTGGGCGGCGCACTCGATAAAGCGAACCAAAGTTATCAAGGTGCAATGAACAAATTGGCCACCGGAAGGGGCAATGCGATCCGTCAAGCGGAGAGTTTTAAGCAACTCGGTGTGGAAGTGAAACGCTCCATTTCTCCTTCTCTGACAGAAATTGCACAAAATGATGCGTTGGTGGAAAGACAACCAGACATGGATAAAGTAAACTGACCGTCTGCGGCGTAGGTGATGTTGCGCCGCCTAAGAGGAAGAATAATGACGGATAGTAACGTGCAATCAAATCAGCTTAATCAACAAGACGAAACCACACACTTTGGTTTCACAACAGTCGCGAAAGAAGAAAAAGTGACAAAAGTTGCTGAGGTATTTCACTCGGTAGCAGCAAAATACGACATCATGAACGATTTGATGTCTGGTGGTGTTCACCGCTTATGGAAGCGCTTTACTATTGATTGCAGTGGTGCGAGACCGGGTCAACGTATCCTTGATCTTGGTGGTGGTACTGGTGACCTGACGGCTAAGTTTTCTCGTATCGTTGGTGACAAAGGTCATGTGATTCTCGCTGACATCAACAACTCCATGTTGAATGTGGGTCGCGACAAATTGCGTGATACTGGTATTGTCGGTAACGTTCATTACGTTCAGGCTAATGCTGAAGAGCTGCCATTCCCAGATAATTACTTTGACTGTATTACTATCAGTTTCTGTCTACGTAACGTGACCGATAAAGACAAGGCGCTGCGTTCTATGTATCGCGTACTGAAGCCGGGTGGTCGCTTACTGGTACTTGAGTTTTCAAAACCTATCCTTGAGCCTCTATCTAAAGTTTACGATGCGTATTCTTTCCATCTGTTGCCGAAAATGGGTGAATTGGTAGCGAACGATGCAGAAAGTTATCGTTATCTTGCTGAATCTATTCGAATGCATCCAGATCAAGAGACTCTGGAAGGCATGATGAAAGACGCTGGCTTTGAGCAGACCAAATACTTCAACCTAACGGGTGGTATTGTTGCGCTGCACCGTGGATACAAATTCTAAGGACTGAGCTATGCCCTTTGACCCATTAGTCACCGCGGTGGTGGAAACCACGCTCAATACCTTAATCAAAGATGACGATGCGTTGGTTAAGCGCGTTGCGCGTCTTAAAGGTCAGATTATTCAAGTTCATTTGCGTGAGTTTAATAAGTCACTCACTTTTGTGTTTAGTCATCAGTTGGATGTTCTTTCCAATTATGAGGGTGAGCCGGACTGTTATTTATCTTTAAACCTTTCGGTACTTCCTGAACTAAAAGAGCAGGCGAATATCACCAAGCTTATCAAACAGGATAAGTTGCAATTGGAAGGTGACATTCAGCTGGCTCAGAAGTTTTCTGCTCTGCTAACCGATTGCAAACCAGATCTAGAAGAGTGGTTATCCCGTGTAACTGGTGATGTGGTGGCACATACTGCGGTCCAAGGAGCGAAAGGGCTCTTTTCTTTCTTCGCATCACAAGCTGCAAAGCACCAAGACCACTTTGGTCAAGTATTAACGGAAGAGTGGAAAATTGCTCCGCCACCGTTAGCGGTAGCAGCATTTTGTGACGACGTTGATGAAGTGCGTAGCCAAGCAGATAGACTGAGTGTGCGTTTGGAGCGTTTAATTGAAGCGACATCAAGCGATGATTCTAATGATGCATCGGCGGAGCGCGCATGACTCCAAGTGAAATCAAACGTCTTTATCGAATCATAAAGGTTCAGCTTGAGTATGGCTTAGATGAGTTGATGCCCACGCATCAGCTCACCAAAGCCCCGTTGCTAGCGCGCAAATCTTTGTTCTGGATGAAGAATAAACATCCAGACAAGCCGCTTGGTGAAAGGCTTAGGTTGGCACTGCAAGAGTTGGGTCCAGTATGGATTAAATTTGGTCAAATGATGTCAACGCGTCGGGATCTATTCCCTCCGCATATTGCTGATCAACTTGCGCTACTTCAAGACCAAGTGTCGCCATTTGATGGACACTTAGCCAAGTCGCAAATGGAACTGGCTCTCGGTGGCCCTATTGAACAATGGTTTGATGATTTTGATATTGAACCCTTGGCATCGGCCTCAATTGCTCAGGTTCATACTGCTAAGCTGAAAGACACTGGGCAAGAAGTCGTCTTGAAAGTGATTCGTCCAGATATTCGTCCTGTTATTGATGCAGATCTTAAGCTGATGTATCGCATGGCTAGGATAGTGTCGAAAGCTCTACCGGACGCTCGCAGGTTAAAACCTGTTGAAGTGGTGCGCGAATACGAAAAGACCTTATTGGATGAGCTTGATTTAAGACGTGAAGCGGCCAATGCAATTCAATTGCGTCGTAATTTCGAAGGCAGTGAAGAGCTTTATGTTCCTGAAGTTATGCCGGACTTCAGTAGCGAGAGCTTAATGGTTTCTGAGCGAATATATGGTATTCAAGTGTCTGATATTCAGACACTTGAAGCGAATGGCACCAATATGAAGCTGTTAGCTGAACGTGGTGTGAGCGTATTCTTTACTCAGGTGTTTCGTGACAGCTTTTTCCATGCCGATATGCATCCAGGTAATGTGTTTGTTAGCTATGAGCACCCAGAGAACCCACTTTGGATTGGTTTAGATTGCGGCATTGTGGGTACGTTAAATAGCGAAGATAAACGTTATCTGGCGGAAAACTTCCTTGCTTTCTTTAACCGTGACTATCGTAAGGTAGCTGAGCTGCATGTCGACTCCGGTTGGGTGCCAACCGATACTAACGTTGATGAATTTGAGTTTGCTATTCGCATGGTGTGTGAGCCAATTTTCGCCAAACCTTTGTGCGAAATCTCTTTCGGCCATGTGTTACTGAATCTATTTAATACCGCGCGCCGGTTCAATATGGAAGTACAGCCCCAGCTTGTCTTACTGCAAAAGACTTTGCTTTATGTTGAGGGGTTAGGCAGACAGCTCTATCCGCAGCTAGACTTATGGGAGACGGCGAAACCATTTTTAGAAAAATGGATGGCGAACCAAGTAGGGCCGCAAGCTGTTATAAACGGAATTAAAGAACGCGCTCCGTTTTGGGCAGAAAAGTTACCGGAACTACCAGAGTTGCTGTACGATAGCCTTAAACAAGGTAAGGCTATGAATCAACGCATGGACATGCTGTATCAAGGATACCGTGAAACAAAACGGCAACAAGGTACAGGTAAATTTTTGTTTGGCGTTGGTGCAACTTTAATCGTATGCTCTGCCATATTACTGGGAGGGTCATATCAGCAGTTATCTGCATTGTCAGGCGCTGTTGGTATCACATTTTGGCTGTTAAGTTGGCGTACTTACAGACGTTAAGCGATAAACTCGTATTAATTTTTTATTTGTTAATCAAGACCCGAGGTAGAAAGAATGGGTGGTATTAGTATTTGGCAACTTCTTATTATTGCCGTGATCGTTGTTTTGCTATTTGGTACTAAGAAATTACGCGGTATCGGTGGCGATCTTGGTGGTGCGGTAAAAGGCTTTAAGAAAGCCATGAGTGAAGATGACAACACAACGGCGAAATCAGACACGAAAGACGCTGATTTTGAGCCAAAGAACATCGAGCAAAAGCAAACAGCAGACGCATCGACAGAAGCGAAGAAAGATAAAGAGCAGGCATAATTCGTGTTTGATATCGGTTTTTGGGAACTGGTACTCATTTCAGTAGTTGGTCTAGTCGTTCTAGGACCAGAACGTCTACCAACTGCAATCCGAAGTGTTTCTCGTTTTATCAGCTCTGCGAAGGCTATGGCAAATAATGTCAAAGATGAGCTTTCACACGAACTCAAGGTGCAAGAGCTTCAAGAGAACCTGAAAAAAGCTGAGAAAATGGGCATGGAAGACCTCTCTCCTGAACTGAAAAGTTCGGTGGAGGAACTGAAACAGGCCGCGCAAGAGGTGACTCGTCCTTATGCGAGTGACAAACCAAAAGCGTCGACATCGGAAGCCAGTGCAAAAGCACCTGCTGCTGAAGTGGCAAAGCCTGTTGAGAATGAGTCTCCAGAAAAAAATCTTAATAAGGGCTGAGCTTCAGCCCTTATCGTTTTCATTCCGAAAGTGCCAATGAGATAAACCTTCTCTTAGCACTTTTATTTTATTCGAGGTTTTCATGTCTAGCGTCGAACAGACACAGCCTTTGATTAGTCACCTGCTTGAGCTAAGAAATCGACTACTGCGAGCGATTGCGGCTGTGTTAGTGGTTTTTCTGGCTTTGGTTTATTTCTCCGGCGATATATACGATTTCGTTTCTAAGCCTTTGGTAGAACGACTACCTGAAGGTGCAACGATGATAGCAACTGACGTTGCTTCGCCATTTTTTACGCCACTGAAATTGACGCTCATTGCGTCCATCTTTATTGCGGTTCCTTTCATCCTTTATCAAGTCTGGGCGTTTGTTGCCCCCGGTTTGTATAAGCATGAAAGACGGCTGGTGATGCCATTGATGTTCTCAAGCTCGCTGTTGTTTTACTGTGGCGTGGCATTTGCGTACTTTGTCGTATTCCCACTAGTGTTTGGCTTCTTTACTGCCATTTCCTTAGGTGGGGTGGAATTTGCGACGGACATTTCGAGCTATCTTGACTTTGTACTTGCACTCTTCTTGGCGTTTGGTATCGCGTTTGAAGTGCCTGTCGCGATTATCTTATTGTGTTGGACAGGTGCGACGTCGGTAGAGAGTCTCAAACAGAAGCGACCATACATTGTTGTTGGTGCGTTTGTTGTCGGTATGATGCTGACGCCACCAGATATGATTTCTCAAACCTTGCTCGCCATACCTATGTGTTTGCTGTTTGAAGTCGGGTTGTTCTTTGCAAGATTTTATACTCGCAAAGATGACGAGGAAGAGTCTGAAGCAGAAGACGCATAACCATTCAAAAACAATAAAAAATAGCGGCTACTTTGGCCGCTATTTTTTATTTCACCGTGACGATATGTCCACACCTTGAGCATACGTAGATCTCTTTTATGCCCCTAAGCTTTTGCCATAGCGTACGTTTTTGTCGTTGTAGTAAATTTCCATGTTTACACATAAGCGACCTCCCCAGGTTCTTGGTATTAGGGAATATGCCTTTTTTATTATCAAATCATTGGCATATAGCACGGTCACGTATTCTACTCCCTGATATGCAACTACACCATATCAAAATTGGAGGAATGTCACAGTTTGATATGAATAAACAAAAACTTACAATCTAAATAGTGATTTAGCATTTTGTGTAGTGATGTCCAAGATCTGCTGTTCGCTCATAGTTCGAACGTCTGCGATACGCTTTAAGACTAACTCAGTGTAAGCTGGTTCATTTCGTTTACCACGATGTGGGACAGGCGCTAGGTAAGGACAATCTGTCTCAAGAATCACCCAGCCTAAGTCTAATTCTGGTATCACAATGTCCATGCCGGAGTTTTTGAATGTTGATACGCCACCAAGACCAAGATGAAAGCCTAGGTCATTAATGGCTTTGGCTTCATCCAAGTTACCGCCAAAACAATGGAATACGCCAGAAAGGTTGCCATCTTGCTCACCTTTTAGCAGAGTTAGGGTTTCTTCAATTGAATCTCGGGTATGAACAACAACTGGCAAGTCGAGCTCTTTCGCCCAGTTTAGCTGGGTAATAAAAGCGCGTTCTTGTTCCGCTTTATAGGTCTTGTCCCAATATAGATCTATGCCTATTTCACCAACGGCGATAAAGTTGTGCTTATCAAACCAAGAGTAAATGGTTTTTAAGGTCTGCTCGACGTCGCCATCCACGTAGCAAGGGTGAAGTCCCATCATTGAGCGACACAGCTCTGGGTAGGCGGCTTCGGTGGCCAGCATGGGCTCAATAGACTCTAAATCAATGTTGGGTAACAGGATATGTTCGATGCCTGCAGCGCGAGCTCGTTGTACGACCTCGTCGCGATCGTTATCAAATTCTGTAGCGTAGATGTGAGCGTGTGTATCTATCATAGTCGCGTCATTGTAATTTCACTGATCAAATAATAGGTTGAGTATATCGTTTCTGATTTAGCATTTTCCAATTTTACTACTAGCATGATGAAACAAGAGTGATATGCTTGGTTTTCGCATTTGTCCAGACAAGGAGAGAAAGGTGTCTGTATCGATTCAAGGTCAATTCCCAGCACGACGTATGCGCCGTATGCGCAAGCATGATTTCAGCCGACGTTTGATGGCGGAGAATAAAGTGTCGGTGGATGATTTGATCTATCCAATGTTTATTCTTATGGGGAAAAACCGCAGAGAGACGGTAGATTCTATGCCGGGTATTGAGCGTCTATCTATAGACTTGATGCTGGAAGAAGCGGAATATTTGGCTCAGCTTGGCGTTCCTGCCATTGCTCTTTTCCCAGTCGTCACCCAAGACGCGAAAAGTCTTTGTGCAGCTGAAGCACACAACCCAGAGGGTTTGGTGCAACGTGCAGTGCGCCTACTAAAACAGAATGTACCCCAAATGGGTGTGATTACCGATGTGGCGCTCGACCCGTTTACCACGCATGGTCAAGATGGCATTATCGATGAAGACGGCTATGTGCAAAATGATGAGACGACAGAAGTACTAGTCAAACAGGCGTTATCTCATGCAGAAGCTGGTGCGGACGTGGTTGCCCCATCTGACATGATGGATGGGCGTATTGGTCGAATTCGTGAAGCGCTTGAAGAAGCTGGCTATATTCATACGCAAATCATGGCTTACTCTGCAAAATACGCGTCAAATTACTATGGTCCATTCCGAGATGCCGTTGGTTCTGCATCGAACTTGAAGGGCGGGAATAAGAAAAACTACCAAATGGATCCGGCTAACAGTGATGAAGCCTTGCATGAAGTAGCAATGGACATCAATGAAGGCGCAGATATGGTGATGGTGAAGCCAGGTATGCCTTATTTGGATGTAGTACGTCGCGTACGAAGTGAGCTACAAGTACCGACTTTTGCTTATCAAGTGTCCGGTGAATATGCGATGCACAAAGCTGCGATTCAAAATGGCTGGTTGAAAGAGCGTGAGACAGTCTTAGAGTCTTTGCTTTGCTTCAAGCGTGCTGGCGCAGATGGTATTCTTACTTACTTTGCTAAAGATGTCGCGGAGTGGCTAGCTGAAGAAAATGGTCAAGCAAAGACCTTCTTGAAATAGTTAGCTTAGATTAGCGACATTCTTGAGTGTGAAAAGCCGGTTGTATAAACCGGCTTTTTTAGTTTTGCCAATAACAGTTAGGAGTGAATGATATGTTGGTTCGTGAAGGAACGCTTGAAGAGGTGGTGAGTATCGTTGAACTTATCGAGGAATTTGCTCACAAAGAAACCATCGAAAGCCTGCAAGCACGCTTGAATGGCCACAAGCACCTGATATTAGTGGCAGAAAAAGCGGGAGTCTTGCTGGGCTTTAAAATTGGCTATCAGATTGATGAGGCTAATTTTTACAGCTGGTTCGGCGGAGTCTCTCCTGTGGCAAGAAAACAAGGTGTTGCTCAAGTTCTGATGGAGCACCAAGAACGCTGGGCGAAGCAACAAGGTTACCAACACATTACGGTTAAATCGCGTAATCAGTTTCCATCCATGTTAAGGCTGCTGATAAAAAATGGATACTTTATCTATGACTGTGAGCCGAAGCCGTTAGTGATTGAAACCAGAATTAACTTTATTAAGTATCTGTAAAATATAAATAAATGGAAGATGGCTGATGGTGATAAAAATTTAATGAGAAAAATTCTCAATTAGTTGTTGACGATTTAAATGAGAATGATTACTATTAACTTGTCCTAAGGAAAAAGGTTCTGATTACTTCAGTCGCACTAGTGACCAGATTTCAATCAAGCTTGGTTCTTTTTGACACGACATTGCTCACATTGCTTCCAGTGTATTTATAGCTTTTTGGTCGGTTAGATGTACTCAGATAATGAGATAACCTCCTCCTATTTTTGCTAGGCGACATCCTTGATGTCGCTTTTTTTCTGCCTAGTGATTGAGCATTATTTGAGCGGTTATAAATAGAACATAATTCTGCAACGATTGCTTTCTGTAAAAGAAGGTTTTCCACATAGCTTGATCCTGAAAGGATCATAGTTATACATGTAGATCTGAATNTATTTACATATAAAACAAAGGCTTATTATAAAGTTTTTGTTCTTTTTTAGTTATCCACTTCGATTTAAAACAACTATATAAACAGACTTATCCACAGAAGGTGATGCCATAATCGCCAATATTATTCTTAAGCTGTGTATATAGCCAGTGAAAGGTCGTGGCATAGTGCTATGAGACGTGGCATTCTTATAGCTTATAACCTGCAATCTTGGATAATTAGACATGGCTCATATACCAGACAACCCACTGATTCTCATTGATGGATCTTCCTATCTTTACCGAGCTTTCCACGCCTACCCAGAAACGATGAGCAATGGTGAAATACCAACCAATGCGGTTTACGGTGTAGTGAACATGCTGAGAAGCATGATGCGTCAATTTGCTTCTGAGCGAATTGCGGTGGTGTTTGATGCGAAAGGTAAAACTTTCCGTGATGATATGTATCCGGAATACAAGGCAAACCGTCCTCCAATGCCGGATGATTTGAGATGTCAGATTGAGCCTTTGCATAATGTGATTAGAGCCATGGGTCTTCCATTGATCTGTGTACCGGGTGTGGAAGCGGATGACGTTATCGGTACCTTGGCCCATCAAGCATCGCTAGCAGGTATGCCTGTGCTGATTAGTACCGGTGATAAAGATATGGCTCAGCTTGTGGATGATAATGTTACGCTGATCAACACCATGACCAACGTAGTGATGGATCGAGAAGGTGTGGTAGAGAAGTTTGGCATTCCACCAGAGCTTATCATCGATTATCTTGCTCTAATGGGCGATAAAGTGGATAACATTCTAGGTGTCCCTGGCGTCGGCGATAAAACTGCGACGGCATTGCTTCAAGGCATTGGTGGGATCAAAGATCTTTATGAACGCTTAGATGATATCGCACCGCTCGGTTTCCGTGGTTCTAAAACCATGGCTAAGAAACTTACAGAGCATAAAGATAATGCAGTTTTGTCTTATGAGTTAGCGACGATTAAGCTTGATGTCGAATTAGACTGCACGCCAGAGTCTCTTTTAAAGCAGCAACCGAACGTGGATGAACTGACTAAACTGTACGGTCAGCTTACCTTTAAGTCATGGTTAAATGAGCTACTTGAAGGTGGTACTGGTGAAGTTGAAGCAGTGGAGAGCGCAGCAAGAAAAACCACCAGTGCATCTCAAAGTGACGAACAATCTGAGATGGACACGTCACAAGTCACCATTGATCGCAGTGCCTATGAAACCATCCTGACTGAAGAGAGCTTTAACAGCTGGTTAGAGAAACTGAAATCTGCTCCTGTTATCGCTTTTGATACTGAAACCGACAGCCTAGATTATATGGTGGCGAACCTTGTTGGTCTGTCATTTGCGATTGAAGAAGGGGTGGCGGCATATGTCCCTGTAGCTCACGACTATATTGGCGCGCCTGAGCAGCTTGATCGTCAGTGGGTTTTAGAGCAGTTGAAGCCGCTATTAGAAGATGATGCTATTGCTAAGGTTGGGCAAAACCTAAAATACGATGCCAGCGTATTAGCTCGTTACGATATTGAGCTTAAAGGCATCAAATTTGACACTATGCTAGCGTCTTATGTCTATAACAGTGTTGGGGGCAAGCATGATATGGATAGCCTTGCTCTGCGTTTCTTGCAACATAGCTGTATCTCTTTCGAACAAATTGCAGGTAAAGGTAAAGCGCAGCTCACTTTTAACCAGATCGATCTTGAGCAGGCATCGCCTTATGCTGCAGAAGATGCTGACGTGACCTTCCGACTCCATCAGCGTTTGAATGCAGAGCTTGAGAAAAATGAAGCGCTGAATCGTATTTACCAAGATATTGAAGTACCACTGGTGCCAGTTCTTTCTCGCATTGAACGTACGGGGGTACTGATTGATGATATGTTGTTAGGCGCGCAGTCTCAGGAAATTGCAGCAAGACTGGATGAGCTGGAGCAAAAGGCGTTTGAGATTGCCGGACAAGAGTTCAACTTAAGCTCGCCAAAACAGCTTCAAACCATTTTCTTTGAGAAGATGGGCTTACCTGTAATCAAAAAGACGCCATCCGGTGCGCCTTCTACTAATGAAGAAGTGCTACAAGAGCTAGCGCTAGACTATCCATTACCAAAGCTGATTTTGGAATATCGTGGGTTGGCTAAACTGAAGTCGACTTATACTGACAAGCTTCCTAAGATGATCAATCCAGAAACAGGCCGTGTTCATACGTCATACCACCAAGCCGTAACGGCGACTGGCCGTTTGTCGTCGACTGATCCAAACTTGCAGAATATTCCAATTCGTAATGAAGAAGGACGCCGTATTCGACAAGCGTTTATTGCGCCGCATGGATGGAAGATTCTTGCTGTCGACTATTCTCAAATTGAACTGCGAATTATGGCCCATCTGTCTGGTGACAAAGCGCTATTGGATGCGTTCAAAAATGGTAAAGATATCCACGCGGCAACGGCGGCAGAGATCATTGGTGTCGATATTGAGCAGGTGACCAGTGAACAACGTCGCCGTGCAAAAGCGATTAACTTTGGTCTTATCTATGGCATGAGTGCATTTGGCTTATCTAAGCAGTTAGGTATTCCTCGTGGTGAAGCGCAACAATATATGGATACCTATTTTGAGCGTTATCCAGGTGTGATGCAGTACATGGAAGACACGCGCTCGTTGGCGGCTGAAAAAGGTTATGTGGAAACCATCTTTGGTCGTCGCCTACATCTACCAGAAATCAAATCGCGTAATGGTATGCGTCGTAAAGCAGCGGAGCGAGCGGCGATCAACGCGCCTATGCAAGGTACTGCTGCAGATATCATCAAGAAAGCGATGTTACTCGTTGATGAGTGGGTGCAAGCGGAAGGTGAGGGTAAGGTTAAGCTTCTTATGCAAGTACACGATGAACTGGTATTTGAAGTGGAATCGTCATCTTTGAGCGAAATTGAAAGTAAAATACAAAAATTGATGGAATCAGCAGCAGAGCTTGATGTTCCATTGGTTGCGGAAGCTGGTCACGGTGACAACTGGGATCAGGCTCACTAGACAATTTTTGAGCAATTTGAGCAAATTAACATGAGCCAGCGCACAGTCGTTGGCTTTTTTTTGTCATTAAAAAAGTTTTTATATCTAAAACAGTTATGTCTATTAACAAAACTTTCATGAAAAAAAACTACAAAAACGGTTTCATTTTCTGATCAGTTGTTGTACATTAGAACGCGTAGGGTACAGAGGTAAGATGTTCTATCTTTCAGACCTTTTGTTTCACGTTATTGGATTAGGCTGATTCAGCCGCCCCAGTCAGTATTTGACTGGGGCGTTTTTTCTTGTGGCAAAGAAAATTTCCCTACCGCATCATCTCTTAGACACCTTGTCATTTTTCTTCTGTTTTGACGCCCATTTACCATCCAGTTTGTAATTTAACGACCTTCACAGTATTGATAATTTACACATAGAACTAAGCCATGTTTAGATGTTTATAATTCAGGTGTAACTATCTGAAAGGTAAAGATTAAGGTGGGTTTTGTTACGAGAGGGATTTGGAGTGGTAGAGAAGACTAGCTCACATTTTGCGTGGTAGGCAATTGAATTATCAACGGACTTGATAGATTCTTTTTGCAAACAATAACTAAATCTTCTCTCTCCCATTGCCCTGCCAGGATGGCGGGGCGTTTTGTTTCTGAAGGCTTACTCTTCGATATCGTCGTTGATATCGTCTTCTAACATTTCAAATGCTGGAGCAAACCAAGTATCAAGTTTGCTGCGTAGTTGGTCGACACCAATTCCTTTCAAAGAAGAGAACGCATCTACTTGAACATCGCCACCAAAGGCCAGTGCAGCTTCACGAATTTTAAGCACTTGCGCTTTACGAGCACCACTCTTTAGTTTGTCTGCTTTAGTCAGTAGCACTTGTACTGGAATATGAGATTCTACCGCCCATTGAATAAGCTGTTGGTCGAGATCTTTCATTGGGTGTCTGATGTCCATTAGGACCACAAGACCTTTTAAACATTTGCGCTTCTGTAAGTACTCTCCCAGTGACTTCTGCCATTTCTTTTTCATTTCTAGGGGTACTTGAGCAAAGCCGTATCCTGGTAAGTCAACGATATGACAACCTTCATCAACCTTAAATAAGTTAATAAGTTGAGTACGGCCTGGAGTTTTACTGGTTTTAGCCAGAGCTCTTTGGTTCGTTAGACGGTTTAGTGAACTCGATTTACCTGCATTGGAGCGTCCTGCAAACGCGATTTCGATTCCTTCATCTTCTGGCAAGTGACGAATATCAGGTGCACTTGTTATGAAATGCGTGTTTTGATAATGAATTTTTACGCTCACTGTTAACTCCATCTCGACTTTGTGTAGTCGATTGATTACTTTTTTGTGAAATTGTGTAAAATAACCGTGCTCGGCATATGGCCACACATTGTACCATGAACGGTATTAATTGCCCGTGTTACCTCACTTTGTCCTTTTGGCACCATTCTGTTGGGTTTCGCGAGGCGTGTAGTGGTACTGGAAGCTTGATAATTATAATGGAATGTCATGAAAAAATTAGCGCTAATCTTGAGTCTTGTAGTCAGCTGCTCAGTATGGGCCCAAGGCGATATTGAAGCTGGTAAAGCAAAATCCCAAACCTGTGTTGCGTGTCACGGAGCTGATGGTAACAGTCAGTTAACCATGTACCCTAGCATTGCTGGTCAACACGCCAAATATATTGAAAAACAACTAAAAGATCTGAAACTCGGTATGACGAGTAGTGGTAAACAAGGTCGTTACGATCCTGTGATGAGTGGTATGGCAATGCCGCTATCTGAGCAAGATATGGCGGATCTTGCTGCGTATTACTCTTCAATGCCTCTAGCACCAAACAGTACCCCTGAGAATGTCGTTGACCAAGGTAAAGTACTTTACATGGCTGGTGATGCAGAACGTGGTATTACGGCTTGTATTGCTTGTCACGGCCCTCGTGGTAACGGTACAGAACTTTCTGGTTTCCCTAAAATTTCTGGTCAACACGCTGAATATGTTAAAGCTCAGTTAGAGAAATTCCGCAGTGGTGACCGTGCTAACGATATGAACGCTATGATGCGTGATATCGCTAAGAAGCTGAATGATGACGATATCGACACCCTATCTAAGTATGTAGGCGGTCTTCACTAATCCAATTCAACGTTGCAACAACTTAGCAGCCCAACAATAGTTTCTTTACGCCAAACCGAGCGAACAATGCCCCTTCGAATGAAGGGGCATTGTTGTTTTTGGTGACTTATCTCACTAGTTGCTCGTTAAGCGTGTTGCTCTCATTGTTCTACTTGGCTGATGAGGTTGTGAGATATTTGCCATACTTGCTGTCACTAAATTGCCAGTAACTACATTTAAGTATTTGAAATTAATGTTTTTTATTCATTTCTCTGTAAAGGCAACATGAAAAAAGAGCTCTGCAGGTTGTTTTCAATCCTCGCTCGGGTAAATTGTTCCTTGTCGACAGGAAGTAGACACAGGGATTTCAGACCAAGATGGTTTTCAAGGATGTCTAACTAGGAAGGTTAGAAGAAACACAACGGATTGGCTTGTACTAGGAGTACAGGCGGATAAGGATGGTCAACTTTTCTCAGGATGAGAACTTAAACGGACAGGGTTTAGGAAGAACTCGCGCAAATGGCTTTGCTAGGGAACGCGAAAACGCATCAGGATGATGACAAACAAGAATTAGCAGTGGAAGCACAAATAACAAACGGATATTTGTGAAGCATCAAAAGATGCTAACAGTTTCGCCGTATGGCGATAGAAAGCGACAGGTCTTCCTGTCGCTTTTTTTACGTTTGCTCACAAGATAAATGACATTAGTTATCATTTGTCTTGTGAAGTTAATTGATATCGATTATCATTTGCACTCTTTCGGAGGGTGGGAAATGAAAAATCAAACGAGTCGTGAGTCAGAGCATTTTGATGTGCCAACTAAGTTGCTTCGACCTCTTTGGTTTCGAAGTCGCGAAAGCCTATTAGATGATGGCATTATTTATGACCCTATTGCAGCTCATGCTTGCCGTCGTTGTCATCTCGCTCCCGATTGTCTCACCGGTAATGTAGATCAAAGTCAGCTTCTCCATGCCACACTGACACAAATTTGTGATCTTCAAGTAAAACGCTTTCTCGAAACCAACCCTGATGGCTGGGTTATCAACGTTGGAGCTCGGCTCGATACCCGATTCTATCGCCTTGATAACGGCCGTTGTCATTGGGTTGAAGTGGATACCAATGAACATCTTGTTTGGCGACAACGATTGTTCCATAAGAGTGAACGTTATCAATTAAGGTGCGGATCTATTGATGATATGAGCTGGCTACAATCTTTATCGGTTCCAAATGACAGACCTGTACTGGTGGTTTGTGAGCAAGCACTACTTGAAAGAAGAGAAAATCGCATTGCACACTTTATCCAATCGATCGGTTGCTATTTTCAACATGCTCAGGCGTGTGTGGTGTTGGCTGGTGATTTGACGACTTCTCGTTTGGGGAAAAGAATGGGAGGTGAGCGTTATCAACATGGTCTGCGCCGTCCAACTCAGAAATTGCTGAATTGGTTGCCGTGGATTCATAAAGTGTCACTCCTTTCACCCATCGACCAACATTGTCAGCGCTGGTCTAAGTGGCAACGTATTATCGCCAAGCTGCCACTCTATAAGCATCGATTAACACCGAACGTGATCAATGTTGAATGGTAGGAGTAGGAACCTAGGGTCAATTAACGCTACTATAGCCCCAACTATTTTTTAACCACCACCATAGTTTCTATGGTGGTGTTGTTTTTGGGGTCAGTGTGTTTCGACAATATTTCTCTATTCTGTCTAATATTGAACTTCATCGCCGTGTCTTGCTATTAGCCATTCCCATGGTGCTTTCGAATATTACCGTGCCGCTTCTGGGGTTAGTGGATGCCGCAGTTATTGGTCATTTAGAGCATTCTTGGTATCTCGGTGGCGTGGCACTCGGTAGCACGATGATCAGTGTGACCTTTTGGTTACTCGGCTTTCTTAGAATGTCGACAACTGGGCTGACAGCTCAATCTTATGGTGCTCAGGATAATCGGCAGCTCGCCTTAGTATTTTTGCAGGGAACACTGATGGCGTTGGGCTTTGCGTTGGTATTTTTATTGCTGCACAGCGTCATCGCCGACCTTGTCTTCTCATTGAGTAGTGCTAGTGAGGATGTGAAATATTATGGTCACCAGTATTTTTCGATTCGTGCTTGGAGTGCGCCTGCGTCACTACTCAACTTTGTACTACTGGGTTGGTTACTAGGTACACAAAATGCCAAAGCACCGATGTGGATGGTAATCATCACCAATGTTGTCAATATTGTGCTTGATGTTCTATTTGTCATCGGCTTAGGCTGGAAAGTCGAAGGGGCGGCGTTAGCATCCGTGATCGCCGATTACTCGGGTTGTGCTTTCGGACTTTGGTGCGTATGGCGCACTTGGAGTCATCGTCAGTTGCCTGCTATACGCTCATTGCTGTCCGGTGTCGCCAGTGATATTGGTCGTTTTGTAAAACTGAACCGAGATATTTTCTTACGCTCTCTTTGCCTACAAGCGACGTTTAGCTTTATGACCTTCCAAGGTGCGGCTTTTGGTGATGACATTGTGGCTGCTAACGCTGTGTTGATGAGCTTTTTAATGATCATCTCTTATGGCATGGATGGTTTTGCTTATGCGATGGAAGCCATGGTCGGTAAGGCGATCGGTGCAAAGAGTCGAACGGCACTGACCGAGTCGCTGCTTGCTACCTTCTTCTGGAGCTTGATTATTTGTAGTGGTCTGACAGTGGTCTTTATGGTGTGGGGCAGTAGTTTGATTGGTTTAATTACCAGTATTCCCGATGTCCAGCAACAAGCGATGCTGTTCTTACCTTGGTTGATTGCTATGCCTTTGGTGTCTATGTGGTGTTTCTTGTTTGATGGCATCTTTATTGGGGCCACCAAAGGTCGAGATATGAGAAACAGTATGTTTGTTGCGACCTGTAGCTTCTTTGCCATTTTCTATATAACAAGTGGAATGGGTAACCATGCACTTTGGTTAGCCATGCTGAGTTTTATGGGAATAAGAGGCTTTGGGTTAGCCATGATCTTTTTGCATCAATGGCGCAGCAAAACCTTCCTCGAAGCATAAAAAGGCGGCTATCAAGCCGCCTTTTTTATGCTTTCGTTAAACACTAGAATAAGCGATTCAAACCATTAAGCGCCGCTACGCGGTAGGCTTCAGCCATGGTTGGATAGTTAAAGGTCGTGTTAACAAAGTACTCGATGGTATTTGCTTCGCCTTTTTGTTCCATTATCGCTTGGCCGATGTGGATGATTTCCGCAGCACGCTCACCGAAACAGTGGATACCTAAGATTTCTTTGGTTTCGCGATGGAACAAAATCTTCAAGCTTCCCACGTCTTTGCCAGCAATCTGAGCTCGAGCAAGATGTTTAAACGATGAACGCCCTACTTCGTAAGGGACTTTTGCTTCGGTAAGTTCTTGCTCTGTTTTACCGACAGAACTGATTTCTGGAATGGTATAGATACCTGTTGGAATGTCTTCAATCAGTTTACCGTCTGCTTCACCTTGCGTGATGGCTTGGGCGACGAAACGGCCTTGGTCATAAGCTGCACTAGCCAAACTAGGGTAACCAATTACATCACCCACGGCATACACGTGGTCAACATCGGTTTGATAGTTACTATCGACTTTCAGTTGTCCACGAGAATCAGCACTTAGGCCCACTGCAGATAAGTTCAACGCGTCAGTATTACCCGTTCGGCCATTTGCATACAGTAAGCAGTCAGCGCGCATTTTCTTCCCTGAGTTCAGATGAATGATGACGCCGTCTTCGGTCCCTTCTATTTTGGCGTAGGTTTCATCATTACGAATCATCATGCCGCTGTTCCAGAAGTGGTACGACAGTGAGTCAGACATTTCATTATCTAAAAATGCCAGCAGACGCTCGCGAGTATTGATAAGGTCTGTTTTGACATCTAAGCCACGGAAGATCGAGGCGTATTCACAACCAATAACCCCAGCACCGTAAATAATGATGTGCCTTGGGTCATGTTCTAGTGACAATATAGAGTCGCTGTCGTAGATACGAGGATGGGTAAAGTCAACATCGTCTGGGCGATAAGGTCTAGAGCCTGTCGCGATAACAAATTTATCGGCCGTGTAGGTATCGACGGTGCCGTCAGTTTTCGTGACTTCCAGAGTATTTGAATCGACGAAGCGAGCCGTGCCAAACAGTAACGTACACTCATTTCGGTCATAGAACCCTTGGCGCAGTCGAGTTTGCTTATCTATCACGGTTTTGGCATGACCAAGAATATTAGAGAAGGTAGAGTGGAGGCTGGTGTTATTGCCACAGAACAGTGGGTTGCTGTTGAACTCGATAATACGACTGACCGCATGTCTGAGCGCCTTTGATGGGATAGTACCCCAGTGAGTACATCCACCACCAACGCTGCTTTCTTTTTCTATGATGGCAACGTTCAGCCCTGCTTTAGTCAGTCCCATAGCAGCACCTTCACCACCGGGTCCACTTCCTATCACGATGGCATCAAAATGTTTGGAGCGACTCATAGTGTATTTCCTCGTTGTACCTAACTGCATCACGCAAAATACCTCCAGTTAGGCTTGCCTATTTAGGCACAGCAGCAGGCATTGCGGCGTTAACATTGCTTAAATTCTTGTTAGCGAGATTCTAACGGATTATTAACCTTGGTAAACCAAGTTGCCGTGATAGGGTGTGAAAGATCACGAGATTTGTCTTAAGTTGTCATACCTTACGTGGTTTAGCCTTTGTAAGCTGCCAATTTTATAGAATATGTTGAGTTGCAAAGTGAAGTGAGACTTACAAAGTGTTTTATTAAAAATCCTTTTGCATAGGCTTATACAAACAGGCTATTCGCGCTATATTACCAGCACTCCCTCAATTACCGTATGAATGGTAGTCAACAAGTAAACCTAGGTAAAACATGAAATCAATGGGTATCCGTGCACAACAAAAAGAGAAAACGCGTCGTTCATTGATCGATGCTGCTTTTAGCCAGTTAAGTGCTGATCGCAGCTTTTCAAATTTGAGTTTACGCGAAGTGGCACGAGAGGCTGGTATTGCACCAACGTCCTTTTATCGTCACTTCAAAGACATGGATGAATTGGGACTCACCATGGTAGATGAAGGAGGCTTGTTGCTGAGACAATTGATGCGACAAGCGCGCCAACGTATTGTCAAAGAAGGCAGTGTGATTCGTACTTCGGTTGAAACCTTTATGGAGTTCATTGAAAGTAGTCCTAACGTTTTTCGCTTATTGTTGCGAGAGCGTTCGGGTACATCATTTGACTTTCGAGCCGCAGTCGCTCGTGAGATCCAGCATTTTTCAGCAGAATTAACCGAATACCTTGTGAGCACGGGCATGGACCGTGATGAAGCGATCGCTCAAGCTGAAGCTTCGGTTATCTTGGTATTCAGTTCTGGTGCTGAAGCACTCGATCTTAATAAGAAAGAAAGATATGAACTGGCAGAAAGGTTAATTGTCCAACTTAGGATAGTTGCCAAAGGCGCACACTGGTATCGCAAAGAACGTGAAAGAAACCGTCAAAAAGAAGGGTTGAACTAATGTCCAATGAAGTATCCTCCGAAAGCCGTAATAGCGGTAAGAAAACTCTAGTGCTAGCGCTGATTGCTGGTATGTGTGGTAATGCAATGTTGTCTTGGCTAACTGTTAGCGAAGTTGCATTCTCTATTTTTCCTCTGATAGCTCTTGTTCTATCTGTTCAAGCTCTATATCAAGAGTACCTAAAGAACCCAATTCCAGAAGACTTCCCGATGGTAGGTTTGGCTGCGTTTTTTGTTGGCGCATTTGGTCATTCGGCTTTCACTAAGGCCCAGTATCCAGATGCCGGCTCCAACTTCTTCGCGATCATCGTTGTATTGGTTCTACTGTTTTGGATTGGTAAGAAACTTGGCTACATTATGAAAGAAGCCTAATAGGCATTATTAATGTCCGCGAATAAAAAACGAGCCGCTTGGGCTCGTTTTTTTGTTTACGCTGTGGCGGATTACGCTTTACGTTCTAACAACACACCGGCTTCGATGTGATGAGTAAACGGGAACTGGTCGAACAGCGCAAATCGAGTAATAGTGTGAGTTTCACTCAATACATCTAAATTGTCTTTCAGTGTTTCTGGGTTGCACGAAATATACAGAATACGTTGGTAACCTTGCACCATTTTACATGTATCAATATCCATACCTGCGCGCGGTGGGTCGACAAAAATCGTGTTGCAGTTATAGCTTTTCAAATCGACATTCTGTTGCTGTAGACGGCGGAATTCACGCTTTCCTTCCATCGCTTCAGTGAATTCTTCAGCAGACATACGAATAATTTGTACATTATCAATCTTGTTTTCAGCGATATTGAATTGTGCCGAGTCAACTGAAGGCTTGGCTAACTCTGTCGCGAGAACGCGTTCAAAGTTTTGCGCCAATGCAAGTGAAAAGTTGCCATTACCGCAGTAAAGCTCCAGCAAGTCACCTTTGCTTTCTTGGGTACAGTCCACCGCCCATTCCAGCATTTTCTGAGCCACGGGACCATTTGGTTGAGTGAAGCTATTCTCTACTTGTTGGTAGTGGTATGGCTGACCATTTACATGCAAGGTTTCTAGCACATAGTCTTGGTCTAAGACGATTTTCATTTTACGAGCACGGCCAATGAGGTTGAGTTTGAACCCCTCATCATTAAGGCGTTGCTTAAGGGCTTTTGCTTCTGCTTTCCAAGCATCATCTAATTGACGGTGATACAGCAACGAAACCAGAATTTCACCACTGAGTGTAGAGAGAAAGTCTACTTGGAATAGTTTCTTACGCAGAACGTCATTACCTTTCATTGCATCCATAAGCAATGGCATCAAATCGTTGATGAGGCGGCTTGCAGCTGGAAATTGGTCAACGCGATACTTTTCACGAGTTTCTTGATTGAACATGATGTAATACATGTCCTCTCCTTCGTGCCAAACGCGGAATTCTGCACGCATGCGATAGTGCTTCTCTGGGGAAGTAAATACTTCGAGTTCAGGAGCAGAATAAGGCGCCATCATATCGATCAATCGTTGAGATTTTTCGTCGAGCTGAATTTGGTAGCCTTCTGGTGTGAAGTCGAGATTTGCCATTGTGGTTGCCTATCGTCGGTAATGAGTTTTTAAAAGGAGGGCAGATTTTATTCAATCTCCCGTCGTTGTCCAGTTTTTCCCAGAATTGTCTCTCAATATGGCAGGATATCTATAGCTTAGTTCAATCTGTTATAGACAAATTACCATGTTGTTAATACCATTCCGCCTAGCTGGTGTGAGAATGACAAAGGAATCTCACTGAAAAGGGAATCTGGTGTAAATCCAGAACTGACGCGCAGCGGTAAAAGAGAACGACCCCTCAAATGACACTGTACGAGTTACGGGAAGTCGAGGCAGTAGGTTTAGGTTCACTGTGATCCTTACGCTCTTGAGTCCGAATACCTGCCAGCAGCCAAGCTTCGTTAACTAACAACAACGCTAGCTTGGTAGGACTTACGCGATTTAGGACAACATAACAAATGAATAAATCATTTTTGGCGATAGCAGTGGCTGCATCGCTCTCTTCTTATGCTTCTTTTTCACTGGCAGAAGCAACAAACCCAAGTGAACAAAGCAAACTCGCAAATGAAACCATGGTCGTGACAGCGAACCGTGTTGAACAGCAACTTAAAGATGTTCTTGCTCCAATTGAAGTTGTTGAACGTGAGCAAATTGACGCTATTCAAGCCAAATCAGTTTCTGAGATATTACGACGTTTACCAGGCGTACAGATCGCAAACCAAGGTGGCATTGGTCAAAATGCCGAACTGTACATTCGAGGTCGCTCTAGTAAGAACACTTTGGTATTAATCAACGGTGTTCGAATTGGGAGTGCAACAACAGGTGCTGCGAATCTGTCGGCCATTCCTCTTGATGGTGTGCAACGTATCGAAATTATCCGTGGTGCCCGTGCTGCGGTATATGGTTCTGATGCGGTAAGTGGTGTGGTTAATATTATCACCACTAATAAAAATGGCTCTCCAAGTAGAGTTAAAGCTGGAGCGGGAAGCTTTGGAAGTTACAACCTTGGTGGAACATTATCGCTAGGTGATGCGGAGAATGGATGGCTCAATCTGACAGCCACTCATCAGTCTAGTAATGGCTACAATGTCCAACCGACCAGCACTAATCCAATAGATGCAGATGACGATGGCTATACCAGTCAATATCTAGTCCTCGATATGGGTAAACGATTGGATCAAAACTGGCAACTAAAGGCCAATGGTTATTACCAAAAACATAATACTGAATTTGATAACCCTTGGACTGGCGTAGATAAGTCGGATAGTGATTTGTACAGTTTTAGTGTTGCTGGTGACTATATGCGTAATAACTTTGATTCGTCGCTGACACTGACGACGAATCAAGATAAAGCGAAATCTTATGGTCAAGGCGCGCCAGAAGGGACTATTTCGACCAACCGCGTTGCGGTGAACTGGAATAACAACGTAAAAATCAATGATGAATTGAGTTTCTTGGGCGGCATTGATTGGTACAAAGATAAAGTTGATAACACAACTAAAGCTATGACTAAAGACACTCGAGACAATGGAGCCGTCTTCTTAGGTGCACTCTACAATCAAGAGCGCTTATCACTAGAAGCTAATGTTCGACATGATGACAATAGTGCCTATGGAAACTACACCACTTACCAGTTAGGTGGTGGTGTGAATGTCACAGAGCAATTAAAGGTTGTAGCCATGCATGGAACAGCATTTAAGGCACCTACTTTTAATGAACTGTATTGGCCTAAAGAGTGTGGTCCATGGGGCTGTTATGAAGGTAATCCAAATCTGGTCCCTGAAGAGTCAGCTACCTCTGAAATTGCTTTAGAGGGTGAGTTTGCTTTATTAGGATTTAGATTAGGCGCTTATCGCAGCAATGTGGATAAGATGATTGCCAGTAATGGTTCAACGAACGTCAATATCAACAAAGCTAAGATTGAAGGTATTGAACTAGTAACTCGTTTTGATACCGGAGCGATTGAGCATGAGGTGTCGTACGACTATCTAGATGCTAAAGATGAAAGTACTGGTAAGGACTTAGTAAGACGAGCTCGCAATAGCGGGAAGTGGAATGCCTCATATAATATTGCCTCTTGGAGATTCGAGCTGAGCTACCTATATCAAGGGAAACGCTATAATGATGCAGCCAATACTCAAGTATTAGACCCTTATTCGTTAGTTGATATTGCCGGCACCTACTACTTTGATAACGGCCTAAGTCTAGGTGCGAAAGTTGGCAACTTATTCGATGAAGAGTATGAAACGGTGAGTGGCTATAAAACACCAGAACGTAATTACTACGTGAATGCCATGTATCAGTTCTAATAGCAAACAGCGCCTCCAATTAAGAGGCGCTTTTTAATAGGTAGTCCTAAATGAAAAACATCATCATCAGTTGGTCATCTGGCAAAGATTCAACCCTTACATTCGAACGACTAATGGAATCTCCAGATTATAATGTCGTTGGTCTTTACACTACTCATGTCAAAGGTGAGGTTCCATTTCAAGTAACCCCATTAGAAGTCGTTCAATTGCAAGCAGATAGGTTAGGGATGCCATTAGTAACGATAGAGCTACCAGAAGTTTTCCCACCTAACGATGTTTACCAAGCGCTCGTTATTGAGGGGATAAAATCTTCTGGCTTGGCAGTAGATGGGATAGCATTTGGTGACATGTTCTGTAATGGAATTGTTGAATATAGAAAAAGCTATGTCGAACCAGCGGGGCTAGAAGCGGTTTTTCCTTTGGTTGGTGAAAGTAGCGCAAAGCTTGCACAAGAGATCATTGCCAGAGGGATTGAGACAGTGTTGGTTACAGTCGATAGAAATGTGCTTTCGGAAACATTCTGTGGAAAAGTTTATACCGACGAGCTTATTCAAGAATTACCTAATAATGTTGACCCTTGTGGAGAAGATGGGGAATTCCATACCTTAGTCTGTAACTCGAGGTATTTTAGTCACCCTATTTCCATTCAACAGGTTGAAATTGAATCAGCGCCGAGATTCAGTCATCTAAGATACAGCGTTGAGTCAGAACTTCGCGGATAAGTTTACCGACAATAGGGTTATGAGTATTATGTTGGCGAACAGGTTAGTAGTGAGCGTGATACGTTAATCAATGAATCGAAAAAATATACTAATATTTGACTCTGGTGTGGGTGGACTTTCTGTATTTAAAGAAATAGTCCAACGCTTACCTCAAGAAAACTATATCTATCTATTCGACAATGAGGCTTATCCCTACGGTGAATTGGCACCGGAAACACTAGTAAACCGCACCTGTACATTGATACAACAAATGATGCGGCGCAAAGCGGTCGATATTGTTGTTATTGCTTGCAATACGGCCAGTACTATTGTGCTTCCTCATTTAAGAAAACGAATAGACATTCCTGTGGTTGGCGTCGTCCCTGCCATTAAGCCAGCTTCACTACTCTCTAAAACAGCAGTTGGCTTGATTGCTACACCAGCGACGATTACTCGCCAATATACTCATGACTTAATTCGTAACTTTGCTACTGATAAAGAAGTAAAGCTGATAGGTGATAGTCGATTAGTTGAAATGGCAGAGCAAAAGCTGAGGAATGAGCAGGTCGACCTTCAGGAGTTGGAACTCATACTTTCTCCGATTAAAGGAAAAATTGATGTAGCAGTATTAGGCTGTACCCACTTTCCTCTTATTAGGGAAGAAATAGCATTGGTATTGGGAGACTGTGTTGAATTAGTTGATTCAGGAGCCGCAATTGCAAGAAGAGTTGAAAGTCTATTGGAGATAGAAGAGGCATCTTTGGGACAAGGAACCATGGAGGCGTTTAGTAGTGCTCCTCCTTTTGAAGAAGAAGCACTAAATAAAACATTACGACAACTCTGTTTTACTCCTGTTCAGTTGTTGCCGATTCAGGGTGCTTCGGATCATTAGCAATACGCACTTTCAAAGTACGTTGCATATAATCCTTTTCATTTAGAGCTTTGATTGCCGCTTTTGCATCGGAGCTTGCCATCACAACAAAACCAAACCCACGTCGTTTACCTGTGCGCTTATCCTTCATTAACCTAACGGCAAATACTTCACCGTGCTCAGCAAAGAGCTCCTTTACGTGAGATTCATTTGCTTTATAAGGAAGATTGCCGACGTAGAGAGTTTTGGTCGACTTTGTAGTTTCTGCAGATGGTGCTGGTGAAGCAGTAGAAAACTTAACAACAAAAAAGGTGGCTACTACACCGATAACAAAAGCAACAGCTGGTGGTACGTCAGCGAATTGAGAAAATACAATACCGCCTAATATAGCAATCGCTACTACCAGAAAAAGAGATTTATTGGAGTCCATATTAAAGTACTACTTTTTTATTTACGAATAATGGCATCTATCGTTAACAAATAGATATAAGAATATTACGTAGTTGAGTGTGATTTTTCCAATTAATTGGTGTGATGTATTTCAAATGTTGAATTTTTATCGAAAAAACACAGTATCGATGGCTTTTTGTGCGAACGGAAAATAAATTCAAAAAAACACTTGTCATAGTTTGAGTGATCTCTATAATGCCGCCTCACCGACACGGAGTGAGACGAAAGTCACAAAGCGGAGTCGGTTGAGAGAGAAAAGAAAGTTTGAAAAAACGCTTGACTCTCAAAACGGGAAGCGTAAGATACGCACCCCTAACGACGAGACGCGAAGCGGCTTGAGAGTTAGAAAATGTTCTTTAAAAATATAGACCTATCAATCTGTGTGGGCACTCGTTGATGATAATCAAATTAGATACTTCGGTATCAAATTTAGGTTTTCAATGAACTGAGTGACCAATCAAGTCGAAAGACTTGGCACAGTCAATTCATTATCGTTCTGTTGGAACGATAATAGCTTTAGATTACTAAGGTAGTTTAAAGTCAGTATTCATTGAGCCGAACAAAATCTTAAATTGAAGAGTTTGATCATGGCTCAGATTGAACGCTGGCGGCAGGCCTAACACATGCAAGTCGAGCGGAAACGAGTTAACTGACCCTTCGGATGACGTTAACGGCGTCGAGCGTCGGACGGGTGAGTAATGCCTGGGAGCTTGCGATGATGTGTGGGGTAACCATTGGAAACGCTGG
>NZ_JPJA01000090.1:0-16644 GCF_000733315.1 Vibrio sp. ER1A
TGATGGACTCAAAGCAAGAACAAATTGAATGTGTATGAGAACGCATTAACAGCTTTCCGAATTAAAGAATTTGCTTGGCGACCATAGCGTTGTGGACCCACCTGATTCCATGCCGAACTCAGAAGTGAAACGCAATAGCGCCGATGGTAGTGTGGGGCTTCCCCATGTGAGAGTAGGACATCGCCAGGCTTTGAACAATATCTGTTTAAAGCACGCTTAAGATAAGACTTTAAATAGACCACTGCGGAGTGGTAGTTCAGTTGGTTAGAATACCGGCCTGTCACGCCGGGGGTCGCGGGTTCGAGTCCCGTCCACTCCGCCACTTTTTAGAAAACCCGATGCGAAAGCGTCGGGTTTTTTATTGTCTGAAGATATCCTATCTAACTCTTTATACTGTTCTATCTGATATAAAAAAGCCCCGTCTAACGACGAGGCCATTTCATTCAACCATTGCTATCATTCAAACAGCTCTTCATGAAGTGCTTTAACGGCTTGTTTTGCTTCGTTTTCATCTAATAGGAAACATAAGTTATGTGGGCTAGCACCGTAGCAGATCATACGAATATTAAATTCATCCAGAGTATCGAATACTTCAGCGGCAGAGCCTTTTGTCTCACTCATGTTGTTACCAATCAGCGCGACGAGGCTTAATCCTTGTTTGACCTCGACTGTACACAGCTGCTCTAGTTCTTGTTGAGCTTGAGCAGGAAGTTCTGGTGCACCGCCACTCGTATCAGTTTGATCAAGTGTAAGTGAAACACTGACTTCTGAGGTAGTGACCAAATCAACAGAGATTTTGTGTTTTGCCAATACGGTAAAGACATCTGCAAGGAAACCATACGCTTGGAACATTTTAGGGTTACGCAGTGTTACCATAGTTTGATTGTTACGTAGCGCCAATGCCCTAAATAGCGGCGCGCTTTCTACGGATTGTCGTACCCAAGTACCACCTTCTTGCGGCGCTTTTGATGAGCCGACAAACACAGGGATTTGGTGACGTAATGCTGGTAAAAGTGTTGAAGGATGTAGGATTTTCGCACCAAAGTTGGCCATTTCGGAGGCTTCACTAAAGCTGATTTCTGGAATAGGGCGTGCATTCGGAGCAATACGAGGGTCCGTTGTATAAATTCCTGGGACATCGGTCCAGATCTCTAACCCCGCAGCTTCTACCGCTTCTGCGATAAGTGCAGCACTATAATCACTGCCACCTCGGCCAAGTGTTGTGGTTTCACCTTCCTCATCAGAACCAATAAAGCCTTGAGTGACAACAACATGTTGCTGACACAGTGGGATAAGCTTCTCATCGGCTAATTGCTTAGTCGCTTCTAGATTTGGTTCGGCTTTGCCGTAGTCACTATCTGTTTTCAGGACATCGCGAATATCAAAACGCACAGCGTCGACCCCGCGCTCCTGCATTAATCGAGTCAAAATATGAGTCGACATTCTCTCACCACACGCCACTAAGTGATCAGTGAGCTTTGCCGATGTTGCAATAGAAGCAGCCTCGGATAAAGTCGCAACTTTTTCAACGAGTGCTTCAACACGCTCCTCGATAGAAGAGGTGTCTTTGAGCTGCGACATAATGTCAGTATGGATAGCTCTAAGTCTATTGATGAGCTCAGCCCGGCGCGCTTCGTCTTTTACTCCATTTGCCAACTCAACTAAAATGTTGGTGACTCCAGAACATGCGCTGCTTACAACCAGCTTCGTTTGTGGGTTATTTTCGATGATCTCAGCACAACGGCTCATGGCTTCGAAGTTGGCGACGCTTGTTCCGCCAAATTTAGCTACATTGAATGCGCTCACAGTAATTCTCCAGGACTTCCAGTAGTAATAATAAGGTTGGTAACCCAACATCCGATGTTTGAAGAGAAAAATAGAGCGGAGGAATCCGAATGAAGAATGGACCTCAGAAGCTCTTCACCAATCACTTGGTGACAGTTAAAGGGATTCAGCCCGTTCAACCGACAAACTTAATCCTGCAAATTGAGTTCATCTCGGCACTGCTCCCCATCAGTAACATGTATAGAAGTTGCGGCTTCACATGATTACCTGCCTGGGCAGTGCTCCTCTTCCGCTGTAGCTTTTTAGTGGTTGCTACAGATAGTGTGTTTATTCAACGTTTTTGAGCGTGAAAAGTCAATGAAGATTCACAATTTAACCATAAAAAACTGAGTGGTTGGATGTTGCAAAAATGTTGATTTTTATTCCGTTGTGGAACAGACTGAATTTCCTTAGGATATTTTACTTATTACTACAATAAATCATTAAAGGATTGCCCATGACTATTTCTAGCTTTGTGCCCCCTCACCGTACGTTAATGGGGCCTGGCCCATCAGATATTTACCCACAAGTATTGCAAGCCTTGAGTCGTCCAACGATAGGTCACCTAGACCCGCTCTTCATCGGTATGATGGATGAACTTAAAGAGCTGCTCAAGTATGCATTTCAGACACAAAATGACTTCACAATTGCCGTTTCAGCGCCCGGTAGTGCTGGTATGGAAACATGCTTCGTAAACCTCGTTGAGCCAGGCGACAAAGTTATTGTCTGTCGCAATGGTGTGTTTGGTGAACGTATGCGAGAGAATGTGCTTCGTTGTGGTGGTGAAGCTATTGTCGTAGAAGATGAATGGGGTGCGCCTGTTTCTGTGGTTAAAGTAGAACAAGCGATCGCCGAGCATTCAGATGCAAAAATAGTAGCGTTTGTTCATGCTGAGACATCCACTGGAGCTGTAAGTGATGCGCAGGCTCTGGGTTCGCTTGCTAAGCAAAACGATATGCTGACTATTGTTGATGCTGTGACATCTCTAGGTGGGGTACCTTTATTGGTGGATGAATGGCAACTAGATGCAGTTTATTCCGGAAGTCAGAAGTGCTTATCCTGTGTGCCGGGATTATCTCCAGTCACGCTTTCTCCTGCGGCCATCGAGGTAATTAAATCTCGCAAAACGACCGTTCAGAGTTGGTTCCTCGATCAAAGCTTGGTTTTGGGCTATTGGAGTGGAGAAGGGAAGCGCAGCTATCACCATACTGCGCCAGTGAATAGTTTGTACGCATTGCATGAGTCGCTAGTCTTACTTAAAAATGAAGGACTAGAGAATGCATGGCAGCGCCATAAAGACATGCACTTGTTGCTCAAAGAAGGACTAGAACAGCTTGGGTTGAGCTTCGTTGTTGAAGAAGGCAGCCGATTACCTCAGCTTAATGCTGTTTACTTGCCGGAAGGTGTTGACGATGCAGCAGTGCGCTCTCAGCTTTTAGAACAGTACAACTTAGAAATTGGTGCGGGTTTAGGTGCGTTAGCTGGTAAAGCATGGCGAATTGGTTTGATGGGGTATGGGGCCAGAAGAGAGAACGTTGCCCTATGCCTTAAAGCACTCGAAACGGTCTTGAAGTAATTCTTGAAATAATAGTTGTTAGCTAATAAAAAACCGAGAGCTAGGCCCTCGGTTTTTTATATGGATTTAGCTAAGCTTAAAGCGCGGCAATAGTTTGCTTTTGCTCTTCCAGTTTAACTAACATCTCTTTGTAACCTTCAAGTTTCTCACGTTCTTTCGCAACAACTGCTTCAGGTGCTTTCGCGACAAAACCTTCGTTACCAAGCTTGCCTTCGATACGTTTTACTTCACCTTGTGTCTTAGCGATTTCTTTCGCTAGACGATCCAGTTCTGCATCTTTATCGATTAGACCAGCCATAGGAATCATAAGCTCAGATTTACCAACCAGTGCTGTAGCACATGCTGGAGTCTCTTCGCCAGCTGTCAGTACTTTGATGTCTTCAAGCTTAGCAAGAGAGATAAGAACTGCTTTGTTCGCTTCTAGGCGAGCGGCGTCTTTATCGTCAGCAACTTTAAGCATGACATCTAGCGCTTTGCTTGGAGCAATATCGTACTCAGCACGTAGGTTACGGATGCTAGTGATGAATGCTTTCACCCACTCAATATCGTCAAGTGCTTCTTGGTTGAAGTTTGCTTCTTCAAACTGAGGAAGCGCTTGAAGCATGATCGTATCACCTTCAACACCATCAACAAGAGGTTTGACGCTCTGCCAGATAGTTTCAGTGATGTATGGGAGTACTGGGTGAGCTAGACGCAGTGTCTTCTCTAATACTGTGATCAGCGTGCGACGTGTACCACGTTGCTGAGCTTCGTTACCTTTCCATAGAACGGGTTTAGTCAGCTCTAAGTACCAGTCACAGAATTGGTTCCAGATGAACTCATAAATGGTGTTTGCAGCCATATCTAGACGGTAGTTGTCGATGTGACCGTTGAACTCTTTTGCAGCAAGTTCAAACTGAGACTCGATCCACTTGTCTGCAAGTGAATATTCAATTTCACCAACGTTGAAACCACAATCTTGATCTTCTGTATTCATAAGTACGTAACGGCTTGCGTTCCATAGCTTGTTACAGAAGTTACGGTAACCTTCTAGACGCTTCATATCCCAGTTGATATCACGACCAGTAGATGCCATTGCTGCAAGAGTGAAACGAAGTGCATCAGTACCATAAGGTTCGATACCATTTTCGAATGTCTTACGAGTGTTCTTTTCAATCTTCTTCGCTAGCTGAGGCTGCATCATGTTACCAGTGCGCTTCTCTACTAGAGACTCAAGATCGATACCATCAATCATATCGATTGGGTCAAGAACGTTACCTTTAGACTTCGACATCTTGTCGCCGTTTTCGTCACGGATTAGACCCGTAACGTATACCGTCTTGAATGGTACCTGTGGTTTGCCGTTTTCATCTTTACAGAAGTGCATGGTCATCATGATCATGCGAGCAACCCAGAAGAAGATGATGTCGAAACCTGTAACCAGTACATCTGATGGGTGGAAAGTTTTCAGGTCATCAGTGTTTTCTGGCCAGCCTTGAGTACCGAATGTCCACAGTGCAGATGAGAACCAAGTATCAAGAACGTCGTCGTCTTGACGCAGAACAACAACTGGCGCTAGACCATTGTTCTCACGCACTTCCTCTTCGGTACGACCTACATAAACGTTACCGTCGTTGTCATACCATGCTGGAATGCGGTGACCCCACCAAAGCTGGCGAGAGATACACCAGTCTTGAATATCACGCATCCAAGAGAAGTACATGTTTTCATATTGCTTAGGCACGAATTGGATTTCGCCATCTTCAACGGCTTTGGTTGCTGTCTCTGCTAGAGGTGCAGTACGAACATACCATTGGTCAGTTAGCATTGGCTCAATTACCACGCCACCACGGTCACCATAAGGTACGGTCAGATCGTGATCTTTGATTTCGTCCAGAAGACCAAGCTCTTCGAACTCGGCAACGATAGCTTTACGAGCAGCGAAACGCTCCATGCCATGATATTTAGCGGGAAGCTCTGTTGAATACGCATCGCTTGCTTCACCATTTGTGGTGAATACTTCTGCTGCGTCACGAATATCAGCATTGAACGTTAGGATGTTGATCATTGGCAACTGGTGACGTTTACCAACTTCATAGTCGTTAAAGTCGTGTGCAGGTGTGATCTTCACACAACCCGTGCCTTTTTCCATATCAGCATGCTCGTCACCTACGATTGGAATACGACGGTCTACAATAGGAAGCAGGATTTCTTTGCCGATAAGATCTTTATAGCGAGGATCTTCAGGGTTTACCGCTACACCAGTATCGCCTAGCATAGTTTCTGGACGAGTAGTTGCGACAACAATGTAGTCTTTACCTTCTGCTGTTTTTACGCCATCAGCTAGAGGGTAGCGGAAATGCCACATGTGGCCTTTCTTGTCTTTGTTTTCAACTTCTAGATCAGAAATCGCTGTGTGTAGCTTTGGATCCCAGTTAACTAGGCGTTTACCACGATAGATAAGATCATCTTCGTATAGACGAACAAAGACTTCTTGAACGGCATTAGATAGGCCGTCATCCATAGTGAATCGCTCACGATCCCAATCCACAGATGCGCCTAGACGACGAAGCTGTTTAGTAATCGTGCCGCCAGACTCGCCTTTCCATTCCCAGATCTTGTCGATGAAAGCTTCACGGCCATAATCGTGCTTAGTCTTGCCTTCTTCAGCGGCAATCTTACGCTCAACGACCATTTGAGTTGCGATACCAGCGTGGTCAGTACCTACTTGCCAAAGGGTGTTTTTGCCCTTCATACGCTCGGCACGGATTAGCGTATCCATGATGGTGTCTTGGAATGCATGACCCATATGTAGGCTACCAGTGACGTTCGGTGGCGGGATCATGATGCTGTATGATTCTTTAGTCGTGTCACCGTGAGGCTTAAAGTAGCCTTTCTCTTCCCAAGTCTTATACAGAGCTTGTTCGATAGATTGTGGGTTATATGTCTTTTCCATAGCTTTCTGGATACTTACTTTAATCTGTGAAAGAAATTTGCCAAACCTTATAAATAAACGCAGGGAAATTAACGCTTACTTATAAGGATTGACCTTGATTAGGATTCTGAATGTTGAATCTCAATGGTTTGAAGCTGATAGCCCGCTTGACGGTAAATTTTATACCTTTCTCGCGCAGTTTGCTTAGCTTTTTCTTCGCAAGGGACGAAGTCTACCACTTGACCAAAGGCCTGCGCAAAGGTTGCGTGACTATTCGCCAAATTTATTGCTAGTTGCCGATTCCAACTGGGTTTAAGGCCCTCGTGACCAATCTCTACCGGCGTGCCGTTTTTAGGTCCTTCGCCAATGAGATTGTGGGCAATAAATTGTTCGGGAGTCACTTGCCAAAAATACTCAGCCAACAACTCAGCTTCGGCTTTGTCACTGCAGTTAATATAGAGCTTGGCACCTTGCGCAGTAAAATGGCGACAGAGAAAATGCACATAGGCAAACCACCCCTGTTGAGAGGCTTGTTCAGAGTCTTCATTAATGATGTAGAAGGTTGCCGTATTCATGTGAAATGTCGCTTTGCTCTGGTTATTGGTAAGCAATAAAAAAGGGCCTTTCGGCCCTTCTGTTTACTCTTCAGTCTCTTGGCCACTGCGGTTTAGCAAGAATTGGACAAGTAGCGAGACAGGACGACCCGTTGAGCCTTTCGCTTTGCCTGATTTCCATGCCGTACCAGCAATATCTAGGTGTGCCCAGTGATATTTCTTAGCAAATCGAGATAAGAAACAACCAGCTGTAATCGTACCGCCAGGGCGGCCACCAATGTTTGCCATATCAGCAAATGGGCTTGCTAGTTGCTCTTGGTATTCGTCTGCCATTGGTAGACGCCAAGCGCGATCGCCAGCTTGTTCAGAGGCGTTAACAAGTTCATGTGAAAGTGGGTTGTGGTTTGAAATCACACCACTGATATGATGACCTAGTGCAATCACACATGCACCCGTAAGAGTGGCAACATCAACAACACATTCCGGCTCATAGCGTTCGACATAAGTTAATGCGTCACACAGAACCAAGCGACCTTCTGCGTCCGTATTTAATACTTCAACTGTAAGGCCAGACATAGTTGTGAGGATATCACCTGGGCGATAGGCATTACTACCAGGCATGTTTTCACAGCCAGCTAGTACTGCAACCACGTTGATTGGTAGGTTCAGCTTAGCCAGCGCTTTCATGGTACCGAATACCGATGCTGCGCCACACATATCGTATTTCATCTCATCCATGGCTTCGCCCGGTTTTAGTGAGATACCGCCTGAATCGAACGTTAGGCCCTTACCAACTAAAACAATTGGCTTCGCATCTGGATCTGGGTTGCCCTTGTACTCCATGATAGACATCATAGATTCATTCTTTGATCCACGACCGACAGCCAGGTAAGACGTCATACCTAGTTTTTCCATTTCTTGTTCACCAATGATCTTGGTTGAAATGGTGTCGTAATCGTCAGCCAAGCGACGAGCTTGAGAAGCAAGATAAGCTGGGTTTGCGATATTTGGTGGCATGTTGCCAAGATCTTTCGACGCTTTAACACCTGAAGCAATCGCTAGACCATGAGCAATCGCTTTTTCACCAAGATTTAACTCACGACGAGTAGGTACGTTGAATACTAGCTTACGAAGTGGACGACGTGTTTCTGGTTTACTACTCTTGAATTGATCGAAGGTATAAAGTCCATCTTTCGTGGCTTCAACAGCTTGACGTACTTTCCAGTAAGTGTCGCGACCTTTGACGTGCAGCTCTGTTAGGAAACATACCGCTTCCATAGAGCCCGTTTCGTTCAACGTGCTGATGGTTTTTTGAATGATTTCTTTATATTGGCGCTCACCAAGCTCTCGCTCTTTACCACAGCCAACTAACAGAACGCGCTCTGAAAGCACCCCAGGTACTTGATGCAGTAGCAGCATTTGACCTGGCTTACCTTCTAGGTCACCACGACGTAGCAAAGAGCTAATATAGCCATCGCTGATTTTATCAAGCTGCTCTGCAACCGGAGAGAGACGACGTGGCTCAAATACGCCAACGACGATGCATGCACTGCGCTGCTTCTCTGGACTGCCACTTTTAACACTAAACTCCATGCGTACTCCTACATCCTAAAGACAAATAGAACTAAATGTTGGATAATCGATTCTTAATGCTTGAATCCTATGAGCCATTTCGGCCTATAATCTAAAGATAAGAATCGATCAAAAAAGTAAAAAAATAAAAGGTTTACCCGAAAACTATAGCGATTCAATCAAAAAAACAAGTTTTGTATAGGTGTTTTCACTGTGATTATTGTTAGATATTTGATCAGAGAAACAGTTAAGAGCCAATTAGCCATCTTTTTAGTGCTCTTTTTAGTGTTTTTCAGTCGTCAATTTATCCAAGTGCTTGCTGATGCTTCCGATGGAGATATTCCTGCTGGTCTGATTATGACTTTAGCGGGTATTAGTATGCCGACAATGGGACTATTGATGTTCCCATTGAGTATTTATATCGGAATCCTAGTTACTTTCGGGCGTTTATACGCAGAAAGTGAAATCACGGTAATGAATGCGACCGGGATAGGTAATAAGTTCCTTATTCGTGCGGCTATGTATTTAGCGGTACTGACCACTTCTCTAGCTGCGTTTAATGCATTCTGGTTAGCCCCTTGGACTCAAGAACAAGAAGTGCAGATTCGTGAACGGCTTGCATCGGAAAACTCGGTGGAGCTTTTGCAAACGGGTAGCTTCCAACGAACCCCTGACGGTTCTTCGGTTGTCTTTATTGACAGCATAAAAGATAAAAAGCTAACCAATGTCTTCGTTGCTCAGTTAAATCCAAGAGATTCGGTGTTACCTAGTGTGATATCGGCGAAATCTGGTGATGTAAAAGAGTTAAGTGATGGTCGACAAGTGATTGCGCTCTATGACGGTGTTCGTTATGAAGGTGTGCCGACTCGTCTTGAGTATATGATTACAGAGTTTACCGATTATGAAGGGGTCATTGGGCAGCGCGAAGTCCAACAACGTGGGCGTTCTTGGATGGCCATACCCACTATGGAGTTATTGGGTAACCCTGATCCTAAAGCGCAAGCCGAGCTTCATTGGCGAATTTCCTTGGTGGTATGTATTCCATTATTAACCATGTTGGTGGTGCCTTTGTCGGCGGTAAACCCAAGGCAAAGCAAGTTTGCCAAAATGGGGCCAGCAATCTTGGCTTACTTCGCTTATTTTATGGCGATCAGTGCAATGAAATCGGCGCTAGAAGATGGGGCTTTTCCGTCGTACATTGGATTATGGCCAGTAAACTTTGCATTGCTGCTTGCCGCGATCGGTGTCAATACTTGGGATACGGTCGGTGTGAGGAAATTCAGAGAGAAACTGCGTCGTAAGCGCATGCAAAGACGAGAGGTAGCTTAGAGCGTGTTTAGAATACTAGACGTCTACGTGGGTAAGACAATCATTACCACGATCATATTAGTGCTCTCGGTTTTCGTTGGCTTATCTGCTGTGATCAAATTTGTCGAACAGCTTCGTTCAGTTGGCGAGGGGAGCTACACCATGCTGTCGGCATTGTACTTTGTGATATTAGGGATGCCGCGTGATATTGAGTTGTTTTTCTCTATGGCTGCGCTACTGGGCTCCTTAGTCGGCTTAGGTATGTTAGCGAGCAGCTCCGAGCTTGTTGTTATGCAAGCTGCCGGGATTTCGAAGCTACGTATTGGTCTTTCAGTACTTAAGACGGCAGTGCCTTTGATGGTGGTAGTGATGGCATTAGGGGAGTGGGGGGCACCAACCACTCAGCAAATGGCTCGCGATTTGCGCCTTCAAGCGACATCTGGAGGTAGCATTGTATCGGTTAGGAATGGTGTCTGGGCTCGGGATGCGAACGACTTCATTTTTATCTCTAAGGTCAATGGCGAGTCTGTTGAAGGATTGAATATTTGGCGCTTCGGTGAGAATAAACAGCTCAAAGAAACGGTGTTTGCGGAATCTGCAGATTATCTAGGCGATAATCGTTGGGAGATGCACCGAATTCAAATTACAGACATGAAAAACGATGAGGCATTATCAAAAGAGACGCTCGACAAGCAAGTTTGGGAAACTTCACTGGTGCCTGACAAACTAGCGATCGTTACTGTGGATCTTAATGAGTTGCCGTTAAGTGGATTGTGGGATTATACCCAATACCTGAAAGACTCTGAACAGGATGCATCTCGTTATGAACTGGCATTTTGGCGTAAAGCGACACAGCCAATTTCAGTCGCGGTAATGATGTTAATGGCACTGTCTTTTGTGTTTGGTCCTTTAAGAAGTGTAACTATGGGTGCGCGTATTCTGTCTGGTGTCATCGCAGGTTTTACGTTCTACATTTCGAGTGAATTCTTTGGGCCAGTTAGCCTTGTATATGGGATGTCGCCGTTGTTTGGTGCCTTAGGGCCTAGTTTGGTGTTTTTAACCATAGCCATGTTGCTTCTGCGCAGAAAACTATAATAAAAAAGGCTCCAACCGGAGCCTTTTTTATTTTGTCTAACTGAAAGAGGGTTTACTCGAAGCAAATCTCGATAAATGCATCACCCCATTCAGAGGTAAAAGGCATGATGATGATAGCTCCATCGCATTTATGCCTGATGGTATGTCCTTTACCCGAGACAACCACCGGAGTTGCCATATCAAAATCGAAGCCATTCTCAGCTAAAATTCGTTTTGCACCACCAGTGACCATATTGGTGATTTCACCGACCATATCGGTTACTTCTTCATTGAGACCGTGTGGTTTCTCGCCGAGCATGTTCTGCATGATTTCGAGTGCAAGCCCCTCTTCAAATGTGATCGACATTGAACCACGAGTTTGGTTGCCTACCATCCCGATAAGACCAGATACGTCCCCGCGAGCAATCTCATCTTTCTTAATTCTTGGTTTTAATGGTTTGATTTCCATCGTCGCCATGGTTTTTAGCACATTTATTAAGGAGGCTAAAAACGGGTTTACAAATTCAGCGCGCATAACTTCTTCTATTTATTTTCAACTTCCAATGATGAACACGTCTGACAAATGCCATGAGATTCAATAACGTGATTGGAGAACTGGAAGCCATGTTTTTCAACGTTACTATTCAACAAGGCTATCAGAATATCATCTTGTAGTTCAACGACATTGCCGCACTTATCACAAATCAATAAATGAGAGTAGTGCTTATGCTCACCAAATGAACAGCATGAGATAAAGCTATTAGTTGATTCAACTCTGTGAATAAAACCTTGTTCTAAAAGAAAGTCTAGAGCGCGATACACGGTAGGCGGTTTCGCTTTTGGCTCACTGACTTTGAGCTGTTCTAATAATTCATAAGCACTAGAGGCCTTCTTATTTTCACAAATAAGCTCATAAACAGTTCGGCGCTGAGGAGTGAGTCGCACACCTCTTGCGGAACAGATATCTTCCAATTGTTGTATTAGCTTTTGATTCACATGGTCACCTGTCTTAGCGAAGTCCGACTATTTTATACTAATTCCCCACGTAGATCGTTAGTAGGCTGACTCGAATTTTCGTATTGACCGATTCGTCACTTTATTCTGCTGGTGGCTCTGAACAAAGGGATGAAATATTTTGCAACATCAAAGTTGCCAAGTTGTATATTCGTACTGTTGACTATGAGGAGTCGGATACCTACCATGCGCCCATATTTTCACAGGAGAAATATTATGGAAAACGACAGTCGAAGGTGGATTACTAGCTCAAGAGCGCGGATCTTATTGGAGTAATATGGACTAAACATTGTTATCCCCTTCACCTTTTCTCGCTCTCTTAAAATGACGTTGGTTTCTTTCTCTGAAACTCAAACGTTATCTTGTTAGTAACCACCTGAAAATGAATTGTTTTGTCTATTGCTCGAATGGAGCAAGGGATCGTCATATCTAATAAAAAGGTGCGTTATCATGACCATTATTAACACCGTAAACGAATACAGCCATCACCAAACCGTTAGCTTCGAGTCCGGCGCGACGCAAGTAGATTTCACTCTTTTTAATCATTGGATTGAAATGCGTGAGATACAAAAGCTTAACCAACATTTTAACGCTGAGTACATTCAGCAAACGCTTTGTTTTACTCAGCAGTTATCGGCAGAGTCGCTTCAACGTCTTTATTCTCTAGAGGGGTTCGATTATCAGCAAGATGTAGAGCGGTTTCTTCAAGCAAGGCATCCTGTTATCCATACTGTTAATTCCGCAGCAATGACAGTGCTCTATCATGATATGTCCGTAGAGCAGGCGAAAAAAGCATTGAACAGTCTGTATGTTGAGTTTGCCTGTCTTACTATCGTCGACGATCTGGGACGGTTTGTTGGCTTAATTAAACTGGATATTTTGTTTAAGTCTCAACCTAATTTAAAACTGTCCGAGATTGTCCAGCATGCCATCAGCTGTCATTTTAGCGCATCACAAGAACATGCGGTGGCGCTACTCAAACAAAGTCGTTTTGACGTTGTACCAATCTTAAATAGTCAGGGGCTACCCGTTGGTTTGCTATCGGCCAAATCGGCGATAGATATCGTTACTGAAGAGCAAACTGAAGACATGGAACGATTGATGGGCATTCAGCAAGATGGCCATGTCGGCGACTATATGAGCCTGTCTGTTATGGAGCATGTGAGTAAGCGAATTGTCTGGGTAATAGGCTTAGCCATATTGGGTTTGTTATCCGGTATGGTGATCCATAGTTATGAAGATGCAATTGAAGCGTTTACGGTTTTGGCCTTGTACATGCCTATGATAGCGGACTCGGGTGGTAATGCTGGTACGCAGTCTGCGACTGTGATGGTGCGCTCTCTGGCGTTAGGAAGCGTCAAGCTGCGTGACTGGCTGTCAGTGTTGTGGAAGGAGACACGCATTGCCATTGTTATTGGTGGTGCACTGGCTGCTATTACCTTAGGGAAAGTGACCTTACTGTCTTATGGCGTTGAGTTGCCGGCGAATCTGACACTAACCATGTTGGGCTGTGCAATTGGCTTAGCACTCTTCTTCCAAATAGTCTCTTCTACCGTTATTGGCGCTATGCTGCCTATGATGACTAAACGACTCAACCTTGATCCTGCCGTTGTCGCTAGTCCAGCGATAACCACCATCGTTGATATTGGTGGGCTGCTAATCTATTTCTTCTGTACTACTCGATTACTCGGTTTGTCTTAACCTCAGAGTAGGAGTTGTCATCATGAATATAGAATGGAGAGCGAGCAACGCTATAGTGGTGTCCCAGATTCTACGGGGTGGTGAGGTTGGAACCATAGATATCAAGATCTATATGGATGGCCAACGTTATTCAGTTGCAGAGTTCAGTGAGGAAGCAACGGATGATCTGTACCGTTCAATATTCCTCTATCACAACACCGATAGTCTATTAACTGAAGAAGCTCGACTGGAGTTCATCGCTCTGGAAATGGGTCACTGGTGTCCTGCAACTGAAAGTAGACTAGTGGAATGGCTAACGTCGTTCCATACTGCGATACGTGCACAGTGTCTTTCGGTTTGTTGTGAGTCTGGATACCCTGGCGTGCCATCTTTGTGTTGGCAGGTGGAGAGGGTAAATTATAAGTTTGCTCTTTTGTTTGAGCGTTACCCATCGGCGCGCTCATCACATCAACGTTTATTAGTCATCGCCTGCCAAGAGCTGTTAAAGCTCTATGAAAGGTTGAGAGACAATCACGCAGAGTCGTCATCGCAATCTGTGTTGAACTGTCTTTCTCGACTTTTGTTTGAACGTAACCATATTGCAGGCTGGCGTCCATACGAACAGAGAAAGAAAGCATACCGTGGAACGGGCTACCATGATGAAATCGAGGAGTTTGCCTCTAGTTGGCCAGCTTATCGGCATGAGCACTTGTGCACTCAGCGCCGTGCATCCGTAAACCACCTGATAACCATTGCTTTAAGCAGCATGCTCGCCATGTCAGTCGTGTTAATGTTCAATGTTCATTTGATGAAACAGGATGGACATTTGACTTTGAGTCTACTTATATTGATCTGCTTGCTTTATGGTGGGCGTGATGTTGTCAAAGAAGTTCTCAAAGTAAAGATCACCAAGCAGCTTAACAAATTTAATTTCTACCGAAGATATAAATTGATTCGACCTGGAAGTTTTCGAATCATTGGTGAGCGCAAAACTCGGATGCAGTCCCAGTTTAGTCCTCATAAAACATCATCTAAGCTGTGTTTGCAAAAATCGGAGAGTATCTCTGTTGCCAAAAGACTTAGTAAACATTCGATATCAGTGTACTGCGAGACTCAAATATCACTAAACAACTTAGACAAATATCGTAAGATGCAGCATTTTAGAGTGCTGAATCAGCATGGAGAAAGTGAACGTACACCGATACGAGATAATCGTGATTTGCATATTTGTATCCAAATCACTCAATCAGATAGAAACACAATAACAAAATCGTTTCGATGTAATGATAAGGACAACAGTCGTTGGTTTGAAATAAAACCCGCAAGCTAGCCCGAGGTAGCTGGTGGTCTTTAAAGCGCAGTTATTGGCCGTTAGGCATGGCGATATCTGTGTTGGTTAGATGATTAGCTACTTCGCTTTCTTTTTGAAACTCTTCCGCTCTCTGTGTATGATTGGCTGCTTTTTCTTGATGACGATAACCGCTTTATCAGGGAAGAATGGAAAATTCCACGATATTCAAAGCGGATTTGATGGGTAAAATTATTAGGTAAAACAATGACCAAGCCAGATAACACAAGTAAATTCCAATCAAACCGCTTATCCGTTGCGCCCATGCTCAATGGGAGTGATTGTTTGCCTAAGGATATGAAATGATTGTGTTTTTTCTTTTTGAGGGACACGTAAGGGGGCACGTTCACTTTCACATGTGAAAGTGGGACAGATAGCTACGCTAATCAAAAACTTGATGACAGATAAAACAAAACCCGCTGATAACGGAGTTGGCGCTCCTCGCGGGTTTAGTCTTTCATTCGAGGATTAGTGTAGCAAAATGTGGATTTTTAACAAGTCAAATTTGTTGAGATTGCACTACTTCTCCAGAGCGGAGAAGTGCCAAGGTGTATTCTAATAACGTAAAATTAGCAGGAAGGGGAGCGAGCTCTCACTCCAATGGCTTGTGTTGTAAAAGTACCAAACGCAAGAGAGGAACTCACAGCACCTGTTGCTTAAACCCAAAGCCCGTTTACGTCCGTCCTGCATCTTGGAAGAATTTACCGGGTGAGCTGGGTAAAACGTTCAACTTCTGTCGTAAGCGCGACATTTCCCGTGATCCTCACTTTGTCCACTTGCGTCAGGCCGCAGGCCGTCAGCGTGACTTCAAAGATGTGCGTCGCAATCTCATCAACCCGATGTTTCAAATGCTGCTTTCACGCCATGATCTGGCTACAGGTATCGTGGAACTCGATCTGGAAGATATGGCCGCCGAACTATCCAAAATGTGGGTAACAGACCCGGAAACAGGTGAGCAATACATCACTGAAAGCAAAGTAACCGTAAGTCGGATCAGCCGCTTCATTGATGAAGTCATGATCCCGTTTGGCCTTTGTTACGTTCACGCTGATGGTGATGAAGCCAACCCGAAAAGCGGCATGGTATGGGATCAGGCTAATGGCTTTTGGTTCCCTAAAGTTCTGGTGCTTACTAGCGAGTTTTACCGCCTTGCGGGGGCTGATTTAGATAAACTTTACACTCAGGCTGATGAGCAACTGGCTTTGCGTAATAGTGGACTCACTGAGGCGGGCGAGGTTATCACCCTAAGAGAAGCGCGTAACCGTAAGCGTAAACAAATTTTCAAACGTGCATGGGATGCCCGCAAACAGAACGCTGGCGCTCAACGCCGCCGCAACAAGCTGGCATCCAAGAGCTTGGACGAACGCAAGCATGAAGTGGCTACGGCACTCATCAAGTCTATGCCTGCCCATGAGCTTGCCCAGCTAAGCAGTGAGCAGTTCAATAAGCTAGTTTGGGAACGCCTGAACAGCATGGATATAGGCATTAGTCACCGGCCACCTGATACCATTCAATAAATTCAATCGGATTAAACCTAACCGGGCACATGCCCGGTGTTTGTCGTTCTTGTAAGCGAAGATCCGGCAAGATCTCCCCACCTTTTAACCTTACCCCCTCTTATTATTGATGCGTTCAGGGGCTTTCTGCGGCCTTCCTTGTGGATTATTTTTGTTATCCACTCTTATCTGCAAGCGGGTAGATTAGTTTATCTGCGACCATAACGAAGTTATGCGCAAAACCCGCTCTTTCATATCTTTCTAATAAATACATATATATTTCT
>NZ_JPJA01000090.1:52355-61470 GCF_000733315.1 Vibrio sp. ER1A
ACTTAGGCTGCAAGAAAACTTAGAGGATCCGTTATCTAAGCAAGTCGAGATCTGTAGAAATTGTCTCTCAGGTTCAAAAAGAATCCTGGAAGTTGATGGTAAGCCTGTTCTGTCAAAAAATTTAGATATGGAGCTCAAAAAGAAAATTTTCTCTTATGAAGAAAAAAAACCAACTTTTAAACAACTAAAAGCGAAAAATATAAGAGATGAGGCAGAGCGATTAGAGAATACGGTTAGGGTACTTGGTAACTTTGGTAAGTTAGAAGAGTACGAAGCGTTATATCTTTTTTGGTTAGGCATTGATTACCCTGACGCAGAGAAGAAAAGATTACTTCTTGAAGAGAGAAGTATTGAAGATAAGCTGTATACTCGTCTATTTAACGAAAATAGTGAATCTAAATTAAAGCAATTTCTCACTATCATTCAGCGTGACATTGATAATTTAGAAATAAAGAAGAATAGCTTCAATATTAACGATGAGTATGAATCTGACTTGGAGCTTTTAAATGAAACAAGGGCTAACTTAAATTCATTTTATTCAAAGCAAAGTCAACTTGAACTAAGAAAAGATCTGATCGAGGAAAGCTGTACAGAGCTAATGAATAACTTAGCAAGTACTCAGACTTCGCTTTTGTCAGAATTATATGAGCAAGCTAATTTGCTTCTTCCTGAATTGAAAAAAACTTATAGTGAGACTGTAGCATTCCACAATAAAATGATTGAGGAGAAAATACACTTTGTTTCTGGTGAGATTCCAAATATAGATGCTCAGTTATCGAAGCTAAACTCAGATATTCAAGATAGTTTGGTTAAAGAAAAACAGCTGGTAGATAACCTTAATAAATCAGATGCAATTGATGATTTACAAGAAATAATTTCACAGTTAAATTCTAAATATGAGCAAAAAGGTCGATTAGAAGAGAAGCTTGAGCAACTCGTATCTTCGAGAGAAACGTTGGAGGGTATTGATAAAAAACTTTCTGATATAGATAAATCTATTTACGCATTAGACGACTTAGTACAAGAAAGAGTTTCTAAGTTTAACCAATTCTTCTCTGAGATATCAAACAACCTGTATGGTGAAAAGTTTGCATTGAGTGCAACTTTTGAACAAAAGAAAAATACAGATCAGCATTTCTATAAGCTATATATTGACTCACTAGATGGGCAGACTGGTACAGGTAAGAAAAAAGGCGAGATTGCCGCTTTTGATATTGCTTATGTGAAGTTTGCTGAATCAATTGGAATTGATTGCCTTCATTTTATAATGCATGATCAAATGGAAGTCGTTGACGATAATCAAATCGAGGGGCTTGTACAAGAAGTGATCAATTCTAATTGCCAGTTCATTGTCCCGATATTGAGAGATAAGCTCCCTGTTGCTATAGATAAACCTGAGTATCAGGCTCTATCATTGTCTCAAGATGATAAATTATTTAAGATTTGAATTAAAAAAGCGTAGATATGATGGCACTTTAACGTTTCAAGTGTCATCATTATCAGCTAAATCTACAATTATCTTTGGTGGCAATAAATAAGATAAATAAATTATGACCTTTCAATTTCATTTTGCCTCTTAAGCAGATTAAATTTCTCATGTACGCGATTTGGGAAAAGCTCAGTGTAAATTTGCCAAAGGGTGTTTAGATTTCTATGACCAGTTACTTGAGCTACTTCTTCAATTGAAAAGCCTTGTTCAAATAAACGGCTTGCTCCTTCTCTCCTAAGATCATGGTATCTAAGGTCTTTGATCCCTAGTGAGCTTCTTACACGTTGAAAGCCAGCGGAAACACTTTTGCTGTTGTAGGGGAAGATACGGTCGCAGGTCTTAGGTTGTCTATTCAGGATTTCCCAGGCTTCTCCTAAAAGTGGAACCCACATATGATTCCCTTCTTTTTTACGAGGGTCTTTACGATCTCGTACCTTAACAGCTCTAGTTCCTTCGTCTACGTCTTCCCATAGAATTTTGCATACTTCACCAATCCGCATACAGCTCAAAATAGAAAAATCCAGAATATCTAAAAACGGGATATGAGCAGCACGATGTTCTTGTCTTCTCCGAAGTTCTACCTTGATTCTGTTCAGCTCTGACGTTTCAGGGCGTCGGCTTCTTCGGTTTGATTTAGCAATTAGATTGTGTTGATAAAGAGTATAGTAAGCTTCCTGTACGACAGAATCGTTAATATCTATACCAAAAATTGGCTTTGCAGCTCTAAGAACACTGCGAAGATATGAAATATCACCGGACACTGTTTGAGGGCTTGTTCCCGCATCATTACGATCTTTACAGTGCTGAACAAGGTTGGCTACGGTCAACTTGTTCGCTTGTATTTTCGCTAATTCTGTATCGACTAGCATGTTGAGGCCATAACGTTTTGAACGACCTATGCTTTTCGCAATGTGAGGTTCATTTAAGTACATGATGATCAGCTCTCTAAGAGTAACTTCCGGGCTTTTACCAGGTAGGCCGTGTGTTTCGAGTTTGGATACAAGCGCCGTGCCCCATACTTTTGCATCGGCTTTTTTCCCGAAAGTACGAGATTCACGATATACTACGTCATTACCTTTTTTTAATCGAACAACACATCTATATCGCAGCACCCCTTTGCTGGTTTTACGTTTCTCCAATGTAAAGCTGGCCATCTATGGTTCCTTGATAGTTGTTCGAATGCGTGCCCCATATGATACTGGGATACATATGGGGCACGCAATAGCGAAAAATGATTGAGAATAATTGAAAATGAACCGAGAACAGAAAATAGATAATTCTTTGCAAAATATGGACTTGTCTAGTAATATTGATGTGTCAAAGAGTGGAAGATTTAGCGTGGCACCCATGCTCGATTGGACAGATAGACATTGCCGTTACTTCCATCGTCTAATGTCATCGCAAACGCTGTTGTATACCGAAATGGTAACGACAGGTGCGATTATCCACGGTAAAGGTGATTTTCTTGCGTATAACGAAGAAGAACATCCGGTAGCGTTGCAGTTAGGTGGGTCTAATCCGGCGGACTTAGCGACGTGTGCAAAGCTTGCCGCGGAACGTGGATATGATGAAATCAACCTCAATGTGGGTTGTCCTTCGGATCGTGTTCAAAATGGTCGTTTTGGTGCTTGTTTGATGGCGGAGCCAGAGTTGGTGGCGGAGTGTGTCGCGGCGATGAAAGAAGTTGTTGATGTTCCAGTAACGGTGAAAACACGTATTGGCATTGACGATCAGGATTCTTATGAGTTTCTGACGCGATTCGTCTCTCTTGTCTCAGAAAAGGCGGGATGTGAACAATTTACTATTCACGCGCGTAAAGCTTGGTTAAGCGGCTTGAGTCCAAAAGAAAACCGAGAGATTCCACCACTGGATTACCCACGTGCTTATCAAATTAAGAAAGACTTTCCTCATTTACAGATCGCAGTGAATGGTGGAGTGAAGACCCTTGAAGAGTCTCTTGAACACCTGAAGCATCTAGATGGTGTCATGATAGGCCGTGAAGCGTATCAAAACCCTTATATTCTTGCGCAAGTTGACCAACTAATCTTTGGGCTGGATACTCCAGTGAAAAAGCGCAAGCAGGTTGTGGAAGAGATGTATCCATACATTGAGCAACAGTTAGCGAACGGCTCGTATCTTGGTCATATCTCTCGTCATATGATTGGTTTATTTCAGGCGATGCCTGGTGCGAGGCAGTGGCGTCGTTACATTAGTGAAAATGCTCATAAGAAGGGTGCCGGCATTGAGGTACTAGAAACTGCATTAGCGAAAATACCTGCGGAACTTGACGTGTAAGATACCAACTTATTGGTCAATAATACCAACTCCTATTGTGCTCAGTGCCAATAGGAGTTTTTGTTTTTTGTAAGTGTATGATTTTTAATGCTTACAATAGTTGGAACAGTTCCTGCAACACCAAAGTTAAGTCGTTAATGAAGTCACAAGCACGTAGGAGGTGTTATGTTTGAACTGATTTTCGTATTGGTATTTTTGGCTACACTGGTAATGACAGGCGTAACAGTGATGACAGTAACGTTGGCTGTGGTTGTTTCGTTTGGTGTGATGTTTATGTTGGGAATGGTCGGCATCGTCTTCAATTTACTCCCGTATATTATCGCGTTCCTTATTGCGATTTGGTTGTATAAGAAAGTAGCAGCACCATCAAGTTAACAAAATAGCAACAAATATCCCTACAGATTAAGGCGTAATTGCTATAGTTAGTGTATGGCACTAGGTACAGTAGCTACGCCGAGATTTCTGGAGGGAACCATGACAATGACTGAGTTAAAGCACCTATACCATCAGAACTTGTTAGCCGAGGCGATCATAGAACCGTCTTCTTCTGATGAAGGTTGGATTGTTGAGTTTCGCCACAAGCAGGGTGGTTTTCTTATGTTGACTGATATTCATGGTGCTGAATGTCAGTATAACGATCTTGATAAAGCGTCTAAGTCTGCCTTGGCCGTTGGCTTTACTGAGGTTCGAATTGAAGCCAAGTAATCCTCTCTCTTCTTCCAAAAAGTTATAAAACATTCATATCTATTCTTTCTTGTTATTAAGGTGGTTGGTTAATCTATCGTCACGCAATGATTAGGGATGTCGTGACAATGTCTTCAAATGTAAAACAGTCATCAAATGGCAATACACAACCACAAGAGCTACCTAATGTAGCTGCACCATTAAATGACCAACAGATCTCACAACTTCAACAAGCTTCGAGTAATTTATCTTCTAACCAACTTGCTTGGGTGAGCGGATACTTTTGGGGATTGAGTCAAGCACAAGCTCCTACCCAACTCACCCCTGTAGCCAGTGCAGTAAATACAGCCACGGCTTCTGTACCTGCTGGAAAACTGTCAATTATCTTTGCTTCACAAACTGGTAACGCGAAAGGTGTTGCGGAAGAGTTGAAAGAAGAAGCAAGTACTTTAGGTATCGATGCAGAGCTGTTTGATGCGAGTGACTACAAAGGTAAAAACCTAGCAAAAGAAACGCACGTTATTATCGTCGCTTCGACTAATGGAGAAGGTGAAGCGCCTGACAACGCTATTGAGCTGCATGAATTTCTGCAGTCCAAAAAAGCCCCTAAACTTCCAAACTTAAAATATGGTGTGATTGGTTTAGGTGATTCAAGTTACGAGTTCTTCTGCCAAACAGGTAAAGACTTTGATTCTTTTTTAGCTAAGCTGGGGGCAACCTCATTCATCGACCGAATTGACTGTGATGTCGACTATGATGCGCCAGCTGAAGAGTGGCGTGCAAATGCTCTGGAAAAAATAAAAGCTGACCTCGCATCTCAAGCTGCAGAGGTTGTAACACTGCCGGTTGCTAATAATACCGCTGCGGTAACCTATACCAAAAAGAACCCATACACTGCGACGTTACTGACTAGTCAAAAAATCACCGGACGTGATTCTGGCAAGGATGTTCGTCATATCGAAATAGATCTAGAAGGCTCAGGTATCACCTACCAGCCAGGCGATGCTCTTGGTGTATGGTTTGAAAACAATAGCCAGTTGGTTGACGCGCTTCTAGCTCAAGCTGGTTTGTCTGGCATCGAAAGTGTCGATGTTGACGGTGAAAGTCTATCCCTTCGTTCTGCGCTGATTCGCCACTATGAAATTACCGCTGCGAACCCTCAATTAGTTAGCCAGTACGCTGAACTCTCCAACAGCAAAAAGCTGCTTAAGTTAGCCGAAGACAAAGATAAGCTGCGAGAGTTCGCGGGACGTACTCAGGTATTAGACGTATTTAAAGAGAAGAAAACCAAACTTGAAGCATCACAGTTACTGTCATTGCTACGCCGTCTAACTCCTCGCCTTTACTCTATTGCTTCTAGTCAAGAGGAAGTGGATGAAGAAGTACATCTAACAGTTGGGCTGGTGGAGTATTCTACTGGTGAGGAGAGTCGCTACGGTGGTGCGTCGTACTTCCTGTCTCGTGATCTAGAAGAAGGCGCAGAAGTAAAAGTATTTGTAGAACACAACAACAACTTTAAGTTGCCAGAAAATGGAAATACCCCAGTTATTATGATCGGCCCAGGCACTGGTATTGCGCCATTCAGAAGCTTTATTCAACAGCGTGATAATCAAGGTGATAGTGGTAAAAACTGGCTGTTTTTTGGTGATCGTACCTTCACACAAGATTTCCTTTACCAAGTTGAATGGCAAAAATACCTTAAATCGGGTGTCTTAAGCCGTTTAGATGTGGCGTTTAGCCGAGATCAACATGAGAAAGTCTATGTACAACACCGCCTACTAGAGCAAGGTGAACAAGTGTGGCAATGGCTTGAAGAGGGGGCACATATCTACGTGTGTGGTGATGCGAACCATATGGCTAAGGATGTACACAATGCACTGTTAGAGATTACTAAGGTGCATGGTGGAAAATCACCAGAACAAGCTGAGGAGTTTGTCAGCGAATTAAGAAAAGCAAAACGTTATCAGAAGGATGTGTACTAATGAGCAAGCAATCAGTGACTATTCAAGAAGTATTAGGTCAAGAGTTAGGACCACTATCTGATAACGAACGCTTGAAACGAGAAAGTAATCTGCTTCGCGGTACGATCGAAACAGATCTACAAGATCAAATAACGGGCGGCTTTACAGCGGATAATTTCCAGTTGATACGATTCCACGGTATGTATCAGCAAGATGACCGTGATATTCGGAACGAGCGAGCTAAGCAAAAGCTCGAACCTCTACATAACGTCATGCTACGAGCAAGAATGCCAGGTGGAGTAATAACGCCGAAACAGTGGCTTGCCATTGATCAGTTTGCAACAGAGCATTCTCTTTATGGCAGCATCCGTCTGACTACTCGTCAAACGTTCCAATTCCATGGTGTACTGAAGCCAAATATAAAGTTGATGCACCAAACACTGAACTCCATTGGTATTGATTCAATTGCCACTGCTGGAGATGTGAACCGAAATGTCTTGTGTACAACTAACCCTGTTGAGTCTGAGTTACATCAAGAAGCGTATGAGTGGGCGACTAAAATCAGTGAACACTTACTACCCAAGACTAAAGCCTATGCTGAGATCTGGTTGAACGGTGAAAAAGTAGAAACAACGCAAGAAGATGAACCTATTCTAGGCAAGAACTATTTACCTCGTAAGTTCAAAACCACCGTAGTGATACCACCGCAAAATGATGTAGATGTTCATGCTAATGACTTGAACTTTGTTGCTATCGCAGAAGAGGGCAAGCTTGTCGGCTTTAATGTGCTGGTGGGTGGCGGATTAGCGATGACACATGGTGACACCAGTACTTATCCAAGAAGAGCAGATGATTTCGGTTTTGTACCGCTTGATAAAACGCTTGAAGTGGCTGCTGCAGTAGTGACGACACAAAGAGATTGGGGTAACCGCTCTAACCGTAAAAATGCCAAAACCAAATATACTTTGGATCGTGTAGGTATTGATGTCTTTAAAGCAGAAGTAGAAAAGCGCGCCGGCATCAAGTTTGAGCAAAGTAAACCATATGAGTTCACAGAGCGTGGCGACAGGATTGGTTGGGTTGAAGGTATTGATGGTAAACACCATCTAACACTCTTTATTGAAAATGGACGTCTACTGGATTTTCCGGATAAACCTTTAAAGAGCGGCGTCGCAAAGATCGCTGAAATTCATAAAGGCGATTTTCGAATGACGGCCAACCAAAACCTTATTGTGGCTAAAGTATCCAAGTCGAATAAAGCCAAGATAGAAAAGATAGCCCGTGAACACGGCTTGATGGATGACACAGTATCAGAACAGCGCAAAAACTCGATGGCGTGTGTTGCTTTCCCTACGTGTCCTCTTGCGATGGCAGAGGCTGAACGTTTTCTACCAAGCTTTGTTACTGATGTGGAATCTATCTTGGATAAACATCAGATCAATAAAGAAGAGAGCATTATCTTACGAGTCACTGGATGTCCTAATGGTTGCGGACGTGCAATGTTGGCTGAAATAGGGTTGGTTGGTAAGGCGCCGGGTCGTTATAACTTGCATTTAGGTGGTAACAAAGCAGGTACTCGTGTTCCTAAAATGTATAAAGAGAACATCACCGAAGCGCAAATCCTAGAGGATATCGATTCGTTAGTTGGTCAGTGGGCAGAACAACGAGAAACAGGTGAGGCCTTTGGAGACTTTGTCATTCGAGCGGGCATCATTCAAGAAGTGAAAGTATCGAAAAGGGACTTCTATGCTTAAACTCCAGGAGCAATCAACATTAAATGATTTACTTTCGCTCACCAAAACCGAACAGATCCTAAAACTGGCGGAGCTTAATGCAGAGCTGGAACGGCTCAATGCAGAGCAAAGAGTTCGATGGGCGTTTGAAAATCTACCTGGACAGCATATCTTGAGCTCGAGTTTTGGTATGCAGGCTGCGGTTATGCTTCATTTGGTTAGTCAGGTTCGTTCAGAAACCCCGATAGTGTTAACAGATACGGGGTACTTATTTCCTGAAACCTATCAATTTATTGATGCGCTTAAGGAGAAATTAAACTTAAACCTACATATATATAAAGCAGAGTTGTCGCCGCAATGGCAAGAGGCAAGATACGGAAAGCTGTGGGAACAAGGTCTTGAGGGAATCAAACGTTACAACCAAATGAATAAAGTGGAGCCGATGAGGAGAGCTTTAGAGGATTTGAGTGTTCAGACTTGGTTTTCAGGATTGAGAAGAGAGCAGTCGGAGAGTCGATCTAACTTGCCCGTACTAGCGATTCAAAATGGCAGATTCAAGTTTCTTCCCATTATAGATTGGAGTGACGACCAGATTGACACTTATTTATCGGAACATGGCTTGAGTTACCATCCGTTGAAAGACCAAGGGTATCTTTCTATTGGTGATACTCATTCGACGGAAAAGTGGAAGCCAGGAATGAAGATAGAAGAAACTCGCTTTAACGGCTTAAAACGAGAATGTGGTTTACATGAAGATGACGTCGAACAAGATGGTTCAGGAATCTAGAGTAAATCGGTTATTAAAAAAGGAGGGGAAACCCTCCTTTTTTAATAACTCTGTGGATAACTTGTAATTAAAATAAGGATAAAGTGGGATAAATAAAGCTTTGAATGAAAAAGAAACGCTTAGTCGTTATTTTTGTATTTTTTCCTAAAAAACGCTTGCCAATGTG
>NZ_JPJA01000091.1:0-12682 GCF_000733315.1 Vibrio sp. ER1A
ATTGGAAGGGCAATTACTTCAATACCAAGCAAAGTAAGTTTTGAAGAAGCTAACTATTCAATTGAAGCTATTTCGATGATTCGCAAAATACAGGGGAAAAGACATGGCAGGAACCAAGTATTACAAAGTGACCGAGAAAGAGCTTATGGCTCTTATCGCCACGGCAGATTCATGCGATGCGATGTCTGGTGATCTCGATGATGAAGCAAAACGCGCGCAGAAGGCTATTAAGTCAATTGCAAAGCGTCACGGTGTAGAGTTTATTCGAGACTACTCTGACACTGAAATCAAATATTAGAGGGAATAGAAATTGATAAATTACGTGCTAGAGGACTTCGATTATGAAAATCAGTGTTGGGTTTTAGTCGCTATAGCCAAAGATGAGGATGTTCTCTTGTCTGACGACGTTCAAGAGCTAATTGGAGAAGGTTACGACAGTCAAAACACTACGCGCATAAGAAAAGTTTTTGTAAGCGAGTGATGTTACTCGATGCGCTTAAATAGTGGCGCATCCGGTAAGGCTTCTTACTCAAGGGGAAAAGACATGCAACACTTAATGGACTACCTAACAGGCTATCTTGATGGTTGTGATGATAAACAAAGTGGCCGTTTGTTACCTTCAAAAAATTACGACAACTCAGATAGTTTGGATGGTTGGTTAGATGCAGTAGTCGAAACCACTGATAAACCAAATTAAAGAAAAAGTGCAGCATAAAATAATGACCGGTTGACGACCAGGAAGCCGCTTTTGTGAACTTGAACGGTCACGTTGTAGTTTTTTATGCTGTTATCTACTAATTAAGAGGATACTCAAGTCTTCTTGATTGAATACATAAGAAATGTTTAGTAAAGTAATTGCACTGCATACCTGATGCAGTGGCCTAAAGGTCTCAATAGGCTACCATTGATACTAATCAATGCACCAATCCTTCAGTAGCGTCCCGCTGCTTTGCCAGTTCTCTGGCAAATGTCAGCAGAACTAGTTTTGTTTTTCCAATACTAGGGGGCTTCATATGTCTACTTTTACAACTGAATCTATTCTTGAATGGATTCCTTCTAAACTAACCACGCACTACCAAACTACCGCAGACTCTGGTTATTACGTCTCTCATGATAGCGATACCACCTATGTATGGTGTTTTGTTAATCATGAATGGATAGTAAGCGATGCCCGTTTTGATAATACAAGACTGTTTAGCATTGAAGAACTGCGTAAAAAGGAAGTGAAAATATGCCCTAAGTGCCGCTCTAAGATGCATTTGTTAGCAGACCCGTGGTTTAGTATTGACCAATACGCTTGTGCAAGCTGTATGCATAGTGAAACGGTTTAACCAATCCAATAACATAGCGGAAATTCCGCGCCCTGCCAAACTTTGGCAGAGGCCAAAGATTAGCAGCTAAACTTCTGATCTTGAGGGGCTAACTATGTCCAACCAATCTATAGAAATCATCGAGAAAAAAGACAACTTTCGTATTGAACTACACCCTGTAGGTGGTTTTCGTTTTATATTTGAAAACTACATTAAAGGGCTTTCATCGAAACAGTCAGCGGTAGAGGTATTAAATAAGCTGAACATCGAGCATACAGTCTTAATAGACTGTTCTGTATGTACGGTGATACGTATCTTATCGGGAAAATTCAAAGGTGATTACGATACAAACTTTGATTTTGATAGAGGCGTTTTTAGCTTAATCCAAGATCGCGGTTAACTCATTCGTATCCAACCAACCAAATTTGTTCACCCTATGCCTAGCCAATCAGTTGGCTTAGGCCAGTTGAATTAGCGGGTTCACCTGTTTAATTAACTAGAGGTGTTTCATGATTCACCAATCCATTAGCGCTAGTGTCGTAACCTCAACACTGACTCAACATAATTTCATTAAGCCAGTAAAAGGTCAGTTCCATCAGTTTGACGCCTACTTTGAAATGGTGGCGTATGAAGTGATACCTGATCTTAAAAAGGTAAAATGGGAGTTTGTCGAACTTAGTAATGGCGGTAGGTTTATCTACCCCAATATTGAAGCGATTACGATGTTTGAGCGTAGAGTGTCATGCCGTTCTGCGGGTATTGCCATTATGCTGCATTGCCTAAAACGGTTTGAAGCTGTAGCAAGTTACTGTAATGAATCAGTAGACAAAGAGCGCTTCGCTCTCTATCGAGCTTGTCTTAGAGCTTACACGCAGCAATTGATTGAACGAGATTCTATTTTAGACATCTATTCAGAGTTGCAAATGATGTACACCAAACAACCATATTAGGAGTCCCTATGGAACATTTTATTTTGTTATGTAATTTGGAACTCAGCTTAATGGTTCTTAATGCAAAGCAGAAGTATATTGCTGTTTCTGTAGAGGATAGTGCTAGTTGCTTTGAAGCAATAGACATTGCTCTCGATTTGGGAAATCGAAACGTTCCACTATCGGCTCGTACACTTGAAGTGCTAGAGCATATTAAAAGCCTCGATATCAATGTTTACGAGTCTTTTGTATATGCATATAACGGTGCTGTCAGTTTACACGGCCATTATGAGGATGAGATTTTTCAAGAGGACTAATCCCCACTAACCTAACATTTAGCGGTACTACTCCGCAAAGCAACGCCAGTTCGACTGGCCGTTGCCAGCCGAATTAGCAGATTTTATTAATTTACTAATTCAAGGAGTAGTAATATGGCTACTAACAAACCCAAAAAAGATTTTTATCAAGAAGTAACGAATCAGATCATAGAAGCATTGGAACAAGGAATAAAACCTTGGTCTTGCCCTTGGGATGTAACTCAAGCGTCGGGAATGCCAACTAACTTCATGACTCAGAAGGAGTATCAAGGCATGAACATCATGCTACTTTGGATGAGCGCTCAAATGAACCGTTTTTCTTCTTCTAAATGGCTCACTTTTAAGCAAGCTAAAGAGCTTGGCGGCCAAGTGAGAAAGGGAGAAAAAGGAACTCATATTTTTTTCTATAAAATGGTGGAAAAAAAGAGTAATGAAGGGAACGGCGATGAAAAAGAAGCCTATCCTATGTTGAAGACTTTTGTTGTTTTCAATCTAGATCAGGTAGAGGGATTATCTGATACGAACAGTGAAACGGTTGTTCGTGACGAAGTAACTCTTATCGATGAGGTGGAACACTTTATTCGCAGCACCGAAGCTAAAATTAGCTATTGTGGCCAAAAAGCGTTTTTTAGGCCATCTACGGATGAAGTTGTTATTCCTGAGCATGATCGGTTCCATTCAACTGCTGATCTCTACGCTACAATAATGCATGAGCTTACTCATTGGACAGGTCACAAGACACGTCTAGATAGGGATAGTAAAGGCAAATTTGGTAGCAAAGATTATGCGTTTGAAGAACTTATAGCTGAACTAGGAGCCGCATTTTTAATGGCTGATTTTGGCATCATTGGTGAAGTTCAACACGAATCGTACATTGCTAGTTGGTTAGAAGTTTTAAAGAATGATAAACGTTATATCTTTAAAGCTGCAACTCAAGCCAGTAAAGCACATCAATACTTAAAAGCATTTTTAGAAGAGCAATCTATTTCTAAAGCTGCATAACCAAAATGCCCGATAGTTTACACTATCGGGTTTCTTTTTATGTAATACATAAGTATTACACATAGTTACCTTGCATCCCCTCTTATTGTTTCCCAATCAACGAACACCCTCCCCTTATACCTAAGTGCTGGATAAGGAATGGTAAAATAAGCGATATGACCACAGGCGTTGCAACTATGTGGAATTTGGTTGTGTGTCGATATTCTCTTTATGTCGGGGTTATAGCGATAGACGCCCTTCTCGCACTCACATGCAAACTCGACCCTTTCAACAGAGTCGATAGGACGGAATACCCGTTTATTCGTTGATTTTTTCATAAGATGTTTACCATGAGCAAAAGCTAATCCTACCTTAAACAGTCTTTATTTTACTAAAAATAGTATGTGTATTACATATGTAATACACACATCAAAAAGAGGTGAGTAATGGAAGTTATCGGATTTGCAAACCAAAAAGGCGGGGTTGGTAAAACAACCACTCTTGTTAATGTTGCGGCTGAGATCGCCCGTAAACGAAGAGTGTTGGTTATTGACCTTGACCCCCAAGGGAACTGTTCAAAAACACTTACTGGACAGCGGGAGTTTGATTTTGACGTGACGGTAGCCGCACTATTTGATAAACCTAAAATGGTGTCTATCAACGATCTGATACAACCCGCAATGGTAGATGGAAAAGTAATTGATAATCTAGACATTGTTCCTGCTGACTTTCAACTGTCCAGAGTGATAGAAACATCCCTGACCAAAATCAATCGAGAAAGAATCTTAGAAAAGCAGTTGGTAAAGCTGGTTGATAACTATGATTACGTTCTTCTCGATACTCCCCCTAATTTGTCCCTAACAACGCTTAATGCAATTCAAGCATCAAGACGTATTCTTATACCTGTTGATTCTGGCGCGTTTTCTCTCGATGGTATAAGTCCATTGCTCGAAGCGATTGAAGAGGTTAAGGACGATGAAGCTAACTATCTTATTCTTCGTAACGAGGTAGACGTAAGAAATACGGTTATTAATGAGTTCATCGATGAAGAGTTAGAAACGGATCAAGATAAAGTATTGCCAATGGTTATTAGACGTTCTGAGCATGTTGGCCAAGCGAATGCGGTCTCGATGCCTGTACGGTTTTATAAGCCTAGTTCTTTGATTAACAATGATTACAAGAAGTTGGCAAAACACCTGATTAATAATGTGTAATACATAGGTAATACATATGAGTAAACTTGGAAATAGAGGGGCGTCAACGTCCATATCTAGAAAGAAGCAAGGCAAAGAAAAGAGTGAGAGGATTACTACAGTTCGAAAGAGTGTGACCACATCTTATAAAGTACCTCCTTTGACTCTGCGTATGTCTTTAACAGACAAAAAACAAATTACCGATTGGGTAGCTGATTTACAAAGTGGAACGGAAAGAAAACTATCATCAGCCAAGCTATTTAGAGCGTTAGCTCAACACAGAGACGGTCTAAGTGAACGTGAACGTGAAGATTTTGACGCTCTGCTTATTCAACTTATGGAACGCATGAATTAGATACAACGTTTGTGTATTACACATGTAATACATAATAAAGAGGTGGATGTTATGGATAATGGAAAGGGCTTTGCTTTGAAATCACTATTTAGTGTGCCTGTTATATTGCTACTGGCTAGCTGCGCGTCGAACGATACTAACTCCAAACCTGAATTAAAGGGGGCGACGTATACTTTTGATTTTGGGGGCTATGTTGAACACCATAGATCAAATGGTCTTCAATGCCCCATCTTACCGAGTTCCCAAACGGTCACATCATCAAACGACTGGCCTGTTATTACCTATACAGTGCGTTGTAAGTCAATCTCTTCCGATTCATCCAATGCAAAAACTCGTTTAGTGTCTAGCCGTGGTGATTTACCTCCTTCAAAGTTCGTTGGTTATCATTGGGTATATGTGAAACCGGAATTTGATGAGTACCCGCAAAGCTTCTTACACGATACGCTTGTTAAAAACGGTGCAAATTATGCGGTTAAAATATCTGAACATGCATTGAAACAAGATGGGGTATTGTTCTTTGAAATGTATTCAAGTAAGAAATAGGGTAAGCACTTAAAAGCCTTAAATTTATTGACTGTGTATTACACATGTAATACACAAGGGTGTGTCGATGTCAAAGAAAATTCATGTTGTTGGTAAAGCAAAGCTGCCTGATGCTAGTGAATCTGAGTTCGATTTTACTAGCACAGTATATGATAGTTTTGTGGGGTTAATTGAAGATATTTATCTGTTCGAATTGAACGGTAGTGTAGATATTAAGGAACGTTTAGATAGGCATTTTAGAGAAGGAGGAACGGAGGTGAATACTGCTTCCAGTTGCTTAGTACAGCCTACCGAAAAAGTACATTGATNNTTGGTAACATCTTGTTGTTACTATGGGTTTGGGCGCTCTTGACTTGTCAGTTTGGCGCTCTCTTTAGAACACTTGGATTGTGTCTAACTGATAAACAAAAGCCCCGATTGATGATTAATCAAACCGAGGCCAATGTTATGATCCGCAAATCTATACTAGCCTCATTACTCATAGGAGGCAAGAAAAGATGCCAAAAAGTAAAACCGCCCTAACAGGCTTAATCGTAGTTTGTTTTACGATTATCTGCTCACTTTGGATAGTTCGAGATTCGCTTTGCGAGGTTCGATTTGAGAATGAGAGTAGTCACTTTCTGGCATTGCTTGCCTACGAAGTGAAGTAATGACCTAAACAGGTGAGAGCTTTGGCTCTCGCCTGATTAGAGTTGTTGATTTCAGTTTAAGAGCGCCCCTAACCAATCCAAAGATATACCAATCTTTGAGGACTCATTACTCGCAGTTGTGATGAAGTCCTAGACTAATTAACCCGATAGCTAACGTTATCGGGTTTCTTTTTGTATGTAATACATAGGTAATACACATTTAAGCTAATTCACCTTTCTTTCGGTCGGGTTTGCCCTTGTCATCGAAAAATCTCACTTTGCACTTCGGAAACCCTGAACATCCCCACCAAAATGAATTCTCTCGTTTACCCGCTCGTCTAACTAAAGGCTTGCCACAACTACAAAACTCACTGTCACTCGTTGTTGCGGATAGCTTAGTTTTGGGCTTAGGGTTTAGGTTGGGTTTACCGCCATCGTCAGGAAAGGTCGTTTTGCAATCTGGATATCGATTACACGCCCAAAAGTGGCCATTTCGCCCTTTACGTTTTAAAAGCTGTCCTTGTTGGCACGTCGGGCATTTTGTTCCTTCTTTTACCGTTAAAGGAACACCATTATCCTTAACGTGATCCACTTGTACGTGAATATATTTGTCAACGGCTAGAACAAAGCGTTCAATGTTATATTCACCTTTGGAAATCAAGTCGAAATCACCTTCCCATATTGCGGATATATCAGGCATGATAATTTCGTGAGGTAGTAAGGCACAAAACTCTTGTCCAGCGGCAGTAGTTTTGTATACGGGGTTCTTATAGCCTTTTTCTTTACTTACACTGACGAGGTGTTTCAAACTGCGCAATTTTTCGATATGGCCACTTCGCGTAGCTTCTGTGCCTATCGAACCATTTTCGCCTCTCGTATTTCTATCTTTGGCTTCTAACTGCTTCCGTAATTCAGGATCGTTTACAAATTTAGCGGCTTCGGTCATCGCTCTAAGTAAAGATGCATCGTCAAAGAGTTTAGGTGGCTGAGTCTCTTTCTTTACTAGCTCAACAAGTTGACATTGGCCTTGTGTGCCATTACGCAACGCTTTTAGGTCACATTCATTGTCATTAGGGGTGTCATTTAGCTCGCCTTTAAAAAGAACCTCCCAACCTTGCTTTTGAAGTATTGTCTGAGAGGCACGATAAACCCGACTTGTGCATTCAATATCTAAAACGGTTTTTTCGCGTATCGAGACAGGGTAAAACAGTCCAATGAACCGTTTCGCCACAAGTTCATAAATATTACTTTCTCTCTCTGAAAGCTTGATTCCTTCACCGTTTTTTTCAGTTGGAATGATGGCGTGATGCGCCTCAATTTTAGAAGCATTGAAAGCTTTGTGTTTTGATGAAGACGCACACCCCCCGACAGCACTGGCCAAATGCGGCTTGGTATTTTTGATTGCATCTAAAATACCAGGCGCATTTTCTAAATGTGCATCTGACAAATATTGGCTGTCACTACGAGGATAGGTCAGTAGCTTGTGCGTCTCGTAAAGTGATTGAACAACATCAAGGGTTTCTTTGGGTTTATAACCCCAACGTTTTGAAGCTTCAATTTGTAATTTGGATAAATTGAATGGCATTGGAGCATGGCGTTGTTCTTCCTTGGTTACAACGTCTGAAATTGTGCCCGATTCTCCTGTGTCGGCCTCTTTGATAGCTGCGGCTTGCAGCCCGTTAATCAGGCGGTTTTTCTCATCGAGGTCAAGGTTATCATTGGGTAGCAATTTTCCTTTTATGGTCTGATTGCCAAAATTAAAAGACCCAAATAAATCATAGTAGTAAGATTTCTCGTGATTGAGGTTAGCAAGGGTTCGATGGTTTACCATGCCAAGTAAAGCGCTAATCACTCGACCGATGTTAAGGATACTGTCATAGCCTTTTTCTCGTGCTTTTAACGTGTATGAGCGTGTCATGTTGTAACCAAATGATTGGTCAACTAAAGCTCGCGCTAACGCTTTTTTCGTTAGGTTTTGGAACTTTTCATTGGGTTCCATGTTGGCCAAAGCCTTTTTCACTGGTTTGTCGTTGAGGTCAGCAATAAGTAGCCGTTCTACAGGCTTTTTGTTATTGGCGTACATCAATATTTCATCAATTAACAAACAGCCTTCTGGATCGGGATCGCCAGCATGGACAATGCTTTTCGCCTTATCAATTAGATCGAGTACGATTCTGAGTTGTTTTACCGACTCTTTTTTAGGTTTGAAGCGGGGAGGGTATTGAGTGGGGATTGGTAAGCTTTCAAGTGTCCATCGTTTCAAAGATTCGTCGTAATCTTCGGGATCAAATAAAGCTAGTAAGTGGCCAAAACACCATGTGACCACATCATTTCCTTTCTGGTAGAACCCTTGTTTTTTATCCGTGTCGGGGTTACCACCCAACCCTTTGAATATGGCTGTTGCTAATGAAGGTTTCTCTGCAATGAATACTCGCATTGTATTACTCCGATAAAGTAAAAGCCTCTCAAAAAGAGAGGCTTTATTTCAATGAATTGACGTTATTTGATGTGCTGAACATCTTCAATTTTGAAGATACGAACCAATTCTTTTCGGTAAGAGTCTACGGAATATCGAGACTCACCAAATTGGATGTACTCTACACGCTCAAATGCTCTGTTCAGTGCTAACTTAGCTTTTTCGTTTGCGACAATATAAAGAGCAAATTTCCAATACCCTTTTTCTCGTGCCGTGATATGGCTCTTTAAAATAGAGCGGTATCGATGCGGGGTTTTAAGAGATAGCTCTACTTCGATGGCCACTTGTGTTCCATCAGGCGTTGTGACTATCGCATCAGGGCGGTGATCTACTTTAAAGTCATTTTTGAAGGATTGACGGTCGCCATTTCTCCAACCTGTCCATCCTTTATTCGTTAGATCTATCTGTACCCTTTGACGCATTAAGGTGTGATTGAGCGTTGCAAATTTCACTAAGTAAGGCTCAAAAACTCGTTGCGGGGAGTGCGGAAGGGTTTCACTGTTCATTAGTCCTGTATCAGTGATACCCCATAATGAAATCTTACCTGTTGGCATTACAAGCGTTTCTTTTTTGATTAAGCACTTGCTTTCTAACCGCTTTAGAAACTTTCTCATGTTGCGTTCGTCAGTAACATTAACTAAGCGCATTAACGTTACAAGGTCGCTATAAACCTCCTCAGAAAGAAAGTCTACTATCATGCGTTCTTTCTCTTCGCCCCGCCTTTTTGCTTCTGCGGGACTAGGCAATTTCGTCATTTTGCCCCCTCTAAGCGTTTACGCTCGATATGGAATTGCTTTGTGTTTGAGGTAATGGCAGTCATCAACTTTTGTAACTGGCTTAACATGTTTGTTTTAACCTCAAGTAATTCTTCATTGCTTATTTCTTCATTATGTTGAGCCTTGTATAAGTCGAATAAAAAGAGGTTTGCTGAGTGAAATGTTTTAATCAGTAGGCCAGTGCTTCGACACAACTTTCTATCTTCGATTGTTAGAGGAATGGTGTGCTTATCTGCTGAATAAGGAACAAAGTCGATGTCTCCCCATTCTTCTAATTTTGCAGCGTGGAGCGCGGTTATTTCCTTCTTTAGTTTTCGTATCTCATCGAGAAACTTTTCTAGAGCAGCACGACTATATGCTTGCGTCGTTAACTTTGGATTTGTTGCACATGACTCTAATGAAAATAAACAACTGGCTGTATAGATACCGTCAATGTTGTTGTACCGTTTGGGTTTATTACTTTGGGTTTCAGTAGGGGAGATTTGGAAATGTTTATGATCCCAAAGTTTAATGAGTGGTTTGAAGTGTAGAGCGTACATGTTCACCTCTTAGAACGATAATTTATCTAGGGATTCCTTATAGACTTCTTCACTGATTTGCTCAGTGTCGTCTTGATTAATTTCAGCTAAGGGAGTAATTGGGTTAGTGTCGAGCGTAATTTCTTGCTCGTTATCAATGGTTGGTTCGTCAGCAACGATAGTTTCTGATAACTCAGTTTCTATGGTTTCTGATAGTGCTTCTGTTAGGTTTGTCGTCGATTCAACCTCTTCGGTTAGTGGGGTTGGTTCCGCTTCTTCTTCAAAAAGAGATTCGTCGGGTTGTTTAGGTGTGTAAATTTCCAAGGTTTGTTTTTCAACCTTGATAGGGGAAATCAATGACGGTCTTGGTACGCTATCTGTGGTAAAGATGTAGCTAACAAAGTCAGGAAGATTGAGCCACATATTCGTATCAACTAAGTGTCTCTCTGCTTGTTTAATATTGCGTTTACCTTCGACAATTTCAGAAAGCGTAGAGTTTGTTTCAACGTTCCTAGTTTCGTCATCAATGAGTATTGTGCCTGTCATCTTGGCTACCCATTCAGCGGTATCGGGATCTTGTAATCGATACACGAGTTTGAATTTCGTGTTTTCCACGACCGCCCCCACAACCGCATCCCCGTTTAAATCTGCCGGACAATCTCTTAGGTCGGCAACTGCTTGGTAAGCAAGAAACATATGAACACCTTTGTCACGTGCTGCACCAAGTCCCTCCATTGCGGGTTTTGAAATGTGGTATTTCAACTCGTCTAAGAAGATAGCAATCGGTCGAGGCTGCTTATTAATTCGGTCTCTTGTTTCTGCTAATTGAAGCAGTCGAATTAAAATCATCTTCTGAGTAATGAGAATTTTCGAATTTCTCATTGAGCCGATGATGTAACAGCATCCACCTTCTTTAAACACACTGTTCAAGCTAAGTCCATTTGGGGCGTTGATTGCTTCAACTAACGACATTTCTTCCATCTTGCCGTAGAACGCTTTTACGGTTTCCTCCAAACCTTGAACATAGTCAGAGTGAAACAGTGCAGAAATTGATTGTCGTTCTTCTTCACTTGCCCTGCGTGGGGCTTCTCTTGCTGCTTTCCTATCATCGATACGATAGAAGTCGGCAAGGTCACCTTTTTCTGCAAAGCTAAACCCAGCCACTAATAACTCTTCGATTTGATCTGGCTTTGCTTCGGCTAACAAATCCAGTTGGGGAGCTTCTTNNTTGAGGTTGATTAGATGGAATGGTTTACCCGCCTTTTCACAGGCGTATTTCATCAAGTGCGGAGCCCATTCATCATCTTTTGGATCGAGAACAAACACCCCTTCATCAGCGAGAATAAGTTGATACAAAATCAATCCAGACGCGACCCCTTTCCCTGCGCCTGTCGTTCCGTTGATTCCTGCATGTTGCTTTCGAATCTTCGCTAATGGAATGTATTGTGGTTTTTGGTTTATGTCTAAACCAACAAACACACCTTTATCGAGATCAATAAAATCTTCGGGATCGTAATGCACTGTATCGGGGAGAAGTTCTTTCACGCTTCGCACATCAGTGCGCGCTTCTCGTGCTGCTTCTGTCTTTTTAGTCAGCTTCAATTTAAGCCTATTTATCAGGGGAGCATAAGCACGTCGAACGTAAATATGACTCAATATCCCTGCACCGAAAATAGGAAATAGAAACCACTGAGAAAAGGGATAATGTATCGCTTGTGGTGAGACACCATACATCTTTTTCGTGAGATCGATTAGCGCGGGTACAGTCCAATTTGAGTTCGTGCCAAACACAAAAAGCAGACACGCCAAAGCAATAAATAGACGACGCAACACAGTGTCTTGGTCGTTCTTTTCAGGCTTGTCAAAGTGAATGATTGGCATGATAAAGCCAGAGATAAAGCTGATCACTACACCAAAGTGATACGTGAATACATACAACGATGAAAGGATATTCATCGCTAGTATGTAGNNAGTTGATATTCGAGTCTGTCTAGCATGGTATTCCCTATGTGAATAATGCAATCCTAGTACCCTCATTTAGTACCCCCTCTCAGTACACCTAAAGGGGTACTAAAAAGGGGTACTAGAGAGGAGTCCCAAAATACCCATTCTGGACGATGGGTGTTTTGGTTGCCCTTGAGGGGCAATCATTAAAAAAGCCATGCTTTTTCAATGAATTAAAAGAAATGATCTTGAAGCTGGACGCTTAAAGATCCTTCCTTTTAATTTAGGAGCCGAAAACCGTCACGCTACGCGAGACCAAGCCGCTTTCAGAGTTGAAATAGTCGTCATTTTGCGTGTCGTCCCTCTCTTGCTTAAATGTCTCCTTTTCAGCTAGTGAAACCAGCTTGGTCTCGCCTACTCGACGGTTTTCGGGGGCAAGCCCCCAAAACAAAAATCGACCTCGTAGNNTTTTGTTTCGGCTCCCCCGTCTGAATACTTCGGTCGTTGGGCGACCTTGATTCAGATCCTTCACTGGACGTTTCGGATTATCACTTCGTTAGCAATTAAACCCCGCAAGGGGGCGCTTTCTGCGATTGAACGAAGGGATAACTACGCAACCTAAAGTGCGCTCTAAGCTATATTTCGCTTACTAAGGTTGCAAAAAAACACGCGCCTACAACGCTTCAATAGCCTTACTAAGTGGGGGCGTGA
>NZ_JPJA01000091.1:32185-45254 GCF_000733315.1 Vibrio sp. ER1A
TTGAGTTTCCTTACCTTGAACCAACGATTTCGCTCTGTTCTTAACAAGGGTTTCTCATCTCTTCTTTCGGGCTTAGTGTCCTCCAAAATGACAGGCTCTTGCATTACACGCCCCCACTAAATTTTTTCATTACGTTTAACATCATGTTCGACTTCATGGCTTGCCCTGAGAGCTTACTTGCCCCCTTGCTCACTGCTGCGCTAGGTGATTGAACCCCACCGACCAACGTCGAAGAGAGCTTGATACTCGACAGTACTATTGCAATGGCTAGCGCCATCGTTACTATCAAGTCGGTGTAGTCGGCCACTCCCATTAACACCCTGCGTTCACCAATCGATATACAATTAGACACCGTGTCACTTGCTCCGCACTGTAGGACGCCCGAAGCTAGAAATTGGGCTTTGATAGCTAGCGCGGCTAGTACTCCCGCAGCCCTCACTAATACCAATAACAACAAGCTCCCAAGCGTGAATTTTAACCAGCCATCGAAAAACGGTCGGGTGACCGGATGAACTAACATTGGAACAAACAACGGGCTTAGAACTTTGGCCAGAAATAAACACCAAATCGCCCACGAACCAATAAAATACATAACAAGTTGCAAGATAATGGCTATCAGTTGCCATACGGCATAGATAAGAACATCCCCAACAGAAAAGTCCCACCAAGATATTTCTTCACCGTACATCCCTGCTAACGCATGGTTGACCCACTTAAATAAAAACATGGGATCGCTTGATCCCGTCCCTATTTTCAAAATGAGTAAGCCAAAGTTATCGAAGGTCTCTAGCATCACATCAAACACGCTGCTGTGTGTCTGATAAAATATCAAAGACACCATCACCATTAATGTTGTTTGAATGATAGGTTCAGGCTCAAAACCAATGAGCATGAATCGACCGACTTCAACAAAGAAAAGCAGTACGCAGAGAAAAATAAGAAGAGAAAAACTGAATTGGGTTATATCGGGGTGTACCATTACTCGATCAACAAACTCGTTGACCACTTGCATAAACGTGCCTCTAAAGACCGTATCTGCACTCATAATCTTCTACTGATTTACTATCAGCCTCCTTGTGTGTAATACACATGTATTACAGTTATCGAATTGGTGTTTCATCCAACACTATCCCCTTTTCTTGGGCTTCTTTCCTTCGTTCCAATCTCCCTTGTTGGGAACGAAGAACACCTTGAGAAACACGGTGCTCTAGTTGGTTTGAGGATGAGTAGGTCGCTAACGCCATATCATTTTGCAAATTCAGTTGGTCTAATAACAGTTGAAATTGCTCTACCAACATTTGAAGTGTGGCCAACTCACTTTCATCACCCAGCCCCTGCCTCTCACGATCTAAATGCGCCATATTTTGAGCGATATTTTCTTGCCGTAATCGGAAATTAGATATTTGTTGGCCTTGAATATGTGCGTCTGATGCCATCGTATGTTGTCTAGAGAACGCATTAGGGGTATCACCGACTGAGTTCTTAGATAAGCCATCCCACGTTTTTTGAGACGGAAGGGAACCGTAACGCTGCTGTGCATAAGCGGAATTTTCGGTTTCAACAATGTCATCTAAATCCTGATATATCCGCCTTAGCTCGCGTTCTAAAGCCGCATAATCCCTTGCGCTAAGTTTGTTCTCCAACGATTTAACTTGATTCAGTAACACCTGATACTCTCTGAGCATTTGTTGATACTCGTCAATCGCTGTTACCAATTGGTTTGTGCTTAACCCTGTTTGCTTTAAAATCTGATCGTACTCTTTGAGAACTGTCTGATATTCCATTATTTTTTGTAGCAAATTTGCTGCATCAAACGTTGGAAAGCCAGAAGATAATGCAACTGACGGTAAACCTATAACACTTGCAATCAAGAGAGATAATAACGTTTGTTTCATCGTAACTCCTTGGTATTTAATCCCAACTCTTCAACAATCTTGTCAACGGCAATATCAACATCCTCTTCTGCTTCTAGGATACGTTTAGCTAAGGCTGCTTCGTGAGGTCGAGAAGTGGCAATAACATATTGCTCAGGTTCAACATGTAGATTGATGACCTTCGCTATCCCCTTGTCAGGTTGTTTTATAAACGCTTGTTGTTTTGGCTTTAGTGACTGTATTACATTCAATTCGGCATCAGTTAAAAAAGGAAATGCCGTGATATAGTCCTCGCGTTTCATTTCCGCATCAGCCATAAAAATGAACGTTGTAGCGGCGCTCATTAGCGTTCCCCATTCACTAAGATCCGAATAATGCTTAGGCGATTGAGTCCAAAACCCCATTCCTCCACCATGCTTAAACCATGTTCTAGCTTTAGCAATGGCAAACTCTGCCGCCCCTCTTTGAGATAAAACATACTGACACTCATCAATTTCAAAAAATTTAGGCGTGGTTCGATAACGAGGATTTTCGAATAATCGAACGCTTCTAAAAAAGATTTCGCTATTGACCAATGCCGCTAATTTAGGCGCATCTTTCACCCCTTCCGTGTTATACACTGAGTAGGGTTTGTCCAATGCCCCAATAGCGTCTACGTCGTTATCAAATAGGTTCCCGTGAATTCCTCCTCGTTTGAAGTTGGCCAGTTTCTGATTCAATGACGGTGGACACTTACCAAGCATGGCAGAGAATGATCGCAATTTACCCTCTTGCTGCATCGTGTGAATAATGGCCTCTGTCACTGCTTTTTGTTCGCTAGCGTTCAGTTCCTGGTTCTCACGTGCTTCATTCATTTCAAGCATCATTCGAATCAACTCCATCATGTGACGAACAAAGCCATCATCCCCTTTACCAAAGCTCATCGAAAAGGGATTAAAGCCTTTTGATGTCTGTGTGTCTTTCAAACAGAAAAGTGCAGCGTCATCTTGAAAGAAGTGTGCTAAAGGCTCACTTCCTGCGTCAATATCCATCGTGCAATACATGCCACCTAGTTTCAGGAAGTGATTCGCAACACATTGCTTGAGGAAGGTCTTACCGCTTCGCGTCGGACCCACCCCAATCACTAAGCATTTATCACCAATGAACGGGGTATAATAGAATGGAACCCCGTCATCACTTTCAAAGACAAACAGAGCTTCCTCTTTACGATCTCCTAACTGAAAGCGCGGGAAACCCTCATGACTCCTGAAAAACAACGATAAAGCAGCCGCTTGAGTAGCGTTAATTTGACTTCGCCTTATCAGTTCTCCGTCATGGCCAAGAAGCAAAGTTTTATAGGCATTAAGAAGACCGACACTCTCCCAAAGTAAATGAAAATCAGAGTTTTCGAGAACCGATTTCATTCCTTTCGTTCGAGACTTTATCTTAGAAATATCGCTATCAAACAACACAACATAGCCGACCCAATCACCGTACTTGTCGGTATCATTGCTAATTCTTTCTATCTCTCGCATCGTTTCACGAAGCTTAGGACTTGCCTCAATCCGAGCTTGTATACTGGCGCTGTCTGCTTCTCCCTTAATAAAGTCGGTAATGCGCGTTTGTGAGCGGTATAAATCTCCTTCTTGTTCTTTTACCATCGCGTTTTTACGATCCTTTTCATAAGGCTCAAAGCGAGTAAAAAAAAGATAGTTACCTTTTTCAAGAACTGGACGAAATTCACTAGCCCAAGCGCATTCAGGCGTATGACTCATACCAACACCCTTAATAGCCGCAATCCTTAAATAAATTGGCCTGTCGTTAGTAATCTTTAGATAATGAATTCCATCTATTAATATAGGCTCCACATCACCACTTGAAAGTAACGTATCCCAATCTTGTATTGGGGCTTCTTTAGGTGGTTTATCCAAATAATAGGGTTCCATTGTTACTAAAGACTTTTGTAAATGGAATAATCTAGAACTAGATAATCTTTCATTATCTAATGAACGAAACGATAAACTTAGGCTCAATGATGATAATGTTTCATCCAATATATCTATCTGCTCGTTTAACTCCTGTTCTTCCAAAAGTACAGATTGTTTGTGAGACAGTGCTGTTTTGAGCTTATTTCGATAATCTTTATCGACCAAAGATTTAAGGCACATTGAAATAAAATCTTTCCCTATTTCGGTATAATTTGTAATACCATGTATTTCAATGACCCAAAAAAGACGGGACTGATATAAGTCCCGTTGTTGATTCAAATACGACGCCCGTCGATTAGAAACTAATTTTGCTCTAGGATTATCCCTTTCTTTAAAACGAATAGGAGGGCATTCACTATGGAAATAGTATTGTGAAAGAGTGACAGAAAACGGTAATCGTTGAATCGCATTTCTCAAAAGAAACGTGATCGATTCCTTTTCACTATCGTTTAGTAGCGCGGGTTCCACACCCGAAAGTTCGATTGCTCCTAATATCCCACCTCGATAGGTTAGTGCAGCATTTGCGCTTATGGGGGCATACGTGGCAATGGCAGTATTGAGAGCATCCATTTAAAATCCCTGTAGCCAAGTCATAAACGTACCGAGACTAAATAATGCTATCGCCCCAATACAAACCCGAAAAATCCATGCGATTGCAGCACTGCCCTCTTTTGGAGCCATTATCCATAAAATGATAGCGGCTGCGGCTGAAATAAAGATGACAAAAAGCGTGCCTGTCCCGCCAAGAAAGTCCACAATTGATTGGAAGAAGTTACCTATCTTTTGAAATACCCCTGTGTTAGAACCTAACGATACAGAAGCATAAACGGGCATAGTTACAAGCACAGCAAATGCCAGCCATATACGAGTTATAGCTTTATTCATGAATTTTTTCCTTATTTGTTTTTTCGAGTCCAATTTTTAAAAGAAACAACGTCTCCTTTACTAAGGACAGACATGTTCTTTTTTTTGATTGCATTGGAAGAAAGAGAAGAGTTTTTAATAGCATCTAGCCATAATAGCCATGCTTGGGGATCGTCTTGATGAATCCACCTTAGCGGTGCAAACACAATGATAAAGAATATGAAACCTAAACCACCTCCAATTATCCAACCTAGTTCCATTACAGATAATAACAACCCAAACCCTGCGAAAAGAGTTGCCAATGCGAATAATTTTATCGGTAGCCCTAAGATTAGCGTATCAGTTTGTGACTGTCGGCGTTGTAACCTCTGTTTATTGAGATCATTCATAGACTAATGCCAGTAGGAAGTTATTCCATAGAGTTGGGGAAGCAATGCGTTTTTAATAGCGAAGGATTTTTCCTCTCCCACGTTGCTTGAATCAACGCTCTATCAACATTACTTGTTCGTGCTCGTGCGCACAGTTTTTTATTTGGTGTAGTACCGAAGAAAGTTCTAACTCTTGCCTTTTTCATAAATACTCTCCATGTGTATGTAATCGTTTGTGCTGTCACTTTAAATTGTTCGCACAAAACAATACCCACCACGATTTTTACTCGCTGGGTGTGATTGATGAATTATTACGGGCATTCATCGTCGATTTCCCTTAGTTCACTCCAGCTACGTTTATCAACGTTGCTGCAACGGCGGAAATATCTGCCACTGGCACTAGTTTTTAAAGAACAAATATACTATCGAGTCATTCGACTCAAAGATTAAGGTGTTACGCTTTATTCATATAATTCAATAAAGAAGATAATGCTCGACTTTCGAAGTCAGGCTTCAACGCTTAACATTATTTCCAATTGATGCAATGTTACTATATGAATTTAAGTGGTCTTCTAACCGAAGCCTAGCCTCTCTTCTTAAAGAACGATCTGATTCATCACAAGAGTCCTCCAAGCGTTTTGCATGAACTCCTTTTAGAACAACCACTACTGAAACCTGTTTATCCTTAGGTATATCGTGATCCATTTGATTCACTCTCATTTCATATCAGTCTGGTTCCATACAGATGATATATGAAACCAGACGATGAACAATATACAAAAGGTATATTTTACCGTACTATCAACTATTTAAAGCTAGATTGAGAATGGGTGTCAGTATTCTGCACAGATAGATTTGCCTCAGTTCACTGGAAGAACCGCAGTTAAACTTATCTCGCATTTCACTCATTTGTTTTTTTACGGTGACTTCTGCAATGTCGCACGACAGTGCAATATTTTGTTGTGTACTTCCTGTAGCGTAGAGGTGAAGGATCTTACTCTCTCTATGGGTTAACTCAGGGAAAAGCACAGAATGGGGGTAGTCATTATTATTATTTAATGGCATCGCTACGACCTCTTTCTGATATAGAAAAAAAGAATGATTGTCGTTGTATTCCCATTAAATAGGGATAGTTGAACACAAACTGCGCAACTGATTTGGACAGAAGGTGACAAAAAAGCAGGTGAACGTTACTATTGCGCATAGCTCACTCCTTACTCCGTTTAAGTTGTGGGTTAGCTGGTAGGAAGAGTTGCCCCTCTTTCTATCAGCGTATTGATTCGTCTATCTCAGACTTTGTTTACTGTTCAATCCCTATAAAGCACCTCTCTTTTGGGTTCTTGTTTACAAAAAGCTCTTAGCCAAATCTTGTATGCTGCCACTGACTTTTTCTTTTTGCTCATTTTCATAATCTTCCAAGATCGCCGTGACTTTTTCGATTTCTTCCCTGACTTTTACCAATAAGCTTTCAAAAAGCTGCTGATCTTCCTCTGATTCTGACATCACGATCTCTAAGCTGTTTTCAAGAGATCGAAGCTCATCAATTTTCAAGGCGGGAGAGTCAAAGCCCTCATCTAACCGTTTTCTATTCTCCGTTAATAGCTTCTCTATGTTCGCTCTGGCCTCTTCGATATCCTCATCACTGAAACAGGCTGTCCATCTATACAAAAACCTGATTCGAGTATCTTCACCGTCACCAGATTCAATCTCATAGCCAAGCGTGCCATCTTTCTCACTCGTTTGGATCTCGATACGTTCCCTAGACTCTGGACAATCCGCTATGGCTTTTAAGGAGTCCGATATGACTCTTCGCAAGAATGTTTTAGGCGATTGGTAGGTCGGAATTAACACTTCACCATTTTGGCCAAATACCCCATAGATGTATTGAAGCTTCTTAATGCTCATTGGAAACAGTTTTTGCCCTGTTTTGAACCTTGACAACAGATCGAGGGTTTTCTTTGAATGAGCGTCCTTCAAAGCCAAGTATTGCTTATTGTTGATCAGCGCATACCCTTTCGACTTCGCCTTAGAAATATAGGACTCTCTCAATTCGTTGTTTGGCACAATCGTAAGGGTTCCCTTTTCATAACTTATGGAAGCGAACAAGGACGTGTATTTGAAGTCACCGTTACCACGTTCAATACCTACAACTGTTTTTTGTAGGTTCATAGCCGGTTTCTTTAAGATCGAAGCGACGTGTCTTTTTTCACATCCAAAGAACTCTGATATTTCATTGATAGCGAAGATGTAGCGAGGTTGTGCTGGTTTAGAAGAGGACAAGTCACCTTCAACAAACCAGTCCTCTGCCCTCATTTTGGTAAAGAGCATAGCCAACACATCACACATTTTTGGGGTAAGTTTTAAATTAGCAAAAACTAAATCATGTGATTTTATGTGATTGTCGATTCCTGACGAGTACTTGCGAATCACCGAAAACGGTAGGTATGCACTCTTATCTACATCTAAGCTTTTATCTGACATAGTGTTCCGAGAAAGTAGTTAAACAAAGTTTTGTGATATACGCACAAATCACAAATCTTAGTCAAATTTACACAAATCTCAGTCAAACTCAACTTAAAAACACATGATTCTGGAAAAGGTTTGACAATGTGCACAAAAACCAACCGCTCTATTAGTGATTCATTTTGAACTACTTTGATTCTTTTGTGATTCATTTCGACATGCTCTACCAAAATGCACAAATCTCAGTTTTTTGCACAACCAAAAGTCAGAAATCACAAATCTCAGTTTTTTGCACAATTAAAAGTCAAGACGCACAAATCTCGGTCTTTTTGCACAACTGAAAGTCAGAACGCACAAACAAAAGTCAAAATGCACAACAAAAAGTTCAATTTGCACAACTGAAAGTCAGGATTGCACAAACAAAAGTCAGGATCGCACAAACAAAAGTCAGATTTGCACAACTGAAAGTCAGCACAAAAACCACAAAATCTATATATATCATTAGTTTAAGTGCTATTTTTAGCCTTGCATAGATCTTATAGATTTTATAGGGGATCTATATGGAGTTATAGATCTTATTATGATCCTAATAAAACGAGATTAGATAATGGTACAGGATATGGTTTGTTCCATTCCTACTTTAAGTTGCTTGGCTGTATAATGGTGTCATCAAACAATATAGATGTTGGCAATTGTTGAATCACTAAGGGTATTATAGGAAGCAGTTCGACCTTATAGATTATTTATTAAGCACTCAGAACAAATGTTCCCTCCAGAGTAAAATGACTAGCATAATTGAACCTGATCGAGTGTTCTAGCGCTCGGTAATGTTGTGATAAAGAGAGATTCCATGGCAAAAAAAGACGAGATTTGTATTGAGAAAGTCTCACGAGAAATGACTCAAGGAAAAACTGCTCCTTACCTTTGTACTGATGATGAGAACAATAAACATATTGTCAAAGGGAGAAAAGCCGCGTCGAACGGTTTAGTTAAAGAATGGATCTGTGCGCGATTAGGCACTGCTTTTGGCTTGCCAATCCCAGATTTTTCATTAGCGTGGGCTGATACTCCTCTACAGAAAGTAAAGGAGTTATACGAATACAATTTTGCTTCAAGCTTTGTCGAGAATATTCAAGATGTTACAACATCAACATTAGGTAAACTCCCAAAGCAACTGCTAAAAGACCTTTACTTCTTTGATTACTGGATTCGAAACAATGATCGTACTCTCAGACAAGGGCAAGGAAATCCCAACTTTTTTTATAACCCAGTTAAAGACAATGCGCTTGTAATTGATCACAATTTAGCGTTTGATAAGGAATTCGAACTTAGCAAGCATAAAGAGTTACATGTGTCTGCGCCATTTATAGAGTGGAACGAAATATTCGAGACTGAGCGTGCATATTACACAGAGCGTATCAAGCTAGCTCTAAAAGAAATGGATAAGATGCTAGCAGAACTCCCTGAGGAATGGCTTGAGCTTTACTCTATAGAGCAGATTAAGCAAGAAATTTTACCTATATTATACCAATATCGTAACGACAACTTTTGGGAGGACATCAAGTGAGAAAACTGTTTGAGTATGCTGTTATACGTTTTATGCCATTTGCTGAAACCCAAGAGTTTGCGAACGTTGGGATTGTTCTATGGGCTAACGACTATCCAAATACAGTACTTATTAAACTTGCGCCAGCACCATTCACACGTATAAACAATTTCTTTGATGACATTGATGGGGGACTGTATGGCAAAGCCCGTTCATTTATGGAAATTGAGTTAGAGCGTATTAAGCATTATGCCAAAACAACGGATGGGAATGAGTTATCTGCTGTAATGCATGAGCTAACGCGCAAACGTGAAGGAGTAATGACCTTTAGTGAAACCGGTGTAATACTTGCGGAAAGCGGAGATGTTGTTCTTAATCGCCTATATCAAACGTACATTGGCAGAGATCTACCAGTAACCAAAGAGCAGCGTGAGCGATTAATGGTTAGAGAACTTAGGGAGCAATTTGGGTCTCTTCCATTGAGATACAAGGAAAGCTCTGTCGATGCTGGCTTTGGTAAAATAAAAATTCCACTAGTTACAATAATTGGCAGAGACCTTCGTGCAATTAAACCGATGTCATTTAACCAAGCTAAACCCATGGATATTGCAGATCATGGAGATAAATGGATTTCTCGGGTTAGGCATATACTTGATGCGAGAACAATTAAAGCTGATGATTTTTTGTTTACGATTGAAGCACCAAAATCAAATAAGCATGAGATCTTAATGGCGTTCGACTCCGTAAAAAATGGAATGAAGCGATTAGGGGTACAAGTCTTACCTTTCAAAAACAAAGAGAAGATCCTCGATTTTGCTGAACCAGATTTATCAACTGCACCAGTTGACTTCAAACTAAGTTAGGCATGGTATATGTCTTTTTAACCGCCTTCGGGCGGTTTTTTTTGCTCACAACAGATGCCCTAAGGCATTTGTTGAATGGTATCCACCATAAGCTCATGAGGAATTTTTAATGACTTGTGTACCTTGTTAACTCTGAATTGTCTGGAGACAAGCCTGTGCATACTACTCTTTGTATCTACTTTCTACTTCCCCTCTCCTCTGAATATAAAAGTATACCTTGCTTAGACTTTGGTGTTAGGTACATGCATTGCGAACAACATGCAGTGTTCGGCTCGTTGAGATGTACTGCCTATATTGTTGTAACCAATGATCTATCTACCTCGACTTTCTTATGGAATGTTGAGTTAACTCAGAAAAAATTATGAACGAATCTTAATAATCCAGTAGAATAGCTCATATGATTTTGGCTTCCAAAGGAGAGTAATTTGGCTGTTGATATTGGTGTAGGAGTTGCTGGAGCACTGCTTAAACCAGCAACAAATGAAATAGTTAAAAAAACGGTTGGGTCGGTTTATGATTTGCTGATAGATAAACATAACTTAAAAGAAATATCGAAATTTAAGAATAATTACATATCTTATTGTGAAAGAGTGTTAGAGGTAAAAACCTTAATGTCTCAAGATAAGATTTTTCGTATAGATGATATCTTTGTTCCTGTAGATTTGCTATTAACAGGATCTGATACAAAATTCGAAGTAAATAATAGAACTGCTTTAGATCATGAAAGAGCAATATTAATTAAAGGACTTGCAGGGCAAGGTAAATCCACGCTTTTACGCAAGTTACTATCAAACAATGCAAATTATTTTCATCGTTTGCCAATATTCTTTGAATTAAAAAATTATAGAGGGGGAACCATTGAAGATTGCATATCTAATAACTTATCCAGTTACGGAGTTTTAATATCACCATCGAGTCTAAAAAAATTATTTCAGGATAGTAATGTTAAAGTTTTTTTGGATGCGTTTGATGAAGTTAAACCAGAGTTTAGAGATCAATTAATTGATGATATCAGAAGGTTGATTAATGGCTCCAAATGCCACGTTATTTGTACTACTAGACCTGATACAGAAATAGAAACTCTGTCTGACTTTTTGACTTACACCGTTTGTGAGTTAACGGAGAGACAAGTTTTTGGAATCATCGACGTATCGGTAACGGACGCTGAGAAGGCTGAATCTCTGCGAACAGCGCTAGTCGATAGCCCGTTGTATAAAAAGTCTGACTCTATATTAAAATCACCTATCTTAGTGGTCTTATATTGCATTAGTTACAATTTAGGAGAAGAGATACCTAGTACTTTGTCTCAGTTCTATTCCAATATATTTGATACGGTTTTTTTTAAACATGATAATATAAAAGGCAAGGTTCGAAGAGAACGGACTTGGAATGATAATAGGAAAATATATAGAAATATTTTTGACTGTCTATGCTTTGTTTCTATGCGAGAAGGTCTAGTCAGTTTTAGTGGAAAAAAAATTAATTGATTTGGTTAGTGTTTCCTTAAAACACTCTAATGAAGAAGAGTGTTTTTCTAATCGTGTTTCTGAAGAATTGGTCTCAATAACAAACCTTATAATTGAAGATGGGTTTAACGAATATAGATTTATACATAAGTCTATACAGGAATTTTTTGCGGCTTCATTTATTGTTGCAATGGAACATGATAAGAAAAAAAGATTCTATTTAAAGTGCTTTACAAATAGTGAATTCAATACATTGTTCAAAAACACCCTCTTCTTTTTGACCGAGTTGGATTATTATGATTACCATGAATATGGTTTTATTCCTAGTATTTCAGACTTTCTGTCAATATCTCGTGATACCGAAATAAAAAGTATAACACTACCTAAATCTCTTATTGACTTATATTTGGATAAAACCACTATCTCTGTTTTGATAAGTGTTTACCGAAGAGGGAAAAATGAGTCACTATCTGTAGAAAAAGGGAACTTAAATTTTGAAAGTGCGATGGATTATCCAGCTTGTTATTCGGAAGTGTTCAATACGGCTAATAGCTTAATAAGCCTAGGCTATTCTGATGCGGATTTTAAAACATTAGTTGAAGATAAAAGAGGCAAACGTGAGAATGGTGTATATGTGATTACGATGAGACAACTAATTAATTTCAAACGCATACCTATTTCGTCAGTTTATGAATCATTAGAAATAGCAGTAAATGTACTTTACCGAGATAAGTTTAATAAAGCAGTTGCAAATATTAAAAATCGTAAAAACCTCATGAAGACAAGCAGTTATTTTGATTTTTAATGAATTTAAGATAAATAAGAGGCAATATCAATCGTTTAAATGTGTACCTATTATGTTTTATGAATATTACGGAACTGACAAGATTTAACAGGTTAGGGACGCAGTGGTAAATGTGCTTGTTTAGGTTACACTCTTTCGTCTCTGCAATGAAAGAACTATGGCGGTTGATGGCATAGCATAACCTACGTGACGGTGGTTGTGTCTAGTAATAACTTTCTGACTGGTTTTATAATTCACGAAGCGTCCTAAAATGGCACTTTTTCAGGGATAGGAAAATCGTTAGTGATGGCCATCACTTGATTAATAAGCCTGACCACGAACTACAGCAGTAGAAGCCATTTGAAATCTGTAAAAGACAGCTTCAAGATTCCTATTGAAAACGAGTAGTACTCGTTGTTTTTTTACGTGCTCTCATCACGTACTCACTGGCGTCAGCGCGATGTAATTGAGGTAGACTATCCATTCGTAACAAGAAATTCGTTAAGTTTTTCTATAACGCGGGCATTGATCTTCTCTATTCTAGGTTAGCTTTAGCCTAAACTTCGTATTCAGCTTGTTTCCAGTGTGGCTGGTAGGACTAGATCTTAAAGGCATTGGCTGAATTTATTGTTAAAGTTTAATTGTAATTAAATCATTATGATCTTAGTATTGATATGTTGAATGTTTATCTCTAAATCACGTAAAGAGAGTGTTGGGCATTTATTGGTATGATGTGCCATAAATGGAGAGAGCTGTATGATGAAAATAATTAAAATCTCCGAATCCATACTTGATGATTTCAATTTTGAGATTATGAGCTCAAGGGTGTTTAAGTCTGGTTTTTTTATAATTGGGAAGATTACATATGTAAACC
>NZ_JPJA01000092.1:0-161393 GCF_000733315.1 Vibrio sp. ER1A
TTGCTAAGATCTTCGACTAATATTTAGTTGATAATCGCAATAAACATAAAAAGAGGAGCTTAGGCTCCTCTTTTTTTTTGCTCAACTAAATGTATTTCTTGTTCAGTGGGTTAGCTGATTGCTGCCACCTCAATCCAAAATAGTACTAGTAATGCTAACAATTCTCGTTTATATTTATATCCGTGAATTGTTTAAGGTTGTATTATGTTTGTTTGTCTTTGCTACGGCATCTCTGATAAAAAACTGCGTAAGCTTGCTATCGAAGAGGGTATCAGCGATATGCGCACCATCAGAAAATGCACTTCTCTTGGCTCTCAATGTGGTAAGTGTGTGAAACAAGCTAAAGAAATCTTGAGCGAAACACAGACGCTTCAGCTTGCAAAAGTAAGCTAACCTCAAGACCTTCGTCTGGTCACTTTGACACCTCCCCAATAGGTTCTACAGTTATTAATGAGCCAAAGAGGAGGTTTTTGTCATGAAAGGCGATCCAATCATAATTCAACATCTCAACAAAATACTGGGCAATGAACTCGTTGCTATCAATCAATACTTCCTTCACGCAAGAATGTACAAAGACTGGGGGCTAAAGCATCTAGCCGATAAGGAATACCATGAATCTATCGATGAGATGAAACACGCTGATCATCTTATTGAACGTATATTATTTTTGGAAGGTCTACCCAACCTCCAGGACTTGGGGAAGCTCATGATCGGAGAAGACACCAAAGAGATGCTCGAGTGCGACCTTAAACTTGAGATGGATGCGATACCAGACTTAAAAGATGCTATTGCTTATGCAGAAGATACGCGCGATTTCGTCTCAAGAGATCTGTTCCAAGATATTCTCGAAGATGAGGAGGAGCATGTCGATTGGCTAGAGACTCAATTGGGACTAATTGAAAAAGTCGGTATAGAAAACTACTTACAAGCACAGTTCGTCGACGAAGAATAATCAGGCTAAATGGTTTCCAAGGGCTTAAGCAACCAGCTTGAGCCCTTTTTAAATGACATTTCTGATTAATTTTCCCTCACCCCTTGCATACCTTTTTGTGATCTGTATAATGCGTCGCACTGGTTAAGCCAGTTGTGAACCAATGAGCAAAGAGGAGTAAGTGAATTACCTCGGTAAATCACTTAGTAACGTAGACTCAGCTTATGTTCGCAGTTAATACAATTAACCCGCTATCATTGATAGTAGGCTAATCGAAAATTAGCTGACAATGCGCTCAATTAGAGTGCTACGGTTTCACATAAATCAATCGGCATTCTCTCGCCTTCGCGAGTATGAGTGGCGATATTGTTTGTGTAATAATTAATTATTGGAGCTCTGTCTCATGCAGAACCAACGTATTCGTATCCGCCTAAAGGCTTTCGATTATAAACTAATCGACCAGTCTACTGCGGAAATCGTTGAAACAGCTAAGCGTACCGGCGCACAGGTTCGTGGTCCAATTCCACTACCTACTCGTAAAGAGCGTTTCACTGTTCTTATCTCTCCACACGTCAACAAAGATGCACGTGACCAGTACGAAATCCGTACTCACAAGCGTTTGATCGACATCGTTGAGCCAACAGACAAAACTGTTGACGCTCTAATGCGTCTTGATCTTGCTGCTGGCGTTGATGTTCAAATCAGCCTAGGTTAAGGGAGATTAGAAGAATGATTGGTCTAGTCGGACGTAAAGTGGGTATGACCCGCATTTTTACCGAAGAAGGCGTTTCTATCCCTGTAACAGTTGTTGAGGTTGAAGCGAACCGTGTAACTCAAGTACGTACACTTGATACTGACGGTTATGCAGCAATCCAGGTAACTGCAGGCGAAAAGAAAGCTAGCCGTGTTTCTAAGCCAGAAGCTGGCCACTTTGCGAAAGCAGGTGTTGAAGCAGGTCGCGGTCTTTGGGAATTCCGTTTGGAAAACGGTGAAGAGTTTGAAGTTGGCGCTGAGCTAAACGTAGAACTTTTCAACGACGTAAAAAAAGTAGACGTTACTGGCACATCTAAGGGTAAAGGTTTCCAAGGCGCTGTTAAGCGTTGGAACTTCGCTACTCAAGATATGACACACGGTAACTCATTGTCTCACCGTGCTCCGGGTTCAATTGGTCAATGCCAAACTCCAGGTCGCGTATTTAAAGGCAAGAAAATGGCAGGTCACATGGGTGCTGAGCGTGTAACGACTCAAAACCTAGAGATCGTACGTGTTGACGCTGAGCGCAATCTGCTTCTTATTAAAGGTGCAGTCCCAGGCGCAACTGGCGGCAACGTGATCGTAAAACCAGCTATTAAAGCTTAACGTCTAGGAGTAAGTAATGGAATTGATGGTTAAAGGTGCTGATGCACTAACTGTTTCCGAGACTACTTTCGGACGTGACTTCAACGAAGCTCTTGTACACCAAGTAGTTGTTGCTTTTGCAGCAGGTGCTCGTCAAGGTACTCGTGCTCAAAAGACTCGTTCTGAAGTATCTGGCGGTGGCGCTAAGCCATGGCGTCAAAAAGGTACTGGCCGTGCTCGTGCTGGTACAATTCGTAGCCCTATCTGGCGTACAGGTGGTGTTACTTTTGCTGCGAAACCACAAGATCACAGCCAAAAAGTAAACAAAAAAATGTACCGCGGTGCTATGAAGAGCATTCTTTCTGAGCTAGTTCGTCAAGAGCGTTTAATCGTTGTTGATAACTTCTCTGTAGAAGCTCCAAAAACCAAAGAGCTTGTAGCTAAGCTAAAAGAGCTTGAGCTAACAGATGCGCTTATCGTGACTAGCGAAGTAGATGAGAATCTATTCCTAGCTGCTCGTAACCTATACAAAGTTGACGCACGTGACGTTGCTGGTATCGACCCAGTTTCACTAATCGCGTTCGACAAAGTTGTAATTACTGCAGAAGCAGTTAAGCAAGTTGAGGAGATGCTAGCATGATCACTGAAGAGCGTATCCTAAAAGTTCTACGTGCTCCTCATATCTCTGAGAAAGCAACTATGGCAGCAGAGAAAGCGAACACTATCGTTTTCAAAGTAGCTAAAGATGCAACTAAGAAAGAGATCAAAGCAGCTGTAGAAAAGCTATTTGAAGTTGAAGTTAAGTCTGTAAATACTCTTATTCTTAAGGGTAAGACTAAACGTCAAGGTCTACGTCAAGGTCGCCGCAGCGACGTTAAGAAGGCGTATGTGACTCTGGCGGAAGGTCAAGATCTTGACTTCGTTGGCGGTGCGGAATAACAGGAGTAGTTAAACAATGGCTATTGTTAAATGTAAGCCGACTTCCCCTGGTCGTCGTCACGTAGTTAAAGTTGTTAACGCTGACCTACACAAAGGTAAGCCTTACGCTCCACTTCTAGAGAAAAACTCTAAGAACGGTGGTCGTAACAACAACGGTCGTATCACAGTACGTCACATCGGTGGTGGTCACAAGCATCACTATCGTTTGATTGATTTCAAACGTACTAAAGATGGCATCCCAGCGAAAGTTGAGCGCCTAGAATACGATCCAAACCGTAGCGCAAACATCGCTCTAGTTCTGTACGCAGACGGTGAGCGTCGCTACATCATTGCACCAAAAGGCATCCAAGCGGGTGACTCTATCCAGTCTGGTGTTGATGCGCCTATCAAAGCAGGTAACACTCTGCCGATGCGCAACATCCCAGTAGGTTCTACAGTACACTGTGTTGAACTGAAACCTGGTAAAGGTGCACAAATTGCTCGTTCTGCAGGTGCATACGCACAAATCATCGCTCGCGATGGTGCATATGTAACTCTACGCCTACGTTCTGGCGAAATGCGCAAAGTACTATCTGAAGGCCGTGCAACAATCGGTGAAGTAGGTAATGCTGAGCACATGCTACGCGAACTAGGTAAAGCTGGTGCTAGCCGCTGGCGCGGTGTTCGTCCAACCGTTCGCGGTGTGGTAATGAACCCGGTAGACCACCCACACGGTGGTGGTGAAGGTCGTACTTCTGGTGGCCGTCACCCAGTATCTCCTTGGGGTCAGCCAACTAAAGGCTTTAAGACTCGTAAGAACAAGCGCACTGACAAGTACATCGTACGTCGTCGTAACAAGTAATCTATAAAGAGGAATCGCCATGCCACGTTCTCTCAAGAAAGGTCCATTTATTGACCTACACTTGCTGAAGAAGGTAGAGAAAGCGGTGGAAAGCGGAGACAAAAAGCCTGTTAAGACTTGGTCCCGTCGTTCAATGATCATTCCATCAATGATTGGTTTGACCATCGCTGTCCATAATGGTCGTCAGCACGTACCAGTATTCGTAACCGAAGAAATGATCGGTCACAAGCTGGGCGAATTTGCACCAACTCGCACTTATCGCGGCCACGCTGCTGATAAGAAAGCTAAGAAGAAATAAGGAGTAGATGATGGAAGCTATCGCTAAACATAACTTTGCTCGTATTTCTCCACAGAAAGCTCGCTTAGTTGCAGACCAAATCCGCGGTAAAAACGTGGATCAAGCTCTTGAACTACTAACTTTCAGCAACAAAAAAGCTGCTGTACTAGTTAAGAAAGTTCTTGAATCAGCAATCGCGAATGCGGAACACAACGAAGGTGCAGATATCGACGATCTATCAGTCGCTAAAATCTTCGTAGATGAAGGCCCAATCATGAAGCGTATTATGCCTCGTGCAAAAGGCCGTGCGGACCGTATCTTGAAGCGTTCTTGCCACATCACTGTTGTTGTTGCAGACGCTTAAGACTAGGAGATAAGCAATGGGTCAGAAAGTACATCCTAATGGTATTCGTCTTGGCATCGTTAAGCCTTGGAATGCTACATGGTTTGCTAACACCAAAGAATTCGCTGACAACCTAGACGGCGACTTCAAGGTACGTCAGTTCCTTACTAAGGAACTAGCAAAAGCGTCTCTTTCACGCATCGTTATCGAGCGTCCAGCTAAGAGCATCCGTGTGACTATCCACACTGCTCGTCCTGGCGTTGTTATCGGTAAGAAAGGCGAAGACGTTGAGAAGCTACGCACAGCTGTAGCTAAAATCGCAGGTGTACCAGCGCAAATTAACATCGCTGAAGTACGTAAGCCTGAGCTAGACGGCCAACTTGTGGCTGATAGCATCGCGTCTCAACTTGAGCGTCGTGTTATGTTCCGTCGTGCTATGAAGCGTGCGGTACAAAATGCTATGCGTCTTGGCGCTAAAGGTATCAAAGTGGAAGTAAGCGGTCGTCTAGGCGGCGCTGAAATCGCACGTTCTGAGTGGTACCGTGAAGGCCGTGTGCCTCTACACACTCTACGTGCTGACATTGATTACGCAACTTCTTCGGCTCACACTCAATACGGTGTGATCGGCATTAAAGTTTGGATCTTCAAAGGTGAGATTCTAGGCGGTATGCCAGCAGCTAACGCTGTAGAGCCAAAAGGCGATAAGCCTAAGAAGCAGCGCAAAGGCCGTAAGTAAGGAGTCGACAGATGCTACAACCTAAACGTACTAAGTTCCGTAAGGTTCAGACTGGTCGCAACCGTGGTCTAGCTAAAGGTACAGACGTAAGCTTCGGCACATTCGGTCTTAAGGCTGTTGGTCGTGGTCGTCTTACTGCTCGTCAGATCGAAGCGGCTCGTCGTGCAATGACGCGTCACGTTAAGCGTCAAGGTAAAATCTGGATTCGTGTATTCCCAGACAAGCCTATCACAGAAAAACCACTAGAAGTTCGTCAAGGTAAGGGTAAAGGTAACGTTGAGTACTGGGTAGCCCAAATCCAACCTGGTAAGGTTATGTACGAAATGGACGGTGTACCTGAAGAGTTGGCACGTGAAGCGTTCCGCCTAGCGGCTCGCAAACTGCCGTTCAAAACTACATTTGTAACTAAGCAGGTGATGTGATGAAAGCACAAGATCTACGCGAAAAAAACGTTGAAGAGCTTAACGCTGAGCTTTTGAATTTGCTACGCGAACAGTTCAACTTGCGCATGCAAGCTGCAACTGGTCAGCTACAGCAAACTCATACTCTGAAAGCTGTACGCCGTGATATCGCACGTGTGAAAACTGTTTTGACTGAGAAGGCAGGCGCATAATGAGCGAACAAATCCGTACTCAACAAGGTCGTGTAATTAGCAACAAAGGCGACAAGTCTATTGTTGTTGCAATCGAACGCATGGTTAAACACCCAATTTACGGTAAATTCGTAAAGCGTACGACTAAACTACACGCACATGACGAAAACAACGAGTGTGGCATTGGCGACACAGTTGAAGTTCGTGAGTGCCGTCCACTGTCTAAGATGAAGTCTTGGACTTTGGTTAGCATTGTAGAAAAAGCGAAGATTTAATCGTTTTTTTTATGAAAATCAAGCGGCTCCAAATTTTTTTTGGGGCCGCTTATTTTTTGTCTACCCAATCACAAAAAAGGGTGGTACAATTCGCGTCCCTTTAAAGAGGCAGCCCGACCCGAGAGGGTCTAGTTTTTAATATTTAGCGGAGCACTAACAATGATCCAAATGCAAAGTACACTTGACGCTGCAGATAACTCTGGCGCGCGCAAGGTAATGTGTATTAAGGTTCTGGGTGGCTCACACCGTCGTTATGCACACATCGGCGACATCATCAAAGTTACTGTGAAAGAAGCAATTCCTCGCGGTAAAGTTAAAAAAGGTGATGTTCTGAAGGCGGTAGTTGTTCGCACCCGTAAAGGCGTTCGTCGTCCAGACGGTTCTGTCATTCGCTTCGACCGTAATGCTTGTGTATTGTTAAACGACACTACTGAGCAACCAGTCGGCACACGTATCTTTGGTCCTGTGACTCGTGAACTTCGTAACGCGAAATTCATGAAAATTGTGTCACTAGCACCTGAAGTTCTGTAAGGAGCGTCAACATGGCAGCTAAAATCCGTCGTAATGACGAAGTAATCGTTCTTGCTGGTAAAGATAAAGGCAAGAAAGGTAAAGTAACTAAGGTTCTAGCAACCGGTAAAGTTATCGTTGAAGGTATCAACCTTGTTAAGAAGCACCAGAAGCCTGTACCGGCTCTTGGTCAACAAGGTGGCATCGTTGAACAAGAAGCAGCTATTGATGCTTCTAACGTTGCAGTCTTTAACGCGGCTACTGGTAAAGCTGACCGCATCGGTTTCCGTATCGAAGATGGCAAGAAAGTTCGTTTCTTCAAGTCTAACGGCGAAACTGTTTCTAACTAATTAGAAAGTAATTTGGAGTTCTACTATGGCGAAACTGCATGATTACTACAAGTCGTCTGTAGTTGCTGAATTGACCAAACAATTCAACTACTCAAGCGTCATGCAAGTCCCTAGGATTGAGAAAATCACCCTAAACATGGGCGTTGGTGAAGCAATCAACGATAAGAAACTGCTAGAAAACGCAGCATCTGATATGGCAACGATCTCTGGTCAAAAGCCACTTATCACTAAAGCGCGTAAATCTGTTGCAGGTTTCAAAATTCGTGAAGGCTACCCAATTGGTTGTAAAGTAACCTTGCGTGGCGAACGTATGTGGGAATTTTTAGAGCGTTTAATCTCTATCGCACTTCCACGTGTACGTGACTTCCGTGGCGTTAGCGCTAAGTCTTTTGACGGACGCGGTAACTACAGCATGGGCGTTCGCGAGCAAATCATCTTCCCGGAAATCGACTACGATAAAGTAGACCGTGTTCGCGGCCTAGACATCACTATTACGACGTCTGCTGCAAACGATGAGGAAGGCCGAGCTCTGCTGGCTGCCTTTAACTTCCCATTCCGTAAGTAAGGTGAAGGGTTACTGTTATGGCTAAACAATCAATGAAAGCGCGCGAAGTAAAACGCGCGAAGCTAGTAGCTAAATTTGCTGAAAAGCGTTCAGCTCTTAAAGCTATCATTAGCGATGTAAACGCATCTGAAGAAGATCGTTGGAATGCGGTTCTTAAACTGCAGTCTCTTCCACGTGATTCAAGTGCTTCACGTCAGCGCAACCGTTGCAACCAAACTGGTCGTCCACACGGTTACCTACGTAAGTTCGGTCTAAGCCGTATCAAAGTTCGCGAAGCTTGCATGAAAGGCGAGATTCCTGGACTTCGTAAGGCTAGCTGGTAATTGCCACTTAATCATTTGGAGTAAATCTTATGAGCATGCAAGATCCGATTTCGGATATGCTGACCCGCGTTCGTAACGGTCAGGCAGCAAACAAAGTTGCTGTAAAAATGCCTTCTTCAAAGCTTAAAGTTGCAATTGCTGCACTACTGAAAGCTGAAGGCTACATCGTTGACTTCGCTGTTGAAGGCGAAGCAAAACCAGAGCTAGAAGTTACACTTAAGTACTTCCAAGCAAAACCTGTAATTGAGCAAATCAAACGTGTTTCACGTCCTGGTCTGCGCGTCTATAAAAACAAAGACTCGCTACCAACTGTGATGGGCGGTTTGGGTATTGCTGTTGTTTCTACTTCCAAGGGTCTGATGTCAGACCGCGCTGCGCGTAAAGCAGGTCTTGGCGGTGAAATCATCTGTTACGTAGCTTAATAGGAGTAGATTATGTCTCGTGTTGCTAAGGCACCTGTCGCTATTCCAGCTGGCGTAGAGGTGAAACTTGACGGTCAAGAAATTACCGTTAAAGGCGCTAAAGGCGAACTAACTCGCGTTCTAAACAACGCTGTAGTTATTGCGCAAGAAGAGAACAACCTTACTTTCGGTCCACGCGACGGTGTTGCTAACGCATGGGCACAAGCAGGTACTGCTCGTGCACTAGTAAACAACATGGTTGTTGGTGTTACTGAAGGCTTTACTAAGAAGCTAACTCTTAAAGGTGTAGGTTACCGTGCTGCTATCAAAGGCAACGCTGTAGGTCTAACACTAGGCTTCTCTCACCCAGTTGAGCACGAGTTGCCAGCGGGTATTAAAGCTGAATGTCCAAGCCAAACTGAAATCGTGATCACTGGTTGTGACAAGCAACTTGTTGGTCAAGTAGCGGCTGACATTCGTTCTTACCGTGAGCCTGAGCCTTATAAAGGTAAAGGTGTTCGTTACGCAGATGAAAATGTGCGTACTAAAGAAGCTAAGAAGAAGTAAGGTAACACTATGGATAAGAAAGCATCTCGCATCCGTCGTGCTACACGTGCACGTCGTAAGATTGCAGAACTGGGTGCAACTCGCCTAGTAGTACACCGTACTCCTCGTCACGTTTACGCTCAAGTAATCGCAGCGAACGGCTCTGAAGTAATCGCAGCCGCTTCTACGGTAGAAAAAGCAATTCGTGAAGAAGTTAAGAGTACTGGTAACATCGATGCAGCTAAAGCAGTAGGTAAAGCTGTTGCTGAGCGCGCGCTTGAGAAAGGCGTATCTGCTGTTGCATTCGATCGTTCTGGTTTCCAATACCACGGTCGAGTAGCGGCGCTAGCAGAATCTGCTCGCGAAGCTGGTCTGAAATTCTAAGGTAGGGTTGGAAGATGGCTAAAGAACAACAACAAGCTAGTGATTTGCAAGAAAAGCTAATCGCAGTTAACCGTGTTTCTAAGACGGTTAAAGGTGGTCGAATCATGAGCTTCACTGCACTAACAGTAGTTGGTGACGGTAACGGTCGTGTAGGTTTCGGTTACGGTAAAGCCCGTGAAGTACCTGCTGCGATTCAAAAAGCAATGGAAAAAGCGCGTCGTAACATGGTTACTGTAGCGCTTAACGAAGGCACTCTTCACCACCCGGTGAAAGGTCGCCACTCTGGCTCTAAAGTTTACATGCAGCCAGCAGCAGAAGGTACGGGTGTTATCGCAGGTGGTGCGATGCGTGCAGTACTAGAAGTTGCAGGTGTACACAACGTACTATCTAAAGCATACGGTTCTACGAACCCTATCAACATCGTTCGTGCAACGATCGACGCTCTAGACAGCATGAAGTCACCAGAAATGGTTGCTGCTAAACGTGGTCTAACTGTTGAAGCTATTTCGGAGTAAGAACACCATGGCAACTATCAAAGTAACTCAAACTAAGAGCTCAATTGGTCGCCTACCTAAGCACAAAGCGTGTCTAAAGGGTCTTGGCCTTCGTAAAATCAACCACACAGTAGAACTTGAAGATACTCCGTGCGTACGCGGTATGATCAACAAGGTTTACTACATGGTTAAAGTTGAGGAGTAATCAGAATGCGTTTGAATACTCTATCACCGGCTGCGGGTTCTAAGCCTTCTAAGAAGCGCGTAGGTCGTGGTATCGGTTCTGGCCTAGGTAAAACTGGTGGCCGTGGTCACAAAGGCCAAAAATCACGCTCTGGCGGCAGTGTTCGTCCAGGCTTCGAAGGCGGTCAAATGCCTTTGAAACAGCGTCTACCTAAATTCGGTTTCACTTCTCGTAAGAGCCTAGTGTCTGCTGAAGTTCGTCTAGCTGAGCTAGCGAAAGTAACTGGTGATGTTGTTGACCTAAACAGCCTTAAAGCAGCTAACGTTATCACTAAGAACATCGAATTTGTAAAAGTTGTTCTTTCAGGTGAAATCAACAAAGCTGTGACTGTTAAAGGTCTACGCGTGACTAAAGGCGCTAAAGCTGCAATCGAAGCTGCAGGCGGTAAAATCGAGGATTAATCTCGAGGGACGAGGTACAGATGGCTAAGAAACCAGGACAAGATTTTAGTAGTGCTAAGAGCGGCTTAAACGAACTCAAGTCGCGCCTTTTATTTGTAATTGGTGCACTTTTAGTGTTCCGCGCTGGCTCTTTTGTGCCGATTCCTGGTATTGACGCGGCTGTACTTGCCGATTTGTTCGAACAGCAAAAAGGTACCATCGTAGAAATGTTTAACATGTTCTCCGGTGGTGCATTAGAGCGTGCATCTATTTTAGCACTGGGCATCATGCCGTATATTTCGGCTTCGATTGTTGTCCAGTTGCTAACTGTAGTTCATCCAGCGTTAGCCGAGCTCAAGAAAGAGGGTGAGGCGGGGCGTCGTAAGATTAGCCAATATACGCGTTATGGTACGCTTGTACTTGCAACATTCCAGGCAATAGGTATCGCAACTGGCCTTCCAAACATGGTCAATAATCTGGTTGTTATCAACCAAACCATGTTTACGCTAATTGCTACCGTAAGTTTAGTAACTGGTACCATGTTCTTAATGTGGTTAGGTGAACAAATTACAGAGCGTGGAATCGGTAATGGTATTTCCATTCTGATCTTTGCAGGTATTGTTGCTGGATTGCCTTCGGCAATCGGTCAAACAATCGAGCAAGCGCGTCAAGGTGAACTGCACGTACTTCTTCTGCTGTTGATTGCTGTACTTGCTTTCGCAGTTATTTACTTTGTGGTCTTTATGGAGCGTGGTCAACGTCGTATCGTCGTTAACTATGCAAAACGCCAACAAGGCCGTAAAGTGTTTGCTGCACAAAGCACGCACCTACCGTTGAAAATCAACATGGCAGGTGTTATTCCAGCAATCTTTGCATCAAGTATTATCCTGTTCCCAGGAACATTGGCTCAGTGGTTTGGCCAAAATGGTGAGAGCAGCGCGTTCGGTTGGTTAACTGACGTGTCATTGGCTCTTAGCCCAGGTCAACCGTTGTATGTAATGCTTTATGCTGCAGCGATTATATTCTTCTGTTTCTTCTACACGGCGTTGGTATTCAACCCGCGTGAAACAGCAGATAACTTGAAGAAGTCTGGTGCGTTCGTACCCGGCATCCGCCCAGGTGAGCAGACAGCTAAGTATATTGATAAAGTAATGACTAGACTTACCCTTGCAGGTGCTCTATATATTACCTTTATCTGTCTGATTCCCGAGTTCATGATGGTCGCGTGGAACGTTCGTTTCTACTTCGGCGGTACTTCACTACTAATCGTAGTGGTAGTAATTATGGACTTTATGGCACAGGTACAGACTCATCTGATGTCACAACAGTATGATTCTGTGTTGAAAAAAGCAAATCTGAAAGGTTACGGCCGTTAATTCGGCGGTAGTCTCAGATTTCATTTACGGAGTTTAGCAATGAAAGTTCGTGCTTCCGTTAAAAAAATCTGCCGTAACTGCAAAGTTATCAAGCGCAACGGTGTTGTGCGTGTTATTTGCAGTGAGCCAAAGCACAAACAGCGCCAAGGCTAATTAAGCAGAAATTTTTACTTGAAATTAAAGGTATGGTCGAGTATATTCCTCGGCCTACCTTTTGCGTGCAAAAGAAGTAGCACTCCGCAGCGTATCCATAACGGGCTTTGCTGCGGCTATTCTTTTTAAGAAACACTAGGAGTGAATAATGGCCCGTATAGCAGGCATTAACATTCCTGATCAAAAACACGCTGTAATCGCACTAACTGCGATCTACGGCATCGGTAAAACTCGCTCTCAAGCTATCCTAGCTGAAGTGGGTATTGCTGAAGATGTTAAGATCAGTGAACTAACTGAAGAGCAGATCGATCAACTGCGTGATGGTGTAGCTAAGTACACTGTAGAAGGTGATCTACGTCGTGAAGTATCAATGAACATCAAGCGTCTTATGGACCTTGGCTGTTACCGTGGTCTTCGTCATCGTCGCAGTCTACCACTACGTGGACAGCGTACTAAAACCAACGCTCGCACCCGTAAGGGTCCGCGTAAGCCGATCAAGAAATAATCGGGAAGGTAGAGTACAATGGCTAAACAACCAACTCGCGCTCGTAAGCGCGTACGCAAGCAAGTTGCAGATGGCGTTGCGCACATCCATGCTTCTTTCAATAACACAATCGTAACTATCACTGACCGTCAAGGTAACGCTCTAGCATGGGCTACTGCAGGTGGTTCAGGTTTCCGCGGTTCTCGTAAGTCTACTCCGTTCGCTGCACAGGTTGCTGCTGAGCGTTGTGCTGAAATGGCTAAAGAATACGGTCTTAAGAACTTGGAAGTTATGGTTAAGGGTCCAGGTCCAGGTCGTGAATCTACTGTTCGCGCACTGAACGCTGCTGGTTTCCGCATCACGAACATCGTTGACGCGACACCAATCCCTCATAACGGTTGTCGTCCACCTAAGAAACGTCGCGTATAACGTTTCTAGGATAATTGGAGAAGAATCATGGCAAGATATTTGGGTCCTAAGCTGAAGCTTAGCCGTCGCGAAGGTACTGACTTATTCCTTAAGTCTGGTGTACGCGCGATCGATACCAAGTGTAAAATTGATAACGCACCAGGTGTACACGGCGCTCGTCGCGGTCGTCTATCTGAGTATGGCGTTCAGCTTCGTGAGAAGCAAAAAGTTCGTCGTATCTACGGCGTTCTAGAAAAACAATTCCGTAACTACTACAAAGAAGCAGCTCGCCTTAAAGGCAACACTGGTGAAAACCTACTTCAGCTTCTTGAAGGTCGTCTAGATAACGTAGTTTACCGCATGGGCTTTGGCGCAACTCGCGCAGAAGCACGTCAGCTAGTTAGCCACAAAGCTATCCTAGTTAACGGTAAAGTTGTAAACGTTCCTTCTTTCAAAGTTGCGGCTAACGACGTTGTTTCTATCCGCGAGAAAGCTAAACAGCAAGCTCGTATTAAAGCGGCTCTAGAAGTTGCTGAACAACGTGAAAAACCAACTTGGATTGAAGTAGATGCTGGCAAGATGGAAGGTACATTCAAGCGTATGCCAGAGCGTTCAGATCTACCTGCTGACATTAACGAACACTTGATCGTCGAGCTTTACTCTAAGTAAGGTTTAAACTAAAGAGAGGACACAATGCAGGGTTCTGTAACAGAATTTCTTAAGCCACGTCTTGTTGACATCGAACAGATCAGCACGACACACGCAAAAGTAACTCTTGAGCCATTAGAGCGTGGCTTTGGTCACACTCTAGGTAATGCACTTCGCCGTATTTTACTTTCGTCTATGCCAGGTTGTGCAGTGACAGAAGTTGAAATCGAAGGCGTTCTGCACGAGTACAGCACTAAAGAAGGCGTTCAAGAGGATATCCTTGAGATACTTCTAAACTTGAAAGGCCTAGCTGTTCGCGTTGCTGAAGGCAAAGATGAAGTGTTTATTACACTGAACAAATCAGGCTCAGGCCCTGTTGTTGCAGGTGACATCACCCATGATGGTGATGTAGAGATCGCTAACCCAGAGCACGTTATTTGTCACCTAACGGATGACAACGCTGAGATTTCTATGCGAATCAAAGTTGAACGTGGTCGTGGTTACGTTCCAGCTTCAGCTCGTATCCATACTGAAGAAGATGAGCGTCCAATCGGTCGTTTGCTTGTTGACGCAACTTACAGCCCAGTAGACAAAATTGCCTACGCTGTAGAAGCGGCACGTGTTGAGCAGCGTACTGACTTAGACAAGCTTGTTATCGATATGGAAACGAACGGTACTCTAGAACCTGAGGAGGCTATCCGTCGCGCAGCTACTATCCTAGCTGAGCAATTGGATGCATTCGTAGATCTTCGTGATGTACGTGTTCCTGAGGAGAAGGAAGAGAAGCCGGAGTTCGATCCTATTCTACTGCGTCCTGTAGACGATCTTGAACTAACAGTTCGCTCTGCTAACTGTCTAAAAGCAGAAGCGATTCACTACATCGGTGATCTTGTACAGCGTACTGAGGTTGAGCTACTTAAAACGCCAAACCTTGGTAAAAAATCTCTTACTGAGATTAAAGACGTACTTGCATCACGTGGTCTTTCTCTGGGTATGCGCCTAGAAAATTGGCCACCAGCGTCTATCGCTGAAGATTAATCGATACTAGTTAGAAGGATTAGGTCATGCGCCATCGTAAGAGTGGTCGTCAACTCAACCGCAACAGCAGCCATCGCAAAGCGATGTTCAGCAATATGGCTAGCTCTCTTGTACGTCATGAAGTAATCAAGACTACATTGCCTAAAGCAAAAGAGCTACGTCGCGTAGTTGAGCCTTTGATTACACTAGCTAAGACTGACAGTGTTGCTAACCGTCGTCTAGCATTTGCACGTACTCGTGATAACGAAGTAGTTGCGAAACTATTCAACGAACTAGGTCCACGTTTTGCTGCTCGTCAGGGCGGTTACACTCGTATCCTAAAAGCTGGCTTCCGTGCTGGTGATAAAGCTCCAATGGCTTACATTGAGCTTGTAGATCGCCCAGAAGCATCTGAAGAAGCTGCTGCTGAGTAATCAGTAGGTTCGTAAGAACTGAAAAGCCGAGCATTTATGCTCGGCTTTTTTGTATCTATAGAATTTGCTATCGATAGAACATAGCGTAGCAATGTTGACTATTGCTGCCATAAGCTACCCAACGAGTTCATTAAGCCACTGCTCGCGCCCTGTGTACCCAGATAATCCAAAATCACAGGTGTGAACTGGGAGATCAAAGCTGGGTCCAATCCTACTGATGCAAAGGCATTTTTAACACTTTCCATATTCTCTACGGAACTGAACAAACTACTATTTGTGAGTGAACTTAGCCCTGGAATTAGTGAATTCAATTCACTCCCTTGTCCTGAGCCCAACTGATTTTTAGCTAGAGAAAGCAGCGCACCAGTGCCTGTTGCTGCCTGTTGTGGTGAAATCGACAGCTCTTTAACTAAGTTGTCGACAACTGGTGAGTTAGTTTGAGCCAATTGAGAGGCGCTATTTAATAGACTACTCGCAGAGTCAGAACTAACGCCAGATATATCGAATTCGGCGTAGCTATTGAATGAGAAGGTGGTAGTTATCGCTAAGGTTAAAATCACACTTTTAGTCATGCTTTGTCCTATTAATTATTGATAGTTAAAGCATAGCGTAAAAAAAAGCAGCGCTTAATAGCACTGCTTTAGATTCAATTTTAATGTGACATTACGCTAGGATGTCTAGAAGCTCTACTTCAAATACAAGAGCAGCAAATGGAGGGATAGCAGCGCCAGCGCCACGCTCACCGTATGCTAGGTCTTGAGGAATGTATAGTTTCCACTTAGAACCTACAGGCATTAGTTGAAGTGCTTCAACCCAACCTTTGATTACGCCAGTCACAGGGAACTCTGCAGGCTGACCGCGAGATACTGAGCTGTCGAAGACAGTACCGTCTGTTAGTTCACCGTGATAGTGAACACGTACTGTGTTTTCTGCGGTTGGTACTGCACCAGTACCTTCAGTAATTACTTCGTATTGAAGACCAGACTCAAGAACAGTTACTTCTGAACGTAGAGCGTTGTCTTTTAGGAAAGCTTCGCCGTCTGCTGCCGCTGCTTTCGCCGCTTCTTGACGAGCTGATTCTGCACGAGTGTGAAGCTCTTGAAGAGCTGCATTGATTGCGTCGATTTCGATTTCTGGCATGTCACCAGTTAGCGCAGTTGCAATGCCTTTAGCGATTGCGTCTACGTTTAGGCCTTCAAGGCCGCTACCTGCAAGTTGTTGGCCCATTTGTAGACCAATACCATAGCTTGCTTTCTGTTCTACAGTTTCTAATTTCACGTCAGACATGACGGTCTCTCTTGCTATTCGAATGAAGGTGAAAGGATACCAGTTCTAGTGTGAAACCGAAACGCTCTAACCAACTTTTACTAATTAATTCGTTTTCGTTGTTAAAGTTGTGACATTTGACTGCTATAAAAGGTAATTCCTGCGATTTTCCTATACTCTAAACGCAGGTTTTTTTAAACTGAAGCGGTTGTTTATTAGGAGACGGAATGTAATGAATCGTCGTCAAAGAAAGAAGCAAAAAGTTGACCACGTTCAAGTGCTAAAGGACAAATGGCAGGCTCTCGACTTTTCGAGCTTAAAGAAAATAAATAAGCCTGATGTTTCACAATGGACGTCAAAAATTAAGGCGTTCTGGATGAGACTTCCACGTCTTCATCGACGTCTATTAAGCGTTCTAATTCCTCTATTGGTGGTATTACTACTCATCCCAACCAAAAAGAACGAAACCGCTCAAGCGACTCTGGCCAATCAGCGAATCGCTGTAAGTGTTAATACCGAGTCTCTTAGCGAACAACCCTCCAGCGTGCAGTCTGAGCAGGTAGTAGAAACCAATTGGCGTGAGTATACCGTCAAAAAAGGTGACACACTGGCGCAGGTGTTTCGTAAAAACCAGTTATCTATGGCCGACCTGAATTCGTTAGCAAGAATAGAAGGAAGCGACAAACCGTTAAGTCGTATTAAGCAAGGTCAGTTGATTCGGTTCAAATTCAGCCCAGAAGGTAATCTCGATATTCTACAAATTGAACGTGGCGATCAGTCCATCATGTTCTTTAGACTATCAGATGGAGGCTTCGGTCGTAGTAAGTGACAACGAAGTAATTAAGAGCTATTCAATAAACAAAGGGGCCTATATTGGCCCCTTTGTTTATTTTAGAAGTTTCATATCTATATGGGGGATATCGTCTTCCAGATACTCTTCAGAGCAAGCTTCAAAACCGTGTCGCGAATAATATTTTTGTAGATGAGATTGTGCGCCAATCTTTATGGTTTCATTAGGCCAAAGACGCTGGCACTCCAGCTTGGCTTGAACAATGAGATCATGACCAAGTCCGCCACCTCTATGTGACGCTTTAGTTGCGACTCTACCGATACTCACATAGTCGTAAGTAGTGCCTTTGGGTAATAGTCTTGCACATGCGACAAGAGTGTCCCCATCATAGCCCATTAAATGATGAACTCCGTTAACTTGGTCATGATTATCCAACTCAGGGTAAGGGCAGGTTTGCTCTACGACAAACACGTCGACTCGAAGCTTCAACAGTTCATACAACTCAAGTGTGGTTAGCTGGGTAAAGGTTTTAGTGTTCCAATTAATCATAGTTCTCACTTGTCACTGTTTTTTCTTAGACTAAACGGACAGCAAAAAAAAAGCCACGCATTATGCGTGGCTTAATATCGATTAACTTAATTATTTTTGTAGATCGATTTGGTAAACCGCGAAACCGACATCATCAGTAGCGACTTTCTTCATTGGATATTGACCTTTGTCCTCGATGAATTGTGCCGCTTTATCCGATGGTGATGTTTCAAAACGAACATCTAATGCAACATCCGCTTTGATAGGAGCAAAACGCCAGTTGTTATCTGCGCTTGGTGTGACTTCACCTTTTTCTTGGCTAACTTTAGAGATGTAGTTGGCCACGATAGTACGGTTTTCATCCGGTGAATCAAACGCAATGAAATCACTGCCTGTACCAGGGAACTTGTTGCTGTATGCACGGTAGTTATTAGTCGCAATGATAAAGGTTTGTTTCATGTCGATTGGTTTACCTTTGTAGGTAAGATCTACGATTCGCTCACTGTTACCATCAAGTAGTTTGCAGTTACCATCATAACGAGCAGGCTTACTGACATCGACCTGGTAGTTTACCCCGTCCATAACATCAAAGTTATAAGTGCGGAAACCATCCCAATCGATAAGCGATTGAGGCTGGCTTGATGTCACATCAATTTGCTTGAATTGGCCAGCAGAGCACTCAAGCCACTCTTTGACTTCTTTACCGGTTACTTTCAGAGCAACTAGTGTATTTGGATAGAGATAAAGGTCGGCTGCGTTACGGAATGTAAGCTGACCTGACTCTACTTCAGTGAAGTTTGCTGGGTCATTTTTACGACCACCGGCTTTAAATGGAGCTGCAGCAGAAAGTACCGGTAAACCATCTAGGTCCGGATCACCTTGAATCATGGTCTCTACATAGTCTTTTTGCGCTAAGTTGACGATTTGAACCGTAGGATCATCCTGAACTAGAGCAAGGAAGCTGTACATCACGTCATTCGCTTTACCAATAGGTTGATTAACGAAGTCGCGTGTTGCATTGTGATCTTCTTTGACTGCGCTAACGATGCCTTTATCAGCGTCAACAAGTGGTTTCTTATTGGTAGCGTCGAAAATAGGGCGTGCTTCTGTTTGCGCTTCCGCGACTTTCCAGCTATCGCCATCTTGTTCTAACACAAGATCCATCACACCGACGTGGCTACCCCAACGGCCAGGCATAACCGCTGCAACACCGTTAATTGTACCTTTTTGGTTATCAACGCCTTGAATATTGTCAAAACCTTTACCAGGGAACACGGCATGAGAGTGACCAAATGCAATGGCATCAATACCGTCTACTTCAGATAAGTAATAGGTCGAGTTTTCTGCGCCAGCTTTGTAAGGGTCACTTGAAACGCCAGAGTGAGGAATCGCAACAATAATGTCTGCGCCTTCCTTTTTCATTTGAGGGACGAGCTTTTCAGCGGTTTCTTTAATGTCTTTGGCGAAAACTTTACCTTCTAAGTTCTTCTTATCCCATACCATGATTTGTGGTGGAACAAAGCCGATATAACCAACTTTAACTTCGTGAGCATTGCCATCAGTGTCTTTGAAGGTGTGTGTTTTGATTAAATAAGGCTTGAAGTAGTGTTCGCCCGTTTTCTTATCAAATACGTTAGCGCTGACGTACGGGAAGTTAGCACCTTCCAATGTTGTCGCTAAAAACTCTAGACCGTAGTTAAACTCGTGGTTACCGATGTTACCCACATCGTAGTCCAATTGATTCATCGCTTTATAGACTGGATGTGTTTCACCAGGCTTGATGCCCTTAGACGCCATATAATCGCCCATCGGACTACCTTGAATAAGGTCACCGTTATCAACGAGAACACTGTTCGTTACTTCATTACGCGCTTCTTTTACTAGTGTGGCAGCTCGAGCTAAACCAATCTTCTGAGTTGGCTTATCTTTGTAATAGTCATAGTCCATGACATTGGTGTGAATGTCAGTTGTTTCGATAATTCGGAGCTTAATTTCATCTGCCATTGCTGGGCCCGCCATCGCTAGCATGCCACCAAGAACTGCAATTGAAATAGGTTTCACTGCCACTTTCATCTTCATATCCTTTGTAGGGGTAATTGATTTTAAACTTGCTAAGTGTAGCAATTTGTTGTGTAAGAAAGTTTACGTATACATAAAAAGTGTGATCTTAAATGCACACTCAAGTGCAATCTGATACACATCTCGCAACTTTTGTTTCAAGCCTAGTTCCATTCGTCAAAATCGGGCGGAAGATGGATCAAAAATTCACATTGTTCTGCGCTAATAAAATCTTCTTAGTGACTTTTGGAATAAAAAATGAAATTTTAGAATTTCAGGTAATATAGAGGAGTGGTCATAATGCCATCATTCGACTAGCGAAGGATTGTTATTATGGATTCGTCTCAACCACTCCCAACGGGCAAGGTAGCCACACCAACTTTGGTGAGCAGTTATCGTAAGCCCAAGTTGCCAAGTTCAATATTACGAGCGGGTGAAGTTGCGCTAATTGGTGCAGGCCCCGGCGATCCTGAGCTACTTACCCTGAAGGCTCTTAATCTACTTCAACAAGCGGATGTCGTGCTTTACGACTACCTGGTTTCTGATGACATCATGGAGTTGGTGCCGGAAAGTACCATTTTGGTTTGTGTAGGTAAGCGTGCTGGTCACCACAGTGTTCCGCAAGAGAAGACCAATCAATTATTGGTAGAGTTTGCGCAAAGTGGACATAAGGTCGCACGTATTAAAGGTGGTGACCCCTTCGTATTTGGTCGCGGCGGCGAAGAGCTGCAGGTACTCGCGGCAGCAGGCATCCAATTTCAAGTTATTCCTGGTATCACGGCAGCGGCAGGTGCGACAGCGTATGCAGGCATCCCGCTTACTCATCGCGACTACGCGCAATCTGCATTGTTTGTTACAGGACATCTAAAGCCTGACGCTGATGATATGGATTGGTCAACCTTAGCTAGGGGTAATCAAACGCTTGTCATCTATATGGGACTGATGAAGTCCGACTACATACAGCAACAACTGCTTGCGCACGGTCGTAGTAATGCCGTTCCAGTCGCAATTATTGAACGTGGGACTCAGCGTTCACAAAAAGTGTTGCGTGGCCAGTTATCGAATTTACCTGAGTTAGCGCAGCAGGCTGAATCACCGTCACTTATTGTTGTAGGAGAAGTCGTCTCTCTTGCTGACGAGCTATCGTGGTTTAATCGAGAGCATGATGAGGTTCAGCCAAACCAACGAGTCGCAAGTCAGCGCGCCTAATCACAGTCATTATTGAATCAGTCTTGTGTTGGTCACAGTGTGGCCGACATAGAAAAAGGAAGCACAACACATGGACCAAGAAAGACTCACACACCTAAAACAATTGGAAGCCGAAAGCATCCATATCATCCGAGAAGTGGCTGCCGAATTTGATAATCCAGTCATGATGTACTCCATCGGCAAAGACTCTTCTGTCATGCTGCATTTAGCTCGCAAAGCATTTTATCCCGGAAAAATCCCATTTCCGTTGCTGCATGTTGATACCGATTGGAAATTCAAAGAAATGATCGAATTTCGCGATCGCACTGCAGAGAAATATGGATTTGAGCTTTTGGTTCACAAGAATCCAGAAGGGCTTGCGATGGGGTGCAGTCCATTTGTACACGGATCTTCAAAGCACACCGATATCATGAAAACGCAGGGACTTAAGCAAGCGTTAAATAAATATGGTTTTGATGCAGCGTTTGGTGGTGCAAGACGTGATGAGGAGAAGTCGAGAGCTAAGGAGCGAGTCTACTCTTTTCGTGATAAGAACCATACTTGGGACCCTAAAAACCAACGTCCAGAGCTGTGGAAAACCTACAACGGTCAAATCAATAAAGGGGAAAGCATTCGTGTATTCCCATTGTCTAACTGGACTGAGCTTGATATTTGGCAATACATCTACTTAGAGAATATCGAAATCGTTCCACTTTATCTTGCAGCCCCACGTCCCGTTGTCGAGCGTGATGGCATGCTGATCATGGTTGATGATGATCGCATGGAGATTGGTTCTAATGAGACTGTGGAACATAAGAGCGTACGCTTTAGAACATTAGGTTGCTATCCATTAACGGGTGCCGTTGAATCGGAAGCGAACACACTGACAGGCATCATAGAAGAAATGTTAGTGGCTACATCCAGTGAGCGACAAGGACGAGCGATCGACCACGATCAGTCAGGATCGATGGAGCTTAAGAAACGTCAAGGCTACTTTTAAGGATCGAAGGAACAGATTATGAATAGCGCAGTAGAAACACAACTTGCTGAACTAGGTATTGAAGGCTACCTGAATCAGCATCAACACAAATCTTTACTCCGATTCCTTACCTGCGGTTCGGTTGATGATGGCAAGAGTACCTTAATTGGCCGTTTACTCCACGACTCTAAGCAAATCTATGAAGATCAATTGGCGGCCGTTCACTCTGATAGTCAACGAGTGGGAACAACGGGTGAGAAGCCTGATTTAGCCTTATTGGTTGATGGTCTGCAAGCAGAGCGCGAACAAGGTATTACCATCGATGTGGCTTACCGTTATTTCTCAACCCAGAAACGAAAATTCATTATTGCCGATACGCCAGGGCACGAACAATACACTCGTAACATGGCGACCGGTGCGTCGACCTGTGATCTTGCAGTTATCTTGATCGATGCTCGAAAAGGAGTATTGGATCAGACGCGTCGTCATTCGTTTATTTCGAGCTTGTTGGGTCTTAAGCACTTTATCGTCGCGGTTAATAAAATGGACCTAGTGGACTTCTCTCAACAGCGTTACGAAGCAATTCGTGATGAATACCTAACGTTTTCGGAAAACTTAGGTAAAGACATCAATATCCAGATGATTCCTATCTCTGCTCTAGAAGGCGATAACGTGGTCGACTTGAGCAACAACATGGATTGGTATCAAGGAGAGCCACTGCTTGATCTGCTAGAAAAAGTCGATATCGACCAAGAGAAGCAGAATGGAGATTTCCGATTCCCAGTGCAATATGTGAATAGACCTAACCTCGATTTTCGCGGTTTTGCTGGCACCATTGGTTCAGGCGAAATACAGGTTGGCGATGAAATCAAAGCACTACCTTCTGGGAAAACATCACGTGTAGAACGTATTGTGACGTTCGATGGTGATTTGCCTCGCGCATTTGCTGGTCAAGCAGTAACGCTGACTTTAAGTGATGAGATCGATATTAGTCGCGGTGACTTGATTGTAAAACAAGACGCGAAAGTGGTGTCGTCAAATCGTCTGCTTGCTGATGTGGTTTGGATGACTGATGAGCCTTTGGCTGCAGGTAAAAGCTATGACATCAAGATTGCAGGTAAGAAAACTCAGGGCCAGCTAGAAGGTGTTCGTCATCAATATGACATTAATACACTGAAGTCTTTTGATACTGACGCTTTGCCTCTCAACGGTATTGGTTTATGTGAGTGGTCACTTACAGAGTCGGTTGCGGTAGATAGTTATGATGCGGTGCAAGATACCGGTGGTTTTATTGTTATCGACCGACTCACTAATGTCACAGTAGGTGCAGGCTTGGTCCGTGAAGCATTAGCTGAAGAACAACGTTCACCTCAAGAGCGCATGGGGGCATTTGAGAAAGAACTGAAAGCACTCATTATGAAGCACTTCCCTGAGTGGGATGCCAATATCTAACGTCTTAGTTAGTTGGAACCATTGTGACGTGAAATCAATGTAACGTAGCATTAAGCAGTAGGGAGAAGGATATGTGGGAACAAGGAGTAGTGCTAGCACTGTTGATGTCTATCATTGCTTGCTTGATCGCGACCCAGATAAAACCGAGCCTTATCTTTGCTGGTGCTGCGTTTATCGCGTTTATTTCCGGTATGTTAGAGCTTAATGCAATAGCGACCAATTTTACTAATTCGTCGCTATTAACTTTGGTGCTACTGATTCTCTCGTCTGCGGCGTTAGAAAAAACTCGATTGATCAGTTGGGTTAGTCGTTCCATTGCTACAGGCCGTTTAGGCTCAGTGGTGGCAAAGCTTGGGGTCTCTACGGCTTTGCTCTCTTCTTTTACCAACAATACCGCTGTTGTTGTGTCATTAATTGGTGCTATTAAGCGCAACCAGCGTCATGCCCCTTCAAAGCTGCTTATTCCTCTATCTTATGCGGCTATCCTTGGAGGCACACTGACGCTAATTGGCACTTCTACCAACCTTATAATCAATAGCTTCGTCGAAGATGTGGGCTTACCCAGTTTGGACTTTTTTGCACCCACTTGGATAGGACTTAGTGTCTTAGTCGGTGGAGTATTGGTACTGATTCCATTAAGTTATCTTCTGCCTAATTATGATGATGCGAATCAAGATGATTTGCCCTACTTTTTGGAAGCTCGAGTGGAGCCTGGCTCACCACTAGTGGGACGAAGCATTGCAGAGAACAATCTCAGGGCGTTACGAAAGTTGTTTTTGGCTGAAGTGGTACGAGATGGTGAAACTCTGGCTTCAGTGGACCCTAACTTTGTCCTTCAAGCTAAGGATCGTCTGCTGTTTTGTGGTGATGTGGAAAGTGTTGCTACTCTTCAAGAAATTCAGGGTTTGACGTTTTTCGGGCAGCACCATCTCAACGGACAGAACCTATTGGAAGTGGTGGTCAGCTCATCGGCGACCTTCTGTAATAACACGCTTAAATCGAGCCATTTTCGTGACCGTTTTGATGCTGTTGTGGTGGCGATTAGGCGTGGTCATGAACGACTAGAAGGTGGTCTCGGCAATATTATCTTACAGGCCGGAGATACATTGGTGTTGGCGCCCGGTAAAGGGTTCGAACAAGCACGTCGCCAGCATCGAAAAGAGTTTGTGCTAGTTAATGACTTAGATTCCAGTGCCAAACTTGATTTTGCTAAGTCGAGTTACGTGCTGCTTGGTTTTGTTGCTGTGATTGCGTTAGCGCTCACTCACATTCTCCCCATAATTAAGGGATTAGCACTGTATCTAATCGCGGTTCTGGCCTTTGGCATCGTTAATATTGGCGAGCTAAGGCGTCGCTTTCCGGTCGACATTGTGGTGATTGTTGGTTCGGCGTTGTCTATCGCGCAGTTGATGATATCTACTGGCCTCTCTGAGCGAATGGGAGCGATGTTTATCGAGCTATTCAATGGTTGGGGCGTATTTGGAGCATTAGTGGCCACTTACTTAGTGACACTTATTCTAACCGAATTGGTGACCAATAATGCTGCCGCGGCATTGGCGTTTCCCATTGGCTACAGTATGGCGGTCGGCTACGGCGTTGATCCCATGCCTTTCATAATGGCTGTGCTGTTTGGTGCGAGCGCGAGTTTTATCTCTCCTTATGGTTATCAGACTAATCTACTGGTTTATAGCGTTGGTAATTACCAACTGAAAGATTACATGAGAATTGGGATACCTATCTCTATTGTCTATTCCGTTTTGGTATTGGCACTTATTCCCTATTTCTTCCCGTTTTAAGTATTTTTACAAGGACTTACTATGTCAAATAGTGCACTGGCAAGCGCCGAAATAAACAAAGATGAAAACGTTATTTGGCATCAGCATCAGGTAACCAAGTCAGAGCGTGCAACCTTAAAAAATCAGCAGCCAGTAGTGTTGTGGTTTACGGGGCTTTCCGGTGCTGGAAAATCAACGGTGGCAGGCGCTCTGGAAACTGAACTTACGCAACGCGGTTATCACACCTATTTGCTAGATGGCGATAATGTGCGACACGGGCTCTGTCGAGACCTAGGCTTTTCTCAGCAAGATAGACGAGAGAACATTCGAAGAGTTGGTGAGCTAACAAAATTGATGGCGGACGCGGGTCTTATCGTGCTCTCAGCCTTTATCTCTCCTCACCGAGAAGAGCGAGCTTTAGTGCGTGAGCTATTACCTCAAGGCGAATTCTTGGAAGTCTTTGTTGATGCGAGCTTGGCGGTTTGTGAAGCGCGGGATCCTAAAGGGTTATACAAGAAAGCACGAGCGGGAGAAATCAAGAATTTCACCGGGATAGATTCTGAATATGAACAACCCATCGAACCAGAAATTCATTTAAATGCCGACGCATATAAAGTTGAGGAACTGGTTGAACAGTGTATTCAGGGACTGACTGAGCGAAGTATCATTCGCTAAACCGTATGATGAAACGAGTTGGCCGTGTCACCCTTCACAATGAACTTTCTATTCAGTAACTCTAGTAGTTTATCGCGGTACTGGTTATTGCTACGGTTTCCAAGCAATTGGCACAACTCGTTACCCGTTGGGGTAAATCGGTAGTAGGTTAACGTGATGCCTTTATGCTTTGGCTGCAACGTCATTTCTTTACCTTGATAACTGAGCTTAAGTGCGGGCTCTTTGGTAATTTCACCGGACTCTAATTCGGTGGCGAGCAGGATGCCGAGCTCAACAAGTAATAACAGGCTGGAATAGGGAAATTGAAATTCACCTAGGCTTAGTTCATCAAGGCTTTCGCGTTTAGAAAAGCTAAATAACCCTGCCTGATGGCGAATACCAAGCAGTAGTTTTCGACTAGTATCGGTACCAAAACTGCAAGCCAAAGAAGCAGCGCGTTGTAGAGTTTGTGCTTCTTTTGGCGTCATGTCTCTGAGGGTTTTTAGAGCTTTCATCGAAGTTGAACCTGGATTGGTCACCTCCCGTTTTAGCACCTGTGCCCATAGTTTTTGCATTGAGCTGTTGTGAATTTCCTTGGCCATGTCGAAATAACGCACCAGCCAGTCAAAGTCTGGCTCTCCTGCCACTTCATTTTTGCACGATGTCAGCGCGGCTTTCACAATTTGTTCTAAGTTCTTTTGTCGCTGCTCTTTACTCTGCTTTTCGCGCAACATGGCGCGTTCAAATAGGCTTTTACTTGGGGTTTCCTCTGCAATCAATGCGTCCAAACTATGTGCTTGAGCAATAGCACGTATTCTGCTGCCACTGTCCTTCATATGGTGGCTTTTTTTGTGAGCCTGTTCGTTCTGCGTGTTTGGCTCGGTAGTTTGTGATTGCTGATCGACAGGTAATTTGCTCATAAAACGAATTCAAGATAGGCCGTAAAATTGTACGATTGATCATCAATTTAGCGATATTTTATGGTGCTGACTAGTTCTATTTATGTGAGCTATTTTCCGAATTAACAATAACGGCCATCATATTGTAAAAAATGCTGGGATAAATGATAAATTTTTGTTAAATTTGAGATGTAACTAAGGAGGGCTTTATGAGTCACTCAGGAGAGAATAGAGTTAAAAAACACGTTTCGGTAGCATTATTGCTATGTGTTTATCTCGGAGTGCTAGCTTATCTATCTACTTTCATCAGCTAAGTAGAAGATTGATTGGCAATATGACAAGCTAGCACTGTTAACGAAATGTTTACTTTTAACGCCTCTACGCTATTCAGCGTGCATTCTAACCATCGTCATAATCTTCAATACGGATTCCATCAATCAGATAGGCAGTTTCAGCGAGCTCAGAATTGATGGTTTCCGTCTTCAATGTTCCTACCACGTAAATAACATCCCACAAACGATGTACAGGTGCACCTTCTTTAAACTTTACATAAATGATTTGGTTTGGTGGCGGTGGTGGTACGTGAATACAGGCGCCAAAGTAAGGAACCAATAGAAATTCAGTCACCATGTCTTCATCGCCTTCAAGTGGAATAACAAAGCCAGGGATCTTGACCATACTGCCATTAAGCTCTTGTCGGACAGAGCCCAATTTTGATTGCTCCATTACACCGCCAGAGTGATCAATGGCAGGCATGCCCATCGCATCAAACTGGTTGCGTTCTTTCTCGGGGATCAAATCGATCCAATCGAGTTTTAATAGATCAGATTCATCCTGTGCTAACGCCATATGTGGCATTAGAATGCTTATCGTTAATAATAGAATGCCAACGAGTTTAGGCAGTATTTTCATGTCAATCTCGCTAAATTCGGATGGTCATGCCATCGCTTAATGATTGTCGGTACGCGCGCAGTGCAGGGAAGAATCCAATGATCATTCCTGCGATTTGAACAAACCCTAGCAACATCCACTCATGAGCAGTAATTGCGGTTAGCGCAATATTGATACCGTAGTTTGCAGTGATGATTGGCGCAGCGACCGCTAGCATGGCATACATGCCACCAATACCGCAAATGATACCGACAGAAGTTAGAACGGTGGCCTCACTGACCAACAAGGTGAATACGTGTCGTGGTCTAGCTCCCATAGCACGTAGTATCGCCATCTCTCTTCGTCTCTCTTGTAAACTAGTCAGTAAGCTCGAGAGCATTCCCATCAAACCTGCGACGACAACAAAAATAGAGACGATAAGCAACGCTTGTTCTGCCACACTCATCATGCCCCATAATTCATGCAAGGCGACACCTGGAAGAATGGCGCTTAGTGGTTCTTGCTTATAGGTATTAATCTGTCTTTGTAGAGCGAAAGTCTGAATCTTGCTCTTAAGGCCTATCAACATGGCCGTGATTTGCTTTGGTTGGAAGTCAATCTGTTCCAGCTGTTCTTTGCTTGGTGTGTTACCCAGATTTGCACCAGATTCCCAACCAACATGTATCGCTTCAATTGCTTCAAGAGAAACATGAACGGTTTTATCGACTGGTGTCCCTGTTGGGGCGAGTATACCGACCACTTTGAAAGGGAGGTTTTCATGACGGCTAAAGCCGACATCACTGATGCCGTGCGCAATAATGATTTCACTGCCAATATCATAGCCTAGGGATTTGGCAACATCGGAGCCCAGCACGGTTTCAAATAGCCCATTAAACTCATGGCCTGAAGAGAAGCTTAAATGTTGCTTCTGTCCATATTGGTAGTGCTCGAAATAGCTGTGATTAGTTCCCATGACTCGAAAACCTTTGTGTGAGTCTCCAAGAGAAATGGGAATTGCCCAGTCAACAGCGCGATGTTGGCTAAACTCTTCATAGCTTTTCCAATCGATATTATTGGTGGCATTACCAATACGAAAGACAGAGTAGAGCAGCAGGTTCACTTGGCCAGAACGACCGCCGACGATGAGGTCTGTACCTGAAATCGTGTTGGCAAAGCTGCTTTTTGCTTGAGTTCGAATACGTTCAACACCCATGAGAAGAATAACCGAAATCGCCACTGTCATAACGGTTAACAATGCGGTGGTTTTTCGGTTGAGAAGACTTTTCCAAGCTAGTTTCAATGTAATACTCATAATGCTCTCGCTTGGTTGATATCCAGTAAATTTTCGCTTCGCGTAAATAGGGATTCGAGCGTCGGGTCGTGGCTGACAAAGATCAGCGTGGAATGAGCTTGGTTAGCTTGTTCCATAAGTAATTCGATAAAAGCTTCTCGGTTATCGTGATCCAAAGCCGAAGTTGGCTCATCGGCAATAAGAAATTCAGGCTGACCAATTAAGGCACGTGCGGCGGCCACACGTTGTTGTTGACCGATACTGAGCTCAATCACTGGTTTGTTGAGAAGGTGTGAAGGCAGCCTTAAGTGTTCGAGAAGCCGCTTGGCTTCTTGCTCTAAAGGGCCCGCTACCTTGTTTTTTCTGACTTGAGAAAACCGGCAAGGTAAGGTGACGTTATCAATGACAGAGAGATACGGCAGCAGGTTAAACTGTTGGAATATATAACCGATATGATCCGCCCTAAATTTATCTCTTGCACTGGCAGATAATGATTGTAGTGACTGTCCCAGAGCGACAACATTGCCTGAAGTTGCTGTATTGATACCAGTGAGTAGCCCCAATAAGGTTGATTTCCCGCAGCCACTTGGTCCTTTTAAGAATAGATGTTCACCCTGTTCTACAGTTAGTGAAGGAATATCGAGTGTGGGGGCTTGTTCTGGGTGCCATTTGAAAGTGAGATCGGTGAGTTCGATTACTCTAGCCATAATGTCCTCTTATCCAAGAAGATGCCCTAAGAGAGCAAAGCTACTTCTTAGGGCGAGATGCTTACAGTTTAATGACAGTGTTGCCAGAGGTTAGTTCAGTTGCAGATTGTGCTGTGTCCGTTAATAGGTTAACAGAGACTTTTTCAGTTGCAGGGAAGTAGCTAAACCATTTTGTGTCAATTTGGTTTAACTTACTGAAATCACTACAGGTAAATTGGTATTGCACGTTGAACTCACCATGTCCATCATGGTGGTCGTGGTCGTGGTCGTGGTCGTGGTCGTGGTCGTGGTCGTGGTCGTGGTCGTCATGACCTTTGTGATCATCGTGTTCTTTATGGTCATGATGGTCGTCATGGCCCTTATGATCATCGTGTCCGTCATGGTCATGATCGTGGTGGTCGTCATGACCTTTATGATCATCATGATCTTTATGGTTGTGATGGTCATCGTGGTCATCATGGCCTTGATGAGACTCTAGCGTGTTATCAATATCCGCATCCACGAGTTGGCATCCAGCAGCCTTTGGTAGGATCAGTAGGTTATTCACGTCGTTGAGTGTCGCCTTGGCTTTGGTAAGCGCCGCTTTTTCTGCGTCAGTTTTTGGGGCATGCTCGAAGCCGACTACATCCGCGCCAGGAGCCGTAATCTCCACCAAAAGGTCTTGTCCATCTTGAGCAATATTGAACTCGACATGGCCGTGAACATGGGCATCGTGTTGTCGGAAGTTTTCTTCTGCCACCGCAAATTGGGAGACTACGAGTCCAGCTAATAGAGTCATCTTGAGTTTCATTGGGATTCCTTAAATTTTAGTCTGTGATAACAATAGATGATTTTAGTGAATCTAGGTAAACAAAGGCGGTGAGCGTGCACTGATGCACTCCGGCTTTGAATGGCAGACACTATTATCTATATTGATCAATCTTGAATGAGAAACAACCACTGACGCTGCATGGAAAAGACTGACGGGAAGTGAATGGGTGCCTTTGGTAAATAAAGGGCAATGATGTTCCTGGTGGTCGATGTGAGAATCGTAGCTGTGCTCGATGGATAGGGCATTGAGAGCAAGCAGCAGCAAGCTTAAGCACAATGCAGCTCTTAGCTTAGAACCTGTTTTCATCGGTTGAATCAGCGACATGCGACTTGTTCTCGTTTAATTTTGATCTGTTATGTTATAACAAATCAAAATATTTACCAACGTAAACAATGGTCCGCTTTGGGTTTCTAACAGGAAAAAAACAATGGGAGCGACTTTGCTCCCATTGTGATTTCAACATAGCGAGAGGTTATAGGTTATCGCTGATCATCGTCAGCACTTCTTGAACCTCACTATCTGTTAAAGCGCCTTCTTTAACATACAGAATCTTGCCTTGCTTATCTTGAACGATAATTGCTGAATTATCTTCTTTGAGTTGCCATGCATTGGCAACTAGGCCGTGTTTATCGAGCACCATGGATGACCATGGGAATTCTTGCTTGCTGTCTTCAGCTGAAGATTTGACAAAGGAGCTTGTGCCCCACATCGCATCATCTTGGTTGATAATTGTCGTGGTTTGGTAGCTGTCTTCTGGAAATTTTGCATCCGTAATGGCTTTCATTAGTGGGGCGTTCATCTCTTTTGAGCTACTACGGCCAGCGATGGCTTGAATAACTCGTACTTTGCCAAGCATATCTTTACTGCTCCACGCTTGGTAAGTAATTGCATCATTGTTGAGAATAAGCTCACCATGATCCTTCACAGATATTGAGCGTGCGTTGCCACCAACTTGTAAATTCGTGGCCATAGCAAGAGTGGGTAAAAACAGCATAGCTATTGTTAGGAGAGGCTTTAGTTTCATTGTAATTGTTTCCATTACTTTGTGTTGAGCGGCATACCATAGGTTAACCTAGGAATTACCACAATGTTATTGGTGCGATTTGACCAAGAGATGTCCTTTACTTGATAAAATCATACCAAGCATAACAGTAATTTATAGTTTGTTGCAAAGATGTTAATTTATCTTTTGTGAACGAATAAATATGCTGTATACTTGTCCCGAGCGCAAAAAATATTGCGACAACACTCGCATAAAGCGAGAACATGATGGTTGTACTCAAACGGATATTGAGGTTAGGTTATGCTGCGAAAGTTTACGGTTTATCGTCCGAGACAAATTGCTAAATTTGTTAAAACGCTTTTTAAGGGACAGTTTTTTATTGCGGGTATCGGGGTGTTTCGGTTCGATAACGGCAAAGTGTTACTACCAGAGGTCGGTGACAAACAAAAACTCGATGCATTTAAAGAGATTAACATCGAGATTGCTGCGCTCGCGATGTAGAACAGATATATCAATAGAATTTTTTAGAAACGCTCTTGGTGTGAAACCAAGAGCGTTTTTTGTTGTGCGCCGTCTGGTTATTGAGGAGGAAAACAGACGCCTGTACCACCAATTCCACAATACCCATTAGGGTTCTTAGCGAGATATTGCTGGTGGTATACCTCAGCAAGGTAGTAGTGATTGAGTAAGGCAATTTCTGTTGTTATGGAAGTATCACCAAGTGCCTGTTGGTATTGTTGCTGAGTCTGTTGCGCCGTCAAAAGCTGTTGCTCATCATTAACGTAAATAGCAGAGCGGTACTGAGTACCAATATCGTTCCCTTGACGCATTCCTTGAGTTGGATCGTGTTTCTCCCAAAAGACTTTGAGTATGTCTGTCAAAGAGGTTACCCGACTGTCGAATACAACACGCACCACTTCAGTATGCCCTGTATTTCCAGAACAGACCTCTTCATAGGTCGGATTTGGAGTGTAGCCACCCGCATAGCCGACGGATGTCGAGACAACACCGTCTAACTGCCAAAACACACGCTCGGCTCCCCAAAAGCAACCAAGGCCGATAACGACAGACTGTTGATGCTCTTGAAGTGAGGCATTGAGGTCAGATTGATTGATGAAGTGTGGCTCCATTTTTGCGATGGCATGGTCACGCCCCGGTAGAGCTTGGTCTGCTGATATCATTTCCGTTTTACGCATCATAGGCTCCTTTTTGGACTATTATTGGGTGTACGAAGTTTCTGAAAACCATCAATAAAATAACGCTAATCTGTCATCATGTGGGTGGTGACTACAGACTTCTAAATTGATCGGGGTTATCATTCCAGTTCAATACAAAAACAACGAATCACAGTCTCAACAATAAAGCATGATAAAGAGAGTATTACCACCGCTAATTCTGTTGCTGTCATCGAGTTTAGCGATGGCAAAAGATGGTGTGTCATTGGATATTAATGGTTTAAGTGGTGCATTGAAGGATAATGTTGATGCCTACATATCCGCTATTGAGCCCAGTGAATACTCAACGTCACTTCGATTTCAATCTCGCCTAACCAAAGAAATCAATACAGCCCTGAATGCGGTGGGTTATTACAATGCCCGTATCGAGTTCTCCGTAGACGATAAGGACTCTGAGCTGATTGTAAACGTCAATGCAGGTGAGCCGACGAGAATCAAATTGGTTGATATTGATATCTCTGGTGAAGCGAAGAGCGATGAAGATTTTCTGCGTCTTATCCGACTGACGCCTCTTAAAGAAGGTGTCATTTTAAACCACAGCCAATACGATGCGATGAAATCAAGTATTCGTAATCTTGCTTTGCAAAAAGGTTACTTCGATGGCGGATATGTGCTGAGCCGACTCGAAGTGGTCCCTGAACTTAACCAAGCTTTTATTCGATTGCATTACGATAGTGGGATTCGCTATCAATTTGGCAAAACCACCATCACCGGCAGTCAGATCGATATTCAAAAAGTAGAATCATTACAACCATATAAAACAGGGGATGATTATCTTGCCTCTAAAGTCGGTATCCATAACCAGAACTTATCTAATACCGAATGGTTTTCATCGGTATTCGTTGAGCCTGACTTATCGCAAGTAGGTAAAGGCCGAGAGTTACCTATGAAGGTGTCATTGGCCCCGCAAGTAAAAAACCAATTTGAAACGGGTCTTGGTTACTCCACTGATGTGGGGGCAAAAGTTAAGTTCAAGTGGAAAAAACCATGGCTGAACGAACATGGCCACAGCTTTAATACCAGTCTTGATCTCTCTATTCCTGAACAACAGGTGACCGCAAGCTACAAGATTCCTTTGGATGATGTGCTGAAAGATTACTATCTCATTCAATATGGTCTAAAAAACGTAAACCGAAGTGATAAAAAGACTTTGGAATCCAACTTGGCCTTCGAGCGTCACTGGGTGCTCGATAGCGGTTGGCATCGCACCGCTTATCTACGTTATTTGGTGGAGAACTACGAGTTCAATACGCAAGGTGAGTTAGGTCAGTTCGTCTTACCTGGCCTATCGTATTCACGAGTGGTGTCTCGAGGTGGTGTACTGCCGATGAGTGGTAACAAACAGACCATCATGTTTGAAGTCGGCGACGAGCGCGCCCTCTCAGAAACTTCCGTGTTCCGCATGCGTGGAACGTCCACATGGATTTCCAGTATTGGTGAAAATCATCGTGGTATTTTTAAAGTGGATGTTGGTGCCAACATTGCTAGTGACCCTTCTAAGTTATCACCGTCACTACGATTCTATGCAGGTGGTGATAACAGTATCCGAGGTTACGACTATGAGAGTATTTCTCCTCAGGATGATGTCGGTAATAAGACCGGTGGCCAATACTTGGCGACCAGTACACTAGAGTATCAATATCGTATTACTGGAAATTGGTGGGCAGCGACGTTTTTCGATGTTGGTGATGCATTTAATGATAGTCCAGAGTGGAAACGTGGTGCCGGTTTCGGTATCCGTTGGGTATCGCCTGTTGGCCCGGTGAAATTTGATTATGCAAAGGGGTTAGATCAGAAACCGCAAGCAGAATGGCGTATTCACTTTAGTTTAGGGCCAGAATTATGATGTTAAAAGTTTGGCGAGTGACCAAGTGGGTCTCTATCGGCTTTGCGACGTTGATACTACTTATTGTGGCAACGCTGGCCTTCGCTATGTTCACTAATGCTGGGTTGAACAGCATTCTTTGGGGGGTAAACAAAGCGCTGCCTCAGTTACAGGTGTCGGAAGCCAAGGGCTCACTATTCCCCAGGTTTACTCTTAACCAAGTCAGTTTTGTCGACGAGAGTCTCCATATTGATCTTAACGCTCAGTCATTGACGTTGGCCGTTGATCTCAACTGCTTGAGCGATCCTAGGGTATGTATTAATGAACTGGCGATAACGGGTTTGAACTTTTCGATGCCTGAAGTCGCACCAAGTGAGCCTTCTACCGAGCCAAGCGAGCCGCTCACGTCAATCTCAACACCCATTCCAATTGCGATCGGTAAGGTGAACTTTAGTGATATCAATTTGGATATCTTAGGCACTAAAGTGAATTGGGATGTTTTTTCTACGTCTCTCGCAATGACCGGTTCCAAGCTCACGGTCGGTGATACCTTACTAAAATCACCTAGAGTAGCGTTAGCGCCGTCGGATGAGACCAGTGCAGAACCACAAGAGCCTCAACAGGAGACCAAGCCTCAGGCTATCGAGCTACCAGAGGTATTAATTCCGCTCTTCGTTAATATTGCGGGAATCGAAATTCAAGACTTTAAACTTGAGCAAGATGAGCCTGTCATTGTCAATAATTTGCAGTTGGTGGGCCGAGCAGGTGAACACGATGTTCATGTGGATAAACTACAGCTAGACATGCCGCAAGTGGATGCCCTTCTTAATGGAGACATCACCTTAAATCAGGGCTACCCATTAGACCTGTTCCTTACGGCTCATCTCAAACAAACAGATTTGGCGGGTCAGAGGTTACAACTAGAGGCTAAAGGAAGCGTTGAAAAGCTATCTCTAGATAGTCAGTTTTCCGGGCTAATCACTGGTGCTTTAAATGGAGAGTTGCAGCCACTGGAACCAACACTTCCGTTTGATGCCACGATCAGTGATGCAAAAGCGACGTGGCCATTAACCGGTAAAAGTGATTATCAAGTTGCTATTGAAAGCTTGAAAGCGAAAGGCTCATTGGAAGGGTATGACGTTGCTCTAAACGCTCAAGCATCAGGTAAGGACATTCCAGATGTGGCAGTCCAGTTGATTGGTAAGGGTGACTTGAAGCAAATTGACCTAAGTGAGCTCTCCATTGATAGCTTAGGTGGCAACATTACTGGTCAGGTTATGGCGAACTGGGAGTCGCCGATAAACTGGAAAGGGGATATTAACCTCACACACATTCAACCAGGTCTTCAATGGCCAGAGGCAGAAGGCGACATTAGCGGCCATATTGTCACCAGTGGCCAACTTACAGAGGCTGGTGGTTGGGACGTGTCGGTTCCTACTCTTGATATTGTTGGCGTACTTCGTAATTACCCGCTAAACGTTAAAGGGCAACTAGAAGCTGCAGACACTTCTGGCAAGGGCAAGTATAAAGTCAGGACTGAAGGGCTGTCAGTCGCTCATGGTCCAAACCAACTAAGTGCAAAAGGAACCCTCGATAAGGATTGGAATATGGATGTTCGCATCGATTTTCCTGACTTAGCGAAATCGGTTCCAGATCTCACTGGTCTTCTGAAAGGGACGGTGGGTATTAAAGGGGCGATGTTAGAACCTGATATTGCCACCGATCTCAAAGTAGAAAAAGTAAAATGGAAACAAGAAGCAAGTATCGATAGCTTATCTTTATCCGGTACGGCGAAACCTTTACCTCTTGAGCAAGCTCAGGCGAACCTCTCACTAAAGGCTTCTGGGGTTACTTATCAAGAACAGGTTGTGGAGAGTGTGGATCTTGCCTTAAGTGGTACCCAAGCACGGCATACACTGTCATTAGATCTTGTTTCCAACCTCCTGTCTGCAAAGATTGACTTAGACGGTTCTCTTCAGGATAAGCCAAACCTTGTTTGGACTGGGCGACTTGCTGACGTCCATTTAGAGTCAGAACAAGGGCCGCTTGATTTGGTGGATCCTATCGATATCAAAGTGGATATCGATAAACAAGTGGCAGATGTCTCGGCGCACTGTTGGGCACAAGCTGACTCGAAAGTGTGTTTGGAAAAAGACATTCAGGCAGGGACGTCAGGTGAAGCCTTAGTCACAGTGAAGAATTTCAACTTTAAACAGCTTGATGCTTACATTCCTAAAAATACCAATGTGGAAGGGACCGCTAATGTGACGGTGTGGGCAAAGTGGGCGCCAGAGGTTGCTCCGCAAGTTAAGCTGGATGTGAGCCTGCCGAAGGGCAAGGTCACGCAAACACTAGAAGCGCCTCTTGTCATGGGCTGGGATAAGGTGAATGTATCGGCGAATTTAGCGGATGATAAGCTCGAAGCCAGTTGGTTAGTAGACGTAACAGATAACGGCGATCTTTCTGGTCAAGTGACCTTACCTGATGTGCTCGCAGACAATAAAAAGATAGAGGGTGAGATCAACCTTTCTACGTTTAACTTGGACTTCCTGCAGCCTGTTATTGGAGAGTTCAATAAGCTCAAAGCGAATCTTGATTCAAACATCAAAATTAAAGGGGATGCTCTACATCCGCAGTTGTTTGGTGACTTTTCCATTTCGGACCTTTCCCTTCAAGGTGACATTTCGCCAATTCAAGTGAAGTCGGGTGGTGTGAACATTGCTTTCAATGGTTATGACGCCAACTTAGATGCGAAAATTCAGACTGATGATGGCGAACTGCAATTATCCGGTGAGGGTAATTGGCAGGATCTCAATGCATGGCGCACCAAATTGAGAGTGTTTGCCGATGAGTTGAATGTCGAAGTGCCACCGATGGTGAAAGTTAAGGTTGTCCCGGATATGACCATCGAGGCCAACCCACAGCTGGCGAAAGTAACGGGTACGATAGGCTTGCCCTGGGGACGAATTTTGGTTGAGGAACTGCCCCAGAGTGCAGTGTCGGTATCCAGTGACCAAGTACTACTCAACCCTGATATGACGCCTATCGACAAAGAAGCAGTGGTTCCTTTCAATATCGAAAGTGATGTTGTGATTAACATCGGTAATGATTTTCGTGTATCTGCATTTGGCTTAAAGGGTGACTTAAGAGGGCGATTACAAGTTTCCCAAAAAGATAAAGGGCCATTTGTTCAAGGTGAAGTCAATATCATCAACGGTTCGTATACTTCATTTGGTCAAGACTTGTTGATTGAAGAAGGTAAAATCCTAATGACTGGGCCTGTTGATCAGCCTTACGTCAATATTACCGCGATACGAAACCCAGAGACCACAGCTGATGATGTTAAAGCCGGGGTAAAAGTAACCGGTTTGGCATCAGAGCCTAAAATCGAGATTTTCTCTGATCCAACTATGCCACAAGCAAATGCCCTTTCTTACTTGTTACGTGGCCAAGATATTGATGGTGAAACAGGTGGTAATGCACTAACCACGACCTTGATTGGTTTGAGTTTAGCTCGCAGTGGTAAAGTGGTCGGCGATATTGGCCAAGCTTTTGGTGTACAAGACTTACAGCTTGATACTGCAGGTAGTGGTAATGACTCTCAAGTAACCGTGAGTGGGTATGTTCTGCCAGGGCTACAAGTGAAATATGGGGTAGGTATTTTTAACTCCCTTGGTGAATTCACCATACGCTATCGAATCATTGAAGACTTTTACGTTGAAGCGGTGTCTGGGCTTTATAGCTCTGTAACCTTCCTGTATCAGTTTGAAGTGGATTAACACGAGCCGTTGCTGCGCCGCCGCACAACGTAATCGATTCGCGCTTTTTCTCGTATACTTATGAAGTAACAAGCGGAATAGAGAGGGTAATATGAGGCCTTGGTTGTTGTTAATAATTGGAGGGCTGTTAGCGGGTTGTGTCCAACTACAGCCTCCCACTGACAAGAGTGATATGAGCTGGCAACAGTTTGGCGAGCAATGGGCGTTGAAGGGCTATATTGTTGAACCAGAAACGAAGCTACGCTCTAAAGTGCCTGACGTCACAGCTAGTCAATACAAAGCGTATCTCAAAGGATATCAAGAAGGTAAGAGTGAATACTGTAAACAAGATCCGTTTGTCTTAGGAAGAAATGGCAAAATCTATTACGGTATTTGTAACGATGTAGACCGAATGTATCTCGATGAGTATTGGCGTGGTAAAAATGCTCGCGCTAAGCGCTAGCAATTAGTGCTGGGGGGATCGTATGAGGCTGTTATTCATCATTGGCTTACTAATCATGTCGGGTTGTGCTCAACAAATTTCTCTTACTTCTGTTATGCCTCAAGACTGGCAGCAGTACGGTCTGGAGCAAGCTCTTATAGGGTATGAGAAACTGTCAGTTCAACAGTTACAATCTTCGACTACCATAGATTTCACGGAAGATTTATACCAGGCCTATTCTAACGGCTATGAGGAAGGTCGTATCGCATACTGTCAACAAGACCCAAGCATTCTGGGAAAGCGAGGGGAAATGTATCGTGGCATCTGTGATGATATCAAACCAACTTTTCGAACCTGGTATAACAATGGCAAAGCTTCTCGTGGCCGCTACGGCTATTAGCTCCTTTACTCTAAGCCAAAGTAAAAAGCTCTCTAATTTAGAGAGCTTTTTCATGTATTCAGCGAGCGTTATTTTGACTTAGCGCGCTCAAAGGAAGTTTCAATCTCTTCTCTTGCCGCTTGAACATCGGCCCAGCCATCGACTTTGACCCACTTACCCGCTTCGAGTTCTTTATAGCGCTCAAAGAACTGTGTGATCTGAGCTTTGAGTAGCTCTGGGATATCATCTACATCTTGAATGTGGTCGTACTCTTTAGAAAGCTTGCTATGAGGTACGGCAAAGACTTTTGCATCTTCACCAGATTCGTCGGTCATCTTAAGTACGCCTACTGGACGGCAACGAATTACTGAACCAGGCATCAACGGATAAGGTGTCGGTACCAACACGTCAACCGGATCACCGTCAAGAGAAAGCGTTTCGTTTACGTAACCATAGTTACATGGGTAAAACATAGGTGCTGACATAAAGCGGTCAACGAAAACAGCACCAGAGTCTTTGTCGACTTCGTACTTAATTGGATCGGCGTTAGCCGGGATTTCAATCACTACATAGATATCATCAGGTAATGATTTACCTGCAGGGACATTGTTTAAGCTCATTTTGACTTTCCTTTTCTGTATTCATTATTCCTTTAAGGAGGAAATAGAGGGCTGAAACACGAATCGTTTACAAAGAGTATACTTGGTTAGTTTTAAAACAAAAAGTGCCTCTATTGAGAGGCACTTCGAAGTTATTGGTCTTTATATTCTTCTAGGAAAGACTCGACTTTTTCAACCATTCGGCTTGAGCCGACGAAGAATGGGACTCGCTGGTGAAGCTCGGTAGGCTTGATATCCATGATACGTTGAGTGCCATCCGATGCTAAGCCGCCTGCTTGCTCCATGATGAAAGCCATTGGGTTGCACTCATACAGTAGGCGCAGTTTACCACTTGGGTGACTTTGCGTGCTTGGGTACAAGTAGATGCCGCCCTTAAGCAGGTTGCGGTGGAAGTCAGATACCAAGGAGCCAATGTAGCGAGACGTGTATGGACGCTTCTCTTCTGGCACATTCTCTTGGCAGTACTTGATATACTTTTTCACACCCATAGGGAAGCGAATATAGTTGCCCTCGTTAATGGAATAGATGGTGCCATCTTTAGGGATCATCATATTTTCATGAGATAGGCAGAAGGTACCGATCGATGGGTCGTAAGTAAATCCGTTTACGCCTTTACCCGTGGTATAAACCAACATAGTCGACGAGCCGTACACCACATAGCCTGCTGCAACTTGCTTGTTGCCCGGTTGTAGGAAGTCTTCTTGAGTCGGAGGAGTACCAACCGGTGAAACGCGACGATAGATAGAGAAGATGGTACCTACTGATACATTGACATCAATGTTCGATGAACCATCAAGTGGGTCCATTAGTACGACGTATTTGGCATTTTTGTTGAGCTCTTTGTTAAATGCTACTGCCTCATCTTCCTCTTCACTGGCAACGCCACAAACTTGGTCACGCGCTTCCAGAGCGGCTTTAAATTTGTCGTTAGCATAGACATCGAGTTTTTGTTGAGCTTCACCTTGAACGTTTTCAGAGCCTACAGAACCAGTAATATCAGCAAGGCCTGCCTTGTTAATTTCTCGGTTTACGATTTTTGCAGCGAGTCGAATCGAAGACAAAAGGGAAGATAAATCACCGCTAGCGTGGGGGAAATCAGTTTGTTTCTCAACAATGAATTCGCCAAGGGTGCGCATTTCAGACATGTTATATCCTTAACTTTTCTGCTTATTTTCTTGGGGGTAGTGTGTGAGAGAAATGTGGCAACCAAACGATTGCGTTTATTGGGGGTATTCATCAACACACATGTGTATTGTAGGTGGCAGAACTTTTTAATGGTAATGAAGTAACCCTGACACGCTCCGTTTTGTATGATGAATGTCACATTTATTTCCCTAACCGCTAACTTTCTCGCTTTTGACGCACGCTTTGGGTATATATAGCGACAATAGCGTAAAATTAGACGCAAAGAGTTAAGAGAGCGAACTATGCACATTCATATTCTGGGTATTTGCGGTACCTTCATGGGAGGCGCTGCGGTATTGGCCCAGCAGTTGGGACACCGAGTTACAGGCAGTGATGCTAACGTTTATCCACCAATGAGCACATTATTGGAGTCGGAAGGCATAGAGATTATCGAAGGGTTTGACCCAGCTCAGCTCGATCCTGCTCCAGACCTTGTCGTCATTGGGAATGCGATGAGTCGTGGCAACCCTTGCGTTGAGTACGTGCTTAACCATAATCTGAAATACACTTCTGGCCCACAGTGGTTACAAGAGTTTCTTTTGCATGATCGCTGGGTGCTGGCTGTTTCAGGGACTCATGGAAAAACTACCACATCCAGCATGTTAAGTTGGATTCTTGAAGATTGTGGTTATCAACCGGGTTTCTTAGTCGGTGGGGTATTAGGCAACTTCGGTCAGTCAGCTCGTTTGGGTGAATCTATGTTTTTCGTGGTGGAAGCGGATGAGTATGACAGTGCTTTTTTTGACAAACGTTCTAAGTTCGTTCACTACCATCCACGCACTCTCATTATGAACAATCTTGAGTTCGATCATGCGGATATTTTTGACGATCTTGAAGCCATCAAACGACAATTTCATCATTTAGTTCGCACTGTTCCTGGAAACGGCCGCATCCTTGCTCCACGTAAAGATAAGGCGTTGGGTGACGTACTAGGAAGAGGGTGTTGGAGTGAAGTGGAACACACGGGAGAGAATGCGGATTGGCATGCTAACAAGTTAAAGCGTGATGGTTCGCATTTTGAAGTGTACCTACATGGCAGCAAAGTCGGGGAAGTGAAGTGGGAGCTAGTGGGGGACCATAATGTCGATAACGCCCTGATGGCTATTGCTGGAGCAAGGCATGTTGGCGTGACTCCGGATCTTGCGTGCGAAGCATTAGGCAAGTTTATCAATACCAAGCGACGCTTGGAGCTGAAGGGCGAAGTGAATCAAGTCACGGTATACGATGATTTTGCCCATCATCCAACGGCAATTGAACTGACGTTAGGCGGTTTACGTAACAAGGTCGGCAAGCAGCGAATCCTAGCTGTTTTAGAGCCACGCAGTGCCACCATGAAACGCGGCGTGCACAAAGAGACATTAGCGCAATCGCTCACTCAAGCCGATGCGGTGTTCTTATTCCAGCCCGACAATATTGATTGGTCAGTAGAAGAGATTGCGCACTCATGCTCGCAACCAGCCACAGTCAGTGACTCTATTGATGAGCTGGTGCAGGCCATTGTTGAACAGGCTCAATCAGGCGATCAAATTCTGGTGATGAGCAATGGTGGCTTTGGTGGTATTCATCAAAAATTATTAGAGGCATTAGCGTAATGAAACCCGTAGAGAAAGCGATCACGCTGGCATTTACTGGTGCATCTGGCGCTCCTTATGGGATGCGCCTCCTTGAGTGCTTGTTAGCTCAAGATTATACCGTGTACTTATTGATCTCTTCCGCTGCGAGAGTGGTGTTGGCGACTGAACATAATATTAAACTGCCGAGCGGTCCGGATGCCGCGCACAAAGCACTAGTACAAAGACTGAATTGCTCGCCAGATAAGCTGGTAGTGTGTGGTAAAGAAGATTGGTTTTCACCAGTGGCTTCCGGGTCGGCAGCGCCCAAACAGATGATCGTCTGCCCATGTTCGGCTGGCAGTGTGGCTGCGATTGCTCATGGGATGTCGGACAATTTAATTGAACGTGCCGCTGACGTGGTAATGAAAGAGCGTGGTCAACTTCTCTTAGTGGTACGCGAGACGCCATTTTCAACCATACATCTAGAAAACATGCACAAACTTTCGCAAATGGGCGTGACCATCATGCCAGCTGCGCCTGGTTTTTATCATCAGCCAGAATCTATTGAGGATTTGGTCGACTTTATTGTGGCTCGTGTGCTTGACCATATGGGTATCGACCAAACTCTCGTGCCTCGCTGGGGCTACGATCAGCGATAAATCCACATCAATCAAACGAGTTTAGGGATAGATTTGGCGAATCTGTGACGAAAAGGTTACAATTCGCTTTCTAAAGGTTGTGACTCACGGGGTGCACTAGCAGTGGTGCTGAGAGAAGGTAATACCTGACACCCGTATACCTGATCCAGATAATGCTGGCGTAGGGATGAGAACTCCGTTCTATGGAGGCTTTTTCTGGATCATATAATATAAAAATATATATCTAAGGATAGAACCAGTGAAAGTACATCAACTCGCTAAACTTGCTTTGGCAACGACACTTCTAAGTGCCTCTCAACTCGCTGCGGCGAACACACTTACCGTTTATACCTATGATTCGTTTGCTTCAGATTGGGGCCCTGGTCCAGCGATTGAAAAAGCATTTGAAGCTAAATGTGGATGCGATCTCAACTTTGTTGCACTAGATGATGGTGTCTCGATTCTAAACCGCCTGCGTCTAGAAGGCTCCAGCTCCCAAGCCGATGTCGTACTTGGTCTCGATAATAACTTAATGAGCGAAGCGAAAGCCTCTGGCTTGTTGGCTAAACACAATGCTGATCTTTCTGCGCTTGAGTTACCAAACGGCTGGAGTGACGATGTTTTTGTTCCTTTCGATTACGGTTACTTTGCGTTTGTTTACAACAAAGAAAAGGTAAAAAATCCACCGAAAAGCCTGAAAGAGTTGGTTGAGCAACGTGATGACCTTAAGGTGATTTATCAAGATCCTCGCACTTCAACTCCGGGTCAAGGACTCTTACTTTGGATGAAGTCTGTTTATGGTGATGACTCCAGTGAGGCATGGCAAAAGCTAGCGAAAAAGACCGTAACTGTGACCAAAGGTTGGTCGGAAGCGTACTCTATGTTCCTTGAGGGAGAGTCTGACCTGGTTCTCTCTTACACGACCTCTCCGGCTTACCATATTATTGCCGAGCAAGATAAGCGATTTGCAGCCGCAGACTTTTCGGAAGGCCATTACACTCAGGTGGAAGTGGCGGCTAAAGTGGCCAGCAGTGACAAGCAAAAGTTAGCTGATGAATTTATGCAATTTATCGTTTCAGAAGACTTTCAATCAAAAATCCCTACAGGCAACTGGATGTATCCTGTTGTTGAGAGCAAGCTACCTGAAGGTTTTGATAGCTTAACCATTCCAAGTGAGGCGCTGACATTTAGTCCAGATGAAGTGGCGAATAACCGTAAAGCTTGGATTCGCGAGTGGCAGTCTGCGCTGATTAAGTAGTATTGGCATCTGAGAAAACCTACAGATTATCGCCCCTGTACAAGCAGGGGCAAGCCAATACTGCACCAGAGCTTCACTGGTGTAATGAATCGTTTTCGTGTCTACTTCTCCATTGAGGTTATTGTGACCCAAATACCAAAATCAGGTTTAGTGATTGCTTTGCTCATTGCCATATATGTGCTGGCTTCGTTGTGGACACTGCTTTCCTACTCGTCAATGACTGATATTGCTCTGCTGTTTACGGACCCATACTACCAGCACGTAGCCAAATTTAGCTTTTGGCAAGCAAGTCTATCAACGTTGCTAAGTGTAGGGCTTGCTATCCCAGTGGCACATGCGTTTTCTCGTCGCCATTTTTGGGGAAGATCATGGTTGCTCAAATTGTTTGCGACCACCTTGGTGATGCCAGTACTGGTCGGTGTGTTTGGCATTGTCGCCATTTATGGCAATCAAGGCGTTATTGCTCAATGGTGGCTCACTTCGAACGATTCTATGCCGTTTTCCCTCTATGGTTTAAACGGTATTTTGCTGGCACACGTATTCTTTAATTTGCCTTTTTCAACCCGTTTGCTTTTAGTGACGATAGAAAGTGTTCCACTAGAGCAGCGCAAGTTAGCACTGCACTTGGGAATGAACAGCTGGCAGTGTTTTAGATTAGTGGAGTGGCCACGACTAAAAGCACATTTACCTCATGTTATTGGCTTAGTCTTCATGTTGTGTTTTACCAGTTTTGCAACCGTCATGGCGTTAGGTGGCGGTCCGAAAGCCACTACGATTGAACTAGCGATTTATCAAGCGATCAAGTTTGATTTTGACCTACAAACTGGAGCGGTTCTGGCATTATGGCAAATGTTAATTTGCGCATTACTGGTGCTGTTTATTGGCAAATTCAGTCGAGACTTGGAGGGTAAAACCAATTATAGCGACATGCCAACCATTCAACCTCAAGACTCATGGTTGAAAAAGTGCTGGGATAGCTTTTGGATCATGGCAACCCTAATGCTGGTCATTCCGCCACTTATTGCCATTGTTGCAAGTGGACTGAATGAGAAATTGTGGTCAGTGCTTGCTGATAGCAAGTTCTGGTCGGCAGTTATGACCTCGTTACAAGTGGCAATCATGGCTGCTAGTATCGCGTTAGTGGTTGGCATTGTGCTATTGAGTAGTTCACGAATGTTACGAATAAAGTCTCACTATGGCCGTGCGGATGGCTTGGAGTTTGTTGGTACGGTTATTTTGGTGACACCCGCGTTGGTATTGAGCACAGCGACTTTTCTAATGCTTCGCGGAATGACCAATGTGTTTAGTCTTGCGTTTGGGATCGTTGTCGTTGTGAATGCTTTGATGGCGCTGCCGTATGTTATCAAAACACTTAATCAGCCAATGTTGAGGTTAGCCAAGCAATATCACCTGCTTTGGCAAAGTTTAGGATTGCATGGTATTCGACGATTTTGGTTAATGGAATGGAGAGCAATCCGCGCACCGATATTGCATGCTTTCTCGATTAGCTTTGTCCTTTCCATGGGCGATCTTACTGTTATCGCGCTATTTGGAAGTCAGAACTTTAATACCTTACCGCTTTACCTGTATCAGCTGATGGGTAGCTATCAATTGCAAGCAGCGGCTGTAGTATCCCTAGTGCTGTTTATATTGAGTATTGGTGTATTTACCTTAACGGAGTCGTTGTTACGACCTGTACCGACCGAGCGAGAGAAATCATAATGTTAACTATGGATCATGTCGATTATCGCTACCACAGTGATTGGTTTCGGTTTTCTATCTCAGTAGAAAAAGGTGATGTGTTGGCGTTGATTGGGCCCAGTGGTGCTGGTAAATCGACACTGTTGGCGCTTATAGCGGGGTTTTGTCAGCCTGAATCGGGAAGGATATCTGTCGATGATGAAGATATTCAATCTAAGCAGCCTCACCTGCGGCCTTTGTCTATGTTGTTTCAAGAGCACAACTTATTCGAGCACCTTTCAGTGTTCGATAATATCGCTCTAGGACTCAATCCAGCCCTTAAACTAACTGCAGAAGATCAACAGCGAGTGCGAGATGCGGCAGACAAGGTGGGTCTTATTGATAAGATTCAACGTTTACCGTCTGAGCTTTCCGGTGGGCAGAGGCAGCGAGTGGCTTTAGCCCGTTGCTTTGTTCAGCCTCACCCGATTTGGCTACTTGACGAACCGTTTTCGGCGTTGGACCCGGTACTTCGTAAAGAAATGCTGTCGGTTGTTCGCTCTCTAGCTCAAGAAAAACAAGCGACAGTTATTATGGTGACGCATCACCTTAGTGATGCCAGAGCCATTGCCAACCGGTTTGCCTACCTTAGTCATGGCATCATCACTGCTGAAGGAGACATCTCGGCGTTGACGGCGCAACATGACAATCAAGAGCTCGCGCGGTTTGTAAAAGCGGCGCATTAGCGTTTTATGGATATAAAAAAGGCAGCTTACGCTGCCTTTATAGTCTTAAATTGAGTATTGAAGTTAGAACTCTTGTTCTTCTTCGTGCTTAAGTGCTTGGAAAATTTCACGGAATGCTTTTGCAGGCTTTCCAGCTTTCTTTTCTTTGTTGGCCTGACGAGCAAGTTGGCGCAGACGCTGACGGTCGAGGTTTGGGTACAACTCAAGTGCATCCGCGATGGCTTCATCGCCTTGCTCTACAATACGGTCACGCAGTTGTTCAAGCTTGTGAAGTGCTGCAGTAGATTGTGAGTGCTTGTTACGTACACGGTCGAGAGCCGCCTGAATTGGCTCTGGATCTTCGGTGCGCATCAGCTTACCGATGTATTGCAGTTGGCGACGTCGAGCTTCGTTCTTGAAGCGCTGGGCATCGGCGACCGCTTCTCTCAGATCTTCACTAAGAGGAAACTTATCCAACACAGCAGGCTTTAGTCCAACTAACTCTTCACCGAGTTTTTGCAACTCTTCCATGTCGTTTTTCATTTCGGTTCTGCTTACCCAAATGATTTCTTCTTCCTCTTCCCAAGGCGCTTTCTGATTTTTGCGGGCCATGTTTACTGCCTATATCACTATCTCATTACGAATATTGGCTATTTTAGCAAGAAATCTGGGGAGAATGCGAAAACCTTGTTATTCTAGTCTCAATTAAACGATAAAAGTTAGATGGATTATGGATGTAAGAGAGCAAGTTGCTCAGCAGCAAGCTGAGCTAGAAGCCGCTGTTGCTAAAGCGTTGGATATGGCTTCAGTAAATTCAGATGCCGCTGAGGTCGCTATTACTAAGAGCACTGGCTTAAGCGTCTCCACGCGCATGTGTGAAGTGGAAAACGTAGAGTTTAATAGTGACGGTGCGCTGGGTATCACGGTATACCGTGGACAGCGTAAGGGCAGTGCTTCAACCTCTGATTTGAGTGAAAAAGCCATTGCACAAACGGTAGCTGCTGCACTGGATATTGCCCAGTACACCTCCGAAGACCCATTTGCAGGGCCAGCTCCGAAAGAGTTGTTGGTAACGAATATCCCAGACCTTGATCTCTTCCATCCAGATGAGCCAAATCCCGATGTGGCTGCGCAAAAAGCAATTGCTGCTGAGAAAGCAGCATTAGCTTACAGTGACAAAATAAAGCAGAGTGATGGTGCCAGTTACGACAGCCACTATGGCGTTAAGGTCTATGGAAACTCCCATGGCCTGTTGGCCGGTTATGCGTCTAGCCGTCATAGCATTAGCTGTAGTGTCATTGGCCAAGGTCAAAATGGCGATATGGAGCGTGACTACAGTTATACTCTTGCTCGTCACCGTGATGATTTGTGGACACCAGAGTTGGTCGGTGAGAAGGCTGCTATTAAAACAGTTGAGCGTCTAGACCCTAGAAAAGTCAAAACGGGTCAATACCCAGTGCTTTTTGCCAATGATGTTGCGACTGGCCTTATGGGACACTTAGTAATGGGGATTAGCGGCGGTAATTTATACCGTAAGTCGTCGTTCTTGTTAGATAAACTGGGTGAACAGATTCTGCCAGATTGGTTTGCTATTGAAGAAAAACCTCACCTACTTAAAGGCTTAGCATCTAGTCCGTTTGATAACGAAGGTGTGGCAACTCAAGATTTAGATATTATCACTGACGGCAAACTGGCGACCTACTTACTGACTAGTTACGCTGCGCGCAAACTGAATATGACGCCAACAGGGCATGCTGGAGGTATTCATAACTGGTTTGTTAAGTCGACAGGACAAGATTTTGATGCCATGTTGAAAACGCTTGGCACTGGCCTGCTGGTCACCGAAGTGATGGGGCAAGGGGTCAATATCGTTACCGGTGATTACTCTCGCGGTGCTGCAGGATTCTGGGTCGAAAATGGAGAAATCCAATACCCAGTCTCGGAAATTACTGTTGCTGGTAATCTAGCGCAAATGTTCAAGCAAATTGTGGCAGTTGGCAGTGATGTTGAAACGCGCTCACAAATTCAAACGGGCTCTATCCTGTTGGAATCAATGAAAGTCGCTGGTGAGTAAATCTCAAATAGAGAAAAAGGGCGTAACCTACTGGTTACGCCCTTTTTGTATCTGGCATTAGCTGATCATTATGGTGGCTAAGCCTAAGAAGACCGAAAGACCAACAACATCGGTAATGGTCGTAAGGGCCATTCCGCCCGCTAAGGCAGGGTCTATATTCATTTTTTTGAGCAGAATAGGGATGGTAACGCCAGCAATGCCAGCAACCAGTAAATTGGTCATCATGGCGGCAGAGATAATCCCGCCTAGCATCCAATCACCTTTCCAAGCTACTACGATACCACCGATAATTAGGGCCCAGAGGATACCATTGAGAAAGCCGATGGCGGCTTCTTTGAGTAGCAGTTCTCGACGGTTGCTGTCACCGATATGACCCAAAGCTAAGCCTCGGATTACTAGGGCAACGGTTTGGTTACCTGCAACCCCTCCCATGGAAGGTACGATGGTCATCAATACAGCTATCGCTGCCATCTGCTCTAATGTGGCCTCAAACATATTGGAGACAGATGCTGCTGCTAAAGCGGCAAGTACGTTGGCGCCTAGCCAAACACTGCGTCGACGAGCAGATTTCACAACCGGCGCAAAGGTATCTTCATCATCATCCATACCCGCCATACTCATCATTGAGTGTTCGGCGTCTTCTCGGATAATATCGACCACGTCATCGATGGTGATACGACCGACTAGGTGGTGTTCGCTATCTACAACAGGGGCAGAGACCCAGTCGCGTCGTTCAAATAACGAGGCAACGTCCGAATCGCTAGTTTCAACATGGATTGCCTCATCGGCATCGTCCATGACATCGACGACTTTGACATCGGGCTGAGTGGTTAAAAGTGTGGTCAAAGAAAGGTGACCAATCAGCATATCTTCTTCGTCTATCACATACAGTGCGTCTGTCGCTTCCGGTAGCTCACCTTTCATGCGCAGGTAACGCAGAACCACATCGACATCGACATCGCCACGAATAGTGATTACATCGGTATTCATGATACCGCCGGCGGTATCTTCTGGGTAAGAAAGGGCAGTCTCGACACGCAAACGGTCTGCGGTGTCCATTTGTGACAGGACTTCGCGCGATACGGTATCAGGCAGACTACGTAGGACATAAGCTACGTCATCGGTGTCCATGCCTTCCGTTGCTTCAGCCAGTTTTTCTGGCGCCATTTTGGAGACTAGACTATCTTTGACGTCCTCATTGAGTTCATCAAGGATTTCACCATAGTCTTCAGGGTCGGTGAGTTGCCACAGGACTTCACGACTTTTACGTGGAGAGGCTTCTAGAAGATGGGCAATATCTTCAGGCTCCATGTCCTGAAGTTGTCTTCTTACGTAAACGAAGCGGCCATTTTCTAGCGCTTCACTAACTTCTTGGAGGGTTTGGTGAGCTTGATCGAATTCTATTTGCTCCGCCATGGATGCCCCCTACACTCAACTGCTTTTTAATGTACTGAATAGTAGCTTAATTTTGGGTTCAAGTAACCTACAGGGCGCGAAGAAGTTATCGGAGAGTGGAAATAAAACAGAAAAGTGTGCGGAATCTATTCGTCTTCGTCAAAACGGTGTTCAACCAACTCGCATACCGCTTGCAGAGCATCCTCAGCCTGGTTTCCTGACGCTTTAATGGTGATGTTCTCACCTTGAGCAGACTCGAGCATAAGAAGACCCATCACGCTATCTGCTGTCGCTTCTTTCTGTTCATGATTACAAATCGTCACGGTTGCCTCGAAGCTCTGCGCTAGTTCGACTAACTTGACCGCAGCTCGAGCATGCAAACCAAGACGATTTTGAATGAGAACAGTGCGAGATAGTGACATTTGGATTCCTGTTAGTTGTTTTTCTCTAGCGATGCGTGACGAATTTTTACTTGATGGCCGAGCTGAGCAAAATATTCACCAATCTGCTGAGTGATATAAACAGAGCGGTGTTTACCGCCGGTACAACCAATTGCAACAGTCAGATAGCTGCGATTGTTCTTTTCAAGTAAAGGTAGCCAACGTTCAACAAAGCCTTGAATTTGTTGTTTCAACTCGATGACGTCAGGATAAGCTTCTAGGAAAGATTTAATTGGTGCATCTAGTCCAGTCATTGGTCTTAATTCTGGCTGCCAATGTGGATTGGGTAGAAAACGCACATCAAACACGTAATCGGCATCACTTGGCATACCATATTTAAACCCAAACGATTGGAAAACCATGACAAGATCTTTCTTCTCTTGGCCTTCTAATTCAAATCGAATGGTTTCGCTTAAGTCGTGTATGGACTGCTCACTCGAGTCAATGGTGTAGTCGGCATGCTCTTTGATGGGCTTGAGAAGTGTGTGTTCTAGATCAATGGCCTGTTCAAGTGACAGTTTATCTTTTCGCTGAGAGAGAGGGTGGATACGACGAGTTTCACTGTAGCGTTTTAACAACACTGACTTTGATGCATCAAGGAAAAGCACTTTGACGTCGTGTTGCTTAGACAATTGTTTCAACTTAGAGGTTAAGTTATTCAGGTTGTCAGGCAAGTTACGAATATCAATACTGACGGCAACACTTTGTTGGGAATCTTTCGATGAATCCACAAAGGCTTCCAGTAAATCGATCGGTAGATTATCAACGCAGTAGTAACCAGAATCTTCTAGTACTCGCAACGCTACACTTTTACCTGCGCCTGAATGTCCACTTACAACGACTAATCGCATTTTTTCTCAGCTTGTTCTAATGGCTAACAATAATATCGTAAAGCTCTTGATCGGATTGAGCATTACGAAGTTGCTTTAGGACAGTTTTATCATTTAATCGCTCTGCCATACATGACAAAGTCTTTAAATGTTCTTTACACTGCGCATCTGGAACTAGCAGTGCGAACATAAGGTCAACTGGGCGGTTATCAATAGAGTCGAAGTCAACCGGCGCTTGGCACTGAAGTAACACCGCAACAGCTTTATCGCTGTCATGCATTCTGGCATGAGGAATAGCGATACCATTGCCAATTCCAGTGCTGCCCACTTTTTCACGGCTCAGCATGCACTCGAACAGTTCGGTAGAGTTTTGACCAGTATGTTCTGCAGCGATTTCGCTAATAATTTCTAGGGCGCGCTTTTTACTCGTACAAGGGACTGCACTTTTGGTGCAGTCCAGAGTTAATACTTCACTTATTTGCATTTTAGTGATTACTTAATTTTTCTTTATGCTTATTCAATTGTCTAACGAGCTTATCGACAAGCCCGTCAATGGCAGCGTACATATTCTCATCATTTGCCGCCGCATGAATTTCAGCTTGATTAACGTGGAGCGTAGCTTCTGCGATCTGGTTTAATTTTTCAACTTTTAATATGACGTTAATGCTGTTTATATGATCGAAAAAGCGTTCCAGCTTTTGAAATTTACTCTGAACGTAGTCCTGCATTGACTCAGTGACATCGACGTGGTGGCCTTCAATTTGAATTTGCATAGACTTTCCTTCTTAGTTATTGGCCTTAAAGTAGGCGTTTACGCTGACTGGAAGGGGCAATGCCCAACGACTCACGGTATTTCGCTATTGTTCGTCTAGCAACCTGAATTCCTTGGTCAGCTAGTTGCGCTGCGATTTTACTATCGCTCAATGGCTTGGCTGGATTTTCTGCAGCAACAAGCTTCTTGATTAGTGCTCGAATGGCTGTCGAGGAACACTCGCCGCCATTGTCGGTCGATACGTGGCTTGAGAAGAAATACTTCAGCTCAAAAATGCCGCGTGGGGTATGCATATATTTCTGAGTGGTAACTCGAGAAATCGTCGATTCATGCATGTCTACAGCAAGGGCAACATCGTTGAGAACCATTGGTTTCATTGCTTCTTCACCGTATTCGAAAAAGTCATGTTGATGCTCGACAATACACTTAGCTACTTTGAGCAAAGTTTCATTGCGACTTTCAAGGCTCTTAATCAACCATTTCGCTTCCTGCAAATTAGAGCGAATATATTGGCTGTCAGCACTGTTGCCTGTACCGAGTTTCGCGTATTGTTGATTCACTTTAAGTCTTGGAACACTGTCAGGGTTAATCTGAACTATCCATTTTCCGCGGTCTTTGAATACGGAGACATCCGGCACTACGTACTCAGTTTCATCAGGCGTGATCTTACTACCTGGTCGAGGATCAAGCTGTTGGATGAGCTTCAAAACTTCTCGAAGATCCGCTTCCTTAAGCTTAGTCTCTTTAATTACGAGTTTGTAATCACGGTTACCCAATTGATCGATGTGATCAGACAAGACCAACTTAGCTTCAGCGAGCCATGGAGTATCTTCAGGGAAAGTGGCGAGTTGCAGTAGTAGGCAATCTTGCAGATTAAGAGAAGCAACGCCTAGCGGATCGAATTGCTGAACGCGTTTTCTTACTGCTTCAATCTCATCAAGCTCAACATCCTCAATATCGACACTGTCGAGAATCTCTTCACAGGATAGGGTCAGATAGCCGTAGTCATCGACAGCATCAATGATGGCTAAGGCGATGGCACGATCCGTTTCAGTAAATGGCGTTAGGTCTAATTGCCAAACTAAGTAGTCTTGTAGAGACTGTGTGGTTTCACCTTGATATATTGGCATGTCATCATCAGCGGCAATGCCCGTGTTACCGGTATTGGCGCTATAGACATCATCCCATGTAGTATCCATTTCAAGTTCTGTCGATATTTCAGAACTTTCAATTTGTTCAGAACTGTCTTTCGGCTCTGGTTCGCTAACTGGCTCTGCAGATGCTTCTTCTTTACTTTCAGGGCTCGACTTTTCCTCATTAGAAGGCGGTGCTTCTTCCGCGGTTTCTTCCACGTCAAGTAATGGGTTTGAGTCTAGGGCCTCTTGAATCTCTTGTTGCAGATCGAGCGTCGACAATTGCAGCAAGCGAATTGCTTGTTGCAACTGGGGCGTCATTGCTAACTGTTGACCTAGCTTGAGTTGTAATGAGGGTTTCATGCAGTATTGCTAGCCTATTATTAAAATTTTATCCAAGCCTATTAAATCATAGTCTGAATTGTTCACCGAGATAAACCTGTTTTACGTGTTCATTATTGAGAACATCTTCAGGACTTCCTTCAGCAATTAGGTGACCTTGGCTCACAATGTATGCTTTTTCACACACATCTAAGGTTTCACGAACGTTATGGTCGGTGATAAGAACTCCCAAGCCTCTATCGCGCAAGTGCTCGATGATCTTCTTGATATCAATCACTGAAATTGGGTCGACACCCGCAAATGGCTCATCCAGTAAGATGAACTGTGGGTTAGCGGCTAGAGCCCTAGCAATTTCGACACGTCGACGTTCGCCGCCAGACAGCGCCATACCAGCACTTTTCCGAATGTGCTGAATATTGAACTCATCTAGCAGGTCCTCTAGTTTATCTTGTCGCTCTTCTTGAGTGATCTCATTACGAGTCTCAAGCACTGCCATAATGTTGTTTTCAACACTGAGCTTTCTGAAAATGGAGGCTTCTTGTGGCAGGTAGCCAATGCCCATTTTGGCGCGGCTATGCATTGGGAGAATACTAATATCTTCCCCGTCTATAGTGATGGTGCCTTCATCACGGGCAACCAGACCTACAATCATGTAAAACGACGTAGTTTTACCTGCGCCGTTAGGGCCCAGCAATCCCACTATCTGACCAGACTCAACCGAAAGGCTAACGTCTGAGACCACTTTACGGTTTTTATAGCTTTTTGCTAAATGTGTCGCTTTCAATAACGCCATAGCTGAATCTATTTCTCTTGAACTTGCTGAGGTTGAAGGACTGTTGAGACGCGTTCATTGGCATTGCCGTCCGCTACTAATTTCTGTGATGAGATTCGGTACTTAATGGTGGTGCCACGGATCACGCTATCATCTTGGGACAACATAGCCTGATCAGTCATGGTTAACTGATCATCCTTTAATGAGTAATGCAGTTTTTTTGCTTCGCCATAGAGAGTTTTTCCATCATCTGTTAGTTGGGAAAATGTAGCTAAGTTCCCAAAGCCCTCTATTACCTGAATAGCGCCAGTTTGCGGATGGCGAGTGACCACGATTTTTGCGGCATTAATGTTAATACTGCCTTGTTTTAACTTAACGTCGCCCGCGAATGTGACTCGATTACTCTTCATATCAAGCTGTTGAGTGTCGGAGTCGATATAAACTGGTTGTTCAGTATCTGTCGAAAGAGCGAATGCAGAGACTGGAAGCAGTAGGCAAAGACTAAGACTAAGGTGCGAGAGTTTCATATTTACTATTCACTTTGTTATATAGCTCCGCGAGATTGTCAGCAAAGTTTCCTTTCATTGCTTGTCCGCGGGTTTCAAATTGTGGTCCCAACATGAGAACGTCTGTGTTGGCCCAGAAGTCACGGTTATCTAACTGTATGCTCATTCGTTGAGTCGATAGAGTGTCAAACCCTGAGTCCGGAAGCAAATTTCGTGCGACTACATCATCATAAAGAGTTAGCACTTCATGTTTATCCAAAATCGCTTTTGCAGCAGAAATTTCCCATTCTTGAGTCGTACCATTAGCAAAAATACGCAATATGGGTTGTTCAAACACGGTTTCTCCTTTTTTGGAGAAATGCTCTAAATGTGAAGAGGTAATACTATAGCTACGAACACCAGTATCACTGTATGAAATATTGTGTAAATTCGTACCGCTAAACGCTGGCAACTCAAGATCTGGAACAACTTGGAGTACACGTGAGTCATCGTTGGTGTACAAGTAGTAAGCACACCCAATAGAAATAATGGCAAGTAGACTATAAAGAATACGAGACAAACTCATATACTAAGACCTTTGTGAAGCTCTAGTTCTCCCTTTGATTCTAGGATCAGATCACAAACTTCCCTAACTGCACCGCGTCCACCTGGAATCGTAGTGACGTGATCCGCTTTTCTGGCGAGCAGTGGATGTCCATCCGCCACGCAGACGCTTAAGCCGACCTGTTCCATGACAGGCCAATCGATAAGGTCATCACCGATGTAAGCAGTTTTCGATGCTGGGATAGCAAGCTTTTGGCAAATGTCTTGATAAGCGGCGACTTTGTCATCTTGCCCTTGGTAAATCAAAGAAATACCAAGTGCGGTCATACGATTCTCAACGATCTGTGAGCGACGGCCTGTAATGATGGCGACTTCTACGCCTGCACTCATTAAAGCCTTAATACCGTAACCGTCACGAGTATGAAAGGTTTTAAGTTCTTCACCTTGGTTGCCCATATAAATCAAACCATCGGAGAAGACGCCATCCACGTCGCAAATCAGGAGTTTGATGTCTGCTGCTTTATCGTAAGTGGATGAAGCCACCAAACCATAGAGCGTTTCAACTTGTTTAGACACTACATTACTCCTGCTTTTAATAAGTCATGCATATTGAGTGCACCCACGACTTTGTTATCATCGAGTAGTACAAGACCGTTAATATTCTTCGATTGCATTAAGTTTAACCCTTCAGCCGCTAGCATATTAGGCGCAGCAGTGGTTGGGTTAACGGTCATGACCTCACCAATGGTGGTGTCATGAATATCGACTCGTTTATCAAGAATACGTCGCAAGTCTCCATCGGTAAAGATACCTAGCAAGTTCATATCGTTGTCCACGATAGTTGTCATGCCAAGTCCTTTATCGGAAATTTCTAGTAGTGCGTCGCGTACCAAGGTCTGCGGACCGACGACAGGCAGCGCTTTACCTGAATGCATGATATCACTCAGTTTAAGTAGTAACTTACGACCCAATGCGCCGCCCGGATGAGACAGGGCAAAGTCTTCTTCACCGAAGCCACGAGCTTCTAATAAGGCGATGGCTAATGCATCTCCCATAACCAGAGTTGCCGTCGAGCTAGAAGTAGGTGCTAGGCCAAGTGGGCACGCTTCTTTAGGAACAGTGATTTGCAAATGAAAATCAGAGAGCTTTGCCATGTTAGATTCAGGCTTTCCAGTCATACTTACGGTAGTAATACCAAGGCGCTTAAAGACAGGAAACAAACTAATGATTTCGTGTGACTCACCAGAGTTAGAGATGGCGATAACGAGATCGCGAGCTTCAATCATACCCAAATCGCCGTGAGCAGCTTCTCCTGGGTGGACAAAAAACGCTGATGTGCCAGTGCTAGCAAGCGTAGCCGCAATTTTCTTACCAATGTGTCCTGATTTACCCATCCCCATGACAATAACCTTGCCTTGGTGGTTGAGAATCGCATCACATACCGATTCAAATTGCTCGTCAAAGTAGCGCTCAAGGTGTTGAAGTGCTTGTACTTCGGTATCTAAAACACGCTTTGCCGCGCTAACATAATCAAAACCAGACATGATAACCGCTCCTAAGCTGCCATATTAGCGAATAGATAAACCTGATAACCAAGGAATAGCACGAACAAAATAAAGCCTTCGACTCGATTAATGCTCTTAGATTTGCCCAGTGCCATTACAACCAGTAATAGCGAAACGGCCAGCATAACCCAGAAATCACGGCCCATAGCATGTTCACTGAGTATAGAAGGGTTAATGATACCTGGAATACCCATAACGGCGAGGATGTTGAAGACGTTTGAACCTATGATGTTACCTACCGCCATATCATCTTCGCCTTTTAGAACACCAGCAAGAGAAGCGGCCAGTTCTGGTAGGCTGGTACCAATCGCGATAATCGTTAGACCAATAACAAGGTCGCTCATACCAAAATACTGGGCGATCGTTACGGCGCTATCTACCAGTCTATCTGCTGCGATAGGGAGGATGATTAGGCCAATCACCACCCACATGGCTGCTTTAGCGTTACTCACACCTTCTGGAATTTCGGACTCTTGGTCCTCTAGCATGGCGTCATTGTTACCACTCTCTTTTTCTGCTTTGCTGATACGAAGCATGGCAAGGATAAATGCGCCAAATAAGGCAAACAGAATAATACCTTCATAGAAACCAAGGTGGCTATCCCAAAGAATAAGACCCGCGATAAGCGTTACCGCGATCATTAAAGGTAGCTCGCGTCTCAGAACCGCAGATGAAATAGAAAGAGGCTTAATCATAGCCGTAATACCAAGAATAAGCGCAATATTGGCGATGTTGGAGCCTAGTACGTTACCAACCGCAGTATCCGTTTTCCCTTCTAGGGCGGCGGTGGCCGAAACCATCATTTCTGGCGCTGATGACCCCATAGCAAGAATAGTCATACCGATAACTAGTGGCGAAATACCCACATTGCGTGCCAGTGCCGCGGCGCCGAATACTAATTTATCAGCACTCCAAACGAGAAAAACCAGTCCAATTATCAGAAACACTACGGCTTCAAGCATGTTTTTATCCACTTCTATTTTTCTGAGACATTTGGCGGCTAATTTTGACGGTTTGTCGGCCAAAATGGAAGCTAATCAACAAATAAAATAACAATAGTGCGCCGAAGCTAATACGCTAATAGATAGACTAAGGTTAGGAGCGAAGTCATAAATGCGCGTAATGACGCAAGTTTGTTGTAATGGGGTTTGACTCTGTAATTATCCAACCATTTGGATATAAGGGTTTTAATTGTCCGCTTGTATCATTATTATTGTTTAGCATAGGACTACTGTTAGGATGATAAGGAAATGTATGTCAAACAATGACTTGGTTTCCGTTAAGGGACTGACTTTTGCGCGTGGCTCACACGTCATTTTTGATGACGTCGAGTTGCATGTACCAAAAGGTAAGATAACAGCCATCATGGGACCATCGGGAATTGGTAAAACAACATTACTTCGTCTGATCGGTGGACAAATCTCGCCTGACCATGGGGAGATTTGGTTCGAAGGCGACAATATTCCTACGCTTTCTAGAAAACGTCTTTACCATGTTCGCAAGAAAATGAGCATGCTATTCCAATCGGGTGCACTATTTACCGACCTTAACGTCTTTGACAATGTCGCGTTTCCTTTGCGTGAGCATACAGAACTGAGTGAGTCGATGATTCGTACTTTAGTGCTGCTAAAGTTAGAGGCTGTCGGATTACGTGGAGCATCTCAACTTATGCCAAGTGAACTTTCTGGAGGCATGGCAAGACGTGCGGCGCTCGCAAGAGCTATTGCGCTTGATCCTGAATTAATCATGTACGATGAGCCCTTTGTTGGTCAGGACCCTATAACGATGGGAGTGCTGGTGGAGCTTATTGGCAAGTTGAACAAGGCACTAGACCTTACCTCTATTGTTGTTTCTCATGATGTTCCTGAAGTTATGTCCATCGCAGATTGGGTTTACTTGCTCGCTGATGGAAAAGTTGTTGCTTGTGGTACTCCTGATGAATTGAGAAGTAACCCTGATACTCGAGTCCAACAGTTCTTGCTCGGCGAAGCCGATGGACCCGTTCCATTCCGTTATCCAGCAAAAGCATTAACTGAGGAGCTGTTCTAATATGTCGTTTCCTTCAGTATGGATTCAAAAAGTCGGTCAGCGAACCTTATCTCTTTGCCAATCATGGGGTAGGGCAACCTTTATGCTATTTGGTGTCCTGTTTTCCAAACCACAGCCTAAAAAGCACTTTCCACTATTAATAAAACAGCTACATAACGTTGGTGTGCAATCATTGGCCATTATTATGGTATCAGGGCTGTTTATTGGAATGGTCCTCAGCCTGCAAGGGTATGTAGTTCTCGTCGATTATGGGGCGGAAGGCAGTTTAGGACAGATGGTGGCGTTATCGCTATTAAGAGAGTTGGGTCCAGTTGTTACTGCACTATTATTTGCTGGGCGTGCAGGCTCGGCACTAACCGCTGAAATTGGCTTAATGAAAGCCACTGAACAGTTATCGAGCATGGAAATGATGGCCGTTGATCCTCTTAAACGAGTGATCTCGCCTCGTTTTTGGGCCGGGGTTATTTCCATGCCGCTATTGGCTATGATCTTTATGGCGATAGGTATTTGGGGGGGCCAACTGGTTGGTGTGGACTGGAAAGGTATCGATCACGGCAGTTTTTGGTCAGCGATGCAATCGTCCGTAGAGCTGGGTCGAGACATTGGTAATAGCGTCATTAAGTGTTTGGTGTTTGCGATTACGGTGACGTGGATTGCGCTATTTAATGGGTATGATGCCATACCGACTTCGGAAGGTATTAGTCAGGCGACAACGAGAACCGTCGTGCACTCATCTTTGGCGGTATTAGGTTTAGATTTTGTGCTTACAGCACTGATGTTTGGCAATTAAGAGTAAAGGACAATTCAATGCAACAAACCAGAAAGTTAGAATTGTGGGTAGGCAGTTTTGTCATCATCGGACTTTGCGCAATCTTGTTTATGATTTTTCAGGTTGCTGACGTGAAAGGGTTGGGCTCAGGGGATACTTATAAGCTGGAAGCAAGGTTCGATAATATCGGTAGCCTAAAAGTTCGTTCTCCTGTGAAAGTTGGTGGCGTCGTTATTGGCCGAGTCAGTGATATTAGTCTTGATAAGGAGAGCTATTTACCGGTGGTAACCTTATCTATTAGCTCGGACTACCGTTTCCCAGATACCTCGAGTGCACAAGTGCTAACATCAGGGTTGATTGGTGAGCAATATATAGGTCTAGTGCCTGGGTTTATCTTTGATGATGAAGGTTATCTAGCCGATGGTGACAGAATTGAAGACACCAAATCAGCGTTGGTGCTCGAAGATATGATAGGTCAAGTGCTCTATAGCATTGGCGGTTCCGAGGAGAAAAAGGAGTAAAGTGATGTTCAACAAATGTTTACTGATATTTAGTGCCTTGATGCTCTCATTTGGTCTACATGCTAATGAGATTGATGCCACCAAGCCCTATGACATGATGCAGAAAGTCGCCGATAAAGCGTTTACTCGTTTAGCGAATGAGCAAGAGCAAATTCAGAAAAATCCTGACTATCTTAAGGTGGTAGTCGAAGAGGAACTAATGCCTTACGTGAACGATCGCTACGCAGCATTGAAGCTACTGGGTCCTAACTTAAAAGGTGCTAAACGAGAAGATGTGTTAGAGTTTGCCAGAGCATTTCGAGAGTACTTGATTACTTCTTATGCGCAAGTTTTAACCCAATATACTGGACAGGATGTTCAATTTGGTCCAGAACCAAAAATTGATGATAAGACGACCATTATCGGTGTTCGTGTGACAATTATGGACTCACCGAGACCTAATATTAATCTCGAGTTTAAACTCAGAAAGGATAAGAAAACAGGCAAATGGAAGGCCTTTGATATGATTGCAGAAGGCATTAGTTTGCTCTCTAGCAAGCAATCTGAATGGAACAGCAAAATTCGTCAAGATGGCATATTAGCGGTAGCAGAAGAACTTGAGCAGTTGGCACAGGCGCCGATTCGTTTTGAAGGCAGCAAAAAATAATGGACACTAAATTAGTGGTTCGTAACGAAGGTGTATTAGAGCTAATTGGTAACGTTGATCGTGATACTGTACCTGAGCTTTGGAATACTATTCAAAGCGTTAATTTTGATGAGCCTGAGATGGAATTGGCGTTAGATAAAGTAAAACGGTTCGATTCTGCGGGATTGGTGATGCTAATTCACTTATTAGAGCATGCAAAAAATCGAAAGTGTCATATAATGCTCAGCTTCGTGCCCGATGAGCTGAAAATACTGTTTCAGCTGTATAACGTTGAATCAGTTATTGAGAAACACATTTAGGAGTATCTTGTGGATAGCACAAAAGTACAGGAACTATTACAAAACGCATTGAACCTAGAAGAGCTACACGTAAAAGGTGAAGGTAGCCACTACGAAGTGATTGCGGTAGATGCTCAATTTGAAGGCATGAGCCGAGTTAAAAAGCAGCAGATGATCTATGGTCCTCTGATGGATTATATTCAGCGTAATGACATCCACGCAGTTTCAATTAAAGCCTATACTCCAGAAGAGTGGGCTCGTGATAAAAAGCTGATGTCTTTGTAAGGTTTATTAATGGATAAGTTTCGAGTTATTGGATCGGATCAGCCGTTATCTGGCGAAGTGTCGATCTCAGGTGCTAAAAATGCAGCACTGCCTATTTTATTCGCTTCTATTCTGGCTGAGGAGCCTGTAGAAGTGGCCAACGTACCACATCTTCGTGACATTGATACGACAATGAAACTACTTAGCCGTTTAGGTGCCAAAGTGCATCGCAACGGTTCTGTTCATGTTGATGGTAGCCAGATTAACGAGTTGTGTGCACCTTATGACTTGGTGAAAACCATGCGTGCATCGATTTGGGCGTTAGGTCCACTGGTTGCTCGTTTTGGCAAAGGACAAGTTTCACTTCCTGGTGGCTGTGCCATTGGTGCGCGTCCGGTAGATTTGCATATTCATGGTCTTGAGCAGCTCGGTGCCACCATCACATTAGAAGATGGTTATGTGAAAGCGGAAGTGGAAGGTCGATTGAAGGGTGCTCACATTGTGATGGACAAAGTGAGCGTTGGTGCGACTATCACGATAATGTGTGCTGCAACATTGGCTGAAGGTACTACTGTACTTGATAATGCGGCTCGTGAACCTGAAATCGTCGATACCGCTGATTTCTTGAACAAGTTAGGCGCAAAAATCACTGGAGCAGGTACCGATACTATCACTATCGAAGGTGTAGAACGTCTTGGTGGTGGCAAGCACTCTGTTGTTCCAGATCGCATTGAAACAGGCACTTTCCTAGTAGCGGCAGCGGTATCAGGCGGTAAGATTGTTTGTCGCAATACGCATGCTCATCTATTAGAAGCGGCATTAGCGAAGTTAGAAGAAGCTGGGGCTAAGATCGAGACTGGCGATGACTGGATCTCACTGGATATGACCGACAGAGAGCTTAAAGCGGTTTCAATTCGTACTGCTCCACACCCAGGCTTCCCTACAGATATGCAAGCTCAGTTTACTTTGCTTAATATGATGGCAAAAGGTGGCGGTGTGATTACTGAAACGATTTTTGAAAATCGTTTTATGCACGTTCCTGAGCTAATGCGTATGGGCGCAAAAGCAGAAATTGAAGGCAACACTGTGATTTGTGGTGATGTTGAATCATTGAGTGGTGCACAAGTCATGGCGACTGACCTGCGAGCTTCGGCAAGCTTGGTTATCGCTGGTTGTATTGCGCATGGTGAGACAATTGTAGACCGTATTTATCATATCGATCGCGGTTATGAGCGTATTGAAGATAAGCTGTCTGCACTAGGTGCTAACATCACACGTATCGCGGGTTCTGCTGAATAATAACGATAGATATAAATAGCCGAAATCTTAAGGTTTCGGCTTTTTTTTGAAGCCATTAGCGGAGACCAAAATGGTTGCTTTCCTACGCTGCATTGCAGTGGCGATATTTGCGGTAATTATGTTCGTATTTGGATGTGGTTACTGTTTACTGAGTCCGAGAAATCCTAAACACGTGTTTACGTTCGGGCGTTATTTTGGCGCTATGTCGAAGATCTTTGGTATTAAACTCGATCTTCGTTTACCTGAAGATGCCTATAAACGCGGTCAACACATCTATATCGCTAATCACCAGAACAACTGGGATTTGTTTACGGTATCTTCTGCCGTTACACCAAATGTGGTAACTGTTGGTAAAAAGAGCCTGCTATGGATGCCATTCTTTGGTCAGCTTTATTATTTAACAGGTAATATTCTGATTGATCGTGCTAACCGCAGTAAAGCGAAAGGTACGATTGACCAAGTTGTTGATAGCATGAAGAAAAGTAACCTTTCAGTTTGGATGTTCCCGGAAGGTACACGCTCTCGTGGACGCGGCTTATTGCCATTCAAAACGGGTGCTTTTCATGCAGCGATTGGGGCAAAGACACCAATCATTCCTATTGTGTGTAGCAGTACGAGCCATCTAAAGCTTAATAAGTGGGATAATGGTCATATCATCGTTGAGATGCTGCCACCTATCTCTATCGAAGGCTACGGCAAAGAAGATGTGAGAAAACTGGCGAATGTATGCCGAGAGCAGATGGCAGAGAAGCTAGAGCAGCTTGATGCTGAAGTTGCTGAGTTAAACAGCAAAAAATAACACTAAAAAGGGTTGTCAATGACAACCCTTTTTTAATACATAGCAGAACTTACTTACGTACTGCGATAGCTTCGATTTCAATCTTCACATCTTTAGGAAGACGAGCAACTTCAACACAAGAACGCGCAGGGTAGTTAGCCACTTGGTGCTCGTCAAAGAACTTACCATACACTTCGTTTACTGTACCAAAGTCGTTGAGATCTTTAACGAAAACCGTCATTTTTACGATGTCTGAAACCGTTAGGCCAGATGCTTCAACAACCGCTTTTACGTTGTCTAGAGACTGACGTGCTTGTTCAGCGATATCTTCTGACACTTCACCTGTTTGCGGATTTACTGGGATCTGACCTGAAGTCAGTACCATGTTACCAAGGTCGACACCTTGTACGTAAGGACCGATTGCTGCTGGTGCAGATTCTGTATGAAGTACTTTTGTCATCGTTTTATCCATTGTTCTGTGAATTCAAAGAGAGTCTAGACTGCCTCTAGGCTCAATAAAAATCAAGCCTACAATGTGTAGGCTTGTTTAATAATCGTGTCATTCTTAGCTTTCAGTAACGATCTCACGCGAATAGACTTTTTCGCAGTATTTGCATTTGAGACGAATGTCTTGATGTTTCTCGAACACCTTGAAGCTACTGTCTACGGGTTCATTGTGAGTAATGCAGTTGCTATTAGGGCACTCGAATACTCCCGTGATTGTTTCTGGCAGTTTTAACGCCAGCTTTTTACACACTTCATAGTTTTCAATTTGGTTGACGGTAGCATGTGGTGCATAGAGTGCCAGCTTGTTCGCTTGTTCTTCAGTGATAAACACGTTCTCTATCTTTAATAGATCCTTACAACCTAATGCTGAAGAAGGAAGGTTCAGACCAATCGTGACACGCTGTTTGGATTGATCCATAGCGAACAGTTTGAGAACTTTGATACCAATGTTTGCTGGGATATGGTCGATAACCGTGCCGTTTTTAATTGCTTCTACTTGCAACTGGGTTTCTTTAGACATGATCAATCCTCCTTAAAGCGTTTCGTTTAGAACTAGAGCGAGTAGAGCTTCACGGGCGTACACACCGTTTTCAGCTTGTTGGAAATAATACGCATAAGGCGTTTTATCTACGTCGACAGTAATCTCGTCAACTCGTGGCAACGGATGAAGCACTTTCAAGTTATCGCGCGCGCCTTTCAATGTATCAGCAGAGAGAATATAAGCCGATTTAATGTGCGCGTACTCAGACTCATCAAAACGCTCTTTCTGTACTCGCGTCATGTATAGGACATCCAGTTCAGATACTACACTTTCCATGTCGGTATGCAGGCTAAATTGGATGCCAGCTTCTTCAAGCTCTTCACAGATATAGTCAGGCATCGCAAGTGCATCGGGAGCGATAAAGAAAAAGCGAACGTTATTGAATTTCGCTAGGGCTTGCGTTAACGAGTGTACCGTGCGGCCGTATTTCAAATCACCAACAAAGGCAACGTTAATATCATCTAAACGACCCTGGGTTTCGTAGATGCTGTATAGGTCTAGCAGTGTTTGTGTTGGATGTTGGTTGGCGCCATCACCTGCGTTGATAACTGGCACACCGTTTGAGAATTCAGAAGCCAGACGTGCCGCACCTTCTTGTGGGTGACGCATGACAAACGCATCAACATAAGACGAAATAACCTGAACTGAATCTGCCAGTGTTTCACCTTTTTTAGCAAGCGAGGTATTACCACCGCTATCGAAACCAATCACGTCTCCGCCGATACGTTGAATGGCGGTTTCAAATGACAGACGCGTACGTGTTGAAGGTTCAAAGAAACAGCTAGCAACAACCTTGTTTTTGATGAGTTCAGGTTGAGGGTTTGATTTTAGTTGACCGGCTGTCTGTACAATGAGTTCTAGCTCGTCACGTGACAACTCTGGAATTGAGATAATGTGCTTTTGAAAGAGCGTATTCGCCATGTTTATCTTCCCTATAGTTAAAACCAGACCAGATGGATATTCCAAGTGCGAAAAGAGCGTGCTCAATCACAGCTAGGAATGCAGGCATAAAAAAACCCCCCATAATGGGAGGTTTAGTAATCAACAGGAAATAATAACGGTGCGTGATAAGCAAAAAGCTTATCGAGAGCGTGATGTGTTGTAAAACTCGCTTGCGCCATTGATTGTTCCCCAGACAAATTGCGGAGAATTATACGCCTAAAAATCGTGAGCGCAAGCGATTACATCAAAGGTTTATCGTTAAACTGCAAGTGAATTTGACTAGCTGCCTAATGTGGCGACCATGACGGCTTTGATGGTGTGCATTCGGTTTTCGGCTTCATCGAACACGATGGAGTAATCCGACTCGAATACATCATTTGTGACTTCGAGACCATTCAAGCCATATTTTTCGGCGATTTCTTTACCTATTGTGGTTTGGTCATCATGGAAAGCAGGTAAGCAGTGCATAAATTTCACATCTTTGTTATTGGTAGCTTTAATCGTATCCATGTTTACCTGATACGGTTTCATTAAGGCAATACGCTCTTCCCACGCCGAGGCTGACTCGCCCATAGAGACCCAAACGTCCGTATACAAGAAGTCACAATCGGCTACACCTTGTTGTACGTCCTCGGTGAGAGTAATCGAAGCACCTGTTGATAATGCGATGGTCTGACATTCATCAACGAGGCTTTGCTCTGGCCAAAAAGCTTTTGGCGCAACCAAACGAATATCCATTCCCATTTTTGCGGCCCCGACCATTAGAGAGTTCCCCATGTTGTTGCGAGCATCCCCTAAGTAGGCAAATTTAATTTGGTGTAATAACTTGCCTTTGCCGTGCTCTAACATGGTTAAAAAGTCAGCGAGAATTTGCGTTGGGTGGAATTCATTGGTTAAACCGTTCCAAACAGGTACGCCAGCGTGAGCGCCTAGCTCTTCAACGATATCTTGTCCAAAACCACGATACTCAATGCCATCGTACATACGACCTAGTACACGAGCCGTGTCTTTCATCGATTCCTTATGGCCTATTTGGGATCCGGAAGGGCCGATGTAAGAGACTTGAGCACCTTGATCAAAAGCGGCAACTTCAAAAGCACATCGGGTACGAGTCGAGGCTTTTTCGAAGATCAGTGCGATGTTTTTCCCTACCAGTTTTTTTTGCTCTGTGCCGGCATATTTAGCGGCTTTAAGATCTTTAGACAGGTCGAGAAGAAACTGAATCTCTTTTGGTGAATAGTCGAGAAGCTTGAGAAAATTCCTATTTCGTAAGTTGTAAGCCATGATTCGTACCCTTTTATTTAGTTTCTTGGTTTATTTATACATAAAAATTCTTTTATTGTGAATAAGTATTTTAATTTAATGCAAAAAAAGCCCCTAATAGGGGCGTTTGATAAATAATTATGTTTATATGCCATCTCGTTCGATTGGACAGCTCATACAACGGGCTCCGCCCCGACCACGTCCTAGCTCATTACCTGGGATGGTTAGGACCTGAATGCCCGCTTTGTCATACTTTTCATTAGTATACACATTTCTCTCGTAGCCGATAACGACACCGGGTTTGACGGTGAGCACATTGTTAGCATCGTTCCATTGCTCACGCTCTGCTTCGTAGTTATCACCACCCGTTGTGATGATCTTCAATTGATCAACGTTAAGCGCACTTTCTAGGGCTTTAAGATAGTTAGGTAATTTTTCAACTTGCATTTGGCCTTTGCTGTCGGCGGTTAGACGCCAAGTATCCAGTTTGTCGTTGATGATCTCTGGGTAAACTGAGAAGGTATCCACGTCCATATGAGTCATAACGGTATCAAGATGCATGCAAGAGCGATGTTTCGGAAGGTCAATGGCAATGACCTGAGACGCTTGTCCGGATTTAAATAGATTCGCCGCCAAGTTTTCCACGCCTTGTGGGGTGGTGCGCTCAGAGATACCAATTAATACTGCACCTTTACCAATAACAAGAACGTCACCGCCCTCGATGTTGGCGTTATCATAATGAAGATCTTCATCGCCGAAATATTTAATGAAGTCTTGACCTGCGAAGGTTGGATGCCAGCGATAAATGGCTCTTAGATGATTTGTCTCGCGTTGACGAGCGGGTTTCATCATTGGGTTCAGCGATACGCCACCATACACCCAGCAAGAGGTATCACGGGTGAAAAGGTGGTTTGGCAGTGGCTCAATGACAAAATCAAGCGGCTTACTCATCTTTTGTAATATAGAAGGGGTTTTTATTGGTAGCTCAGAGTATGCGAGGCCGCCCAACAAAATAGTTGCTAAGTGCTCGTCGTCCATTTCTGTCAGATAGTTACGAAGTTCGTTAGCGAAGATAGGACCATAACGTAAATCAGAAATCTGCGTTTCGAGAAGCCATTCCTTCGCTTCAGGGACGGCAAGAGTCTCTACTAATAAATCGTGAAGCAGCAGTACTTCCACATCTTGGCTGCGTAATGTATTGGCAAAAGCGTCATGCTCTTCACCAGCGGCTTCTACAGCCAGTACATCATCAAACAGTAGTTCATGGCAGTTTGATGGCGTGAGGTGGGTTAGGGCGCGTTCTGGACGGTTTAACAATACACGGCGTAATTGGCCTACTTCCGACCCAACGTACAACTTACTCATTGTGATTCCTTTCAGTTTTGATTGCGCTATTTATGACAAGCTTGTTATCAAGATGCAAGTCAAAATGTCAGTGTTTGTTACTGCAAAAACTTAAAATTGCAGTGATATTGTGGATTTAAGTAGAGAAATACAGATAAAGTTTTTATAAGAGAGTTGTGCTAGTTTCTGTGAATTCTTGCTTGAGTATGCAGGCCTCTTGAGCAGTTTTAATACAATATTCATGAATGATATGTGCATAAAAAAACGCAAATTTGTAGAAAATACTGGGTATTATGACTAAAGCAAAACCAGGTCAAACTTAAGAATAGAGTGTTTGATATGCAAAATTGCCTCATAACCTTTCTGGGCGATTGTTGCTGATTAGCTATGGCTTTTGTCTAAGTTTATGCTGAAATCAGAGGTAAGTAATGAAATGTTAAAATTATGTTTCTGTGATCTCGATCTTGCTCGGTTTGAGTTCGATAACTGAAAAATAGTCAGGAAAGATCTCGGTTTGATCTTTCGATTTCAGCTGACTTCTCGTATCATTCATGCCGATAACCTATTTATAGCTGGAGCACTTTATGTCTCAACAAGATGAGTATATGTCCGTTGAAGATTTGATCGAAATTCAAAAGGAAGAAACTCGCGATATCATTCAGGCCTTAATTGAAGATGGAAGTGATCCAGAGGCATTGTATGAGATCGAACACCACCTGTTTGCTGAAGATTTCGATCGTCTAGAGAAGGCGGTTGTTGAAGCGTTCAAAATGGGCTTCGAAGTGCTAGAAGCGGAAGAGACCGAAGACGAAGACGGTAACAAACTGTTGTGCTGCGACGCGACAATGGAATCGACTCTGAATGCAGAGCAGATTGACGCACAAGTTGAAAAGCTAGTGAACTTAGCTGAGAAGTACGACATCATCTATGACGGTTGGGGTACATACTACGAGGGCGAAGATGCTCTTTATACCGATGAAGATGAAGGCGACGAAGAGTAAGCCTTAATTGTTGTTGAAAGGCCAGCTTAGCTGGCCTTTTTGCTATCTTGCGGGTTCAACTATCTTTCGATAACGGATTTGATTATACTGCGCTAAATATGATCTAGGTCAATTCACACCATGAAAAAGAATTTGGCTGGCCTATGGCAGCTGTCCCCACTTACGGATCTCTCTATACCTCAAGATGATCTCTCTTTCCCTGGCGCTTTAAGTCAGGTCTTACCTTCAGAGCTTACCGAAGAAATGATTGCCAACCAAGAATGGCACCTCATGCATGACTTTGAGTTAGCGGAAGAAGAGTTGCAGAATCCGGCGGTCGATTTAGTGATCGGTGGTGTTGAGCATTATGCAGAAATTCGTATTAATGGTCGTGCAGTGTTGGATTGTGATGGCAGTGAAGCGACGTATCGTCGCGAAGTAAGAGCCCATTTACAACAGGGACCCAATCGCATTGAAATCTTGTTCTTAGAGTATGATGAAGAAGACTTGTTGATTGATCTTGATGAAGCGCCGCAGTGTTCTTTATCTGTTACCAAACCTGCAACCGAGACACGTATCGGTGTATGGCAAATGCCTTATTTGCAATTTATTCCACATGTTAGGTTAGAGCATGTAGCAATGGAACAGATCTGGCACCACGGTGGTGGCTGTGAGTTTAAAGTCGACCTTCATTATCGTACCTACCGTGCAGGTTTAGTATCAGCGTCAGTCAGATTTAACGGTATGACATTACATTTGCCTATTGATGTTCGAGCACATCAAGCATCGGCTCTGTTTCAGGTTGAAGCACCTAAATATGCTGATCCGGCGCAGCCTAATCCAGATGACTTGTACAGTCTGATAGTGAATTTAGATGGGCAAGTGCAGGAATTTGATGTGGCGTTAAGTCAATCACTTTGCGTGACTCATGTAGCTATGTAGCTATGAAGTTATGTAGCGATATAGTCTTATTTGTTATCTGGCATTCAACATTGCTAGTTATGACAATCATGAGTGCATAATCAAGTTTGCTCTCTTGCTAAAAATCTCAACAAGAGAGCAAGTCGTTACTTCTATAACAAACGTTTCAGACGATATAGCTCTTCCAATGCCTGTCTCGGTGTTAGATCGTCAGGGTCGATTTGTGCCAGAGCTTCTTCCACTTCGCTTGGCTCTGGAATCAAACTCAACTGATTGGCAATGTCGACTTGTGGAGAATCGTTGGTCGTTGGCTTTTGACCTAATTGTTCCAACTGAGTGAGTTTTTGTCTCGCATTCTTTATGACCGCTTTTGGTACACCGGCCAATCCGGCGACAGCAAGGCCGTAGGATTTACTCGCCGCTCCTTCTTGAACCGCGTGCATAAAGGCGATGGAGTCACCATGCTCTACCGCATCAAGGTGAACGTTAGCGAGATGTGGTAGCTGGTTTGGCATTTCTGTCAGTTCAAAATAGTGGGTCGCAAACAAGGTCATAGCGCCAACTTTGGTCGCTAGCCATTCAGCACTTGCCCAGGCTAGCGATAGACCGTCATAGGTGCTGGTACCACGGCCGATTTCATCCATTAACACCAAGCTGTTTTCTGTCGCATTGTGTAAGATGTTTGCCGTTTCGGTCATCTCGACCATGAACGTAGAACGACCAGAGGCAAGATCATCGGATGCCCCAATACGCGTAAAGATGCGATCCAGTGAACCGATTTCAGCGGACTCTGCAGGGACATAAGAGCCAATGTGAGCCATTAGTGCAATCAGTGCCGTTTGGCGCATATAGGTCGACTTACCACCCATATTCGGACCGGTAATGATTAACATTTTTCGCTCTGGGTTGAGCGAGATAGGGTTGGCAATGAATGGCTCATCCATCACCTGTTCAACGACAGGGTGGCGGCCACCTTGAATCAGAATACCGGCATTGTCACTGAGGACTGGGCGACAATAATCGAGACTTTCAGCACGCTCAGCTAGGTTTTGCAAAACGTCTAATTGCGATAGCGCTGAAGCTAGATTTTGCAGTTGCTCCAACTGTGGCAGCAACAAATCAAACAGCTCTTCCCATAGCTTCTTCTCAATTGCCAACGCTTTAGACTTAGAGTTAAGCACTTTATCTTCATGCTCTTTTAACTCTGGAATAATATAGCGTTCAGCATTCTTCAAGGTTTGGCGGCGCACATAGTGCGGTGGTACTAGGTGACTTTGACCGCGACTGACTTGAATGTAGAAGCCGTGTACATTGTTGTAACCAACCTTCAGTGTGTCTATACCGTGGCGATCTCGTTCATCATGCTCCAGTTTCTCAAGGTAAGCCGTCGCACCATTAGCTAAATCACGCCACTCGTCCAATTCGGCATTGTAGCCATCAGCAATGACGCCACCATCGCGAATTACTACGGGTGGGTTTTCTTTGATAGCGCGCTCAAGCAGTTCTGCCATGCTGTCCATAGGTGCGGAGTATTGAGCCAGTTGCTGCAAGTATGGGTGAGCAACGGTTTCAAGACTTAGTGCCAGCTCGGGCAAGAGGTTCAGAGCACTGCGTAATCGAGCCATATCTCGTGGCCTTGCAGAGCGAAGTGCCAAACGTGCCAAGATACGCTCGATATCACCAATTTGTTTCAACGTAGGCGAAAGCTCGGTATACAACGCATCTTGTTTGAGTTCTGAGATAACATCAAGGCGATAGTTCAAAGTCTTAATACAGCGCATCGGTTGATGGATCCAGCGCTTCAGCATTCGGCTACCCATTGCTGTTGCGGTGTGATCCAAGACTTCGGCTAACGTGTTGTCTTGTCCGCCCGACAAATTCTGAGTTAGCTCAAGGTTACGACGCGTGGCTGCATCAAGTACTACAGATTGGTCTTGGCTCACTAGCGTCAATGAACGGATGTGTGGTAGAGCCGTGCGCTGAGTATCTTTAACATACTGAATTAAACAACCTGCAGCGCAGAGTCCGAGTTCGCATTTCTCGACCCCAAACCCAATAAGATCTTTGGTACCAAATTGCTGATTCAGTTGTTGCCTTGCTGTATCAATCTCAAACTCCCAGATTGGACGACGGCGATTACCATTGCGGTTAGCCATCAGTTCAACGGGTTCAAAATCCTCAGGGAATAACAACTCTTTAGGTGCCGTGCGTTGCAGTTCTGCCAACATCGCTTCTTCGGTACTAGGTTCACAAAGTTGAAAGCGACCTGAGGTAATATCTAGCGTGGCATAGCCAAATTTACCGTTTTGGTGGTAGATTGCGGCAATTAGGTTATCCAATCGTTCCGATAGTAAGGCTTCATCTGAAACGGTTCCTGGCGTGACAATTCGAACCACGCGACGCTCTACTGGACCTTTACTGGTAGCAGGATCGCCAACTTGCTCGCAGATAGCGACAGATTCGCCCAGTTGAACCAGTTTTGCTAAGTAGCCTTCCACGGCATGGAAAGGGACACCGGCCATTGGAATAGGCTCGCCCGCGGATGCGCCCCGTTTGGTTAGAGAAATATCGAGCAGTTGAGACGCACGTTTCGCGTCGTCATAAAAGAGCTCGTAAAAATCACCCATTCGGTAGAAAAGCAGGATATCTGGATTCTCGGCTTTGAGTTTCAGATATTGCTGCATCATTGGCGTATGTTTTTGTTCCGCTTTCACTGTCACATCTTTAGCTGCTTGTTTCAATTGCTGCTTAGGATACGTGAAACCGACGTGAGCGAAAAGGGAATATAAAAAAGTGGCTCTATGGCTTGGGGTCGTTGTCAAACATTGAGTTGTTTAGGAGTTTGCTAGATGAACACTATTGAAGAGTTAAGTTTCAACCTAGGCGCGTTACTCGAACAGAAAGATCATATCCTTGTGACCGCGGAGTCTTGTACTGGTGGCGGTGTGGCGACGGCAATCACTGATATTGCTGGTAGCTCTGCGTGGTTTGATCGAGCATTTGTTACTTACAGCAACGACGCAAAAATCGATATGCTTGGCGTCGCAACTGAAACCCTTGGACAGAATGGAGCGGTGAGTGAAGCCGTTGTTGTTGAAATGGCACAGGGTGCGCTGCAGCATTCTAAAGGGACGCTTAGCGTTGCCATTAGTGGAATTGCTGGTCCTGGAGGGGGGAGTGAAGACAAACCGGTAGGAACCGTTTGCTTTGCGTGGGCTTCACAACAAGGTTGGCTCAAGGTCGAAACCTGTTTGTTTGAAGGTGACCGAGCCGCAGTACGTCAGCAAGCTGTAATGCATGCGCTATTGATATTGTATCGTCACGTATTGGAAGACGAGCCTTACTGTTAACAAAATAACACTCGCGGCATCAACGATTTGCTGTTTGTGTCGGAAAAATTTTCATACAGGTATAGACACTGTATGAATCAACAGTATAATAAAACCATATCGCGATGCTTTTATGCATCGCTCACTAATTAGAAAACTGCCAAAGCAAGTAACTTGCGTAGAGCCTATATCCGTAAAGGATAGTTGTGGAGAAAGTAATGGACGAGAATAAACAAAAGGCGTTAGCCGCTGCATTAGGTCAGATTGAAAAGCAATTTGGTAAAGGCTCGATTATGCGCCTTGGTGATAACCGCACCATGGACGTTGAAACCATTTCAACAGGTTCACTTTCTCTAGATATCGCTCTAGGTGCTGGTGGTCTTCCGATGGGTCGTATCGTAGAAATCTACGGTCCGGAATCATCAGGTAAAACAACGTTAACGCTAGAGTGTATTGCCGCGGCACAGAAGCAAGGTAAAACATGTGCGTTTATCGATGCAGAACATGCCCTAGACCCAATCTACGCGAAGAAGCTTGGTGTTGATATTGATTCGTTACTTGTCTCTCAACCAGATACAGGTGAGCAAGCTCTAGAAATCTGTGATGCACTAGCACGCTCTGGTGCTATTGACGTGATGGTAGTCGACTCTGTTGCGGCTCTAACGCCAAAAGCAGAGATTGAAGGTGAAATGGGCGATAGCCACATGGGTCTTCAAGCGCGTATGCTTTCTCAAGCGATGCGTAAGCTAACTGGTAACCTTAAGCAGTCTAACTGTATGTGTATCTTCATCAACCAAATCCGTATGAAGATTGGTGTGATGTTTGGTAACCCAGAAACGACAACAGGTGGTAACGCACTTAAGTTCTACGCGTCTGTTCGTCTTGATATTCGTCGTACTGGTTCTATCAAAGAAGGTGACGAGGTTGTTGGTAACGAAACTCGAATCAAAGTTGTTAAGAACAAGATTGCAGCACCATTTAAACAAGCTGAGACTCAAATTCTATACGGCCAAGGTTTCAACCGTTATGGCGAGCTTATTGACCTAGGCGTTAAGCACAAGCTTGTTGAAAAAGCGGGTGCATGGTACAGCTACAACGGCGATAAGATTGGTCAAGGTAAAGCGAACGCATGTAAATTCCTTCGCGAAAACCCAGAAGCGGCACAAACGATTGATGCGAAGCTTCGTGAAATGCTACTAACACCAGCACTGGAAGAAGCTCCAGAGCAAGGTGAAGCGCCAGCTGAAGAGTTGTAAGCGTTAACAACCTCATTGAGATAAGCCCTGCAGAGCAGGGCTTTGTTGTATCTGTACTTTGTTCGTCGAGTGACTATGTTTCAACGAAAACCACCATCATTGTCAGCGAAAGAAGCCGCGATTCAATTGTTGAGTCGTCGAGATCATGGTGAGTATGAGCTTTATCAAAAACTTGCTTTTAAAGGCTACGAAGAATCTGAAGTAGAAGCGGCGTTAGATTTTTGTCGTGATTGTCGCTATTTGGATGACTTGCGTTTTGCCAAGAGCCAAATTCGTCAGCATGTATACAAGGGTCATGGTGAGCGTAGAATTCGCCAAGAATTAAACCAAAAGCGTGTCTCAGATTCTGTCGTTGATGAAGCGATGTTAGAGGAGCAAGTGGACTGGTTTGAGTTGGCTAAAACAACGGCGGAGAAAAAGTTTCGACTCGGAAAATCAAAAGATCCGAAAGAATACGCCAAACAAGTGCGCTTTTTGCAGTATCGAGGTTACACATTTGAACAGATTAACTATGCACTAAATGCTCTTGAGAATCCTTAGTTCACCTGCAACCACTTGTCCTAACGCGATTAATCTCTAATTTCTTCCAGTTTCCTGCCTTTTTTACCAGAATACTAGGCGAATCCTTACTCATGGGGTTACAATACGTCCCCAAAATCTAACTCGAATTATTTCAGGAAGAGCTGCATGTACATGAGCACAGACGAGGTTCGCAACGCGTTCCTTAAGTTCTTTGAGAGCAAAGGGCACCAAATCGTAGACAGTTCATCGTTGGTTCCACACGATGATCCAACTCTGCTTTTCACCAACGCCGGTATGAACCAGTTTAAAGACTGTTTCCTTGGCTTAGAAAAGCGTAACTACACTCGTGCCACTACGGCCCAGCGTTGTGTTCGCGCTGGTGGTAAGCACAACGACCTTGAGAACGTTGGCTTCACTGCTCGTCACCATACTTTCTTTGAGATGCTGGGTAACTTCAGCTTTGGTGACTACTTCAAAGAAGATGCTATCAGCTTTGCTTGGGAGTTCTTAACAGAAACGTTGAAACTGCCAAAAGATCGCCTACTTGTAACGGTTTATGAAACCGACGATGAAGCGTTTGAAATCTGGAACAAGCAAATTGGCGTGCCAGCGGATCGCATTGTTCGCATTGGCGACAAGAAAGACGGCAAGCCATACGAGTCAGACAACTTCTGGCAAATGGGTGATACTGGTCCTTGTGGTCCATGTACAGAAATTTTCTATGATCACGGTGAGCACATCTGGGGTGGTCGTCCTGGTACTCCTGAAGAAGATGGTGACCGATTCATCGAGATCTGGAACAACGTATTTATGCAGTTCAACCGTCATGCAGACGGTACTATGGAACCGCTACCTAAACCATCGGTTGATACTGGTATGGGTATTGAGCGTATTTCTGCCATCATGCAAGGCGTTCACTCAAACTACGAAATCGATGTGTTCCAAACATTGATCAAAGCTGCAGCTGAAGTTATTGGTTACCAAGATTTATCAAACCAATCTTTACGCGTAATTGCAGATCATATCCGTTCATGTTCATTCCTAATCGTTGACGGTGTGATGCCATCTAACGAAGGTCGTGGTTACGTACTACGTCGTATCATTCGCCGTGCAGTTCGTCACGGTAACAAGCTCGGTGCGCAAGGTGCATTCTTCCACAAGCTTGTTGGTACTCTTGCCTCTGTTATGGGGAGTGCGGGCGAAGAACTTAAGAAGCAACAAGCCGTTGTTGAAAAAGTACTTCGCATCGAGGAAGAGAACTTCGGGCGTACTCTTGAACGTGGTATGACAATCCTGACAGAAGCTCTTGATAACCTTGGTGATGAAAAGGTTCTTGATGGCGAGACAGTATTCAAGCTCTATGACACTTATGGCTTCCCAGCAGATCTAACTAACGATGTGGCTCGTGAACGTGAGTTTACTATCGATGAAGAAGGCTTTGAGAAAGCGATGGAAGCACAGCGTCAGCGTGCTCGTGAAGCTGGTCAGTTTGGCACGGACTACAACGCTGCGATTAAAGTCGATACCGACACTGAATTCTGCGGTTACACAGGCACGGAAGGTTCAAGTTCTGTTGCTGCTATGTTTGTTGAAGGCGCAGAAGTTGATGCGCTATCAGCGGGCGACAAAGCAATTGTAGTGTTAGAACAAACGCCGTTCTATGCAGAGTCAGGTGGTCAGTGTGGTGATGCTGGTGTACTGAAAACGGCGGCTGGTCTATTCAAAGTAGAAGATACCCAAAAACTGGGCAACGCGATTGCACACCATGGTGAGCTTGTCGAAGGTGTTCTAGCAAAAGGTGATGAAGTCGATGCGATTGTTGATGCACAGCGTCGCGCTGCTATTTCATTGAATCACTCTGCAACTCACTTGTTGCACGCTGCACTGCGCCAAGTACTTGGTGAGCACGTTACACAGAAAGGTTCTTTGGTGAAGCCTGATAACTTACGTTTCGACTTCTCTCACTTAGAAGCGATGACGAAAGCAGAGATCAAAGAAGTTGAACGTCTGGTTAACGCGCAGATTCGCACTAACCACGTTATTGAAACTAACGTGATGGATATCGAATCAGCGAAAGCCAAAGGAGCGATGGCTCTGTTTGGTGAGAAGTACGATGACGAAGTTCGTGTTCTATCTATGGGTGACTTCTCAACTGAGCTTTGTGGTGGTATTCACGCTAGCAATACAGGTGATATTGGTCTGTTCAAGATTACATCGGAAGGTGGTATTGCTGCTGGTATTCGTCGTATCGAAGCCGTGACTGGTGAAGCGGCACTAGACGCTATCGAAGCTCAAGCTTCTCAATATGAAGAGAAACTAACTGATGCGGCAAGTAAAGCTAAGTCATTAGAAAAAGAGATTCAGCAACTGAAAGATAAACTTGCAGCGGTTGAAAGTGCCAACATTATGGGCAAAGTAGAAGAGATTGCGGGTACGCAAGTTCTTGTTGCAGCTCTAGAAGGTGCTGATAGCAAGAACCTTCGTACTATGATGGACAATGCGAAAAACCAAATGGGCAGCGGTATTGCGTTTATTGCGAACGTAGCAGATGGCAAAATTGGTTTGATTGCAGGTGTGACGAAAGACCTTACAGGCAAAGTAAAAGCAGGCGACCTTGTTAAGATGGTTGCCGAGCAAGTTGGCGGTAAGGGCGGTGGTCGTCCTGATATGGCGCAAGCAGGGGGCTCTGATGTTGAAGCGCTACCTGAAGCGTTAAAATCGATTCGTAGCTGGTTAGAAGAGCGTCTATAACTCTTTAATCGATATCATAAAATGCCCAATCAATGTACGTTGATTGGGCATTGTTGCTTTTGGTCTCAGTGCATTTAAAGTACGAATTGCATAATACTCTGCTGAAGAGCTGATTTAATAAGTGTGCGTGTGGACGTCGCTTAATATAAGGGAGCGGCTAAATTGGCCGTAATTTCAAAAATCGACAACGTAAAGTTGTCTTGGGAAGGTGAAGACTGGTGAAAAGACCACTAATCGTGCAAAAGTTCGGTGGAACTTCTGTTGGCTCTGTAGAACGCATTCATAATGTTGCAGAGCACGTAATTCGAGCTAAAGCGTCGGGCAAACAAGTTGTTGTTGTCGTATCTGCGATGTCAGGAGAAACCAATCGATTGGTTGATCTGGCTAAACAGATCGACAAAGTACCCAATGTTCGTGAACTGGATGTCTTGTTATCTGCCGGTGAGCAAATTTCTATGGCATTGCTATCCATGACGTTAAGTAAACTTGGACACGCTGCGGTTTCTCTTACTGGCGGACAGGCAAGAATTGCCACTAACAACAACCACAACAACGCAACGATTAGTAGTATTGATACCAGTGTGATTGATGACTATTTGGCTCAGGACAAAATTGTCATTGTGGCGGGCTTTCAAGGCGTGAATGAAATTGGTGACATTACGACTTTAGGTCGAGGTGGCTCTGATACGACGGCGGTCGCGTTAGCCGGAGCGCTTGAAGCTCAAGAGTGTCAGATATTCACAGACGTTGATGGCGTTTACAGTTGCGACCCAAGAATTGTCAGTAAAGCAGAAAGGCTTGATACCATTGATTTTCCTACCATGCATGAAATGGCACACAAAGGGGCGAAAGTCTTACATTTGCCTTGTGTTGCTTATGCATGGAAACATCAAGTGCCGCTTCGTGTGTTGTCGAGTTTCGAACCGGGCGAAGGGACCTTAGTAGCTGGCATGGAATCGAGGCCTGGAATTAGCGGCTTAGCAATACGAAAACAAATAATGGCTCTATGTATGATGGCAGAGCACGCTGATATCGTTGATAAACAGCGCCAAATGCTAGGGGTTGATGATTGCCATTGGGTGACAGATTCCACCTACAAGCAATTGTTAGTGGGCCAAGAGTGTTGCGATAAGCTTCGACTGGTTATTGATGAGAAAGTGGTAGCGACTCAAGAGGTTGCGTTATTGACGCTTGTTGGCGCCGATGCAAAGGCGCAAGCATCACAATATCAACAACTTCTCAACTTATCAGACATATCTGTTCTACACTTTTGTGAGGATAAGCACTCAATTACGTTAGTAATGGAACCGGGAGCTATCGACAAAGCGGCTAACGTACTGCATGATAACTACATTATCACCAGTGAATCCGTTATGAGAGAAGAAAAACAGGTACATTTGGGGTAAATACTTTTCATAAGATAGTTTACGAAAATATAACTTTTGTTGGATAATAAGTTTCGTAGCAAGATAATTAGAGAATACTCAAGGAGCAAAGAATGCTGATTCTGACTCGCCGTGTTGGCGAAACGTTGATGATTGGTGATGAAGTCACTGTTACTGTACTAGGTGTTAAAGGTAACCAAGTTCGCATTGGTGTTAACGCTCCCAAAGAAGTTTCAGTGCATCGTGAAGAAATTTACATGCGCATTCAGGCGGAAAAAGGAAATGGTAACGTTGCTTCAGGCAACTACTAATCCAAACTGAGAGGGCTGGCGTTATGCCGGCCTTTTTGTTGCGCAAAATTCGTCGCTTAATAGAGGCACTAAGTCGGATTTTGTGTAGGAAAGCTACGATTAAATGGTGGTTTGGTTAATTTGCCAACGCTTAGTCTGTTTTTTCCTAATTTTACCAAGAAAATGTTTGACTTATTTTTGGTAAATCGTAATATGTGCCTCCGCAAGACGGTGAGGTGGCCGAGAGGCTGAAGGCGCTCCCCTGCTAAGGGAGTATACGGTTTGTAGCCGTATCGAGGGTTCGAATCCCTCCCTCACCGCCATTCTTGCGAAGTGTTGTATAACACTGTTCTTATTGAACATATTGCGCGCTCGTAGCTCAGCTGGATAGAGTACCTGGCTACGAACCAGGCGGTCGAAGGTTCGAATCCTTCCGAGCGCGCCATTTCTCTCTTCGGAAAGAAATACTGCGGTGAGGTGGCCGAGAGGCTGAAGGCGCTCCCCTGCTAAGGGAGTATACGGTTTGTAGCCGTATCGAGGGTTCGAATCCCTCCCTCACCGCCATTTATTGACTGTTTCAGTCAATTTTTTTGTTCAAAAAGAAATTAAATGTGATATGCTTCACAACCTTGCGCGCTCGTAGCTCAGCTGGATAGAGTACCTGGCTACGAACCAGGCGGTCGAAGGTTCGAATCCTTCCGAGCGCGCCATTCTTTTCGAATGATAGGTTAGGTAAAAGATTTAAGTGAGAACTTAATTCAACACCTGTTACGGCATAAGCTGTACAAAGACTTGTTGCGCGCTCGTAGCTCAGCTGGATAGAGTACCTGGCTACGAACCAGGCGGTCGAAGGTTCGAATCCTTCCGAGCGCGCCATTTATTTAGGTAAAAGATTTAAGTGAGAACTTAATTCAACACCTGTTATAGCATAGGCTGTACAAAGACTTGTTGCGCGCTCGTAGCTCAGCTGGATAGAGTACCTGGCTACGAACCAGGCGGTCGAAGGTTCGAATCCTTCCGAGCGCGCCATTTATTTAGGTAAAAGATTTAAGTGAGAACTTAATTCAACGCCTGTTATAGCATAAGCTGTACAAAGACTTGTTGCGCGCTCGTAGCTCAGCTGGATAGAGTACCTGGCTACGAACCAGGCGGTCGAAGGTTCGAATCCTTCCGAGCGCGCCATTTATTTAGGTAAAAGATTTAAGTGAGAACTTAATTCAACACCTGTTATAGCATAAGCTTTACAAAGACTTGTTGCGCGCTCGTAGCTCAGCTGGATAGAGTACCTGGCTACGAACCAGGCGGTCGAAGGTTCGAATCCTTCCGAGCGCGCCATTATTTAGAAACCTCGCTTAGGCGGGGTTTTTTATTAACAAAAATTTATCATATCAATAACCTTATGATTACAACGTGATGTTTTTTAAGGATAAATCGCGGTAATTTTAAGCCTGTCTCAGTTTTCCAACTCCAGTTTGTTTATGTTGAAATCTATGGTTGAGTCATAGTATGAAGTTCTGTGTAAGTACAAATACACCATAAATTGTCGTGCTCATCATAGTTTTTCATTTGAATGACGTTTTAATGACGACTGTAGATTAAACAAAATTGACAAACTTTCACCAATCGAGATAATCCTAGACCTCTTGCAATGGATCAATGCAAGAACCATTGCTTGTCAATCTGTGTGCAGTGACGCCACGTTTTATGATTGAGTAACTTGTCAGGATGACAAAGAAAGGACGCAACATGACTAATATTGGAAGCCTGCTAGGAGACGCAGCCGCCCTAATGTTCACGGGTATGGCTGTTGTATTTGTATTCCTAACAATCCTCGTTTATCTCGTTCGGTTAATGTCGAAATTGGTACCAGAAGAAGTGCCCGAACCGATCGCAGTTCCTACAAAAATTAAAACACAACAATCCCCCTCAAATGGTGTTAGCCCAAGTGTTGTTGCAGCGATTTCTGCCGCTGTTCATCAATACCGCACTTCGGCCGCTAAATAGATTGAGTTAAAGCTTAAAAGGAGTTAATGAGCATGTCTAAACCACTAGCTATCACGGACGTGGTACTTCGTGACGCCCACCAGTCTCTGTTCGCAACGCGGATGCGTATTGAAGATATGTTACCTATCGCAGCCGAGCTCGATAAAGTGGGGTATTGGTCTTTAGAAACGTGGGGGGGAGCCACCTTTGATGCGTGTATTCGTTTCTTGGGTGAAGATCCTTGGGAGCGCTTACGCGAACTTAAAAAAGCCATGCCAAACACACCAATGCAGATGCTATTGCGCGGACAAAACCTATTGGGTTACCGCCACTATGCTGACGATGTGGTGGAAAAATTTGTTGAACGTGCCCATGCCAATGGTATGGACGTGTTTCGTATTTTTGACGCGATGAATGATGTACGCAACTTCGAAAAAGCGGTAAAAGCTGCTGTAGATGTTGGTGCTCACGCGCAAGGTACACTGTCTTATACGACAAGCCCTGTACATAACACGGATACATGGGTTGATTTAGCCAAGCGCTTAGAAGATTTAGGTTGCCATTCTTTATGTATCAAAGACATGTCTGGTTTACTTAAACCTTATGAAGCCGAAGAACTAATCTCACGCATAAAATCATCATGTGAAGTGCCACTGGCGCTGCATTGCCATGCAACAACCGGGCTATCAACGGCAACGGCGGTTAAAGCAGTCGAAGCTGGGATAGATATTCTAGATACCGCTATCTCTTCAATGAGTCAGACTTATGGCCACACGCCTACAGAGACCGTTGTGGCAATGCTGCAAGGCACTGAACGTGATACCAATCTTAAGCTCGAGCAGATTGAACCTATCGCAGCGTATTTCCGTGAAGTTCGTAAGAAGTATGCGAAATGGGAGGGGCAACTGAAAGGGGTTGATTCACGTATTCTTATTGCGCAAGTTCCAGGTGGCATGCTGACCAACATGGAAGGGCAGCTAAAAGAACAAGGTGCAGCGGATCGTATTGATGAAGTTCTCGAAGAAATCCCAAGAGTTCGTGAAGATCTTGGCTTTATTCCTTTGGTGACGCCAACATCACAGATCGTTGGTACTCAAGCGGTGATCAACGTATTAACGGGTGAGCGCTATAAGAGCATTACTAAAGAGACAGCTGGTGTACTTAAAGGGGAATACGGTAAGGCACCAGCAGAAGTTAACGCTGAACTTCAAGCAAAAGTGCTTGATGGTGCCCACGCGATTACCTGTCGTCCAGCTGATTTATTGGAAGCGGAACTCGACACATTGACGGAAGATCTGCTGCAAAAAGCAAAATCCGATGGTATTTCTCTTGCAGAAGATACAGTGGATGATGTACTTACTTATGCGCTCTTCCCTCAAGTGGGCCTTAAGTTCCTGAAGAATCGCCATAATCCTGATGCGTTTGAGCCAGCTCCAGGTAAAGAAGAAGCAAAACCTGCTGCCCCTGTTGCAGCTCCAGCAGCAAGTGCCGCGGGTATTGAATCTTATAGCGTGAAAGTCGATGGTCAGGTTTATGATGTTGAAGTGGGTCCCAAAGGTGAGCTTACTTCAGTGACTCCAGCGTCCGCAGCACCTGCCACCACTACAGCTCCTGCAGCTGCAACGAATGTTGAAGCGGTTTCTGCTCCGTTAGCGGGGAATATCTTTAAAGTTAATGTTGCATCTGGTGCTCAGGTTCAAGAAGGTGATGTGCTACTTATCTTAGAAGCGATGAAGATGGAAACAGAAGTGCGTGCTGCGCAAAGCGGCGTGGTTCAAGATGTACACGTGAAAGAAGGTGATGCTGTTGTTGTAGGCGCACCTCTTGTTAGCTTAGCGTAAGGGAGCACCATGGAAGGATTGATGACCTTATGGTCAGAAACAGGGATCGCTAACTTTGAATTCGGCCAAATCTGCATGATCTTGGTCGGATGCACCTTGCTGTTCTTAGCGATTCGTAAGGGCTTTGAACCACTACTACTTTTACCTATTGGCTTTGGCGCTATTTTAGCGAACATTCCAAATGCTGGTTTTACCGAGCCGGGTGGTTTGCTGTACTACGTCTATTATATCGGTATCGAGTCTGGCGTGTTCCCATTACTCATCTTTATGGGTGTCGGAGCAATGACTGACTTTGGAGCATTAATCGCTAACCCGAAAACCTTATGGTTAGGGGCTGCGGCTCAGTTTGGTATCTTCGCCACCTTGTTTGGTGCAATTTTGCTGAACTATGTACCGGGTATGGAGTTCTCGATGCAAGATGCTGCTTCCATTGCCATCATCGGTGGTGCGGATGGCCCAACAGCTATCTTCTTAGCAAGCCGACTTTCACCGGATCTTCTCGGTGCAATTGCGGTCGCTGCATATAGCTACATGGCATTGGTTCCTATTATCCAGCCACCGATAATGAAAGCACTGACCACGCCAGAAGAGCGTACTATTAAGATGGCGCAACTTCGCCATGTTAGTAAAGGTGAGAAGATCTTATTCCCGTTGGCCGTGTTGTTGATGACTATCTTGTTCCTCCCTTCAGCAACACCTTTAGTGGGTATGTTCTGTCTGGGTAACTTGATGCGAGAGGCGGGCGTTGTCGACCGATTATCGAAAACGGCACAAAATGAGCTCATCAATATTGTGACGATCTTCTTAGGTCTTGGTGTGGGTTCGAAGCTTCAAGCAGAAGAGTTCCTAAATTTTGAAACCTTGGGTATTCTCGCTCTCGGCGCTGTTGCCTTTAGTATCGGTACTGGGGCAGGGGTGTTAATGGCGAAGCTGCTCAACAAGTACTCCAAAGAAGATATTAACCCGTTGATTGGTGCTGCTGGTGTTTCTGCGGTACCTATGGCTGCGCGTGTCGTAAATAAGGTGGGCTTACAAGCTAACCCACAAAACTTCCTTTTGATGCATGCAATGGGTCCTAACGTAGCTGGCGTATTAGGCTCGGCAGTAGCTGCAGGTATCTTGTTAGCTCTGGTAGGCTAAATGCGAATCCATATTGTATTAATCGGGGGAGCTTAGGCTCCCCTTTTTTTATCTTTGGTTATCAGGCCAAGATAATGAGTCACAAAAGTGATTGAATTTGTTACATACTGGATGTGGGTTGATGAAAAGATAATCTAGACTCAAACCGGTATTTCGTTACTATGGAATCTCAAATTGGAAGAGGAAGCCGCGATGAAGTGTAAACAAATAGTCATCCCAGAATTTGGTTCAGCAGAAGTATTGGCATTTCAGGAGGTCGATATTCCTCAACCAAAAGCCGGTGAGGTGCTGGTAAAAGTCGCCTATGCTGGCATTAATCCTATTGATGTGAAGACGCGTGCTGGATTGGGGTGGGCGGCAGCTGAAAACAAAGATAACTTACCTTGGGTACCGGGTTATGATATCTCGGGCTCAATTGCTGGTTTAGGTGAAGGCGCACAGGCGTTTGAAGTAGGTCAAGAGGTCGTGGGATTTATTGGGTTTCCTCTTCGTGCGGGTGGTTATAGTCAATATGTGTGTGTACCCGAAACAGAGCTTACTGCGTTGCCTAACACGGTTACCTTAGAGGCAGCAGCAGCGTTGCCATTGGCTGGGCAAACAGCAGCACAAGCAATTAATAAAGCTCAGGTGCAAGAGGGCGAGCGAGTGTTAATCCTAGCGGGTGCAGGTGGCGTTGGTCACATCGCGGTTCAACTAGCAGTGGCGACTAAAGCAGAGGTGTACACCACTTGCAGTGAGCGCAATCTCGATTATTTGGCTACATTAGGCGCTCATGCTATCAATTATGAATTCGCGCCAGCTTCAGAGCGACTAAGCGATGTCGATGTACTGATTGACCTAGTCGGTGGTGATGTCGCGTTAGATGCACTTAAGTGTCTTAAAGATAATGCTAGAGTTATCACCATTCCGACGATTACGGCAGAGCTAGTATGCGAAAAAGCCAAACTTCTTGGTTTTGAAGCGAGTGGAATGTTAGTGTCTCCCGATACCAAACAAATGGAAACCTTACTGTATATGGTAGGTGTTGGACTGTTAAAAACCGAAATTCAGCACGTTTTCCCTTATTCACAAGTGGTTGAGGCTCACCAACAAGTCGAAACCAGCCGTACTCGCGGCAAAGTCCTACTTGATATGCAATGCTAGAAACATTTTCTCAATACCTAGCGGAGTCATGGTTTGCCGACTCCGCACTTGCGGTTCTTTTTATTTCTGGGTTTTTAAGTGCGACCTTACTTCCAGGTGGCTCAGAAGCCGGGCTAGTGGCAACCTTAAGTTTGCAACAATACACTCCGGCCATGGTGATTTTGGTTGCTACCATAGGGAATACTCTTGGAGGGTTAACCAACTACTGGATTGGTATTTGGTTGCCAAATCGAACTCAGGAAGAGAAACATGGTCATAAAGCCATGGCATGGATACAGAAATATGGTTACTGGACGTTATTGTTGAGTTGGTTACCCGTCATTGGCGACCCTTTGTGTTTAGCAGCAGGTTGGCTGCGGATGAAGTTTCTGCCATGTGTTGTGCTTATTGCGATTGGTAAAGCGCTACGTTATATCGCGCTGACCGCTATCTTCTACGGTCTTTTCTAAGGAGCATTTATGAAAAAGATCTGGCTCGGCGTTCTATCGCTGGTCTTTCTATACGGTTGCAGTAGTAACGAGCCGTCAAATCAAGCCAGTAGTGCTTTACCTAAAGGTGTCACTTTAATTGAAGAGGCCAAAGCTGACCCAGACAAGGTCATGATTCCTTATTCTAAATACCGTTTGGAAAATGGCCTCACTGTTATCTTAGCGCCCGATGACTCGGATCCTTTAGTACATGTGGATGTCACCTACCATGTGGGATCGGCTCGTGAAGAGGTCGGAAAGTCCGGTTTTGCACACTTCTTTGAACATATGATGTTCCAGGGTTCAGAACACGTCGGTGATCAGCAACATTTTAAGATCATTACCGAAGCGGGTGGCACTTTAAACGGTACGACCACGCGCGATCGCACTAATTATTTTGAAACCGTTCCATCTAACCAATTAGAGAAAATGTTGTGGCTTGAAGCGGATCGTATGGGCTTTTTGCTTGGGGCAGTTTCTCAGAAAAAATTTGAAATTCAGCGTGATACGGTGAAGAACGAACGTGCTCAAAACTACGATAACCGTCCTTATGGCCTGATATGGGAGAAAATGGGTGAAGCCATGTTCCCTGAAGGGCACCCCTATTCTTGGCAGCCAATTGGATATGTTGAAGATCTTGATCGTGTTGACGTGAATGATCTTAAAGCATTTTTCCTACGTTGGTATGGACCAAATAATGCCGTGCTCACCATTGGTGGTGACATCGATAAAGCACAAACATTGGCATGGGTAGAAAAATACTTCGGTTCTATTCCGAGAGGACCTGAAGTCGACAAAGATCCAAAACAACCAGCTGTGTTGCCAAACGATCGTTACGTGACGTTAGAAGATCGTATTCGTCAGCCGATGGTAGTGATTGGTTGGCCTACGACGAGCTATCGAGGCGCAAAAGATCAAGCTGTGCTTGAGGCAATGGCTGACGCCATCGGTGGTGGCACCAATAGTTTGTTGTATCAAAAACTGATCAAGACGCAAAAGGCGCTCGATGCTGGGGCATTCAACGATTGTAATGAGCTAGCTTGTAACTTCTACGTGTACGCTATGGGCGCTTCAACAGATAAAGATGGTCTAAAAGCGCTATACAACGAGTTGTTAGCGACGTTAAATGAGTTTGAAAAACAAGGCATCAGTGAAGAGAGGCTGAAACAGATCACAGGCCTTTCTGAATCAGGCGCTGTTTTCGCACTGCAAAGTGTCAAAGGTAAGGTCTCTCAGTTAGCCTCTAACGAAACCTTCTTTGGTCAACCAGATCGCTTAGAACAGCAATTAAAGCAGATACGTGCGGTTACTCCTCAGGATGTGACTAATGCTTACGACACCTTCATCAACGATAAGCATAAAGTAACCTTGAGTGTGGTGCCTAAAGGCCGTAAAGATATGGCGGTAGAGCCTGCTAACTTCGAGACTCCGCCGAGAACATTACCGAAATATAGCAAAGTGACGGAAGAGCAATTGGTATTCCGACGACCTGTTGACACCTTTGATCGCAGCGTTATGCCTAAAGTAGCGGAAGGAGTTAAAGCTAAGATGCCAGCACTTTACAGCTTGCAGTTTGATAATGGCAGTGAGCTACTAGGTACAGAAACACGAGAAACACCAACGGTAGAGATTCACTTCCAATTGCCTGCAGGCGATCGCTATGTTGCGAAAGGAAAAGAAGGCTTAGCGGGGCTAACAGCTTCCATGATGGAAGAAGGAACCACAACACGCAGCGTGGAAGAACTGCAAGCAGAGCTCGATCGATTAGGTAGCCGAATTGGGTTTAGCGCAGGAGCTTACACCACACGCGTGTCGGTCTCGGCTCTAGCGAAGAACTTGCCAGAGACCTTAGCGCTGCTCGAGGATGCGCTATTCCACCCTGCCATGAAACAGGAAGACTTTGACCGCTTGAAAGCACAAACGCTAGAAGGATTGGTTTACCAACATCAGAAACCAAGCTGGATGGCATCACAAGCGACAAGAGAGGTGTTGTTTGGAGACTCTGTATTTGGCCGCTCATCTGATGGTACTGAAGCGTCGATTGCTTCAATTACGCTTGATGACGTGAAGCGCTTCTATCGCAAGCACTACACACCACAAGGGGCTCAAATAGTGGTGGTTGGCGATATTTCCCAGAAACAGATCAAGAAGCAATTGGCATTTTGGCAGTCTTGGAGTGGAGAAGCGGCGCCATTGATTTGTCCGGAAGCAGTAGCGCCTTTAACTGGTCAGCATATCTTCTTGGTAGATAAGCCAGCTGCACCACAAAGTATTGTACGTTTGGTGCGCCGAGGGTTGCCGTTTGACGCAACGGGCGAGCTGTATTTGAGTCGACTGGCTAACTTTAATTTGGCGGGTAACTTCAATAGCAGGATCAATCAGAATTTGCGAGAGGACAAAGGTTACACCTATGGTGCGAGTGGTTATTTCGCGAGTAATCGTGAAATTGGAGCGATTGTCTTTAGTGCTCAAGTGAGAGCTAACGCGACGATTCCTTCAATTGAAGAGCTCATTAAAGAGTTAAAAGACTACAGCCAAAATGGTATGACCGATGAAGAACTAGAGTTTATGCGCCTTGCTGTGGGACAACAAGATGCATTGACTTACGAAACACCAAGTCAAAAAGCCAGTTTGTTGTCGTCAATTTTAACCTATAGTTTGGATAAGGATTACCTCCAGCAGCGCAATGACATTGTAGAATCGGTCGACAAATCGGTGCTTAATGAGCTGGCTGCGAAGTGGTTCGATCCAAACAAATACCAAATCATAGTTGTGGGAGACGCGAAGAGTCTAAAACCGCAACTTGAGAAACTGAATATTCCAATTGAAGAACTTGAAATCACACAATAGAGTGACCATATAGAAGGGATGGGTGGCATCGGCTCTTGTTTATTCAATAAGATAGCGTGTATGGTGTCCCCAGTCTTCAATTGGAATAACGAACTATAAGCGAATCGCATTGTGACTAAATTTGCTGCGCGACTGGATCAAGTTGCTAAAGACCAAACCATTTTTAAACAGTTTGGACGAGGTGTGGAAAGGGAATCGTTGCGTTATACCGACGATGGCCACTTAGCGACAACGCCGCATCCAGAGGCGCTAGGCTCAGCCCTAACGAACGAATACATTACGACGGATTTCTCCGAGTCACTACTGGAGTTTATTACTCCAGTTTCTCGTGATGTTGATACGCTGATCAATCAGTTATCTGATATCCATCATTTTACTCAGACGAAATTAGGCAACGAGAAATTGTGGCCACTGTCTATGCCCTGTTATGTGGGCAGTGAAGATGATATCGCCTTAGCTCAATATGGCAGCTCGAACTCTGGACGTATGAAGACACTTTATCGTCAAGGACTAAAGCATCGCTACGGTAGCTTAATGCAGATCATTTCCGGCGTGCATTTTAACTTCTCATTCCCAGAGTCATTCTGGGATGCGCTATTTGGTGAGCAAGACGAAAAAGCACGCCAAGATGCGAAATCGGAAGCCTACTTCGGTCTTATCCGAAACTATTACCGTTTTGGCTGGTTAATTCCTTATTTCTTTGGTGCGTCACCGGCCATTTGCTCGTCTTTCCTGCAAGGAAAGGAGACTAAACTGCCATTTGAGAAAGTGGGCGGCACGCTCTATTTGCCAAAAGCAACGTCGCTGAGACTGAGTGATTTGGGTTATACCAATAGCGCGCAGAGTGCACTTAAAATTGGTTTTAACAGCCTTGACCAGTATCTTGAAGGGCTAAACCAAGCGATCCACACACCTTCTGAAGATTTCGCCAAGATTGGCGTAAAAGTAGAAGGTGAGTATCGCCAGCTTAACGACTATGTGTTGCAGATTGAGAATGAGCTGTATGCTCCGATTCGTCCTAAGCGTGTGGCTCAAAGCGGTGAAAAACCATCAGAAGCGCTATCACGTGCAGGTGTTGAGTACATTGAAGTTCGCTCTTTAGATGTGAATCCATTTAGTCCAATTGGAATTACTGCGGATCAGATTCGTTTCTTAGATCTCTTCTTAACCTGGTGCGTTTTGAAAGACTCTGAGCCTATGGACAATTGTGAACTTGAATGCTGGCGTGAAAACTGGAACAAAGTGATTGTTGAAGGCCGACAAGTTGGTCTTGAACTGAAAATTGGTTGTGACGGTGAAGTGCTTGATAGCCAATCATGGGTAAAACGTGTGTTTGTCGACCTTCGAGAAATCGCTAAACATATGGATGCTGCTCACGGTGGCAACGAATATCAAAAAGTGTGTGACACACTGGAAGCTTGGAACGACGACCCTGAACTGTCCATTTCTGGCCGTTTACTTGAGAAAACAAAGGCATTAGGTGGTCTAGGTAAAGTTGGTTGCGAGCTTGGTAAAGAATACCGCCAGAAGAACTTAGATCATCAATATCATGCTTATTCGTCTGACCTTATGGAAACGGAAGTGATTCGGTCGGTTGAAGTTCAGAAAGTGATTGAAGCTTCAGACAAAGAAAGCTTCGATGATTTCTTAACGAACTATTTTGCGTATCTCACCCCAGAACGTATGCAGGCGATTAACAAGTAAGCGAGTTGCACCTCTTGGTGTAGCCCCTTACAATCGAGCCACTAATCACTTACTCACGGCTTTTGCGGTGAGTAACGCTAAGGAGAATCAATCATGCCACTACTGGATAGCTTCACGGTAGACCACACAAAGATGCACGCACCAGCCGTACGTGTAGCGAAAACAATGCAAACCCCAAAAGGAGACACCATCACGGTGTTTGACTTACGTTTCACGGCGCCAAACAAAGATATCCTTTCTGAGAAAGGCATCCACACGCTTGAGCACCTATACGCTGGCTTTATGCGTGCACACCTAAATGGTGATGCTGTTGAAATCATCGATATTTCTCCAATGGGCTGCCGTACAGGTTTCTACATGAGCTTAATCGGTACACCTTCAGAGCAACAAGTAGCGGACGCTTGGTTAAGCGCGATGCAAGACGTTCTGAAGGTAGAAAGCCAGAACAAGATTCCTGAGCTAAATGAGTATCAGTGTGGTACGGCGGCTATGCACTCTTTAGAAGAGGCAAAAGCGATTGCGGAAGCGATTATTGCGGCGGGTATTCAAGTAAACAAAAACGACGAGTTAGCTCTGCCAGAGTCAATGCTTCAAGAATTGAAAGTCGATTAATTACGTGTTTAATTAATGACCTTAGTAGGTTGAGTAGACATAATCGATTAAAAAGGATGACTCATTGGTCATCCTTTTTTGTTACTGAACTTAAGCCCATTGCGCTTCAAACCAGCTTTCTAAAATCACTACCGCTGACTGACAGTCGACATTGCCCTTCGATAGAGCTTTATAACCACCCATCTCAAATAATTCTGCTCGCGCTTCCGCGGTGGACAGACGCTCATCGTGCAACTCTACTTGAAGCCCAAATCGGCCATGAACTCGATTAGCAAACTTTTTCGCTCGTGCGGTAATTTCCTCTAGTGCTTTGCCATGCAGATCCGTCGGTAATCCAACAACGATCAGATCTGGTTGCCACTCTTTGAGCATAGCCTCAATATCATCCCAGTTTGGAATGCCGTCTTTGGCTTTGAAGGCTTTCAGTGGACTTGCAGTGCCAGTGACTTCTTGACCAATGGCGCTACCAATACTCTTGGTTCCATAATCGAAGGCGATAATGGTTCTGGATGTCATAGTGTTTTGTCTCTTACGTCGTGCAGTAAACGGTTCGGGAGGTTAGGCATGCCCGACTTGCGTGGATAACTGGGCAATATCAATGCCAAGCATAGCAACGGCGGTGCTCCATCTTTCTTCGACTGGAGTCTCGAAAATGATGCTCGGATCAGCTTCAATGGTTAACCAAGAGTTCTCAGCCAACTCAGATTCAAGTTGGCCGGCACTCCATCCAGAGTAGCCAAGAGCGACCAGGTAGTTATCAGGCTGTGCATCAGTACCGAGTACCGCCAGAATATCTTTTGAGGTCGTGACGGAAACCTTGTCCGTGATCTGTATGCTTGATTGATATTTATCTTTGGGTTTATGGAGGATAAAACCTCGATCTTCAGACACCGGCCCTCCATTGAGCACCGGTTCATCGAGGCTCTTACTATGAGTGGTTTGAGAGGCAATGGGCAACTCGACCTGCACTTGCTTGAGCATGTTGGCAACGGTGACATCAATAGGGGTATTGATCATAATCCCCATTGCGCCTTCTTCATTATGTTCACATACATAAATGACACTGCGCTGAAAGTAGGGGTCTTGCATCCCTGGCATAGCAACAAGAAAATGGTTGGCTAGGTTCATCATGGCCTCTCCCACGGTTACTTCCCTAAACGGCGCTCGATGGCATCCATCAGCTTGCCAGTAATAGAGATGTCAAAGGCTGCCTCAATCTCACGAATGCAAGTTGGGCTGGTGACATTGATTTCAGTTAGTTTGTCGCCAATTACATCCAGACCTACAAATATTAGGCCTTTCTCTTTTAAAGTTGGAGCAACGGCTTCGGCTATTTGCTTGTCTGTCTCACTTAAGGGACGAGCTTCACCGCGGCCACCTGCAGCCAGGTTACCACGCGTTTCACCTTTCGCTGGAATGCGAGCTAAGCAATATGGCATAGGCTCTCCATCAACGACAAGGATGCGCTTGTCACCATTGCTGATGTCAGGAACAAAAGTCTGTGCCATCGCGTAGTTTTGACCGTGATTGGTCAATGTTTCAATAATAACGGACACGTTAGGGTCATCTTGCTTAACGCGGAAAATGGAGGCTCCGCCCATACCATCTAGTGGTTTAAGAATAACGTCACCATGCTGGTCACGGAACTGCTTAATCTTCTCGGCTTTGCGAGTCACAATCGTCGTTGGAGTAAGCTCCGGGAACCAAGCTGTGAACAGCTTTTCGTTGCAGTCACGTAGACTTTGTGGCTTGTTAACGATTAATGTGCCTTTCTCTTCTGCGCGCTCAAGGATATATGTGGCGTAAATATATTCAGTATCAAATGGTGGATCCTTGCGCATCAATACGGCATCAAGTTCTGACAGCTCAATAGTTTGCTCAGAAGTGAATTCATACCAACCATTTGGGTCTTCTTTCAGCGTGACAATCTTGGTATCGGCAACGGCTGTGCCTTGATCTAAATGCAGATCGTTCATTTCCATATAATGGATTTCATAACCACGACGTTGGGCTTCCAACATCATTGCGAAACTAGAATCTTTCTTAATGTTGATGGATGAAATTGGATCCATCACGATACCGAGTTTGAGCATTATTTTTCTCCCGTTAACCTAAATCGCCAAAGCGTACTTGCAGTGCAGTGATGGCCGTTAATGCCGCCGTTTCTGTTCGCAAAACACGAGGACCAAGCAGGGTTTCTTCGAATTGATATTGTTCTGTCATTTCAATTTCTTGCGCCGATAGACCTCCTTCAGGGCCTATAAGCAGGCGAACCTTAGTAACAGGTTCTGGCAAGGTATTGATTGAATATTTCGCTCTTGGATGTAGGTTGAGCTTAAGGGCTTCCGATGGCTCTGCACACCATTGCTCTAACGACATAATCGGTCGAATTTCAGGAATGGTGTTACGCCCGCATTGTTCGCAAGCACTGATAGCAATCTTTTGCCATTGCTGCAGTTTCTTTTCAAAGCGTTTAGCATCGAGCTTAACGCCGCAGCGCTCTGAGATAAGCGGGGTGATGGTATTGACGCCTAACTCAACCGACTTTTGAATAGTGAACTCCATTTTGTCACCACGAGAAATGACCTGACCTAAATGCAGATCCAAAGGTGATTCTATGCTGGCCGACACTTTTTCTTGTATGTCGACGTCCACATTCTTTTTACCAATCTGAGTAATAGTGGCTGGAAATTCATGACCCGAGCCATCAAATAACAACACTTCTTGACCTTCTTTCATGCGCAATACGCGGCTCACATGGCCAGCGGCATCTTCACTTAGTGCAAGAGTCCCTAAAGCGTGGATTGGTTCAGGGTGATAGATACGAGGTATACGCATAAAAACTTCCAAAGAACAAAACTGTATAGAGGTATAAGATGGATGCCCGCCCATAAAATTACAAGGGCTGGCGTCTCGATTTAGCTAGGATTTTTACAGGCTTCTGCCACAAATGGGTTATCGTTGCCTTGAATACGCTTGATGCGTTCATTGCGAGTGCACTCCCAAGTGTCGACAGGGTAAGTTTTATTCCAAGCTTGCATTAACTGTGTTTGTTGTTTGGATAGCTTAAACCCGTACTCTTTACTCATATATAAGTAGGTACGGGCGATGGAACCTTTAGCTCGGTCTGGTGGCATGACTTTGCGTTGTTTGAAGTTGACTTGCATCTCGCAACGGCCATAGCTGACGCCATCAATACCATTCCACTGAGAGAAGTTGTAATTGGAGCGGTCGCCATTGACTTCACCGATAGCCGGTGTGAGATTGTGTAAATCTGCCTCCATTAATTTGAAAGCTTTATCGTTTCGAGTGCAGTTCTTCCGGCCACCTTCTTGCCAGCATTGACGCTGGTGGCCAAATTGCCATGCGGGTACGACATGTTCCCATTCAATACGACTTGCACGTTTCTGCTGTTTGCGGACTTGATAACCACAAGATGACAGGTCTGGAACGCCTCTTTTGCCTTGCCATTGAATATCACACCCACAGTAAAAACTGATAGGGTGATCCGCATAGATTTTGACGGCTTCTTTCTTCGCTTTGCTAAAGCTACTAGGTGGAGCACTAAGCGCTGAGAATGAGGTTAAACCGATGAATAGCGCCAAGACAAAAGATAAATAACGATTCATTGCAAGTCTTTAAAAAGGTTGAGATAACCTAGTTTAACTCGCAAAAAGTGCCTAATCTACCGATAGATATGTAGATTACTCGGCAAGGCTCCTCAATTTAACTGAGTTGTTTGCCCGTGAATTTAATTTGGCTGCCACATTTTCGGCAACGATAACTGGCCTGCTGACGCAACACTTTGTTGTGTCTTCTTATGGATACGGGGAAAGTGTCGCACTGACAGTGGTATTCGAAGGTACGACCTTGAACGGATTGAACATTCATAGAATGTGTGGTCTTCGGTGTTAACGAAAAGACTTGGCTCATAACCATTTGCCACTCCGCTCCATGTGGGCGCACTCGACCAAAGCAAGCAAACGTAATGAGATGAGCGACTTCATGTGGAATCACTTCGTTGATAAAAGCTAGTTGGTTCTCGGCAAACAAGACAGGGTTTAATCGTATCTCCCATGTTTGTAAGTAGGCTTTTCCCGCCGCTTTGCCACGAAGTTGGTAGTTTAGGGCGGGCATAGGAAAGTCTCGCTCTAAGTAGTGGCGAGCCTGTTCGATACATTGTGCTAGCTTTTTTACTGCGAGGTAGTGCAGCTCTTCGGATGGAGATGATTTCATTTAACTCAATCAAAAAATAACGCCCAAATGAGGGCGTTATTCTAGAGACATTGGTTATGTTTGCAATATATTGCTCGTTGGCTTAAAGATGATGTTTTTTCTTAATGGTTTCGTGATAGGCGTGCCATGTACCATAGCCTAGGATTGGCATAGTAATGATCATCCCAATGCCATAGGTAGCGAAGCCAATCAAGATTCCGCCACAGATTACCAAAGCCCATACAATCATGGCTGGAATATTAGATTTGACCGCATTGAAGCTAGTAAACACGGCGGTCATCACATCGACGCGTCTCTCCATCATGAGTGGAATCGAGAACGCTGAAATGCTGAAGATAATCGAAGCAATCACAGCTCCAATAATACTACCCGTAATCAAAAATGGTGCAAAATCAGTTAAGGGTGCGCCTTGAACAGAAGGGTAGAGAGCGTGCAACAAGGCTGCGATTCTCATCCAGAAAATCATCGCTACAGCGAGTAAAACAGCAAATGCCCACTGTGAGGTGGAATTTCTACCGATGGCTTTCATGGAGTGGAACAGACTGGGTTTGTGTCCTTTTTCTCTTTCCCAAGCAGCGTCATACAATCCAAGTGCCAAAAATGGCCCTATGAGCATATAAACCACCAAACTCGGCATGATGACTAGATGAGTTCCTTGCCATTGTACTAGTAGCACAATCGCGACAGCGGCAGCAGTAAAGCATAAGCCATAAAATGCGCTGATAATTGGCATCCGAATAAGGTCATGCAAACCAAGTGCTAACCAGTGAAATGGTGCTGACACACTCAGTTGATTGCAAGGAATAGTTTTAGCGTAATCTTGATCCCTGACTTCGTGTTTCTTGTGGAAGTCGTCGGTATTTACAGTTCGAGGCATATGTCCTCCCTGATTTGACAAACTGGCCTACGTTTCTCAGGGCATGGCGCTAACGATGCTGGTTATTCAGCACGAACAGATCTAGCAAAATGTCGTTGTTTAGCGTCTTCCCCTCATAAGTGCTCTATTTACAGTACGAACCTCAGACCTGAAAAGGTCTGTTTGCAAGGGCACTTTTGATTAACTATTAACCGAGTTGTGAGAAAACACAATTTTTAGAAGGGTATAAATCACGTGCTGCAATATCCATTTTTAACAATGTTGAAACAAAGTGTTTGAAATGGTTAGCAATAAATACAAAAAAGCCTTCAAAAAATATTTTGAAGGCTTTTTAGAGTATTAGTTCAGAGTTGGCAGATTATAAACCAGCAAAGTCGCGTAGGATTGCTGCTTTGTCTGTCGCTTCCCATGGGAACTCTTCACGACCGAAGTGACCGTATGCTGCTGTCTTCTTATAGATTGGCTGAAGAAGGTTTAGCATCTCTTGCAGACCATATGGACGTAGGTCGAAGTTTTGACGTACTGCTTCGACGATGATGTCGTGAGATACTTTTTCAGTACCGAATGTTTCCACCATGATAGAGGTTGGATCAGCAACACCGATAGCGTAAGAAAGTTGGATTTCACAACGATCTGCCATACCAGCAGCAACAATGTTTTTCGCTACATAACGTGCTGCATATGCTGCAGAGCGGTCTACTTTTGATGGATCTTTACCAGAGAATGCACCACCACCGTGACGAGCTGCGCCGCCGTATGTATCAACGATGATCTTACGACCTGTTAGACCACAGTCACCCATTGGACCACCGATTACGAAACGACCGGTTGGGTTGATGAAGAAGTTAGTTTCTTTGTTGATCCACTCTGATGGTAGTACTGGTTTGATGATCTCTTCCATCACAGCTTCGCGTAGGTCTGGTGTAGAGATTGAATCACAGTGCTGAGTTGAAAGAACAACGGCATCGATACCAACGATCTTACCTTGATCGTACTGGAACGTTACCTGAGATTTAGCGTCTGGGCGCAACCAAGGTAGAGTACCGTTCTTACGCACTTCCGCTTGTTTTTGAACAAGACGGTGAGAGTAAGTAATAGGAGCTGGCATTAGGATGTCAGTTTCGTTAGTTGCATAACCGAACATGATGCCTTGGTCACCAGCACCTTGCTCTTTAGGGTCTGCTTTATCAACGCCTTGGTTGATGTCTGGAGACTGTTTACCGATAGTGTTTAGTACCGCACAAGAATCAGCGTCAAAGCCCATATCTGAATGAACGTAACCGATCTCACGAACAGTTTCACGAGTCAATTCTTCGATATCAACCCATGCTGAAGTAGTGATCTCACCACCTACCATCACCATGCCAGTCTTAACGTACGTTTCACAAGCAACACGTGCTTTTGGGTCTTGTTCTAGGATTGCATCAAGTACCGCATCAGAAATTTGGTCAGCGATTTTATCTGGATGGCCTTCTGATACAGATTCAGAAGTAAACAGGTGCTTAGCCATGAGAGCTCCAATTACATTTTAAAGTGAGAATATCGTACTCACTTATAGAAAATTCAATGATATATTGTAGGTGTATCTACATCTAGACGTCTATTCTATTCATCAATGTTCGATTAGCAAGCGATTTTTGCTTTTAAGTTATAGCCAATCGTTTGCCTAATTTTGTTAAAGAAACGCGCTTTAGTAAGACATTATCGCGGCAAAAAGCCAAAAAATGACGGTAAAACGTTTGCAGAGAGTATGGGGCTTTGCGACAATAGCGCCGCTGATTATTCGTTCAGCTTATGAAAAACTTGGAATTCGCTTAATGCACTCAGGAGCCTACATGTCTTCTCGTAAACAACTCGCTAATGCAATCCGCGCGCTAAGCATGGATGGTGTTCAACAAGCTAACTCAGGTCACCCAGGTGCGCCAATGGGTATGGCAGATATCGCTGAAGTTCTTTGGCGTTCTCACCTAAATCACAACCCGTCAAACCCAGAGTGGGCTGACCGCGACCGTTTCGTACTGTCAAACGGCCACGGCTCAATGCTGATTTACTCTCTGCTTCACCTAAGCGGTTACGAGCTATCAATTGACGATCTTAAAAACTTCCGTCAACTGCACTCAAAAACACCAGGTCACCCAGAGTACGGCTACGCACCAGGTATCGAGACGACGACTGGCCCTCTAGGTCAAGGCATCACCAACGCGGTTGGTATGGCGATTGCTGAGAAATCTCTTGCAGCTCAGTTCAACAAAGAAGGTCACGATATTGTCGACCACTTCACTTATGTCTTCATGGGTGATGGCTGTCTGATGGAAGGTATCTCTCACGAAGCGTGTTCACTAGCGGGTACCCTAGGTCTGGGTAAGCTGATCGCTTTCTGGGACGACAACGGCATCTCTATCGATGGTGAAGTGGAAGGTTGGTTCTCTGATGACACACCTAAGCGCTTCGAAGCATACGGCTGGCACGTAATTCCTGCAGTTGACGGTCACGATGCTGACGCGATCAATGCAGCGATTGAAGCGGCAAAAGCGGATCCACGTCCAACACTTATCTGTACTAAAACCATCATCGGTTTTGGTTCACCAAACAAAGCGGGCTCTCACGACTGTCACGGTGCACCACTAGGTCACGACGAAATTGCAGCAGCACGTGAATTCCTTGGTTGGGAACACGGTCCATTCGAAATCCCTGCTGACATCAAAGCAGAGTGGGATGCAAACGAAGCGGGTAGCGCAAAAGAAGCAGCTTGGAACGAGAAGCTAGCGGCTTATGAAGCGGCTTACCCAGAACTAGCAGCTGAGTTTAAGCGTCGTGTGAACGGTGAGCTTCCAGCTCAGTGGGAACAAGAAGCAAGCAAGATCATTGCTGATCTTCAAGCGAACCCAGCAAACATTGCATCTCGTAAAGCGTCTCAAAATGCTCTAGAAGCGTTCGGTAAGATGCTTCCAGAATTCATGGGCGGCTCTGCTGACCTTGCACCATCAAACCTCACTATGTGGTCTGGCTCTCAGTCGCTAACGGCTGACGATGCGTCTGGTAACTACATCCACTACGGTGTACGTGAATTCGGTATGACGGCGATCATCAATGGTATCGCTCTGCACGGTGGTTTCGTCCCTTACGGTGCAACCTTCCTAATGTTCATGGAATACGCTCGTAACGCAATGCGCATGGCTGCACTGATGAAAGTGCAAAACATCCAAGTTTACACTCACGATTCTATCGGTCTGGGTGAAGATGGTCCGACGCACCAACCAGTTGAGCAAATCGCATCACTACGCGTAACGCCAAACATGAGCACATGGCGTCCATGTGACCAAGTAGAGTCTGCGGTTGCTTGGAAATACGCGATTGAGCGTAAAGACGGTCCAACATCGCTAATCTTCTCTCGTCAAAATCTTGCACAACAAGATCGTAACGCAGAGCAGCTAGCCAATGTTGCTAAGGGTGGTTACATCCTGAAAGATTGTGAAGGTACTCCAGAGCTTATCCTTATCGCTACTGGCTCTGAAGTTGAGCTAGCAACAAACGCTTACGCTGAACTGACGGCTGAAGGTAAGAAAGTACGCGTAGTGTCTCTTCCTTCTACTGACGTATTTGATGCGCAAGATGAAGCATACCGTGAAGCAGTTCTTCCTGCTGCAGTGACTAAGCGTATTGCTGTTGAAGCAGGTATTGCGGATTACTGGTACAAGTATGTTGGCTTCGGTGGCAAGATCATCGGCATGACAACATTCGGTGAATCTGCGCCAGCGGGTGAGCTGTTTAAGATGTTTGGCTTCACAACCGAAAACGTTGTAAACACAGCAAAAGAGCTACTTGCTTAATTAGAAGACTCAATAAGCATCGTTAGTACATGAAAAGCCGAGCCTTAGAGCTCGGCTTTTTTATGGCTATTCAAATTCACTACCTTTGTTATCCAACTCGCGTCTGCCACAGATTTGGCAGGTGACATAGCGGTCCATATCATAGTAGTGCCCGCCATTGATAAACGCGTGCAGCAATAACTTAATTCGACCAAGGATCTTTGGGTCTTTGTCATAGCGACTTGGTTTACGTATCAAGACTTCGTTATGAACAGTTTCTTTATTACATGATTGGCAGTAATGCTGACCAGTAAACATGGGACACCTCCTGTGCAGTGAAAACGAGGTCGTTAAATGGCACGAGAGATGCACCCTTTAACCATGGTAGCAGAGTGAACTTTTAGCGGATGGCGTGTTTTGGAGACTTGCCTCGCAACTGTTAATGCGAAATGACAGTTGATCGGTTACTATGCACACCTTCATAACGTGAACTAAGGATGTAGTGCGATGTTAAAAGTGGCTATTAATGGCTTTGGTCGCATTGGACGAAATGTACTTCGAGCAATCTATGAAAGCGGCAAAAACGATAAAATACAAGTCGTCGCGGTCAACGAGCTTGCTCAACCTGAAGCAATGGCACATTTGCTTCAATACGATACTAGTCATGGTCGATTTGCCAAGAAGATCTCTCACGATCAAGAGCACCTGTATGTTAATCACAGCGATGGCAAGTTCGATACGATTCGAATTTTACACTCTGCTGAGATAAATTTGCTGCCTTGGCGTAATTTGGACGTTGATATCGTCTTGGATTGCACCGGGGTATTTGGTTGCCGTGCCGATGGCCTAGAACATATCGCTGCGGGTGCTAAAAAAGTGCTATTTTCTCACCCTGGTTCACACGATCTTGATAACACTATTATTTATGGTGTGAATCATGACTCCTTGACACAAGAGCAGGTTATTGTTTCTAACGGCTCTTGCACCACTAACTGTATTGTTCCTGTCATTCAAGCGTTAGACGAAGCATTCGGCATCGATTCCGGTACCATTACCACTATTCACTCGGCGATGAATGACCAACAAGTTATTGATGCTTATCATAGTGACTTACGAAGAACGCGTGCTGCGAGCCATTCTATTATTCCAGTTGATACTAGATTGCATAAAGGTATTGAACGCATTTTTCCGAAATTTTCTAACAAATTTGAAGCAATTTCTGTCAGAGTGCCAACAATTAACGTCACCGCTATGGATTTAAGTGTAACTATAAATACGAATGTGAAAGTTAATGACGTAAATCAAGTCATTATTAACGCATCTCGGTGTACATTAGACGGCATTGTTGACTATACTGAAGCACCGCTGGTTTCGATAGACTTTAACCATGACCCACACAGTGCCATTGTCGATGGGACACAGACCCGAGTAAGCGATGGTCGCTTGGTCAAGATGTTGGTTTGGTGTGACAACGAGTGGGGCTTTGCTAATCGTATGTTAGACACTGCTTTAGCAATGCAGGCGTCCAAGTAGTATCAAGGGCGCAATTTGGGAAAATATTAATTTTGATGCTTGAAATTAATATTCATAAGCCCAATATAAGTAAGCAGTTGATGAATTCCAAAACTTGGCAAGAAGCCGGGTTTTCAAAAACTTTATTTATTTTTTAGTTGAGAGGACTAAACATGTCTGTAATCAAGATGACTGACCTGGAACTAGCAGGTAAACGCGTATTTATCCGTGCGGATCTGAACGTACCTGTAAAAGACGGTAAAGTAACTTCTGACGCGCGTATCCTAGCGTCTCTACCAACCATCAAGCACTGTCTAGAAGCTGGCGCTAAAGTAATGGTTACGTCTCACCTAGGTCGTCCTACTGAAGGCGAGTACGCAGAAGAGTTCTCTCTACAACCAGTTGTAAACTACCTAAACGACGCTCTTGATTGCGAAGTTAAGCTAGCAAAAGACTACCTAGAAGGTCTTGAGCTGAACACAGGTGAACTTGTTGTTCTTGAAAACGTTCGCTTCAACAAAGGCGAGAAGAAGAACGAAGAAGAGCTATCTAAGAAATACGCAGCACTATGTGACATCTTCGTTATGGATGCATTCGGTACAGCTCACCGTGCACAAGCATCTACTCATGGCGTTGGTATGAACGCACCAGTTGCATGTGCAGGTCCTCTACTAGCTAACGAACTAGAAGCGTTAGGTAAAGCAATGGATAAGCCAGCTCGTCCAATGGTTGCTATCGTAGGTGGTTCTAAAGTTTCTACTAAGCTAACGGTTCTTGAATCTCTATCTAAAATCGCTGACCAACTTGTTGTTGGTGGTGGTATTGCGAACACGTTCATCGCAGCTGCGGGTCACAACGTAGGTAAGTCTCTTTACGAAGCAGACCTAGTAGATACGGCTAAGAAGCTAATGGATGAGTGTGCAATTCCAGTGGCAACTGACGTTGCATGTGCAAAAGCATTCGACGAGAACGCTGAAGCAGAAATCAAACACGTTTCTGAAGTTCAAGACGACGATATGATTTTCGACCTAGGTCCAGATTCAACAGCTGAACTAGCGAAAATCCTAAAAGATGCTAAAACTATCCTATGGAACGGCCCTGTAGGTGTATTCGAGTTCAAGAACTTCGAAGCAGGTACTGAAGGCATTTCTAAAGCGATCGCTGAATCAGACGGTTTCTCTGTAGCAGGTGGTGGTGACACGCTAGCGGCTATCGACAAGTTCGGTATCAAAGCTGACGTTTCTTACATCTCTACAGGTGGCGGTGCATTCCTTGAGTTCGTTGAAGGTAAAGTACTACCAGCAGTAGCAATGCTTGAAGAGCGTGCTAAAGCATAATCATCTTTATAGAGCGGGCTTATTGGTCCGCTTTTATCTATGCTGCAATGGGTGATTAACTTTGATACAATGCCGCCCATTGTGAGCAAACGATTGCCAATTTTTATTTAAAACGACAGAAAATAGGACTTATTCCATGTCTAAGATCTTCGACTTCGTAAAACCAGGTGTTATCTCTGGCGATGACGTTCAAAAAGTATTTGAAGTTGCTAAAGAGAACAACTTCGCTCTTCCTGCAGTAAACGTAGTTAACACTGACTCTATCAACGGTGTTCTTGAAGCAGCAGCTAAAGTTAAAGCTCCAGTTGTTGTTCAGTTCTCTAACGGCGGTGCTGGCTTCTTCGCTGGTAAAGGCGTTAAGCTTGAAGGTCAAGGCGCGCAAATCCTAGGTGCAGTTGCTGGTGCAAAATACGTTCACGCAGTTGCTGAATCTTACGGTATCCCAGTAATCCTTCACACTGACCACGCTGCTAAGAAACTTCTACCTTGGATCGACGGTCTTCTAGATGCGGGTGAAGAGTTCTTCGCTCAAACTGGTAAGCCACTATTCTCTTCTCACATGATCGACCTTTCTGAAGAGTCTCTAGAAGAGAACATCGAAATCTCTGCTAAGTACCTAGCTCGCATGGCGAAAATGGGTATGACTCTTGAGATCGAACTAGGTTGTACTGGTGGTGAAGAAGATGGCGTTGATAACTCTCACATGGACGCATCTGAGCTATACACTTCTCCAGAAGACGTAGCATACGCATACGAGAAACTACACGCTGTTAGCCCACGTTTCACTATCGCTGCTTCTTTCGGTAACGTACACGGTGTATACAAGCCAGGTAACGTTGTTCTAACTCCAACTATCCTACGTGACTCTCAAGCATACTGTGCAGAGAAGTTCGGTATTGCACCTAACGCTCTAAACTTCGTATTCCACGGTGGTTCTGGTTCTACTGAAGCAGAAATCCAAGAGTCTATCGGCTACGGTGTTATCAAAATGAACATCGATACTGATACACAGTGGGCAACTTGGGACGGTATCCGTTCTTACGAAGCTGAGAACCACGATTACCTACAAGGTCAAATCGGTAACCCAACTGGTGAAGATGCGCCAAACAAGAAGTACTACGACCCACGCGTATGGCTACGTGCTGGTCAATCTTCAATGGTTGCTCGTCTAGAGAAAGCATTCGCTGACCTAAACGCTATCGACGTACTATAAGATTAAATCGTATAAGATTTAACTGATAGTAAGATGAAAAAAGTCGCTCTTTAGAGCGGCTTTTTTTGTGCCTGATGAAAATTATGTGATTGTGCTTAAAAAAACTGGCATAAACGCATATGTTTGCGTAACCTTTTGTTAAGTAATGTGTATTGGTATTCATACTCTCAATGCATCTCACCAAGTGCGCCTTTGCTAATAGTACAGTGGTATTAGCTAAGGTTCGCTACGCACTATTTATATTTTCAAGAGGTAAACAATATGGCCAATGAGTCAGTTGATATCCAAGCACCTATTGTGGATGGATTGTCGAAAGCGGAGCAGTGGTTAACCAACAACTCCGATTTACTTGTTCAATATGGCGTGAATATCATTTCAGCTATTCTGATTCTGTTTATTGGTAACATCGTTGTAAAAGCGGTGGCTAATAGCGTTTCTAAATTGCTACATAAGAAGAAAATGGATAAGGCCGTTGTTGAATTTATCCACGGTATTGTTCGTTACACATTATTCGTTATTGTTTTAATTGCCGCATTAAGCCGAATTGGTGTTCAAACTGCGTCAGTGGTAGCGGTAATTGGTGCCGCTGGTTTAGCTATAGGTCTAGCACTGCAAGGTTCACTATCAAACTTTGCCGCAGGTGTCTTGATTGTGGGTTTCCGTCCTTTCAAGTCAGGTGACTATGTTGAGATCGGTGGAGTGGCTGGTTCAGTTGACTCTATTCAAATCTTCCAAACGATTCTTACCACGCCAGACAATAAGATGGTTGTTGTACCTAATGCCTCGGTTATTGGCTCACCAATCACGAACTACTCTCGCCACGCCACGCGTCGTATCGACCATGTTATCGGTGTCTCTTACGGGGCAGATCTGAAGAAGACTCAAGAAGTGATTCGTAGAACACTAGAGGCAGATGAGCGCATTCTAAAAGAGCCAGGTACTACGATTGGCGTTGTAGCCCTTGCAGACTCTTCAGTGAACTTTGTTGTACGTCCTTGGGTTCGTACCGAGCAGTACTGGGATGTATATTTTGATTCGCTCCAAGCGATCAAAGAAGCATTAGACGCAGAAGGCATCGAAATTCCATTCCCTCAGATGGATGTTCATTTGAACAAAGTTGAGAGCTAATCAGCGTTTTATTGTCAAAAAAGCAAAAGGTGAAGCATTATGCTTCACCTTTTTTCATGTCTATTTCTATGATGTCATTGGGCAGCAGAGACAGTACTCGTTGTAAATCTGTTCCTGACAAACCGAAAGTCCATTCAGGTAACCCCGGGGTGTATAAGACTTCCTGAGCTGAAAACAAAGCCTTATCAACGACAATCATTATCTCGTCTGGTAACCCAATAGGACAGACCGCTCCTGGTACACAACCTATTTGTTCAGTCATATCTTCGTTGCTGCAAATTGAAGTGCGCTTCCCCACCGCTTGCTTCAATAGAGCTTTGTCGAGTCGGGTATCTTTATCGGTGAGAAAGAGTGCAAACCCGCCTCCTTTCTTCTTCAAAAATAGACTCTTACTATGAGTGCCTGTCCATCCTAGCTCTTTGGCAATTCGTTCATCAGTGGCAAAGTCGAGAATAGGCTCATGTTGCCATTGATTAAATGAAATAGCATGCTCATTGAGTAGGGCGACATTGGTCAAATATATCTGCTGGGTATTATCCATCGTTAGGCCATCAATCCTTTAGTCAGTAGCAAGGCGATAGTAAACATCATAGCGGCCACTGCCAAGTCGATACCTTTCTTCACTTTTGGTTTAGACAAGGTTGGTCCCAGTTTTGCGGCGCCAAGTGATAAGGAATAAAACCAAACAAACGATGCGAGTACAGTACCAATTGCAAAAGCGATACGATCATTTCCTTCAAACTGACCACCAATGGAGCCTAGAATGACCACGGTATCCAGATACAGGTGAGGATTTAATACCGTAACCGCTAATGCTCCTAGAACGACAGTGCGGCGACCGCGAGCTAAGACTTCACCTGAAGACTCTTGAGCCGATGGCTTTTTAAAAGCGCTCTTTAGAGAGAGCAGACCATAGCCAGTTAAAAATGCAATGCCGCCTAACGTTACCCCGGTAAGCAACAGTTCATTTTGTGATAATATCGCACCGCCACCGAAGATCCCCAAAGAGATAAACGTCATATCTAGCAGGCTACAAACCGTTGCCGTCGTAAGATGATGATTACGCTTAATTCCTTGATTTAAAACGTAAGCGTTCTGAGCGCCAATTGGGATAATCATTGTCGCGCCCAATCCGAAACCTTGAAGAAGCACCCAAAAATTCACTTTAATTTCCTCACCGCAGCATAAAAGAGAGCGTGAGAATAGCGATTCGTTTATGATTAGGATAGTTAATAATATTAATGAGAAATAAGTCATACTTATGATGTGTGATTTGTAATCAAAGCGATGAAAAAGAGGGCGATTTATGCGCGGATTAGATTACAAATGGATCGAAGCGTTGGACGCAATTGTTGAGCAACGAAGCTTCGATAAAGCGGCAGAACACCTGTATATTTCTCAGTCTGCCGTGTCTCAGCGAGTTAAGCAATTAGAAAAATGGCTGGCTCAGCCTGTCCTTGTTCGAGAGCAGCCACCAAGACCGACCGCTGTAGGGAAAAAGCTCTTAGGCTTATATCGTCGAGTGCGGCTACTTGAGCAAGAACTGGTGCCAGAACTCGCGGCTGACTTGGGGGATAAACCGCTTTCAGTGTCATTAGCAACCAACGCTGATAGCTTGGCGACGTGGCTGCTTCCGAGTTTGTTTCCGCTTTTGGAAGCGAAACGAGTTGAGCTCAATCTCATTGTTGATGATGAAGGTCGCACCATCGAAAAGCTCAAAAACGGTGAAGTAGTCGGCGCAATAAGTTTAGAGTCGCAATCTATCCCTGGGTGTGTGGCTGACTATTTAGGGCGAGTCGATTATCTTTGTGTGGCAAGCCCAAGCTTTATTAAACGCTACTTCAGCCAAGGAGTGAACCGAGAAAGTTTAATTAAAGCGCCAGCAGTGGCTTTTGACCAACATGATAAGATGCATCAGCGATTTGTTAATCAACACTTTAATATTATGCCGGGCAGCATACTCAAACATACGGTGCGCAGCTCAGAAGCCTTTGTGAAGCTTGCGGTCGCCGGTGTGGCTTACTGTCTTATCCCCAAGTTACAAATTCAAGATGAACTGGCATCGGGGGCGTTAATTGAGCTTACGCCTAATATTTTGCTGTCTCATCAAATTTATTGGCACCACTGGCAACTTGAAAGTGGGGTGCTTGGTGAGGTTTCAGACGCCATTATTAGTCACGCGAGACAGTACTTGCCTCAGTAGTGGAACGTCATGTTTGTGTCAGTGTTTACTTTTTAGGGAACCTATATTCTCAACTTATGCCTAATCTTGAGTATAAAGGTTAAAAACAGAACGAGGATTCTTCAATGAAACGCTCATTTGCACTAGGTACATTAGTGGTTGCCCTGTTTGCTGCGCCAGTTTTTGCTAACCAACCGGATTTCCCTCATATCTCGACCACGGGTTATGGTGAGATAGAGGCAACACCAGATATGGCAGAGTTTTCAGTGCGAGTTGTACAGTCTCAAATGAATGCTGACCAAGCAAAACAAGGTGTTGACTCTGTGGTAGACAAGTTTCTTTCTGGCTTGATGTCTGAAGGCATCGAAAAGAAAGATATTCAGAGCTCAAACCTGTACTTATCGCCTCAGTACCATTATCCAGAAAAAGGTAAACCTGAGTTGGTTGGCTATCGTGCATCGCGTACAGTGACTGTTCAGGTGATGGACTTAGAGAATCTTAATAACTATCTCGATCTTGCGCTTGAATCAGGGATTAACCAAGTTGACAACATTCAACTTAAAGTGAAAGACCAAGGTCAATACCAGGAAGCGGCACGCATGGCGGCCATTAAAGATGCGCAAAGCAAAGCTGCTTCTTTAGCGAAAGGATTTGATCAAAATCTTGGCAAAGTATGGCGCATTGAATATCGTCAACCGATGAACCAACCCGTAGTGATGCGCAGTATGGCGATGGATAGTAAAATGGAGTCTAATAGCTATCAAGATTCGGTAATCACTATTCGTGACCGAGTGGATGTTACCTATCAAATTGGAAAATAAAAAAACGCCCTGACTAGTCAGGGCGTTTTTTTAGCTGTTGTTCGCTTAGTGCAGAATACGAGCTCGTAGTGTGCCTTCAATCAACTTTAGCTTAGCCAGCGCTTCTTCAGAGCGTGCTGTTTCGACATCAATAACCACATAACCGATATCTGAAGCTGTCTGCAAATATTGACCTGCAATGTTGATACCTTCATCCGCAAAGATGGTGTTTATCTGAGTTAGAATACCAGGGCGGTTTTTGTGAATGTGCAATAGTCGTGAACACTCGGTGTGCTCTGGCAGTGATACTTCTGGGAAGTTAACACTTGAAAGCGTTGAGCCATTGTCAGAATATTTCGCCAGTTTTCCAGCCACTTCTACACCGATGTTCTCCTGAGCTTCTTGCGTAGAGCCACCGACGTGCGGCGTTAGGATCACATTATCGAATTTCATCAATGGAGACTCAAATGGGTCTGCATTGGTCTTTGGTTCTTCAGGGAATACGTCAATTGCAGCCCCTGCAAGGTGACCTGCTTCGAGGGAATCGCAAAGAGCAGGGATATCCACTACTGTGCCACGAGCAGCGTTAATGAAGATGGCACCCGGCTTCATTCTTTCAAACTCAGCGGCTCCCATCATATTCTTGGTTCCTGGGGTCTCTGGCACATGCAGAGAGATAACATCACACTTATTGAGTAGCTCAGTCATGGTATGAACCTGAGTTGCATTACCAAGTGATAGTTTGTTCTCAATATCGTAGAAGTACACACGCATACCTAAGTTTTCAGCAATAATGCCAAGCTGGGTACCGATGTGACCGTAGCCAATGATACCGAGTCGCTTACCACGCGCTTCGTATGAGTTATCGGCACTCTTCTTCCAGATTCCACGATGGGCAAGGGCATTTTTCTCAGGGATACCGCGCAGTAGTAACAGGATTTGACCAAGAACCAATTCTGCAACACTTCGCGTGTTAGAAAATGGTGCGTTGAAAACAGGGACGCCACGTTTCGCAGCAGCATCAAGGTTAACCTGGTTGGTACCAATACAGAAACAGCCGATTGCGACTAATTTGTCTGCGGCATTAATCACTTCTTCAGTCAGGTTAGTTCGTGAACGAATCCCGATAAAGTGAACGTCTTTAACGGCTTCAATCAGCTCTTCTTCTGGTAAGGAGCCTTTATGATAGGTGATATTGGTGTATCCAGCCGCTTGCAAAACTTCTACTGAAGATGGATGTAAACCTTCAAGTAGCAGAATCTTTATCTTATCTTTTTCCAGTGAAACTTTGGCCATTTAACTCATCCTTAACATGGGAAATTCGGGCTTAATTAGCGCACATTTGACAGTGAGAATATCGAGGAGGGAGCTTCCAACTGCTTGAGGCAAACGTTTTCCTTGTGCGTCTTGTGACCAATAAAGTAACAAAAAAGTTGTACGTTGGGTAAGAAAATTACGGAATAAGGCATAATTTTCTTATAGAAAAACGAAAAAACGGCACCTAAGGTGCCGTTTGTAGTCTAATGACGTAATCGCGTTTAATATATTGACCAGCTTTGCTAGGTACTATTAGAACCCGTTTAGTCATTATTCTTCGATTTTTGCACCTTCTGGAGTGCCAGTAATGATCACATCAGCGCCACGGTGTGCAAATAAACCTACCGTTACCACGCCTGCTAGAGCGTTGATCTTGTCTTCCATATCTTTAGCATCAGTGATTTGCATACCGTGTACGTCTAAAATGACGTTACCGTTGTCTGTAATCACGCCTTCACGGTAAACCGGGTCACCACCAAGTTTCACTAGTTCGCGAGCCACGTAAGAACGTGCCATTGGAATAACTTCTACAGGTAGTGGGAACTGGCCAAGAACATCAACGGCCTTAGTACCATCAACGATACATACAAACTTGTCTGAGATAGCGGCTACGATCTTCTCACGTGTTAGTGCTGCACCACCGCCCTTGATCATGTCACGAGTTGGGTTGATTTCATCTGCGCCATCAACGTAAACATCAAGATAAGCCACATCGTTGCAGTCGAAGACTTCAATGCCTAGCGCTTCTAGCTTCTCTGTTGAAGCAATCGAACTGGATACTGCACCTTTGATATCTTCTTTGATTGTGCCTAGTGCATCAATGAAGTGGTTTACAGTTGAGCCTGTGCCAACACCAACAATGCTATCTTTTTCGACATACTTTAGCGCCGCCCAACCAGCAGCTTTCTTCATCTCGTCTTGAGTCATGGTTGAATCCCAGTTTTGATTTAAGGTGAAAATGCGGGCGAATTATATATCAATTTCGGCGACAAATGCGCTGAAAAAATAGTGATATGACAAAAAACTGCGAAAAACAGCAATCGATTGCTCTATTTCTCTTTGGAGGTGAAGTAGGAAGCTATTTGTTCCAGTGCCAGATCTTACTTGGTGTGACTATGGTGGCTAGTGGAATGTCCCATGACTCGCTAGGCAGTGTGTCTACTCGTTGGCAATCATGCGCAAGGCCAATAGCAGTCGGCCCTAAATCAGTGTTTTCCCAAGGAGCTAACGTTCGATCATAGTATCCACCTCCCATGCCTAAGCGTTGACCTGAATCATCAAAGGCGACCAAAGGAGTAAAGATAATATCCAACTCGGACACAGGACAAATAGCTCGCTGATCAAGCTTGGGCTCTAAAATCTTATATTGATTGAGGACTAAAGGCGTATCTTGAGCGTAGCGTAGGAAAAGTAACTGACCTTTTGAGAAGGGATGAATCACTGGCAAATAGGTTTCGATACCCTGTTGCCAAAACCATTGAATGGTCGGTAACGTATCCAGTTCACCATCTGTGGCTAGGTACAACGCGACTTTTCTGGCGGTACTAAGGATGCTCAATTCGCCAACTCTTGTCATTAAGTTATTGGCGTAGATGGCTTGTAGATCTTGGTTTATCGATTGGCGACGAGAGCGTACAAGAGTACGTATTTGTTGTCTTGTAGAAAGAGACATTAGGAATACCCCAGAGTGCCGTTGAGGATTGTGGCCCTTGAACCAGCTGGTTCAAGGCGGATCAGCAATGTTAACCGTAGGCTTCTCGGTACGAGCCGAGCTTGCTCAATAGTTATCAAATACTAACCCTTTGGTATTGCTTATCGGCTCAGGGACTTAAATCCACTGACGTACACCCCAGGGTAAAATTAGGTTTGCTGTCCTTGCTTTACTTTACTAATTGCATCTTCTAGAGATGCGGCGAGCTGTTCCATACGCTCGTTCATTTGTGCCACTTCTTGTTGTGACTCATCGCTACGATTATTGAGTTCATACGACATGTTCAATGCCGCAATGGTAAGCAGTTTAAGCTCGTTGGTTACTTTAGTCCTTTGGGACATTTCTTGCAATCGATTATCTAGGTCTTGGGCTGCTTTAATCAGGATTTCTCTCTGATCTGGGGGGCAATTCACCCGTGTCAATTTTCCCAAGATTTCGACTTCGACAGCTTGATTTTCCATAATGACAAGAACTCTTTTAAGTATCACCACATTAGGTAATGTTGAGGAAGAAACTATAGGTAAACGAGCATTAAGATTCAAGCTTTTCTGTAGTGTCGGTGCTAATTGCGTGGCTAACAACACACGAAATCGACAATTCGCACAAAAGCTACTCAGAAACGTGTGGGATGGCGTTTTCGCCGGAGGTGGGAAGTGATAGCATTGCAGGTCAGATTCAAAAATCTATGTTATGAATAGCGAGCTTATTCATAAACATGGTGCTAATTCATTGAAACGAGTATTGCTATGAGTGAAACAACACTACCTAATTACATTACGATTGCCACTGAGCTGCAACAAGCGGGATTGGCGGTATCGCCAGCGGAACTTCATGGCTTGCTCGTGGGGATGGTAAGTGGTGGATTGGGGCTGAACGATGACAGCTGGCAGCCACTTATTTTCGATTACACCAATGATGGTATGGGGTGGCCGCAATCCAATCTGGCGACGGCGAAATCTCTACTCGCTTTTTCAATCAAAGAACTGACGGCAGAACAGGGCTTTGAACTTTCATTGTTTATTCCTGGAGAAGAGGTTGAAGCAAGTGTCTTTGAAATTGCCGATGGTTTAAGTGAATGGGTAAACCACTTTATTTCCGGACTGGGCTTAATTAATGCGCCTCTAAAAAAGGCATCTGCTGATGCCAAAGAAGCGCTTGCTGATTTGGAAGAAATCGCAAGACTGGGCATCGATGAAGATGATGATCTAGAAGAACAAGCTCAGCTTTTAGAGCAGGTAATCGAGCACGTAAAAGCGTGTGCATTGACCATTCATGCTGAGTTTGGCGTAAAACCAAGTAAACCGTCAGAAACACCGACTATTCACTAATTAGTTCGTCCGTCTTATCAAGGAGAAAGGCAGTGTCAAATAAGTATGATGTTGTAATTGCAGGAGGAGCAATGGCAGGGGCGACTCTAGCTATGGCTCTCGACTACTGCAGTAATCATGCGTTGAAGATTGCTGTTATCGAACCATTTCTTTCGGACAGTCAGTCGCACCCTGGTTTCGATGCTCGTTCTATCGCTCTTTCCCATGGGACCGTAGAGATTCTCAAGAAATATCAGTTGTGGTCATTGATTCAAGACCATGCCACACCTATTACTCATATTCATGTCTCAGATCGCGGTCACGCCGCCATGACTGACTTCTACGCGGCGAAAGAAGGGTTAAAGGCAATGGGGTATGTGGTCGAACTTGCGGAGCTAGGGCGCCGATTTAATCAAAAACTCTCCAGTAGTTTGAACATTGATTTCCTTTGCCCTTGCTCGGTAGAGGATGTGGTTCAACACCAGCATCATGTTGCCGTCTCAGTCAAAGATGAGTCTGGTAGCGTCAGCCTACTTGAAGCAAAACTTCTTGTGGCTGCTGATGGAGCAGACTCAAAGAGCTGTCAAGCTGTAGGTTTAGAGCAGCTGAGTCATGATTTCGGACAAGTTGCGATCATCGCTAACGTCAAAACCAGTGAAGACCCAAATGGTCGAGCCTTTGAGCGTTTCACCGAACATGGTCCGTTAGCCTTGTTGCCCATGTCTGATGAGCGAAGTTCATTAGTATGGTGTATGACTCCGGAGCGTGCGAAGCAAGTCGTGAACCTTCCTGACTCTGACTTTTTGTCCCTTCTTCAACAAGAGTTCGGCTGGCGTTTAGGTCGTTTTACTAAGGTAGGGGCGGTTGCCAGTTACCCACTTTTGCTACGTCATCGACCACAAATTGTTAAACATCGAGTCGCTGCTGTCGGTAATGCTGCTCAGACGCTGCACCCTATTGCAGGGCAAGGCTTTAACCTTGGGATTCGCGATATTGCGACTTTGGTCGATTCGTTGCTTGAAAGCCTTCAAGATGTAGGTGAATACGCTAATCTAAATAGATTCCAAAGCAATCGCCAGCAAGACCGAGAGCTGACGATCACCATGACGTCTGGGTTAGTACACATATTTTCAAATGACTTTTTTGCCCTTCGATTAGGCCGAAATTTAGGTTTAGGGCTAATGGATAATTTTCCACAGCTTAAGTCGCCGATTTTTAATCGAGCACTTGGAGTTGTGAATAGGTAGTACAGAGATATGCAAAGTTTTGACTTAGCCATCATAGGTGGCGGAATGGTGGGCCTTGCTCTCGCCCGCGCACTGAAAGACACCGATCTGCGAATCGCAGTCGTAGAAGGGAATACTCCAGACAAAGATATTTCAGGAGACCCTGATATCCGTGTCTCAGCACTAAGCCGTGCCAGTGAGACCGTCTTGAAAAACCTCGGCGCATGGGATGCAATTCAAAAACATCGCTGTGCTCCTTATTACGCGATGGAAGTGTGGGAGCAGGACAGTTTTGCTCGTATTGAGTTCTCTGCTAGTCAGATGTCTCAACCAGACCTCGGTCATATCGTTGAAAATCGTGTGATTCAGTTGGCCTTGCTAGAGCAGGTTGAAGGACAAAATAACGTGACGCTCTTTATGCCGCATCGTTGTCAGTCAATGGCTGTAGGTGAAAGTGAAGTGTGGATGACGTTAGATAATGGTCAGTCATTTACCAGCAAATTGGTAGTGGGTGCAGACGGTGCCAACTCATGGGTGAGAAAGCAACAAGATATCCCACTTACTCATTGGGATTATGGACACAGTGCCCTGGTTGCAAATATATCAGTTGATGACTTTCATGATTGTGTTGCGAGACAAGTGTTTACACCGCAAGGACCGCTTGCATTTTTACCATTAGATGATCGCAGTCTATGTTCTATCGTTTGGTCAACCGAGCCTCAACGAGCTGAGAAACTTGCCAAAATGTCGGAAGCCGAATTCAACAAAGCGCTGACCGCTGAATTTGATAGCCGCTTAGGTCTTTGCCATGTTAAGTCTGAGCGACGAGTTTTTCCTTTGAAGATGCGCTATGCACGTGACTTTGTTACCGAGCGAGTTGCGCTTGTTGGTGATGCTGCACACACTATCCACCCACTCGCAGGGCAAGGCGTTAACCTTGGATTACTTGATGCTGCTAGTCTGTCACAAGAAATATTCAAGTTATGGCGCGCAGGAAAAGATATTGGCCGCAAGCGCAATCTACGTGAATATGAACGTTGGCGTAAAGCGGAGGCGGCTAAAATGATCGCTGCCATGCAAGGCTTTAAAGACCTGTTTGAAGGTGATAACCCTGCGAAGAAACTTATCCGCGGTATCGGTATGAGCTTGGTAGGACAGTTACCTGGTGCGAAGCAAGAAATTATGAGCCGTGCTTTGGGGATGAGGGGACACCTACCAGAACTAGCAAAGACAGAAGTCAGTCAAAGCTAACCATTGCGTTAAAGATAAAGATTAAAAAAGGGGCAGCTTGGCTGCCCCTTTTAGATGGTTGTAGTTGTTGCCCATCTTGGTGGGCTTAAGTTTAGCGTAGGGTTGTTATCGTTATTTGATTGTAATGTTCTTTATGCATATGCACAGCGGAGTTTCATAACTTCTTGATTTATCTCTTTTACCGCTTGAAAATGACGTTTTTCGGCGCGTTCAGGGATAATCAACTTTCCATTATCAAACTCAAATCCGCCTAAACCATAAATATAGATTCTGCCTCTGAATAGTCGACTCACATGTTTAGCAATCATACCTGGTGTATAGCGCTTAAACAGTCTCATTTAGCCTTCCTTATAATGTTACCTAGCGAACGAATTATAGTTAAAACCTCAATCTAAATGTGTGATAGCACGGGCTTTACGAGCGTGCTGCTACAGCTAAGTGAGCGTTTTGTGGAGCGTTTTGCAATTCCATCGCGATGTCACTATATCTCCGTGATATCTAGCACAAAAGCTTCGATTGGGGTCTTCCATTCTCGATTTTTGCTCTATTTGAATAGCTTAGTATTACAGTGGTATGAATCGAGCTTTTTATTCGCTCTGCAATCAGCAACCTGTATGTTCCATTGACTATTACTAATAGGTACGTATATGTAGACCGGGCAAATCAGAAAAAGTTGTCACGAGGACACACTCTTTTACAAAACCCGGACATGGAGGGGAGAAACTGTGCGAAAGGTAGCAAGTGAACTCAAAAAAAAGCCCGCATAGCGGGCCAAATGTCACAGATGCATTACACAAAAGTGGAGTTACTGCCTGAGCAGAGATTCACTCTAGTGTTGCCACCAAGTAGCCTTGAAGTGCTAACTGGCGACAATATGTACAATACCCCAAAAAAACATCAGTGACTATTTATGCTTAAAAAATGTATAAAATCTCACTACATCTAAGTGTTAAATTAGATCCATTTCACGCTTCTATGATCTCACACGACATTAATTTGCATCGATTGGTTACGGAAACCGCTACCGAGTGATATCCGACCATTGAGGAGAACAGTGAGCAACGAGATCATTGAGCGCTATCTCAAGACCCGCAATGCGTTGCCCGCTGCTGATGGTGACTAAGGTGTTTTGTTTTAATTCATTATCAAAAATGATAGGCATGGGGGTTTTTAACAGCAAGGGAGTGACAGTGCCAATAGTAAAGCCGGTAAGAGCTTCCACTTGTTCACTGGAAACACAGGTCATTCGACGAGTATTCAATAAAGCGCGTACTTTTTTCGGATCCACTTGTTTGTTGCCCTGACAGCAGGCAAGGGCAAGTTGGTTATCCATATCTCGCAGTAACAAGGTTTTGACCATTTTATGAGTTTCGATACCACGCAATTTGGCAGCATCCTCAATGGATACTGCCTCACGGGATTGCATCAAGACTCTATAGGGAATATCACGTTCATCCAGATAGGCAGTTATGCGTGTATCAATCATCCCTTACTCTTGGTCGAGTGGGTAAGGTGGCAGTTCCAGGCTCAAACGACTGTCGGGTTGAGAAGCTAAACGGAACTGAGAATCTTCATCGAGATTGTTGGCAATAACCATAGCGGCAACGAATTCACCATTGCTGTATTGGTAATGTGCCAGTACCTCTCCGGCCTTGCGCCAGTTTTCTCCCACTGAACGCTCGATGTCAATAATGTCGTCATCGCTAAGTGGAGAATCGAGTAGACCTCTCACATTTGCCAGCATGCGTTTGTTGATGCCACGATATTTCGCTCTTGCGACGGTCTCTTGACCTGTGTAGCAGCCTTTATTGAAGCTAATGCCATCTAGTGCTTGTAAATTCAAGGCTTGAGGTATGTGTTGATTTTGCTGCTCTGCTTCTAAGATAGGTAGCCCTTGCTCAATATCGAACTTGGTCCATAGTGATTCCGCGACCCAAAGTAACTCAGAATCAGAAGAAAGTAATGATTGCAGGTCACCATCAACTAACAGCATCCAACGCTCATCATTAATTTGAATAGCGGTGCTGCCCTTGTTTTGGCGCACAGCACCAGAGGTTGGGAATTGTTGATCAACCCATTGTTGAGCGCTTTTTCCCATCACACCTATAAGTGCTTTGGTGCTAATAATGAGTTCTACCTTAGAAAAAACGGCATATTTCTTGAGTTCCGTCAGTTCTTTCTCTAGTGCCGATTGAGGTTGAATCATGGCGTATCCGTTCTCAATGTGACACAGTCTAAAAGCACTCCACACTTTACCTTTAGCGTCACAATGCGCTCCAAAGGTGGATTGATTCTGCTCCAGCGAAACCACATCACAGGTAACCTGACCTTGAAGGTAAGACTTACGATCGTCGCCGGTCATTTCGAGAGCACCCCAACGATTCAGTTTGGTAAACAACAAATCGGGTAGTTCTGTGGTAGGTGTTATTTCAATTGCCTGTGTGTTTGGTTGCCAATCCATAGTTCTTGGTCTCGTTGGTAAACATATCACCCATGTTAATCTTCAGGATGGATTTTGTCAGCTGAATGTTGTTGCACGAAATCTTGTGATGAAAGTAGAGTTTGTGTGATGCAGACAGTGGTGAGCGATAAACTTGCTTGTTACACTCGGCCGATATTAGTTGTAGATGGAGAATGGAATGTACTCTAGTGAAGAAAAAGCTCGAATTAAGTGGGCATGTCGTCGGGGTATGTTAGAACTGGACGTAGTGATTATGCCGTTCTTTGAGGAATGCTTTGACACTCTTAACGATCAAGAACAGAAAGACTTTGTCTCTCTGTTAGAGTGTGACGATCCAGATTTATTTACTTGGGTAATGGGCCATGGTCGTAGTGAAAACTTAGGACACGCCTCTATGGTTGATAAAATCGTTGCTCATAACCTCAGCAAGGTCCGCTAAGCTCTTTTCAAGTCATGCAGGTAAGGCTGCGCTCGATAATGCCTACCTGCAGATTCATCCCTCATGTCTCGCTGCGATTATTAATAGTTCACTTACTATTCTAGTATTGGCAACTTGCATCGCGTCGTCCGCCCCGCTTTTACTCACACTTTACGTCATCGCTATATTCGGTCGGACTTATTGGTTGCATCCTGCCTTAAATGGCCAATTAATCTTGAAGTCATCTTTGGTCACATTAAATAATACCGAGCTTAACTCCCCCCGTTACTTTCTTGCTTTTCGCTACTGGCTTATAGGAATTTATGATCAAGACAATGGCTGGCGCTTAATCTGGCGGGATAGTTGTGATGAGTCGGCGTATCGTCGTTTGATTTTGGTAATAAAAAAGCAGTCACATCAGTGACTGCTTCGATATCATGGTGACGAGATAGGTCCCCAGATCAGACCGTTGGAGCTTGGTCTTGAGGCGATAGTATCGTTGGTCCGCTATTTTCTAACATATCAGGGTAGTCGAGAGTATAGTGCAGTCCGCGACTTTCTTTACGCTGCATTGCGCATCTCACCATCAATTCGGCAACTTGCAGTAAGTTACGCAGTTCAAGTAAGTTGTTCGACACTTTGAAATTGCTGTAGTACTCATGTGTTTCTTGTTGCAACATTTGAATACGACGAAGTGCTCGCTCTAGTCGCTTGTCTGTGCGTACGATACCCATGTAATCCCACATAAATAGGCGTAACTCGTGCCAATTATGTTGAATAATGACTTCTTCATCAGAACAGCTAACTTGGCTTTCATCCCAAGCTGGAAGACCATCAACCAGAGCTGCATCGTCGAATTTCTCTAGAATGTCATTGGCTGCAGCCCAAGCATAGACCACACATTCAAGTAGAGAGTTTGATGCCATACGGTTCGCACCGTGAAGTCCGGTATAACTTACTTCACCGATGGCGTACAACTGTTCAAGGTCTGTTTTACCAGACTTATCCACCATGACACCGCCGCAGGTATAGTGAGCGGCCGGAACGATTGGAATTGGCTCCTTCGTCATATCGATGCCAAGGTCTTGAAGGCGCATATGGATGGTTGGGAAGTGTTTAATAATAAACTCTTCAGGCTTATGGCTGATATCCAAATACATGCAATCTGCACCGAGACGCTTCATCTCGAAGTCGATAGCGCGAGCCACAACATCACGAGGAGCAAGTTCTTCACGCTCATCGAAATCGGGCATAAAACGCGTTCCATCAGGGCGTTTTAAGTAAGCGCCTTCGCCACGTAAAGCTTCCGTCAACAGGAAGTTTCGCGCGTCAGGGTGGAATAGACAAGTTGGGTGGAATTGGTTGAATTCTAAGTTAGCAACACGACAGCCTGAGCGCCAAGCCATAGCGATACCGTCGCCAGATGAGACATCTGGGTTGGAGGTGTATTGATACACTTTTGATGCGCCACCTGTGGCTAAGACAACAAACTTAGCGCGTACCGTTTCAACGTGCTCTTTATTGCGGTTCCAAATATAGGCGCCAACCACTTTGTCTTTATCACCGCCAACCTTGTCTTCAGTAATAAGGTCTAGTGCGTTGTAGCGTTCGAAGATTTCGATATTAGGATGGCTATTAACGTTATCTTGCAGAGTGGTTTGCATTGCCATGCCTGTGGCATCGGCGGCATGCAGAATCCTACGATGGCTATGACCACCTTCACGAGTCAGGTGATAACGAGGTTCTTCGTCTTTGGCGGTCTCTACTTGGTCAAAAGGAACACCACCATCGATTAACCATTGCACGCACTCTTTTGCATTTTCTGCGATAAACTGAACGGTGTCCTGTTCACAAAGCCCGGCTCCAGCGATATTGGTATCGTTAACGTGAGACTCGATGCTGTCTGTCTCATCGAATACCGCAGCAATGCCACCCTGGGCGTAGTAGGTCGCCCCTTCACTTCTTGGGCCTTTACTTAATACGATAACTTTAGCGCGTTCGGCGACTCGTAAAGCCAACGATAAACCTGCGGCGCCACTTCCTATGACTAAAACATCACAAAGATGCTCTCGGTTTGTGTTCATAATTACTTTAAAATCCTGACCTATCGTAGAGTAAAATCACTCTACCTAGATAAAAGTGCGCGATAGGAAGCTGCATAGACAGCTGGCGAAGGGCACTTGCATCAAGGATTACCTACCCGAGATAACACGTTGAAAAAGCGATTGTGTTAAGGAGCTAAGTAATCCATTCTTGTAAATTGACAACATTGTAGTTGACGCCAAATCACATTGTGAATGATTAATGACAAAAAAACTGAGAAAGTTTTGAACTTTCCTATCTGCCTAGAGTCACAATAGTGCTCATGTTAGCGGTGGTGTCAAGACTACAATATGCATAATTAATACTCATATCTGTGAAGGTAAGGGTAATAACGAATAGGAGTGAACGCTCGCATGAACGAGCAGCCGACCGATCAGGTGTTGATTGAGCGCGTTCAAAGTGGAGATAAACAAGCATTTAACCTATTGGTTTTGCGCTATCAAAACAAGGTTTGCAATCTCATATCAAGATACGTGAGCAATTCGGGTGATGTAGCGGATATCGCCCAAGAAGCGTTTATAAAGGCGTATCGTGCGATCCCGACGTTTAGAGGTGAGAGTGCCTTCTATACTTGGTTGTATCGCATAGCAGTGAACACCGCAAAGAATCACATTGTGGCTCAGAGCCGTAGGCCGCCAGCCAGCGATGTTGATGCAGAAGATGCCGAATTTTTTGAAGCCGGTAACGCTTTGAAAGAAATTTCGAACCCAGAGAACTTAACGTTGTCGAATGAATTGAAGCGAACTGTTTTCGCTGCAATTGAAGCGTTACCTGAAGATTTGAAGACTGCAATGACGCTTCGAGAGCTTGATGGTTTGAGCTACGAAGAAATTGCAGAAGTAATGGATTGCCCAGTAGGAACGGTACGTTCGCGTATCTTCCGTGCTCGTGAAGCGGTAGAGAAGAAGATTAAGCCTCTTCTTCAACGCTAAAACTAGTTACAACTATGGTGAATATAATGGCTGACAAACAGAAGCTTTCAGCATTCATGGACGGAGACCTGATCGATGACGCGCTTATTGAAGCGTTGGAAAAAGATCAGGAGAGCAAAGAAACTTGGCATAATTATCATCTTATTGGTGATGTCATGCGTGGCGATGAGCCACAAAGTTTAGATTGGAATATTGCTGAAAGTGTGGCGTCTGCGCTCGAAAACGAGCCAGCGCATACGAGTGATATCGTAATGCCTATCGAGTCACAACCTACGCCTTCACAAGCGAAGCGCTTATTACCAGCCTGGATAACGCAGTTTGGTCAAGTAGCGGTAGCGGCGTGTGTGTCTTTGGCAGTTATTTTAGGAGTTCAGCAGTACTCTGGCCAAGATCCAGCACAGCCTGAAGCTGAGCAATTACCTGTTTTGCAGACTATTCCGTTTGCGGGCAGTGCTGAGCCAGTCAGCTTGACACGTGATTCGGTTGCAAAAAGCTCGAATGAAAGTGTCAACGTGCAAGAACAGCGTCGTCGTATCAACGCATTACTGCAAGATTACGAGTTACAGCTAAGACTAAACAGCGAAGATAATGCTTCGCACTCTGCTGATACAGAATCGGTAATTGAATGAAAAAATTTCTGACCAGTTCATTATTGCTGTTCAGTTTATTTGGTACCCAAGCCTTTGCAGAAGAAGAGTCTTCTGCGGAGGCTTTGTTGCATCAAATGAACGACGCCAGCCAGCAATTGAATTATGAACTGTCCTACATCCTTATCAAAAAGAACAGCATAGAGCCGTTACTTTACCGACACGCGAAAAGCGATACTCAACAATTAGCCCATCTTGTTTATCTAAGTGGTCCAGTAAGAGAAGTCATTCGACGTGGTAATGAAGTTAGTTACATCGAACCGGGTGTCGATCCGTTCACGATTGAATCTGGCAAGATGGTGGCCCCGTTGATGCCTTTACTCAACAGCGATGTAAAGCAGCTGAGTGAATACTATGATTACGTTCGAGTAGGCCGTGCGCGTGAAGCGGGAGCGCCGACACAAGTATTTAGAGTCGTTCCAAAAGATGGACTGCGTTACTCTTATGTATTGTGGGTGGATGAAAAGAGCAAGCTTCCGTTACGTGCTGATCTATTGGATCGTGACGGTGAAATTTTAGAGCAGTACCGTGTGATCTCATATGCGGTGAATGATCATATTGCCACAATGTTGAGCTCGCTTGATGACGTGCAGCTTCCGGCGGTTCTATCACTACCGAAAGGTAATATTGAGCAAACATTTTGGCATGTGGGTTGGGTTCCCAATGGTTTTCAACCTAAAGATCTTAATCGCTACCGTATGCTAGCAACTGAAGATGTGGTTGAGAGCCAAATGTTCACTGATGGTTTGTTCAGCTTTTCGGTCTATATCTCTGATCGTGATAGTAATTCTCTAAAAGGTCAGTTGATCCGCCAAGGTCGACGTACGGTTCATAGCATTGTTCTTAATGACAAACAAATTTCAGTCGTTGGTGATATCCCTCCTGCCACAGCGCAGCGTATTGCACAATCTGTTACACTTAACAAAGTAAATAAGGCAGATGAAGGCATTACCCCATGATGACCGCACTCGCGACGGTGACCTCGGTTGAACCCCAAGGTCACCAGCTCCACGTTGAACTAAGCTGTGATCAGCAAACCAGTTGTAGCTCCTGCCAGTCAAAGAGCAGTTGTGGTACTGGTATTGTTAGTAAAGCAGTGGGTAAGAAACAGCTTCATTGGCAGCTTGCTACGTCTAAACCTGTAAAGGCAGGCGATGTGGTTGAAATCGGTTTTCCGGAAAAGAGCTTACTTCAATCCGCAGCGTTGATTTACCTACTACCGCTACTGTTTTTGTTCATTGGAGCTATTGTGGGTCAATTGTGGTTAGCGCCATTATTAGGTGCTGGCGAGCTGGTGATCATACTGACTTCAGCGTGTTTTGCTTTTATTGGCTTTAGGTTAGCCAAAAAGTGGGTTACCCCAATGGAGCGAGCTTCTTTCCAGCAAGTGAAGTTGGTCAGAGTGCTTGGTGAGTCGATTCTCTAGCCCATTGTCTAAATAAGGTGCGAACCGCATCGAAATTGGGTAGAATCTGCCAACTTAATTGAAATGCGCGTTTTTCCGCATTTTCTATTCCTTTTTGTTTAAGAGTTTAGCTACATCAAATCTATGAAGCACATTCGTAACTTTTCGATTATCGCCCACATCGACCATGGTAAATCAACCTTGTCGGACCGTTTGATCCAGGTTTGCGGCGGCTTAAGCGACCGTGAAATGGCGGCCCAGGTTCTTGATTCTATGGACCTAGAGCGTGAGCGCGGTATTACCATCAAAGCTCAGAGTGTTACTCTGGATTACACGGCGAAAGATGGGGAAACCTATCAGCTAAACTTTATCGATACTCCAGGGCACGTAGACTTCTCGTATGAAGTATCTCGTTCTCTAGCCGCTTGTGAAGGTGCGCTTCTTGTTGTTGATGCGGGCCAGGGTGTGGAAGCACAAACGCTGGCGAACTGCTACACAGCCATTGAAATGGAGCTAGAAGTTGTTCCGGTATTGAACAAAATCGACCTACCTGCTGCCGAACCAGAGCGTGTCGCTGAAGAGATCGAAGAAATTGTTGGTATCGACGCAATGGAAGCAGTGCGTTGCTCAGCAAAAACAGGCCTTGGTGTTGACGATGTTCTAGAAGAAATCGTCAAAGCGATTCCTGCGCCAGAAGGCGATCCAGAAGCGCCACTTCAAGCACTGATTATTGACTCTTGGTTCGATAACTACCTTGGTGTAGTTTCTTTGGTTCGTATTAAAAACGGTAAACTGAAGAAAAACGACAAGATCAAAGTGATGAGTACTGGTCAAGTTTGGGGTGTAGACCGTTTAGGTATCTTCACACCAAAACAGATCGATACGACAGAGCTCAACACTGGTGAAGTAGGTTGGGTTGTTTGTGGTATTAAAGACATTCTAGGTGCACCAGTAGGTGATACGCTGACTACCGCGAAAAACGGTTGTGAACAAGCGTTGCCTGGTTTCCAAAAAGTGAAACCACAGGTTTATGCAGGCCTGTTCCCAGTCTCCTCTGACGATTATGAGAACTTCCGTGATGCACTTGGTAAGCTAAGTCTAAACGACGCATCTCTATTCTACGAGCCAGAGAGCTCAGCAGCACTTGGTTTTGGTTTCCGTTGTGGCTTCTTGGGTATGCTACACATGGAAATTATCCAAGAGCGTCTAGAGCGTGAATACGATTTGGATCTGATTACAACAGCTCCTACCGTAGTCTACGAAGTAGAGAAAACCGACGGTTCACTTCACTACGTGGATAGTCCAGCTAAGCTACCGGCTATTAATGATATTGAAGAGATTCGTGAGCCAATCGCGCGCTGTAATATCCTAGTGCCGTCTGATTACTTAGGTAACGTCATTACATTGTGCGTTGAGAAACGTGGTATGCAAGTGGACATGGTTTATCACGGTAATCAAGTTGCGGTGACGTATGACATTCCTATGGCTGAGGTAGTTTTAGACTTTTTCGATCGTCTAAAATCAACGTCTCGTGGATACGCATCGTTAGACTACAACTTCCAACGTTTTGAAGCATCAAACATGGTTCGTGTTGATGTGTTGCTAAACGGTGACACGGTTGACGCATTGGCGATCATCACTCACAAAGACCAATCACAAACTCGTGGTCGTCAGCTTGTTGAGAAGATGAAAGAGTTTATCCCTCGCCAGATGTTTGATATTGCGATTCAAGCGGCAATTGGTAACCACATCATCGCGCGCTCTACCGTTAAGCAGCTACGTAAAAACGTAATTGCAAAGTGTTACGGTGGTGACGTGAGTCGTAAGAAGAAGCTGTTGAAGAAACAGAAAGAAGGTAAGAAACGTATGAAGCAGATCGGTAACGTCGAGCTGCCACAAGAAGCGTTCCTTGCAATTCTGCACGTTGGCAAAGACTAATTCTTTGTTTTACGACGACATAATTTAAGTTTGAAGTGAAAGTGCCGTTGTGGTGCTTTCACTTTCGTTATTTTTATAGATACGAAAATTAAGGGAATGAAATGGCAAATACCTTCTCATTGATCCTCGTCATCGTGACGTTAGTGACAGGTGTCGTTTGGGTGCTGGATAAGCTCGTATTGAGAAAAAAACGTGAGCAAAAGCTCGCGGATATCCAAGCTCAAGCTACCCAAATCGATGAAGCAACCGCAAACAAAGCTGTTGCGCCATCATGGTTTGTTGAGAACAGTGTTTCTATTTTCCCTGTTATCGCCTTTGTTTTGGTATTGCGTTCATTCATTTATGAACCATTCCAAATTCCATCTGGTTCGATGATGCCGACGCTTTTGGTTGGCGACTTCATCTTGGTTGAGAAATATGCTTATGGTCTAAAAGATCCAGTATGGCGTACTCAGCTAGTTGAAACCGGTAAACCAGAGCGTGGCGATATTGTGGTATTTAAATACCCACCTCAGCCAAGCATCGACTACATCAAGCGTGTTGTTGGCTTACCAGGTGATACTGTTCGATATAGCGCGCGTAAGGATATTTGCATCCAAACCAAAGGTACATCGACGTGTAAACCGGTGAAGCTATCCAATGTGGAAGATAGCCCATTTGTACAAAATGGTATCCCTCTGATTCAGATGGATGAAAAGCTGGGTAAAGTGGAGCACCAAATCTTGGTTAACCCTTTGCGTCGTGACCGTGTTGACCAGTATCAACCACGTAACGGTGTGAATGAATGGGTGGTTCCAGAAGGTCATTACTTTGTAATGGGTGACAACCGCGATAACAGTGCTGACAGCCGCTACTGGGGATTTGTGCCAGAAGGTAACTTAGTGGGCAAAGCTGTTGGTATCTGGATTAGTTTTGAATTTGAACGTGGCGCAGATAGTATTCTGCCTACATGGATCCCAACCGGTGTAAGATTTAATCGCATCGGTGGAATAGACTGAACGAGAGAGCATGAATTCTTCTATTGAACGATTAGAAAAAAAGCTCGGCTATCATTTCAATGATAGCGAGCTGCTCATGTTGGCGCTGACTCACCGCAGCGCCAATGGTAACCATAATGAACGACTAGAATTTCTGGGCGATTCAATTTTAAGTTTTGTCATCGCTGACGATCTTTATCACCGCTTTCCTAAAGTGAATGAAGGGGATATGAGTCGAATGCGTGCCACCTTAGTGAGAGGGAATACTCTGGCTGAGCTAGGGCGCGAGTTTGTCTTGGGAGATTACTTAAAATTAGGTCCAGGCGAATTGAAGAGCGGTGGCTTCCGTCGTGACTCAATTTTAGCGGATGCCGTTGAAGCGATCATTGGCGCGATTTATCTCGACAGCGATGTAGAGATGGTTCGTAAAATTGTATTGAGCTGGTATATGACTCGCTTAGAAGCAATTAAGCCAGGAGTTTCTCAAAAAGATCCAAAAACTCGCTTACAAGAGTTCTTACAAGGTCGAAGAAAACCACTACCAGTCTATACAGTGACTAATATTAAAGGGGAAGCGCATAACCAAGAGTTTACCGTTTCCTGTGAAGTGGCAGGTGTGGATGAACCTGTTATCGGTCGAGGCACCAGTCGCCGCAAGGCAGAACAAGCGGCTGCGGAACTGGCTTTAGAGAAAGTGACCAATGTCTGATAAACCTGAGTCTGAACAAGAATTCGATATTGATGCATACTTTGCATCATCTGGCGAAGCGACAACCAGCGCAGAAAACCAACACTGTGGTTTTGTTGCGATTGTTGGTCGTCCAAATGTAGGTAAATCAACGCTGCTAAATCATATTTTAGGGCAAAAGATTTCCATCACATCGCGTAAACCGCAAACCACTCGTCACCGTATTATGGGTGTCGATACCGATGGGGATTACCAAGCGATTTATGTGGATACGCCAGGACTACATATTGAAGAGAAGCGAGCGATTAACCGTTTGATGAATCGTGCAGCTAATAGCTCATTGAGTGATGTGAACCTAGTGTTATTCCTAGTTGATGGCACTCACTGGACTGACGATGACGAAATGGTACTGAATAAGCTGCGTAAGTCAGACTTCCCAGTCATCCTATGTATGAACAAAGTCGATAACGTGAAAGATCGTAACGACGTAATGCTGCATATGCATGAGCTGTCGAAGAAGATGGACTTCGTGGATGTCGTGCCTATTTCTGCCAAACATGGTAAGAACACAGATGTGCTTCGTAAGCATGTACGTGAACATCTACCTGAAGCGGTACACCATTTCCCTGAAGAGTATGTCACGGACCGTTCTCAGCGTTTTATGGCGTCAGAAATCCTGCGTGAGAAACTCATGCGTTTTACGGGTGATGAACTGCCTTATTCAGTGACGGTTGAGATTGAGCGTTTTGATTACAACCCAGACACTGATGGCTTCCATATCAATGCTTTGATTCTTGTTGAGCGTAACGGCCAGAAGAAAATGGTTATTGGTAAAGGCGGCGAAAAGATCAAAACGATTGGCCGTGAAGCTCGTCTAGATATGGAAGAGTTGTTCGATCGTAAGGTTTACCTTGAGACTTGGGTAAAAGTGAAATCGGGCTGGGCTGATGATGAGCGTGCTCTGCGTTCATTAGGCTATATCGACGATATCGAAAACAAATAATACTATTAGGTAGCGAGGACGCTGAGCGTCCTGCTCCGAGACCTTAGACAAGATAAAGTTATGGATGGATTACAACGCTGTTTTGTTTTGCATCGAAGACCCTACAGTGAGTCGAGTCTTATTCTTGACGTATTCAGTGAAGAGTATGGTCGAGTTACGCTTTTGTCTAAAGGTGCTAGAAGTAAGCGCTCCAACCTTAAAGGGGCGCTGCAACCTTTTACCCCTCTCCTGTTAAAATGGTCCGGCGGCGGCTCCATGAAGACCCTTCGTCAAGCTGAAGCCATCAGCCTTGGGTTACCTTTATCTGGTATCAACCTTTACTCAGCTATGTATGTGAACGAACTCATTGCCCGTGTTCTCGCCAGTGAAATCCCGTTTCCCGCTTTATTTCATGACTATCTTCAAGCTTTAACAGAACTGGCTCACAATACCAATCCTGAACCCGCTTTACGGCGATTTGAGCTCGCTCTCCTTTCTGCAATGGGATACGGTGTAGACTTCCTTCACTGTGCCGGAACAGGTGAACCTATTGAGCCAACGATGACTTATCGTTATCGAGAGCAGAAGGGGTTCATTGCCAGTGTGCGTAAAGACAATCTCACCTTTCTCGGTGAGGAATTGATTGCCATCAGTGAGCGTCGTTTTAACAGTAAAACACAGTTACAAGCGGCAAAACGCTTTACACGCATAGCATTAAAGCCGTATCTTGGCGGGAAACCATTAAAAAGCAGGGAGTTGTTTCTTCCGAGACTGAAACAGCTCTGACCATGGAGTAAACATCGATGAGTTCTATCCTTTTAGGTATCAATATTGACCATATCGCTACGCTACGTAATGCGCGCGGTACTAAGTATCCAGATCCAGTTCATGCTGCAGAGATTGCCGAGCGTGCTGGCGCTGACGGTATTACTATTCACCTTCGTGAAGACCGTCGCCACATCTTAGATCGTGATGTACGCATTTTGCGCGAAACACTACAGACTCGTATGAACCTAGAGATGGCGGTCACCGATGAGATGATCGATATTGCCCTAAAAACTCAACCTGAGTTTGTTTGCTTAGTACCTGAAAAACGTGAAGAGCTGACGACCGAGGGTGGGTTAGATGTAAAAGGTCAGCTTGAAAAAATCAAAGCGGCAACGGAGAAGTTGTCTGCAGCAGGCATTAAAGTGTCGCTATTTATTGATGCCGATCGTGAGCAGATTGATGCCGCTAAAGCAGCTGGTGCACCATTCATTGAGCTGCATACTGGTCATTATGCGGATGCAGAAACTGAAGAAGATCAGCAAGACGAGCTGAAAAAAATCGCGGCAGGCGCAAGCTACGCTGCAGATATCGGCATCACAGTGAATGCTGGTCATGGTTTGACTTACCACAACGTCGCACCTATTGCGGCATTACCTGAGATTTATGAATTAAACATTGGTCACTCTATCATTGGCCGCGCGGTATTCGATGGCCTACATAAAGCCGTTGCAGATATGAAAGCGGTCATGGAATCGGCTCGTCGAGGTTAATGAATCGTGGCAATTCAAGGTCTAGGTACCGATATCGCAGAAATAGAACGTGTTGAGAAAGCCTTAGCGCGTTCAGGCGACGCGTTTGCGCAGCGTATTTTGACCGATAATGAGTTGGTTCAGTTTCAGCAATTGAAACAGCAAGGTCGCTTTCTTGCTAAGCGCTTTGCTGTAAAAGAGGCGGCATCAAAGGCGTTGGGGACTGGGATTGCTCATGGTGTGACTTTCCAAGATTTTGAAGTCTCTAATGACGAAAACGGCAAGCCAATACTCACCCTGACAAAAAAAGCCGCAGAAATTGCGGCTTCAATGGGTGTGACGTCCAATCATTTGTCTATCTCTGACGAGCGTCACTACGCTGTCGCTACCGTCATCTTCGAAAGCTAAACGATAGAACCTAACCTAGTCGTTAGGTTCTCTATTTCCTTTCAAGTAAAGCTCAGACGTTTTTAGCACTTTTTCCATTTCATCTTGCAGTTCAAAGAGCTCTGGCTCGATATCTTCTAAGCTGTCGCCAGCGCGCAAGGCTTTCTCTATGGTCGCGCAGATAGATTTAAGTCTCGGCACGCCGCAATAAGAGCAACTGCCATGCAATTTGTGGATTAGATGGATAACCTGTTCCTTATCATCGAAGTCAGTGTCCAACACTTGCTCTGAAAGTGCATACACTTCAGGGATAAAGTCCACTAACATTTGCAGCATATCGACGGCTAAGTCTTCTTTGTTAGCGGCTTGTTTGAGTGCCGCTCCCCAATCGATCACCAAATTAGTTTCCGTTTCCGCTTTAGGCTGAATGCTTGGCTCATCAGATGTTATGTCCACTTCATTTGGAGCAACGAAATCTAAGCTGGCATCAGTGTCATGATTGCGAACTGGTACCCATTTGTTGAGTACTTGCAACAACATTTTTTCATCGATAGGTTTGGTGAGGTAATCGTCCATTCCTTCGGATAAAAGTCGGTCTCGTTCACCCGTCATTGCGTGGGCAGTGACGGCGACGACAGGCGTCTGGCTGTTCTGCTGGGTCTCTTTAATTAATTTGCAGGCAGTAACCCCATCCATATGAGGCATTTGAATGTCCATAAATACCATATCAAAGTGCTGCTCTTGGGCTTTCTCAACCGATACTTGGCCGTTGGTGCAAGAGACCACGCTCTCAACACGCTCCGACAATAATGCTGTAATGAGCTTGAGGTTGGCAGGGTTATCATCCACTGCCATTACGGTGAGTGCGCGCTTCTCGGTAGACTCAACTTCCATAACAGGTGCGAGTATTGCTGGCTGTTTTTCCACTAACGATTGCAGCAACTTCTTACGTGATAATGGTTTGGTTAAGCACTGTACTTGATGGGTTTGCATCAAGTAGTCAGATAGGGCGAGCTGGGTGCTGGCAGTACCGATGATGATGTTTGATGTAGCTTCCTGACAACGGGTGATCCAACTTTCAATCACCGTCAATGGCACTTCTTCATTGGTAGGCAAACACAAAATGATGTAGTCGAACGCTTCCACTTTATCTGGCAACGTTGAGCGATAGGTCACCATAACCCCTTCATTAGTAAGGGTCTGTTGTAATACCGATGCCGCTTGCATATTTGGTTCAATCAGTAGTAGTCGCTTGTTATGGATGACCGCAGGATCGATAAGGTCGATCATTGGAATATCTGTAGAGTTCAGTTTAACCGTAAACCAGAATGTTGAACCTTGGTGCAGGCGACTGGTTAAGCTAATTTCACCGCCCATTTGTCCAACTAGCTTTTGGGTAATAACCAAACCAAGTCCAGTACCGCCATAACGTCGAGAGATACTGGCGTCCGCTTGACTGAAGGCTTGGAATAACTGCGCTTGTTGTCGCTCTGAGATACCAATACCGGTATCGCGAACCATAAACTGCAGTTCAACACGGTCTTCTTTCTGAGATTTGAGTTCAACGCTGATATCAATGTTGCCACGCTCAGTAAACTTGATGGAGTTACCCACAAGGTTGGTCAAAATCTGTTGAATACGAAGTGGGTCACCAACAAGGCCGCTTGGAATTTTTGAGTCAACTTTTAAGGTTAGTTCCAAGCCTTTTTCATGGGCGCTGGTTGCTTGAAGGGCGACAACTTCCTCAAGACTGTCTTGGAATTCAAACGGAATATTCTCAAGTGCCAGTTTACCGGCTTCGAGTTTGGAGAAGTCTAAAATGTCATTGATGATGTTAAGAAGGTTATTTGCTGATTTCTCAATGGTTTGAAGATAGTCTGTTTGACTGTTGGTCAGCTGCGTTTTCAGCATCTGACGAGTAAAACCAATTACACCATTAAGTGGGGTTCTTAGCTCATGAGACATGTTAGCAAGGAACTCTGACTTCACTCGTGCCGCTTCTTGCGCACGCTTTTTGGCGATATCCAATTCAACGTTTTGAATTTCAAGCTGTTCTAATGTTTCACGTAGGTCGGAAGTTGCTTGGTCGATACTGTGCTGCATTTCTACATGATATTCGGACAGCGAGACTGCCATGGCATTGATACCATTTTTTAACGAGTCCAGCTCGCCGTGCATTTTGCCTTCGATACGAACATCCAAGTGACCACGACGAATACGGTCTACCATGTTTTTCATGTGAGAAATTGGACGCGTCACATCGTACATCAAACGGTAGGCAAAGATTCCCGATAGGATAAGACCAAGAACAAGGACTAGAATCGCAGAGAAGACTTCCTGATATTGTTGTAAACGCAGTGAAGAAAGGTCGAGCTCTACAGCGATATAACCGAGCGTCTTATTGGTTGAGGTTAATTCTCGCGTATCTGATACCAGCTGACTTTCAGCTAGAATAGGGGCTCTCAAAATTAACGTATTGTCGTGAATTTCGTAGGAGCTTAAAAAAGGAATCGGCTGATCTTTCGGGTAGGTTAACGTATCAAAGTTGGGATGAAAGTTTGAGGTTACAAACAGCTCATGAGAAGCATCGAATACCGCAATACTGCGAACGAATTTAGAATTCTTACGGTGGGCGTAACTAATCAGGCGTCTAACTGATTCACGACTTTGGTTGATAAGACCTTGTTCACTGGCAATCGCCAGCGGTTCAATAATGCTAGAGCCGGCGTTAAGTACTTGTGATTCTAGGTCGTGGTAGCGATTGTAAGAGAAGAAGGCACTCAAAAGGAGACCGATAATTAAGGTCGGTGCCAAAGTCAATGTGATTACGCGAGCGCGCAGGCCGTATCTTGTCATTTTAATTCGAAGTCATTATTTGCCAACAGAGTTACATCTGCTGGGTGGATATGGGACAATAGCCAGTATTGCATCCTCAAGATGACGTAAGCTTAATCAAAGCAGCGCTGTTCGACAATCATTCAAATAAAGAATAGTGAAACTCTAACAAATTTTTATCGAAGCAGCGCATTACGCTCTGCTCACTGGGTACAGTAATGGCACGTTTTTTTAAACCAACAAAGAAAACTTCATTCTCAAAAAAGCACCAAGAGGTGAACATTGAACGCATGGACCATCATGGTGCAGGTATTGGTTACTTAAATAACAAACCGGTATTTGTTGAAGGTGCGCTCACAGATGAGAAGGTGTTGGTGCAGTTAACGGAAAGCAAAGCAAAGTTTGCTAAGGCTACCTTGATCAAAGTGCTAGAAGCTTCTGAGCAACGCGTGAAGCCATTTTGTCCTCATTACCATGAGTGTGGCGGCTGCAATCAGCAGCATGTAGAACGTCAGCAGCAGATTGAAAACAAACAAGTAGCCTTATCACAATTGATGAATAAGTTAGCGGGCCAATCTGTGCCGTTAGCTCCCTCTATTACTGGAGAAGGCCTTGGTTATCGCCGTCGTGCTCGCTTAAGTATTCACCTCGATAAGCAGCGCAACTTAGTCATGGGGTTCCGCCGTAAGCAGAGCAATCACATTGTTGAGATTGACCACTGTCCGGTATTGAATGCTCAGTTAAACGCACTAATACCGCCATTACGAGACATATTCGCAGGCTTTAAACAGCAGCAGTCACTTGGCCACCTTGAATTGGTCATGGGTGATAATGGACCTGTGGTTGTTGTTAGGCACATCAAAGCTTTGACTAATCACGATCAAAAACGCTTGGTCAATTTTGCTGACAGTCAGGAACTCACGCTTTACCTGATGCCAGAGTCAGGGCAGTTACAACTAATAACGGGTGAACAGCCTTATTATTCGGAAGTAGGGGTTGAATTACCCTTCCTGCCGACACACTTTATTCAAGTGAACCGCGAGATAAATAGCAAAATGGTCGCTCAAGCACTGGAGTGGCTAGCGCCTGAATCCAGTGACAATGTACTCGATCTCTTTTGCGGCTTGGGTAACTTCACTTTACCTTTGGCGAAACTATGTCAGCGTGTCGTAGGTGTTGAAGGTATTCAAGATATGGTGGATTGGGCGCAGCAAAATGCCGCTCTTAACCACCTAACGAATGTTGAATTTTATCAAGCAAATCTCGAGCAAGATCTCTCTGAGATGCCATGGGCAAAACAACAGTTTGATAAAATCCTGCTTGACCCTGCCAGAGCAGGCGCAAGCGGCGTGATAGATCAAGTTTCTGCGCTAGGAGCAACGCGAGTGCTTTATGTTTCTTGCAATCCTGCTACCCTTGCCAGAGATACTCAAAGCTTGATTGAGCAGGGCTATAAGTTGGTTCGATTGGGTATGATGGATATGTTCCCTCACACCAGTCATCTAGAATCCATGGCGCTGTTTGAGAAGTAGCTGATTTAAAATGAGAACAAGCTAACTGGGATAGGTTAGTTAACCAATAAAACTAGGAAGAAAAAAGAAATGGTTGCGGTAAGAAGCGCGCATTTGAACCCTAACGAACAGTTCGAGCTAGACAAATGGATTGCTTCTCTAAAGCAAGACAAGAACACCTCGAAAAGGCTTAAAGAAGTTTACCGTCAGTGCGAAGATATTGTCGCTGGCAGTGAACAGGGGTCCTTGTTGTTGTGGCGCGGCAGAGAGATGATTGAGATCCTCATTACCCTTTCGATGGATAAAGCCACGCTGGTGGCTGCTCAGTTGTACCCTGTTGTTTCTAGTGGCATCTACGATAGAGAGCAGCTAGAAGAAAACTATGGCAAAGAAACCATTAAGCTGATTGATGGCGTCGAAGAGATGGCGGCTATTGGTCAACTTAACGTGACGCTAGAAGGCTCAGAGGCGTCGGGTCAAGTCGATAACGTCCGCAGAATGTTACTGGCGATGGTGGATGATTTCCGCTGTGTGGTCATCAAGCTGGCTGAGCGTATTTGTAACCTTCGTGAAGTCAAAGATGAGTCTGACGAAGTTCGTCGAGCTGCCGCTAAAGAATGCGCCAACATATATGCTCCTCTTGCCAACCGTTTAGGAATTGGTCAGCTAAAATGGGAAATCGAAGATTACGCTTTCCGTTATCAGCAACCCGAAACTTATAAACAGATTGCTAAACAATTGTCTGAGCGCCGCATTGTTCGAGAGCAATATATCAAAGACTTTGTGGATGATTTGACGGCTGAAATGAAGGTGTCGAACATCCTTGCTGAAGTCAGTGGTCGCCCTAAGCATATCTACAGTATTTGGCGAAAAATGCAGAAGAAAAGCCTCGATTTTGATGAGCTTTTTGACGTGCGCGCTGTACGCATCATCGCTGAGCGACTGCAAGATTGTTATGCGGCACTCGGGGTTGTTCACACCAAATACAAGCACCTCCCTAGTGAATTTGATGACTATGTGGCGAACCCTAAGCCCAATGGTTATCAGTCTATTCATACCGTTATTCTTGGTCCTGAAGGTAAAACGATAGAGATCCAAATCCGAACCAAGCAAATGCATGAGGATTCGGAGCTAGGTGTTGCTGCACACTGGAAATACAAAGAAGGTGGTAGTGGCGGCCGCAGCGGATACGACGAGAAAATTACCTGGTTGCGTAAGCTACTGGATTGGCAGGAAGAGATGTCAGACTCTGGCGAAATGCTGGATGAACTTCGTAGCCAAGTATTTGATGACCGTGTGTATGCCTTTACGCCTCGTGGCGATGTGGTTGATTTGCCTATGGGGGCAACACCACTGGATTTTGCTTACCACATTCACTCTGAAGTGGGACACCGCTGTATCGGTGCCAAAGTGGCAGGCCGCATTGTTCCATTTACTCATAAGCTATCTATGGGTGATCAGGTCGAGATCATTACGGCTAAAGAGCCAAACCCGTCTCGTGACTGGTTAAACCCATCGCTTGGCTTTGTTCACTCAGGTCGTGCGCGCGCCAAAATTAACGCTTGGTTTAGAAAGCAAAGTCGTGAGAAGAACTTAGAAGCTGGCCGGGAAATTCTTGAAGATGAATTAGCCAAAATCGGTGCAACGATCAAAGACGCTGAACAATATGCCTTGAAGCGTTTTAACGTTAACACTCCAGATGAGCTGTATGTTGGTATTGGTAGTGGTGATTTACGAATAAACCAAATCATTAATCACATCAATGCATTGGTGAATAAGCCTACGGCCGAAGAAGAAGATCAACAAGCACTTGAGAAACTTCAAGAGTCAGAAGGCAAAGCGCCAGCTCAAAGCCGACCGCATAAAGACGCAGTTGTCGTGGAAGGTGTCGATAACTTGATGACGCACTTGGCACGCTGCTGTCAGCCAATTCCGGGCGATCAAATCAAAGGTTATATTACTCAAGGTCGTGGTATTTCGGTTCACCGAGCTGATTGTGAGCAGTTAGAAGAACTCAGCCATCACGCACCAGAGCGTATTATTGATACCGTTTGGGGCAGTGGCTTTGTTGGCTCTTATATTTTGACTATTCGCGTTGAAGCTATGGAACGTGGCGGATTACTAAAAGACATCACCACACTGCTTACTAACGAAAAGATCAAAGTGACCACTATGAAGAGTCGCAGTGATTACAAGCGTCAGTTATCGATTATGGATTTTGATCTAGAGCTGACGAATATCGAAGTGCTGTCACGCGTGACTAAGCGTATTGAACAAATTAAAGACGTCATGAGTGTGAAGCGCTTGGGTTAAGCAAGACTCAAGTGGGCGTTATACTGACGTAATCACATCATGTTGAACAATAATAAAAGGTTGGTTTTCCAACCTTTTTGTTTAGGAATCTAACTATGTCTCAACCCATCGAACAACTTATCACTATTATGGCTCAGCTTCGAGATGAGCAGCATGGCTGTCCATGGGATCGCAAACAGACCTTCGAGACCATCGTACCGCACACCATCGAAGAAACGTTCGAAGTGGTCGACGCTATTCATAACCAAGACTGGCAAAATCTAAAAGAAGAGCTGGGTGATTTGTTGTTTCAAGTGATTTTCTATAGCCAGATGGCAAAAGAGCAAGGGTTATTTGACTTCAACGAGGTTGTTGAGGGATTGAATGACAAGCTCACTAGACGTCATCCGCACGTTTTTTCTGATGTGGAATTTGCAGATGAAGCCGCTATCAATGCCAATTGGGAAGCTGAGAAAAAGAAGGAAAAGGCTGAGGTAGGCAAAAACGAAGAAAGTATTCTAGACTCAATACCACAATCGTTACCTGCACTTTCAAAGGCCAATAAAATCCAGAAACGTTGCGCTAAATATGGCTTTGATTGGGATGCGTTAGGACCTGTCGTTGATAAGGTTCAGGAAGAAGTTGAAGAGGTGGTTCAGGAAGCGATTCAGGTTGATGTTGATGAAGATAAGCTGGAAGAAGAGGTCGGAGACCTATTGTTTGCCGTAGTGAATCTTTCTCGACATTTGAAAAAAGATCCTGAGGTTGCGCTGAGAAAAGCGAACAATAAATTTTCTCGTCGCTTTAAAGGTGTTGAGGCAAGGGCTGGCGAAGATGGTAAATCCCTTACAGACTTTAGCCTTCAAGAGCTTGACCAGTTTTGGAATGACGTAAAAAAACAAGAAAAGTCCTCGGATTTGTGAACCGCTTCTCATTGGTGTAAGTTTCTACAATTGATTTGAAGCAAAAAATAAAAATTTTGAATGTGATAAGTTTCACGTTGTGGCGGTAAAGGGCTTCTGGTATATTTGCATCCCGTCCAGAAGAAATCCATTTTCCCTCATTCAACCAACTTCAGGTTAAACATGACGACAAATTATATTTTTGTTACTGGCGGGGTAGTATCCTCTCTAGGTAAAGGTATTGCAGCAGCATCTCTTGCAGCAATTTTAGAAGCACGTGGTCTTAAAGTGACCATGATGAAGCTTGACCCTTACATCAACGTTGACCCGGGCACAATGAGCCCAACTCAGCACGGTGAAGTGTTCGTCACGGAAGATGGCGCTGAAACTGACCTTGACCTTGGTCACTACGAGCGTTTCATCCGTACCAAGATGACAAAACGCAACAACTTCACTGCTGGTCGTGTTTACGCTGATGTTCTTCGCAAAGAGCGTCGTGGTGACTACCTAGGTGCAACTATTCAGGTAATCCCTCACATTACTAATGCTATTAAAGATCGCGTGATCGCTGGCTCTGAAGGCCACGATGTCGCTATCGTTGAAGTTGGTGGTACAGTAGGTGATATCGAATCACTACCGTTTATGGAAGCCATTCGTCAGCTAGCCGTTGAGCTTGGTCGTGAGCGTGCAATGTTTATGCACCTAACCTTGGTTCCTTACCTAGCAGCAGCTGGTGAAGTGAAAACCAAGCCGACTCAGCACTCTGTAAAAGAGCTACTGTCTATCGGTATCCAACCAGACATTCTTGTTTGCCGTAGTGATCGTATGATCCCTGCAAACGAGCGTAAGAAGATTGCGCTTTTCTGTAACGTTCAAGAAAAAGCGGTAATCTCAATGAAGGACGTAGATTCTATCTACAAGATCCCTCAACTAATTAAAGCGCAAGGTCTAGACGACCTAGTATGTTCACGCTTTGGTATCTCTGCTCCAGAAGCTGATCTTTCTGAGTGGGAACAGGTAATTTACGAAGAAGCTAACCCAACGGCTGAAGTAGTTATCGGTATGGTAGGTAAATACATCGAACTACCAGATGCTTATAAGTCTGTAAACGAAGCGCTAAAACATGCAGGCCTTAAAAACCGCCTGAGTGTGAAGATTAAGTACGTTGATTCACAAGACGTGGAAACAAAAGGCGAAGAAGCTCTAGCTGGTCTAGACGCAATCCTTGTACCTGGTGGCTTTGGTGACCGTGGTGTTGAAGGTAAGATCCTTGCTGCAAAATACGCTCGTGAAAACAAAGTACCTTATCTAGGTATCTGCCTAGGTATGCAAGTGGCACTTATCGAATACGCACGTAACGTTGCGGGTATGGAAGGTGCACATTCAACAGAATTTAACAAAGAGACTAAATACCCTGTGGTAGGCTTGATCACAGAGTGGGTAGATGGTGAAGGTAAAGTTGAAGAACGTACCGAAACGTCTGATCTTGGCGGTACAATGCGCCTTGGTTCTCAGCTATGTCACCTAGAAAAAGGGACAAAAGCGTACGAACTATATGGCAACGCTAAGATCCATGAACGTCACCGTCACCGTTACGAAGTGAACAACGTACTTCGTCCACAGATTGAAAAAGCAGGTCTTAAAGTTTCTGGTCTGTCAGCAGACAAGAAACTAGTTGAAGTGATTGAGAACCCAGCTCACCCATGGTTTGTAGCTGCGCAGTTCCACCCAGAGTTCACTTCAACGCCTCGCGATGGTCACCCGTTATTTACAGGCTTTGTGAAAGCGGCGGGCGAATTCCAGCGCGGTACTGAAGAAAAGTAAAAGGATACGGGCGGTTGCGAAGGTTGTGCGGCTGCCCTTAATTTTGACATTTATATTCAATGAGAGGAAACATTAATGTCTAAGATCGTTAAAGTTCTAGGTCGTGAAATCATCGACTCACGTGGTAACCCAACTGTAGAAGCTGAAGTACACCTAGAAGGCGGTTTCGTAGGTATGGCGGCAGCTCCATCTGGCGCATCTACTGGTTCTCGTGAAGCTCTTGAGCTACGTGACGGTGACAAAGCACGTTTCCTAGGTAAAGGTGTTCTTAAAGCTGTTGAAGCTGTTAACGGTGAAATCGCTGAAGCTCTAGTTGGTAAAGATGCGAAAGCTCAAGCTGACGTTGACCAAGTGATGATCGACCTTGACGGTACTGAAAACAAGTCTAAGTTCGGCGCGAACGCTATCCTAGCAGTTTCTCTAGCAAACGCTAAAGCAGCAGCTGCTGCTAAAGGCATGCCTCTATTTGAGCACATCGCTGAGCTTAACGGCACTGCAGGCGTATTCTCTATGCCTCTTCCAATGATGAACATCATCAACGGTGGTGAGCACGCAGACAACAACGTTGACATCCAAGAGTTCATGATCCAACCAGTTGGTGCTAAGACTCTTAAAGAAGGTCTACGTATCGGTGCGGAAGTATTCCACAACCTAGCTAAAGTTCTTAAGTCTAAAGGCTACAGCACTGCAGTTGGTGACGAAGGTGGTTTCGCTCCTAACCTTAAGTCTAACGCTGAAGCTCTAGAAGTTATCGCAGAAGCTGTTGCAGCTGCTGGTTACGAACTAGGTAAAGACGTTACTCTAGCTATGGACTGTGCAGCATCTGAGTTCTTCGACAAAGAAGCTGGCATCTACAACATGAAAGGCGAAGGTAAGACTTTCTCTTCTGAAGAGTTTAACCACTACCTAGCTGAGCTAGCTAACCAATTCCCAATCGTTTCTATCGAAGACGGTCTAGACGAGTCTGACTGGGATGGCTTCAAGCACCAAACTGAACTACTAGGTGACAAGCTTCAACTAGTAGGTGACGATCTATTCGTTACTAACACTAAGATCCTTGCTGAAGGTATCGAGAAAGGCGTAGCTAACTCTATCCTTATCAAGTTCAACCAAATCGGTTCTCTAACTGAGACTCTAGCTGCTATCAAGATGGCTAAAGACGCAGGTTACACAGCAGTAATCTCTCACCGTTCTGGCGAAACTGAAGATGCAACTATCGCTGATCTAGCGGTAGGTACTGCTGCAGGTCAAATCAAAACTGGTTCTATGAGCCGTTCTGACCGTGTTGCTAAGTACAACCAGCTAATTCGTATCGAAGAAGCTCTAGGTGAAAAAGCACCTTACAACGGTCTTAAAGAAGTTAAAGGTCAAGCTTAATCGCTGATTTTTAAATAGCTTTTGTAAAGCCGCTCTTTATAGAGCGGCTTTTTTTATGCCTGAATATTATTGAATAGGACATCCAATGGGGTAACGAAGGAGTAACAGTATCCAGTATGTTACTTATGAAATAACTCAGATGCGCTAAAGTGATTACAGTTCAATAAAACGTATCCCTACTTACTAGAGGAAAAGATCATGGCTAAAGTGACCAGCCCTACTACTACGTTTAATAACGAGTATTTTTCATTCATTGTTTCTGAGTCATGGAAACACATCGGTGCTGACCAAACTCACGCTGATATCCTTGCTCACAACCTATTGGTTGGTGGCCTACAAGGTAAACTTCACCAAGGTCTTGGCGTTATCGAAGCAGTAACGATTCCATACGAAGCAGGCATCCTAGATCCTACATCGACGCCAGAGCTAGAGTCTGAAGGCGATACTTGGGCGGTATACAACGGTAAGAAATCTTCTGGTCACTACGTTTGTACGCTAATGGCTCAAACGGCTATCGAGAAAGCACGCAAGCACGGTATCTCAATCGTATTTGGTTACGACCACTGTGACGGCGGTAACTTCTCTAACTACACACAGATGGCAATGAAAGAAGGCATGTTTGCGATGTCTTCAAACAACTCTGTACCTCTTAATGCACCATTCGGTGGTATGGATCCAGCAATGTCTTGCCCTCCGTTCGATGCAGCTCTAGTTGGTGGTGAAGAACTACCTCTAGTCACATCTATCATGATCGGTGAAGGCTACGACTCTCACATCTGTGACGCTATCGTAAACGACCGCGACCTACACGTTGCAGCGCTTGTTGACCAAGACACTGGTGAGCTAACAGCTGACGCTCGTAAGTGGGGCTCACTAATCGAAGGTTACGGCCGTGTGGCTGACTGTAAAGCACCGTGGACATCCCTAACGCCACGCCTTTACTCTCTAAACATCTGGAATGAAGTGATGACGGCAATCATCAACCCGAAAGGTAAGATTGCTCCTGAGCTTCCAGCAGTGCCAAGTGACTTCTTCACGATGGAAGATGCGCCATGTCCAGTAGGCGGTTCTTACATTCTAGTCATCGACCCAAGCCACTTTGGCCCAATCGAAGAAGTGAAACGTAAGAGCGACATGTTCGTGAAAGCGATTAAAGAAAACCGTCCTCGTGCTGGCTTCAACGAAGTTTACATTCCAGATGAGTGGGGCTTAAAAGCACTCTCTACGGCAACTGATGAGCACCAAGTTATGGACGCTCACTGGGTTGGTTTCAAAGACTTCCTAAAACGCTCTGGCACTTCTATCGAAGAGTTGAACGCGAAATGGGAAGCGAAAGTTGGCGCTGAACGCGCAGCTGAAACTATCCGCAAATAATTTTAAAATCAGACGCACTTGATTTTATGCCCAGTCTCCCTCGGACTGGGCTTTTTTCGTTTCTAGCTTGAATTGTGAAGGCGAAACCTGATGATAAGCTTTGAACGCGCGAATAAACGGTGGTGCCGAGTGATAGTCGAGGAGGTTGGCAATATCGGATAACGATAATGAAGTCTTCAGTAAATACTCATTGGCCATTTGCATTCGAACGTCGAGCACGAGTTGTTTGTAAGTTTTACCTTCATCATGAAGTCGTCGTCGTAAGGTTCTTGCGGTGAAGCCTAAATCTTCAGCCATTTGTTCCATGGTGGGTACTCCGGAAGAGAGAAGAGCGTACAGGCGCATTCTTATCTGATCGCAACTGGTGCTGGCTCGTGATTGCTGGTTCATCTCCGCACTGTGCTTCGCTGCGATATTGGCGACTAAGGATTCATTCGCAGAGATGGGCATATCGATCCACTCAATGGGGAGCCTAATTTGATTACTCGCTGCGTTGAAGGTCGGCATGATACCTAAATACTGGTGATAGAGGTGTTTATAACTTGGCGCGGCATAACTAAGGGAAATTGAGACTTTATCTTTATCAAATTGCTCTCCCAAGAGCTTTTTTATTCCAAGGTAGTAATGACCAATGCTGTCTTCGATAGTGTAGGGCTGCGGCGTCCAAAATGCGGAACGATCTTCGGCAGTGATATAGGCATATTCTCGGTCGTAGGCAATACGAATATCCACGTATGTATAGAGACTAAAGAAATGAACAATACTGTGTTATAGAGTGTTAAGGTAGGTTATAAGTGGTTAAAGTCAGTTGGGACAAGGGGTTGGGCTCGAATAGCTTGGCCCCTTTTTATGTTTCGATGAAATTTATGAAATGAGCAATAAATCTGAATCGTAATGTTTTACCCTGTTAAATTGAGCACTAAAGCAAATGGCGAAACGTAGCTTTAAAACTAGTTTAAAGATTTAAATTTTAATCTCCAATGTCTTTAGCGATGTGAACTACTTGACCAACTACTTCAAACTGATGTTGATCTTCCTTTGGTATGTCTAAAGGGCTATAGAAGCTGTTGTCGCTAATTAAGCGCCAGGTGCCTAGCATGCTTTGATAACGCTTCACAAATAGCTCATCACCGTTCCTGAAGATATATATATGACCATCCGATGGTTTGTTTCTGCCTAGGTGTACCACCAACGTATCATTGTTATGTATCGTTGGCTCCATGCTGTCACCCTTGGCCCAAACGATCGCTAAGTCTTTTTCGTTAAACCCTCTGTACTTCAACCATTTACGCCTAAACGCCAAATGTCTCGTTGGTTCTAGCTGATCAGGGTTTAATGAGCCATGTCCCGCAGATACCTGAATTCGATAACCAGGTATGAGAGCAAATTCAGAATCCAAGCTAGAGGTTAAGTAAGATGCTCTACTATCCATCATTACTGGCTCGTCATCACCTGTAGACAGCCACTGTATGGTGACCTTCTCCATATCAGCAATATGCTGTGCTAAATTTAAATTTGGCACAGACCCTTTCTTCAAATATGCGTTCAGAGTCGATGGGCCAATACCCCAATCCTCAGCTGCTTGCCGAATAGTTCGGCCTTTCATCAGTATCTCGAACCTATCTGCTAATGATCCTTTTCCATCCGCTTGAATCAGATCTATAGAAGAATCAGTACCTTTTTTGTCCATTTGTCTTAAAACCCTTTTGCTATATGGCTTTGTTCAAGCTCCACACATTCAGTTCTAAAAAAAGAAAAAGATCTGAATTTAGATATTGACAAGAACTAATATTAGATCAAGAATTTAAATCAGGAACTAAATACAGTCATTTAGTGCATGTCATAAAGACAGCATGGTACCAAATTAAGGACGCAGGATGGAAATTAAATCAGATATGCCTTCAGCTCTCATTGTTGCGCACCTGAAGCTTAACGGTTGGAGCCTTTCAAAATTGGCACAACACCATGGATACCACCGTGGGACGCTAAACAACGCGCTCCGAGCCCCTTGGCCTAAAGGTGAGCGCCTCATTGCAGACGCTCTAAATATGGAACCAGAAGAAATTTGGCCTAGCCGCTATCTAGATGCTAAGAGCAAAGGAGCTGCGTAATGTACTTCACTGCTAAAGAGCTAGCTGGTGTAGTTGGTATGCCTAAGCTAGAAAGAAACTGCCTTACCAAGCTAAACAAACTCTTTGAGGAAAATGGCCTAGAAGAGTCACTAAAACGCAAGCGTTCTGGTAGTAAAGCTTTTGAATATCACATAAGTATTTTATCACCAGCCACCCAAGCAGCTTTGTATAAGCGTGAAGGGAAAATCCAAGTTGGTGATCAAGTATTCAACCTTCCATCAGAAAAAAATCCCAAAACGTACTGCCGTGAGGCTCTTTGGGCTCGTTGGAGTAAAACCAACAACGCTGCTAAAGAGAAAGCTCAACAGGCGCTGCGCACTGTTCAAGCCGTGCATGCTTTGCGCAAGAACGGCATCAAATTAATGGACGCTTACGAATCTGTTTCAGAAGAGTATGGCGTGGCACTTTCAACACTTCGCCGCAGCTGCGCGAAGGTGAAAGGCATTGATGAATGTGATTGGGCTCCAGCTCTGCTACCCAAGCACTTTGAAGTAGCACAAACCAAGAAGGCAAAACAATTTGCTTATATCACGCCGGATGCGTGGGAGTTCTTCAAGTCGGACTACCTAAGTCTAGAACAGCCCACCATGACAGCCAGCTATGAACGCCTAAAAGATGCCGCTGTGCATCACGGCTGGAAAGTGCCGAGCTTGAAGAGTCTAAGCCGCCGTCTTGAACACGAAGTACCAATTCAACAACGAGTTCTATTACGTGAAGGCGAACATGCTCTGCACCAAATGTTCCCACCGCAAGAGCGTACTGTTGAAGGGCTTCACGCCTTGGAATGGATTAACGGCGATGGTTACCAACATAACGTTTTTGTTCGTTGGTTCAATGGTGAAATTCTTCGTCCTAAAACGTGGTTCTGGGCAGATGTATACAGCCGAAAAATCGTGGGTTGGCGTTGTGACCTGAGTGAAAACACAGACAGCATTCGCTTGTCACTGATGGATGTGTGCGAGAAATACGGCATTCCTAAAGAGATCACACTGGATAACACCAGAGCAGCTGCCAACAAGTGGATGACAGGTGGCGTACCTAATCGTTATCGCTTCAAGGTTAAAGAAGATGATCCTCTAGGCATTATCCCAATGCTGAATATCAAGCTGCATTGGTCAAGCGTGATTCTGGGCAAAGGTCATGGTCAGGCGAAACCTATAGAACGTGCGTTTGGTGTGGGTGGCATTGAGGAATACATCGATAAACACCCTCTTTGTCGAGGTGCCTATACGGGCCCGAATCCTATGGCGAAACCTGACAACTACGGTAGCAAGGCGATTGATGCGGAAGACTTTCTAAACGCAATAGCTCAAGGCGTAGAAATGTATAACGCCAAAGAAAACCGAAATACAGAAATCTGTAAAGGGTTTATGAGCTTTAACCAGGCATTTAATGCCAGCTATGAATCAGCCCCTATTCGTAAAGCGAGTTCTGAACAGCTTCAGATGATGATGTTGCAAGCTGAAGCAGTGCGTGTTTCTCGCCATGGGACGATTTCACTGGATGCAGGTGGAAGTTTAAAAGGACGCAAGAACCGTTACTACCACGACTCGATGATGAATTACATCGGTCAAAAGCTCGTGGCTCGATTCGACCCTCTCAAGCTGCATGACTCTGTAGAAATTTACACCCTCAACGGGGTGCGAGTTTGTACTGCGGACTGTCTTGAAAAAGTGGGCTTTGGCGATACGCAAGCTGCTCGTGAGCACAAACGTAAACGCACTCAATTTACCAAAGCTAATAAAGCAGCAGCGCTGGCTCAAACAGAAATGGATGCATTGGAGGTTGCCGCCATGATGAAGCCGCTGGAGGAAGAAGTCATCCCTGAGACCAAAGTGGTTGAGCCATTTAGACCAATATCCATCGGTAATACCGCTCAGCAAGTTCAAGTCGATCATGACATCGATGAAGACTACGAAAAGAACTTCAGTGAGAGCGTTGCCTACTTGATGGAACAGCGCAAGAAGAACCGCCTTTAAACCGAATTTAAACATCGAACAAACGGAGAATAACTATGACAAGCAACGTCGTCACCCTTGGCAATAGTGAAGCCAAAAGCACAGACACTCTTATGCGAGTGAAAGCGTTGACAGAATCCAAAACGGTTCCTGCTTCGCAGATAGCGAAAGAGATCAGCGTTTCACCTGCCACCCTGAGTCAGATTTTGAATGGTTCATACAAAGCTGACCCGTCAAAAATGATCGACAAGCTAGAGAACTGGCTGCGCATGCGAGACCAGCGCAATGCTACTCCGAGTGTTAACCCTGGCTTTGTTATGACGCAGACCGCGAAACGAATTACTGATGACCTGACCTACGCCCAAGTGACTGAATCCATCGTGGTTATCTTTGGCGCATCCGGTGTGGGGAAATCTGAAACCCTGCGTGAGTACAAACGCAATAACAACAATGTCTGGATGATTACAGCCAGCCCAAGCCGCTCAAGCCTGACAGAGTGCCTTTACGAACTTGCAATGGAACTGGGCATGGATGATGCGCCGCGTAGAAAAGGCCCTTTGTCACGTGTGATTCGAAACCGTCTTATGGGAAGTGAAGGCTTAGTCGTTATCGATGAAGCCGATCACCTTGATTATCCAACGTTGGAAGAGCTGCGCATTCTGCAAGAAGAAACCGGAATCGGCATGGTTTTGGTTGGCAACAACAAAGTCTACACGCAGCTGACGGGTGGACGTCGAAACGAAGATTTTGCGCGTCTGTTCTCTCGCATTGCCAAGAAGCGCGGCATCCACAAAACCAAATTGGCAGACGTTCGCGCCATTGCCGATGCCTGGAATGTCAATGGTGAAGCTGAACGCAGTTTGATGGTGCAAATCAGTGAGCGCCCAGGTGGTCTTCGACTACTCAGCAAAACCCTAAAACTGGCGGCCATGTTTGCTAAAGGCCAAAGCATCAATGAGCAAGTGCTGCGTAAAGCGTTTGCTGAACTGGAAACCAATGAGTGAGGTGGTTATGGGAATAATTGAAAAAAGCACAGAGCAAGTTCAAACAACTCTTGGTAAAGCGAGCGCATGGATTAAAGACGAAAGCGGCATTGTTTTCAAATTTGATCGTGTTGCTCATAGCGTCAACGGCAGCGTGAACTTAGACCAAATGAGACCCGATGAGTGCCTACTCGCACCTGGCCTTATATACCGATTTGACGAGGGACTTAACCAATGATGAACCCGCATGAAAAACAAATGGCTGTTCTGACCGCACGAGGTCGATTGACCTTAGCTGACTGCTTTATTTTGCGAGTCAATTACGCGCCAGCGATTCCGGTTATAGAGATTACAAACCCGTCACAAAAGCTTATCGATAAAGCGGTAGCGGTGATGGAAATGCGCCACGGCACATTGAACAAAATGTTCGTGGCTCGCTTTAACAAATGCCTTGTTCGTTGGTGGTCTGGAGAGTGTCAGCAATACGTTGGCAACACAGTTATCAACTCACAAGAAAACAAATATGCAAATCCAACTTACCAATAAGAGAAAGAACATGACTAACCAAACCCAACTACCTGAAGGCTTTCGCACTAACGCACAAGGCCACTTAGTACCGGAAAGCCAAATCAAAGACATCGACAAGCTACGTGATGATGTCGTGCTGCAAATTGTTGAATCTGCTAAAGCAACGCAAGCTGCGATGGCAACCTTCAAAGGTGAAGCAATGGCTCAAGTTGCGGACTTTGTAGACCTAAGCTCTGCCGAGTTTGATGTGAAATACGGCGGTACAAAAGGCAACGTCACACTGATGTCATTTGATGGCAAATACAAGATCCAACGCTCGATTGGTGAACACCGAGTTTTCGATGAGCGCATTCAGGCTGCAAAAGCAAAAATTGACGAGTGCATTACCCGCTGGTCTGAAGGCTCTAGCGACCAAATTAAGGCGTTGGTTGAGCTGGCTTTTCGCGTCAACAAACAAGGTCATATCGATGTCAATCAGGTGCTCTCGTTACGCCAATTAAATATTGATGATCCTGATTGGCTTGAAGCAATGGACGCTATCGCGGACTCAATACGTGTGGTTGGTAAAACCCCATACCTGCGCATCTATGAACGTCATGGTGATGGTCAATACAAACAAATTGCTCTCGATATCGCGAAGCTGTAACGGGGTAACTATGGAAGTACCGACTCGTTATGGACACATCACTGTCACCCGTCATGCGATTGAACGCTGGCGACAAAGGGTTGGACGCAACGAGTGGGATTTGATTGGGGCGGTGCTTAAGGCTCGCCGCCCTACCAAAAACCAACTGCGTCGGATCATGAAACAGGAAGCTGGCTGGCAACCAAAACGAATTCTTGAATGTGAGCATGCCTACTTCCTTCTTAGAAACAACCACATCGTGACCGTTTACGACAAACGGAATGGAGAGCATCACTATGTTTGAATCGAATTTCTATATGGATGCTGCGACCAAAGCTGCCCATGCAGAGAGAACAGGGGCATTTACTTATGCGGAGCAACTTTGGGAAAGCGCTGCCTATTCTGCGGTGAGCAAACTCAACCGTCATTGGGCGCAAGCTAGAGCGGATTTTTGTCGCCGCCAATATGACCTTAGTCAAATCGAAAACTGGGAACAGGAGGTGGTCAATGCTTAACGAACTGCAACGATCATTTACCACACCTCATAGCTTCAGAGCATTAGAGCGCGAAGTCGAAATGGCAGAAGCACTTATTGAGCGCGATGGCACGGCGTTCCCAGATGCCTGCTTTGAAGAGGGTTATATCGCAGCGCTGAGATTTGTACTTAACCGTCAAGGTTCAAATGTGAGAGAGGAATTTGAGGGATTGATGGATGAGCTCAAAAACAAAGGTGAAGCGTCCTAACCAACTAATCAAGTACATCATGGCCCATCGTCGATGCGACCAACAAGAAGCAGAAACATGGGCAGATAAACATTGTGGGGATTGGCGAAATACGCCACTCCCCAGGGCTAAAAGAATTGAATCTATTTCGAGTAATGAGAAGGAATGGGACTAATGAAAAATAAGGTATTGGATAAAATCAAAAAGTTATTGCGGTTAGCTAAATCGAACAATGCTAACGAGGCTGCAATAGCGTTATCTCGCGCTCAAAAGCTCATGTTGGAGCATGGCATTGAAAGTGATAACCCCGCACTAGCTGGAGTCAATGACCATACGGTGGATGTACTATCAAAAGCGAAAACCCCTACCAAATATCTAGGTGTCTTAGTTCATTCAATTTCAAAAGCATTTGGTTGTGAATGTTACTTTCAACCTACGTTCACACATATGGAAGTGGTGTTTATTGGTCACGATGAGCGCCCGAAAATTGCGGGATATGTATTCACAGTTCTTGAACGTCAGTTAAGTAGGGCTCGCAAAGAGTTTATCGATAGCTTAAGCCGCCGAATGAAAAAGCAAAACAAAACCAAAAGAGCCGATCAATTTTGTGAAGGATGGTGTATTGGTGTTCATCAAAAAATCGAATCATTTGCTTTATCAGAAAAAGAACGGACTGAGCTGATGACATTCAAGAATCAGATAAGTGACTTGTCACCATGCTCAGCTCGTGAAGCGAAAGGTAACGGTTCGATAGCTGATGAATCGAGGTTTAAAGGCTACAAAGCCGCCCAAAGCGTCACGCTTAATCACGGAGTTAATGGGCAAGAAACGGCAAAGATAGAAGCTTATTAGCAAGCGAAACAAGCGAGGGTATCCCTTGCTTGTCTGTCTGGTGTGGTTGCCAGGCACTGATGAGCAGCCAATTTTCATCATGAGGAGGGTTTTATGTTTGGTGAATACACACCGCTAATGAAGCCTGGTTTATTACAGCGTCGATTAGCAAATGGAAAAGCCATTCTGGATGAGTGCTTAGGGCTTCAAAAGTATTGTCCTCATTGCCAGGAATACTGGCCTCAAGACACCCTTTTTTGGACGCCAGCAACCAGAGAGCCTGATGGCCTTCAGACATGGTGCAAGGCTTGTCAGCTTGAATACAAAAATGCCAAACGCAAAGCGGCTTAGGAGGGAGTATGTCTAATCTACTCAAATTAATTCAAATCGGTAAGCGTGATCTTGTAATGGATGACGATGTGTACCGCGATATGTTGGAGCAAGAAACAGGTCAACGCAGTGCTAAGAACTTGAGCCAGTGGCAACTGAGTAAAGTGCTTGAACGCATGAAAGCGCTAGGCTTCAAACCAAAACATAAATCAACTAAGAACGGGAAACCAAGAGCGCCAGAAGTTGGAAAGATAAAAGCGATTTGGATCACCATGCATAAACAAGGATTTGTGCGCAATGGAAGTGATGCTGCTATTGATGCTTACGTCCGTCGAATGACTACACGTATGAATGGTCGAGGTATCGAACGAGCAAACTGGCTTAGATCACATCAAGCGGCTGAAGTGTTGGAGTCTTTAAAGAAATGGCATTACCGATTAATGGCTGAAGTAATCACTTCTAAAGGTAGTCGATTACCCACAAATGACGACTGTACTGGCCCAGCTGGCTACAGTAAGTTAGCCATTTTTTATGAAGATAATTACCAAAAAACGACTTAACATGCCCACGATATGAACCTTGTCATATACTACCAACACCTCGCAATGCGGGGTGTTTTTGTATTTACGGGAGGGCACAGTGATGAATACTGAAGAGAACGGCGATCTATTTGGCTATGCCAATGTCAGCCTTGAGGAAGTTGAGAAGCTGGCAGATAACGAAGAAGCGCAACGTTGGCCTGAAGCTATGCGCCAGATTTACGCCATGTTCAAAGATGAACTGGTGAAAAGTAAGGCAGACCCTAAGCTTGCCGTTATTCTGTTAAATCGAATCTGTAAGGAGTTCGGTGGTGTTCAATTGTACCTTCCCCGTGGACGACAGCTTGAATCTGAGATTATGAACCTTTCTATTTGGCATGAGTTTAAAGGTGATAACGTGGAAGAGCTGTCACGTAAATACGACAAGAGTATGCAGCATATCTATCGAGTAGTTGCTAAAATGCGCAAACGTGAAATAAAGAATAGACAACCAGATTTGTTTTAAGGAGAAAAGAATGACCATATTTGACTTGCTTGTAGCAATAATAGTTGGATTTATAACAGCATTTCCAATTTGCCGAATAGCAAAAAATCAGGGAGTTAAGGCCGACTGGTGGGTGATGTTAGTATTGGCTTTAATACCTGTCATCCAAATACCATATTTATATTGGATAGCCTTTAAAAAGGGACAATAGTATGAGTGCCACTAATAAAAAAGATCTACAGTACTCATTTTCTCACTTCGCTTCTATCTTTGACATCCCCTCCGATTTAAGGCAGAAAATGGAATCGATTATTTGGGATAACATCAACAACAAAAGAGTCGCAGTGAAAAAGTTGGAAGCATTACTTCCTAATACATGGACATCTCAATCTGCACAAGATGCCTTAATTGCTCGCGGTGAACGATTTCCTTACCTTAAAGAGCAATTAAATTTCATTGTTGGGAAGATTATTTGTCTGGCTCATATCAACCGCCAGTTCAGGGATGCCACCAATACAAAATCTGCATTACCTTATCTAAAAATTGAACAAGGCCCAACAATAATTGAGTGCCCTATACACTCCAGCTTTTTTGGAAAACTGTATGAAGTTAGCGATGACTTTTGGTCGAACTACCCTGTAGGGAAAGACATAGATTGCAGTTGTACCGTACGTGGTGTTACCAAGTACGAGTTTAATAATTCACATTAATTCATCTATCGCCTAAATAAAAAGCACAATCAGCTTAATGTCACTGTTAACTGGTTGTGCTATGAAAACCCTCACATTACATCGTAACTACTTTCCTCATGGCGTCTTTTCTTATCTGTGTGATGAGAACGGAAATGCCATTCTTAAAACTATCGAGCGCCCTTGGAAAAACAACCAAGCGGGCATTTCTTGTATCCCAGAAGGCACTTACGACCTATTGCCTCATAACAGTCCGAAGTTCGGCAAGTGCTACGCCTTGGAAGCACCAACTCTTGGCGTGACTCGATACGGCCCTTCGCAACGCACTCACATTCTTATCCATGCTGCAAACCGAGCATCTCAACTTGAAGGATGTATTGCACCAGGCATGGACTTTGGTGTGGTGAATAATGAATGGGCGGTTATCAATTCAGGCACGGCCTTCGATTATTTTATGGCTCACCTTGGTGGTGAAAAAGCCAAGCTTGTTATTCGTCGAGCGTAACCATGGGCCGCAATTGGGAATACTCAAAACAACAGGGGCGCAAGATGCGCCTCGATGCTGAAATGCAAGCGTTCAAACATGACGTTCCTGTCTCAAGTGTTCCCCCACTATTTAGCCACGATGCCACCATGCAAAGTTATTTCGAAAAGGCGTGGAGTCGTGTTTCTCAAAATGAAATCAACCGTCACCTTGGTTTAGCCAAAACGCCGGAAGGCAATGACTTGGTCTCAAAAATTAGGAGCTTTAGAGAATGTCACTTTCACTCATCGCGGGGGTAGCCTCGCTCGCAATGGAATATGGCCCTGCGGCTATCCGTGGTATCTCATCGATGTTTGGTGGAAGTGAAACCGCCGACAAGGTAGCCGATGCGGTTGAAAAAGCCGATGCCATGTTTGGTGCCACGAAGGAACAAAAAGAGATGGCAGTGACTCGTCAATTACAAGCCCTGCCGCCAGAGTCCTTAGTGGAGCTTGAGAAGATTAAAGTCGAGCTGGAAAAACAAAAGACCCGTCGTATGGAGTTAGAGCTTGATGATAAGCAAGCCGAGCACCATGAGACTCAAACCACTATCCGCGCTGGTGACAGTGCTGAAGATGAATACGTTCGTCACACTCGACCTTGGGGTTGCCGCCTCAGCCTTTATGCTGCGATTGCTTACATCTTTCTGTTCGAAGTCTTAGAGGCGTTTAGTAAAGGTACAGGTGCGAACTGGGAAATTGCGGCTGGATTAATGGCCCCGTTCCTCACCTATCTTGGCTGGCGAAGCGCAGATAAGCGTGGAATGACACCAGGCACGGGCTCTATGGTCAGTGATGCACTTAAGGCGGTAAAGCGTAAATGACAGACCAGTTTGATAAAGCCCAAGAGCTTGAAACCACTTTCAGAGAAAAAGCGATCGCTCATCATCGAAGCCGCCAAACAGAGCAGCCAGACGAAGATGAGCATGGAAATCGATATTGTCTGAGCTGTGGTGGAGAAATTCCACCACAAAGAATGAAAGCGATACCCAATGCGGTTCGCTGCGTCAGTTGTCAATCACTAAGGGAGCCAGTGTATGGAGTGGCTTAAGGAATACTGGGCTTTGATTTGGGCAGCGGTGCTGACGTTATCGCAGATTGCCAACATGCTGTTGACAAAAACGTTCGCCCGAAAAGAAGACCTTGAAAAAGTGAGGCGCGACGTGGATGAACTACAAGCGAAAATTGACCAGCTACCTACGGATGAAGAAGTGAATCGCCTTCGTCTGGAACTGTCGGAAATGCGAGGTGAGCTGAAGGAGCTTAGAGCTGAACTTAAGCCCATCAATCACCTTTCTCAACTGCTTTTAGAACAACGTTTAAATGACGATAAATAGGAATTTATATGGCCTTTAAAGACTTATTAGAAGAAGACCAACGCCTTCTCATTCTGCGTTCTTTATTTGAGATGACGGGATACGATGCCAATGAATCTATTCTGGATTCCATCCTAGATACCTATGGTCATAAAGTGAGTCGTGACCAGGTTCGTACACATCTCCATTGGTTAGAAGAGCAAAGACTCATTACATTACGTAATGTCTCTGATTGCTTGATTGCCACTTTAACCGCTCGCGGTGAAGATGTTGCCACGGGTCAATCTATTGTTCCTGGCGTCAAGCGCCCACGCGCACGTTAAGGAGAGCGGTATGGTTAGACGTAAACGCACCTTATCTAAGATTGATTTGCTTCCTGAAGATATTCGCCAGTCTCTTAATATCTGGCTTCGTGGCGGGTCGATGTCACAGACAGATGCTCTTGCGGCTATTCATGAATTAATTGATGAAGCCGGGTTGCCTGAGAATGCTAAACCAAGCTACACATCGTTAAATCGCTATGCAAGAAGAATGGAAGACATTGGTGCGCGTCTCCGCCAGTCTCGTGAAGTAGCAGAAGTGTGGGTATCTAAATTAGGGGAAGCACCAACATCAGACGTTGGTCGGCTATTGCAAGAATTCGTCCGAACGATGGCGGTAGAAACTTCAGTTAAGCTCATGGAAAACGCAGACAAAGACGATGAGATTATTCCGCCAAAAGCACTGAATCAGCTAGCGTTGGTTGTACAGCGTATCGAGCAGGCATCAATGATGAGCCTAAAAGTGGAAAAAGAAATTCGTGAAGCCTTTGCACAAGAAGCTGCCGAACAAGCGGAGAAGATTGTGAAGCAAGCTGGTATCACGGCCAAGACCGCAGAAGATATTAAGAAACAAATATTGGGGATCGCATAGTGAGCAAGCCAAACATCATCAAGTATTTCCGTTATGAGCACTTACCACCTCACCTTAAAAAAGTGAGTAAGCCATTTTCAGATGTGGCTGAGTTTATGGTTGAAACGCTCCCAGATAACGAAGAGCGCGAAGTGGCACTGCGTAAGTTGCTCGAATCGAAAGACGCTGCCGTTCGAGCGCGTGTGGAGTAGACATGGAGCTTCCTCTTTGGTTGATTTACTTCTTTTTGATTTGCCTTGCTGCTACAGCAGGGCTGTTTGTTTGGTCGGTGGGCATCATTTACCAACTGTTTATAGAGGTGGAGAGTAATCGTGATGAATACTGAGAAGTACGATGAAAACGATGTGTTGCTTCCCTACCAGAAACGATGGGTAGCGAATGAATCACCACTAAAGATAGCGGAAAAAAGCCGACGGACGGGTATCACCTGGGCGGAAGCATCTGATGCGGCATTGACCGCTTCAAAGTCTCGAAGCGCTGGGGGCACAAACCACTTCTATGTGGGCTCAAACAAAGAGATGGCACGTGAATTTATTGATGCAGTCGCCATGTGGGCCAAAGCATTCAATTACGCCGCCAGCGATGTCCAGGAAGAAGTGTTTCTCGATCAAGATGGTGACAAGGAAATCCTTACCTTTGTGGTGAACTTTGGTTCAGGGTTTAAGGTGCAGGCATTATCAAGTAATCCTTCTAACCTACGTGGTATGCAAGGTAATGTGACCATTGATGAAGCCGCGTTTCATGAAAGGCTGGCAGAAGTATTAAAAGCCGCACTCGCTTTGACTATGTGGGGCGCAAAGGTGCGCCTTATCTCTACCCACAACGGTATAGAAAACCTTTTCAATCAACTCATCATTGATAGCCGCGCAGGCAAGAAGCGCTACTCCATTCATACCATTACGCTTGATGATGCGTGCCGAGATGGACTTTACAAGCGTATCTGTCAGGTAAAAGGGATGACCTGGAGCGTTGATGCTGAAGAGAAATGGAAGTCAGACTTATTGAGAGATACCGCCACGGAAGAAGACGCCCTGGAAGAGTATTTCTGTGTCCCTAAAAATGGCGGTGGAGCTTACATTAGTCGCAGTCTTCGCGAACGTGCGGCAAGTTTAGAAAGCGCTAAGGTGGTTCGCTTTACTGGCTCGATGGCCTTTAACAGCGCAGGTGAAGCTGAGCGCATGCGTGAGATGCAAGAGTGGCTGGTTGAACACGTTGGCCCCTTACTCAAAGCCTTGCCTGGTCACCTACGTCATTCACTGGGTGAAGACTTCGCACGTAGTGGTGATTTAACGGTCTTTGCTCCGGTGACAGTTGAGGATGATACCCGCCGCACGGTACCGTTCTTAGTCGAGCTGGCGAACGTACCATTTAAGCAGCAAGAGCAAGCCCTTTACTATATCTGTGATCGCCTTCCTCGTCGTGATGGTATTTTTCTCGATGCACGAGGTAACGGTCAATATCTCGCAGAACAAGCGCATTACAAGTACGGGGAAGAAGTTCAGGAAGTCATGCTTTCTGTCGCTTACTACCGTGAGAACATGCCAAGGTTCAAAGCGGCCTTTGAAGATGATGAGCTCAAGCTGCCAAAACATGAAGATGTGATCACCGACCTGGGGCAAATCCAAATCTATCGTGGTGTGCCTGGTATTGATGACAAACGGACCACAGGCAGTGATGGCAACAAGCGACATGGTGATAGTGCGATTGCGATTTTCCTTGGGTTCTTAGCCTCTAAAGCTGACCTTACCCGTTATGAACTGCACACCATTAAAGCCAGTGGTGATGAAACGCACCGCTCTTTCTATGCCACCGCAGAAGAAAACAACCGATTTGACGACATGCCACACCAAGACTTGCGTGGCAAAGGAATTCGATTATGACCCAAATACTAGACGCCAAAGGCAACCCAATTAAGCCAGATAAGACCGTCCTGGCGGAAGACATCGCCAAGGCATACACCACGAGCATTCGTAACCCAAGACCTGCCAGTGTTGCCAACAGCATCAACCCTCAACGTTTGGCGGGATTGCTGCGAAGTGTTATCGATGGCAACAACCCTGAAGATTACATGACATTGGCTGAAGAGATGGAAGAGCGTGATTTGCACTATGCAGCCCAGCTGCGCACACGCAAGCTAGCCGTCGCGGCCATTGCACCGACTGTCGTTGCCGCCAGTGAAGACAAAGCCGATTTGGAAATGGCCGAACGCGTTCGCGCCATTATGGATGATGACCAAATTCCAGAGCTGTTTTTTGATCTGCTTGACGGTTTGGGTAAAGGGTTATCAGTGGTGCAAATCCTCTGGGATACCAAAGCGACCCCATGGAAACCGGAAGACTATAAGTGGGTAGATCCACGTTACCTGCGCCAGGACAGTGACACACTACAAGAAATTCTACTCATCAGTAATGATGCCCCAAGTGGTGAACCATTAGAGCCTTACAAGTTTATGGTGCATACCCCTCGATCCAAATCTGGCAGCGTTTGGCGCAATGGTCTGGCGCGTTTAGTGGCGGTGATGTATATGCTCAAGTCATTTACCGTGCGTGATTGGTGGGCATTTGCAGAGGTGTTTGGTATCCCTGTTCGCGTGGGTAAGTATGGGCCTAACGCAAGCCCTGAAGACATCAGTACCTTAGTCAATGCGATTGGGCGTATTGCCAGTGATGCAGGTGCTGTGATCCCCGAATCGATGAAGCTGGAGCTGATTGAAACGGCGAAAGGCAATGGGGGTAACACCCTGTTTGAGAACATGGCCCGTTGGTGTGATGAGCAAATCAGTAAAGCGGTCTTAGGCCAAACCATGACGGCAGATAATGGCAGCTCTCAATCTCAGGCTAATGTACATAATGAAGTGCGTATGGACATTGCTGAGTGGGATGCCCGTCAGCTCCAGTCCTGTATCAATGAATATTTAGTTAAGCCTTACATTATCCTCAATTGGGGTGTACAAACGCACTACCCGAAAGTGCGTATCAAAATTCCTCAACCAGAAGATTTGAAGATGCTGGTTGATAGCATTACGCCTTTGATTGATCGCGGTTTGAAAATCTCTGCATCGAGCGTTCGTGAGAAGTTTGGTTTATCAGAGCCCGATGAGAATGAAGAAGTGCTGATGCCTACTTCGGCAATCCTAGCGCAAACCATGCCAGCTGCCATGAACAGCCAGCGTAGCCGACTGGCGATAAACCGCGTCAGTAAAACGGCAGACGCTGAGATGAATGAGTTAACCGATGAAGCCATGGATGAGTGGGTGGAAGTCGGGGCCGAGTTTATGAATCCCATTATTAAGTTGGCGTCAGAGTCAGACAGCTATGAGACTTTCTTAGCCCAGCTGCCGAGCCTACAAGATGAATTAGGCGCAGAGCAGTTCACTGAGCAGATGGCGCAGTTTATGTTCCAGATGCGCGGCTATGGGGACGCCAAAGATGCCTAAAGATATTGTGCCCAAAGAGTCACTGGAGTGGTTCAAAGCGAAAGGCATTGAACCAGGCTTTGATTATCGTGACGTTTGGAATGAAGAGCATGCGAATGCTTTCACCGTCGCTAAGATGCTCAATGCTGACTTGCTGGTTGAAGTTAAGGCAATCGTTGAAGAGGCCATTGAACAAGGGCAGACGTTCGAGCAGTTTCGTGATGTCCTCAAGCCTTTACTGGTTGAGTCTGGTTGGTGGGGCATTCAAATCATGGATGATCCATTGACCCAAGAATCCAAGCCAGTGCAACTGGGCAGTGAAGGTCGGATACGTACCATTTACAACACCAACATGCGCACGGCCCGTGCAGCAGGTCAATGGGAACGCATTGGACGAACCAAACGCGCGATGCCTTATTTGCTCTATCAGCTTGGCCCTTCCATGGAGCATCGTATTGATCACGTGAGATGGAAAGACACACTACTGCCTGTAGATGACCCATGGTGGAACCAGCACATGCCACCGAACGGTTGGGGATGTAAATGCTGGATACGACAAGTTTCTCAATTTGAGGCCGACAAGCTGATCGCTTCCGGTAACGTCTCGACCACTGCACCAGAGGATGGTACCAAGCAGTGGATAAACAAGCGAACGGGGGAAGTGGAAGTCTTGCCAGAAGGGATTGAACCAGGTTGGAATTACAATCCTGGTAAAGCCCGTCAGGAAGCGATGCAAGCTGACCTTACAAAGAAAGAAGCGAAAATGCGCCAAACGCTCTCTAATGGCTCTTAGTGCCTTTACGGCTGCAATGACTCGTCTTAAAATCTTCTAATCAATCTGGAGCGATTTAAACAGGGTTTAAACATGGTTTGGTGATGTGTTTTAGCTCTGTTTGTTGCTCTGTGCTTGCCAAGCCGCAATTTTTCGGTACTCTTTAAAACCTTACCAAGGCTTTTTTGCCAATCACAATATCCTTTCAATAGAGCAACTGAGGTTAATTTATCTTGGTTGCTTTTTTTTCGCATTCTTAACTCCACGAAACGAGTTCATACCAGCCCATCCAAAGCAAGGAGGTTGTTATGTAGTTCTGATTTTTGGAGCGAGCAATGAAGAAAACCTATCTGGCTGTGTGCTTTAACCTTTCACAAACGGTGATTGACGGTTTAGGCAATGAGCAAGAAACCAACACGGTTTGGATTCCAATGATCCCTGCTGGAGAAGCCAAAGGCCGAGATGGCCGCACTTGGATGAACAGCAATCCTGACGGCATCGTTGACGCTTTCAATGCCAAGCTGCCTTTTGATGTGGAACACGCCACGGAAATCAAAGCCCCTGAAGGTGAAGAAGCCGGAGCTTATGGGTGGATTCTCGCCCTTGAAAACCGTGATGGTGAAATCTGGGCTGAAGTGGAGTGGAATTACCAAGGCCGCTGGCTCATCGAAGATAAGCGTTACCTTTATTACTCCCCTGCCTTTCATTACGACTCTGATGGCGTCATCACTGCGATGAGCAGTGCTGGCCTGACGAACAAACCTAATTTTTATGTGCCAGCCCTTAATCGAGAAGAGGACGAAATCATGAAGCTTCCAAAGCTTATTCGAGAGGCGCTAGGTCTTGGTGAAGACGCAACCGAGCAAGATGCTTTGGTGGCGATCAACTCTGTCAAGGCTGAGCGTGATGTTGCCCTAAACCGCAAGCAACAGCCCGACCTTAACAAGTACGTTCCTAAAGAAACGTACGAAATTGCGCTGAACCGCGCAACCAAAGCGGAAGGTGAGCTGGCTGATATTGCCAATCAGGAAATTGACGCTCTGGTTCAGTCTGCGGTGGACGAAGGCAAAGTGGCCCCTGCGAACAAAGAGATGTACATCGGTCTTTGCCGCACTGAAGGTGGCATTGAGCAGTTCAAGCAGTTTGTGGAGACTGCACCAGCGATTGCGACCAACACGCAAAAGCAACCACCAAAAGATAAAGATGGCAATGTGAAGCTCGAAGAGCACGAAGTTGCTACCTGCCGCAAGATGGGTATTTCTCAAGAAGATTACCTGAAGCAAAAAGAAATGCTGAGTCAAGGAGAATAATCAATGGCTACTGAAGCACAAATCCTAGAGGCACTCTTTGTCTCAATGTCTACGGCCTACACAAGGTGTTAATGCAGCTTCGCCACAATGGAATAAAGTGGCAACCGAAGTACCTAGTGCAGGTGCCGCAAACTATTACGGCTGGCTAAAAGACTTACCTGGCATCAAAGAATGGGTGGGTGATCGTCAATTGGCGGATATCGGCAAACATGGCTACTCCATCGAAAACAAAACGTGGGAAAGCTCAATTGCGGTTAAACGCGAAGATGTGGAAGACGACCAGATTGGTATGTATTCCGTCATTGCCCGTAAGTACGGCGAAGATGTGGCTTACTTCCCAGATACGCTGGTCTACAAGCTGCTTTCAGATGGCTTCACAACCTTGTGTTATGACGGTCAGAACTTCTTTGATAGTGACCACCCGGGAGAAACCACGCCAGCAAGCACCTTCTCTAATGTGGTTGGTGATCCTGCAACAGACACAGGTGAAGCTTGGTTCCTGCTGGATACCTCAAAGGTTATCAAGCCAGTGGTCTATCAGAACCGCCGCGCATTCAACTTCAAAAACATGAACCCAAGCGAAGAGTATACCTGGTTCAACAATAAGCTGGCGGCAGGTGTCGATGGTCGCTGCAACGTGGGCTACTCCTTCCCTCAGCTGGCAATTGGTTCTAAAGCCGCGCTGAACGAAGCGAACTATGCCCTGGCTAAAAAACAGTTGCTCGAAATGATGCGTGCTAACGGCACTCGTTTAGGCACTCGTGCAACAACGTTAGTGGTTGGCCCAGCTAATGAAGCCGCTGCTAAGAAGTTGATTAGCCGCATGCTGATTGATGGTGGTGATTCCAACATCTACTACAACGACGTTGAAATTGTTGTGAGCACAGAAGTCGAGTAATCGATAAAGCGTAAAGGCTTATCAGCCGTAAGGCGATGACGGGCTGGCGGTGAACATTCACCGCCACGCTATAGCGGAGAACATCATGACCACAAGAGTTGAACTAAACCCTGATACCTGGACGGAGATTTCAAGTGCTGCCGCTGGGTATATGGATAACGAAGGTCAGAGCATCGTGAAGTATCGCGTTGAAGATGCGCCCCCTTCAGATGCTGAGACATGGGGACATAAGCTTGATCTTGAAAAAGGCATTGGTTGGTCACGTGCTGTTGCCAAACCTATTTATGGCCGCACCGTGACTCAAAAAGGCTTCGTCATTGTGACTGAGGGGTAAGTATGTTTTTCGATGGCCCACCACTCATTGCGCAGAGCGCACCGCCAGCACCAGAGTCTGTATTGCTTATGCGTGCTAGCTATGTGACTCAAGATGCAAACGATCTAAAGCAAACACTGGCTGCCAACAATACACCTGAGACTATCCAGTTCAATCAGATCCCTTTGGCCTCCCCAGACTTAACACTGGATTTAGCCACTGGAGAAGTCACTGCATTGAAGGATTTCAATGGGATGGCAAGCCTGAATGTCTCAATTCTTCGTGAGCTTTCCGGTGCTGGAAACACTGACTGGGGCGTGCGACGTGAAGTC
>NZ_JPJA01000092.1:180746-321301 GCF_000733315.1 Vibrio sp. ER1A
CAAGTGTCGTCTACTCGACATGTTTATTGAAGTTTTTGATACGGGAAGCAGTCAATGGGTGCCTTATGAAGGCAGTTTGCGCCCTATTACGTTGGACAGTCAATCAACCAATGAGAAGCGTTCTGTTGATTATTCAGTCTCCGTATCGGTTCTTGCTGGTCAGAAATTCCGATGGCGTCACTCAACCAGTGATGCAAGCCGAACGGTCTCGATTGTTTCATTTGCTGCTGTTAATGGGTTGCCAGCATCAGCAGGTGTGATCATGAGTTTCTGGGGCATTAAGCCTTAATTAAATCGTGTTTAAAAGGAGTTCACAGTGAGTGGAACTAAAAACGCAACTACCCAAAAAAAACCTCGCGCCACAAAACCTGCCAATGGAGACGCTGCTGCATCAATGGATGCAGATAAAGCCAAGGCAGCAGAGGAAGCCAAACAGAAAGCGTTAGACGAAGCAGAAGCAAAGTCAGCGGCGGATGCTAAGGCTAAGCAAGATAAAGACAATGCTGATGCAGAAGCTTTATCAACCAAAGAGCCTGCGAATGAGCAGGATAGTCCACAGCCTGAATCTGACTCGTCGAAACCTGAAGAGGTGGAGAGTGACAAGCCGGAGCAACCTGCGTCGATGGCGGATTCAGACACAACTGAAGAAGGAGCATCGAAAGATGACGCATTGGATTCAGAGAAAGTTACTGATGGTGATATTGGGGAGCATGTTGATGTGCTCGGTATTCTTGGTGCCTTTAAAGTTCGTGCTAAATCAGATCAAGGTTTTTGGCGCAGTGGTGTTAAGTTCCGTCGCCTTCAAGAAACCGTGGTGCTCGTGGTTGATGAAGAACCGAAAGATCAACCTGAAATCTTGGCTACGGAAGATATCGACTCTGAGTTTGTGGTCTTTATGTCTGCGGAAAAAGCTCAGCGCGTGCACCGTGAACCCAACCTGGTTATTGAGGACGTCGAGTTAGAAGACGTCATCGACATCAAACAGTAAGTGAGTGAACCAAGATGGCAATCTACGCAACCAAGCAAGACCTGATTGACCGTGATGAGCAGATGCTGTGGAACTTCGCGGTAGACCGTGACACAGGCGAACTTAACGACACCTGGATTAATCAGGCGCTAGACCAGGCTGATGAAGAAATTGATTCGTTCCTTGGCCGTCGTTATGTGCTGCCTTTGCCAACAGTGCCAGGCATGTTGAACAAGATTGCCATCACTATTGCGTTCTACTGGCTCGCTGACCGTGATCCACAAGCCACTAACCTTCTGGAAGAGCGTTACAAAATGCAATTGACCACTTTACGTGAGATTGCAGATGGCAAACGTGAACTTGGCCTACCAACGATTGAAGCCCCAGCAGAAAGCAGCGTGGGCAAAGTTGAACTGATTCAAGAGAACGAACGCCAGTTTACCCGCAACAGCTTAAAAGGGGTGTTGTGACGAGTGCCAGTATCCAGGTGAGCGGAACACAGGAGCTTGAGCGTTACCAGCAACTCATTGACACGCTGGGTAACCCTATACACAAGGCAGAGCTACTTGATTCACTGGGTGCGGTAGTCGAGAGCCAAACACGGAGACGCATTGCAGATGAAAAAACATCACCGGATGGTCGTGCTTGGCCTGAGTGGTCTGATGGTTATGCCAAGACACGGCATGGGAATCAGTCATTACTCCAGGGTGAAGGTGACTTGCTTGACTCGATTCAGTTCATCGTGGAGCGAAATCAAGTTCGAATTGGATCGCCTTTACCTTACTCAGGTGTTCATCAAGATGGATTTTCAGGTGCGGTTCAAGTGGCTGCGCATACGCGCCTTATCACACAAGCGTTCGGCAAAGCATTGGCATTTCCAGTTTATCAATCGGTCAACGCATTCACTCGCATGATGAACATTCCACAGCGTGAGTACCTTGGTCTGAGTCGAGATAACCAGACCGAAATCTACGCCGTGATTGGGGATTTTTGGCGTGAGCTGATGCACTAAGAGGATGGCTGAAATGACAACAAGACCCGACTTTCACACCATTGGCTCCACTGTGTGGGCCTGCAATGAAATCGTGAATTACCTGAAACCTACTTTGGAAGGTGGACAAAGGGAAATAGATAAGGTTCAAACGGTAGAACGCCATATAGGCCGATTCGATACGCCCGCCGATGTTAAACGCTGGCTATCAAATCGAGATGGTGGTGTTCGTGTTGCTGCGCTCAGAGTGGCGGAATACGACACCGTAGGTAATCGCCTGATTGGCAATGTCAATTTCGTTGCTTACATCTTTACCGCAGACCAATACGGCTATGAGAAAGATACCCGTGCAGAAGTCATTACTGGAAGCTTAGTGCGAGCCCTGCTTGATAGAAGTGCGCTTCCGAGCGCTTATAGCAAAGCAATGAATGTTCGCAGTGACAACCTTTACAACGGGAAAATTGATGAGCTTGGTGTTGCTATATGGTCTGTCACTTGGTCACAGCAGTGGTACTTGGATGAAGAGATTGATCTAAGTGATTTGGATGACTTTTTAACCTTTGGTCTGAAAGGTGAAATTGCAGAGGGCGCTCCCACGATTGAGGGTGAAGTATCTCTGCCTCAATAGTCATTAAGTTTTTAACGTTAACAACCATAGGACGTAAACCATGTCGTTAGGAAAGAAACTGATTTTCTTGAAACCGAAAAAGACCCAAGTGCCAGTGCGCAAGCCAGAGGGTGGTTTCCTGGCAGAAGGTGGTGAAGATGTCGAACGCAGCGCTTATTGGCTGCGCCGCATTAAAGATGGCGATGTTCTTCAACCCTCTGATGAAGAGGTCGAAGCCATTAAAAAAGCCCGTGCTGACGAGAAAGCCAAGCAACTTGAACAGCAGAAAAAAGCGGCAAAAGCCAAACCACAAACAGATAAAGGAGAATAAGCATGTCATTAGGCTCAATTCCTAACGATATTCGAGTCCCCCTCGTTTATATCGAGATCGATAACAGCCAGGCTCTGACCGGAACACCTGCCCTTGCGCAGAAAGTGTTGGTGCTTGGTCAACAGCTTGCCAGTGGCAGCGCTACACCATTGACACTCAATCGCATCACAACCAGTGAAAGCCAAATGGACGACTTGTATGGCAAGGGTTCCATGATGGCATTAGAGCTGAAGAAGTTTCGCAAGAACAATCAGTTCACTGATGTGTACGCACTTGGTGTTGCAGACCTAGCCGCTACGGCAGCAAAAGGGGAAATTTCCGTTACCACCACAACGGTGAAAGCAGGTGTGATCTACTTGCTGATTGCAGGTGAAAGTGTGCAAGTGACGGTTAAAGATACCGATGATGCAGACTCAATTGCGACGGCCATTATTGCGAAAGTCACGGCAAACGAAAACTTACCTGTTACCGCTGCGCTGAAATCGGGCGAAACCTCAATCGTTGAGTTGACTTGTAAATGGACAGGTATTACGGGTAACGACATTGATATCCGTTACAACTATCACGATGGTGAAGTGCTTCCTGGTGGTGTCACGCTTGCGGTGACCGCCATGGCAACGGGCGCAGGAACGCCAGATATGAGTGCGGTTATCGCTGCCATTCCGAACGAATGGTACAACCATATGGTAATGCCGTTTAATGATACCCAGTCGATGAATGACTTGCGTGATGAGCTTGTCAGTCGTTGGGGGCCGCTCAAGATGATTGAAGGCATTGCCTATACTGCGTTCCGTGGCACGTTTGCCGAAACAGGCGCATTTGGTCAGGCTCGCAATGACTTTTTGTTTACCTGTATGGGCACCAACGATGCGCCTCAGTCACCGTGGGAATGGGCAGCGGCTTACGCTGGCCGAGCTTCCTACTCTTTGGGTATTGACCCAGCGCGCCCACTCCAGACGTTGGTATTAACGAGCTTGTTACCGCCAGCCAAGACCACACAGTGGGATATGACAGAGCGTAACCTGCTGCTTCACGATGGTATTGCGACTTACATGGTGACCGCTGGCAATGAAGTGGCTATTGAGCGTGAAGTTTCGATGTATCGAGAGAATAGCTTTGGCGACCCAGACCCAAGCTACCTTGATATTACAACGCCAGCAACCTTGGGGTACTTGCGTTATTCGCTGCGCACCTTAGTCACGAACCGTTTTCCTCGCCATAAACTGGCAAATGATGATGTACTTGATCGCCTTGACCCGGGACAACCTGTGGTGACGCCTAAAATCATGCGTAACACCATTTTGGAGTTGGCAAATGATGACTGGGTTCCAGCTGGTCTCATGGAAGATTTTGATGGTTTCAAAGAAACCCTTGAGGTGTACCGAGACACCAGTGACCAGAACCGCCTGAACTGTGTGTTCAAGCCTGACATTGTTAACCAGTTCCGAGTCTTCACGGCACTGATGCAGTTCAAACTTTAATAGGGAGTACGCACCATGGGACAAATCCTTGGTCAAGTTGTTATTCGAGCGAATAGCAAACAATTAAAAACAAAGAAGGGTTCGACTCTGAACCCTGGTGGCTTCAATCATGTTTCGCACCCTGGTCCAAATCGTATTTGGGGTAAATCAAAAGAGTTCGTGCCTTCTACGGTAGCGGTGGTCATTGCGGCAGATGAAGATGTCGATGTGGTGGAGATCAACAATATCACCGATGCCACGTTAACCTGGGAAGGTGATAACGGCGTGGACTATATGATCACAGGTGCGTCCCCTCAAGCACCGTTTCAGTTGAGTGACTCCGGTGAGATTACGGGCACCTTTGAAGGTAACCCTGCGGAGAAAATCTAATGGCAGTTCTTACTTTTGAACTTAAGGATGGCCTTAAATCGGGAGAAAACACTGGATATGAAGTTGGCCTTCGAGAGCTCACTCCTAGAGATGTTTTTGACGCTCAATTGGCTTCTGAAAAGTTAGGGTTGATTGAGGGCCGTCCATACGCTTACACCAGTAATGTTCAAATGGGGATGGAATTACTGTGTCGTCAAGTGGAATTTATCGGGAAGATCCAAGGCCCATTCTCTGCAAAAGAATTGCTGAAATTGTCACAAGAGGATTTTAACCTTATCCAGTCAAAAGCTTCTGAGCTAGATGATGCAATGGTTCCAGAAGAAGTAACGGAGGCTCTCGAATCGCGGGGGCGACCTGAAATCGCTGACTAAACCGCTTAGAACCTTGCTCCTTAATATGGGAGCAAGGTATCCAGTCAGCGATTTAAAAGTCCTTCCTATTCGTCATATTTTTGAAATGCTACCGCCGCTTATCGAAGGAGCAGAGCATGGCTAAAAAACTTGAAACCGATATTGTTCTGAATTTACAGGGCAATCTAGCCTCTAAAGCAAGTAAATACTCGCAATCAATATCCACTCTTGGGAAAAAAAGCCAAAGTGCATTCAATATGATGGAACAGTCAGCTAAATCAGCAAGTAAAGGTATCGATACTTTTGGTAACCGTACTGTTCTTGGTGCGGGAGCAGTGGCTTTTGCATTTGAAAGAACATTTATTAAAACGGCTGCTGAGTTTGAACGTTATCAAGTAATGCTCAATAAACTGCAAGGTTCAGAGGAAGGAGGAGCGAAAGCTTTAGAGTGGATTGAGGACTTTACTCAAAACACCCCCTACGCAGTAAACGAAGTCACTCAGTCATTCGTAAAGCTAAAAGCTTTTGGTCTCGATCCTATGGATGGCACGATGCAAGCTATTGCCGACCAAGCCGCAATGATGGGTGGGACAGCTGAATCAGTAGATGGTATAGCGACAGCTCTTGGTCAAGCATGGACGAAAGGAAAGCTACAGGGTGAAGAAGCTCTTCAGATGTTAGAGCGTGGCGTTCCGGTATGGGACTACCTTGTACAGGCTAGTAAAGACCTAGGTAAAAATAACGGGCTCGGGTATACGGCTGCGCAATTACAAGATATGGCAAGCAAGGGCCAGCTTACCCGAGACGCTATTAAAGATCTCATAGACCAAATGGGTAAAGCTTCACAAGGTGCGGCTAAGAAGCAGATGGAGACATGGAACGGTATGATTTCCAACATGGGCGATCACTGGTCTGTTTTCCAAAAAGACGTAATGGAAAGTGGTGCGTTCGATGTATTAAAAGATGAACTTGGTACTTTCCTTTCAATGCTTGATGAGATGAAAGAAACGGGTGAGTACGATGAACTTGTACAAACAGTAGGTAAAGATCTCGTTGAGGCTTTTAGAGCTGCTGCTGAGTTTGCAGGTGCCGTAAAGGAAGTTGGTCAAGAATTACTTCCAGTGCTGCGAGCTATTGGGAATGGTGCTTCAGCAATTAGCGATGCAGTTGGCGGATATGGAAACTTAGCTAAGATTTTAGCTTCAGTTTACGCCTTGAATAAAGCGATAAGAATTGGTGCTCCATTATTGAAAGGTGCAGCCGGACTTGTTGGCAAAGGCTCTGGTGGAAAAGCTGGAGAAATTGCAGAGAAGTTGGGGGCGATGCCTGTTTACGTCATTAATATGCCAAGTGGTGGCATGGGTGGTCTGTCTGGAGATGTTTCCGATACAACGGATTCGAAAAAAACAAAATCAAGTAAAACTGGTACTGCTTTAAAAGGAGCTGCTGCTGCGACAGTTATCTATCCGCTTGTAGATACTGTGCTTGATTCTTTAGTTGGAGATACTGATTTTGGTAAGTGGGCCAAAGCCACCAAACTTGCTGATGTTTTTCCTAGTGTATTTGACTCATCAGATGCCAAACCTGCAAAGCAAACCGCGGTTAACCTCGCGAATGAATATTTAAATAAACAAAATCAACAAGGCTTGCCTTCTTACTTAACAGGCAATTACAACCAGATTGGCGGTCAATCTAATTATCCTGTTGGTGGGCAAGTAAATGTAAAAGTTGATGTATCGGATGATAGAACTAAAACTTCCGTTATTTCATCATCTCCCACTATCCAAATCGACCCAGACACCGGCACAAATTAAAGGGGCTATAAATGGCATTTGAAGATCGTTTAATGGCCTCCGTTCGTGGGGTGGAATTCTTTCTCGATGAAGCAGACGGCGAATCTGGCCGTCGTGCTATTCCTCATGCTTACCCTAAAAAGGAAGTGGGTTATACCGAAGACAATGGCAAGGTATTAACACAAGAGCGCATCAGTGGCCGCTGTGTGGGTGATGACTACATGCAGCAGCTCAGTGATATTTTGGAAGCTCTTAATAAGCTAGGACCATGTGAGTTTATTCATCCTTGGTTTGGTGTTCGTAAGGTTCAGATTGGTAAAGTCAGCCATAAACTGGTGAACAAAACTGATGGACTTGCCACCTTTAGCTTTGAGGTGTTTGAGCAGGGTGAAAACCTGTTCCCTACCGCTAAGCGTGATACGGCCAATCAGGTGCAAACCGAATCAGCCAAAGCACAAGATGCTGCAAATGATGCTTTTGAAAAGGACTTCGATGAGAGTGCAACTGAAGGCGTTGGCGATATGGTTGATCAGTTTCTTGATGACTTGGATGAGTTTACCCGTGGCTTGCCCTCTCTTCCTAGTGAGCTGCGTGAGTGGACTGACCGCCTTATGCGCACCAAAGACTCGATTGGTAACTTGTTGGCTTACCCTGGTGAACTGGCAAGAGAAACCATGGGGTTATTGGAAGACGTCAAAGGCGTAGTGACTGACCCTATCCGTGCGCTCGATGTTTACCAGAACGTGCAAAACCGTTGGGAAGGTATGCGTGCCGAGCTGGCAGTCACAGGTGGTTTAAGTCGTAATATTGAAAGTGAAAACGGCTTTGCCAGCTCTGTTCCTGGTGTAGCGAACCCAACCAAGCAAGCCGCTGTGCTTTCCAATGCGGATGCCTATAAGCGCCTTATTTTGAACTCTGCGGTGGTATCTAAAGCTTCAGCCATGGGTGAGGCAGACCTCAGTGTTGATCTTATCGACCAGGAAGAAAACATTGAAAGCCTATCCGGTGCTGAACGCAAGGCGGTATTAACAGGTCAACAGCTAAAGCAAACAGGCTATGACATTGCCAATGAACTTGCCGAACGTTCTGCTGACGCCGTAGAGCTGGGTGACTCTGCTGTTTGGCGTCAGTTTCGATTGCTTCGCCAAGCGGTACTTGCGGATACTCGCTCTCGTGCCGAGCTGCTTCCTCAACTTAGCGTCTACACGCCAGTAAGTACCGTTCCTGTTTCTTTGGTGGCATGGCAAGAGAACGCCGATACCGAAACGCGCCAAAGTATTGTGCGTCGTAATGGTTTGGCTAATCCTTCATTTATCCTGCCTTCTGATTCCGTGGAGGTTATTCGCTCATGACAACTCAATTGGATGAAATCCTTCTGAAGGCAGGCGGCAATGTTTATGGCGGCTGGACAAAAATCAATGTCACCCGCTCATTAGAAGCAATGTCTGGCTCGTTTGATTTAGAGCTGACGTGGAAGTGGCAGGATTCAGACGCTAAGTACCAGGCGTTCATGGAGCCGATTAAACAGGGCGAACCTTGCGTTGTTGAGATTGGTGGTGAGCGCGTGATTACGGGATATGTTGATGACTGGGTGCCAAGTTATGATGCTAACCAGGTGATCATTTCTGTCAGTGGCCGAGATAAAACCGCTGACCTTGTGGATTGCTCTATCGATTACCCATCAGGTCAATTCAACAATCAGACGTTAACCCAGATTGCTCAAACCGTGTGTAAGCCTTTTGGTATTAAAGTGATCGTGAATACGGATGTAGGCGAAGCCTTCCCTCGCATCCAGATTGAACAAGGGGAAACTCCTCATGAGCTGCTGGCTCGTTTAGCCCGTCAGCGTGGCGTTCTGCTCACCAGTGATACCTATGGCAATTTGGTCATTACGCGAAGAAGCACACAGCGAGCTGGCGTATCACTGATATTGGGTGAGAACGTGAAAGCCGCACGTGGTCGCTTTAGTTGGCGTCAGCGTTTTAGCAGCTTCACTATCAAAGCTGTAGGCGCAGCATTTGGTTCATGGGATGACTCGCCATTGTCCACGGTTGGTGGCATCAAAGCCGAAGTGAAAGATGCAGAGATTAGCCGCTATCGCCCCATGATTATTGTCAACGAGGAAATCACTACCGCAGAGGGCGCAGCCAAGCGCGGTCAGTGGGAGCGCCAGCGCAGCATTGCTAAATCCAATGGTGCTGAGTATACGGTGACAGGGTGGCGCATTCCTCAAACGGGTAAGCTCTGGAACTTCAATACACTTGTTCCTGTTCAGGATGACATTATCGGTCTGGATGAAGAGCTGCTGATTGCCTCTGTCATGTTCAGTGAAGACGATGGTGGTCGTTTGGCTGTGATTAGTGTTGTGAACCCTGAAGCGTTCGATATTCCTGCTGAAGCCGAGAAGCAAACAAAAGTGGGAGGTGGTCAATGGTAACCATGAGACATATCGAGAAGTTACTTGCGCCTATCAAGCGCCGTATCACTGGCATGGTCACCCGTGCTTTAGTCTCTGGTATTGTGGAAGACTTGCAGCGTCAGAACGTCCAGGTGCAGATCCATTCCGATGAATCTGCGGATAACATCGAGCGCTTTCAGAACTACGGAATGAGCTCTGTCCCCCCAACGGGAAGTGAAGCCATTCTAGCCGCTCTTGGTGGCAACCTTGGTAATCTGGTTGCGTTGGCCGTTGAAGACAAAAAAGTGCGCCCAAAAGGTGAAATCGGTGATGTTTTTCTCTACCATTTGGAAGGTCACCAAATCAGGCTCACCAAGGATGGCAAGATAGTTGTTAGAGCAACTGATGTTATTTTTGAAGCCGCTAACTCCCTCACTATTATTTCCCCTGAAACATTAATTCAAGGCCCTTTGCATGTCACAGGTGGTATTTCAACGGACTTAGGTATTTTCGCCACTGGGGGCATTACGTCTGCCAGTGTTGTTGGCGGCTCAGACTTGACCGCTGGCAATATCAGCTACCTTGGTCACTTCCACAGAGATGCAGAGAACAGGAATACATCAGCACCAGTGGGTTAGTTATGAGCGTAAGCATTGTGTTCGACATGATGAAGAACACAGGAGTCATTATCGAGGGCGGAAGTGTCGCAGATGACACAGTTTCTGCCCTCGTTTTGATCTCACTGTTTACTGATGCTCGCGCTGAAGACTCTGATACCTTGCCTGACGATTCAGGCGACCTTCGCGGTTGGCCTGGTGACACTTTCTATGACGCGCCATGGGGTTCAAAGCTTTGGCTCTTGTATCGAGAAAAGCTGACTACCGATGTACGCAATCGCGCCGTGAAATACGCACAAGATGCGCTTGCCTGGATGCTTGTTGATAGCGGTGATGGTCAGATGGCAAAAAGTGTTACTGTCGTTGGCTCTATTCCCCGTTTTCAAACCTTGGCCTTGAATATCGATATTACCAAACCAGACGGTGAAGTGATTTCACTGACGGTTTCTAAACGATGGGAGGCGCAACGTGCCGTTTAACGTTCCGACGCTACGACAACTGATTGAAAGCGGTTTAATCGATATTGAAGCCTCGTTAGATGAGGTGCTTCCTAAGTTTGGTATCGAGCAAGCGTTAAATTCTGCCGTAAGTGGCAGCGTTCGTGACCTATACGATTACCAGACTTGGATCGTGCGTCAAATCATCCCGTCTACCGAATCTGAAGACCAAACCATTATTGATGCTGCGCGTTATGAAGGCGTGATTCAAAAGCTTGCGACTAATGCCGCTGGCCCTGTGACGTTTGTCGGTGATGTACCCATTCCAGTTGATACGGTAATGACGCATTCTGACGGGCGCTTGTATCGAGTCACGCTATCCAATGCGCCATCAGGTGGTAACGTAGTCGTCGAGGTGGAAGCTGAAGAAGCAGGAGCCGCTGGCAACCTAGCCGCAGGTGAGACGCTTACTTTGGTTTCAACCGTTCCAGGTATTCAACCTAACGGCATCACTGGCGATATTTCAGGTGGTGCGGATATTGAGCCAGTCTCTCAGGTGTTAGAGCGCTTGCTGTTTCGCAAACGAAATCCACCTATGGGCGGTGCAGTGCATGACTATGTGGCCTGGTGCCGTGAAGTTGCAGGTGTGACTCGTGCGTGGGCTATTGATGCCTATCAAGGCGGTTCAACGGTGGGTTATGCGTTCGTCTTCGATGGACGTCAAGACATTCTACCCACGGTGACAGATAAGCAAGTGATGAGTGCTTATATTTACCGCCATCAAGACCCAGCGATAGGGACAGATGTTGGTCGTCCTGCTGGCATCGAAGCCATTGATATTCCGCTATCACTGAAGACTACCGATTTAGATATTAATCTGACCCCAGACACCACGGAGCTTCGCACCAGTGTCCAAACCAGTATTGATGGTTACTTTAAAACGCTTAGTCCTGGAAGCACGCTACTGGTAAGCGCAGTACGTACCGCGATTGGTTCAGTGACTGGCGTCGAAGACTACACGCTAGACTTAGCCGCAGACGTTCCTGCGGCATCGAATGAGTTACATGACCTCGGAGTGATCACATGGGCCACACCGTAGAGCAATGGACGAATTCGATAATGGCGCAAATGCCACGGGGTATCCTGTGGCAACGTTCTACGTCGTTAGATCTCTATAAGTACGCCGCAGGTTACGCACCACGACTGGAAGCAGCAGAAGTCAGTGCTGATAGTCTACTGCTTGAAATGCGCCCTGAAACCACTCAGAAACTGATTGATGAATGGGAAGTGTATTTAGGACTTCCTGAATGTCAGATTCAAAATCAGACCTTTGAATCACGCCGCGCCGCTGTGGTTGAAAAGTATCACCGCAAAGGTGGTTTGCAAGCGTGGAATATCGAGAAGTTAGGCTCAGATTTAGGCTTTGATATCGAGGTAGAGGAAATCTTCCCTCACCACTGTTTGCGTGGTTGTACCTATCCACTTTATGAAGAGAAGTACCGCCATCTATTACGTATTCACGTCAAAGGCATCACCCAAGCTTACGCCACCTGCCTTGACGATTGTTTAACCCCGTTAGTATCTCAAACCGCCGTCATACTTGAATGCACCTTAAACAAGTTCAAGTTAGGCGGTAAATACTATGAATTTATCTATGAGGAGAGCGTGTAATGCATCCACTCAATAATGGCTCTCAGGTTGAAAACGTACCCGCACTCAAGCCAAGAGTCGGTACACCTGGTTACTTCAGTGAGAGCAATGACAATGGCGCACCAAGTTATCCAGGGCAGGATTGGTTTAATGCGGTGATTCGGGAGTTTCAGAATGCACTAACTGCTTCTGGTGTAGCCTTCGACCCCGATAAGTTTGATCATTTAGCAAAAATAGCCACTTCCTATTCGCAATATGGACTCGGTCTAGTCTCACCTCCATTGTTAGATTCATTCAATTCAACTGATGTACTCAACAATGCAATTTATCGTACAGATGCAACAACAGCAGGAGATAGTCCTACTCCAGGCCTAAATGGCGTTGTTCGTTACGAACGTTGGGGAGAGAATGATTTCATCATGTATTATTGGGTTGCTACCCAACCTTCATCTAATACTTGGGTTCGTCGTTGGAAAGTCGGTATTGGTTTTACAGCATGGGAGAAAAACTTCAGCAGTGAGAATCTTAAGTTTGCGAGCCAAAGTGAGGCAGAAACGGGAGAGGATAATGAAAAAGTTGTCACTTCTCTTAATATTCATCAAGCGTTCAATCAATATGGGTTAGGTGTTGATTCTCCAGCTTTGTTGAACGATTTTAATGCACTTGATAAGCCTAATGGTTCTATATTCAAAACGGATAATAGCACAGCAGGAGATAGTCCTACTCCAGGTCTAAATGGCGTTGTTCGTTACGAACGTTGGGGAGAGAATGATTTCATCATGTATTATTGGGTTGCTACCCAACCTTCATCTAATACTTGGGTTCGTCGTTGGAAAGTCGGTATTGGTTTTACTTCTTGGGAACAAGTGTTCTCAACAGGAAACCTCACTCCTTATGAATCAACGACACTGTTTTATAATTTGAGTGGTGTCGGAGATGGAACCATCATTGATTGGTCATCCAGTGGTAAAGTTTTAGATGATTTTAGGGCTTTACGTGTTAGTGGTTTTTTTGACACGGGAAGCTACAAACATCACATGTCCGTGACTATTCCAATTGATATAGCGAAAAGTATCTCAGGAGCGAATGATTGCTTGTTTGTTGGTGGTTTTACGGCCAAGGGGTCATCAAACAATGATGTCCGAGTAACACTAACCAATATCACTCAAAGTCAAGCTAATGTAGATATTTTAAACCAGGGGTACTCAGGAGCTATTACACGTGTTGATGGTATCTCTTATTAATTTGGAAGTTAATGTATGAAAAACGTAGATGTAGAAACTCCGGAAGCACAGATAATTCATGAGCAGGTTTATTTTGGCCACGGAGAAAAGCAAATCACCTTAATTTGGAATGGTATTAGTGATAAACCCGACCCAGAAGGAGATTGGATTGAGATGCATGGTCCCAAGCCTATAATGGGTCGTTATTATGCTGATCAAGATGGAACTTGGAAGCCGCTTTCCCAAGAGAATTATGAGTTGGAGATACTTCAAGTTGATGAAGTTAGACGCAATGCTTATTTTCAATTCGTAAGTCCTCTAATTGAAGAGGCCAAAATCAAACGGGATCTTATCAAGACACCTGAAGCTATAGCCGAAGCCGAAGAGTTGGACCGCCAAACCTTAGCAGCTCGATTGAAAATCCAACAAGAACATCCTTGGCCCAAATTACCAGACTCTGCCTAATCAATGGGTCGCTCTTTCTGTTCTTCTCAGCGTCTCTATTATCATACTAATAATACTGGCTTCGTGGGGGAATGGTCATTAACGCCAATCCTAATTGGTGTTTACGTTAACGATATTGCATCGCTTATCACAATCAGTGCTGGCGCATAATAGTTTCATTGGTATCCCTAGCAAAATGAGCACACTTTATAGTGTTCATTTTGCTAGGTCGCAATGCTCATTTGCCAAGCCGCGCTACAACGTAGTCACTGGTCATCCAGGGTATATGAATGATCGTTTCTAATAGCTGCTTAAGTGTCTTACAGCCTAGCATGGCAAAGCCCAAAGCTCCGGTGTCTTCAATGGTAAGCCTACTTGCGATGCGTAATCCGATACCATCGATGTTCAACTGTTCCATGGACAATTTCATTAACGTCAGCACTTGTTGAGTCGTCATCAATTCATAATGACCATAGCTAATACGTCTGATTTTAGCGCGGCGAAGAAACGGATCGATAGCCAGTGGCTGTTTCGCCAAATCTCTGAGTAATGATTCCCAGTGGCCAACAATGGCTTGCAAAAACTGCTGCTGATGTAGTGAACTCATGTTGTTGTCCTGAAATGTAATCTCATTGGCCGGAAATGTAATTATAGTAAGCGAGGTGAGTGGATACAATATAGACATCGCTGAAAAGCAGAAAAACAATGAGGGCAACAATATGTTCAAGCCAAAACGTGTAGAAATTTCAAAAGAGAAACTCGAACTTTACCAAGATATCTATTGGAATAAGTCGGATGCAGACTTTTATATCAATGAAGACATCGCTCCAATGCAGCAGCGTATGGCGGAACAAGGTGTAGAAGCATTCAGTTTACTGGGTAAAGAGCATGTTGGTGCATTTGGCGCACCTTATGTGAACAGCTTTGAAAACGCGGACATTGTTATGTATGGCTTGACCATGGATAAGTGTTCACCAAATGCTGGTGGTCATAAATTTGGTCCTGGTGCGATTCGTGATGCCTCTAAAACTGGTATGGGCCTTATTCACCAAGATGGCACGATGCCATTTGAACTATGTAACATCATCGATTACGGAAACTGGGATGGCCTTGGTCAGTTCAACTTAGATGAAGAAATGCGCAATGCGCAGAAAGTGGTTGATGACATGGTGATCAACCACGGCTGTACTCCATTCTTCTTTGGTGGCGACCATACCGTTGCTTACCCAGGGCCTGCGGCACTTGCGAAAGTGCACGGTCCGGTTTCACTTATTCATATTGATGGTCACTTTGACCTACTCACACGTGCTGACTTTGATTACGAGTCATATTCAGGTAACTGGTATTGCCGCCTAGCATCAGAAGGTGCTATCGACCCAACGACCAGTGTCAGCATGGGTATGCGCGGTCGCTGGTGTGCATCTCAACAAGGCAAAGCGAAGGCGATTGGCGGTAACTTCTACTTGGCTGATGAAATTTACGATTTAGGCGTGGATTACATCGTAGAACAGATCCTTGAGAAACAAGGTGATGGTCGTCCGGTGTACCTAACCTTTGACTTAGATGGTCTAGATCTTCTTGATCACAGTGCAAACTCAAGCCCAGATCCATTTGGTGTTTCTGCTCGCATGTATTACGACATCTTCCGTAAACTTCGCGCGACTAAGCGCATTAACTTAGTGGGTGCTGATATTGCCGAGTTTGCGCCTCAGAAAAACTCTGACGAGAAAGATGCGCTGCTTACTGCTGCATTCGGTTGGGAGCTTCTAGTATGGCTAGCTGAATGTCGCCACATCCGCGAAGGTAAGAAAAACCCAACAGAATGGCCAATGAGCTTCGGTCGTAACATCGAGTTCTAACAGCATTTTTTACGCTTAACGTGACGGTAAGTATGATAATAAAAAATGCCCACTCAATTGAGTGGGCATTTTGTATTTCTAAAGCGGATTATTTGCTGAAGTTCATCGCCATTGCCGCTGCAATATTACGAGAGGTCATTTCAACGTTGAACGCTGCTTCTTTTAAGGCGGTTGGTAGGTCAGTAGCACCTAGTACTACGCTGTACGCTGCATCAATACCGTGTTCGTGAACCACTGCGCAGTCTTTTGCTGTGCTACCTGCAATGGCTATCACAGGAATGTCGTATTGCTTCGCAGTACGTGCCACACCGATAGGCGTCTTACCATGAATGGTTTGGCTGTCAATTCGGCCTTCACCTGTAATCACAAGGTCTGCATCTTTTACCACTTCGCTTAGGTTCACCGCATCCATCACAATTTGGATACCAGGACGTAGTGATGCATCAAACAAACCAAGTAGTGCTGCACCGAGGCCACCAGCAGCACCGGCGCCTGCGGTATCAATGACATCACGACCGTTAGTAGCTTTGATGACACTGGCATAATGCGCAAGGTTGCTATCGAGGGTTGCCACGATCTCTGGTGTTGCGCCTTTTTGTGGACCAAACACGTGCGAGGCGCCTTTAGGGCCACACAGAGGATTATCAACATCGCACGCGACTTCCAAACGGATGTCTTTCAAGCGAGCATCAAGGCCTGATAGGTCAATGCTGGCTAGCTTATCGAGTTCTCCACCGCCAAAGCCAAGCTCATTGCCTTGTTGGTCCAGCAATTTAGCACCAAGAGCCTGCGCCATACCTATGCCGCCGTCATTGGTAGCGCTGCCGCCAATACCAACAATAATGTGCTTCACACCGCGCTCTAGCGCCGCTTTGATTAATTCGCCAGTTCCATAAGTTGTGGTAACAAGCGGGTTGCGTAGCTCAGGTTCAACCAGATGTAGGCCTGACGCCGCAGCCATTTCAATAATGGCTGTTGAACCATCCCCCATAAGGCCGTAGAAGCCTTCAACTTGCTGACCTAAGGGCCTAGTAACTTGGCAAGTAACAATAGAGCCTTCAGTAGCATCAACCAATGATTGAACCGTACCTTCACCACCGTCCGCCATTGGAAGTTTGACATATTCAGCATCGGCAAAGATTTTCTTAAAACCGGTTTCGATCGCTTCGGCAACTTCCATGGCCGTTAAGCTTTCTTTGTATGAATCTGGAGCAATAATAATTTTCATAATAGGACCTTATACAAATAGACCGAACACACCAAAGATCATTACAGAGACAAAGGCGATCACTAGACCAACCGCTGACTCGTAAGGAATGAGTTTGAGACGCTCGCGAATATCCATATGCACAGCGCCACCAGTGGCGTGGAAGAAACTACCGTGTGGCATGTGATCCAATACGGTAGCACCTGAGTGAATCATGGCTGCACCGGCTAATGCAGGAACGCCAAGCTCAAGAATTGTGGAACTAAACACACTAGACGCAACCGCCGTACCGGCTGTAGTAGAAGCGGTAGCAAGCGCCATCATTGCACCGGAAATTGGTGCTAATAGATAAGAAGGAAGGCCCGATGCTGTTAAGGAATCGATAAGCACATCTTTCAGACCAGAGTTAGCAATAATGCCAGCTAAGGTACCGGTACCTAATAACATAACTGCGACAGGTGCCATGCGTGATAGACCGGAAACGGCAAAGTGGTTAGTGTCAGCAAAACGACCCATGACGACGGCACCAAGTAAACCACCTAATGGAAGCGCGATAAGCGGGTCTACGTTAATACCAGCAATAGGGCGAAGAGAAAGTAGAGCGATCGCCACAAGTGGAGCAACAATCGATGCGCCAAATGACGGTAGTCTAGAGTGATCAACAGCAACCACTTCGCTTTCTGCTACTTTAGAGCCTTTGTTGACGAGCTTTTTCGCGAGGAAGTAAGCGAAGATCATGCCGCAAAGTCCTGGAATCACACCTGCAGCCATCACCGAAGTTAGTGGAACGTTGAATGCGTCAGCTGCTGCAATTGAGTTTGGGTTAGGTGACATGACGTTACCGGCTTTACCGCCGCCAACCATCGCAAGCAAAATTGCTGTTTTAGAGATGTCTGCGCGGCGAGCAATGGCAAGAGCAATTGGAGAAACGGTAATAACTGCAACATCGACGAATACACCAACGGCAGTCAGAATCATGGTGGCGATAGCCAGAGCAAGAAGAGCGCGAGTCTCACCGACTTTCTTAACGATGGTCTCTGCGATAGAGGTTGCCGCCCCTGATTCAATTAGAACGCCAGCAAGAACACCAGCAGCAAGAATACGCAATACCGCAGTAACAATGCCTTGCGCACCGCCAATCATGAGAGCAACCGTATCGGTTAATGACACGCCACCTACAACACCGCCGATCAGGGCACCGATGATCATGCCATAAGCTGGTGGAACTTTTTTAAGAATAAGGGCAATGGCAACAACAAGAGCTGCGAGTGCGCCTAAGGTAGAGACTTCAATCATGGTTTAGTTTTCCGCTAATTTAATAATTTTTTATTGGGTGTTTGCACCCTTTATGAGCGGAAGATTAGCTATTCAGGAGAAGATTTTCTTTATGCGAACTGACGAATTTATCATTGTGGTTAATAGGTAATTTGTGCAAATGCACAAATTAACGTAATATTTACAAACATTTTAACGCAAGATAGAGCTGGATTTTGTCATCTAACTTATTGATATCTAAATTTGTTTCTTGTTGTATTTTGTCTAGGCGGTATCGTAAAGTGTTACGATGAATATGGAGGGATTCACAAGTTTGAGCCAGATCGCAATTTTGAGCAAAAAAGGTGCTCAGGGTTTTCAATAGGACCTGTTTGCTGTCGGCTGCCATTAATTTCTCGATGGGCGCTTTAAGCTGAGTCGCTCGCCATGGGTCTTGTTTGATACTGCTGATCAGTACCGAAAGTTTTCGATCTTGATAGAACATAACAGCATCATCATTACTGGTACTACTTTCTATCGTTGCTTTGGCGGTTTCATATGAGCGAGCAAGGCCGATTAGCCCCGGAAAGTAATCGCCAATCGCCATTTGAATCGAAAAATCACACTCATTGTCGATGCGTTTTACCAGTTTGGCGACTCGCTTCTGCTCTTCTTTACGATTCCAAGTGTAATTAACAATAGTCACGGGCTTAAGAACCACAATCTCATTCATAGACACTGAAGCAATACCGACTATATTGTCGCGCTCCGGGTGTTCCAATAGATGAACCAGTTTTTGTAAGTGTTCTAGTGTGACTGGTTCGCCCGCGCGTGGAATTACTTTAATAACAGTGGCGACTCTTGGCTGGGAAAGATCGAGGTCCAGCCTTTGGGCAATGGAGAGCAACTGACCATCATTCAAGCTCGAACCTTCGATAAGTTGCAGCAGCAGCTCTTCCCTATGACGTTTATTCCATTGGACCTGAGACATTAATGCCGCTTGTTCGACGATCAGCTCAGCCGTCATTTTAACCAGTTCACCGTAGCTTCTAACCTCTTCCGGAGTACCAGAAATACCCACTACGCCAATAACATGTTCGCTGTAAATAATAGGGAGGTTAATGCCAGTTTTTACACCGGAGAGGGTGGAGGCAACAGAGTCATTGATCTCAATCGTGCGGTTATCACGAATGGCCAACAGTGCACCTTCGTGTGTTTGATGCAGTCGACTAGGATCGCTTGAGCCAATGATCACGCCATTTTCATCCATAACGTTAATGGAGTAGGCAATGATCTTTTTTGCACGATCAACAATTTGCTTAGCAATGAGAGAGTTAAGTTGCATGGTATTGGCTCTTCTAAGGAATTGTTGTTGAGTATACCTGATTGCTAGTGATTCTGAGGTATAATCGGCGCGAGTTTACAGAGAGAAAAAGTGATGGAATTCGAGTTTATTAAAAACAGTTTCACTGGTGAATATCTAGTGAAGTGCGAAATGGGTCAAGAAGTGATCGCTAGATTACTTCAAGAAGAAGTTAGTACCGACGACCGCACCATCATGGAAATAAAAGCACTGCTATCGAAAGCGTCACAATTTTCTGGTAATGAACACAAATGGCAGGGCAAAGAGATTTCTTTGAGTATTCTCGAGTCTGAAGTCCATGTGTATGAAAATACGTTAGCTTTTGAGACGTTAACGGAGTCCGAAGAAGAGTTTTCACTGTATGAAAGTGAAAGCTACAGTGAGTGTGGTTTGGAGGATTTCTTGTCTGTTATCGAGCAGTGGGAGCGCTTTATACATAATCGCTAAGTGGATAATACGGTTATTTTGCACATTCTTAGTGCTAATAACATTTAACGCATTATTTTTGTGAATGCCTTGCACCAATAAAGTGCAAGGTATTTTCATTTTTATAACATATAAAACTCGAATCCTTATATTTCAATAGGTTAAAAAGTTGGCACGCACCTTGATTGCTGTTTTAAGCAACAGGGATAAAAAGGCGAAGGGGATGCCATGAAACTTATTAACGCAATCATTAAACCATTCAAGCTGGATGATGTAAGAGAAGCACTTGCAGATGTAGGCATTGAAGGGATGACAGTTTCTGAGGTCAAAGGATTTGGTCGTCAGAAAGGTCACACAGAATTATATCGCGGTGCAGAGTATCAAGTGGACTTTCTACCGAAAGTGAAGCTGGAAATTGCAACGCACGCAGACAACGTAGACCGAGTTATAGAAGCTATCACTAATGCGGCTCAAACCGGCAAGATTGGCGACGGAAAAATATTTGTGTACGACCTAGCCCAAGCAGTACGTATTCGTACGGGCGAAATGGATGCTGAAGCACTTTAAGGGATTGGAGAACATATTATGGAATTAGCAACAACAGTCAGCGAACTGCGTTATGCGCTAGACACTTTTTACTTTCTTATTTCAGGCGCGCTCGTAATGTGGATGGCGGCAGGCTTTGCCATGTTAGAGGCTGGCCTAGTTCGCTCAAAAAACACCACTGAAATCTTAACCAAAAACTTCTGTTTGTACGCTATCGCATGTACTTGTTATCTCATCGTGGGTTACAACATTATGTATGTGGACAATGGCGAAGGCGGCTGGCTACCATCGTTTGGTGCGCTAATCGGCACTCAAGGTGAAGGTGCAGACCACTCTCTAGAGTCGGACTTCTTCTTCCAAGTTGTTTTCGTAGCAACAGCAATGTCAGTGGTATCCGGTGCGGTTGCTGAGCGTATGAAGCTTTGGTCTTTCCTTATCTTCTCTGTCGTACTAACGGCATTTATTTATCCTATGGAAGGTTATTGGACTTGGGGTGGTGGTTTCCTATCAGAAGCAGGCTTTAGTGACTTTGCTGGCTCAGGTATCGTTCATATGGCGGGTGCAGCGGCTGCATTAGCTGGTGTTCTGTTGCTAGGTGCTCGTAAAGGCAAGTACGGCAAGAATGGTGAAATCTACCCAATTCCAGGTTCAAACATGCCTTTAGCGACTCTAGGTACGTTTATCCTATGGTTAGGCTGGTTCGGTTTCAACGGCGGCTCTCAATTAATGGTTTCAGATTTTGAGAACGCGACAGCGGTAGGTCAAATCTTCCTTAACACTAACGCAGCAGCAGCAGCGGGTGCTATTGCAGCAATGCTAGTGTGTAAAACAACGTGGGGTAAAGCTGACTTAACTATGATTCTCAATGGTGCGTTAGCGGGTCTTGTTGCTATCACTGCTGACCCTCTATCTCCTTCACCTGTGTACTCAGTAGCTATTGGTGCAGTAGGCGGTGCGCTAGTCGTATTCAGCATCATTGGCCTAGACAAGCTTAAGATTGATGATCCGGTTGGTGCTATCTCTGTTCACGGTGTGTGTGGTTTCTTCGGCCTAATGGTAGTGCCACTAAGCAACGGCGATGCAACGTTTGGTGCTCAGCTTTTAGGCGCAGCAGTTATCTTCGGTTGGGTATTCGCGGCAAGTCTTGCAGTCTGGGCAGTGCTGAAAGCGACAATCGGTATTCGTGTAACAGAAGAAGAAGAATTAGAGGGTATGGACATGCACGATTGTGGTGTAGGTGCTTATCCGGAGTTTGTTAGTGTTAAGTAATGTTTCGTTACAAACTTAATCAAAACCTGCCTTTTATGGCAGGTTTTTTTATATCAGATCATTGTTTTCAGAATTAATATGAATATAATAACGCAACTGATAAACGTTCTCATTATGAATTAAAGGAACTAAAACGATGAAAAAACTGCTAACTCTTTCAGCAATTGCAGCTAGCTTTGCAGCACCAGCGATGGCTGCTGAAGAAGTCAACGTTTACTCTTACCGCCAACCTTTCCTTGTTGAGCCTATGTTTAACGAGTTCACTAAAGAAACGGGCATTAAAGTAAACGTAAAGTTTGCTAAGAAAGGTCTGGCAGAAAAACTTCAGCAAGAGGGCGAATATAGCCCGGCTGACGTAGTGTTAACCACAGATATTAGCCGTCTAGCGGAATTGACTGACAAGGATGTAGTTCAAGCGGTAGATAGTGACGTAATCAACGCTAACGTTCCTGCTCAGTACCGCGATAAAGAGAACGAGTGGTTTGCATTAACACTGCGTACTCGTAACGTATACTCTTCTCGTGACCGCGTAGGCAAGCTAGGTAATGATTTTGATTATATCGACCTAGCAAACGCTGAGTACAAAGGCAAAATCTGTACTCGTAGCGGTAAGCATCCTTACAACGTATCTCTTGTGTCTTCTATGATTGCTCACCACGGTGAAGCGGAGACAAAAGAGTGGCTAGAAGGCGTAAAAGCTAACCTAGCACGCAAACCACAAGGCAATGACCGCGCTCAAGTGAAAGCGATCAGCGAAGGCCTGTGTGACGTATCTCTAGGTAATAGCTACTACCTAGGTAAGATGGTTAATGATAAAGAGCAAAAAGCTTGGGCTGATGCGGTATACATTAACTTCCCGAACCAAAACACAACGGGTACTCACGTAAATATCAGTGGTATGGCAATGGCGAAATACTCGCCAAACAAAGACAACGCATTGAAGCTAATGGAGTTCTTAACAGGCGACAAAGCTCAGCAAATGTATGCAGAAGTTAACTATGAGTACCCAGTAAAAGAAGGCGTTAAGCGTTCTGAGCTTGTGGCATCATGGGGTGATTTCAAAGCAGATAAAATTTCGCTCGATGAGATTGCCGAATATCACAGTGCTGCAATCAAATTGTTAGACGAAGTTAAGTTCGACCTATAATCGACAGAAAGGGGGTATAATACCCCCTTTGTTATTCTGGTTAAGAACTTCCGACTTCGTGTCGCCTGCTGTATGTTTAGGCAATGAAAGAAAAAAATGATGTTTGGAAAACCAGTAGTGGAGTGATAACTCTGCTACTGGTTTTGCCTATTTTAGCGATCTTCTACACGGCACTTGGTGAATCAAGTGATCTCTTCTCACACCTCCTTGCGACGGTGATGCCCACCTACATCTCAAATACGGTCAAATTGGTTGCTGGTGTCTTGGTACTCTCTTTGTTTTTGGGGGTTCCTAGTGCATGGCTGATGGCTATGTGCAAACTGCCAAGTGAAAAAGTGTTGCAGTGGGCTTTAGTGCTACCACTTGCCATGCCAGGGTATATCATTGGCTATATTTTTACCGATTGGTTTGACTTTGCTGGTCCCATCCAAATATGGCTACGAGATGTCTTTAGCTGGCAAGCAGGGGATTACTGGTTTCCTGATATTCGCACCGTTGGAGGTGCTACAGTTGTCTTGTCGCTAGTACTGTATCCTTATGTCTATCTGCTGTGCCGTGCGGCATTTATGGAGCAGAACGTCTCACTGTTGCAATCGGCACGTCTGTTAAAGTGTTCTCCGTTGGCAAGCTTTTGGCGCATTTCATTACCACTCGCTAGACCATCGATCGCCGTTGGTTTGTCATTAGTGGCGATGGAGACCATAGGCGATTTTGGTACCGTGAGCTATTTTGCCGTGAGTACCTTAACCACGGCGGTTTACGATACTTGGTTGGGGTATTCTAATTTAAGTGCTGCTGCGAAGATCTCGGCCATGATGATGGTGGTGATCGTGTTGTTACTCGGCGCTGAGCGCTATAGTCGACGTAAGCAAAAGCTATTTCAAAGCCAATACAACAGTCACGAAGATTTTCGCTATGAACTATCGGGCTGGAAAAAATGGTTAGCGCTGTTCTGGTGTTGGGGCTTAGTGTCGATTGCATTTATCTTGCCGCTTGGTCAGTTGATGATTTACGCCTACAAGTATTTTGCGCAAAGCTGGACCGAAGAATTTCAGACCTATGCCATGAATAGCCTTAAAGTGTCATTGATGGCAGCGATTATTGGTGTCTTTGTTGCTATCGTCGTGAACTTCTATCGTAGGCTTGCACCAAATAGAAAAAGTGTGGTCTTTATGCGCGCTTCTTCGCTTGGCTATGCCGTACCGGGAACCGTCTTGGCGATTGGGGTTATGGTCACCGTGTTATTTATGGATCACAGCGTCAACGATTTTGCTAAATGGATGGATTGGCAACGCCCTGGATTGATTTTCTCTGGTTCCATGTTTGCACTTGTTTTTGCAATGGTGGTGCGCTTTTCTGCCGTTGCTATCGGTAGTATTGAAACCAGTTTAAGTAAGGTATCGCCGTCTCTTGATATGGCTTCACGCACTATGGGATGTAAGAAGAACCAAATGTTGCTTCGAGTGCATTTGCCGCTTATCAAACGGGGCGTGTTGATCGCTGGTTTACTGGTGTTTATTGAATCCATGAAAGAACTTAATGCAGCCCTGTTATTGCGTCCTTTCAATTTCGAGACTCTGGCTACTTACGTGTACAACTTTGCTTCTGACGAGCACTTAGAACTTGCCGCGATGCCAGCGGTATTGTTAGTGTTGGTCGGCCTACTACCTCTTATTATTGTTAACCGTTCACTGGAGCAAAATCACTAATGACTACGGCTTTGTCTATCAAAAAACTATCTTGCCAATATGATGGTCAGACGATTTTAGAGTCCTTATCGCTTCAGGTTGAACAAGGTGAAATTGTTTGCTTGTTGGGCGCGAGTGGTTGCGGAAAGACCACGCTACTTAAAGCGGTGGCAGGTTTATTGCCTCTTTCTCAAGGTGTGATGACGCTTGGTGAGCGCGTGATCGACAATGGTGAGACATGGCTAGCGCCAGAGCAGCGTAATATCGGTATGATCTTTCAAGATTATGCGCTATTTCCTCACTTAACCGTAGCTCAAAATGTAGCCTTTGGTCTAAAGGGCATGGCTAAGCAAGAACAAGATGCGATTGTCGAGGAGATGCTGACGTTGGTTCATTTGGATCAGTTTAGCGATCGTTATCCTCATCAACTATCGGGTGGACAACAGCAGCGTGTCGCCATTGCTCGTAGTTTAGCTTATAAACCCGATCTACTTCTGCTCGATGAACCATTTTCTAATATCGATACACAAGTACGACATGAGCTGATTCGAGAGATCCGCAAGATTTTCAAAAAGCAGGGTGTCACAGCCATCTTTGTGACTCACAGTCGAGAAGAAGCGTTTGCGTTTGCCGACAAAATGGCGGTGATGAATCAAGGCGTGATTGAGCAGTATGGTACAGCATCAGAGCTGTATTTCTGTCCATCGAGCAAATTCGTTGCTGACTTTTTAGGTGGCGGAAGCTATCTAGCAGCCACGTTCTTGTCAGGCTCTACATTTAATACGGCCATTGGTCATATAGAAGCATCGTCATGCACCTTGATTGATCAGGGAGCAAAATGCCAATTGCTTGTTCGACCGCAGCACGTCCAGTTAAGGGCCTCAGATAGCAGCTCGATCGCTATTCTTGAGCAGCACTTCATGGGTGATCATTGTCGCTATGTGGTAGAAATTGAGGGTACTAAGGTATTGGGTACTTCGATGGAAGCCTTGTATGTCGGCCAGAATGTGGCTGTAAGCGTAGAGTCACAAGGTATTGTGGCTTTTGCCTAATTACCCAAGTGATAGTTCCTTTGCTCTGTTCAAATACGCACGAAAGGTCACTCTCTTGCAATAAAGTGGCATCGCCAATGACTAGGTACAAAAAAGCCCGGCGACAGTCGCCGGGCAAAATGTTCTTCACCTATAGGGAGCTTCTTACTATTCACTTGGATTGAAAGGTGACTCAACCCAATATACGGTAAGAAGACGAGGACGCAGAGACTATAAAGACAAGAAGTCTTTCATCTGCTGAAGAACATATTCTGCTTGCGCTTTATCTTCCATCTCACAAAAAATACGCAATAGTGGTTCGGTACCAGAAAAGCGAGCAATGACCCAACCACCGTTTTTGAAGTAAACTTTTGCTCCATCGGAGTAGCTGACTTTCTCTACCTCGTAATCGAACTCAGGCAGAGACTTTTCGACATAAATTTTATGGTAAAGGCTGTCCTTTTGAGCCGGTTTGAAGGTGCAATCACCTTCAGCCGTGTAGGCATAACCGTATTTGCTATAAATCTCATCAAGTAGTTCAGAGAGTTTTTTATTGGTGACACTAAGCATCTCCACCAGTAAGCTAGAAGCAAATACTCCGTCTTTGCCTTTGATATGACCACGTATGGTTAGACCGCCAGAGCTTTCACCGCCGATTAATGAGTCGTTGGCCTCCATTTGGGCACTGATGTGCTTAAAGCCTACGGGAACCTCAAAGCTCTTTTCACCATAACTCTGTGCGATTTTATCGAGTAAGTGAGTTGTGGCGATGTTACGCACTACTGAGCCTTTCCAACCTTTGTATTCAAGAAGGTAGTAATAAAGCAGCATTAAGACTTCATTAGGGTGAATAAAATTACCTTTTTCATCAATAATCCCTAAGCGATCAGCGTCGCCATCAGTACCAATACCAATATCGTACCCTTCTGCTGCCACCAAGTGTTTTAGGCGATATAGGGTTGCGGCGCTAGGGGATGGCATAAGCCCACCAAAATCTGGGTTCTTCCCATCGTTAATCACATCGACATCACAGCGACCATTGATCAGTACAGTTTGTAGTGCATTTTTGGCTACGCCAAACATAGGGTCGATCAACACGCGTAGATTGGCTTTTTTAATGGACTCAATATCAATAAGCTCAATGATTGAATCGACAAACTCGTTCATTGGGTTTATTTCGATGATCTGTTGGTTGTCCACGGCGTGCTCGAAGTCGATAGATTTTACCTCCGTAGCAGTTAAGGCCGCGATTTGAGACTCTATCTTTTCAGTAATCACTTCATCGGCATCGCGACCACCTTCAATAAATACTTTAATGCCGTTGTAATCAGCAGGGTTGTGAGATGCGGTGATGCAAGCCGAGTAAGCGCAGTTCATGCTCTTGGCTTTAAACATAACGATAGGCGTTGGCACAAACTTATTGATAAAGTGTACTGGAATTTGGTTCGCGGCTAGCACTTCGGCAAACCAGCGGCCCGCTTTGTCCGATAGAAAACGTCGGTCATAGCCGATGATAAATCCTCGTTCTGCGACGTTTTCATCATTGATGATGTTAGCCAGCGCTTGCGCTACCAGTTTGACGTTATCACGAGTGAACTCTTCACCAATAAAAGCGCGCCACCCGCCTGTTCCAAATTTGATCATACATTGCTCCTTGAGAAGAGCCCCGTAGGGCTCATTATTATGGTCAACTCAGGCTTTTGATTAGCCGAGAACAACGTTGACTTGGTTAACGCTACCCTTAGGTTGTGCAGGAATAGCACCTTCAATATCTTCACCGTTTAAGGTGATACTTGTGACGCCTTTGCTAACATGGTTGGGGTTGGTCACTTTGATATGGTAAGTTGCGCCTTGCCATTCTCGAGTGACTTCAAACTCAGGCCAGCTTGTTGGAATGCATGGGTCAACGATAAGGCCGTCAAAGCTTAAGCGAACCCCAAGGATGTAATTGGTTGCGGCAAAGTAAGCCCATCCTGAGGTACCTGTTAACCATGGATGATTGGCGCGGCCATGATCCTGATGGTCACGTCCCATAATAAACTGTACATAGGAGTACGGTTCGGTAACTCGAGTTTCAATCATGTCGTTCTGGTTATACGGATTTAGAGCGTCATAGAACTTCATTGCTTGATCACCGCGTCCTAACTTAGCTTCAGCGACCCAAGCCCATGGATTAGGGTGAGAGAATATTGCCCCGTTCTCTTTCACTCCTTGGTAGACCCGAGTGACGAAGCCAATATCGTCGTTAGGAGTAGCGAAAGATGGTGCGTTGAGATGTAAGCCGTAATCGGAGTAGAGGTATTCGTCAACCGCGTCCATGGCTTTCTTACCTCGTTCTTCGGAGACCGCGCCTGACACTACCGCCCAAGTGTTTGATTCTAAATGAACCTTGCCTTCGGTCTGTTCGTTAGTTCCGACTTTATCGCCATTTTTGGTAATACCACGGATGTACCAGCCACCATCCTCATCCCAAAGGTGAGTCTCGCAGGCATCTTGAACTTTTTTCGCCATCTGCCCATAGTGTGCCACATCGTCAAGTTGCCCCAATTTACGAGCTAAGTCGACAAACTCTTGTAGCGCCCAGTAGTGAAGGAATGCCACCATAGAGGATTCTCCTCCGCCTAAGTTTAGGCAGTCGTTCCAGTCGGCACGCAGACCTTTTGCAATACCAGTAGCTCCGACATGTTTATCTGTGAAATCAAGCGCTGCCTTCATATGCTCATACACAGTGGCGTCACCACCATCGGCGTAAGGTATGACGTCATTGAAGAAGTCCATTTCGCCAGTTTCCATCACATAGCGGCAGATAGTTGGTACCAACCATAGGTGGTCATCAGAACAGGTATCTGCGATACCGTGGATCTTATCTTCATCGCTAGGTGTTGGCACTACCGTCGGTGATTTAGAAGGTTTAACGTCCGCTTTCTCAGGATCGAACCAATCAGGATCGAATAGGTGCAAACCATAACCAGCCTTAACTTGGCCACGAAGCAGATCGACAATGCGTTTTTTAGTCATTTCAGGAGCAGAGTGAGGGACGGCCATGGCATCTTGGGCCGTATCTCGGTATCCCAAGCCGGTGCGACCTCCCACCTCGATAAATGAGGCAAAGCGAGACCAAACCACACAGGTTTCAGCTTGATACAGAGTCCAAGTATTCAACATGGTATCTAAGCCTTCATTCGGAGAGCTGACTTGAAATTTCGCGCAGCGTGTCTCCCAGTGAGCTTTGATGGCCTCAAAGGCACTATCCACTTCAGATAGGTTTTGATATTTTGCGCGAAGTCTGGCCCCGTTGCCCTTGCCAATACCTAGAATGTAAGCGAAACGAACCTCTTCTCCTGGCTGAATAGTGAATTGCTTATGCAGTGATCCGCAGTGGTTATAACAGGTTTGCGTATGGTTCGAACAACGTCCCTGTTCAACGGCAATAGGGTTCGATTCATCTCGGTAAGCACCAAGGAAATTATCTCTTTGACCATCGTAGCTATCGGGTTCAAAGGTTGATGCTAGGTAGTAGAAGCCTTCAAAATCGTTAGTGTTGTAGAACAAGTCATACTCAATCACACCATCGTTATAATCGGTGCCTGCTGAGTAAAGTGACATCTGGTGGTTTTGGTTATCAGAGGCAATATGACTGAATGAGAACTCAACAAAAGAAAAGGCACTGATAGTGCGAGGCTTATTACTGGTATTACGAATGACAACATCCCAAATCTCAGCATCTTCACCCTTAGGAACAAACAAGGTTTTGGTTGCCTCTATTCCCGCATAGTCACATTTGAATTTCGAGTAAGAAAGACCGTGACGAACCTCATATTGAGCCTCGTCGAGACTCTTGGCTACAGGCTGCCAAGAGATAGACCAGTAGTCTCCGGTTTCGTCATCGCGTAGGTACACATAGTGCCCTGGGCGGTCAAAGCTTGCATTTGGTCTGAATTTGGTGACTCGATTGTATTCCGGTGAGTTGTAGAACGAGTAGCCACCGGCATTATGAGAAATCACAGTACAGAATTTTTCAGTACCAAGGTAATTGGTCCATGGCGCAGGAGCATCGGGACGAGTGATGACGTATTCACGATTCTCGTTGTCAAAGTAGCCGTATTGCATGTCTATATCCTTATGGGGAAATTAAATTCTATCGTTGTTATTGTTGTTCGTCTGGAGATGCGCGTTTTCAGTTTCCTCGATCTGAGTCCAAGGATCGCGATATTGAACACCTTGGCGTTGCAACAAGCTAAGGTGAGCTTTCAGTCTTGCTAAAAATGCGCTGTAGTTTTTTCGATTCTCTGGACACCAAGCAGTCTCTGCTAGAGCGAGTAGTCGGGGGAATATCATGTAATCTAGGCGTTGCTGGTGGCTGACTATTTCAGTCCACAGCGCAGCTTGCATGCCTAGTATCCGTTTTTTGATTGGGTCATCAGAGCTCAGCTCAGAGAGAGGTTCATATAGGTAAGCTTGCTCCAGTGTGATGACGTTTGCCCAATCAACACCAGGCTCTGTTGGGCAGTGATCTTGTGCCATATCCAGATAGGTGGTTTGACCCGGCTGCAGTACGACGTCATAGCCGAGTTTGGCGCAGTTAATAGCTGCTTCTTCGCTTAGCCACGAGTATATGACCGTGTCTTTGCTAACTTTGTGTCCAAAGTGTGCTTCTTCCCAGCCCAGCATGCGTTTACCCAGAGACTTCAGTTTGTCTTCAGCGTAACGGAGTAAATGACCTTGCAGCTCTTTAGAGCTGCTGTAGCCGTGAGTCTCCATTAAAGCTTGGCAACTTGGGCTTTTCTCCCAAACACCCACAGGCACTTCATCTGCACCAATATGAACGTAAGGAGCAGGGAATAGCTCGCTAATCTCTTCTAAGACGATATCAAGGAAGCGATATGTGCCATCGATACCTGGCGACAGCGTATTATCGTTGTAATGTTGGACACTGCGGTAGATAGAGCGGTCATCAGGATCAACCAGCATATGTGGCAATGACTTGATGGCGGCACGGCAGTGGCCTGGAATATCGATTTCTGGAATCACTTGGATGCCGCGTTGTGCGGCAAATGCGACGACGTCCCTAATCTCTTCTTGGCTATAAAATCCGCCATAACGCTGATTGATATGATGAAACTGAGCCTCAAGGGTTTCACTTGGGCCTCGCCAAGCGCCAATCTCAGTAAGCTCAGGTAGCGCTTTTATTTCAACACGCCACCCTTCATCATCCGTTAAATGCCAATGGAAGGTATTCAATTTATAATGAGCAAACAGGTTGATAAGGCGTTTGATGTCTTCAACTGATTGGAAGCTACGCGCACTGTCTATCATTATTCCACGATAAGCAAAACGAGGTTTATCATGAATTTGGCAGAAAGGAATGTAGAGAGTATGGCGCGCTGCATCAAAATCCATCAATTGAATTAAGGTCGCTGCACCATAGATAAAGCCAGACTGACTGGTTGACTCAATGACCACACCGTTATCATTGACGATCAGCTTATATTCTTCAGAATCCAGTACTGGAGAGTGCCTAAAATGAATATCTTGCTGACCAATAGACTTGGATTCGATACTGAACAAGCGAGTTACTTCTTCGGCTAACCAATTGGCAGCAGATTGAAACTCTGTATTGTCGACGGTTATCTGACTATAACGAGTTAGCTCATAGACACCATTATTAAAGTTAGCTGACATCGGCTCTGGAATAAGCTTATGTCTTGCTGCTTTGACGCTAGGTACTTCAGTTGGTTGGTCGATCGCTTCTTTCAACACAATAGGTGACACAGATACGGTGCATTGCGTTCCGGAATCTGTGGTTAGGTAAGCTTCTTTTATACCATCAGAGAGCAGTTTGAATGGTGATGTAGAAATAGCAAACTCTACGTAGCAGTGGTTGTTGGCATAAAGTGGCGTGTTGTTTATCGATAAAGAGCATAGGCTGCCTACTTGCTTCAGCGTTCCATGAGATAAACTGGTTTTCTCAATATGCCTGTCGAAAGCAAAATTGAGTTGCCAATTAGCCACGCTTTTTTCAGAGAGATTATGCAGTGTAAGCCCAAAGCGGCTGCCTTTGGGTAAGATTTCAATCACTGCTAAGTCGATACGAAAGTCCATAGATCTACCTCAATCGTAAAGATTGTGACTTGGCTGTCCTGCCATCATCAACGCACCGTCCATTGCATCTCCTTTTGGAGACACTATCCAACGTTGCGCTGCTGGCGATAACCAATCAAAAATACGTTCGGCAATACTGCCCATTAAACAGATGTTTTCTGCCCCGCGTTGATGCAAGGCGGTAAGAAACATCTCAATATCACGGGCGGTTTGCATCAGTAATTTTTTTGCAAGAGGATCATTGAGATAGGCATACTCAAAAATCTGCGGTGAAAACTGACCGTAATCTCTAGGCAAGGCGATCTTTGACCATTCAACAATATTGTCAATGTCATTGTTAAAATGCGTCATTACGATGTCGGCCAAAGGAGAGGAATCAAAAATACCGTCTTGAATAAGCAACACATCTTGAATCAACCTTAGCCCCATGATAGCGCCGCCTCCTTGGTCAGAAATCGGAAACTCACGCCCACCAACGACGTGCTGCGTTGTACCTGAAATAAACAGACCAACAGAGCCCGTGCCCGCTATCATGATGGCGCCATCTTTGCCTTCATGAGCGCCCAAACATGCGCCGTAGCCGTCGGTATTTAGAGTAATACTGGCAAATGGATGCGGGGCTGATAGGAAAGCGAGGTAACTGGCTTTATGCTCTGCGCCTGCTAGTGCTAGACCCACGTCGACTTGGTTTAAGTAGGAGTCATCCAAACCACCTTGTGTCAGCGCAATGGAGATCGCTTCGATGATTGAGGTTAAAGCAACCTCAGCCCCCAACATGATATTGGCGCTACCACTTTTGCCTTCACCGATAATCGTGCCATCTTTATCTAGAACTCTGGCGCGACACGAAGTGCCGCCCCCGTCGATCCCCGCGATGAATCTAGCCATGATGTTCACCTTTGCTATCGCTATGCTTTAGTGCCACGGCCAACAGATACCATGCAGCATGAGGAATCCACTGCTCACCCCAACGCCAGTTTTGCAGCATGTCGTCTTTTTGATTTCTGGGGTTAAATGCAATATCTCGTTCATCGTCAAAGCCGCCAGTAATGCCGTTACAGATACCGCCATGGGCATTGAAAAATCCTAGCTGCGGTAGATAATCGGGGTTATTAAAACCGTAACCGTCTAACATACACATGTCATAGGGGTTCAACCCTAATATCCAGTCGAGGCAGTGAGCAGCATAGCTCTCTAGCTGTTGCTTTAATGAACTGTCCGAGACTACGTCCTTGGCAATCAAAGCCATGGATGCGAGAGAAGCAATACGGGCATTTTCACCTTGCCACCAATATCCAGATTCGTTGTTATGTGGAATGAAAAAGGCAGAGCGTTTTGGCTCATCAACACCTTTTACATACTGTCTTGGGTAACTAAAGGGGTTAAATAGTTCAGCGGTTACTGTTAGTTCAAATTGACAGGCTTGTGTGACTAATTGCGCGAAACGTTGTTGACGTTCAAAGTTAGTTTCAATAGCGAGATATTCTGCTAATGCAATGACAGGTAAACCCGCTTCAGCAGCGTGGTAAAACGGGCGAGAACCATCACAATCACTAGACCAGAAGAAATCGTAGTTGTCGTCGGCTTTGGCCCGCAAGGCTAATGAGTCCGCCCAGATTCTCGCTTGATCTAAATAAAGGTCTTCACCGCTCGCTTTATAAAGCTCGACCGTCGCCAGCAGTGCACAGTACTCATCAATGATATTAGCAATGCTGTCGTTGAGATATTGCGTATTATGTTCTTGTAAGTGCCAATAGCCTTTTCGGGCTAGCTCAATAAAATGCGTTGCTTGGGAACAGGTGGCCGACTCAGATTGGCTCGCTTTGGCAAGAGCGGCAATAGAGATGCCAGCACCTTGTCGAAAACCCGCTTGATAGTCTTGTTTCTTGTGACCTAATTGAGTCTCGTAGGCACAGATATCGCGCTGTTCGACATCTTTGCTCCACTTATCAAATACGGTCATGTAAAAGTAACCGTCGCTATGTTGCATGCGAGCAAGAAACTCGGCGCCGTAAAGCGCTTCCTCTTGTAAACGTGCACGCATAAAATTTGGGGTGTCTTGTTGTGCGAACAGGATATCGTCCGCTTTCAGCATATTCCAAACCACCATTGGAGTTTGCTGTGGATTGAGGTAATTGGCGTAGGAAAGGTGGCTTAGATATTTACTGACATCTCCAGAAGCATCATACCAACCACCGTGCACATCGGCGGTTTCATCGCTGCCGATAATACGCGCTTGCCTATCGTGTTCATCGAATTGTCCACCGCAGCGTTGAGATTTGAAATAATGAATGACATCAGAAAAACTGCGCGTTAATAGATTATGTTCTTCAATAAGAAAATCATGAGAGCGAACGGACTGGTAGCGAAGGTAGTAACGTCCCGCCTGCTGATACTGACTGAAGTCGATAGTAAAAAACACTCCACAATGCCAGTTGTCGACAGATTGTCCGCCTTCGAGTGTGAGCTCTAGAACGGTGTTTTCAGAATACGCATCAACTAAATATGCAGTCGTCACTGGATGATGTGGATCAGTACACATCAACACTGCGCGTTTCGCATTGTTTACCTGATAGCCAATATGATTAGTGAGCAATTGCATCGTTTTTTCATTCACCTGTCGAGAAGAAGCGCTCCCATTACAGGAGCGTTTAATTAGTTTTCGTAGAGATAACAACGTACAAAATGGTTGTCGGCGAGTTTGGTCACTGGCGGCAAGGCTTCCGTACATTTACTGGTTGCGTGTTTGCATCGACCCGCAAATGGGCAACCAACGGAGGCTGGTGTCCAGAGTGGAATCTCGCCTTTATTACCTTCCAACTTCTCATGAATAGATTTTTTCGGATCCGGTACCGCAGAAACAAGAAGTTGGGTGTAGGGATGTTGAGGGTTGGCGATGACCTCATCGGTATCGCCCCATTCCACCATATGGCCGACGTACATCACCGAGATATCTTCCGCGATATAGCGAGCGGTTGCGATATCGTGAGTGATGTAAAGCAATGACATTTGTTTCTCAAACTTCATCTCTTCCATCAGGTTGAGAACGCCAGCGCGAATCGAGACATCGAGCATAGAAGTTGGCTCATCAGCCAGGACAACTTCTGCTCCAACCGCAATATTCCTTGCCAAGTTGACACGCTGCCTTTGGCCACCTGAAAGCTGGTGAGGGTATTTGGCTGCGGTTTCTTTAGGTGGAATTAAGCCCACTTGATCGAGCAGATCGTACACTCGCTCTTCTAGCTCTTTTTTGTTGCTTTTCGACACCTTGTTATGGATCAGCAGTGGACGCGCAATATGATGAAAGATCGTGTGTGTTGGGTTTAATGAACCGAACGGATCTTGCCATACCATCTGTACGCCTTCGCGGTATTTCATCAACTCGCTGCGCGCTTTGATCTCTTGAATATCTCGGCCGCGATATTTAATTTCACCACCACTTGGGGCATACATTTTGGCGATCATTTTTGCCGTTGTTGATTTGCCAGAGCCTGACTCACCAACCACCGCAAGACCGCGACTTTTGTACATTTTGAATGAGACGTCATTGATAGCACGCATCATTGGTTGTTTTAGCGTATTACTGTTTATTGCGAAATCTTTGACAACATTTTTGCCTTCAATCAGCAGTTCACCATAGTTGCTCATAATGTTTCTCCAGAAATTCCTTGTATAACTTGCTCAGTTTGTTGCTGGTTGCTTATGACAACTCTTGCGATACAGCGATGGTGTCGCCATATAAGTGGCAGTTAGAAAAACGGTTCGGCTCAATTTGGCGTAACTTCGTTGGTACGCGAGTACATGTTTCATGAACGCGATCGCACCGTGCTTGGAAGCGGCAGCCTTGTGGAATCTCCAATAGGTTTAGTGGATTACCTGGAATGCCCGTTAACTTGGTTTTAGGACCTGTTAAAGGAGGGAATGAACTTCCCAGCCCTTTTGTGTACGGGTGGTAGGGTGAATCTAAAATCTGTTGTGAAGGGGCAACTTCAATAAGCTCACCGGAATACATGATCCCAATGCGATCTGAGAACTCCACCATAAGTGAAATGTCGTGGGTGATGAACAAGATCGAAAATCCAAACTCCTCTTTGAGGGCATAGATCTTTTGCAGAATCTCACGCTGTACAACCACATCAAGCGCAGTGGTTGGCTCATCCATGATGATCATTTTCGGGTTGAGGGCGAGAGCAATCGCAATCACTAAGCGCTGGCGCATACCACCAGAAAACTGGTGCGGGTAGTCGTTTAGACGGCTCGGATGAATATCAACAATCTCCAATAAGCCTTGAGCACGTCTTACGGCCTGTTCACGAGTCATATTGGTATGGCGCATAATAACGTCACAGAACTGCTCTTCCATGGTAAGTACAGGGTTCAGAGCATTCATGGCGCTTTGGAATACCATAGACATTTGGCTCCAGCGGAAGGTTTGCATACGATCATCACTGTATTGAAGGATATCTTCGCCATTGAAGATCACTTCTCCACCTGAAATAAACGCGGGTGGCTTGTGCAAGCGCATTAGTGAGAAGGCAACGGTTGATTTGCCACAACCAGATTCTCCTGCAAGACCAAACACTTCGCCTTTACCGATATCGAAACTAACATTGTTGCACGCTCGAACATCGCCTGCCTCAGTGATGTAATCTACGCACAAATTGCGGACTGAAATTAGTGGTTCTGACATGATTAACGATCTCCGCTCCAAAGTGCATTTTGTGGCGCGACTTGTACTTCGCGTTCCTGTTTGTCTTGTTCTGCGATTTTCTTCCAGCGTTTAAGGCCTTTGTGAGAACGAAGTTGCGGGTTGGCAATTTCATCAACGGCAAAGTTAAGCAGTGCTAAGCCGGTAACAAGAAGAGTCAACGCGATACATGGAGCTAGAATTTCCCACCATGCGCCAATCAGCATGGCTGAGGAAGTTTGAACGTTATAAAGCATGATGCCCCAGCTGATGGTGTTTGGATCGCCCATTCCCAAGAAAGAGATAATGGCTTCCATCAAGATGGCGTAAGACACTGAGCCGATGAAACTTGCACCAACAATTGAGATTAGGTTTGGTAGCAGCTCAACAAAAATGATGCGTAGTCGTGATTCACCAAGTACTTCAGCCGCTTTTACGAACTCTTTTTCTCGAAGTGATAAGGTTTGTGCACGAATAACCCTTGCTCCCCATGCCCAAGAGATGGAGGCAATAACGACTGCGATGGTCATTGGCCCCGCCTCACCAACGAAAGCGGCAACAACAAAGAGAAGAGGCCAGGGCGGAATCACCAGCATGATGTTCATTGCCGAGGTCAGTACACTGTCAACACGGCCGCCAAAGTAACCCGCGGAAATTCCGATTACCGTGGCTAACACGCATACGATTAGGCCAGCACTAAAACCCACCATCAGTGATACGCGAGCGCCGTAAGCTACTTGAGACCATACATCACGCCCCATCCGCGTGGTTCCCAATACATGATCTGCCTTTTTCGACATGAGTAACGTTCTACGATCATCCGCTAGATTTTGCGCTACCCAGCCGTCTGGGTTAGCTTGTGCTAACTTAACCACCGCTGATGGGTATTCGTGAGGGTTACCCGTACGCTTGTCTGGTGCATGTTTGGTGACTAGAGGTGCGGCAATGGCCACAAACATAAATAAGCCGATGATGATAAGTCCGATACGCGCAGTGGTGTTGCGCCAAACTAAAGAGAGAAAACCTTTCATGACTATTTTCCTCCTTTGCGTAGACGTGGGTCTAGCACGACATACAACATGTCTGCAGCTAAGTTAAAGAACAGCATAAAGAGCGTCATAATAAGAAGTTGTCCTTGCAGTACTTGATAGTCACGAGCATGAATTGCATTCAGCATGACACTGCCAAGTCCCGGATAGTTGAAGATGATTTCGACGATTAACTGACCACCTATCGCCATACCCAACGCCATAGAAAGCGCAGTGACACTTGGTAGGAGCGCATTACGCGCTGCGTAGTTGAATACCACGCGGTTTTCACTTAAGCCCTTACCGCGAGCCATGGTGATGTAGTCTTCTCCCAACAAGTTGATCATGTTGTTACGCATGTTCACTAGAAAGCCGCCGATTTGAATGATTGTGGCGCAGAATAGGGGAAGCGCTGCGTGATAAAGCATATCTTTGATAAATGCCCAGCTTGTCCATTCAGGAATGGTGCCTGGGGTATACGCATAGCCCGTAGGAAACCATTTCAGGCCTATCGCAAAGATGAACATAGCTAACATGGCAATAACCACAGGTGGAATCGCCTGAATAATGAGCATTCCAGGAGTAACGAATGTGTCGAAACGAGAACCGCGCTTCCAAGCTGCGAAAATACCAAGAACCGAGCCGATAGAGAAAGACATCACGACAGCGGTGCCCGCCAGAAACAGTGACCAACCGAATGCGCCGCCTAACAGCTCACTGACGGTTAATGGGAAGAACTGAACCGAAACACCAAGCTCCCAACTTAAAATGTTCTTCATGTACGTTAGATATTGAACGAATAAATTACCGTCAACAAAGCCCAGCAGCTCTCTCATTGCTGCAATACGCTCTGGTGTAATTTGCACCGTTGTATGAGCGAACATCATAGTGACCGGATCGCCCGGCATCGCCCTTGGAATAATAAAGTTGATAGTAGCCGCAACTAATAGTGCTACTGCATATAATGACAAACGTCTTAAAAAATAACCCATAACTCACACCTTAATTACCCAGCTTTTCCTTTGCTGGCTACGCCGCCTCCAAATTAGAGACGAGCAATCCCCTGACGACGAGCGCCAAACATCAAATAGACATAGAAAGGGGAAGAAAGCGGCACGGATGTACCGCTTTTAGTTTGTGTTTACTTAACTGGTTTTAGGTCCAGTACGTGTAGTAGACGCTCTGGAATACCTGCCCAGATATTTGGACGACCTTTAGGATTTTGCTCATTCCACCAACCCGCAAAACGAGTGGTGTTGTATTGGTACATATAAGCACCTGACATCACTGGAATAGTGACTTGGTCTTGAGCAATGATCTTCTGGATGCCATGAGCAATTTCTAGCTGCTCATCTTTATCTGCCGTCTTGTAGAAGCTATTTAGCAAGTTATCTAGCTCAGCATTCTTGTAGAAGTGCATTGCAAAGCGAGGCATACCGTCACCAGCTTGAAGCGTAGAGTTATAACCAGAGTTCCAATACGTGTATGGATCTGCACCGTGGAAGTAGTTGGTATAAGCGACGTCGTAGTTACCTTCTAACATTGCTTGATTATAAACAGAGAAATCAGGCGTACGAGCTTTGGCTTTGATGCCCGCTTCAGCTAGTTGCTCTACAGCAAGTTGAACCGTGTTGTTAAAATCTGTCCAGCCGTTAGGTGATTGGATAAAGAGCTCAAATGATTTACCTGATGGAGTGTCTACAAAGCCATCGCCATTCACATCTTTAAAGCCTGCTTTTTCTAGCAATGCTTTTGCACCGTCAACATCGTAGCTGTTGTAGCCTTTGTATTTATTGTGAATCGCTTCGTCAGACCAAGTGGCGAATGCGTAGCCAAGGCCAGAAGCGAAGTCATTCACAGTACCGCCGCCATAGAAGGCGATGTCGATGATAGTTTGACGGTCAAGAGCCATTGAGAATGCACGACGGAAGTCGACGTTAGTAAGAGCTTCTTTTTTCGCAGCATCATGGTTTTTGAAGTTAACAACAAATGCTTGTGTACCCGCTGGTGGATACCAGTATTGATGGTTTGGAGAAGCGGCAGCATAAGTGCGGTCGATGTCAGGAATGAACGATGATGTCCAATCCATTTCTGAGTTAACAACTTTGCCTAGGAACTGGTCGTTGTTAGCAATTTGTGGAACACGCAGACAATCAACCTCTAGGTTGTCGTTGTCCCAGTAGTTAGGATTACGACATTGAACGTATAGCTGTGGAGTGAATGTATCGATCTCAGTAAATGGACCAGAACCTACAGGATTTTCGTTAGTGAAGGTCGTTGGGTCTTTAACGTCTTTCCACACGTGCTCAGGAACCACTGGCACTTTAACAATCTCGTATGGGACGTTAGAGTTTGCTTCTGTTAGATAGAACTTCACTTGGTAGTCATTCAGCTTTTCAACTTTCTCTACCCAAGAGTTGATGCCGCTTTGGTCTAGTGCTGGATTTTTCTGCACTAGATTGAATGAGAATAGAACATCATCGGCGTCGAATGTTTCACCGTCAGACCATTTCACGCCTTTGCGGATATCAAAGGTCACTGTTTTTAGGTCATCAGACATTTTGAAGCCTTCAGCCAAACGGAATACTGGTTTGTTGCCGTGCATTTCGTTGAAAACAACTAAAGGTTCGAATAGGAAATCTGTCGTAGTGTGTAGGTTGGTCGCACCCAGATAAGGGTTAAAGTTGCGTACAAAAGTGTTGAACTCTTTCGGGTGGATGGTCAGTTCGCTGCGTTCCGCTGCGACGGTAACAGAGCTAAAGCCTGTTACTGAGGTTGCGATAATTGCTGTCGCTAGTGCTGTTTTTTTAATATGCGCAAGCATAGCTATTCCTTACTATTTGCTTTTGTTTCACTGGAAGGTAAGCCTACCTTCCTCACATTGTGCTAAAGCCTACCTCTTAATATGTGTCCTAAAGAGTGGCCTGTAGGCCTTAGGCGTTATTAAGAAAACACCTTAAAAGATAATTTATCAATTACTGTTCCCGTTAAAAACGTCAAAATAGTATTTTGACACGTCAAAAACGTCAAAAACGTCAAAAACCGATAGTTGTGAGTGTTTTTTAAACAGGTTAAGTGGTGGGTAAATATCACGTTTTTAAGTGGTAGTAATATGGTTTGTTAGTGGTTACAAACTAGGTGAGTCTTTATTTATATGGCCTTGGGTTTGGTTTTAGATTAGCTGTGACTGTGATCACTAGGTGAATTTAGACGTTAATTTTTGATGGAAAATTGAGTGGGCTATTTGTTGTGATTACTATCGCAAATTGATGAATAATCCATTTTTTCGGCCGCCCTTATCGCGACGAATCCACTCAAATAGATTCGATTAATATGTTTCTTGATACTTAATTTACGACGAGAAAATTAAGTGTTCTGCTCAACAGATGCTTTAGATTTACGTGGTCACTGGAGACTTAAGTAACACCAACAAAGAGAATTTTCGAACAGCAGAGGACTGCTTCTGTATGTGAGGGAAAGTCTGTGTAAATGTGCCTGAGAGAAAAAAGACTCTCAGGCGTTGGAGAATTATTCGCTATGGAAGATCTGCTCGGTTTCTAATGACGTCATTTGTCTGATTTGGCGCCACAGGTAGTAGAAGATGCCAACCATCATCAACATACTTGGAATAGCGATTATAGGGTAGCTATATAGTGTGAGCTTACCAAGCTCCTCGTTAAATGCAGGTGTTCCTGCTGGGCTGGTAACAATCCACGTCGCTAAGAAGTAGTTCATCGCTGAGGAAAAGGCAAAAGTACTCGCAAATAAGTAGTTTGACGAGACTAAGCAACGTTCGAAACCTTCGGTATTACCATTCTCATTCAAGCGTTGTTTGATTAATGACAGATTAAACACGCTGTCATTCAAAATCATCTTTTGCATGAATGGGTAACGAGTAAACGTTGAGCCTAGTACCGCTAAACCGATCAGGCCAGGAATTAGGGCTTCTTTAAAGGCCAACCAGCGCGTGTCTAGCTCTAATAGGCCTATACCACCAGTCAATAGGACGCTCACGAAGCCTAGCGCAGCGATAAAGTTAAACTTATTGTTGCGGATTAGGTCCATGCCGCCATACACGATAGGGAAGAGTAAAGCGACAACCAACGCCATGGTCGTCCCTAGGTGTTCATCACCGCTGAATTTCATCAAAATGAAGGACGGGATGAAAACGTTAAATAGGATTTCAAATAGGGGATTCGACTTTTTAGCCGTCGTGTTATTCATAATATCTTTCAGACTCTACTTTATTGACTGCTAACTACACGTTGCAAGGCAGTGTTCAACGCCAAGAAGCAAGTGTAAAGCGTTAACTGGTGAAGTTATGTAACGATATATTAACTAGCAGGGTTTCGATGCTCATTTGATAACGTTACTCGCTTAGCGTATTGAGTGCTAGTAGTAATTGTTTAGTACGACTGAAAAACGAAAAAGGCGCATGGATTTCTCCATGCGCCTTCTCTAAATTTGGTGGCCCCTCGCAGACTTGAACTGCGGACCAATCGATTATGAGTCGACTGCTCTAACCACTGAGCTAAGGGGCCGATAGGTGGATGATTATAGGGGAAGGGACGCTGGGTGTCTAGACGCAATAAGGGGTAATTGCGCTTGCTTTTTAATCACTTAAACCGCATAAAACAAAAAAGGTGAGCTAGTGCTCACCTTTTTGCTAAATTGCTTACGAATTACTCGTCAAGGAAGCTGCGCAGGGTCTCTGAGCGGCTTGGGTGACGCAGTTTACGTAGTGCTTTCGCTTCAATCTGACGGATACGCTCACGCGTTACGTCAAACTGCTTACCCACTTCTTCTAGAGTATGGTCAGTGTTCATATCGATACCGAAACGCATGCGTAATACTTTTGCTTCACGAGGAGTAAGACCTGCTAGCACGTCTTTAGTTGCCACTCGTAGGCTAGTCATTGTTGCAGAATCAACAGGCAGCTCTAGAGTAGTATCCTCAATGAAATCACCTAGATGCGAATCTTCGTCGTCACCAATTGGTGTCTCCATAGAGATAGGCTCTTTAGCGATTTTTAGTACTTTACGAATCTTATCTTCCGGCATTTGCATACGTTCTGCCAATTCTTCTGGAAGAGGCTCACGGCCCATTTCTTGAAGCATTTGGCGAGAAATACGGTTCAGCTTGTTGATCGTTTCGATCATATGCACTGGAATACGGATTGTACGCGCTTGGTCTGCGATAGAGCGAGTGATTGCCTGACGGATCCACCATGTCGCATAAGTTGAGAACTTATAACCACGGCGATATTCAAACTTATCTACTGCTTTCATTAGACCGATGTTACCTTCTTGGATAAGATCCAAGAACTGTAGACCGCGGTTGGTGTACTTTTTAGCAATCGAAATTACGAGACGTAAGTTCGCTTCAACCATCTCTTTCTTCGCACGACGAGCTTTCGCTTCACCGATAGACATACGACGGCTGATGTCTTTGATGTTTTGAACAGAAAGCGATGTTTCTTCTTCAATGATGTCCAGTTTTTGAATCGAACGACGAATGTCATCTTCGTAACGTTTGATTTTCTCTGCGTAAGGCTTGTCAGAAGCAAGTACTTCATCTAGCCAAGCATCACTTGACTCATTACCAGTAAAGACGGCAATGAAAGACTTCTTAGGCATCTTGCCGTATTCAACAGCTTGACGCATGATCAGACGCTCTTGAGTACGTACACGATCCATAGAAGTGCGCAATTCGTTCACTAGGTGATCAAATTGTTTTGGTGTCAGACGGAATTCTTTAAAGACTTCTTGGACCAACTCATGTGACTTAGCCACCTGTGGGCTGTCGTAACCATATTCGTTGATAACCAGTTGAAGGTCTTGATAGCTATTGCGAAGCGCTGTGAACTTCTCTAGAGCAAGTTCAGGGTCGATACCTGTATCTTCTTCCTCTTCCTCACTATCGTCATCTTCATCAGCGTCTTCGTCGTCTTCGTCTTCCAGATCTGCTTCAGAAAGCTCAGAACCGATGTGAGTCGCCGTTGGCGCTGTCGTTTCTTCTTCGTTTGGATCGACGAAGCCTGTGATTACGTCGGTAAGGCGAAGCTCTTCAGCTTGAACCTTGTCAAACTGTTCAAGAATATAAGGGATAGTGCCTGGGTATTCAGCTACAGAGCTTTGAACTTGGTTGATACCGTCTTCAATACGTTTCGCAATGTCGATCTCGCCTTCGCGAGTCAATAGCTCAACGGTACCCATTTCACGCATGTACATGCGCACTGGGTCAGTTGTACGGCCGATTTCACTTTCTACACTTGAAAGCGCTGCAGCAGCAGCTTCGGCAGCATCTTCATCAGTGATGTTGTTGTCATCATTCAGAGCAAGGTCATCAGCATCAGGAGCAGTTTCTACTACCTTAATACCCATGTCATTAATCATCTGAATAATATCTTCTACCTGTTCAGAATCGACGATTTCTTCAGGTAGGTGGTCATTTACTTCTGCGTAGGTCAGATAGCCTTGTTCCTTGCCCTTAATGACAAGTAATTTTAGCTGTGACTGCGGATTTTGGTCCATAGACGATATCCAACTTAAGATCTGGTGAAGGAATTTTAGTATGCGAAATGCAAACCACTAATATTAACAAATTTATTCATTGCTGACTAACTGAATTGGGTTACGCTTTTAAGTCTAGCATCAAGGCTAGCAGCTCCCGTTTTTCTTCGACTGATAAGCCGACACTTCTTTCTTTGGCCTGCAGGTTTTCAATTTGTTTTTCGATGCACTGAGACAATATCTTGTCCAATGAATCGATAAATACGTCTTCTTGATTGTCGTCGTCAAGTGGAATAACCCAACTTGCGAGACGAGACAGAAGTGCCTCATTGTTGCCACCACGCCATTGTTCTAATAACTGGCCTGTAGTCATATGGGGATGCGCTTGACATTTATCAACCACTTCCACGAATAAATTCAACCCCGGTAATGATAAATCTCTTACCGTTGAGAGGTCAGGTACCATTTCAGCATAGCTCGGATTTTGCAAAAGGAGAGCTATCACTTCACGCATTGGTGTGCGTTTAATCTCTTTATGAGGCTGAGCTCGCGTTTCTTGTTGGCCTTGGCGGTCAATTAGTTGCTGAAGCTGCCTTTCATCAACAAGCCCAAGTTTGCGTCCGAGAAGTTCTCTCAAGTATAGACGCAGGGTTCCACCTGGCACTTTATCGATGAGTGGAACGGCTAGCGTACTAAGCTTCGCCATGCCTTCTTTTGTTCGACTATCTACCTGCTGCATTAGCGAGGAGAACATAAAGTCAGAGAGAGGCATTGCATTTTGTACTTCAGTTTCAAATGCCTCTTTACCGTTTTGACGAATGAAGGAATCGGGATCCTCGCCATCCGGCAAAAACATAAATTTTAGTTGTCGGCCATCGTTTAGATACGGCAAAGCATTTTCCATGGCGCGCCATGCTGCATCTCGTCCCGCTCGGTCACCGTCGTAACAGCACACCACGGTGCTTGTTTGACGAAACAAGACCTGAAGGTGCTCGCCTGTGGTCGATGTGCCGAGTGAGGCGACGGAGTAATCAACACCGTATTGAGCTAAGGCAACCACGTCCATATAGCCTTCAACAACCAAGACTTGTGGAGGCTCTCTATACGCCTGCAACACTTCATAAAGGCCGTACAGCTCTTTACCTTTATGGAAAATCGGTGTTTCGGGTGAGTTGAGATACTTAGGCGTGTCGTTGCCAAGAACGCGTCCGCCAAACCCAATTACTCTTCCGCGCCTATCGCGGATTGGGAACATGATACGTCCTCTAAATCGGTCGTATCGGTTACCTTTGTCGTTCTCAATTAGCATACCGCCGGACACCAACATGTCTTGGGTAGCTTTCTGTTGACCGAAGTTCTTTCGAACACTGTCCCACTCGTCAGGCACGTAACCAATGCCAAACTTTTGGACAATTTCTCCAGAGAGTCCACGACCCTTTAAGTACTCTATAGCGGCTTTATTTGATGAAACTTTAAGCTGATCTCGGTAGTACTGTCCGATAGTACCCATGAGATCATATAAAGATCGTTTCTGCTCACTATTGGCTGTAGGCCCTTTGGAAAAATTGCCTGAGCTGCCATTACGTTGTTCACGAGGGACATCTAACCCAAGTGAAGCGGCCAGCTCTTCGATCGCCTCAACGAACTCAAGGCGTTCATATTCCATAAGAAAATCAATCGCATTACCGTGTACACCACAGCCAAAACAATGATAGAACTGTTTCTCTTGGCTAACACTAAATGACGGTGTTTTCTCGTTATGGAAAGGGCAGCAAGCACCGTAGTTCTTGCCTTGTTTTTTCAGTTTTACGCGCGCATCAATGATGTCGACTATATCGAGACGAGCCAACAGATCATCAATAAAGCTACGAGGGATAATTCCTGCCATAAAACCTTTTTACGAGAGTGAGATACAAACAAGCCGTGCGTTCCAAAGGATAGCACGGCTTGCTGCAATTTGATTGGGAGATTAAGCGAGTTTAGCGCGAACTAGACCACTTACTTTACCCATATCTGCACGGCCTTGAATTTGTGGCTTAAGCACACCCATTACCTTACCCATGTCTTGCATGCCCGCAGCACCAGATTCGGTAATCGCACTTTCAATCAGTGCAGATACTTCCTCGTCAGTCAGCGGTTGAGGCATAAAGTCCTCAAGTACGGCAATTTCAGCTTGCTCAGCTTCAGCAAGGTCTTGACGACCAGCTGCTTCAAATTGCGTAACAGAGTCGCGACGTTGTTTAACCATTTTAGTCAGCACAGCAAGAATGTCGTCTTCGCCCAGAGTAATCTGTTCGTCAACTTCACGTTGCTTAATGGCGGCTAAAGCTAAACGAATAGTGCCAAGGCGCGGTTTGTCCTTGGCTTTCATCGCTAGTTTTTGCTCGTCTTTGAGTTTATCAATCAGAGCCATAACTTAAATCCTATTGGACCTAGTTATTAGTACAGGCGAACGCGACGAGCGTTTTCGCGAGCTAGCTTCTTAGCGTGACGCTTTTGAGCTGCTGCTTTAGCGCGTTTGCGAACTGTAGTTGGTTTTTCATAGTGCTCACGACGACGCACTTCAGAAAGGATACCTGCTTTTTCGCAAGAGCGCTTGAAACGACGTAGTGCAACGTCGAACGGTTCGTTTTCACGTACTTTAACTACTGGCATATGCCTTTCACCTCAGGGGTTAACTATTCATTAATGCTGGCGCTTGTTTGTTAGGTCTAAGACGTTCCTATCGAAGTTCTTAGTTCTAAGCGATAAACCAGCTAGATCAAAAATGGTGCGGAATTTTAATCCGATCAGATGGGCTTTGTAAAGTACTTTGTCGTCTATCTCTTGTACAAAATTTGTTTGAGAGCCAATGACGAGGTAATATTGCGCCAATTTCGAAATATGTCGAGAACAATATGCGCATTTTAGGTATTGAAACCTCTTGTGATGAAACTGGCATCGCAATCTATGACGATGAGAAAGGGTTGCTTTCGCATCAACTATATAGCCAAGTGAAACTGCACGCCGATTATGGTGGTGTGGTTCCTGAACTGGCATCTCGTGATCATGTAAAAAAAACGATCCCGTTGATCAAAGCTGCATTAGCGGAAGCGAATTTAACGCCAAAAGATATTGATGGTGTCGCGTATACCGCCGGTCCGGGTCTGGTTGGTGCACTGTTAGTGGGTACTACGATTGGTCGAAGCATGGCGTACGCTTGGGGAGTTCCGGCTATTCCTGTACATCATATGGAAGGTCACCTGCTTGCCCCAATGTTAGAGGACAACCCACCGCCATTTCCATTTATTGCGCTTTTGGTCTCTGGTGGCCACAGTATGATCGTTGAAGTAAAAGGCATTGGTGAATATCAGATCCTTGGTGAGTCTATTGACGATGCTGCGGGTGAAGCCTTTGATAAAACCGCTAAATTGATGGGGTTGGATTATCCAGGCGGACCTTTGTTGTCTAAATTAGCTGACAAAGGCACACCGGGTCGATTTAAGTTCCCGCGTCCAATGACGGATCGTCCAGGTTTGGATATGAGTTTCTCTGGTTTGAAGACTTTTGCTGCGAATACAATCGCGGCCAATGATGATAGCGAACAAACCCGTGCAGATATCGCTTATGCATTCCAAGAAGCGGTGTGCGATACACTGGCAATTAAATGCAAGCGTGCTCTAAAACAAACTGGTATGAAGCGCATTGTTATTGCCGGTGGAGTGAGTGCTAACAAATTCTTGCGTCAAGAGCTTGAAACCCTCGCAAACAAAATTGGAGGCGAAGTCTATTATCCTCGTACTGAATTTTGTACCGATAATGGTGCCATGATAGCTTATGCTGGTATGCAGCGACTGAAAAATGGTGAAGCCGCTGAGCTCTCAGTAGAGGCTACGCCACGTTGGCCAATTGACCAACTAAAGCCGATTAAAGCGTAAAGAAAAGGTCACTTAGGTGGCCTTTTTTAACGACATATTTTAACAAAATAGCGAAAGTCTGTGACTTACCATCTGTGTTAACCTGTTAAAAAACATAGGGAATGAACGAATATGAAACAATTCAAGGTTGATGACCAAACCATGGCATATCAAGATGTGGGTCAAGGACCAGTAGTTCTTTTTGGTCACAGCTATTTGTGGGACAGTGCGATGTGGCAACCGCAAGTAGAAGCGCTAAGCCAACACTATCGCTGCATTGTTCCAGACCTTTGGGCACATGGCGAGTCAGAGGCAGCGCCAACTTCGATGTCGAATCTTAAAGATTACGCGCAACATCTCTTGGCGTTAATGGATAAGCTTGAAATTGATGAGTTTTCTATCGTTGGTTTGTCCGTTGGAGGGATGTGGGGCGCAGAGCTAACCGCATTAGCACCAGCGAGAGTCAAGAGCTTAGTCCTTATGGACACGTTTGTAGGTCTAGAGCCTGAAGTTGCTCATGCTAAATATTTCGCCATGCTAGCAACGATCACCGAGCTTAAAGCCGTGCCAGCACCGATTGTTGAAGCAGTGGTGCCACTGTTCTTTGCCAATAATGCCAAACAGGTTAATGCTGAGCTTGTTGATGGTTTTGAAACTAATTTGTCTGCATTGAGCGGTGACAGAGCGGTTGAAGTTGCACGGATTGGTCGTATGGTCTTCGGTCGACGTGATTTGTGCGATGAAATTGAGAAATTCGCGCTACCTGCTCTAGTCGCAGTCGGAGCAGAAGATAAGCCACGACCAGTACTTGAATCGTATTTGATGAATGATCTGATTTCTGGCAGTGCGATCAATGTGATTCCAGAAGCTGGTCATATCAGTAATTTAGAGCAGCCAGAATACGTGACTGCCATGCTGACAGAGTTCTTAGCTCAGCATAGCCAACAGTGATAACTCTCCACGCTCAAATAGTGTTTAGCGGTGCCAATTGGCGCCGCTTTTTGCTATTTGGTTAGCTGCCAACTACGAGATTTTTTTCTTACCAAGTTTGGGTTCACTTCCATCAAACAATCGGCGAATGTTTTGGTGATGCCTCAGTAAAATAAGACAGCTCAACATAGCAACAGGAAGCGTAAAGAGTGGTCTTGCCATCCAAGTGTAAACTGGTGCAAGCAAAACCGTGACTATGGCCGCTAAGGACGAATAACGAAAGATCACAGCAACCAGTAACCAAGTGCCAGTGATAAGTCCGGTGAGATCCCAGCCGATAGGTGCAATCGCGCCAAGTGCGGTCGCGACTCCTTTTCCGCCTTTGAAGTGAAAGAAAATAGGGTACATGTGCCCAAGACACGCAGCAATCGCAATGACACCAAGAATGACAGGGTCTATCCCCAGATAGTAGCCACTCCAAACCGGAATTGTACCTTTGAGCATATCGCACAATAGTACACCTACCGCCGCCCCTTTGCCTCCGATACGAAGCACATTGGTAGCGCCTGGGTTATTTGAGCCTACTGTTCTTGGATCGGGTAATCGCAGCAAACGACAGATCAGCACTGCACTTGAGACTGAACCAAGTAAGTAAGCTGCGATGATCATAGCAAACGCTAACGGGGTCATTAGGCACCTTTTCGCAAGAAATTATCTAAGGGGACTGATATCATATCGAAAATAGTACGTTTTTTCCCAACAAATGGGTATCCGACCTCTAATAAAGGACAAATCATGGCATTGGATAAAGTATTTATAGAACAGCTTGAAGTCATTACTACTATTGGTGTTTATGACTGGGAACAAGAAATAAAACAAAAGCTTATATTAGATATTGAGATGGCTCACGACAATGCTCCAGCTGGAAAAAGCGACGATGTCATTGATGCATTAGATTACTCAAAGGTGAGCGAAGCCGTACTCAATCATATTGAAAACGGTCGTTTTCTGCTGGTAGAAAGAGTTGCTGAAGAAATTGCTGAGTTAATTCAAACTCAATTTTCAGTGCCTTGGGTGAGAATTCGTTTAGCGAAACCGGGTGCAGTACCACAAGCCAAAAGTGTTGGTGTTGTCATCGAAAGAGGCGAGGCATGATTACTGCCTTTATTGGTGTGGGCTCTAATGTGGATCGTGAAAAACACATTCGCGCTGCGTGCCAAGAGCTATCGCTCATCGCTAGTAACTTAAAAATGTCACCGGTGTATGCTTGTGAATCTTTTGGTTTCTCAGGTAATGATTTCTACAACATGGTGGTTCGTTTAGATACATCGCTGAACTTGGTTGAGTTTAGTGCTGCTTTGAAAGAGATCGAAGTAAAGTGGGGGCGAGATATTGACGCGGCTAAGTTTCAAAATCGCACCATAGATCTCGATATCCTGTTGTTTGGAAATGAAATCTCACAAAAAAAGCCGCTTGTTCCACGTGAAGACATTTTTAAATATTCATTTGTCACACAACCTCTGTATGATCTTGCTCCAGATTTGGTCATTCCAAATGATGAGCGCACACTCTGTCAGATCTTAGCGGCGATTCCAGCTCCTGTGGCTTTAAGAAGAATCGATTTTCAATTTTAGTTGGTAGTTAATAATGAGTTATTTTGAAGCCTTTATATTGGCTCTAATTCAGGGACTTACTGAGTTTTTACCTATTTCAAGTTCGGCTCACCTGATTTTACCTTCAGCGGTTTTAGGATGGGAAGACCAAGGTTTAGCCTTTGATGTGGCAGTACACGTGGGTACGTTAGCTGCGGTGGTTATCTATTTCCGCAAGGAAGTGGTTACCTTATTTGGCGCGCTATTCGGCTCTATTTTCAAAGGAGAGCGCAGTAAAGAGGCTAAGTTGGCTTGGATGATTGTCCTTGCAACTATTCCTGCGTGTATCTTTGGTTTGCTGATGAAGGACATCGTGGAACTGTATTTGCGCAGTGCTTATGTGATTGCGACAACGACAATCGTGTTTGGTTTGCTGCTTTGGTGGGTAGACAAAAACTCCAAGTTAGCAGACGATGAATACCAAGCGGGTTGGAAGAAAGCGTTATTTATTGGCTTAGCACAAGCTTTGGCGATCATACCTGGTACTTCTCGCTCTGGTGCGACCATCACGGCGGCGTTGTATCTCGGATTTACTCGCGAAGCGGCAGCGCGTTTCTCGTTTCTGATGTCTATCCCAATTATCACTCTGGCTGGTGCTTATCTTGGTCTAAAACTGGTGACAGGCTCTGAGCCCATTCATGTTGGTTTCCTACTAACTGGCATCATCGTGTCTTTTATTAGCGCCTACATTTGTATTCACTTCTTCCTAAAATTGATCTCAAGAATGGGTATGACACCATTTGTGATCTATCGACTAATTTTAGGTGTGGGCCTATTTGCGTTTCTACTGATGAGCTAAGACGACAAAGCCTAAGCCTTAGGGCTTAGGCTTTGTTCTACGGCTTTAACACGACGCTTATCAAGTTCTTCTTTAATTGCTTGTCCTTTAAAACCATCTGCTATGATGTCTTGCACTTCCACACTGATTGCCGCTTGGTAAGCTTGCATGAAACGTTCGGCTTGTGGATACGGGGCTCTCTCCAATCCTTTTCGTCCTTTATGATCGGCCTCACAGCACACCAAGACTTGCTGTAATTTTTCGGGTTTACGCCACACATCGAGTTGGCCAAAAATCTTAATGAAGGTTGCCGGCCTTAGCTCGGCCGCACGATGAACGTTGGAGTGCTGAGCGCAAACCGCAACAGCTAAATCACGGTACTCATTAGGTACACGTACGCGACTACAAAGAGACTTTATAGCTTTTTGTCCAGTGTGTGTATGAAGCTTATGGCTTGGCCACTCTTCTGGAGGCGTTAGAGCTTTTCCGAGGTCATGAACTTGAGCGGCAAAACGGACGATTGGCGATGTGCTTAGCAATGCAGCTTGCTGTGCAACCATCAGCGTGTGTATGCCCGTATCGATCTCAGGATGCCACTTTTCAGGTTGTGGAACACCAAACAGTGCGTCTAACTCTGGCAAAACAACTGCAAGCGCACCGCAGGAACGAAGTACATCTAAAAACACCTCAGGATGACGAGTTGTCAGTGATTTGTGCCACTCTTGCCACACTCGCTCGGCGGTTAAGTGCTGCAATTCCCCATCGTTAACGATTGATTTCATTAGATCCATGGTTTCTTGAGCGACAGTAAATCCGAGGTGAGCAAGCTTGGCCGCGAAACGAGCGACTCGCAGCACCCTAAGTGGATCTTCAACGAATGCCGGTGAGACATGACGTAACACTTTATTTTTTATGTCTTGCTGTCCGTTGTAAGGATCAATAATACGTCCTGAATCGTCCTGTGCCATGGCGTTAATGGTAAGATCGCGGCGCATTAAGTCCTGTTCTAGAGTAACATCTGGCGATGAAAAGCATTCGAAACCGGTATAGCCTTTGCCAGCTTTGCGTTCAGTGCGAGCGAGAGCGTGTTCCTGTTTCGACTTAGGATGCAAGAAGACAGGAAATTCCTTGCCTACAGCTTGAAAGCCGTCAGCCAACATTTGTTCTGGTGTTGCGCCAACCACGACCCAATCTTTGTCATAGACCTCAAGTTTAAGCAATTGGTCGCGTACTGCGCCCCCAACAAGATAGACTTGCAAATTGGCTCCCCTTTTTCGTACTTAGCCGTTGGCATTCATCTAGCTCAATGGTACTTTGCTTTGACTGATATTGTAAGGTTGAATGGATGTATAAGGATTATTTTGGTTTTTACGAGGTGCCATTTTCAATAGTACCGAGCTCTCGTTATTTATTCTTGAGTCAGCGACATCGAGAAGCAATGCAGCACCTTCAAGCTGGTCTTGGCCAAGGTGGTGGATTCGCCATGTTAACGGGAGAAGTGGGGACAGGAAAAACCACCGTAGCCAAAGCCATGTTAGCGTCACTGGATGATAAAACGGCATCTGGATTGATCCTAAATCCTACGTTTTCGAGCCAAGATCTGCTTGAAGCTATCTGCGACGAGTTTTCACTTAGTTACCCTGAAAGGGCTTCCTTAAAACAGCTCAGCCAAGCCATTTACCAATATTTAATCGATAATGATCAACAAGGTATTAATACGCTACTTGTGATCGATGAAGCGCAGCATCTCTCTGCGGAAGTTCTCGAGCAGTTGCGACTGTTGACTAACCTTGAAACGGATGATCATAAGTTACTGAAAGTTTTGTTGATTGGTCAACCTGAGTTACAAGACAAACTGCGCACAACCCAATTACGCCAATTGGCCCAACGAATCACCGGACGCTATCACCTATTGCCGCTTACGGAAGGGGAGACTCGCCAATATATAGAGTTTCGCTTGTCGACGGCTGGCGGTGACATTTCACTGTTTTCGAAGGGGGCTGTGGCTGCCATAAATAACGCCAGTCAGGGCATTCCGCGTTTGATTAATCTCATCGGAGATAAAGCGTTACAGTATGCTTATCACTCAGGAGAGAAAAAAGTATCTAAGTCTTTGGCTCATAAAGCTTGTGAAGATATTCTTTCGTTCCAAGCTCCTGGTGTGGGACATTCGGTGCAAAACACAGGTGGTGGTTTGTCAGAGTTATTGTCGACTTATGCAATGCCTGCGCTACTAGGCATTGCAGTTGCTGGGGGACTGTACTGGAAAGGTGCCGAAGGATTAGCGTGGTTGTCATCATTATCAAACCAACAGCAAGTTGCTGAGCCAGTCAGTACCTCAAATACTTCTTCCCAAGAAGTGATGTTACCCGTTAACAATGTTGCAGAAGCTTATCCTAAAGAGCTACTGCAAGATCTGTTTAAACGAAAAGATAAAATATCTGCGATTCAAGAGCTTTATGCGGTTTGGGGCTACAAAGCAGGTGTACTTGATGGCATGTGCGAAGAGTCACCGAGCAGTAGTTTTGAGTGCCAAAAGTATTTAGGTACCTTGTCTCAGATAGAGCAACAGAATCTGCCTGTTGTGATGTCTTTGTATTTGGATGGACGACAAAGTTATGTGGTGCTGTATCAAGTTTCAGACGACCAAGTGCAAGTGCTGAATGGTCAGCAACGTATCTCTTTGCCGAAGTCATGGCTTGAGCAGTTATGGACTGGTGAATACTACTCTATTTGGCAACGTGAACTGCAAACCACGCTCCGATTGAATCAACAGGGAGCGCAAGTTCGGTTATTGGATGAAAAATTGTCAAAAGTGCTTGGAGGTACACCTTCTGGTAGCGATATTTTCGACGAAGCACTAAAACGTAAAGTGGAAGTCTTTCAGCGTTGGCAGAATATTGATGTTGATGGCATAGCTGGGCGCAATACGCTGCGTAAATTGGAGCTGTTAACCCAGAATAACCCACCTTCCATCGAAGCCAAGCAGAACCAAGAGGGGTCACTATGAAGTCTCTAATCTGGAGTAGTTTAGTGCTCGTTTCTGTCGGTGCAATAGCCTCTCAGAGTGCACTGGAGGACCCACAGAAACCAAGCGAATCATACTCTATTTTGGCATACCCTGATTTTTCGCAGCTTAAACCGTTGCCACAAGTCAGCGTGCCCGTTGCTACGACTCAGGTCACTCAAGTTGTAAACACGACGAGTGCTAGTTCACCTATTGATGTTGTGCCAGATACCAACACGGCTTCAGAACAGTCTTTTGATTTAGAGAACTTAGATCTGAGTGGTTTAGACCCTGAGATTGCTCGCAAAGTCGCGTCTGCCATCAATAAGACAGAACCTACTTTAGTACCAAGTAATTCAGATCATATTGCTCTGGAAGATAATCAAGCTCGTTATCGTGGACGTCTGCCTGCATTGAATCTACAAACTCATATGTATTCGTCTGATGCTCAGCGACGTTGGGTTAAAATCAATGGTCAAGAGTTAAAAGAAGGGGATAGGCTGAATAATATCCAGTTGCTAGCTATAGAGCCTCAGTTCATTACCATTCGCTTTGATAACGATATCATTGATATTCCTGCCTTGTATGAATGGGGCGGATAAAAAACGGGACGCTAGGTAGCGTCCCATTTTCATTGTCATTGAGTATATTTAGTTTGCTGCAGAGACTTTGGGAGGCTTCGCCTGTAATGGCTCGATAGCAACTAGCTCAAACTGCTGATAAGGGAATAGATATTCTGCTTCGGTTTTTACTTGCTGAGCTTTACTCGTATCTCCCATCCCTTGGTAAGCCGTTATCAGATTACGATAAAAAGCAGGACGTGGCTTGTGACGGATAATATCCACAGACCAGTCAATATAAGGTTGAATTAGCGTTTTATCACCAGTGCGTAACCCGAGCTTTAGGTAAGTGCTATAGACATCCCAGTCATAACGATCTTGCCATGCCATAGGGTTACTGACTTGCTCTAAGATGGTGACATCGACTGGGTCAGATTTTTCAAACTTAGTTAACACATAATTAGTATGCAAAGACGCAACCATATAGGTGATGACCAAAATTGGTATCAATAGAGACATCACTCTCGTCAGTGTCTTAGTTACACCGGATAACGAAGCTTGTTTTAATCGAGGCGTACGTTGGTCTACCCAATAAATCAGGATGATAAAGGTAATCCAGTGTATCAGTGAATGATAAAACGGATACTCCGTTTGACTGTGCAGCACAATGGGTAAGAATAGAGCGAATATAGCCAAGCGTGTCCCGGGTTTAGCGGTGTAAATTCGGCTTAGGATGAAAAGAGCCGCGAGCAAAATGCCAAGAATCGGCAGCAATCCCCCCTCAATCCCCCAAAACAACAATTCGTTATGTGGGTGATCCAGAGCAGGTACGCCAGCAGCAAAATTGTTGTTGAGCTGGTGCTGTCGAGCCGTATACACCATGTACTCCGCTTCAAACTTTCCCAATCCATAGCCAGTAAATGGCTTCTCGATCAGCATATCTATGGACTGGCTGTAAATCGTTGTACGAATGTCGGTAAAGCTGGCTTTTTGTTCGATAAGATTTTGGCTACTGCTGTTGCCAAATCCAAGCAAAAGTCCTAATGCTACGCCGGCTAAACTAGCAAAAGACCAGCCTCGAAAGCGCTTCCTAGTTGAGTGTCGATATAGATAAGGGATAAGCAGCAATGTTCCGATTAGTGCACCTAGCCAGCCTGTTCTTGAGCCTAAAACGACAATTAGAGGTAAGGTAATAACGGGTGTTAAATATAAGATGGAGACATCGCTGATATGCCAGTTATATTTATGTCGTTGACGTGCGAGCAGATAACCAGACAGAACCAGAGCGGTGGCGAGAAAGCTAGCCATCACATTAGGCTGTTGGAAGATCCCATAAGGGCGGTTAATGATTACGTTATATCCCATGAAATTATCATCGGACAGCAAGAAATATTGGCCATAGCCAATCGCAGACTCAATCAGAGCCGCTAGGACAACCAACCACAAAAACCGTTGTTTCTGCTTATTGGTGAAGCGAAATTGCTGCAAAACAATGAACAACAACATGCCACTCCACAGAGCAATAAATCGAGGAGCGACGGAAACCATGTCGGGTTTGCTGTAGAACAGTGGAACACTTAACAGAATACAAGAGAGCAACAAACCAATAGTAAGTTTGCTATAACGCAATACTTGGTTGCTACCGAGTTGATAAAGCCCAATAGCTAAAGCGACGCTAAATGCAATCCACGCTGTGTTATTGAAGGTGAGTGCAAGCCCCAAGCCGCCTGGATTTGGCCAGAAAACATGTGTCGCGATGAGATAAAGCATCGCCATAGCGGCCATGAACTTTCGATTGAGCGGGGGACGAACTCGATTTTCAGCCAGTTCTGTACCGTTGGTATGAATAATTGCCATGCTTGCTACTAGTTAATGAACAAGAAAGAGAGTGACGTAACCATACGTCACTCTTCTAAGATGCCCTAATTTAACCTTTTAGCATAGGTTTTAGGAAGCGTGCTGTGTGAGAACCTTCGACTTGAGACACATTTTCTGGGGTCCCTTGAGCGATAATTTCTCCTCCTCCCTGTCCACCTTCTGGTCCTAAATCGATGATCCAGTCAGAAGTTTTAATGACATCAAGATTGTGCTCGATAACCACGACGGTATTGCCATGGTCACGAAGACGGTGCAGAACGGACAAGAGCAGCTCGATATCGTGGAAATGCAGACCTGTTGTTGGCTCATCTAAAATATAGAGCGTTTTACCCGTATCACGTTTAGAGAGTTCTCTAGCCAGTTTAACCCGCTGAGCTTCACCACCTGAAAGTGTTGTCGCAGCTTGACCGAGACGAATGTACGAAAGACCTACGTCCATTAGGGTTTGTAGTTTTCTAGCAATTACAGGAACCGGATCGAAGAACTCACGAGCATCTTCTACAGTCATTTGTAGCACTTCATCAATGGTCTTACCCTTGTAGCGAACTTCTAACGTTTCACGGTTATAACGCTTCCCTTTACATACGTCACATGGCACGTATACATCAGGTAAAAAGTGCATTTCTACCTTGATAACGCCGTCACCTTGACATGCCTCACAGCGGCCGCCGCGAACATTGAAGCTAAAGCGACCTGGTTTGTAGCCACGAGAGCGTGACTCTTGAGTGCCTGCAAACAGTTCGCGAATGGGGGTGAAGATACCAGTATAAGTAGCAGGGTTAGAGCGGGGTGTACGACCTATTGGACTTTGGTCAATATCGATCACTTTATCGAAATGCTCTAAACCTTCAATCTTCTTATAAGGGGATGGTTCGGCAGTTGTTGCTCCATTGAGCTGAGTGTGCGCTATCTTAAAGAAGGTATCATTAATCAGGGTGGATTTACCTGAACCGGAAACACCAGTAATACAGCTAAATAGACCAACTGGAATAGTTAAATCGACATTTTTAAGATTATTGCCTGTTGCACCTTGCAGCTTCACCACCTTCTTGGCATCCATTGGCGTACGCTGTTGAGGAATCGCGATTTCTCGTTTCCCGCTTAGGTACTGACCGGTTAGTGATTCTTCTGATTGGATAATGTCTTCAATAGTACCTTCAGCTACTACAGAACCACCATGAACGCCTGCGCCAGGGCCAATATCAATGACGTGGTCTGCCGTTCGGATAGCATCTTCGTCGTGTTCAACAACCAATACGGTGTTACCTAGATCTCTTAAATGCGTTAGCGTATTAAGAAGACGTTCATTGTCGCGCTGGTGGAGACCAATAGAAGGCTCATCAAGAACGTACATTACCCCGACTAGACCTGCACCAATTTGACTTGCCAAGCGGATACGCTGCGCTTCCCCGCCTGAAAGTGTTTCGGCACTGCGTGACAGGTTTAAGTAGTTAAGGCCTACATTAACGAGGAAGTGCAGACGATCATTGATCTCTTTCATGACTTTCTCTGCTATTTGGGCGCGTTGCCCCTCAAGCTCTAATGAACGGAAAAAGTCCATGGCACCACTGATGCTCATTTCAACGATTTCTGGCAATGTGGTATCAGCGATAAAGACATTACGTGCTTCTTCACGCAGTCGAGTACCACCACAAGAACCACAGGATTTTGTCGAGATATATTTCGCGAGATCTTCACGTACTGAGTTAGATTCAGTATCACGATAACGGCGCTCAAGGGTATTTAGGATCCCTTCAAATGGATGGCGTTTCACGCGGATATCACCGCGATCGTTAACGTAGTTAAATTCTACCTCTGTACGACCTGAGCCTGTGAGCACCACATCTTTGATCTTTTTCGGCAGAGATTTAAAGGGCGCGTATAAATCAAAGTCGTAATGCTTGGCCAGTGAGGTCAGCATTTGGAAGTAGTAGTAGTTCTTCTGATCCCAACCACGAATCGCACCTTCAGCAATGCTCAGTTCTTCATCCATAACTACTCGGGCTGGATCGAAGTATTGTTGGACTCCTAAACCATCACACGTGTGGCAGGCCCCAGCAGGGTTGTTAAACGAAAACAGGCGAGGCTCAAGCTCTTGCAAGCTATAGCCACAGTAAGGGCAAGCGAAATTAGCAGAAAAGATGATGTCCTCTTTTTCAGGTTCATCCATCCAAGCGACACCGACGATGCCTCCTGAGAGTTCTAGTGCGGTTTCAAAAGATTCGGCAAGACGCTGCTGTAAGTTATCTCGAACTTTAAAGCGGTCGACAACCACCTCAATGGTGTGCTTTTTATGCAGCTCAAGTGTCGGCGGATCGGAAAGATCGCAGGTTTCTCCGTCGATACGGGCGCGAATAAAACCTTGAGCTGAGAGGTTTTCTAGAGTTTTAACATGCTCACCTTTACGCTCCTTAACAATTGGAGCTAGCAACATCATTTTAGAGCCTTCTGGTAGCTCTAGAACCTTATCAACCATTTGGCTAACGGTTTGTGCGGCTAGTGGTGTTTTGTGTTCTGGGCAGCGTGGCTCGCCCACTCGAGCATACAGCAAGCGCAAGTAGTCATAGACTTCTGTAATGGTACCTACAGTTGAGCGAGGGTTATGCGAGGTGGATTTCTGCTCTATAGATATAGCTGGAGACAAGCCTTCGATGTGGTCAACATCAGGCTTTTCCATCAAGGATAAAAACTGTCTTGCATAAGCGGATAAGGATTCCACATAACGACGTTGCCCCTCTGCGTACAGAGTATCAAAGGCGAGTGAAGACTTACCTGAACCCGAAAGGCCAGTGATAACGGTCAGTTTGTCGCGAGGAATTGTCAGATTGACGTTTTTTAGGTTATGGGTTCGAGCACCCCTAACTTCGATCTTATCCATTGTTGCCACTCATGTAATACGTAGTGTGACAAGTATTACATAGTGTGAAGTTTGTGCAAAGAAATACTGGATAAAAAAACAGGTCTGTAAATGTAAAAAAACGCCACTTCTCGATGAAAATGGCGCTACTGCTTATCGTTTGTTTTGTGAGCTCAAGCTTATATTACGCTTTCTTAGTTGCGTGTTTGCCAAGCTCTGCTGTTTTCTCATCTTTTAGGTAAAGATTCTCAAAGCAGTAGTTCGTTGCTTCGATATAGCCTTCTACGCTACCGCAGTCAAAACGTTGACCTTTAAATTTGTAGGCCAAAACGCAGCCAGCTTTTGCTTGTTTAAGCAAGGCGTCGGTGATTTGGATTTCACCGCCTTTGCCAGGCTCTGTTTGTTCAATTAGCTCGAAAATATCTGGAGTAAGAATATAACGACCAATGATTGCTAGGTTGCTAGGCGCTGTGCCTTGCTCAGGTTTTTCAACCATATCATCTACACGGAAAAGATCGTCTTTAATCATTTCACCGGAGATAACACCGTATTTGTGCGTTTCATCTTCAGGTACTTCTTGAACCGCAACGATTGAGCAGCGGAACTGTTTGTAGAGCGCGACCATTTGAGCCAGTACACCTTGATCTTCGTTAACACAAAGGTCGTCCGCTAGAACGACGGCAAATGGTTCGTCACCTACAAGCTCACGACCAGTCAAAATCGCATGACCCAGGCCCTTCATTTCACGTTGGCGAATGTAGGTGAATTGTGCCGAATCAATGATGTCGCGGATATCAACAAGAAGCTCTTCTTTATTAGTGCCACTAATTTGGTGTTCAAGTTCGTAGTTTTTATCGAAGTGATCCATGATGGAGTGTTTACCACGACCGGTAACAATACACATTCCGTCCATTCCCGCTTGAATGGCTTCTTCCACACCGTATTCAATCAATGGTTTGTTAACCACTGGCATCATTTCTTTAGGCATAGATTTTGTAGCGGGTAGGAAGCGAGTTCCGTAACCAGCTGCCGGGAATAGGCACTTCTTGATCATGATAAAACCCTTTATCTTTATTCGTTTTAATTTGTTGCCACTGACGGGCGATTGGACCTAAGTCTACATATTATCGCCGGTTTATGACAGTAGAAATGTGTCAGAGTTCGCTCTGTTTTGCATTGAAAAACAGAGCGAACTCTCTACATAGATGAAGATGTGTTTTGTGTGTATTGCTAGGAGAGAAGGTTTTGATTGGCCCAAGCTATCGCTTGTAGGCGGTTTTTTACAGAAAGCTTTCTAAAGACTTGATAAAGATGAGATTTTACTGTGGACTCAGTAATAAATAGGTCTTCAGATATTTGTAAGTTGCTGGCTCCCGATTGCAGACACCGCAGGATCTCGATTTCTCTAGCCGTCAAATCTACCACAGTGGGAGAGGTATTTGCTGAAACCACATGGCGATAGTGGTGTAACAGTTGGCTGGTTACTTCTCGAGGTAGCCAGTTTTTGCCGTTAATGATTTCTCCCAGACCAATCACGATTTTCTTAGCGTCTTCGTGGCTGTAAAAGAGCCCTTTGATATGACCATATCTAAGGATCTCCTCGGTCGTTAGCCGATGCGGAACATTGATCAGTACGGTCTCAAAATTTTTGCTTGCTAAAGGCAGGTTTAACACTTGTTGGAAAAGATCTAAGGATTCTTCGTAATCAAAGAGCAAAATACGATTACGAGAACCGGAGGTGGTTGAAAGTAGATCTTGAGGAGTGATGGCTTGAATAGCATTAATACTTAGATGGGATAAGCGCTTGACCGTTTTGGTAACTGAGTCCTCTTGATTAAGAGTGACATGTTGAATGACGCGTTGGTAATTATTTCTTCTCATAGCACACTTTTACTCGTGGTTTTTATGCATATTGACGAGTATGTAGTTTATGTTCTAGTGATAAAAAAGTAGTTTGAGAGTGACTTAAAACTATCTAAGTAATTGATATAAATATAAAGTTTATCATTATTTGCTTCGCTCGTAATAATGAGGGGAAAGGGGTTATTTTGGTATCCTCAGGATAAGCGCTGTTGCGGTACCAGTGGTTCGTGTTATCCTACTGGGCTAATTTGAAACACACTGTGGTTACGGAGCAAAACATGGCAAGCCGTGGAGTAAACAAAGTCATTCTAGTGGGTAACTTAGGTAACGACCCAGAAATTCGTTACATGCCAAACGGCGGTGCCGTGGCGAATATTACAATCGCAACCTCTGAATCTTGGCGTGATAAAGCGACAGGCGAGCAGCGTGAAAAAACTGAGTGGCACCGCGTTGCTCTGTTTGGCAAGCTAGCGGAAGTTGCTGGTGAATATCTGCGTAAGGGCTCTCAAGTTTATATTGAAGGTCAACTGCAAACTCGTAAGTGGCAAGACCAAAGTGGTCAAGACCGCTACACAACGGAAGTTGTTGTTCAAGGTTTCAACGGCGTGATGCAAATGCTAGGTGGCCGCCAAGGTGGTGGTGCTCCTATGCAGGGTGGTATGCAAGGCGGCATGAACCAAGGTGGTGGCATGCAGCAGCAAGCTCCTCAACAACAGGGTTGGGGACAGCCTCAACAACCTGTACAACAACCAGCTCAGCAAAAACCTGCTCAACAGCAGCCGCAGTACAATGAACCACCAATGGACTTCGATGACGATATCCCGTTCTAATCAGTGCTGAATATCAAGTCAAATTAAGTTCTATTTGATTTTTGCATAGAAAAGCCGCGATGAATTCGCGGTTTTTTTTGTTTCTTAGAGACAACGCATTGCTTGTTGCTTAACGGGTTATAGTAAATTTGATATAACAAACAGTTAACGCGATAGCTTATTTTATATAATGTGCGCATGAATCTCTCTTGTTGCATCAACGAGTTGAGTTCGGACTACAAACGTTAATGACATCATCGGTTCAAAAAGGACTTTAGTACCTATGAGGCAAACTCCCACCCTCAAACTGAGCACTCGCTTAGTGGCTTTTGTGACAGTAATTGTCATGAGTGCCGTATTTATTCTGTTTGTTGGCGGAACGCTATCCATTAAAAGGATGGGCCAAGAGTACCTCAATCACCACTTGGCTGGCATTGTTCGAGTTATCGATAAAGAATTAGAAGACCCCGATGCAGCCTATATGATGCAGCGTTGGATGCCTAAGATGTTGCAAGCCAGTAATATCATTGAGATGCAGCTGACCTCTTCAGCTGGCGTGGTATACCGATACAAAAACACCTCTCCAACCATAGATCGCACCATTGTGTATCGAGAAGGTTTTGATTTAGAGCGCAATGATGGCTATCGCGTCGAATTTACCGCGCTGCCCCCTTATTTGGATGTGCGTTATTCCATTGAAGCCATGTGGTCGGTCACTTTAGCTTTTGGGTTGATTGTCTTTTGTCTAATGCAAGGGGTGAAGTGGCTTCGTAAACAGCTAGTTGGCTCAGAGTTATTGGAAGAGCGAGGTCGGATGATCTTAGGCGGTCGCGTAGAGCAGTTTGCTAAAGGAGATGAAAGAGAATGGCCTTATACTGCTAGTGAGGCTTTGGACATTCTAATCGAAGAATTGCAAGATGCTCGCCAAGAGCGCAGTCGATTCGACACCTTTATTCGCACACAAACCTTCCTTGATCCATTGACTGGCAGCGCAAATCGAATGCTATTTGATAGCAAACTAGAATCAGCGATACATGAAAGCGGCGCTCAAGGCGGCGTTATGCTATTTCGCATTGAAGACTGGGATCAAGTACAGGAGGTTCAAGGTAAATCGACGTCAGATGACTTCCTCGTGGAAGTTGGTGAAGTGATTTCCAACGCGGTTCAGAAATATCCTGATGTGATTTTCTCCCGTTACTATGACGCCGATTTTGCCGTATTTATTCCGCATCAAAGCAGCAAAGATGTTGCTAACCTAGCAAACCAATGTATTCGTCAGCTTGAAAAAATCACGCCGCCAATGCCTCTTGATGAAGAGAACTGGTGTCACATTGGTGTCAGTATGTATTCCGAAGGTGAACGCCAAGGGCGCATCATGGAAGAGGCTGAAACGGCGCTGAAAAGTGCTCAACTGCAAAAGGTAAATAACTGGAGTCGCTTTAGCAAGCAAGTCCAAAAGTTCGATGAGCGTGGCAGTGTGCGTTGGCGTACATTGTTTGATAAAGCACTTCTGCCTGAAAATCTACTTATTTTTTCGCAGCCCTGCTATTTGTACGAAAAAGGGAAGGAGCTCGACGTACTTCACAAAGAATTGTTTGCGCGAATTGAAGATCCGGAACGAGGTATTGTTAAAGCGTCACGATTCCATTCCGCTTTACTTCAAGTAGGCTACGAGTCCAATTTTGATCGTGCAGTGCTCAATAAAGTGTTACGAAACATTAAGAAAAGCCCGGCTATTCTACCGATTTCTATCAATCTTTATGTCGTGCCATTTGCTAATAAAGGCTATTTTAAGTGGTTTCGTGATGAGTTGTTGCAATTGCCTAGCGCGGTACGCTCACAATTAAGCTTTGAATTTTCCGAGGCAAGACTAGTTCAACATCTGGACTATATTCGCCCAGTTGTTAGAATGCTGTCCGGTTTAGGGTGCACAGTAATCGTAGGTCAGGCTGGTCGTTCGATTGTGAGTACTCATTACATCAAAGATCTGAAAGTAGATTATCTTAAGTTGCATCGCAGCTTAATTAAGAAAATTGATCAACGGGATGAAAACCAATTGTTTGTTCGCAGCATGGTTGGTGCTTGTGGGGACTCCAAAACACAAGTTATTGCCGTAGGCGTGGAAAATAAAAAAGAGTGGCATACGCTGCTTGATCTTGGTGTTAGCGGTGGTCAAGGACGTTATTTTGCAGCTGAAACACAACTCATGCCAGATCCTAAGCCAAAAGCGGCAATGATAAAGCCTGGACGAAGAAATCGTTGGAAAAGAACCTAACGCGGAAATGTTATGACGTTTAAAAACATCGTTGCTCGATTTGGGTCGAAACAAGCGAATACTTCCCCAATGGTAGTTATTATGCAGTCGGATGGCGTCTTTTTGTCAGAGAAAGGACAGCTTAAGGTTAGTAACTGTGATATTACTGCCAACAATTGGCAAAAGGCGCTTGAGCAACTTCTGCAGCCTAAAGCAACCAAGGGCCAAAGCGTCAATGTTGTCATTGGTAGCGACCTTTATCATACCTATCAAATAGACACGCCAAGAATACCAAAATCTGAGTGGCCTCAAGCTCTGCCTTTTTTATTGAAGGATGTTATCAGTGAGCGAGTGACTGAGATTGTTGCCGATGGTCTAGAGCTGCCAAGCTTGAATAAAACAACTGCCTATGTGATTCAGAAATCCTGGCTGTTACAGCTTCGCGGTGTATTAGAAAAGTTAGGATTGGAACTGGCTCAAGTTATTCCAGAAGAGCTATTTTGGGCAAGAGCTCAAAAAGAGAGTCACAGCGCGGTTTTATTGCAAAGAAGTCGTTTTCATCACTATCGAGTCAGTGCTTTTGTTGAACAATTGCCGATTTTCCATCGAACCATTCGTAGTGTTTCTGGCCCTGTTATTCAAGATGAAACCATTGGACTTGATGTCGACAGCTTGGCTCTTGAGTTGCAAAGGTCTCTTGACTATCTGTCATCGCAATTAAAAACAGGTGGCGTGCATGCGTTGCACGTTTGTTGTGATGAAGAATCGGAAACTCAACTGGCTGAAGCGCTCACTGCACGATTGAATGTCAAAGTAATGCCCCTAGTTTCTGAGCGTACGGGTTGGTCTGGAGCGTTATTAGCTCAAATCGCCAGTGAGCAGTTGGAAGAACCAGCAGTTAACCTGTATCCATCGTATTTAAAGCCTAAACAAGAGCATTTTACCTTAGCTCGAGTTGCGTCTGTACTGGCTCTGACGGTAACAGCTGCTGTTGCGGTGTACGGGTATATTTCAGTTTCAACAGCTCAATTAGAAAGCGAGCTTGCACAATCGGAGTCTCGCGCAGACTCGTTACATGATGAATTAAGTCAGCAAAAAGCGGCGTTGGAGTCACATCGACCTTCTCCGGTTAAAGTTGCCGCCGTCGAGCGCTTAAAGCAGGAGATCGCCGCGAAAAAAGACGCGTTGGATGCGGTAGATGACTATGACAAAGAGCAGCAAGTTGGCTATTCAAGCGTGATGAACTCGCTTGCGACGTTGGGAAGGAACGACATTTCAATTCAACATATTTACCTTGATAAAAGCAATATTGATATTTCTGGATTAGCACGAAACGCCAGTGTGATTCCAAACTGGGTTGGGCAATTCAAGCAAGAGCAAAGTCTGGTTGGAAGAACCTTTAAGACTTTGAAAATTGGTCGTAATACTAATGATGTCGTGACATTTGAATTGCGTACCAGTCCAGAAATTCGAACTCTAGATACTGTGGCAAATGCGGGTGAAAAAGTGGATGCGACACAAGTATTGGAGGCTAAGCAGTGAAGGACTATTGGCTGAAGTTAGATCAGAGGTTCCTCGCCTTAAGTACAAGAGAAAAATCGTTACTCTCAATCTGTGCTTTCGTCATTGTGGCTATGATGCTTTATCTGCTGTTGCTTGAACCTAGTCTATTGCAAAAGAGCCGTTTGGAACGACAACTTCAACAAGTTTCCAGTGAAAACATGGAATTAGAGGGGCAGCTTTCAGTATTGAGCAGCCAACTTAAACAAGATCCAGACAAAGACATTAATCTTGAGTTCAATCGGCTAATTGATGAGAGCCAAGCGTTATCAGAACAGCTCTCTGGATTGGTGGATAACCTTATCTCACCGGTTCAAATGACGAACCTGCTTGAATTGGTGCTAAGCAAGAGCCAAAGCTTGAAACTTGTTGCTCTTGAGTCGCTACCACCAGAGCCTATTACTGGCACTGATGGAGCAAGTGAGTACTCCGGTTACTTTGTTCATCCGGTTAAGATTGAATTGACGGGTAACTATTTTGCTATCGCTAAATATCTGTCTGAGTTGGAGCAAATGCCGGTTAAATATTATTGGCGTAGCTTTAAATATGATGTGGAAAAACATCCCAAAGCTCGCTTGATTTTAGAAGTGTACACACTGGGCACTCGCAAGGAGTTTATCGGTGGTTAGAGCAATATTTATCGCCTTATTGAGTGTTTCCATGTCTTCGTGGGCGACCCAAGATCCCACTGCACCTTTAGGGTGGGCGCAGCCAACACAAGTACAAACGAAACCGAAGAAAAAAGTAGTGTACCGATTGCCGACATTGCAAAGCATTGTCTGCGAACAGGCAATGCCGTGTTCAGCCGTGATGAATGACAAAGTGGTTGAAAAAGGTGATGTCATTAACGGTTACAAAGTCGTCAATATCAACAGTGAAAATCTCCTCCTTCAGCGCGCAGGCAAGCAGTGGAAACTTGGCTTATTTGCGATGGACGTAAAAAACTAAGGCTATAAGAATATGATGCGTAAGGTAGTAGTCGGTATATGTATCGCAGCATTGGTGGGATGTTCAATGGGACATCGAGATCCGGTTGAAATAAAGCAAAGTCTCAATGAATCGGTGAACAATGCGAATAACAAGAGCCTAGATGAGTTACCCCCAACAGTGGAAGCTGACCTAATGCCTGAGCTAGACGCTCAGGCAGGCTCACATTCGAGCCGAACGCTGAAGCGTTTCCGAGTGCAAGCCAATGGCGTCGAAGCCAAGGCATTTTTCACCAGTTTGGTAAAAGGAACCGAGTACAGCGTGTCTATTCACCCGAGCGTATCGGGTAAAATTACTGCTAACTTGAGCGACGTGACATTAGATGAAGTGCTGGATAACGTTAGTGATATGTATGGTTATGACATTGAGAAAAAAGGTCGAATCATCCAAGTGTATCCAGCGGGTTTACGCACAGTTTCTATTCCAGTGGATTATTTGCAGTTCAAACGTTCAGGTCGCTCATTAACCTCGATAACGACCGGAACCATCTCCAGCAGAGATTCGAGCAATAACAACAATAGCAGTAATTCAAACAATAACTCGAGCTCGAACAGTTCAAATTCGAACTCGTCCAGTTCATCAAGCTCAAATAACGTTAATGGTGGCAATAGCAACAATAATGAGCAAGGTGGAACTCGTATTGAAACCACCAGTGAAAGTGATTTCTGGCCTTCGCTTGAGCAAGCGGTAAGTAAGTTGATAGGTACTGGTGACGGTCGCAGTGTGGTGGTTACCCCTCAAGCTAGTTTACTTACTTTACGTGCTTATCCCGATGAAATTCGTCAGGTTAGAGAGTTTTTAGATATGTCGCAGCAGCGACTTCATCGTCAAGTGATTCTGGAAGCAAAGATTCTAGAAGTAACGCTGAGCGACGGTTATCAACAAGGCATTAGCTGGAGCAATATTGGTGCGGCAATTGGTAGTGGTGGTGTGTCTATCTCCCGACCAGCGCAAAACCCAGTGCCACCTTTAAATCAGATTGGCACCCTGTTAGGTGGGCAAACCAATGTGACCATTACGGACGGACATTTTGAAGCCGTATTGAGCTTTATGGCGACGCAAGGCGATCTCAATGTCCTTTCTAGTCCTCGAATTACCGCCGCCAACAACCAAAAATCGGTTATCAAAGTGGGTACCGATGAGTACTTCGTTACCGATATCTCAACGGTTATTGGTTCTGGTGAAAATGCCAACGTAGCGCCTCAAGTTGAATTAACGCCCTTCTTCTCGGGTATTTCTTTGGACGTGACGCCGCAAATTGATGAAAAAGGTAATGTTCTGCTGCATGTTCATCCTGCAGTTATTGAAGTTCAAGAAGAGAAAAAAGAGATAGAAGTGTTAGGGGGGTCTATCATTGTGCCGCTAGCGAAAAGCTCTATTCGTGAATCAGACTCCGTTATCCGTGCAGCTGACGGTGACGTCGTTGTGATTGGTGGTCTGATGAAATCGGCAACCACTGAAATGGTCTCTAAAGTGCCATATCTTGGGGATATCCCTGCACTGGGACACTTGTTTAGAAATACGCAAAACGTGACGGAAAAAACAGAGTTGGTCATCTTGCTACGTCCGACTGTTGTTGGTGTGAATACATGGCAGAAAGAAGTTGAGCGTTCTCGAGACTTACTTAACGAGTGGTTCCCAGAAGATTAAAAGGCTTAGGGCTTGAAGTTTGAGTTGAAGCGATTGGAACGATAAACGGTGTACTTAGACTATTTCGGATTTGAGCAATACCCATTTGCGCTGACGCCCAATACTGCGCTGTTTTTTGGTCTGTCGCCGCATTATGAGGCGATACAGACTGTGACGGCGGGCGTGGCACTTGGTGAAGGAGTCCTCAAAGTCACGGGCGAAGTAGGTACTGGAAAAACCCTAGTCTGCCGAATGTTAATCAAACAGCTCGAGGCTGATTACAGCTTAGTCTATTTGCCCAATCCGGTGTTGTCCGGTGCCGAGTTAAGAATTGCTATTGCTAAAGAACTTGGCATAGAGCAATGCCAGCAACATACGTTGCTCGAAGATATTCAAAAAAAACTTATCGAAGCCAAACAGTCGAAGCGACCAGTAGTAGCTTTGATTGATGAAGCTCAGGCCTTATCTGATGAAGCACTAGAGACGCTTCGTTTATTAGGAAATCTAGAAACCGAAGACAGCAAATTGATGCATTTAGTGCTGTTTGGGCAGCCTGAATTGGATACGCGACTTGAACAGCATCACCTAAGGCAATTTAGACAGCGAATCACCTTCAGCGCCACATTACGTACTATGGCAAAAGCTGAGTGTTTTGCTTATGTCCAACAGAGAACGATGAGCGCTGGACGTGAGGAACATCTGTTCAGTCATCATCAACTGGCTGCCATTTGGCGAGCAAGTAAAGGCGTTCCAAGATTGGTGCACCAAATTTGCCATAAAACACTGTTGTTAGCGTTTGGTGACAACAGCCAGCAGGTATTAAACCGCCACTTGTATCTGGCGATAAAAGATACTTTTGATGCCACCAAGCCGATATTCAAATACCCAGTACTCTGGGGATGGAAATAACTATGAGTGCGATTAATAAAGCCTTATCAAATCTGACTAGTAAACCCAATAATTCTCACGTGAATATTGAGCAAGCTGTAATACCCAAAGTGAGGAATACCTCTCCCATTGTGTGGATTGGGGTTGGAGTCTTAGTCAGTTTAGCGATGGGAAGCTGGGCGTTTTCTACGGCAAATACGTCACCTTCTATGAGTGTACCTCAAGAAAGTACACGCTCTTTAGCGCAGTCTCGTGCTCAATTAAACTCACCGACAGCGAATTTAGGCTCCGCTTCTTCTGCTGTGTTCGACTTACCAAATGCAAAGCTGACTGATATTCAACGCGTATCGCTAGTCAAAGACCAGTCAAAAGCTGTCACTACGATGGCAGATACGCACGTGTTGCCGTCCTCTGCTGAACCTATTCTGTTAGCCCAACTATCTCCAAATAAAGCTGAGCCTCAAGCCAATGGTGGAGAGATGGTGGTTGAGCAAGTAGAACTCAGCTCGGAACAGTTAGCGGAAAAAGCCATTCAACGAGCCAAGAAATCGATTGATGCCAATGATATTAATGGTGCACTTGAGAATTATACCGCTGCACTTAGGTACGCTCCGGAAAATGAGCAAGTAAGACAACGATTGTCGGCGCTCTACTACGGTAAAGGTCAGACCCGAAAATCGTATGAACTTTTGCAAGAAGGGATTAATCGTAACCCTTCTGGTGAAAGGTTACGTTTGGCGTTAACGAAATTGCTTATCAAGGAGAATCAGCAGGAGGCTGCCCTCACGCCGTTGGTTTATCTGCCTGAGTATCCATCGATTGAATACTTATCACTCAGAGCCGGTCTCGCGCAGCGAAATAAACAAGCCGATATGGCCTATCAAAGCTATGAGTTGCTTACCCAACAAGACGGTGAAAATGCTCGTTGGTGGATGGGGCTTGCTATTCAGCAGGAGCGTAAAATGGAGTTTTCACTGGCTAAAAACTCTTATGAAAACGCGCTCGAAAAGATAGGTGTTTCAAGCCAATCGAAAGCATTTATTCGCGACAGACTTAAGGTCATAGAAAGCCTCGAAGGAAGTAATGATGCAAATTAAACTTCGTAAACGTCTCGGTGATCTACTGGTTGAAGAAGGCATTATCAATGAACAGCAGCTACAGCAGGCTTTGTCGATTCAGCGTAATACAGGCCGAAAACTTGGTGCAACACTGATAGAGCTGGCTGCCCTGTCTGAACAGCAGATGCTAACGTTTTTGTCGCAGCAATTAGCTTTACCATTGATCGATTTAAGTCGGGCACAAGTCGATGTGGATGCGGTTCAGCTTCTTCCTGAAGTTCATGCAAGACGCTTGCGAGCACTTGTGATTGGTCGTCGAGACGATACATTACGAGTCGCGATGAGTGATCCTGCGGATCTTTTTGTTCAGGAATCATTGTTAAACCAACTTGGTCAATACGCTATCGAGTTTGTTATTGCCCCCGAAAAGCAATTGCTTGATGGTTTTGACCGCTACTATCGCCGTACCAAAGAAATCGCTTCATTTGCAGAGCAGCTTCATGCTGAGCATCAGTCGACGGATGTTTTTGACTTCAATATTGAAGAAGATGAAAGCGAAGAGGTGACGGTGGTTAAGCTGATTAACTCTTTGTTTGAAGACGCCATTCAAGTAGGTGCTTCTGATATTCATATTGAGCCAGATGCCGATGTATTGCGTCTTAGACAGCGTATTGATGGCGTGTTACATGAAACGTTATTAAATGAAGTGAATGTTGCGCCAGCGATGGTACTGCGATTGAAGCTTATGGCAAATTTGGATATTTCGGAAAAGCGTCTACCTCAAGATGGCCGATTTAATATTAGAGCCAAAGGACAGTCGGTTGATATTCGTATGTCGACTATGCCCGTTGAACATGGCGAATCTGTGGTCATGCGTCTGCTCAACCAATCAACAGGTGTCAGAAGGCTTGAAGAGTCGGGGATTCCAAATGATCTGCTGATCAAATTGCGAAAGCAGTTGCGTCGCCCTCATGGAATGATCTTGGTCACTGGACCAACGGGGTCCGGCAAAACCACGACTTTATATGGTGCGCTGACTGAGTTAAATAGTCCTGGGAAAAAGATCATTACTGCAGAAGACCCGGTTGAATATCGTTTGCCTCGAGTCAATCAGGTTCAAGTAAACCCAAAAATTAATTTGGATTTTTCATCGATCCTGAGAACTTTCCTGCGCCAAGATCCCGATATCATTCTTGTTGGCGAGATGCGTGACCAAGAAACCGTGGAAATTGGTTTGCGTGCTGCATTAACCGGGCACTTGGTTCTTACAACTTTGCATACCAATGATTCTGTCGACAGTGCGTTACGAATGATGGATATGGGGGCTCCTGGGTACTTAGTTGCTAGTGCCGTAAGAGCGGTCATTGCCCAACGTTTGGTGAGAAGAATTTGCCCCGATTGCAAACGTGAGCATCCAACTGATGAGCATGTAAAGCAATGGCTGATGACTCGCTTTCCTAATCAAACGGAGATGACCTTCCATAAAGGGCAGGGGTGCCAAAACTGTAATCTAACCGGCTATCGAGGACGGATAGGCGTATTTGAAATGCTGGAACTCGATCAAGGAATGATGGACGCCTTACGGGCGAATGATGCTGTACTGTTCTCACAGCGAGCTAGAGCCTCGAAAGAATATAAACCCTTGCTCGCGTCCGCAATGGAACTCGCAATTCAAGGAACCGTCAGCCTAGATGAAGTGATGGCACTGGGTGAAGGGGATGCTTCCGGTAGCATCGAACCTATTTACATTTAGTTTGATGGTTTATAGCTAGAGATAAGACAATGCCAACCTATCGTTATAAAGGGCGCAATCTTGATGGTTCAGAGATTTCTGGTCATCTAGAGTCTGCCAATGAAGAAACTGCGGCGGAGATTTTGATCTCTCGTGGGGTGATTCCAACGTCGATCTCACAAGGTGGTAAGTCAACGTCATTTAGTGACAGCCTAAGTGTATTGATAGCGCCGGCGGTACCTTTAGAAGTGCTGGTTATTTTCTGTCGTCAGTTGTTCAGTTTAACGAAAGCCGGTGTGCCATTGTTACGCTCCATGAAGGGCCTGACACAAAACTGTACTAACAAGCAGTTGAAATATGCCTTGGAAGAAGTCGTTAATGAACTAACTAACGGTCGTAACTTATCGAGTTGTATGCAGCTTCATCCTCGCGTGTTTAGTCCACTTTTTGTTTCTATGATTGCTGTGGGTGAAAATACGGGACGTTTAGACCAAGCATTAGAGCAACTGGCTGCCTATTATGAGCAAGAAGTCGAAACTCGTAAGCGTATTAAAGCGGCAATGCGCTACCCAACGTTCGTGTTGACCTTTATCGTTGCCGCGTTGTTTGTACTGAATATCAAAGTTATCCCTCAGTTTGCTGATATGTTTGCCAGGTTTGGCGTCGATCTTCCTCTTCCCACTCGTATTCTGATTACTACCTCGAATTTCTTCGTCGGTTATTGGCCGCTGTTATTGGGTGCGATAGCTGGCAGTTTGTTTGCATTTCGTGCTTGGCTTGCTACGGCCGCGGGTAGGGAAAAGTGGGATCATATTAAGTTGAGGCTGCCTATTGTCGGCGGCATTGTAAATCGTGCTCAACTTTCACGTTTCTCAAGAACATTTGCTCTTATGCTTCGTGCTGGTGTGCCTTTGAATCAGTCATTGGCGTTATCGGCTGAAGCAATAGACAACAAGTATTTGGAAAACCGCATTATGGAAATGAAGGCGGCTATTGAGGCCGGAAGCACGGTGTCTTCAACTGCTATTAATGCCAATATTTTCACGCCGCTTGTTATTCAGATGATCTCTGTCGGAGAGGAAACGGGTCGTATTGATGAGCTTCTGTTAGAAGTTTCGGATTTTTACGATCGAGAAGTTGATTATGATCTGAAGACCTTAACCGCCAGAATTGAGCCGATTCTGCTCACTGTGGTTGCTGGAATGGTATTAATACTGGCTCTTGGCATTTTCCTGCCTATGTGGGGCATGCTCGATGCCATGAAAGGAATGTAACGAGCGATGGCTATCAAAAGTGTCTTTTTCCAAAGAGATGCGCTGCGTTGGCTAATTTGGAGTTGTGTGATTCTAGCGCTTGTAGGGTTTTTCTTATCTACGGTGAATCGTAATCAAGAAAAAATCACCCGTACTCAAGCGGTAGTGATCGGCAAAGTTATGCAACAGCGCATTAATGAATTGCATCAAACTTGGCTAATAGAGAAGCAACCAAATTATCTACAAGTTGATAATACCGTCGTAAAATTTGACCAAACTGGTTGGATTACCCTATCAAATAATGAAAATAGAAACTGTAACTACTTGTTATCAATACTTTACAACGACTCAGATTCTATAAAACACAACCTATTTATAAAATCAGAGCAAATTAATAAAAAAACCTATAGTTGTGTATACGGTNNNGGTATAAATACTGATATTGAAATTAAAGCAATTAAAATTAATAGCTTGCATATTGAAGTCATTTTTTTGACTTGAGTAAAAAAATTGACGTTAATGCTTTGTAATCATTACTCGACTAGTTATAATTTGGGCAGAAAATCACACTTTTGATATAAATGGATCAAATAATGAAAAAAGCTCAAGGTTTTACACTAGTCGAGTTGGTCGTGGTTATTGTGGTATTAGGCCTACTTGCAGTAGCGGCTCTACCACGATTTGTTGATGTAACAGAAAGCGCAAAAGAATCTAGCGTTGAAGCGGTTGCTGGTGGTTTTGCAACTGGTGTGTTATCAGCTCGCGCGCAATGGGAAGCTAATGGCCGAACTAAGTCAGGTGTAAATAACTACGTTGATTACGATGGCACTCGTTTCTGGTTGACTCGCTCGGAAGATGGCACAACAGGCTTCCGTGATGGTTACCCTAGTAATACTAACGCTAACAATAGCAACAACGTAAATGTCGAAGCGTGCGTATTCCTGATGGAGAACTTACTGCAAAATTCTCCAGCGGTTGAGCAGTATACAAACAGTCCTTCAAAAGGCACTAAGTACTTAGCGCAGGCAGTGAGCAGCACTAAATGTCGCTATACACAAAACGAAAGTAACCGTCATTACTTCGAGTACGATATTCGTACCGGTAAAGTTACTGTTGAACTTAAATAAGTTGTAGGAATATAAAAATGAAAAGACAAAGTGGTTTCACGCTAATTGAAATGGTCGTGGTGATCGTTATTTTGGGTATTCTTGCAGTAACTGCAGCACCTCGTTTTTTAAATCTACAAGGTGATGCCCGCGAATCATCTCTTAATGGTTTAAAAGGTGCTATTTCTGGCGCAAATGGCATTGTTTACGGCAAAGCAGCAGTAGAAGGCGTTGAGCAGCAAGCAGCGGCCACCATTAATGCAGGTACAAATGAAGCAGTAACGGTTGCATTTGGTTACCCAACTGCTGATGCAGCTGGCCTTGTAAGTGCAGTAGATGGCTTGCAACAAGATTGGATGTTTGCGACTCGTCGTGACGCGCTAATTGCTACCTTTGATGATGGTTCAAATGCTAACTTCCGTACGATTCGCCAATCTAACTGTTTTGTAAGATACGACGAATCAACTCAAGCGGGTACAGCACCTAGAGTAACCGTTGATGCGTCAGGTTGCTAATTAGCCAAGACGCAAAAAGGTCAGCTCCGGCTGGCCTTTTTTGTGTTGTGATAGGTATTCTGATTTTTAACGATTTCTAATGATAGATAGATGAGTTAGTACTGTCCTTTTGTATATTATTTATCAATCATTTTGGCAGGTACTACTATGTTAATCCCACAACGTAAGTTATCCGGATTTACGCTAATCGAACTGATCGTAGTGATCGTTTTAGTTTCGATTGTGTCGGTAGTGGCTGCGAGTCGATTTTTAAACCGTTCTGGCTTTTCTGTGATTGCAGCACAAGAGCAAGCTATTGCGATTACTCAGCAAATACAGCTTGGGCGAATGCAATCCAATATCAGCGATATCGGTGAGCTCAATAGCCGCTATCAACTGGCGATTAAAGATGGTTGTTTTGGCTCTCGGTACAGTTGCACTCTTGTGAACCCTGAAGAGCAATCGGACTATTTAGCGTTGGATAACATTCAGGTCTCTGCTCCCACTAGCTTGCTGAATTTTGACTTACTTGGTCGTCCAGTATGTGAATCTTGTACTTACCCCATTACGATTCAATTCACTCAATTTAGTGAATCGGCATCCATTTGTATTAATTCAGAAGGTTTTGTCGATGCGTGCTAGAAAAATGAGTCAAGGAATGACGCTGATCGAAAGCGTACTTGCCATAGTGATCTTAGCCATCGCTTTGATTACATTGACGAGCTTCTTATTCCCTAGTGTGCAGAAAAGCGCATTACCGCACTACCAAGTTCGAGCCGCTTCATTAGGACAAGCGGTATTGAACCAGATATTAGCTGTGAGTTTTGATGAGCAGAGCGATCGTAACGGCAGTCTATGGCGTTGCGATGAACTTGATAAGCAATGCACATTACCCGCTTCATTAGGTCAGGACAAGAACGAGCAGCCCGCCTTCTATAATGATGTCGATGACTATATAGGCTGCTGGTACGGTGCCAACGCCCAGCAGCAGTGCCAGCAAGGCTTATCTATTACAAGACTTCTCGGTGGTGATGAGCAAGACGACTACCGCAATTTTGTCGTTAATATTTTGGTTAGCTACGACTACGATAACGCACTCAGTGGTCAAGTAACTCCGCATCAAACAAGCTCGTTCAAAAAGATCATTGTCCGCGTATCAGTGAGTAATTTCACCGAGTATGAGTTTGTTGCGTATAAGGGGAATTACTAATGTCATTCTCCGTTAAGCAATCAGGCGGTTTTACCTTACTAGAAATGATCATCACCATGGTTGTGGTTGGAATTCTGTTTTTAGGAATTGCTGGTTTTGTCGAGTTTGGTGCTCGCGGTTATGTGGATTCAGTAGCGCGCACTAAAATCCAGAACCAAGCGCAGTTTGTTATTGAGAAAATGTCCCGTGAGCTTAGACACGCCGTCCCCAACAGCATTCAAACCTCTTTGAACGGTCAATGTGTCTCGTTTTATCCAATAACCTTTTCCGGCTTTTATCATTTGGATGAGAAGCTAGGAAAAACTGAGTTTGTGGTGGGTAACATTCACCAATATCCCCATAAATTTGCCAATACCGAAAGGTTGATCATTAATCCGAGTCGACAGCAAGATCTTGAAGGTCGTCGAGCGACAAGTTTGGCAGGGGTCAGCTCTGTGGTCGAAGCACAATATTTTACGTTAAATCAATTACCAGAACAGAACTCGGTTGGGCAGCGTTTGTATATCTACAACTCAGCAAACAAGGTCGATTATTGCATCACCACGTCTGGTCAGATAGAGCGAAACGGTATTCGTGTTGCCACCAATATCGACCCAGTAAAAAGCAGTTTTACTCACCTTGAAGCATCACTACTTCGCTCAGCTTTAGTTCGTCTAAATCTAGTATTTAATCAAGCGGGTGAAGCGTCTAACTTCCAACATGATGTACAGGTGCTCAATGTTCCCTAGAAAACGTTCACAACAAGGGAGTGTCTACATCGTTGCCATTTTTGTTGTGGTGGTAATGGGTATGTTGGCAATGAATCTCAATAGAATTCAATGGTCAAGTAACGAGACGCTATCACGTGAGTTGATTGGTACCAAGGCTTGGTTTTTGGCGAACTCTGGTGTTGAGTGGGCGTTGACGCAGCTCTATCCGTTAAATAAATCGAGTCTGACAGAAGAGCTGGAAATCAGATGTAACCAGCTTCAACCATCGTCATCTGTAGCAATGTCTTATTTAATTTCTCAAGTGGATATTAACTGCCGTAGCCTTTCAGTTCAGTGTGAAACGGTTAATGGTGGCGACCTAGAACTGATTCCAAAACAGCTCAGCTATTTTAAAATTACCAGCACGGCAATATGTGGAGATGGACAAGGGTTTGATATTCAGCGTCAGCAAGAAGCTTGGGTAAAAGGATTCTCTGAATGAAGCAATTGATGGCTCTATTTATAAGCTTATTCGTGGTAGCAAATAGTTATGCAATAGAATATTGCGACTACTTTCCAGAGTCTATCCAAACTAACTTTCGACAAGATGGCTACCCAAACTATGTGTCTCAAATTGATTTTGCCGGTCATGATCAGAAATTAATATTTGACGTCGATGGCTTCAAAATACCATTCAAAAATCTCGCTAATAGTCCAGATCATAATGGCACTGCGGCTCATTGCTATTACCCAAACAATCCGACAAACAGCTGTGAAGTGAATCCAACGAGTCATGCTCCAACTCTACCAGTTACTTTAGCTGCGTTTCCGACCGAGCTTGAGTCGTCTCAATGTGGTGATAAGCATTGTTTATTGAGAGATGGTAGTAAAATACAAACTATTACAATGAGACAAGGAAAAACACTCACATTAGAAGGAGGAGAGGTTTGGATTGGTTCATTAACCTTAGAACATGCTGCGAAAATTAAAGTTAAATCACCGACGGTACTTCACTATAAGACCTTTTATGTTAGCGGGCACTCACATATCAACAAAGATGGAGCGATCAAAGATCTTATTCTAATAGGTCACGGTAGAGAAGCGGGAATCAATTTTACTAACCATAATAAGGTTTCAGCGGCACTGTATGTGGACGAGGAGAGTTTTCCTAAGGGGTTAACGGTAAGCGGTGAACACAACGATCTTAATATGAATATTACGGTCAATCATATGTCGGTCACAGGTAAGAAGAATACCTTTAATTTACCCAAGTTGTGCGATGACACACCACCCCCACCTGAGTTTAAGCTTGATCTTTGCCCCTATTTCAAAGAAGAAGTGCAGACTACCCTTTATGACACATCTGGATCGCCACAAGGGCTTCTGAATGTGAATAGCGAATATGACGATGATAGAGACGAATGGTTTGATGATTTTGATGTCAACGCTATCGTTTTACCGCGCAATGACACTGGCCTCGCGTTTTCTCGCTTTACCAATAACAGCACTTATGGCGGCTGCTTTTATACGTCTTCATCCATTGGTTTACGTGGCTTTGGTTGGCAAAACTGTCAAGTGGAGCCCACGAAGAGCTTTGAAAACTATCCACCGCAATTAGATGATTTTCCAAGTGGTGACTATTCGAACGATTTTAAGTGTAAAGACGGCAAAGTATGTCATTTGAAGTGGACTAATAATAAGATCAAGAAGTTAGAGGTTGAAGATGACAGTAAGCTCATCATTGACTCTGGTGAGTATTGGGTTAATGAGCATATACATCTGGAAGATGCAGAGATCCAACTGCTCAATGGGCCAGTTAAGATCAATTATCGAGGAATAAAAGCAAACGGAGACCTGTATCCGCCTCACTTCAAAGATGATTTAAAAATCAATACATTAGGAAATAGTGAAGATTTACTTTTTGTCGGGCATGGCGCGGGCAGTGACATTGAAATAGAGAGCGAAGACTCTGTTATCAAAGCCTATTTTTATGTCCCTCCTGAAGCAGCCAGTGTCGGAACGCGAGGTTTCTTAGTCAATGGTGAAGACAACTACATCTTTGGTGGGGTTGCCGCCCCAAATGTGACGCTTGGCGAGCGTGACTATGATGATCGGAAACGACATAAAGACAGAGATGAGAACGATATTGAAGGTGAAGGCAATGTGTTGTTTGCGCGTATTCCTGCGCAATGTAAAGCGCCACCAGTAGGTCAAGACTACTATTTGGAATTGGAGCCTTTAAAAGGCATCGCATTGAGTTGTGAAACCCAACGTGTCACGTTTAATGTGGTCGATAAGTTCGGTAAGCCTATTGAAGACTACACCAAAGGCGTCAGAATTACAGCGCCTGCCTCTGCCACAATGCAATTGATAGAAGGGGTTCGTATTAGCGAGGAGCTGTACAACCCAAGTGCTAACGGCCGGGTTATATTTGATGTGAGTAGTCAACACATCGAACAGCTCAGCGTGTCCGGTGAATTGGTGGAGAGTGCGAACAATACGCTTGTGACAGGTAACTACGAGTTTACGGCAAACAAGTTTGAATTTACGCCGCAAGCGTCTAGTTTGATTGCTGGAAAATCGGCAACGCTCGAAGTACGCCCTGTGACCTGTAATGTAACGCGTTCAGGTCTGTCCCAAGTTGTAGCAGCAAAAAACTATTCTGGGGTGCAAAACGTTGATATTGCAGCGACACGTTATCTAGAACCCAAATCTCCAACAGTACAGGCATCAGTTAAAGTCAAAGCTGCACAGAGTAATGATTTTGTGCCAATTCCAGTGACGAATCTCGCACTAGATTTTTCTCATGGCAGCAGTACCCCTGATGCTGGTCGCAGTGCTCTGATGGATATTCAGTACGATGAAGCTGGGCGAGTTTCTTTTGAGTTGTCTCAGACACGTTGTGTCAATGAGAGTGAGCAGAGCCCTTCAGACCAACAAGGGGCAGACGCCGCAAAACAATGCGTCACATATAAAGGAGTTCACGAGCTAAAAGTAAGGCCGTGGACGTTCGCGATCTGTGATGCATCAAACTACCAATTAGCATTAGATGGCACTTCATCTCAAGGCAGTGGCTATAAAGCCGCTGGGGAACGCTTTAACCTAGATGCCGTGCCAATTCGATGGCAGAAAAATGGTGCGACTCAAGGTCAAATTCCGATATTACCATCGTTTTGCCAGTCGCAATTTATCACCAAAAATTACTTCGATAATGATGCGCCTGTCTCCAGTGTTTTACTCACTGCTGCTGAGAACACGCCAGCAGTTAGACCTGTCGACGAAAGATTCCTTATTAAAATGGATGGTGAGGACGGGTCAACATTTGTTCGTAGTAATCGAGATAGTAATGGTGTGTTGCCATTTTACGCTCTCTATTGGGAAGATGTCGGGAGTCTTCTAATACAGACTCAAAGTCAATCGAACTATTTGGGGATGGTAATCAATCCGAGTAGCCGTAGTATCGGCCGCTTCTATCCTCATCATCTTGCTATGGTCTCCAATCAATGGGGCTATGAGTCAGGGCACTCTGGATTTGCATATATGGGCCAACCAATAAAACCAAGCTTTGTTGTGGAGGCGCGTAATCTAGAAAAATCACCTACCCCTAACTATGGTTATTTTACATCCAATTTGATGGTGACCTTAAACCATGTTGCTACCAATGAAAGTGGTGATAGTTACTTACCGAGAATAAGTGCGACGGCAACGAGTTGGGATAGTGAAGCTTGGAAGTGCGATTCTACTGACTTGTCATGCAGCACTTCACGAGCTCGACTTGAGGCTAGCTTTGGTGATTATGTTTTCTCTAAACGTTATCAACTGGATGGTGTTACCTCGATAAAAGAACTGCCTGTTAAAGGGCTCTTTGGGGTACAGTCTAATTTAGTTGACGGTGTAGATTTTGAAAGCCCTTCTTTAACCGTAAATGGTACCAACGCGAAAGCGTTCCCAAGACAACCCGAGTTTCGTTATGGCCGTATGGTGATAGATAACGTTGGTGGCGATTTGACAACGGACATCAATATCCCTTTGAGAACGGAATATTGGACTGAGACTGGGTTTGTGCTCAATAAAGAGGACAGTGGTTCCGCATTCAATGGTAAGCACTACTGCCGGCAGATCTTGTGGTCAGGTCAGTTAGAGACGGATGCAAAGCTGTTTAATAAAGAGGGCAATGCTATAACCACAGAAGATGCCACCATCAGCCAAGGCAACAGCAGCCAACTCTTTGCGAGCAACAATAGAATTCGTGAACAAGTTAATTTGTGGTTAAGGCTTGATCATAGTGCCCCAATTAAACTGAACCAAAATGATAGCGCTATTAAGTGCTTTGATAATAACGCGGGTCGTTCTTGGTTGAGATATAACTGGCGTGGTGTAGGTGATGAAGATCCACATGCCGTAGTGACCTTTGGATCACATCGAGGGAACGATAGAGTCATTTATCGCGGTGAGCCACACCTTATCGGACAATAAATCCTGTGAATTTTTTGCGTTAAGTAAGGAAACTGTAAGAAAATGCGGGTTTCACCCCATGTTTCTGCTTCAATGCCTTGCTGTGATGGCAAGGCATTGGTACATTTAGTGCAATTTTTGTCTTCTCATTCTTGCAGGACGAGCGAAGAATATGTTTAAAAAACTGCGTGGCATGTTTTCTAACGACCTATCGATTGATCTAGGTACTGCCAACACACTGATTTATGTAAAAGGACAGGGTATCGTCCTTGACGAGCCTTCTGTAGTAGCAATCCGCCAAGATCGTGCGGGTTCAGCCAAAAGCGTTGCGGCGGTAGGCCATGCAGCGAAGCAGATGCTAGGTCGAACGCCTGGTAATATTTCTGCGATTCGTCCAATGAAAGATGGCGTTATTGCTGACTTCTATGTGACCGAAAAAATGCTTCAGCACTTCATCAAACAAGTGCACGACAACAGCGTTCTTAAACCAAGCCCACGTGTTCTAGTTTGTGTCCCTTGCGGTTCAACACAAGTAGAGCGTCGTGCTATCCGTGAGTCTGCACTAGGTGCAGGCGCTCGTGAAGTGTATTTGATCGATGAACCTATGGCTGCTGCTATTGGTGCGGGTCTACGCGTCTCTGAGCCAACAGGTTCTATGGTTGTTGATATCGGTGGTGGTACAACAGAAGTAGCGGTTATCTCACTTAATGGTGTGGTTTACTCTTCTTCAGTACGTATCGGCGGTGACCGATTTGACGAAGCGGTTATCACCTATGTGCGCCGTAACTACGGCAGCTTGATTGGTGAAGCGACTGCTGAGAAGATCAAGCACGAAATTGGTTCTGCGTATCCAGGTGATACGGTTGAAGAGATTGAAGTACGTGGTCGTAACCTTGCAGAAGGTGTGCCTCGTAGCTTTAGCCTAAACTCAAATGAAATTCTAGAAGCGTTGCAAGAGCCATTAACTGGTATTGTATCGGCAGTGATGGTTGCGCTTGAGCAATGTCCGCCAGAGCTTGCTTCTGATATTTCTGAAAACGGTATGGTACTAACAGGTGGTGGTGCACTGCTACGCGATCTAGACCGATTGCTCACTGAAGAAACCGGTATCCCTGTTGTTATCGCTGAAGACCCATTAACATGTGTGGCTCGTGGTGGTGGTAAAGCTCTAGAAATGATCGACATGCACGGTGGCGATCTATTTACAGAAGAATAATGGTTTCACTCTAGTTTTGGTGTGGCACTGAAACTAGAGTCCACATCAGGATTATGAGTACATGAAACCAATATTTGGTCGAGGTCCTTCTTTACAACTTCGGTTATTTCTTGCTGTTACTTTATCAGCCGGCTTAATGCTGGCTGATAGTCGTTTAGATACATTCTCAAATTTCCGTTACTTATTGAACAGTGCAGTTGCACCAATTCAATATGCAGCGAACCTTCCTCGTACCATGTTTGATGGCGTCTATGAAAGGCTAAACACTCGACAAGGTCTAGCCGAGCAAAACGTAAACTTAAAACGCGAAGTGTTGCGCCTTAAAAGTGACTTAATTTTGCTTGATCAATACCGTGAAGAGAACCAGCGTTTTCGTGAGCTTTTAGGCTCATCTTTCGTCCGAGATGAAAAGAAGATGGTGACAGAGGTGATGGCTGTGGACACGTCGCCATATCGTCACCAAGTGGTGATTGATAAAGGTCGTATCGACGGTGTTTACGAAGGTCAGCCGGTTATTAATGAAAATGGTATCGTTGGTCAAGTGACCTTCGTTGGCGCTCACAACAGCCGTATTATGCTACTGACGGACTCTAACAGCGCAATACCAGTGCAAGTCATTCGTAACGATATTCGAGTTATTGCATCAGGCAATGGATCTATCGATGAGATTCAACTAGAGCACATTCCAACAAGTACTGACATTCAGAAAGATGACCTGTTGGTGACTTCTGGTCTTGGTGGAATCTATCCCGAAGGCTATCCAGTTGCTCATGTTAAATCGGTACAACGAGACAATCGACGAGAGTTTGCCAGCATTATTGCGGAGCCCGTGGTCGACTTTGATCGACTACGATACTTACTGTTGATTTGGCCGAGTAATGATAGACAGCAACAAGCGGTTGAAGATACGCTGAACGCGCAATAAAGGATTCTCATACTATTATGGCTAATAGTTCATTTCGCAGTCACTTAGTGATCAGTGTGTCACTGATAGTGGCGCTTGTATTGCAAACCATACCTTGGCCAGGCGTGCTAGACTTCGTAAGACCGTCATGGTTATTCTTGGTTCTAGGGTACTGGGTTTTAGCACTTCCGCATCGAGTAAATGTGGGTACCGCATTGATCGTTGGTCTGACTTGGGATCTACTGGTCGGTTCTACCTTGGGCATTCGCGGGATGATGATGTCGATTGTCATCTATATCGTGGCTCTTAATTTCTTGGTCCTTAGAAACATGGCACTTTGGCAGCAGGCTACGATCATGGCCTTGATATCTATGCTGCTAGAAGTGTTTATCTTTTTTGGTGAGTATTTGATCCAAGACGTCACTTTTAATCCGATGTCGCTGTGGAGTGGTCTGATTAACTGTATACTTTGGCCATGGATGTTTTTACTGTTACGTCGTGTAAGACGGCATTGGCATGTCAGGTAAATCAATGACTACAAAGATAGTATTGGCGTCAACTTCACCAAGACGCAGAGAGCTGTTAAGCCAGCTCGGATACCAATTCTCAGTGGTGAGTCCTGATATTGAAGAAGTGAAACAAGCCCAAGAAAGTGCTCAACAGTACGTTGAGCGCTTGTCGTTAGAGAAAGCGATGGCTGGGCTTGAACTGAGCGACTCGAGCTCTGTAGTTGTCGGTTCTGATACGGTCGTCGTTTTAAACGAACATGTACTAGAAAAACCCAATGATTTCGGACATGCCAAAGCTATGCTTCAAGGGATGTCAGGAGAAAAACATCAGGTGCTCACTGCTGTCAGTGTTGTATCTAAGAATAAGCAGTCATCGGTTGTGGTAACGACGGATGTATGGTTCAAAACACTTAGCGAAAAAGAAATCGAACAATACTGGTTAAGTGGAGAACCTCAAGATAAAGCTGGCAGTTATGGAATCCAAGGATTAGGGGGACGCTTCGTCACTCGAATCGAGGGCAGCTATTACGCTGTAGTTGGACTGCCACTGTATGAAACTGACCAGCTCTTGCAAGAATTTATAAATAATTAAAAATATTGAGGTGCGCTCATGAGTGCAGAGCTGTTAATAAACGTAACCCCTAGTGAAACAAGGGTTGCTATGATTGAAGGTGGGGTTCTCCAAGAAGTCCACATTGAGCGCGAAGCAAAGCGTGGAATCGTTGGCAACATCTATAAAGGTAAAGTGAGCCGAGTCTTACCAGGAATGCAGGCTGCTTTCGTGGATATCGGTCTCGAAAAAGCGGCATTTCTGCATGCTTCCGACATCGTACCGCATACTGAGTGTGTGGCTGAAAATGAAAAGAAGCAGTTTCAAGTCCGTGATATTTCTGAGTTAGTTCGTCAAGGTCAAGACATCATAGTGCAAGTGGTCAAAGATCCGCTTGGAACTAAAGGTGCTCGTTTAACCACGGATATCACCCTCCCATCTCGTTATCTCGTCTTTATGCCTGGCGCGAGCCATGTCGGTGTTTCTCAACGTATCGAGAGCGAAGAAGAGCGTAACCGTTTAAAGAATGTGGTTGCTGACTACTGCGATGAAAACGGTGGCTTTATTATTCGTACCGCAGCAGAAGGTGCGAATGAAAAAGAACTGGCGCAAGATGCTGCATTCCTTAAGCGTTTATGGACCAAAATCAATGAACGTCGTACTAAATATAAAACGCGTTCAACGTTATACGGTGAATTGGGTTTAGCGCATCGTATCCTTCGTGATTTCGTTGGGACGGAAATTACTCGTGTTCAAGTGGATTCAAGACTGATTTTTGAGAGCTTAAAAGAGTTTACTAGCGAGTTTGTACCTGAACTGGAGAGTTTGCTTGAACTTTATGAAGGCGATAAGCCCATTTTCGATATGTACGATACCGAGAATGAGATTCAACGTTCACTTGAACGTAAAGTCGACTTAAAGTCTGGCGGTTACCTGATTATTGATCAAACAGAAGCGATGACAACGGTCGATATCAACACCGGTGCATTCGTGGGTCGTCGCAACTTAGAAGAGACTATCTTCAACACCAATGTCGAAGCAACTCAAGCCATTGCTCGACAGCTTAGACTGCGTAACTTAGGCGGTATCATCATCATCGATTTTATCGATATGGGTCTTGAAGAGCATCGTCAACGTGTGTTGAACTCTTTAGAAGGGGCACTTTCTAAAGATCGAGTGAAGACGAATATCAATGGATTTACCCAGTTAGGGTTGGTTGAGATGACACGAAAAAGAACTAGAGAAAGTATTGAACATGTTCTTTGTAGTGGTTGTCCAACTTGTGAAGGCCGAGGTTCAGTGAAAACCGTCGAAACAGTTTGCTATGAGATTTTACGCGAGATCACGCGTGTTAATCGAGCTTACGATGCCGACAAATTCGTGGCTTATGCGTCTCCTGCTGTTGCTGAAGCGCTTGAAGGCGATGAATCTCATGCATTGGCTGAACTGGAAGTCTTTATAGGTAAACAGGTTCGAATTCAAGCTGAGCCTTTATATATTCAAGAACAATTTGATGTTGTTATGATGTAATGAGTAATTTGTGAGTTCTCGCGTTAATCGGATTGTCCGTTTTTTTCTCTGGTTACTATTGACCGTATTGGTATTACTTGCCTCTGCGGTCACAGTATTGCGTGTGGGTTTGCCACAGCTAAATAAAATTCAACCAGAAATTGTGACTTGGGTAAACCAAGGAACAGGTCTCAATATTTCTTTGAAAGATGTGCGCGGTTTCTGGCGTAACACTCACCCTTCTATTTCTCTTCAAGGTGTTGTTGTTGGTCTTCCTGAAAGTCCTGAAACCAAATTCGAAGTCGGGAACTTAGAGCTCGAATTTGACTTGATTCAAACCATTATTCAAAGACAGCCTGTCTTAGCGGATATGGTCATTAATGACATGATGCTGGACATTCGTTCGGTCGATTTACTCAAAGCGACTGAGCCAAAAACGGTTCAACAGCCCAAGCAACCCGCTGCGAGTGGCGAGCAGTTGGTCAACCGCCTAGATAACTTGTTATTAAGGCAGTTAGATCGCTTTGCTGTCGCTAATTCAACAGTGTTGTATCAATCTATATCTGGTGAGGAACGTCAGTTAGATATAGAGAATTTGCAATGGCGGAATCAAAAGGCACGCCATTTAGCACAGGGCACCATCTCCATTGCCGATGCAAACTTAAACTCGCTAGAAGTTAGAGCGGACTTTATTGATAAAGGTTCGCTGTCGAATGTCTCTGGCGACTTTTACGTAGCCGTGGACCAAATGTCACTGTCCCCGTGGCTGTCTGAAACTCAAAAGCAGCAAACTGGCATTAAAGATGGTGAAGTAAGCTTACGCAGCTGGATTACATTGGATAACAGCACTGCAAAAGAAGCTTATCTTGAAGTGTTACCATCTGAGCTTAGTTGGTCTAAAGATGGCAAAGACCACGATCTATTCGTCGAGTCTGCGGTTATGCATTTATTGCCATCAGATGCTGGTTGGCAGCTAAATGTTCATGAAGTTCAAGCCAGAACTAATGATGTTCCGTGGCCTGAACTGGATATTGCAGCAGAATGGAATCGCCAACAGCAATGGCAAGTGAATATTTCTCAGCTCGATGTGAATGCGTTAAAGCCATTGGCATCACTAAGTTCTGACCCGAGTGTGGAAGAGTGGTTAACTAAACTTAACCCGGGTGGGCAGATTGAAGATATTCGACTATCCCAAACTAATGGTACTGACTCCCTGAAATATTCGGCACACCTTGAGAATATGTCGATGTCGCAATGGGAACTTTTGCCAGGCTTCTCTCATGTCTCAGGATCGGTGCGCGGTAACATGAAGCAAGCTCATGCCCGCGTTAACGTTATTGATGATCGTTTCCCTTATGGTGATGTGTTTCAAGCTCCACTGAATATTAAGCAAGGTTTGGTTGATATTCATTGGCAAAATAACGGCGAGCAAGGTTGGTCGTTATGGTCTGATAAAGTGACGGCTGCGACGCCAGACTTGCAAGTGCTTGGTGCTTTTAGACTTGATTTCCCTAAGAATGACAGCCCATTCTTGTCATTCTATGCCGAAGCGGATCTTTACAATGCAGGTGAGGTTTGGCGTTATCTGCCAACTTTAGCTATGGGGCAAAGTCTTACAGACTACTTATCGGCAGCGATCCAAGCGGGTCGAGTCAATACATCTAAGCTGTTGTGGTATGGCAAACTGTCAGACTTCCCATATCGAGAACATAACGGCATGTTCCAAGCTTGGGTGGGACTTCGCGATGCTAAATTTAGTTTTGATACCAATTGGCCACCACTGACTGATTTACAACTCGATTTGTTGTTCCAGAATGAGACCATGTATTTGGACTCTCGCTCTGCGACACTGATGAATGTTAAAGGCCAGCGAATCACGGGTCGAATTCCAGTACTCAGTGGTGATGGGCACCTTGAAATAGAAGCGAAGGCAACAGGTCAAGGTAGTGCCGTCAGGGATTATATGACCGCTTCGCCGCTGGTGGACTCGGTTGGTGCTGCGTTAACTGCGGTTCAAGTTAGTGGTGATGTGAATGCCGACTTCCAGTTGTATATTCCGTTTTCTGGCGACGATACGCCGTCCAGAGCTTGGGGTTATGCGGAGCTAAAAGACAATCACGTCGAAATCGATGCTCCCCCAATGACGCTGGAAAAAGTGTCCGGTAGAGTAGAGTTTGACAATGATGTGGTGAAAGCGACAGGACTGTCTGCAAACTTGCTGAACCAGCCGATTTTCCTTGATTTTCAAGGGCAGAATGCTGGCAAAGGTTATTCGGTTGGAATTGATGCGGTTGGAGATTGGAAAACCGCACCACTAGAGCCTTATGTTGGTGATAAGGTGGTCAGCCGACTGGCAGGGCACTCGCCTTGGAACCTAGACGTGGATATTCAACTCAACGATGTCGGTTTTACTTATCAGCTTGACCTGAATGCTAACCTTGCAACCATTGCGAGTGAATATCCTTATCCACTCAAAAAAGCGTTTGGTGAATCAGGTAAAGCAAGACTTCAAGCTTCCGGAAACCAACAAGCTATAACCGCTAGATTGCAGTTACCCTCCGTTAAATATCAAACCGAGATTGATATCACAGGAGAAGTTCCGGTTCTTAAGGCGACTAACTTGGTGTTGGGGAAAGGTGGGTTCAAAATCAGCCCTATAGTTGGCCATCATTTCCAAGTACGGTCCGATAAGTTCAATGTCGACCAATGGAGCGAGTTGTTTAAAGAGCCGCCGAGTGAAAAGAAAGCACTACTAGATGAGCTGAATAAACCGGAGCTTCCATTACCTAAACGGGTAAACGTGGAAGCGAAAGAACTGATGCTAGGTGGTATTGAGTGGCACGATGTGAACTTCAATGCCAGATACAAAAAAGGTGGCTGGCAGTTCGATCTTGATAGCCAGGAGGCAAAAGGGCAGGCGAGTTACAGCGACAACAACGAGTTGTATGTTGCGTTGAAGCGTCTGCATATCTACGTGCCAGAATTTGATAAGAAGGCGCAAGATGATGAGTCGCTTATCACTCAGGAAAATCTTGAAGCGCCATTGGTGACTGAGTTTGATAAAACTTTCTTTGATATCATGCCGGATACTCAACTGACGATTGATAACTTCTGGTTCCAAGGTTACAAAGTCGGCAAAGTGGATATGGATGTTGAACGACAAGGTAATAAGCTCGTTTGGAAAAAACTGGACTTATCGAGCGGGACAAACAAAGTACATATTGACGGTAACTGGATGGTCGCTGGCCAGCAAAATAAATCACAGGTCAACGTAGCGGTCAGTGGTGAGAATAACAGTGATCTTATGGAACGATTTGGTATTACCTCGGGTATCCAACGTGCACCATTTGATCTCGACTCAAAGTTAACGTGGGATGGCGCACCATGGTCAATGCGAGTAAATACCGTCAGTGGTGAAATCAGTACTAAGCTAGGTAAAGGTATCATCTCTGATGTGAGCGGTGCCGCGCGCTTGCTTGGTCTGTTTAGCTTGGATTCCATTATTCGTAAGATGCAGCTCGATTTTACTGATGTATTTGATAAAGGGATGGCGTTTAACTCAATTACGGGTAGCGGCAAAATCAGAGATGGCGTGTTTGTAACCAATGACATTAAGATGGATGCGGTTGCTGGTGAAATGACGATCAAAGGATTGGCTGATCTCTCGACTCAAACCGTCGACGCTGAAGTAAACTTTACGCCTGACATGACTTCAGGGATCCCTATCATTACGGCTTTTGCGGTGACGCCTCAGACAGCATTAGTTGTGCTTGCAGTGACGACAGTGATATCACCAGTGGTTGAGGTCGTGACACAAGTTAACTACTCAGTTAAAGGTCCACTGGATTCACCAACGGTAAGTGAGATTTCGAGGAGTCAGGGAGAGTATAAGTTACCTGAAAACCTCAAGAAGGAGATTAAGTAACACCATGAGCAAGGAACGCTTTGGCATCATACAAATGACATCAGGACCTGAACCAGAAGAGAACTTCAAGTTCATTGAACATAAGGTTGAGTTTCTTTCTGCTAAGGGGATGAAGTGGATTCTTACCCCAGAAAACTCACTGGTTTTTGGTTCCCGTGACGATTATCACCGTCACGCGGAATTTTTAGGTAAAGGCCAGTATCAAGACAAGTTATCTGATTTAGCAAGACGCCATCAGGTTCACCTTATTATTGGCAGCTTTCCTATTCGGGTTTCTGAAACGGAAGTGACGACAACAACGCTGGTCTTTGACGTAAATGGGCAGCGTATGAACCATTATGATAAGCTGCATATGTTTGATGTAGACGTCAATGATGGTCACAAAAATTACCGTGAATCGGAAACGTTTAAAGCGGGTACAAGTATTGCGATGGTACCGACTGATTTTGGTGCGGTGGGTTTAACTATCTGCTACGACCTGCGTTTTCCACATCTATTCAGTGCATTGAGGGCTCAAGGGGCGAACGTAATTGTTGTGCCTGCGGCATTTACGGCGGTGACTGGAAAGGCACATTGGGAAGTCCTGTTGCGTGCTAGAGCGATTGAAAACCAATGTTGGATAGTCGCAGCGAATCAATGTGGTACTCACCCGTGCGGAAGAGAAACCTGGGGACACTCTATGGTGATATCGCCTTGGGGGGAGGTTCAAGGACAGCTTGAGCAGCAAACAGGTACAATAACCGCCGAACTGAATTTTGATGTTGTTGAAGAAGTGAGACAGAGTATGCCTGTCGCTAAACACATTCGATTTGAACAGCACTTACACTAATTATATTTACTATAAAGAGTAATCATATGGAACGCATAGAAGACGCGCTATTAGGGCCTACAGGTCTGTCTGAGCAAGATATTGAAGCTACGCTTGCGAGCATTGCAACTCGCCAGATTGACTATGCGGATATCTATTTTCAATCCAGCTGGCACGAATCTCTAGTGCTAGAAGACAGCATCATCAAGGACGGTTCATTTAATATCGACCGCGGTGTTGGTGTTAGAGCGGTTGCTGGCGAAAAAACGGGTTTTGCATACTCAGACCAAATCACATTGGATGGTCTGAAGCAAAGTGCAGTAGCGGCAAGAGGCATTGCACAGCAAGGTCAAAGCGCGCAAGTTAACGCGCTTACTCGTCGCGATAATCAAGCTTACTATGCAGCGGTTAACCCATTAGATAGTTGGGAAAAACAACAAAAAACTGAACTGCTAAAGCAGCTTGATGCCTACATTCGTACTAAAGAGCCTTTAGTTAAAGAAGTCTCTGTCAGCTTAAGTGGCGTCTATGAGCAAATGCTAGTGGCAGCGACCGACGGCACATTTGCTGGAGATGTACGTCCATTGGTACGTTTATCTATCAGTGTATTAGCACAGAAAGGCGACCGTCGTGAGCGTGGTAGTGCTGGTGGTGGTGGCCGCTACGGTTACGATTTCTTCCTCTCAACAGAGGAAGGTCAACAAGTCGCTTACAACTATGCCGATGAAGCCATTCGCCAAGCGCTAGTCAATCTGGAAGCAATTGACGCACCTGCTGGTACTATGCCAGTTGTACTAGGTTCTGGTTGGCCTGGAGTACTGTTACACGAAGCCGTAGGTCATGGCCTAGAGGGTGATTTTAACCGTAAAGAGTCATCAGTATTCTCTGGCAAGGTAGGTCAGCAAGTCACATCAAACCTGTGTACGATTGTTGATGATGGAACACTGCAAGACCTTCGTGGTTCGCTTAACGTGGACGATGAGGGTGTTCATGGGCAGTACAATACGTTGATTGAAAATGGCACTCTGAAAGGTTACATGCAAGACAAGCTTAATGCGCGTCTAATGGGAGTAAACCCTACAGGTAACGCCCGTCGTGAATCCTATGCCCACTTACCTATGCCTCGTATGACCAACACTTATATGTTGCCGGGTGAGCATTCTCCAGAAGAAATTATCTCTACTGTGAAGAAAGGTCTTTATGCACCAAACTTTGGTGGTGGTCAGGTTGATATTACCTCTGGCAAGTTTGTGTTCTCAGCATCAGAAGCGTATCTCATCGAAGACGGTAAGATTACTGCGCCAGTGAAAGGTGCGACGCTAATTGGCTCTGGTATCGAAGCGATGCAGCAAGTCTCTATGGTGGGCAATGACCTGAGTATCGACCGCGGTGTTGGCGTCTGTGGTAAGGCTGGGCAAAGTGTGCCAGTTGGTGTTGGTCAGCCAAGCTTGAAGTTAGATGCACTAACTGTCGGTGGTACTGACTAAGTTTACAAGTATAAAGCAAAAACTACCGTCATCCCCTTTTTCAAGGGGATGACGTCGCAGCCACTTACAAATTTTCCTCTGCAAATTCGGCCAATCTACTTCTTACCACACCATTTAAGTGAATGTTGGCACTGCCTCCGAAGTTCTTAAAGCGCTCAACCATATACGTTAACCCTGATGTTACTGGCGTTAAGTACGGGGAATCAATTTGTGCTAAGTTACCCGAGCAGACAATCTTAGTCCCCTCACCACAGCGAGTAATGATGGTTTTAATCTGAGAGGCTGTTAAGTTCTGGCACTCATCGAGTAAAACAAACGCATTTTGGATTGAACGTCCGCGCATGAAGTTAATAGATTTGAACTGAATGTTCGCTTTATCACAGATGTATTTCAGTGAGCCCTCAGTGCAGTGATCGTTCTTGTGTAGCGCTTCGAGTGTATCGGTAATGGCAGCCAACCAAGGCATCATTTTTTCTTCCTCAGTACCCGGAAGAAAACCGATGGACTCGCCAATATCTGGTGTATTTCGGGTGACGATAATCTTATCGAACATACCTCTCTCTATCGTCATCTCCAGTGCTGCAGCCATAGCGAGTAGTGTTTTACCACTACCTGCGGCACCTGTGAGAATCACTAAATCGATATCAGGGTCGAGTAAAGCATCCATGGCCATGCCTTGGTAGATATTCTTAGGGCGAATGTCCCATGCTTGTCGACACAATAGGCGTTCTTGGCTGAGATCTCGAATTGTCACTTTATCACTATCAATGTCAGCCACTCGTCCCGCAAAATCACTACTATCATCGATCAAGTATTGATTGATAAACGTTGGGTCAATCGCGGCTCTGTCAAAAGTGTGATACGTCTTGTTGGCGAGAGTTTTGGTTTCTACCTCGTCAATATGTTCCCAAAACGCCCCTTCAGATTTTTGAAAACCTTTTGTGAGGTACTGCACATCATCGATTAGCTGATCAGTACGATAGTCTTCAACAAAGCGAACGCCAGCTCCTTTAGCTCTTAAACGCATGTTGATGTCTTTAGTGACCAAAACGACTTCTCGAGGAGAGCGTTTATTTTGCAAGTAGAGCACCGCATTGAGAATTCGGTTGTCGCCTTCCTTGTCGGCGAAGGCTTTGACTGTTTCTTGCAGCACATAGTCTGCCAATATTGAAATGGTTCCTGTTGCTTCCATTTGGTGAGAGAAGGGAATCCCTTCAGAAATTTCATCAGGCGTCGCTTCTTTAAAGATATCTTCAAGAGCTCTAATTGCGACGCGTGCATCACGAGCAACATCGCGTTTGCTGTCCTTAATGCGATCGAGTTCTTCAAGTACGGTCATGGGTATGACGACGTCGTGTTCTTTGAACGAAAAAATGGCGTGGGGTTCGTGGAGAAGGATGTTGGTGTCGAGAACGAAAAATTTACGGTCGGTATCGCCCATAGAGTCTCCTTGCCGCAACTGGCGCTTGTCCTTTGCGGTTAACTCGGATTGGGAACGAGTCAGACTGGGGTCAATGCTGGCTCGGATTTCCTATCTTAGTGAGTCAACCTTGCTATGTTCAATCGATGATTAGTCTGATTGAACCTGATACCCTTGTATCCAATTAAAACATGGTTCTTTGGTAACATGTTATTAACGTTTACAATTTGAGTATAAGTGAAAAAACTCACTTTGGTCTTTACATTTGCCACTATTTTTTTGCAGTTTGATGTCAGCCACGACAATACAAAAAAAACTTAGGATTTCCTTGTAATTGGCGTGACCTGCATCACGCCTTCAAGTAAGATTAGCGACCTTTCACCCTAGGGTGAAAATGAGCAATATTTGCTCTATCACCTACTATTATTTGGGCGGGGTTTTGAGCTTAGTTTTCGACTGAGTTACCGTTTGAATGACCAAAAGATATCGATACGAGTTGAGGTAGTCTCTCTATGACATTTGCTTTAGGGCAGCGCTGGATTAGCGATACGGAAAGTGATTTAGGTTTAGGTACGGTCGTCGCATTGGATGCGAGAACAGTGTCTCTTATGTTTGCAGCATCAGAAGAAAACCGTGTGTACGCACGCAGTGATGCGCCAGTCACCCGAGTTATCTTTAATGTTGGCGATGTCATAGATAGCCAAGAAGGTTGGACGCTTCTAGTTGAAGAAGTGCTCGAAGACCAAGGCGTATTAACGTATGTCGGCACACGTCAAGATACAGAAGAGCAGGGCGTTGCATTACGCGAGATCTTCTTGAGCCATCAAATTCGTTTTAACAAGCCGCAAGACAAATTGTTTGCAGGTCAAATTGACCGAATGGATAACTTTGTACTGCGCTATCGTGCACTAAGCAATCAATACGAACAACACAAAAGTCCAATGCGCGGTCTTTGTGGCATGCGTGCAGGCTTGATTCCTCATCAGCTCTTTATTGCTCATGAAGTGGGTCGTCGTTATGCGCCACGTGTATTGCTGGCTGATGAAGTTGGTCTCGGTAAAACCATTGAAGCAGGTATGATCATTCACCAGCAAGTGCTGTCCGGCCGTGCTCAACGTGTTTTGATTGTGGTGCCAGAGACACTACAGCATCAATGGTTGGTGGAGATGATGCGTCGTTTCAATCTGCATTTCTCTATTTTTGATGAAGAACGCTGCATTGAGGCATACGCAGAGGCGGATAACCCATTTGATACTCAACAGTTTGTCCTATGCTCTTTGGACTTTTTACGTAAGAGTCGTAAACGCTTTGAACAAGCATTGGAAGGCGAATGGGATCTGCTGGTCGTAGATGAAGCGCACCACCTTGAGTGGAGTCAAGACAACCCAAGTCGTCAGTACCAAGTCATTGAAGCGTTGGCCGAGAAGACACCGGGTGTCCTTTTGCTAACAGCAACACCAGAGCAGTTGGGACGCGAAAGCCACTTTGCAAGATTGCGCCTTCTCGATTCAGACCGTTTCTTTGATTATGAATCTTTCGTTAAAGAAGAAGAGCAATATGCGCCAGTTGCCGATGCAGTAACAGCTCTGTTCTCGGGAGAGGCGCTGAGCAATGAGGCGAAGAACCAAATTACTGAGCTATTGTCTGAGCAAGATGTTGAGCCATTGTTCAACGTTCTAGAAAGCAATGCCGGTGATGAAGAAAAAGCCACAGCACGTCAAGAGCTTATCGACAACCTAATGGATCGCCACGGTACTGGACGAGTGCTGTTCCGAAATACGCGTGCCGCGATTAAAGGCTTTCCAAAGCGTAACGTAAACCTTGTGCCGATGCCGATTCCACAGCAATACACCACCTCTATGCGTGTATCAGGCATGATTGGTGGCAAGATGGCACCAGAAGCACGCGCGATGAAAATGCTTTACCCTGAAGAGATTTTCCAAGAGTTTGAAGGCGAAGACTCTAGCTGGTGGCAGTTTGATTCTCGTGTTAACTGGCTGATTGAAAAGATCACAGCAAAGCGCAGTGAGAAAGTGTTGGTGATTGCGTCACGTGCAAGTACCGCTCTTCAGCTTGAACAAGCGTTGCGTGAACGTGAAGGTATCCGTGCAACTGTGTTCCATGAAGGTATGTCGATTCTTGAGCGTGATAAAGCGGCAGCTTACTTCGCGCAAGAAGAAGGTGGTGCTCAGGTCTTGATCTGTAGTGAAATCGGTTCTGAAGGTCGTAACTTCCAGTTTGCGAACCAACTGGTAATGTTTGATTTACCATTCAATCCAGACTTGCTAGAACAGCGTATTGGCCGTTTGGATCGTATTGGTCAGAAGCGTGATATTGACGTACATGTTCCTTATTTAGAGAACACCTCTCAAGCAATACTAGCACGTTGGTTTGATGAAGGACTCAATGCATTTGCTGAGACGTGTCCAACGGGACGTATGGTGTATGACCGCTATGAAGAGAGCATTATCAACATGCTTGCGAGTGGCGATACGACCGAGCTGGATGAGGTGATTGAAGGCTCAAGACATTACAACCAAGAGCTTAAGCATGAACTTGAGCAAGGCCGTGACCGTTTACTTGAGATGCATTCTAATGGTGGTGAAGCAGCGCAAGAGATTGTCGAAAAGATTGCAGCGACCGATGGCGATACTAACTTAGTCACATTCGCACTGAGTTTGTTTGACACCATTGGTTTAAACCAAGATGACAAAGGTGAAAACGCTCTGGTGGTGACGCCTTCTGAGCATATGATGGTACCGAGCTATCCAGGCCTACCGTATGAAGGAGCAACCATTACGTTTGACCGTGATACGGCGCTTTCTCGTGAAGATATGAACTTTATTAGTTGGGAACATCCAATGATTCAGGGCGGTATCGATCTCGTGATGAGTGAAGGCGTAGGGACGTGCGCCGTTTCGCTGCTGAAAAACAAAGCACTGCCAGTCGGTACTATCTTATTGGAGTTGGTGTATGTTGTGGATGCGCAAGCACCAAAACAGAGTGGTATTAGCCGCTTCTTACCACCAACACCGATTCGCTTGATGATGGATGCTCGCGGTAATGATCTCTCTTCACAAGTAGAGTTTGAAGGCTTCAACCGTCAACTTAGCCCAGTTAATCGCCATTTGGGAAGTAAATTGGTAACGTCTGTTCAAGCCGATGTTCATCGATTGATAGAATCGGGTAATGAGGCGGTCGAAGAGAAAGTCGTGGCGGTTCGCGAGCAAGCACATAAAGCAATGTATGCGAGCTTGAATGGTGAACTAGAACGCTTACAGGCGCTAAAAGCGGTAAACCCAAATATTCGTGACGAGGAAATCGAAGCGATTGAAGCTCAAATCAAAGAGCTTGATGGCTATATCGCGAAAGCTCAAGTCCAACTGGATTCACTACGTCTGATCGTTGTCAGCCACAATTAATAACACAAAATAGGGCGCAGATATCTGCGTCCTACTTCATTGTGATGCGGTAAATTATTATGGCCATGCTTAGCTACACACCTCCAACAGATCCTTGGATAGATACTGTATTTGAAGATGAACATATTCTCGCGGTAAACAAACCTTCAGGCTTGTTATCTGTACCAGGGAAAGCGCCCGAGCATTATGACAGTATGTGGAGCCGTCTTGTTGAGGTGTATCCCGAGATTCAAGTAGTGCATCGTTTAGACATGTCGACCTCTGGGCTGATGTTACTAGCGAAAAACAAAGAAGCAGAACGTTCTCTAAAGAAACAATTTCAGTATCGGCTTACTCATAAAGTCTACTATGCGCGAGTTTGGGGAACACCTGATGAATCGGAAGGGTTAATCGATTTACCGCTTATTTGTGATTGGCCGAATCGTCCAAGGCAAAAAGTGTGCTACGAACATGGCAAGCCGTCGCAAACATACTATCAGGTGGTAAAGCAGGAACAACAGACAAGTATTGTGCGCTTATTCCCCATTACCGGACGTTCACATCAACTAAGAGTGCATTTATTGGAACTGGGGCATCCTATCGTTGGTGATGAATTCTACGCCCATGAAGAAGCGATGAGTTTCTCAGATAGATTAGAGCTGCATGCGGCAGAGCTGTGTTTCTACCATCCTGAAACTGAAAAGCTACAATCCATTTTCGTTCCATGCGATTTTCATCAAGTGTCTGAGCCATTAGTGGTGCAACACTTTGACCCCGCGACAGATTTACCGGATTATAAGACCTTGCCTCGGTCATAAAGTGTGTGGCCGTACGACATCAAGGAGAAGTCATGGCCACCAAGAAAATTGTCTTTTTAGATCGTGATACCATTCCAGCATCCATCGCGATTCCCACTCCAAATTTCGTACATCAATGGGTCGAATATCAGTCGACCTCGCCTGAACAAGTGTTAGAACGCATTTATGATGCAGATGTCGTCATTAGCAATAAAGTCTATTTAGGTTCAGACATTCTTGAACAGGCCAAGCAAGTAAAACATATTGCGGTGGCTGCCACTGGGGTTAATAACGTTGAGCTCGATTACTGCGCGCAACGCGGTATTACCGTTACCAATGTCCAAGGTTATGCGACTCAATCGGTGCCTGAACATGTGATTGCATTGCTATTTACTTTGATGCGAAATATTCCTGCTTACCACAACGATATCCGCAATGGTGAGTGGCAACGTCAGAATAAGTTCTGTTTCTTCACTCATCCTATTCAAGATATTGCTCAATCTACCTTAGGTATTATTGGTAGCGGAGCCCTAGGACAGGCGACAGCGACGCTTGCTAGGGCAATTGGTATGAATGTGCAGTTCTCCGAACGCAAAGGTGTAACAGAATACCGCGAGGGCTATGTGCCTTTTGAACGATTTTTGAAAACGAGCGATGCCATTGCCCTTTTGTGTCCTTTGACCGAGGAAACGACCAATCTTATCGATAGTGAAGCGTTGTCGAATATGAAGTCTACGGCAGTATTGATTAATACTGGACGCGGTGGCTTGGTTAACGAAGCAGATTTGGTTTGTGCTTTAAAGGAGAATCACATTGCTGGAGCAGGAGTGGATGTGTTTACAGAAGAGCCAGCGCCTCAAACGAATCCTCTAGTTGAGAATATGGATTTGCCCAATCTCATTTTAACGCCGCATGTCGCATGGGGAAGCCGCTCTTCCATAGAGAAGCTTTGCGAAATATTAGTGAGTAATATTGAAGCTGTAGAGCAAGGCAAAACGCAAAATAGAGTGGTCTAGAAATAACTCGCCCCACGTAAAGTGGGGCGAGGAAATTAATCTGCTTGTGGTTTAACGACCAGTACATTGATGGGTGAGTTCTGAACCACTTTACTTGCAACAGAGCCAAGAACCACCTTGTCAATCTTAGAGCGTTTGTGACTTGGCATAACAATTAAGTCTGCACCTAAACGCTCCGCATAATCAAGAATAGTCGCATAAGGTTTACCCTCAGCAACATGAACTTTATAGACAACTTCATCAGGGATGTGCTGATCAGCAAATGATTTAAGTTGCGCTTTGACATCATTTTTCATTTGCGAGGCGGCATCTTTAGGGAAATACGTAGCCACCATAGACATATGGATACCCGGCAGAACATTTAGTAAATGCACTTCGGCATTAGAGTGCTTAGCATGCCAGACCGCGATTTCTACAGCTTTGTCTGAAAAGCCTTTATCGTTTAAATCGACAGGAACAAGGATTTGCTTGTACATGTGTTTTCTCTTTTTGGTTTGTACCCTACTAGCATAGGGTAAAGCATACGCTTGGCTAGTTTTATCCGTTCCGTATTAAGGTTTTTAGGCTCTGGATTCAAAAGCGAGTCCAGAGCCTGATACCTTTATGCGCTCAAGTTTTCACGACGAGCACGACGCTTTTGGTTCATCGCCATCGCGAGAAGCAAGAGCAACGCAGGTACAAATACCCACTCTTTCATTGGTCTATCGGCATCCTGCACAATAGATTTAATTTCCCAGTCAAAGTCTAGACCGGATGCTTCTGCTGGGCTTCCAAACTCAACCATATCGATGATCATCTTATCAGCATCTTTGTCGAGCATTAGTCCCATCGAAGCGATACGCTCCTCTGCGGTGACAGCGCTATCATCAAAAGGTAGTCGAACGGTTTTTTCAACGTACTTACCTTCGAGGGTTTCACCTGCAACACGTAACTCGATGGATTGTCCAACATTTAGCTTCTCAACAACTTGAGCTATCTCAACACCTGGCGAAAGAACTTTCGCCGGGAAGGCCATATCCCACCAAAAACCTGGTCTGAAGAAGGTAAACGTTAATACAAGTAGCAATACAGTTTCCCACCACTTGTTCTTAGTGAACCACCAACCTTGAGTTGCGGCAGAGAAAATAAGCATTGCAATAATCGCAGAGATAACCGTCAGAGCAAGGTGCCACCACGAATCAATCCCCATCATCAATAATTGAGTATTGAAGATGAACATGAAAGGCAAAATTGCTGTTCGAATATCGTAGGTGAAGCCTTGAATACCGGTGCGGATTGGATCGGATTTCGCAATTGCAGCTGCGGCAAAGGCAGCAAGACCAACTGGCGGTGTATCATCGGCTAAGATACCGAAGTAGAACACAAATAAGTGAACGGCAATCAGCGGGATGATTAAACCGTGTGCCGCACCCAATGTGACAATAACAGGCGCCATGAGAGTTGAAACAACAATGTAGTTTGCTGTTGTTGGTAGACCCATCCCGAGGATGAGAGAGATAACGGCGGTAAATAGCAGCATCAAGATAATGCTACCGCCCGAGATAAACTCAACGAAGTCGGTCATTACAAGGCCGATACCCGTGAGTGTAACCACACCCACAACGGTACCCGCAGCAGCTGTCGCCACACCGATACCAATCATGTTACGAGCACCAGACACTAAGCTTTCTGCCAAATCGACAAAACCAGCTTTTATCTCTGCATTGACATCACTGGTTTTCGACATGATTGCGATCAGTGGACGCTGGGTAATCAGAATGAAGATCATAAAGACCGTTGCCCAGAACGCAGAGAGACCCGGAGAAAAGCGCTCAACAGTCAAACACCACACTAAAACCACGATAGGCAGTAGGAAATGTAAACCAGACTTGATGGTTGGACCCGGATCTGGCACTTCAGTTAGTTCTGCATCAATTTCAATACCACCTTCTTTCGCGTACTTAGCTGAGACACGCAGTAACGCGATATAAGATAGTAAGAGCGCTACACCTACGATTGGGGTCGCAGCGTCACCAAAGACGCCTTTAGTCCAGCCAATGCCGTAGTACACCACAGCACTAATGACACAAAGACCAAGAATGGTACCGGTAAATGATAAGAGACTTTGAACTAGCGTCGGGTTATGGCGGCGCGGTAGGCCAGTCATACCCGCTTTGCAAGCTTCAAGGTGAACAATGTAAATCAAAGCGATATAAGAAATCAGCGCAGGTAGTAGTGCCGCTTTGATTACTTCAACGTATGAAATCCCCACATACTCAACCATCAGGAATGCCGCAGCACCCATGATCGGTGGCGTTAGCTGACCGTTGGTTGATGCCGCAACTTCCACAGCCCCTGCTTTTGTCCCCGGGAAGCCAACGCGCTTCATGAGAGGTATGGTAAAGGTACCTGTAGTTACTACGTTGGCGATGGAAGAACCAGAAACCAAGCCTGACAGACCAGATGCCACAACGGCCGCTTTTGCGGGACCACCACGCATGTGACCTAATAGAGAAAATGCGACTTTAATAAAGTAAGCACCCGCTCCGGCGCGCTCTAACATAGCTCCGAATAAAACGAATAAGAATACAAATGACGTTGAAACACCAAGTGCAACACCAAATACACCTTCTGTTGTTAGCCACAGATGTGACATCGCTTTGTTCAAGCTTGCGCCTTTGTGAGCGATAACATCCGGCATGTATGGACCGCCAAAGGTATACAACAAGAATACCGCAGCGACGACCATTAGCGGTGGACCTAAAGCACGGCGTGTTGCTTCAAGTAGTAGAACCATACCCGTACAGGCAACGACAATGTCCATGGTCGTTGGTGCGCCCGAGCGGCCTGCTAATTGAGTATAAAAGAGGTAAATGTAGGCAGCAGAAAAACTACCTGCCAGTGCTAAAATCCAGTCGATAGCAGGAATTCGATCGCGCGGTGAACCTTTCATCGCTGGATAAGCGGTAAACGCTAGAAAAATAGCAAACGTTAAGTGAATTGAACGTGCTTCTGTGTCGTTCAGTACGCCAAAGTTAAAAATAAACGGCAGTGGGGATGCGTACCAAAGTTGAAATAGCGACCAACATAGTGGAACAAGCCAGAGTATTTTTGCGGGAATCCCTTTCGGGCTTCTTGCTCCAGTGTCAGCTTGTGCGACCATTTCTTGCACATCTTGCGACGGTTGTGTTGTCTGCGTCATGTACTTTTTCCTTTATTATTTTATGGTCCAGTGTTTTTCAAACAAAATGAACGAACCATATTTCGCATTTAACATTGTAGTCAATGGATGCAAACGTGTGGTTTTAGTTGTGTTTCTTAAGGCTCTAAAAATGACGGGCTTGGAAAGAGAGCCCAAATAGCCACACCAATTGGGTTAATTGGTGTTGATTGTTTTGAGTGATACTCATATTAGAAAAGTGATAGGGGAAGGGAGCCTTCCCCTACGGAGTCGTCTTACTTAAGAAGACCAACTTCCTTGTAGTACTTCTCTGCACCTGGGTGAAGAGGAATAGATAGGCCTGCTTGTACCATGTCTTCTTTCTTCAGGTTAGCAAATGCAGGGTGCAGACGTTTGAACGTGTCAAAGTTTTCAAACACTGCTTTTGCAACGTTGTAAGCCACTTCATCAGAAACATCTGATGTGGTTACCATTGTTGCTGCTACGCCAAAGCTCTTCACATCTTGATCTGTGCCACGGTACATACCTGCTGGTACATTGCTGTACGCGTAGTATGGGTTTGCCGCTACGATCTCATCGATTTGTGCGCCTGTTGCTGGAACTAGCTTAGCATCACAAGATGTTGTTGCTTCTTTGATTGATCCGTTTGGATGACCAACCACATAAACGAATGCGTCGATTTTGTTGTCACAAAGTGCTTGAGAACGCTCTGAACCTTTAAGCTCTGATGCAAGTTTAAAGTCTGCGTTGGTCCAACCCATTGCATCCATAACAACGCCCATTGTCGCACGGTCACCTGAGCCTGGGTTACCGATGTTCACGCGCTTACCTTTAAGGTCAGTTACGTTTTCGATACCAGCATCAGTGCGAGCGATAATGTTGAATGGTTCTGTGTGCAGAGAGAACATTGCACGAAGCTTTTTGTAAGGGCCTTGCTCTTCAAATTTGCTTGTGCCGTTGTAGCCGTGATATTGCCAGTCAGATTGAACGATACCGAAATCTAACTCACCAGCACGCATTGTGTTGACATTGTAGATAGAACCACCAGTGGACTCTACTGAACAACGAATATTGTGTTCCTTACGGCCTTTATTCACAAGCTTACAGATTGCGCCACCAGTTGGGTAATAAACACCTGTTACCGAACCTGTACCAATTGTGATGAACTCTTGAGCGTTAACAGCGCCAGTGCCCATAACGGCAGCGGCAATAGCACCAATTTTAACAAGTTTCTTAAATGCCATGAATTTCCCTTCCTTATTCATTATTAGCCCTGAATAACTATAGATGTCTTCAGAGGTTTCCTATGTGGAAACGGCATCTTTTTCAATCCATATGTTGAAAAAGTGGCGCAATCATACCAAAAAAATTGGCAGAAAATTACTGAATTGTTAATGAATATAGGGGAATTGTCTGTGCTAGAGGATTTAGAAGGATAGGGGTGATTAGGGTGTTATTCAATAAAAACAGGTAATTAGATGTTTTTTGTGGCTTGTTTTTCGATTTATCAAGATGTGATATAAATCACGGAACAATCATGTTCCGTGATACTTTATTCTAAATGTTAATGTTTAAAACTTAGCCAGCGTAATCAAATAGATCACATACCGATTCAAACAATTGTTGGGTAGACACACTCAAGGTTGGTGTGATGAAGATGGTATCGTCGCCTGCAACGACCCCTAGAATCCCTTCTGCTTTACCCAGAGAATCGAGCAATCGAGCAATCAACTGTGCAGCACCAGGGCCAGTGTGAATAACGACGATAGCGTTGTTGTAATCTATATCAAGAACCAATTCACGTAGAGAGCTAGAGACAGTTGGAACGCCAAGCTCTGCTGGTAGGCAGTACACCATTTCCATTTTTGCGTTGCGGGTCCTCACTGCGCCAAACTTAGTCAACATACGTGACACTTTTGATTGGTTGATGTTCTCAAACCCTTCAAGTTTTAATGCGTCGACAATCTCGCCCTGAGAACCAAAACGCTCTTCTTTTAGTAACGCTTTAAACGCGCGAACCAGGTTGTCTTGTTTGTCATTATTGCGCATAAACGCCTCTTATTTTTGTTCAACTAGCAGTGATCCGGCTATTGTGGCACAGAACCTCGATCTTGACCAAATAATCCATGGTTTATGCCAACGGTATCACTATTATCAATGCTGAGGTTAGCGATGATAACCTTATAATTAGCAAGGGGAAAAATGGGTTCTCATCACCCTCTTGTCATGATAGCGTAGTAGCACGTAATCAGTGAGTTGCGCGAGCTCGCAAAGCTGAGGTTAATTGATTGTAATCGATTAGTGATTACTATAACTTTTTAGCTAATCGATGAAAAATTACCCTACAAGACTATTAATAAGAGATATAAATCTCAAGGAGAACTCCCATGAAAGTAGCTGTTATTGGTGCCGCAGGTGGCATCGGCCAAGCCCTAGCTCTATTGCTAAAAAACCGTCTTCCTGCTGGTTCTGATCTAGCCCTGTATGATATTGCTCCCGTCACACCAGGTGTTGCAGCTGATCTAAGCCACATCCCAACGCCTGTTTCTATTAAAGGCTATGCGGGTGAAGATCCAACACCAGCACTTGAAGGTGCTGATGTGGTTCTAATTTCAGCGGGTGTTGCGCGTAAGCCAGGTATGGATCGCTCAGACCTATTCAATGTCAATGCAGGTATCGTTAAGTCATTGGCCGAGAAAATCGCGGTAGTGTGTCCTACTGCATGTGTTGGTATCATCACTAACCCTGTTAACACCACAGTGCCTATCGCAGCTGAAGTCCTGAAGAAAGCAGGTGTGTATGACAAGCGCAGACTGTTCGGTGTGACGACGCTTGACGTTATTCGTTCTGAGACATTTGTGGCTGACCTGAAAGCGAAAGATCCTGGTGATATTCGTGTACCAGTTATCGGTGGTCACTCTGGTGTGACTATTTTGCCGCTACTTTCTCAAGTTGAAGGCGTTGAGTTTACTGCGGAAGAAGTAGAAGCGTTAACGAAGCGTATTCAAAACGCGGGTACTGAAGTGGTTGAAGCGAAGGCGGGTGGCGGCTCTGCGACCTTGTCTATGGGTCAGGCAGCGTGTCGCTTTGGTTTAGCTCTTGTTAAAGGTCTTCAAGGCGAAGAGAACGTTATTGAGTGTGCTTATGTGGAAGGTGATGGTGAGCACGCTCCATTCTTCGCACAACCAGTTAAGCTAGGTAAAGACGGCGCAGAAGCTATCCTTAGTTACGGTGAGCTCAGTGATTACGAGAAAGCAGCACTAGATGGCATGCTAGAGACGCTTAATAAAGATATTGAAATTGGTGTAGAGTTCGCTAAGTAAACTCCTACATTTAATTTATATAGCAAAAGCCGGTCTTTTTAAGATCGGCTTTTTTGATCTATACCCTATAAGACTCCGTAATAAATCGGAGCGGGAGGAAGGGTCATGGAAATGAAAGATGTAGTAAAAGGTATGTGGGTGGATTCACAACACGGCGCTGGCAGAGTGCTTGTTGTCGACGAGCAGTCACAGTCCGTTTTGGTCGAACCAATAGGAAGCGAGGAGCAATGGGCACTATCTGTTGACGAAGTCGAAGAAGAGCTGCAGCTTCATAACGGTTGTGATAAATACTACTAAAGCTTGGTGTCAGAAACGGAAAAGGGCAGTGATGTACAATCACTGCCCTTTGACTTTATGTTGTTCTTTTCACTGCCATGTAGGCAAGCGCGATTAAGGCTTCTTTATATTCACTGTCAGGCACGATAGAAAGTGCTTCAATGGCCTTATCAGCTTCTTTAAAGGCCATGTCTTCAGTGTACTTTAATGAGCCCACACGGTTCATTGTTGCCATAATGGTATCGAGCTTATCAATCCCATTACCTTTTTCTATTGCTTCGCGAATCATCGCACTTTCGTGTTCCTCACCGTGCTGCATGGCGTGGATAAGCGGTAATGTTGGTTTACCTTCAGCTAGGTCGTCACCGACATTTTTACCCATGTCTTCACCCGTAGAGGTGTAATCCATGACGTCATCAATAAGCTGGAACGCGGTTCCAAGGTACTTACCGTAATTCTGTAGTGCAAGTTCGACTTCTGGAGAGGCATCGTTGAGGATGGCTCCAACTTGAGTCGCGGCTTCAAACAAACGTGCCGTCTTAGAGTAGATGACTTGCATGTAGCTTGCTTCAGAAGTATTAGGGTCATTGCAGTTCATCAGCTGCTGAACTTCACCTTCTGCGATGACATTCACGGCATCACTCATAAGCTCTAAAATGCGCAATGAGCCAAGACCCGTCATCATTTGGAAAGAACGAGTATAGATGTAGTCACCTACTAGAACACTCGCAGCGTTACCAAAGGCGGCGTTTGCTGTTGCTTTACCTCGTCGCATATCTGACTCATCTACTACGTCGTCGTGCAATAACGTCGCAGTATGGATGAACTCAATAAACGCAGCAGCCGTTGTATGTGCGTTACCTTGATATCCTAAAGCTTTCGCTGAAAGCAACGCGAGTAGCGGTCTTAAGCGCTTGCCGCCACTACTTACAATATAGAAACCAAGTTGATTGATTAGACTAACTTCTGAGTTTAATTGTGCTTGTATTGTTTCATTCACTTTTGCCATATCATCGGCAGTCAGTGCTTGGATAGCTTTAAAATCCATTACGTACCCGGTTGAGCTTAGAGCCAATAAGGCTTAGTCGTTGGTTATAATCTGTGAATAATACACTAAAAAACGTTGATTAATACATGGTGAAAGGGCATTATTGCCGCACTTTTCATTGGCGATTAGTGTTTCGCCAATTTTTTCAAAATATGGCTTGTCATAGGGTAATCATTCGCGTAGAATCTGCGCCCTATTGATGATTAGTTTAGCGCACACCCTATTTGTTGAAATAACAATCAAAAGGCTGTGCGGAAAAAGCGGAGTAAAATATGTACGCTGTTTTCCAATCTGGTGGTAAACAACACCGTGTAAGCGAAGGTCAAACTCTTCGTTTAGAGAAATTAGACGTTGAAACTGGTGCAACTGTTGAATTTGATAAAGTTCTTCTTGTTGCTAACGGTGAAGACATTCAAGTTGGCGCTCCTCTTGTTGAGGGCGGCAAGGTAGTTGCTGAAGTGGTACAACACGGTCGTGGCGATAAAGTAAAAATCGTTAAGTTCCGTCGTCGTAAGCACTCTCGTAAGCAACAAGGTCACCGTCAGTGGTTCACGGAAGTGAAAATCACTGGCATCAACGCTTAATTCGATTAGGAGAGTTTAACAATGGCACACAAAAAAGCTGGTGGTTCTACTCGTAACGGCCGCGATTCAGAAAGCAAACGTCTAGGTGTTAAGCGTTTCGGTGGTGAGTCTGTTCTTGCAGGTAACATCATCGTACGTCAACGTGGTACTAAGTTCCACGCTGGTACTAACGTTGGTATCGGTAAAGACCATACTCTTTTCGCTCTTACTGAAGGTAAAGTGAAATTCGAAGTTAAAGGTCCTAAGAACCGTAAATTCGTTAGCATCGAAGCTGAGTAATTTTAGCGCTAAGCTAAATTACGAATAAGCTTTCTAGCTGAATTCAAAAGCCCTGCCGAGTCGGCGGGGTTTTTTATTTATATGGGCAGTCGATAGAGACGAGTCTCTAGGCATAGCTATGTTGAAACAACAAGCTCTGCACCATGGGGAATCGTCTCTGTCATCTGCTAAAATGTAGTGATAATTGATTGAGCCCACAAAGTGATCTTATGTCTTTTCGGCAGGATGGCTTTGGTGGTGGGTAGCGAAGAAGTAGTCGGAGTAAGAGATGAAGTTCGTTGATGAAGCGGTAGTAAAAGTCCAAGCGGGCGATGGCGGTAGCGGTGTCGTTAGTTTTTGGCGTGAAAAATTCGTAGCGAAAGGTGGTCCTGACGGTGGCGATGGCGGCGACGGTGGCGACATCTATATCGAAGCAGATGAGAACCTAAATACGCTCATTGACTATCGCTTCCAACGCTTTTACGAAGCTGAGCGTGGCGAAAATGGTCGCGGTGGTAACTGTACAGGTAAGCGTGGTAAAGATAAGGTACTTAAAGTGCCTGTCGGTACTCGAGCTGTAGATATTCACACTAATGAAATCGTTGCTGAAGTTGCTGAACATGGCAAAAAAGTGATGGTTGCAAAGGGTGGTTGGCACGGCCTAGGTAATACTCGATTTAAGTCATCGGTTAACCGAGCTCCTCGCCAGAAAACACTGGGTACTAAAGGCGAAATTCGTGAATTGCGTTTAGAGCTGTTGCTACTTGCTGACGTGGGTATGCTTGGTTTGCCAAATGCGGGTAAATCAACATTTATCCGTGCAGTTTCGGCGGCTAAGCCAAAAGTAGCCGACTATCCATTTACTACGCTGATCCCTAGTTTAGGTGTGGTTAGCGTTGTTCCTGAGAAAAGCTTTGTTGTGGCGGATATCCCAGGTCTGATTGAAGGTGCCGCAGACGGTGCTGGCTTAGGTATTCGTTTCCTTAAGCACTTAGAGCGCTGCCGAGTATTGCTGCACATGATCGATATTATGCCTATCGATCAAAGTAACCCAATCGAGAACGCACTGACGATTATCGATGAGCTAGAGCAGTACAGCGAAAAGCTAGCGGATAAACCGCGCTGGTTAGTATTCAATAAAGTCGATCTTATGCCAGAAGAAGAAGCGAATGAAGTGATCCAAGAGATCCTCGACGCACTTGGTTGGGAAGATGAGTACTTCAAGATCTCTGCAGTGAATAAGCAAGGAACTAAAGAGCTTTGCTATAAGCTTGCTGACTTTATGGAAACACTGCCTCGCGCTGAAGAAGAGATTTCTGAGGAAGAGAAAGTCGACTTTATGTGGGACGATTACCACAAAGATGCAATGTCTGGTAAAGACGTGATTACTGAAGACGATTGGGATGATTGGGACGACGAAGAAGATGACGGCCACGTTGTCTACGTCCGTGACTGATTGTTACCTCAATGATTTAAAAAGCTGCAAAGTTACTTTGCAGCTTTTTTTGTACTCAAATTATTTCAGTGTGGCTTGTACTAAGGCAAACTGATACAAACTCTCTTTTCTCCCCCTTTATGCTAAAGGAAGCCTTTTAAATGGATTTAAATCGGCGAATTTCGGATGTGGATGCTCTGATATTTAAACACTACCGTGTTGTACATGGCATTCGGATTTCCGTGGCATTCGTTTTAACTCTAGCTTTAACCAGTTATTTTCAGATTCCCGAAAGCACCTGGATACTCATTACGTTAGTAGTAGTGATTGGCCCTATCTCGTATTTAGGTAATGTTTTACCACGAGCTTGGCATCGCACTATGGGAACGATTATTGGAGCATTGTCAGGGATTACCGCCATTTTACTTGGACAATGGTCAATGTTGGCTATGTATGCTTGGTGCGGCGCTGTGATGTTTTGTAGTGCCTATTTTGCGTTAGGTAAACGCCCTTATGTGGGTTTGCTGATTGGTATTACCCTTGCGGTCACTATTGGAGCAGGTAATCACGATATTGAAGTTGCGTTGTGGCGTGGTCTTGATGTAACGATTGGCTGTGTATTAGCGGTGTTGTTTTGCATTATTTATCCGCAAAGAGCGTTTATTCATTGGCGCATGCGTCTAGGCGCTACGCTGGACCGGTTTGCTAAGGTCTATCAAATATCCACATCATTGAACATGCTTGAACAGCCGAACCTTGAGCGCTACCAGCAAACGCTAATGAAGGAGATGGTAACCTTGAGAAGTCTCATTTCTCCTTCAGTTAAAGAGTCAAAGCTGAGTGCACAATTATTAGAAGCGATTCAAGTACAGCTTCGCAACATGCTTTACTCCATTGAACTTTTGAACACCTCTTATTGGAGCGATAGGCACAGTCATTTGAATATGCTTTGGTCCAAACCCCTTAATGATTGCCAGAAAATCATTGAGAAAGAGTTCGAAGCACTTGCAACATTAATAATGACCGGGAAATTAGAGACCGAGCTTTCAGGTAAAGAAATTGCGACAGCAAGAGAGACCTTAAAAAACAGTTTGCCAAAGATTGATGGTGAGGAGACGAGCATCAATGGCTACTTATGGCTTAATTTGAAGCTAATGGAAGACCTTGTAAGCCTGAAACGACTGTTAGTTTATTCGCTGAATCTGTCTCAAGAGTAGTTTTCACAAATTTGTTGTTTTCTGTCAATCGCGCTCCAGTTTTTAGTTCATCAACAATGAAAATGCCCCTAAAATGGATTCAATACTGAATGACAACGAAAAAACTGGAATGGATTCTAAGCAACGAGCCGTCTCTCGGCTGATTGCGCAAGCAGGGCAAATGTTACTTGCTCATGGCGCAGAAAGTACGTTAGTTGGCGATATTACTCGAAGAATGGGTATTGCTGCTTCTATGGACGAAGTAGAAGTATCACTGTCAGCAAGTTCATTAGTGATTACCACGGTTTACAAAGAACATTGTGTTACGACGGCAAGACGAAGCCCAGATCGTGGGCTTAATATGCGTGTTGTGACTCAGGTTCAACGTATCTGTATCATGATGGAGAAAGGCATTCTTGACTATCAACTAGCTCAGAAAAAACTGAATAAGATCAGTCCTGAACGCTATAATCGTTGGCTAGTCATGGTGATGATAGGGCTATCATGCGCTGCTTTTAGTCGTCTCGCTGGCGGTGACTGGTCAGTGTTTGCAATGACTTTTCTAGCTTCAGCCGTTGGTATGACGGTACGTCAAGAAATCGGCCATCGCCATTTTAACCCTCTCTTAAACTTCTCCGTCACGGCGTTTGTTACCACACTTATTTCTGCCCAAGCAGTTATCTATAGCATCGGAGCGCAGCCTCAGCTAGTGATGGCGTCATCAGTGCTCATGTTAGTCCCCGGCTTTCCACTAATTAACTCTGTTGCTGATATGGTCAAAGGCTATGTCAACATGGGGATCGCTCGTTTTGTGTTTGCCAGTTTATTAACCCTAGCAACCTGCTTGGGGATAATTGGTGCCATGAGCCTGACGGATGTTCTAGGGTGGGCTCAGTAATGACAATAGTGGAATTATTATTTGCTCTACTTAACGACATGTTCTTTGCCGCCATTCCAGCAGTAGGGTTTGCGTTGGTATTTAATGTTCCTCAAAATGCGTTAGCTTATTGCGCGATTGGTGGGGCAGTTGGCCATGGCTCTCGCTTTTTGATGATGCACTATGGTGTTCCGATTGAATGGGCGACTTTTTTCGCCGCAACGATTGTCGGTATGATAGGCGTTCATTGGTCGCATAAGTTTCTAGCTCATCCTAAAGTGTTTACGGTGGCCGCGCTAATACCGATGGTTCCTGGGGTGTTTGCCTATAAAGCTATGATTGCTATGGTGGAAATCAATCATCTTGGTTATACCCCAGAGCTTCTGGCTACTCTAATGGAGAACTTCCTAAAGGCGATGTTTATAATTGCTGGTTTGGCTATTGGTCTTGCCATGCCGGGACTGTTATTCTATCGCAGCCGACCCGTCGTTTAATTAGGAATACAGTACCTCAATGATTATTAGCATGATTGCCGCTATGGCAGACAATCGAGTCATAGGCAAAGATAACCAAATGCCTTGGCACTTACCTGCCGACTTTATCTGGTTCAAAAAGTGCACCATGGGAAAACCCGTTATTATGGGTAGAAAAACCTATGAATCTATAGGACGCCCTTTACCTGGTCGTCAAAACATTGTTGTTAGTCGAAATTCTGAGCTTTGCATAGATGGAGTAGAGACGGTAACTTCATTGGAACAAGCTTTGAGCCTAGTGAGTGATGTGGAAGAAGCGATGATCATTGGTGGTGGCAGCTTTTACGAACACTGTATGCCGATGGCAAACAAACTTTATCTAACCTATATCGATGCAAATGTTGATGGCGATACTCAATTTCCTGATTGGGGAGAAGGCTGGAAACAAGTGCATAATGAGCAATATCAAGCGGATGAGAAAAACGCGTACGACATGCAGTTCGTCATTCTTGAGCGCTAATAATTGGGTGCCTAAGAGAGGTTTCTTAGGCGTCTTTTATTGAATATTTAGCCCAAGGCTGGTTGTTCAAAAACGGCCTTATCTTCCCAACGAATCATAGTAAGGCTACCTCCCCAAACACACCCGGTATCCAATCCTATAACCTGTTCACTGATGTAGCCACCTAGTGCTGCCCAATGCCCGAATAGTACGGTTTTATTAAGCGGGACACGATTTTCTAATTGGAACCACGGAACATATTCCAGAGGATTTACGTCGCTAGGAGGTAGCTTACAGGCCATATCTAAGCGCCCATCTGGATAACAAAAGCGCATTCGGGTGTAGGCATTAATGATGTAACGCCAACGTTCGAAACCGGTGAGTCCTGATTGCCAGAAGTCGGGGTCATTGCTGTACATATTATGGATGAGTGCTTGCCAATCATCACTTTGTAGTTGTTGCTCAACTTCTCGAGCATTGACTCTCGCCTGTTCCAAAGTCCACAGAGGAGAAACACCTGAATGACAAACGACAAATTCATCATGTTCTAAGAGCAAAGGCTGGTGTCTGAGCCAGTCTAATAAATCAGCCTTGTCTATAGCTTCTAAAATCGGAAGTGTTTTGTCTTTGGGTTTCGCTTTGTGTACGCCAAGCGATACGGCTAATAAGTGAAGATCATGATTGCCCAAGCAGACTTTTGCTGCTTCTCCCATCGCTTTGACGAAGCGGAGCGTTTCCAGTGATTTAGGGCCTCTAGCTACGAGATCTCCAGCAATCCAAAGGGTATCTTTTTGTTTGTCGAAATGACTTTTTGACAACAGTAGTTCCAATTCATCCAAGCAACCTTGAATGTCACCAACAATATAATTTGCCACAAAAAACCTTAATTTAGAATATTGGGAATAGCTAAGCGGAATGGCTCTATTTCGGTAATGAATTCTTTGCCGTTGGCATCGATCATTATGTAATGACCTTGCATCACGCCAACAGGTGTCTCAATAGCCGTGCCACTGGTATACGTGTATTCATCACTTTTTTCGATTATAGGTTGTTGGCCGATCACACCTTCACCCTCGACACTGATCTGTTTTCCGTTAGCATCAGTAATCAGCCAACGTCGACTCATTAATTGCACAGTTTGCTGACTTAGGTTTTTTATCGTGATGACGTAAGCAAAGACAAAGCGCTTATTGTCTGGGTCAGATTGCTCTTCAACGTATTTGGTATGTACTTGGCATTTCACGCATGGCGAAGTTGTATCCATATGACTCTCCTATGCTGTTGAAAGGGCTGCCTATTCACTATGACAAAAAAAAACGCCCATTAGCAAGCTAGTGAGCGTTTTTTAATGAATTAGTTATGATTTTCATCTAACCAGTTAGCCATGGCTACGAACTGTTGTAATGTTAGATTCTCTGGTCGCATAGAAGGGTTTACGCCCAGTTCTTCCAGCGTTTCTGCCGACATAAGAGACTTGTAGCAATTACGAACGGTTTTACGACGCTGGTTAAAGCCATCACGACAGACTCTATCTAGCCATTTCAAACTAGTCGCAGGATAAGGTAGTTCTTCATAAGGAACCAATCTTACTACCGCTGAATCTACTTTCGGTGGTGGAACAAATGCTGTTGGTGGTACTTCAAGTACTGGAACCACTTTGCAGTAATACTGAGCCATAACCGTCAGACGGCCGTAAGCTTTTGTGCCTGGACCGGCGGCAAGGCGATTCACCACTTCTTTTTGTAGCATAAAGTGCATATCTTGGATGTCTTTATGGAACTCAAATAAGTGGAACATCAAAGGTGTAGAGATGTTGTACGGCAGGTTACCGAAGATACGCAGCTTGTTATTTGGATTAACAAGTTGAGTAAAGTCAAAACGCATAGCGTCACCTTCGTGAATGGTGAGCTTATCTCCCAAATCTGGGTGATTGCGTAGACGCTCTGCAAGATCTCGGTCTAATTCAATAACTGTAAACTTGTCGACTTCTTTGCCTACTGGTTCAGTAATCGCACCAAGACCTGGGCCAATCTCAACTAAGTTTTGACCTGGACGCGGATTAATTGCTGATACAATTCCGTCGATAACGTAAGGATCATTTAGGAAGTTTTGACCAAAACGCTTTCTTGCTTTGTGCCCTAGGTGGACATCATTTCTCATTGTCTGCTCTCTACTAAATCTATTGCGTACGCCAGTGCTGTCTCAAAGCTGCCAAAATCTGCTTGGCCTGTGCCAGCAAGATCCAATGCAGTGCCATGATCGACCGATGTCCTTATAAAGGGTAGACCAAGAGTGATGTTTACTGAACGACCGAAGCCCTTGTATTTAAGTACAGGGAGAACTTGATCGTGATACATGCCTAAGACAGCATCCGCATCGCGTAAATATTTGTCATTAAATATTGTATCGGCGGGTAATGGGCCGATAAGTTGATAATCTTTTTCTGTGCGAAGTTTCTCTAGGGTAGGAGTGATAGTTTCTATCTCTTCCATACCTAAGCAGCCATCTTCACCTGCGTGAGGGTTGAGGCCACAGACATAGATATTGGGTTTGGTAATACCAAACTTGGTGACCAAGTCGTGATGCAATATATCAACAATGCGTGTAACACGATCTTCGGTGATGGCTGCAGGTACTTCCGATAATGGAAGGTGAGTCGTGACAAGTGCGGTTCTTAATCCTTCCGTTGCCAGCATCATGACCACAAGTGGTGTATTTGATACTTCTGCAAAGAACTCAGTATGGCCACTAAAGCTGACACCAGCTCGATTGATCACCCCTTTATGCACAGGGCCGGTGACAATAGCATCAAATTCACCTTTCATACAGCCTTTTGCTGCTTTTTCTAGGGTATTTAACACGTATTGTCCATTCGCTTCGTTTAACTTTCCTGCTTTGGCTGGGGCTTGCAACGGCTCATGTAAAATAACCAAGCGGCCTTTGCAATGTGAATCGTGAACAGTCGGATCATAATCGATTAGGTCGATGTCAATGCCAAGCTGCTGTGCACGCTCGGCAATTAAGGTCTTATCAGCACAGACGACAACCTGATGCGGCCAGTCTCGCTGTGAGAGAGCAACCGCGAGATCGGGGCCTATACCTGCGGGCTCTCCGGCGGTAACAACAATACGCTTAGTTGGCATTGTTATCTTCCTCATCATCGTTCACCATTTCTACGAATGCACTGGCGCGAAGTTCTTGAATCCAGGCCGAAGCTTCTTCATTGAACTTACGATTAAACAAGATGCGGTATGCGCGGTTCTGCATGGCTGAGCCTGTCTTGTCTACATCTCTACGATCTAGAACTTCGACGATGTGCCAACCGTGTACGGTTTTAAATGGCTTACTGATTTGGCCAATAGGTAAGGTTTCAACCTGGTGCTTGAACTCCGGAACGTATAGTTCTGGTGTTTGGTAACCCAGTTCGCCGCCTTGGACAGCTGAGCCAGGGTCTTGGCTATATTGCTCGGCCATTTCAGCAAAGGTAGATTCACCAGATTGAACTTTAGCGATGATATTGTTGAGCTCTCTTTGAACCCCTTCATCACTTAAAATAACCGTAGGTTTGATAAGAATGTGTCGTGCGTTCACTTCAGTAACAGACACCGTCTCTAAGCCTTTAACGTCTTCAATTTTTAAGATGTGAAAACCAACACCGCTGCGGAATGGACCAATAATAGTGCCTTTAGTTTGCATCTTAATTTGGTCTGCAAAGATGGTCGGCATCTCTTCTTTACGCATCCAGCCCCAATCACCGCCTTCTAGCGCTTTCGGGCCTTTTGAGTAGGTATATGCCATGGTTGCAAAATCTTCACCCGATTTTAGGCGTGCAACTAGGTCTTTCGCTTGCTGCTCTTGAACGCTTTTATCTTCGCCGTCGTTAAAGCGCAATTGAATGTGACGAATCTTATAGGTCACAGTAGCGTCGCTTTCTTTAGCAAGCAGCTCTGCGAGGTTATCGACTTCAGCTGGTAGAATGTTGATTCGTTGTCTTACCATAGCGTTGCGAGCTTCACTGGCGGCGATTTCATCACGAATTTGTTCACGAAATGCTTCCCAGGTTAGTCCTTCTTCACGTACGGTTTGGCGAAGTTGCTCGATGGTTTGATTGTTGTTATTCGCAATATCGTTAAGCGTGCTTTCTAGTCGGTTATCATCGATACGAACACCAATGCGATCAGCTTCTTGTAATTGCAGCTTTTCTAAGATCAGTTTATCGAGGATTTGCTCTTGGATAATATCTGCAGAAGGTAGCTCTTGGTCATTTTTTCGAGCGTTGGCAGTAAGAGTCTTAGTGGCAGAATCAATATCACTTTGTAGGATAACGCCATCGTTGACGATAACACGAACGCGATCAAGCTCAACGGGTTCGGCAATGGCATGTAAAGCCATCACCGACAAAAGACATGTTGAAAGGAGTTTGCTTATAAATTTCATCGATATTCCTAGTGAAAACTTCACAGACTAAGAGTCTGTGAAGTTAATAAAGTTCCTAACTTGATATTATTACGCGAGCACTATCATGCTTAGTCATTAAGTATAAATGGTCGACCATACTTTAGTGCGTTGCCATTTGGCGGCTCAGGTGCTTTTGAGCTACCTCCAAGACCTGTAATGCCAAAGCTTAGGCGAATATTATCTTCAAAGTTGGCTGCACCTATTCCGACGATGCCAGACTCCCAGCTTCTTAATTGACGACTATAGTCTACGCCAAGATACCAACAATCAGAGTGGTACTCTAGCTTAGCTAACCACTCGATAGAAACTCGTTCAGTCATATCGTAGTAGTATTGACCCGTTGCCAACCAATTGCGGTTGATCTTATACCCACCTAATAAGCCCACTTGGTTGATACCATCTCGTGTCAGCTTGTCCAATTCGGCGGGAGTATAGCTGTTGACACTTTCAATGTACTCTTTCGTGACATAGCGATAGTTCGCTTGAATGAAGTCATCATTGACACGGTATTCTAGAGCGCTATTTCCAAGAGCTACGGCTGAAGAGTCAATATCATATTGAACACCGCCGTGGTAAAACACTCGGTCATTAATATTAAAATCGGTCTCAATTGCCCAAGAAGAGTAGTTAGATGAATCCGTATCTGCAACACTATTTGGGTTCTTACTAGCAGCATCTAAATAATAGATTTGACCAAATGAAACGGCCAAACGTTCTTTTTGTCCGCTATCATAAAAGCGAGTGGTTGCACCGTAGCTGATCTGATTGGCAGCTGCAATTTTGTCGACACCACTGAAACGACGACTGCGGAACAAACCATAGTAATCAGTCTGTAGTAAAGTGGTATCGTAGTTATATATGTCACTCTGGTCTACTTCAGGTACATATAGATACTGCACTTGAGGTTCTAATGTTTGAGTATACCCATTTACAAAGGTGGTATCGCGTTCAAGGACCATTCCAGCGTGAGTTCTGAATTCAGGTAAAGCGCGGTCAACAGTTTCTTTTAAAGGACCTAGGCTGGTTCCCTCTCCGACAGCACGACCATCGAGGTCTTGTTGATAATGTGTGAGCATGTAGCGTGCTTCAGTCGTCCATGTACCCCAAGTGTTTGATAATGGAAGTGTTAGTCCAGGTTCTATGTGTACACGAGTAGCTGATGGCTTTTCTTGATCATCAGTTTCAAAGCGCGATATATGGGAAATCATATCGAAGTTGAGCGTCTTATAGATCTCTGGACGATAGTAATTAAACTCAAATTGCGGCATCAATTGATACGGTTTGGTATCGTCCACAAGAATTTGGAAGTCTTGGACGGTTAATGCCGCATCCCAAAATTGCTCACGATATCCGATGGTACCTTTTTGTGATAACTGGCCTTCAGAGCGACTACCAATACTAGAATCAAGGTCTTGGAAGTACTCGTTGTCACTCACTTGAGAGTAGTCGAGGTCGAGCTTCCAATGTTGGCCAAAATTACTGTTGTTTTTATATTGGAAGGCCCAACGATCACCTTTTTCAGGGTATTTCTGGTCATTAGCCAAGTACTCGCCAAGCAAATTTCCTCGGCTGGTCTCGGTTAAGTACCTAAAATCACCTTTGAGCTGAAGACCACGAGTTTGCATGTAGTGAAAATTCGTTAGCAAGTCATAGTTTGGTGCGAGATTCCAATAGACAGGAATATCTAATTCAAGGCCGTTTTTAGAACCCAGTGAAAATGATGGGAAGAGCACCCCCGTCTTTCTTTTATTACTGGTCGGCATCGTCATATAAGGCATGTAAAAGATAGGAACATCTTTTACTTCAACACGACTTCCATAAAGCGTTGCAGATTCTTCATCTTGATTAACACGGATATCATCAGCAACAAAGCGCCAAGAGTTATCATCTTCTGGGCATGTTGTAATAGAGCCGTCATCGATTTGATACAAAGATTTACCAGTTTTCGAAATAAATACGGCGTCTCCACGACCACCGCCACACAGCATTTTGTATTTAGTGTTCTCTGCTGTTATTTCATCTTTGTTCAGATTATTGGTTATTTTGTCGGAAACCGCTTTGAACTGTCCGTCTTCTAAGGTGACATTACCTTCTGCGACGACAACATTTTCATCTTGGTGAAGTGTAACGCTGTCGGCAGTAATGGTTTTATTGCCCTGAACCACAACAACATCACCTTTATAGGTGGCTCTTTGACCATTAATGGCTTCCAAAGAATCCGCTTCTATATTGATTGGCTCTTGATTGGAGTCAGAACTTTGTGCAGTATCAACAGAGCACTGCTCTGCTGGTGGCATAGATTGCCCACTATTTTTCGATGTTTCTTCGGCATGTGCGTAAGACGCTAGCAGCGCAGCACCTATTGAGGCCGCTAGATATGTGCGGGAAAAACGTGACATCGAGTTGTACTATCCTGTTTAACTTGATTCATTCAGTTGAATTCGATTGATATTGAATCGTTTATAAGACGGTCTCTATCATAAAGGAAATTGACCTTAACGACACTAGTAGACTGCGAATCAGCGCAAAAATTCATAAATAAAGAGCACATAAATCACATGATAGGTAAAATTTTAGGCGTATTTTTCGGCATGTTATTTGGCGGACCGTTAGGTGCGCTGTTCGGTTTATTCATTGGGCACCAGTTCGATAAAGCGAGACGATTAAATCAAGGTGGTTTTGCACGAGGTGGATTTGGCGGTGCAGATCAAGCTAAACGACAAGAAGAATTTCTCACCTCTGCCTATGCTGTGATGGGGCATGTTGCCAAAGCGAAAGGACAAGTCACCAAAGAAGAGATTCAACTAGCGACCATTATGATGGATCGTATGAACCTTAATAGTGAGCAAAAAAGAGCAGCTCAAGAAGCGTTCCGCGAAGGGAAGTCGGCGGATTTTCCGTTAGAACGCATTCTTGATAAGGTCCGTATTTCGTCGGGCGGTCGTCATGACCTGCTTCAGTTCTTTTTGGAATTGCAAATTTCAGCAGCCTTTGCTGACGGAAGTGTTCACCCTGCTGAACGAGAAGTGTTGCACCGGATTGCACAAGGGCTTGGCTTCTCAGCTCAGCAGTTAGAGCAGCGATTACGAATGCAAGAAGCGGCGTTCCGATTCCAACAAGGTGGTAATTTCGGTGGTGGTCACTATCAAGGTGGTCAACAATCAGGAAGTTGGCAGCAAGCGAGCAGTGCGTCGCAGCTTTCTGATGCGTATGATGTGCTTGGTGTGTCTGAAGATGCCGATGCGAAAACGCTCAAACGAGCTTATCGTAAACTGATGAATGAGCATCATCCAGATAAACTGATGGCTAAAGGTTTGCCACCTGAAATGATGAATATGGCAAAAGAAAAATCTCAAGAGATTCAAAATGCCTATGATTTAATTAAGAAGGTGAAGGGATTTAAATAATGCAGACAGACAAGGATGTACTGGACTTTTGGTTTGGTGAATTAACGCCCGCAGATTGGTTCTCGGGCGATGAGGCACTAGATAGCCTTATAGAGCAGCGCTTTTTGGCGCTGCATAATAAAGCCGCGCTCGGTGAACTGTATACGTGGCGTCAAAGCCCACAAGGACGCCTAGCTGAAATCATAGTATTAGACCAGTTTTCTCGGAATTTATATCGCGGTAAGCCTCAGTCATTTCTGTCCGACCCAATGGCGTTGGTACTAGCCCAAGAAGCGGTAGCATTAAGTGCAGACTTGAAGTTGAATGCAGAGCAACGCACCTTCCTATATATGCCTTATATGCACAGTGAATCTTTGGTTGTTCATGAAGAGGCTGTGCGCTTGTTCACGCAAAATGGTATTGAAAATAACCTAGACTTTGAATATCGCCACAAAGCTATTATCGAGCGATTTGGTCGCTATCCACATCGCAATAAGATTTTAGGGCGACAATCTAGTGAGGAAGAGCTGGAATTTCTTACCCAGCCCGGCTCTAGTTTTTGAAATGTAGTAAGGTCTAGGCAAGCAAGCCTGGACCCTAATACTATTTTTTGTTTAAAGCCCAATCGTAATCGTAGTCAATTTTACCCGCAAATCCTGTTAGCTTAGGGCTGTATTTTGCCATATGAGCAATGACACCACCTTGAGCTTTGAAGTCCTCAGCAAACCAGTCGTAAATCGACGAAAGTGTCGCCTTGTTACCTTTGATGCTTACGCCCTTATCTGAGTTGATAAAAGTGCTTGCCGCCTGTTCCAGCAACGCTTCTGTATTGCTTGATGTGAACGCTTGAGGTTGCAGGTTTGGACACCCTAAACTGGCGCAGTTAACGGCGTAATGGGTCCTTGGGTCGTTCCAAATGGGACGAAGAATTCTGTGCTCAATATCATTAAGTGTCAGCGTTTGACCTGTAATTGTAATGACATCATCTCCCCAAGGTCCAAAGCTAAACAAACCACCCAGTTTTGTAATCGATTTTACTGGGTAATTATCTAAAATTAGGTCAATGGTAATCGCATTGTAGAGGTTCACCCAGTAAGCGTACTGTTCCGCTTTATTCAGTGTTCTAGGGTCGATGGCTGCGAGTTCCGACAGATAACTTTTTAATTGCTGCTTATCGTTAGGAGAAACTCGAACGTAACGTACCAAGGTATTGTCACCTTCTACTACCAAATACTTATCGAGAAAGGCTTGCCAGCTTTGGTGTGATACGTTTTGAAGGTTTGCTTCATTACTTGAGTTCCAATAAGCCCAAAGCTCAGATTTCGGTGCGGAAAACGCAGTAAAACTAAACAATAAGAGAGAAGTCGTGAGTGCTCTAAGCAGTGTTTTAACCATAGCAACGATCCATTTTGTGTAAGGCTAATCCATCAGACCTGTAAAAGTGCCGAGTTATTTCAATTGAGTGAAAAAAATCCCAGCGCTTGGCTGGGATTTATCAATTCGTTTTGGCATTTATTTTAGGAAGCTAGGAATGTTGGCTTCATAAGCTGCAATTTTGTCTTCGTGCTGCAACGTTAGACCAATGTTGTCTAGACCGTTTAATAGGCAGTGGCGACGGAACTCGTCAATCTCAAAGCTGTAAGACTTACCGTTAGCAGTTACTCTCATTGCTTCTAGGTCGACAGTTATCTTGGCACCTTCGTTTGCTTCGACGTATTGGAACAGTTCATCCACCTCTTGCTCCGTTAACCGAACTGGTACCATTTGGTTGTTGATAGAGTTGCCATAGAAGATATCAGCAAAGCTTGGAGCGATCATGACTTGGATGCCGTAATCAGCCAGTGCCCAGGGAGCGTGTTCACGCGAAGAGCCACAGCCAAAGTTTTCACGAGCAAGTAAAATGCTAGCGCCTTGATAGCGAGGAGCATTCATAACAAATTCTGGATTGTCTTGCTCGCCTGCGTCGTCCAAGAAGCGCCAGTCGTGGAATAGGTGTTTACCAAAACCAGTGCGAGTTACTTTCTGTAAAAACTGCTTAGGGATGATGGCGTCGGTATCGACATTCGCTGCATCTAAAGGTACGACTAAGCCGGTGTGTTGTTTAAATCCTGACATGTTGGTTTCCTTCTTAGTCTAGCTCTCTGATATCAACAAAATGACCTGCGATAGCCGCTGCGGCTGCCATTGCAGGACTCACTAGGTGTGTGCGACCGTCACGGCCTTGACGACCTTCAAAGTTACGGTTACTGGTAGAGGCACAGCGCTCCTGTGGGCCTAGGCGGTCATTGTTCATCGCCAGACACATTGAGCAGCCTGGCAAGCGCCATTCAAAGCCCGCTTCTTTAAAGATAGAGTCTAAGCCTTCCGCTTCAGCCTGAGCTTTTACCTGCTCTGAGCCAGGGACAATCAAAGCTTGCACATGATCTGCGACTTTACGACCTTTAGCAACAGCGGCTGCAGCACGCATATCTTCGATACGAGAGTTAGTACAAGAACCTACAAATACTTTGTCTACGGGGTAGTCTTTAAGTGATTTACCCGCTTCTAGACCCATATAAGCCAGCGCTTTTTCTGCAGATGCTTTTTCTACTGGGTCAGCATAGCTTTCCGGTGATGGAATAGGTTGGTCAACGGCAATAACTTGGCCAGGGTTAGTACCCCAAGTAACCTGAGGTTTAATATCGGCACCGTTTAGTGTAACGACAGCGTCAAACTTAGCATCGTCATCGGTTTTAAAGGTTTTCCAGTATTCAACGGCAGCATCCCAGTCAGCGCCTTGAGGAGCGAACTTACGGCCTTTTAGATACTCAAACGTCGTCTCATCAGGAGCGATAAGACCTGCTTTCGCACCGAGTTCGATAGCCATGTTACATACCGTCATACGACCTTCCATAGAAAGGTCAGTAATCGCTTCACCACAGAACTCAACGACGTAACCCGTACCACCTGCTGCTGTAGTTTCACCGATAATGGCTAGGACGATATCTTTTGCCGTTACACCGGGAGCCACTTTACCTTTGACTTCAATCTTCATCGCTTTAGCGCGAGATTGTTTTAGTGTCTGAGTCGCTAGGACGTGCTCTACTTCTGAGGTACCGATGCCAAATGCCAATGAACCAAATGCACCGTGAGTGGCCGTATGCGAATCACCACAAACAATGGTCATCGCCGGTAGCGTAATACCAAGCTCTGGGCCCATAACATGAACAATACCTTGGTATTTATGATTGATATCGTAAAGTGTCACCCCGAATTCTTCGCAGTTCTTGGATAGCGTTTCCATCTGGATACGTGCCATTTCACCAGAGGCGTTGATGTCTTTGGTCGTTGTCGAAACGTTGTGGTCCATCGTCGCGAAAGTCTTACCTACTTGGCGTACTTGGCGACCTTTTTCGCGCAGACCATCAAATGCTTGAGGAGATGTCACTTCATGAACCAAGTGACGATCGATATATAGGATTGGGTTTTCACCCTCCGCTTCTACGGCGACGTGTGCATCGTAGACTTTTTCGTATAGTGTTTTTGACATTGCTAAATTCCTTGCTTCTTCCGCCACGCCCCCATAGGCGCAGCGAAGGCGATGTTGTAATTATGAGTTCAATACGTAACTTGCGATCTTGTCACCCATCTCAGAGGTGCTAAGTGCTGGCTTATCGCCTGCTAGATCCGCCGTTAATTCGCCTGCAGATAGTGCCTTACTAACTGCGGCTTCGATGTTTTGCGCTGCGGCCTCTTCACCTAAGCTGTAACGAAGCATTAGCGCAGCAGAAAGAATTTGTGCTACTGGGTTAGCAATGTTCTTACCAGCGATGTCCGGTGCACTGCCGCCAGCTGGCTCGTAGAGACCGAATTGACTTTCATTAAGACTTGCTGATGGCAACATGCCCATAGAACCTGTGATCATCGCACACTCATCAGAAATGATGTCACCAAAGATGTTAGAGCAAAGCATGATGTCAAACTGAGCCGGATCTTTGATTAACTGCATGGTCGCGTTATCGATGTACATGTGGTTTAGAGTGACATCTGGGTACTCTTTTGCTACTTCTTCAACGACTTCACGCCATAGGATAGAGCTTTGTAAAACATTCGCTTTATCGATGGAGTAAACGTTTTTGTTGCGAAGACGTGCGGACTCAAAGGCAATCTTGGCAATGCGTTCAATTTCAAAACGGTGGTAGACCTCAGTATCAAACGCTTTTTCTGTCGGGCCTTCACCTTCACGACCTTTTGGCTGACCAAAGTAGATGCCACCTGTTAACTCACGAACCACTACAATATCGAAGCCTTTTGCTGAAATATCAGCACGAAGAGGTGAAAAGTCTTCTAGACCAGCGTGAATTTGCGCTGGACGTAAATTACAGAATAGTTGGAAGTGTTTGCGAAGTGGTAGAAGGGCGCCACGTTCTGGCTGGTCATTGGGTGGAAGGTGCTCCCACTTGGGACCTCCAACTGAACCGAATAGGATTGCGTTTGATTCTTCACAGCCTTTCACTGTGCTCTCTGGAAGAGGGCAACCGTGATTATCGATGGCGATACCACCTACATCGTATTCTTCACGTTCTAGTGTAATGTTGTGCTTCTCTGAAATCGCATCCAACACTTTATGTGCTTGAGCCATAACTTCTGGGCCAATACCATCACCTGGTAGAACTGCAATCTTGTAAGTACCTGCCATGGGGCTAATTTCCTTAAATGTTGTATTTGCTTATATTTCTTAAGCCCCTTGAAAACTATTGTCTGGACAACAACAGCAAGGGGCTAAATTTTCCTGTGGTCTTGGGAATGAACGCTTACCTTAGACCGCTTCTACTTTTTTCTGCTTCATCTCTTCAATCTGATCAGCGCGATGAATACTATTGATAACATGAAGTAGGGCTTGACCAGAAGCTTCAACGATATCCGTTGAGACACCAGTCCCGTGATATTTGCGACCCTTGTAGTTAGCAATAATATCGGCTTGGCCCAAACCATCTTCGCCTTCACCTTTTGCAGTCAAATCAAACTTATCTAGAACAATGTCGTAACCCGTCACGCGATAGATACATTGATAAAGTGCATCAACTGGGCCGTTACCGACGGCCGCCTCGCATTTCTCTTCATCACCACATTGAATCTTGATGCTTGTCGTTGCCATGATGCTACCAGATTGAACGCTTAGATAGTTCAACTTAAAGAAGTCGTCTTCGGCACGCAAGTTCGCAAAGTGCATTAATGCTTCTAAATCGTAATCAAAGACCTGACCTTTACGATCCGCTAGCTTCAAGAAATCCTCATATAGCGTGTCTAGATTGTATTCATTCTCGTTGTAACCCATCGCATCCATATGACTCTTAACAGCAGCTCGACCAGAACGACTCGTTAGGTTCAATGCTTTGTCTTTTAGGCCAATGGATTCCGGTGTCATGATCTCGTAGGTATTTTTGTTCTTCAACATACCGTCTTGGTGAATGCCTGAAGAGTGGCTAAATGCATTTGCACCAACAATGGCTTTGTTGTCTTGAATTGGCATGTTGCATAGCTGGGAAACCAGTTTACTGGTGCGATGGATTTCTTGATGTTGCAGGCCAGTATGAACACCTAGAAGCTCTTGGCGCGTTTTAATAATCATCGCAATTTCTTCTAGAGAGCAGTTACCTGCGCGCTCACCGATACCATTGATGGTACCTTCAATTTGGCGAGCACCTGCTTGGACTGCTGCGATAGAGTTCGCCACCGACATGCCTAAGTCATCATGGCAGTGCACCGAAATAATCGCTTTGTCGATGTTAGGAACGCGATTGAAAAGGGTTTGGATGATACCACCGAATTCGTTTGGAACCGTGTAGCCTACCGTGTCTGGAATATTGATAGTACTTGCGCCAGCGTCAATAGCGGCTTCGACCATACGGCAAAGATTGTCGATTGGTGTGCGTCCTGCATCTTCACAAGAGAACTCAACGTCGTCGGTATAGTTACGTGCATGTTTCACCGCTTTTACGCCCATCTCGACTACATCGTCATAACTACGACGCAATTTATCTTGAACGTGAACCGTTGAGGTAGAGATGAACGTGTGAATACGGAATGCTTCTGCGACTTTTAACGCTTCAGCGGCGGCATCAATATCTTTAGCCACTGCGCGCGACAATGCACAAACTCGACTGTTTTTGATGTGTTTAGCGATGGTTTGTACTGACTCAAAGTCACCTGGAGAGGAGATAGGGAAGCCAGCTTCAATAACATCAACACCTAGACGCTCGAGCGCATAAGCAATTTGCAGTTTCTCTTTAACTGTCAGACTTGCTGAAAGTGCTTGCTCGCCGTCACGCAATGTGGTGTCGAATATTATCACCTGATCTTTCATAGTTGCTTCCTCTTTGTACAGGTTAATCGTTTACGTCCAGTTCAATCGATATAAAAAAACCCGCTTGTCTAAGCGGGTTTTTTTAGAATTCTTAGTGGTGTTTTTCGTCCACAACCTACCCGCGCGATTTTTTCACGATAAGGAGGAGGTTCAGGAGTAGAGAAAAACGTAATGACACTGTTATGCATTCCACAAAATTAAGTTACAAGATTAGTACCGCACTCAAGCTCATGCGTCAAGGGTTAATCTGATTTTTCTTGGATATCGGATCAGTGAGCACTGCAGTCTCAGCGTTTTCAATAGTAAATTAATCAAATGATTAAATTGTGATGAATTATTGTTCTGCATAAAGCAAAGGTATCAGTCCTATAATTAATCTTGTGATTAATAATTAAGGTTAAATTATGCAGCCTATGGAACAAGAAAAGAGAAAGGTAGGCCGCCCTAGAAAGCAAACTGACGCGCGACAAAAGCTGCTAGAGCATGCTCGTGAACTGTTTGTTGTCATGCCATACGATAAAGTATCGACTCGCCTGATTGCGCAACGAGCGGGCGTCAACATTGCGATGATTCGTTACTACTTTGGCAACAAAGAGGGGCTCTTCGAAACCATGGTTCGTGAGACCATCGCCCCTATGAAAAACAAAATGGATGAAGTTTTTACGAAAGGCGATCATCGTAACTTGTTTGATTTTATGCGTATTTATTATCACGAAATGAATAAAGTTCCGCAGTTCCCGCGTTTAGTCGCTCAAATTATGCATATGCCTCCCTCGGCGACACAGAGACGACTGTTTGAAAAAGTGTTTGCTGATCTTGCTCGCCCAGACCATGACCTGATGTTTGGTCGACTGCAACAGGCAGGGTATTTACGTGATGATATTGATCCGAAGCTTTGTAAAGTATCGTTTATATCACTCATGGTGTTTCCGTTTGTCGCGCCACCTGCCATGTTGCAACTACACGGAATCGAACTGAATGAAGCCTTTCTAGATGAGTTGCTCGAACACAACATCTCATTGCTATCACGTGCGCTGTTACGCGACCCTACTAACGACTAATCAGAATGTGACCTTATGACGTCTAAAAATAAAAAGCTGTTGTTTTTTCCTGCCTTTGCAGTTGGTTTAATTGCGCTCATTGCAGCAATAAACCTGAGACCCGATGTGCCAACGAAACCCGCTGGAGATCGTTCAAGAGTAGTGGATACCATGACTCTAGCGCCGCAGATGTCAGCGCCTATCGCAATTGGCTTTGGTCGAGCAGAACCGAAAGTTGAGTGGAAGGCCATAGCAGAGGTGACAGGAGCGGTGGTATACAAGCATCCGAATTTAGAAAAAGGCACCGTGGTAGCGGCGGGAACGGAAATTCTTCGTATTGACCCTTTAGATTACGAACTCAAGCTATCACAGGCGATTGCCGACCTTAAATCAAGCGAAACTCAATTGGCTCGTTTAGACCAAGAAGAGACGAACCTGAAACAAACACTATCTATTGAGATAAACCGCTTACAACTCGCGGAAAACGAATACCAGCGCCGTGTGGACCTCAATAAGCGTGGCTTAACGTCTCAGTCTGATGTCGATACTCAAAAACAAAATATGCTGTCGCAGAAAAAGTTGGTTCAAGATATTGAAAACCAATTGGCGTTGATGCCGGATGAAAGAGGTGTTTCCCAAGCTTTGGTGAAAGTGAACCAAGCGAAAGTAGATGAAGCGAAGCGCTCATTGGAAAAGACACGTATTGTTTTGCCCGTTACGATGCGTGTTTCTGAAGTGGATGCTGAGTTAAACCAAGTAGTGAACTTGCAGCAAACCATGGTTACAGCACACCTAAACGATGTGATGGAAGTAGAAGCGCAGTTGTCGATTCACGATTTGCAGCTGTTGTCGAATACCCTGAATTGGGATGAGAGCCAAAGTGGTAATGTTGAATTAGATAAGCTGCAAGCCACTGTGGAATTGAGTAGTGGAAACCTTACGGCAACGTGGCCAGCTAAAGTGGCTCGTGTCAGCGAAACCGTTGATGCTAACCAAGCGACAGCAGGTGTGATTCTGGAAGTTTCTCAATTACCAAGCAACAACGGCCTTGCGGGTACGCCAGTGCTGGTCAATGGGATGTTTGTAAAAGCAACCATTGAAGGACAGAAACAGCCATCTTGGCTCGTGCCTGAACGCGCATTGCACGGCGATAAAATCTATTTGATGAACGATGAAAATCGCCTTGAAATGCGTTCGGTACAAGTCTCTTACCGTAGGGATAATCAAGTGATCATTACTGGTGACCTACAGCAAGGTGAAAGAGTGATTCTGAACGATATTTTGCCCGCTATTGAAGGAATGTTAGTCCGAGAAAGCATCGACGAGGCAAGCCAATGATTCGATTTTTCTCTAAGCACCCAACTGCTGCCAATTTGCTAATGTTGGCATTGTTGATCTTGGGTATCTCGTCGTTGTCGACCATAAAACGTGAAACCTTCCCGGAGTTTGATCCGCCTTATATTATGGCAGCTATCACTTATCCGGGGGCATCGCCACAGGAAGTGGAAGAGAGTCTCTGCGTACGAATGGAAGATGCCGTCGATGGCCTATCAAATATTGAAGAAACCAAATGTGAAGCGATTGAAGGTTCTGCGCGTTTAACGCTTAAACTCAATGAGCGAGCAGACATCGGCCGTATGCTGGTGGATGTGCAAACTCAAATTAATGCTATCAACGACTTTCCTGACGAGATTGAATCTCCAGTAGTTCAAGAGCTGGATTGGAATGAGCCTGTAGTAGACGTTGCTATAACAGCGGACACCAGTTGGCCAGAGCTAAAAGCGTACGCCGAGCAGCTCAAGCGCATTCTAAAGCTAGATTATGGTGTATCACTTGTTGATGTGAGCGGTTTCTCGGATCACCAATATCGTGTGGAGTTGAACACTCAAATCATGCGCCAAATGGGGCTCAGTATCAGCGATATCGCGGTGCAAATTGGTAATCAGAACATCAAGTTACCGAGTGGTAATGTTGAAACTGAAGACAAAAATTTCTTAATTCGTTTTGATGAACGACGAGTAACTCCGCAAGAGTTGGAGTCTATTGTTGTCGGTTCAAGTCCCAGCGGTGCACTTATTCGCCTGAAAGATGTAGCGACTATTACCGACCGCTTTGAGCTTGATGAGCAAAAGGTACTGTTCAACGGTAAGCCTTCTGCAGTGCTAAAGATCAGTAAAAACAAAGAAGATGATGCACTGCGCGTAAAAGAGCAGGTCACCAAATTTGTGGATGCACAGCGACTTATCGCACCAGAAGGCGTGACGTTAGAAATGACCAACGATATGTCATCGGTACTTTGGGATCGTCTGACCATGATGGTCAAAAATGGCTGGCAGGGGATCTTATTAGTCTTTGCGACGATGTGGTTGTTCTTTAGTTTCCGTTATTCGTTTTGGGTTGCCGCTGGCTTACCGGTGGCATTTCTTGGTGGTCTTTTCTTGATGGCTAACCTCGGGCTGTCGATCAATATCATGTCGCTAGTTGGGCTATTAATGGCCATCGGTATCATGATGGATGATGCTATCGTTATCGCAGAGTCGATTCAATCTCACCTTGACCGAGGACAGAGTATCGATGATGCGGTCATCAATGGAGTGAAGAAAGTCCTACCCGGTGTTATCTCCTCGTTTTTGACTACTGTGTGTATTTTCGGCAGCTTGCTCTTCCTGCAAGGAGAAATGGGGGCGGTGCTGCGTGCTGTGCCACAAGTGTTGATTTTGGTGTTGTCGCTTAGTCTGGTTGAAGCATTTTTGATTTTGCCGAATCACTTGTCTCACTCGCTGCATAAGCATAATAAAGATAAGCCTCCCGTAAAGTTCAAGCGCGTGTTACTCCAGCGCTTTGAGCATTTTCGCAATACAACATTAGTGAATGCGGTCGACAAGGTTGTTTCCTACCGCTATGCCTTTATGGGCAGTGTTTTTGCGATGTTACTTATCTCAGTAAGCTTAATCGCTGGCGGGGTAGTAAAGTTCCATCCATTCCCTTCATTAGATGGCGATATAGCTGAAGCGAGGATCATCCTGCCACCAGGGGCCTCCTTGTCTCAAACAGAGCGTGTTGTCGATAAAATCGTAGCGTCGGCTGAAAAACTCAATAAGCAGTGGAGCGACGAAATGGAAGGTGGCGAACCACTGGTAAAACAAATTACTAGTCAGTTCAATACTAACCGTGATGCCAACGAATCAGGGCCACATATTGCTACTGTGAGACTGGATTTGCTCAGTGCTGAGCAACGAAATACCTTGATCGATGATTTTATTGCGGCTTGGAGAGAAGATGTGGGAGAGCTTGCTGATCCGATCTCATTAGTCTTCAAGCAACCGACGATGGGGCCGGGTGGCCGTGCATTGGAAATTCGCATTAAGCATGATGACCTAGATATGCTAAAAGCCGCGTCCGTTGAGATACAGCAATACTTGAATGAGTTTGATGGTGTCAGTGGTGTATTGGACGATATGCGTTTAGGTAAAGAAGAGATTCTGGTCAAATTGCGCCCGGGTGCCGAGAGCTTTGGGGTTAATGGTCAGCTGATTGCTAGCCAGCTTCGAGCCGCGTTTTTTGGTCAAACTGCTGATGAAATTCAGGTAGGGGTGGAAAACATTAAAATTGAGGTGAAACTCAATAAGCAAGATATTGGTGATATCCAGCAGTTGGCTAATTTCCCGATTTTCCTGGCGGACGGTTCACAAGTTCCTCTGGCTTCTGTCGCGACGTTAGATTTTCAGCGTAACTATGTGCGTATCCAACGTGTTGATGGTTTGAGAACCGTGAGCGTATTTGGTGATGTTGACGCATCTAAAGCTAGCTCGACCGATATTATCAGCCAGTTCCGCGCTGAAGAAGTCAGCAAGCTACAGCAAGAATATCCAGGATTGAGATTCGACTTCGAGGGGGAAACCAAAGACAGTGCAGAAACTGGCGCGTCAATGGCAAAAGGGTTCCTATTAGGATTATTTGGCGTATTCACCATTCTGAGTTATCAGTTCAGAAGTTACCTTGAACCTTTTGTGGTTATGTTGGCGATTCCTTTAGCCTTTATTGGTGTGGTATGGGGGCACTTGCTGTTAGGACACTCAATGAGTATGCCAAGTATTATGGGATTTGTGTCGCTAGCCGGTATTGTAGTTAATGACTCGATTCTCTTGGTTCAGTACATACGTCACCATGTGGATGAAGGCGATTCAGTGCATGACTCTGTGGTTAAAGCGAGCCGTGAACGTTTTCGTGCGGTGTTCTTAACGTCAATGACTACGGCGGCAGGTTTATTGCCTCTACTTACCGAGACCAGCTTGCAAGCTCAGGTTATTCAGCCGCTCGTTATTTCGATTGTGTTTGGTATTTTTGCTTCGACGGCCTTGGTGTTATTTATGATTCCATCGGCGTACGCCATATTGGCTGATTGGGGATTGGTCCACAAACACGAAGAAATCTAATTCGCGTAAATATAATATTCCTTACTTCCATTCTACAAGTTAGTGAGCTGAGTTCCTCAGCCACTAACTTTCATCATTTCTCCAATAAATCGTCACCTAATTGTCATTGTTGCTGACTACTTTTTGATCATGAGTTACTCGTTATCACAAGGAGTGAGTTATGAGAACCATTGAGCCAATTGCGCGAATGGATTTAGCCTTTTCATTGTTTTGCTTGCAGCATCGCTTTAATGCCCCGGTCGCTAAGATAAGCCGTTGGGTGTCCAGAACTGGAGATGGTCATCTTTACCTAATATTAGGATTGATGATTTGGTTTATGGACGATGTGGCAGGGCGTTTGTTCTTTGCTGCTGCGTTGCTGGCTTTCGCCATTGAGCTACCTATTTATTGGTTAACGAAGAACAGTTTTAAACGTCGCCGTCCTGAAGAGTTCTCTCATCTTCTTCAGGCCTTCATCACACCTTCTGATCGTTACAGCCTGCCTTCAGGGCATACCGCAGCGGCGTTTCTAATGGCAACAATAATCGGGCACTTCTATCCAGCTTGGTATGACGCTGCTTTGATATGGGCGTTGCTGATTGGTGCGTCACGAATTCTGCTCGGGGTTCACTTTCTTACTGATGTGGTTATTGGTGCTGTCTTAGGTGTATCCGCTGCGCATGTATCGATCAGTTACGTGCTTGAGTTAGTTTAAAAGGTGATATTGATGAAGATTCTTTACGGTGTTCAGGGGACTGGAAATGGACATATTGCCAGAGCAAGAGCGATGTCTCAGGCACTGAAGTCTCATGATGTCGAGGTAGATTTTCTATTTTCCGGACGCGACAGAGACAAGTATTTTTCCATGGAGCAATTTGGTGATTACCAAACCCGGCGGGGATTTAGTTTTGTCACCGAGGATGGCAAGGTCAATTACTTGAAAACAGTAATGGAAAATAGTTTAACCAGCTTTTTTAGTGAAGTGAGACAAATGGATGTCTCGGACTATGACTTAGTCATCAACGATTTTGAGCCAATCACGGCTTGGGCAGCACGCTCTCAAAACATACCAACCGTCAGCATCAGCCATCAAAATGCGTTTCTATTTGATGTGCCACAAAAGGGGGCGAACTGGATTGATGACTCAGTCATCCAACATTTTGCACCTTCCCGGTATCAACTGGGTTTGCATTGGTATCATTTTGGCCAACCTATCTTACCGCCTATTGTTCATACCAATGGACATGATGTGACTTCGGAAGACTTCGTATTAATTTACCTGCCTTTTGAAAACACACAAACCATTATCGATGTGCTATTGCGCTTCGTAAATCAAAGCTTTATCTGTTATCACCCTGAGATTATTGAGCAGCAACAAGTCGAAAACATTCTGATGAAGCCGCTGAGTCATGAGCAGTTTCAGCGCGATCTGCACCGTTGCCAAGGGGTAATCGCCAATGGTGGGTTTGAGCTGCCATCTGAAGCACTGAGCTTAGGTAAGAAGCTATTGGTAAAACCACTTGATGGTCAGTTTGAACAACAAAGTAATGCCGCAACGCTAGAGAGCTTAGGGCTTGCTCAGTCCATGGACTTCCTTGATGCATCGGTCATTCGTGCTTGGTTAGATGAAAAGCAAGCTGAACGAGTAACCTATCCAGATGTTGCTAACGAGATTGCGGAGTGGCTAATAGCTGGAAACTGGGATTGTAGCCAGCAGCTACGTCATCGTTTATGGGAGAAAGTTGATTTTCCGAGCTACGCATCCATTTAACAACCATCGAGGCACTTTATTACTTTAACGAAAAGCCGCATTGAGCGGCTTTTTTGCGATTACAGCCCTGTAATGTGTTGCTGTTGTATTCATGCTAGCTATTAATGCCTATTAAATAATAGACATCATGTATCTGTTATTTAAATACTTTGAAAGTTGTTCTATATGGTAGTTAGATACAGCTAATGCGTTGGAAACTATGGTAGATATACTCAGTAATTATGGTTTTAGAGTTTGTGACGGACAAAAGTTATTAAAAATGTAATTTATCTTTTTTTATATATAATGTAACTTATTGTTGTTAATGAATAATGTATTTATCTCGATAAAATTTGGTGATTCTTTGTCAAACTTGTTGGTGTTGGGTTTGTTATTAGTAGATAGTTTGTTTTGTCCTCGAACTATGCAGAGGATTAATAGAACGTTGTAAGGTGCGTAACGGTAGCGAGTAACCAACTCCTGCTGCTAACCATTAATCCTTACTCACATATTCGAGATTGAAATTACACGAGGCTTACTAAATGTTAGACAAAAAAGATGCTATGAGCGCTATCGCTAGCTACCGCATGGAAAGCACATTACGCGGCGTAGATCTAAACCTATTGACTGTTTTCGACGCAGTGATGCAAGAGCAGAATATCACTCGCGCGGCACACAATTTGGGTATGTCGCAACCAGCAGTTAGTAATGCCGTTGCGCGCCTTAAAGTGATGTTCAACGATGAACTATTTATGCGCCAGGGCCGCGGTATTCAACCAACACAACGTGCTCGTCAGCTGTTTGGTCCTGTGCGCCAAGCATTGCAGTTGATTCGCAATGAACTACCGAGTTCTATTTTTACACCAGAAACATCAACTCGCCTGTTCAAAATGGCAATTTGTTCTCCGTGTGATATGCGTTTTGCTCCAAAAATCATGCACACTATTTCCGAGCAAGCGCCTCACGTTCAATTGCACTTGGACGCTGAAGCTGACCGTCAATTGGCAGACCGCATGCGTTATCAAGAAATTGATTTTGTCATTGATTACGCTCGTTATGATGCGCAAGGATTCTCAAGTACAGAGATCTTCCAAGATGAACTGGTTGTAGTTGCTGCAAAAAATCACCCGCGAATTCATGGTGTAGTAAGCACTGCTCAGCTAGCACATGAAAAGCATGCTAAGTTATCTAAGGTACACGGCGTTCGCAGCTTCTCTGAGCAAGCATATCGTGAACTGGAGTGCCAAGCTTCGTATGAAGGCACCAGTCTAAGCAACGTGCTTTATGTGGTAGGTCAATCTGAGCTTGTGACTATCGCACCACGTTGGTTGGTAGAAAATGCGGTTAATAAAGAGCAGCTACAAGTACTTTCACTGCCATTAGAAAATACTAAAATCAGCGGCTATTTGAGCTGGCACGAGTCGAGTGAGAAAGATAAAGGTCACATCTGGTTGCGTGATCAGTTGATGGTCATCTGCGGCGAAGTTGTCGCGTTGTCATAGTCTATTACAACTTTCTAGAGCAAGCCCTGAACAGTATCTGTACAGGGCTTTTTTAGTTTTTACAGAAAGTTATTATCATTGAATGATTAAACCGATAACTATTATTGATAACTTTGATATAGGTCGGTTGCCTTTTTTACGAGCATAGGTACACTTGTGCGCTCAAAAAGCTTACATGTGTAAGCTAAAAGGTAAAGATAGAACATGGCTAATTTAGATTTCCATATTGTAAAGAAGATTCGTGACCGAATCGCACAAGGTGGCGACAAGATCGCCTTACGACATAAAATCAACAATGTGTGGCAAGGGATTAGCTGGAAGGAGTTTGGGGTAAACGTTGATGCGTTATCTCTGGCTCTACTTGGAAAAGGAATCCAACCTCAAGACAAAATCGGTATCATTTCCAATAACATGCCGAAGTGGACAATTGCTGACTTAGCAGCATTGCAAATTCGCGCGGTAACCGTACCGCTATATCCTACAAATACCCCAGCTCAAACCAGCTATATCGTTCAGAACGCAGATGTTCGTATCTTGTTCGTTGGTGAGCAAGCGCAGTATGATGCGGCTTTATCTATCTATGAAGAGTGCAGTCAGTTAGAGCTTATCGTTGCGATGAGTGATGACATCGTTCTGGCTGAAAATGATTTCAGTGTGAGCTGGCAAAGCTTTATGTCTGATGCCAGCATTGAACAACAGTCCACGCTATCAGAGCGACTAGAACAGGCCAATTACGATGATCTGCTAACGCTGATTTATACGTCTGGTACCACAGGTCAACCTAAAGGTGTAATGCTAGATTACGCTAACATCGCAGCACAGTTGAAAGGTCATGATGCAAGGTTAAGCCTTACTGATCGAGACGTATCATTGTGCTTCTTACCGCTATCACACGTGTTCGAGCGTGCTTGGACGTTCTATGTATTGTATCAAGGCGGCACCAACTGCTATCTACAAGATACAATGCAAGTTCGTGATGCATTGAGTGAGATTCGTCCTACAGTAATGAGTGCGGTGCCTCGTTTCTACGAAAAGATCTTCTCAGCTATTCATGAACGTGTTTCTAAAGCGCCCGTTCATCGCAAGATTATGTTTACCTGGGCGGTCAACATGGGTGCGAAGATGGCACAATGCCGTCAGGACAACGTCGAGCCTTCATTGATTCTTAAGAAGAGTCATGCATTGGCAGACAAGTTGGTGTTGAGTAAGTTACGTGAGCTACTAGGTGGACGTATTAACTTTATGCCTTGTGGCGGGGCTAAACTTGATGAAACCATTGGTCGCTTTTTTCAAGCCATTGGTATCAATGTCAAGCTTGGCTACGGTATGACCGAAACAACGGCAACCGTCTCGTGCTGGGACGATACCTGTTATAACCCAGACTCTATCGGTATGCCGATGCCTGGTGCGGAAGTGAAAATTGGCGAGAACAATGAAATATTAGTTCGCGGACCAATGGTTATGCGTGGCTACTATAAATTGCCGGAAGAAACAGCGCAGACGTTTGATGCCGATGGTTTCCTAAAAACTGGTGATGCGGGTCAATTTGATGAACGAGGTAATCTGTTTATCACTGACCGTATTAAAGAGCTAATGAAAACCTCAAATGGTAAGTATATTGCCCCACAAGCGATTGAAGGTGCGATTGGTAAAGACCATTACATCGAGCAAATTGCTGTTATTGCCGATACCCGTAAATTCGTGTCGGCGCTGATCGTGCCATGTTTTGATACGTTAGAAGAGTACGCTAAAGAGCTTAATATTAAATATCATGATCGTCTTGAGCTGATTAAGCACAATGAAGTGGTTGAGATGTTTGAGAAGCGTATTACTGAACTGCAAAAAGAGCTGGCAAAGTTTGAGCAGGTGAAAAAGTTCAAGTTGCTGCCGACGGGTTTCTCTATGGATAAAGGTGAGCTGACGCCAACGCAAAAGCTTCGCCGTAAAGTGATCAACGATCGCTACCAAGATGAAATTGAAGAGATGTATCGCGATACCCCAAATAAGCCACACTAAGCTCTAGCGATTAAGCTGCAGTAGTAAAAGAAAAACCCTAGCTATTCGCTAGGGTTTTCTATTTTGGTGTTCCGGCTTTTGAACTTAGTTATTGGCGTACAACAATTCACTGTATCTATCTAAGGTGTTGAGTCGGTTCTCAGCATTGGCTAGGAAGGTCTGCTTAGCTTTACCTGTTAACGACTTAGACTGCGGCAGTTTTACCGTTCTCGGGTTCTTATGGACGCCATTTACTAAGAATTCATAGTGAAGGTGAGGACCGGTTACACGACCTGTTCCGCCAAGTGTACCAATAGTTTGACCTTGTTTTACTCGTTGTCCGGTTTTTACGGTTCGCTTCGTCAAGTGCAAGTACTTGGTGATATACGTATTGCTGTGTTTGATGAATACATAATTACCATTGAACTGGTTATAACTGGACTTCTGGACAATACCGTCACCGGCAGCCCAAATTGGTGTGCCGACTGGCGCGGCATAATCGGTGCCTCGGTGGGCGCGAACTTTTCCGGTCACTGGGTGGCGACGAGTTGGGTTAAAGTTTGAGGTTACACGGCGAAAATCGAGTGGGGAACGCAAGAACGCTTTCTTCATTGCGCGACCATTTTCGTCGTAATAGTTACCCGTCTTATCGTCTAATATCGCCTTGAAGGTATCGCCTTGGTTTCTAAAAATCGCAGCGATAATTTTGCCACGGCCGATCACTTCTCCTTCCACGACTTTTTCTTGGTATAGCAATTGAAAACTGTCACCGGAGCGAATATCTAACGCGAAGTCGATATCCCAACCGAAAATACCGGCCAACTCCATAATTTGATTAGCAGTTAATCCAGCTGAAATCCCAGCGTTCCAAAAGTTAGATGAAATTTGTGCTTGTGCGTAATTGTATTGATAGTCGACCTCTTTTTTAGCCCAAGTCGAGGTAAATCCGTCATCAGTACGAGTGATCTTGAACGTTTCATAGTCGTTAATCCTACGTTTTAGCTGGATAAAGTCGCTATTCTCGTCGAATCCGAATGTTAGCTTATCTCCCGGTCTCAATTTCGAGAGCTGCTGTTTAATGTCGTTATTGGTATAAATTAACTCATGCAGCAAGCGTGGCGACAGTCCTAAACGTTGAAAGAGAATGGCAGCGCTTTCTCCAGAGCGAACAGTATGCTCTTCCCAATTGAGTACAACGGTTGGTGGAATGGCATCACCAATAGGAAAGGCGCTATTGTCAATCGTTAGGGCGTAATGCTTGCCGACTTCAAGTCGGTCATTCCCATCATCCAGCTCAGTTACGTCTGGCAGGAACAAGGCAACAACGATTAGTGCCGTAAAAAAGGCGATGAGCGCACGGTGAAGCCAAGGCAGGCGCTTAAAAACAGATACCATGAGAGTTCAATTCAACATTATTTTTGAAATTTCCTAAACCAATTAGTCTAACTGGTTTCAAAAAACATCGCTATTCAAGTAAGATGTCCAACTATTATATTTTTGCCAAATCTGTGGGAGTGAACAAGAATGGCGAACCTTGAAGCAGCGTTGGCTGAGATCAAACGTGGTGTTGACGAGCTAATTCCAGAAGAAGAACTGATTGCTAAGTTAAAAGAGGACCGTCCTCTACGCATCAAACTGGGTGCCGATCCTACAGCACCAGATATTCACCTAGGTCACACAGTAATTTTGAATAAGTTACGTGCATTCCAAGACCTAGGTCATGATGTGACTTTCTTAATCGGTGACTTCACTGGTATGGTTGGTGACCCAACGGGCAAAAACACGACGCGTCCACCGCTAACTCGTGAAGACGTTTTGCGTAACGCTGAAACGTACAAAGAGCAAGTGTTTAAGATCCTAGATCCAGCGAAAACGACGATCGCATTTAACTCTGAGTGGCTATCAGAACTGGGTGCTGAGGGCATGATTCGCCTTGCAGCTAACCAAACTGTAGCTCGTATGCTAGAGCGTGATGACTTTAAAAAGCGCTATGGCAACAACCAGCCAATCGCAATTCATGAGTTTATGTATCCACTGCTACAAGGTTACGATTCAGTAGCGATGAAAACGGATGTAGAGCTTGGTGGTACAGACCAGAAGTTCAACCTTCTAATGGGCCGTGAGCTTCAAAAATCACATGGTCAGAAACCACAGGTTGTACTGACTATGCCGCTTCTAGTAGGTCTGGACGGCGAGAAGAAGATGTCCAAGTCTGCACACAACTACATTGGTGTCAGCGAAGCGCCGTCAGAGATGTTTGGTAAGATCATGTCTATCTCTGATGAGCTAATGTGGAGCTACTATGAGCTGCTGTCATTCCGTCCTCTAGGCGAGATTGAACAGTTCAAAGCCGATGTTGAGGGTGGCGCAAACCCTCGAGATATTAAGATTCTACTTGCGAAGGAAATCATCGCACGCTTCCACACTGAAGCGGATGCCGATGCGGCTGAGCAAGAGTTCATCAACCGTTTCCAAAAAGGCGCGATGCCGGATGAAATGCCAGAATTCGAATTCGAAGCAGGCCTTCCAATTGGTAATCTTTTAAAAGAATCAGCACTGGTTAATTCAACATCGGATGCAATGCGCATGATTCGTCAAGGCGCAGTGAAGATTGATGGCGAGAAAGTGGAAGATACTAAGCTAGTACCAGCTGCGGGCCAAGCGGTTTACCAAGTCGGTAAACGTAAGTTTGCTCGAGTGACACTGAAATAATCGGTGATATTGTAAGCGCATTAGTTAGCTCCCTGCCTGCGCAGGGATGACATCTCTAAGATAGAGGAGATGTCTAATATAGTATAGATGACATGCCTAAGGTAGATGGCATGATTGAAATATTAGTGTGTGCTTGATGTGCTTTGAAAACCTCCTTCGGGAGGTTTTTTTGTATGTGTCGAACACAATTTTACATACATAAAAAAACAGACGCTTGCGCGTCTGTTTTTCTGTATTTGCTTACATCACGTCTCTAATTATAGAGACTCAGTAAATGTACGAGCGATAACGTCACGTTGTTGTTCTGGAGTTAGCGAGTTAAAACGTACTGCGTAACCAGAAACACGGATAGTTAGCTGTGGGTAGTTCTCTGGGTTAGCAACAGCGTCTTCTAGAGTTTCACGCTTAAGAACGTTTACGTTTAGGTGTTGGCCACCTTCGATGCGAGGTGCAGCTTCGATTGCTACTTCGCGGCTTTCGTATTCGCCTAAGTCGCTAACAGAGATAACTTGGTCAGCTTCAAAACCAGCATTTGCTGCAACGCAACGTGCTTCGTTTTTGTCACCGTCGATCAACCAGATTGAGTTTAGTAGATCGTCATTTGCTGCTTTAGTAATTTGGATACCTTGAATCATCACTATCTCCTAATCCACTTTCAGAGTGGCATTTTTGTGGTGTTAATTTTCAATTCTTGTCGAGCTGGCTTATATATAACCCGTTGTGGGTATTTTAGTATTGATTTAGATCAAAATACAACAAAAAACATTAATGAAGTTATGGTTAATTTCTTGATTGAAGTCAATCAAACCTTTAAAAATGGTGCTTTAAAATGATATTTTAATAATTAAAAATTATTTTAATTTGCATTTTGTAGTAATAAAACAACAAAATTGCCTTAAGAAGCTTGCTATTTAGGTAAAATCAATGGCTTCCATAACCAAAACTGAAAGTATAAGAT
>NZ_JPJA01000092.1:345200-447993 GCF_000733315.1 Vibrio sp. ER1A
GACGCAGCGGGTCTACAAATTTCGAACCGTTTGAACGTTCAAAGCCGTGGTCTTGATGTGGCAGTGCGCAACGCGAACGATGGTATCTCTATCGCTCAAACAGCTGAAGGCGCGATGAACGAGACAACGAACATCCTGCAACGTATGCGTGACCTATCACTGCAATCCGCAAACGGCTCAAACTCAAAAGCAGAGCGTGTGGCGATTCAAGAAGAAGTGACGGCGCTGAACAACGAACTAAACCGTATCGCTGAAACCACAGCATTTGGTGGTAACCGTCTACTGAACGGTACTTACGGTACTCAGTCATTCCAAATCGGTTCAAATAATGGTGAAGCGGTGATGCTAAGCCTGAAAGATATGCGCTCAGACAACAGCGGCATGGGTGGCTCGGTTTACCAAGCAGCAAACGCAAAAGATAAAGATTGGTCAGTGGCAGCAAGCTCAACACTGACAATCGACATGAACGACAGCGCGGGTAACGCGATGACAACGCTGACGATTAACGCGAAACAAGGCGACGACATTGAGCAGCTAGCGACGTACATCAATGGTCAAACTGACCTAGTACAAGCGTCTGTAGATGAAGATGGCGCTTTACAAGTATTCGCGAGCAACAATAAAGACATCGACAGCGCATCATTAAGCTTCGGTGGTACGCTAGCGGGCTCAGGTGAGCTAGACATGTCAGGTGCAGCGGCAGCAGCAACAGTTAACGATATTGATGTCACGTCAGTAGGTGGCGCTCAGGAGTCCGTTGCGATTCTGGACTCAGCGATGAAGTATGTGGATAGTCACCGTGCAGAGCTTGGTGCTTTCCAAAACCGCTTCAACCACGCTATCAACAACCTAGACAACATCAATGAGAATGTGAACGCGTCGAAGAGCCGTATCAAAGACACGGACTTTGCGAAAGAGACGACAGCGATGACGAAGAACCAAATTCTATCGCAAGCTTCAAGTTCGATTTTGGCACAAGCAAAGCAAGCGCCAAACGCAGCATTGAGCCTACTAGGCTAAGCGTCGTGTTGGGTGGCAAACAAAAAAACCAGAGCCTGGCTCTGGTTTTTTTATGGGCGTAAACTTTTTTGCTACAAAAAACAAAGGAGGCAATCGCCTCCTTTATAATATTTAACATCTAACTTAGTTAGAAAATAAGATGGATGAACCTTGGTTTAAACTGGTCAGCAATAATGTTTTTTCGTTAACAATATCAATACGGCGACTCTGCTGAGCTTCCATTTTTAGGAACTGCTTAATCATCGCAAGTTGCTCATGAGTAAACTCATCCGATTGTGCCGTCGCAGTGTCTTTGAACTCTCGAGGTGAAATCAGTAAGTAGTTGTCACTGATGGCCCAAGCGCCTTTCTCAGAAATCTTAATCAAGGTGTGTTTTTCTGGATCACTACCGTATAAGCGCATTGAAGATTCACGGATATATTCACCACCCGGCAAATACTTTACATTAGCCGACATTTCTAAACGGCTTAACGGTCCGATATCTGTATCCGGATAGTCACGAGCAGCAATGATACCCACCATGTTGGATTGCCATTCATTGGAGGTTAGAACTTGCTCGATTTTTAAATCACTTCCCCAGTAAAGCCAAGCACTTAGAGCAGTAGATAGCGCAAGTAAAATAGCAGCGTATTTCATTTTCATCAGGACACTCCTTACTTGCACACTTTGCTTAGGTCTGATTGCTCAGTAAAAATACGCATTGTGCTATTTTCACCAGAGAATTCGACGCTATGAATAAAGTTAAGGGCAATTTGATCACTCTGATCGCCTGTTACAATCACCTCTAGAGGCAGCATGTCGTCAGTATGTGTTTCAATATACTTAGCAACACATTGCTCAATCTTTGGTTGCCAGCTAGAGACATCAGGGTGGTTTTCAGGCGTCACAATCTTCACGCTTTCCACCATACCAAGCTCTTTAAAGCTAGACTGTGCTGGATTGGTTGCCATAAGTACAAGAATAGGTAGCAAAATTGCCACTACGACCATTGCCCAAACGGTTGGCGGCGTTTTCTCTTTTGGGGCCGGTGGGATGACTGGCTCTGAGTAAGGAGTCGCTGACGCAGCACTTGGCTCTTGCAGTTCTTTGGCAAGGTCAACAACAGGAGCTTCATTTATGGCTTCTGATGAAGCGACAGGTACAGAGCGCTCAACACTAGATATAAGTTGATAGCCACGTTTAGGCACCGTCTTAACAAATTGCGGTGATTTTGTTGGATCCTTCAGCATCTTACGAAGTGTAGAGATAGCTTGAGTCAAGCTTGAGTCATCGACTTCAAAACCTTGATCTCTCCAAACAAATTCATGAAGGTCGTTACGGGTCACGACTTCGTTCGGTCTTTCAGCGAGTAGAAGTAAAATGCGACTTTCATTACTACCAAGACGGACTACTTCATCGTTATTGGTTTGATCGACTAAAGAGTTGCTATTAGGGTCAAAAATGTACTTTTGACCGAGTATAAACTTAGTGCCTATGTTACTCATTGCATTCTTCTTTTTAGTGCCGCAACGCGACAGATACTGATATTTTGGCACTGAATAATTGCAGAGCCAATTATAGGATTTTAGGATTTTTTTATAGTCAGGAGCAGTAGGATAATAAAAACAAATCAAAAAAACAGCATTTTTATGTTTTTTGACCTTGAATTTACAATCTTCATCCTCATTTCTTTAGCAGATTAATCATAGCAATAGCGAGTTCCAGAAAATGTCGAAACTCGGTATTAAATGTGTAATGGAGATAGCATGAGCACCGCTGAAACTAACAATAAAGAAACCCGTGGCTTTCAGTCAGAGGTAAAACAACTTCTTCACTTAATGATTCACTCTCTGTATTCAAACAAAGAGATCTTTCTAAGAGAGTTAATCTCCAATGCGTCCGATGCGGCGGATAAGCTGCGCTTTCAGGCTTTATCTAACGCAGATTTATATCAAGGTGATGCGGACCTTGGTGTTAAGTTGTCGTTTGATGCAGACAGCAACACGTTAACCGTTTCTGATAATGGTATCGGTATGACGCGCGATGATGTGATCGAACACTTAGGCACCATTGCAAAATCAGGCACTAAAGAGTTCTTTGCTAAATTGTCAGATGAGCAAAGTAAAGACTCACAACTTATCGGTCAATTCGGTGTTGGTTTCTACTCAGCGTTTATCGTGGCAGACGCGGTGACCGTGCGCACACGCGCAGCGGATGCTGCAGCTGACCAAGCGGTGCAATGGCACTCTGCCGGTGAAGGCGACTACACCATCGAAGATATTACTAAAGAAACACGTGGTACGGATATCATTCTTCACATGCGTGAAGAAGGCAAAGAGTTCCTATCTGAATGGCGCCTTCGTGATGTGATCAGCAAATATTCAGACCACATCGGCATTCCAGTATCTATTTGGACGCTTGAGCGTGATGAAGAAGGTAAAGAGACAGAACAAGGTAAGTGGGAACAGATCAACAAAGCGCAAGCACTTTGGACTCGCAACAAATCTGATATTACCGATGAAGAGTATCAAGAGTTCTATAAGCATGTGTCTCATGACTTTGCTGACCCTCTGCTATGGAGTCACAACCGCGTAGAAGGTAAGAATGACTACACTAGCTTGTTGTACATTCCAGCTAAAGCGCCTTGGGATATGATGAATCGCGATCATAAGAGCGGACTTAAGCTGTATGTACAACGTGTATTTATTATGGATGACGCAGAACAGTTCATGCCTTCTTATTTGCGTTTTGTCCGTGGTCTAATTGATTCAAATGATCTACCACTCAACGTTTCACGTGAAATTCTTCAAGACAACAAAGTAACTCAGTCACTGCGTGGTGCATGTACCAAGCGTGTGCTAACTATGCTTGAACGCATGGCTAAGAATGATGAAGAGAAGTATCAATCGTTCTGGAAAGAGTTTGGCCTAGTGATGAAAGAAGGCCCAGCGGAAGACATGGCAAATAAGGAGAAGGTTGCTGGCCTGCTTCGTTTTGCGTCGACGGAGGTGGATTCTGCTGAGCAAACTGTGTCTCTTGCGTCTTATGTTGAGCGCATGAAAGAAGAACAAGACAAGATCTATTACCTAACTGCGGATAGTTACGCGGCGGCAAAAAACAGCCCACACTTGGAGCAATTCAAAGCGAAAGGCATTGAAGTTATTCTTATGTATGACCGCATTGACGAATGGCTGATGAACTACCTAACCGAGTTTGACGGTAAGCAGTTCCAGTCTATTACTAAGTCGGGTCTTGATTTAAGTAAGTTTGAAGACGAAGCGGAAAAAGAGAAGCAAAAAGAGACAGAGGAAGAGTTTAAGTCTGTGGTCGAGCGCACTCAAGCTTACCTAGGTGATCGCGTTAAGGAAGTTCGCACCACGTTCAAGCTTGCGACTACTCCAGCTGTTGTGGTTACCGATGACTTCGAAATGGGCACACAGATGGCGAAGTTGCTTGAAGCAGCTGGTCAGGAAGTTCCTGAAGTGAAGTACATCTTTGAAATTAACCCTGAGCATGAGCTGGTTAAGCGCATGGCAGACGAAGCGGATGAAGATGCGTTTGGTCGCTGGGTTGAAGTATTACTAGGGCAAGCAATGCTGGCTGAGCGTGGCTCTATGACAGATCCATCTCAATTCCTAGGTGCAGTGAATAAGCTTTTGTCTAAAGTCTAATAACCTTAGATTTATTTTGTGACTTAAAGCATAAAAATGAGCCCAATACTATTGGGCTCATTCATTTTAAAGTGTGGTTTAACACAGAGTTAGCGAACTTTAGATGCTTGTTGGCTATTCTTTAGTCGTATTTCGCGCCAAGCAAAAGATTTCTGTGTTAGAATGCGCCGCACGCATAAACATTCAGATCTTTGTTGAGCAATGTTTATACATTCAGAATTCATCTTTATACCGAAACTTATCGTAAAGCAGCCACTAAGGTGAAGCCTTTCGCTGTGAGCTTCGGTATAAAATCTTTTTAAGTATAAGAGGACAAATCATGCGCATCATTCTTTTAGGTGCTCCAGGTGCTGGTAAAGGCACACAAGCTCAATTCATCATGGAGAAGTACGGTATCCCTCAAATCTCTACTGGTGACATGCTACGTGCAGCAATCAAAGCAGGCACTGAGCTTGGTAAGAAAGCCAAAGCGGTTATCGATGCAGGTCAACTAGTATCAGACGATATCATTCTTGGTCTAATCAAAGAGCGTATTGCTCAAGACGACTGTGAAAAAGGTTTTTTACTAGATGGTTTCCCTCGCACTATCCCTCAAGCTGATGGCCTGAAAGAGATGGGTGTAGACGTAGACTACGTTATCGAGTTTGACGTTGCTGATGATGTGATTGTTGAGCGTATGGCGGGTCGTCGTGCTCACCTAGCATCTGGTCGTACATACCACGTTGTTTACAACCCACCTAAAGTGGAAGGTAAAGACGACGTAACAGGTGAAGACCTAGTAGTTCGTGATGACGACAAAGAAGAGACAGTACGTGCTCGTCTAGGCGTTTACCACGATCAAACTGCGCCGCTGATTGCTTACTACGGTAAAGAAGCTGAAGCGGGTAACACTAAGTACCTGAAATTTGACGGTACTAAGCAAGTTGCTGACGTAAGCGCAGATATCGAAAAAGCTCTGTCTTAATTCACAATTGTGAATCAAGTAAAAAAACGACCTTCTTAGGTCGTTTTTTTTGATCCATGGATGCTCAGCTAGAGTATATAATCCGTTTAGAAATCAAATAACAACTAAAAGGAAGTCTATGAGCGGTTCGCTAAAAACGGGAGTTTTGCTGGTTAATTTAGGTACGCCTGATGAACCTACAGCAAAAGGAGTGAAAGCGTTCTTACAAGAATTCTTGCATGATCACCGCGTTGTGGATATGAATCGTTGGCTTTGGTGCCCTATTTTGCACGGGGTCATCTTGCCTATTCGTTCTCCTAAGGTCGCTAAACTATATCAATCAGTATGGATGGAGCAGGGCTCTCCTCTAATGGTGTATTCCCGTCAACAAGCCGACAAACTGGCGCAAGCTCTAGATATGCCTGTTGAACTTGGCATGAGCTATGGCAATCCTTCGCTTAAAGATGGTCTCTCAAGACTACTAGATCAAGGGGTTGATAAGGTCGTGGTACTGCCACTTTATCCTCAGTACTCTGGGACGACGACTGCCGCTGCATTTGATGGTATCGCCAAAGCTTGTAAATCTATCTCGACGCTTCCGAGCATTTCATTGGTGCGCGACTATCATGACAACGCTGGATATATCAAAGCGCTAGCCAATTCGGTGCGAGCGCATTGGGAGCAGCACGGGCGCGCGGATTACTTGTTGTGCTCATATCATGGCATTCCAAAACGCTACGCTGATAACGGTGACGTCTATCCTCTGCATTGTGAAGCGACGACGAAGCTTCTGGGTGAAGAGTTAGGCCTAGATTCGTCGCAAATAGGAATGAGTTATCAGTCCATTTTTGGTCGTGAGGAATGGTTACAACCGTATACGGAACAGACGTTAAAGCAAATGCCAGATAAAGGCATTAAATCGCTTGATATTATCACACCGGCATTCTCGGTGGATTGTTTAGAAACACTGGAAGAAATCGCGGTGGAGGCGAAAGAAACCTTCATCGAAGCGGGTGGCGAAAGTTATCATTATATTAGCTGTCTTAACGATTCGCAGGAACACATCGACATGATGGTTGAATTGGTTCAGTCTGCTTAATGGCTTGTCTTAATTAAAAAAGGGTCAGACATTGAATGTCTGACCCTTTTTAGTTTTTAAGCTTATTGGTTTATTAAGCGAGTTGTGCTTGTTGCTCTTCTACTTCTTGAGCCTTGCTAATGCCGTTAGACTCGGCACCGTGCATCCATTTTACTAAGGTACTTGAGAATACGAGTAAAATAACACCACAAATGACGGCCGTTGCGGCAATGCCGCCAAAGATAGCCATTGCACCTAGTTCACCAACGTGTGAACCAATAAGGCCAGCCACATAGTTTGCAATCGCATTGAAACCGAACCATGCACCCATCATAAGTGATGCGAGGCGAAGCGGTGCTAATTTCGTTACAAGTGATAGGCCGATCGGAGATAGGCAAAGCTCACCTAGTGTGTGGAAGAAGAACGCACCCACTAACCAAAGCATAGAGGTTTTAACTGCAGTGTCGCCGCCTTGCTCCATCACCGCACCAACCATACAAAGGAAGCCAAGTGCTAGGAAGAATAGTGCTAGAGCAAATTTAACTGGAGAGTTAGGTTCACGCTTACCAAGTTTCACCCAAACTGCCGCTAAAACAGGAGCAAGAGTAATAATGAAGAACGGGTTTAGCGATTGGAACCAAGCTGCTGGTACTTCAAAGTCACCAATCATACGGTCTGTATATTGCTGCGTGTAGATGTTCATCAGGCCACCGGCTTGTTCAAAACCAGCCCAGAAAACGATAACAAATAGACCCATGATAAGGATAACTTTAAGGCGATCGATCTCTTCTTTAGTTAATGGCGCCTTTGTTTTTGAGTTGTTCAGTGCTTTTGCACGAGCAGCCGCAGGCACGTTACCGATTTCACCTAACCAAGATTTCGCCATAGTAAGCTGCATGATTAAGCTGAGCACCATACCGATACCAGCAACCACAAAACCTGCTGACCAACCGAATGAATCCGTTGCTGAGCCCACTATGATACCCGCTAGTAGTGCACCTAAGTTGATACCCATATAGAAGATAGTGAAGGCACCATCACGACGGTTGTCGCCTTCTTCGTAAAGGTCACCAACCATGGTTGAAATGTTTGGCTTAAACATACCGTTACCAGCGATAAGAAGTGCCAAACCGCCATAAAATAAGTGCGCATTAGGCTCGCCTGATGCCGCTGCAGCCAGAGTAAATTGACCTGCCGCCATCAATACACCACCAATGATGATAGATTTGCGTTGGCCAAGGAAGTTATCGGCAATGTAACCACCGATAAGTGGAGTGATGTAAACAAGTCCAGTATAGATACCATAGAGATCTAGAGCATCTTTAGTGGACCAGCCCATACCGCCATTCATAGTAGCATCAGTTAAGAACAGAACTAGGATGGCACGCATTGCGTAATAGGAAAAACGTTCCCATAGTTCGGTACCGAACAATAGAAACAGGCCTCGTGGGTGGCCTAGGATGTTGTGCTGTGCTGTCATAAGTTTTACTAATTTTAGTTATCAAAGAATATAATGTGCCAACTGGTATACATGACCAAATTAATAACTGCAATAGCATTAATTAATAGATATTGTGAATAAAATGTTTAACACGATGAAATGTAAGTAAATTTTTCAGGGATGGTACGAAAAAAATGTGCTGCAAACTAACATTTCATTTTTTGTTAACTCGCAATTATTAGGAATATTCCTCTTTACTATTCGATTCATTAATTGAACTTTAGAGAAAGACCGCAAATTTAGTGATACGATGTAGGTAATTAGAAACATTATGCAGTGAAAATGAAACGTTGGTATTTGCTTTATTGTAAGCGCGGAGAACAAGCTCGCGCAAAAATGCATCTCGAAAATCAAGGCTTAGAGTGCTACTACCCAGAGATATCGGTAGAAAAAATATTGCGTGGCAAACGACAGAATGTGAAAGAGCCGCTCTTTCCATCCTATGTATTCGTGAAGTTTGATTATGAGGTAGGGCCTTCTTTCACTACCGTTCGCTCGACACGAGGTGTGGTTGATTTCATTCGTTTTGGCGCTCATCCTAAAGAGATCAATGGTGATCTGATTTTTGAATTAAGATCTATTGTTCATTGCGATGAGCCAGATTGCGCTGACCTTCCTGACAAAGGGGAGTGCGTTAGAGTCATTGGTGGTCAGTTTGCTGGCATTGAAGCCATCTTCCAAGAGGCTGACGGTGAAGCGCGTTCTATTATGTTAGTCAATTTGATTAACAAACAAGTCCCAGTAAGTATCGACAATAAAGATTTGGATATATAAAAAGAGCCTCAGCACTATGCTGAGGCTCTTCTTTAACATCGGGCTATTACTACCGACTAGTTGTTGCTGTGTAGCTCGCTGTTTAGCTCAACCGCAGTCTTATTGGTTAGACATTCGATTTGACCAGTCACAGAGTTGCGACGGAATAGTAGGTCTGGCTTACCTGCAAGGTCACGTGCTTTGACGATTTCTACTTCTTGACCAGAAGCATCAAGCATACGTACTTTAGAACCCGCTGTAACATACAGACCAGACTCAACAGTACAGCGATCACCAAGCGGGAAACCTAGACCAGCATTCGCGCCCAGTAATGAGTTCTCACCGATAGATACCACAACCGTGCCGCCACCTGATAGTGTACCCATGATAGATGCACCACCACCAATATCAGAGCCGTTACCAACGACAACGCCAGCAGAAATTCGGCCTTCAACCATGCTAACGCCTGTCGTGCCTGCGTTAAAGTTGATGAAGCCTTCATGCATAACCGTTGTACCTTCACCAACATGTGCGCCAAGACGTACACGAGAAGTGTCGGCAATACGAACGCCAGTTGGAACCACATAGTCCACCATTTTCGGGAACTTATCGACGCAATCAACCGTTAGTGTTTCGCCCGCAAGGCGAGCCTCGATTTGGCGGTCAGCCAGCTCTGGAAGGTCGATAGCACCTTGGTTAGTCCAGGCGATGTTATGAAGCAGACCAAAGATGCCGTCTAACACAGTGCCGTGTGGTTGAACCAAGCGGTTAGAAATCAGTTGTAGCTTCAGGAAGCCTTCTGCAACAGATTGTGGCTTCTCGTCAGTGGCAAGAATAACGATAACTAATGGTTGAGAAGAGTTTGCTGCTTTTTCAGCGAAAGCTGCGTTTTGTGCATCGTCGTTTGATGCGAATGCTGTCGCTAATGCAGCGCTTTGCTCTGCAGTCACTTCAATCGCTTGGTTACCGTCTGTGTAACCTGCTACTTCAGCAATGGCTGAGACCAGTGCATCACTTGGATTTAGACGTGGATGTGGGAAAAACGCTTCGATGATTTTACCGTCGCGGTTTTTGGTTGCGCTGCCGAAAGCAATTGAAAATGCTGCCATGACTCTCGTTCTCCATGTATAGAATTGTCCAAAAGTCGCGCCAAACTGCAGCGACTTGGTGTAATTTGTTGGCAATCATCTTATAGAGTGACAGGATGTGATGAAAGGGCAAAAATGGCAAAAGTCTGTAAAACGATACCCTTTGTCTTTTTAGCGATAGTTTTGTCTAATAAGAAATAGTCGCTAGTAGAGACAAAAAAACCAGCAGGACCTGATTGGGTCGGTGCTGGTTTTTTGATGAGAAGGGAGAAATTAAGGTAAGCGAATTACGCTGCAGCCTCGCTATCGTCCTCTTCTACAGGCTCAACCACTTTTGGTTTCTTTGGTGTTGGCTTGCGCTTAGCACCCAGAGCATAAAGCACTTCTTCTTTGCGTTGAGCAAGGAAAAGGGACAACTCTTCCTGTTTTGCTTCATCTTCAATGAGCTCACTTTCGCCTAGCAGTGAGAATAACTCGTCTGCCATATCCAACATTTTGTCATAAGCGTCAGCTTCAGCTTTAGAGGTAAAAGTCATCTTTTCTTCTCCGTTGCGTTCCACCACGTACTTGACGATTACAGCCATGGTTAATCCTCTAATATGTTAATTTTGAAACGTGTAATACTGTCTGTTTATACAGATGCGAGATCCGCTTGTCCAGTCGGCGGGTCAAAAGTGAGAACTGATTGCCTATTTCCTATTCATGCAAGACTAGGCTTTATCCCACACCTGACAAAAATCGATAAAGTTCTTAAGCAGCGGGCTCTGATATTTCTCTTTATGAACTAATACCCAGAACCGTCGTTTCATATCTAGCGCAACAGGAAGTTGTTTGATACGACCGTCATTAATCGCGGTTTGTGCGGCAAGTTTAGATAAACACGCGAGACCTAATCCCGCCGATACGCAGTTAATGATCGCTTCTGTGGTATTCAGCTCGAATGCTTCGTGCCATACCTCTATTCTTGGTGCAACCGTTCTTAAGAAAAACTCTCTAGTGCCGGAGCCAGGTTCTCTCAATATCCAATCGCTGTTTTCAAGTAAGGTTAAATCATTCATGCCGCCGTTTGCTAGTGGGTGATTGACCGAAGATACGATACACATTTCGTCTTCACTAAACTGAGTGCTATTAAGTTCGGGATGCAGCGTTTTACCTTCAACCAAGCCGATATCCAACTCATAATCGATGAGCTTTTGGCAGATCAACGCGGTATTGGAGATAAACAACTGTTGCGCTTTATGCTGGTGCTGCTGGCGAAAATCACTCAATAAAAACGGCGCTAATTGATTACCAACGGTGTCACTAGCGCCAATGCGTAATTGCCCGCGATAGCTTTGCTCATCGCTAAATAGAGATTCTATGTCGCGACTTCGACTAAGCAGTTCATCGGCGAGAGGGAGTAATTTCTGACCCTCTTGATTGATCACCAAACGGTTATTTACCCGATCAAAAAGAGCATGGCCGATTTGCTTTTCTAGTTCACTTAACGACATACTCACCGCCGCTTTTGAGAGAAACAGTGTTTCCGACGCAGCAGTGAGCGTTTGATGCTGGGTGACGGCTACGAAGACTTTAAGTTGCTTAAGCGAGATATGTGGAGTCATGTTTAGTTAATCTGAACGTTGGTTGAATTTTAATGGATATACCTAAACATAAGACAGAGTTAGAATAAGCGCAACACATTAATTGAGGCAGCTAATAATGATTGCGACCGTGAAAAAAGCACACTACAGAGTTAAAGGCGCACCTACACCAATGGCAGGATTGGCTCTAGGTATCGCGAGTCTTGGCTGGTGCTGGGAAAATGCACTGGAACTGCATCATGGCGCACAGTGGATGGGCGCGGCCATCGCGAGTGTATTGCTTGTGATTTTGGCTTACAAATTTCTATTTCATAACCACCTATTAAGAGAAGACCTAGCACACCCTGTTGTGGGCAGTGTTGTTCCTACGTTTGCAATGGCCACTATGGTGGTTTCTCACTCAGTTGGTCAGTTTTTACCTAGACTTGGCGATGGTATCTGGCTAGTTGCTGTAGGCTTACATATCGTGTTCCTAGCAAGCTTTGTTTATCACCGCAGTCGTGATTTCGAATTACACCATATGGTACCAAGCTGGTTTGTACCACCTGTTGGTATTGTGGTTGCAGATGTGGCGTTCTCTGGTAATCCAAATCTGCAATGGGTAGCAAACGGTGCCTTGTACTTTGGCCTAGGTGTGTACGCAGTGATGCTTCCTACCATGATTTATCGTTTGATTTTCACTCATGAAATTCCAGACGCAGCTAAACCAACATTAGCAATTATGGCAGCGCCTGCGAGTCTCTCACTTGCTGGCTACCTAACTGTAGCAGCAGAGCCTTCACCAGTGATACTTGCACTACTGTTCGGTATCGCGGTACTGATGACGATGATTATCTACTTGGCGTTCATTAAATTGCTTCGCTTACCATTTAGCCCAGGCTATGCGGCGTTTACCTTTCCTATGGTTATTGGTGCTACAGCCTTGTACAAATTGGTGGCTTGGATGGGTGCTCACGGAATACCAGAGAGTGCGATTCAGCAAGTTCGAATGCTAGCCAATATTGAGTTAATTGTGGCAACGATTGTTGTGAGCTACGTAGCGGTCCGTTATCTAATGGCTTACCTACCTAAACCCTCACATCAAGCAGCGTAGAGTTCAAGTGAATATTAGAACTGAAGTTAATGTGTTAATCTTGAGTGAGGACAATTAGTTAAAGGCGCGCGGCAACGTGTTCACCGTTTATCACTCAAATCAAATCGATGTATTGAAATCTCTGCTGGTGCAATTAATCAAAATTGACCCACTAGAGAATCCATTTGAAAAAGAACAGATTCTTGTGCAAAGTCCAGGTATGTCACAATGGCTGAAAATGGCGCTGGCACAAGAATTTGGCATTGCTGCCAATATCGACTTTCCACTTCCCGCGACGTTTATTTGGGACCGATTTGTTCAAGTCTTGGATGAGGTGCCCAAGCGCAGTGCATTCAATAAAGAAGCGATGACATGGAAAATCATGCATCTGTTACCGCTTCATCTCAATGACCCAGACTTTGCTCCGCTCGCTCAGTACCTTTCCGATGATGCCGATGCCTCGAAACGCTATCAATTGGCAGAAAAAATCGCCGATATCTATGACGGCTATTTGGTTTATCGACCAGAGTGGATAGCGGCATGGGAAGCGGGGGAAACTGTCGTTGAACTAGAAGAGCAGCAGCCTTGGCAACCTAAGCTATGGCAGGCGTTGTATGATCATACGGTAGCGTTAGGTCAGTCACCTTACCACCGCGCTAACCTCTATGAACACTTTATTGATGCCTTAACACACAATGTGGATGTGAAGTCGCATGGTTTAGATAAGCTGCCTAAGCGTTTATTTGTTTTCGGCATTTCTTCTTTGCCTCCGCGATATTTGGACGCACTTAAGGCGCTCGGGCAGCATATTGATGTGCATCTGATGTTCACCAACCCTTGTCGTTACTACTGGGGTGAAGTGCGGGACAGAAAATATCTTTCTAAGCTTGCTGCCAACAAGCGTAAGCACTTACAACAAATTGCTGATGTGGCACATTCTGACGATATGTCGATGGTGGAGCAGCTTAAAGGCTCTATCGATCAAAATATCGAAGATGAACTGCATATCTCTGAAGTTGGTAACAGCTTACTAGCGTCTATGGGTAAGTTAGGAAGGGATAATCTCTATCTTCTTTCACAGCTAGAGTCGAACGAAATAGAAGCATTTGTTGATGGACAGCGAACGACGTTGTTGGAGAATATCCAAGCGGATATTTTGAACTTAGAAGAACACCAAGATGATCAGTTGTTGCTAAGTTCTCAACATAAGCCAACCATTTCACCTCAAGATCATTCACTATCTTTACACGTTTGCCACAGTCCAATGCGTGAAGTGGAAGTGTTGCATGATAACTTGCTGGCGATGTTTGATCGCAACCCCGATCTCAAGCCGCGTGATGTAATTGTCATGGTAGCCGACATCAACGCTTATAGCCCTGCGATTCAGGCGGTATTTGGTAATGCTTCCGGTGAGCGCTACATTCCATTTTCGATCTCGGACCGAACGGCAGACAAAGAAAGCCCTTTATTGAATGCTTTTAACCTATTATTGCAGTTACCTGAGTTGCGTTGTTCCAGTAGTGAGTTGCTTGAATTGCTTGAGGTACCTGCCATTTTGCAGCGATTCAATATCAGTGACAGTGAATTTGCTACATTAAAACTCTGGGTCGAAGAGGCTCAGATACGTTGGGGTTTGGATAACCACACTGCTAGTGAGTTCGATTTACCTGAATTTGAGCAAAACTCATGGATGTTCGGTATTTCTCGAATGCTGGCCGGGTATGCTATTAGTGAACAAGCTGGCTTGTTTGAGTTTGAGCATGGCACCATTGCGCCTTATGAGCAGACTCAAGGTATGCAAGCCGAAAGTGCAGGCAAACTGGCACAGTTTATCGATACCATTACCAAGTATCGTGGATTGCTTGCCAAATCCGCACCAATAGATACATGGCAAACCAACATTAATGCTTTGTTGGATGATTTCTTTGATGTTGATCTAGAAGGTGAAGTGGTTGTAAAAGCGATTCGTGACACGCTGTCTGGTCTCAAAGAACAGCTTCAAGATGCTTGCTATAGCGAACGACTTGCACCTCGCATTGTACGCCAATATTTTATCGATAAGCTATCGGGATCACGAGTCAGTCAGCGCTTCCTTGCTGGGCAAGTCAACTTCTGCACCTTAATGCCAATGCGCTCGATACCATTTAAAGCCGTGTGTTTGCTTGGTATGAATGACGGTGTTTACCCGAGAAGTGTTCCACCTGAAAGTTTTGACTTAATGACAGGTCGCACCAAACCGGGAGATCGTTCTCGTCGAGATGATGACCGCTATCTATTTTTAGAAGCCTTATTATCGGCACAGCAACAGCTTTATATTAGCTACGTTGGACGCTCTATTCAGGACAACACTGAGCGAGTACCTTCGGTACTAGTATCAGAGCTGGTGGAATATTGTGAGCAAAACTACTGCTTGCAAGGAGATAGTGAATTAAGCGTGGATGAGTCTGGAGCCAAACTTCGTAACAGTTTGGTTCAGGAATACGCGATGGTGCCGTTTAGTGCTTCTCATTTTAAGTCCGCACACAGCTATCAAAGTTATGCCTCTGAGTGGCTACCCGCTGCTTTGCAGCAGCTAAGTAATGTGAGGTTTGACGGTTCAGGACCATTTACGCTTGAGCCTATTGAACGTGCCGTCGGCAGTGTTGTTGAGCTGGAACTTACCGAGTTGCAGCGTTTTTGGCGTTTGCCCGTTCAATATCTATTCAACCGCAGGCTTGAAGTCAGTTTTGATTCACAGCAGTTTACAACCGAAGATGATGAACCTTTTGCGCTTAATGGATTAGAAAGCTTTGTATTGCGAAAAGAGCTACTTGATGTCTTTACTAAATCAGAAGACGGCACTGACTTGCTAATGGCATTTAAATCCGAACAGAAGGCGCAAGGCTATCTACCTATCAATCACTTTGGTGATTTGGAATTTGCATCCAACGTGGCGCAAACCGAAGAACTCGCTAAGGCCGTGAGACCGCTGTCGAATAAAGCATTGGACGATACCGAAATAAACCTGCAATTAACCTTGGGTTCGATCACCATTAAGTTACAAGGTTGGGTCACGGGTATTTATGCCTCAGGCTTGCTTAGATACCGCAGTGGGCGTTTGCGTTCTAGTGACTATTTAAGTGCATGGATTGACCATTTGGCACTGACCCTCGCAGGCCAACCAGCAGCGACCCATATGTTGGCCTACGACAAAAAAGAAGGGGTAGTACATCGTGTCTATCCTCAACTTGATAGTGTTCAAGCGGAACAGTATATGAAGCAATTACTTGAGTTGTTTCTTGGTGGTTTGGATAAACCTCTAGCCTATTTCCCTGAATCGGCATTAGCAGGTATCGAGGCGAACTATAGTCGAGGCAGCTGGACTCCGAACGATGAAAAGATGTTGAGTAAAATGGAAGCTCGATTTATCGGTGGTTATATGCAAACGGGAGAGGGCGAGAATCCCTATATTTCTAGAGTCTGGCCTGAATGGAGTGAAGTGCTTGCCAATGATCTCAAGTTAGTCTCGCAGCTCGTGCTAGAAGCCCCAAGAACCCTAAGTATGGATGCTGAAGAGTACTACTCTCATGAATAAGGGAAATTTCGTGAATATGAGAAGGCTGCGCTAGCAAGAGAGGGGGCGGCCGCCAGTATTTTTATAGTGTGTAGGGAGATTGCTGTGCGGCCAAGTAGGTCAGAGGGACCAGTTTCTAGGGCGCATAGTAGTGGGAGCAGATAATGAATTCCGTGAATGCGATCGCACCCTGTATAAATGATAGCTATATCTAATTGATAGAATTAAAGAATTAAGCGTTGGATCACACAGTTGAGTTTAAACACCATGTCACAGAGCCATGAACCAATAGCGTTAGACACCATGCAGTTTCCATTGCACGGTGCAAGATTAATAGAAGCGTCAGCGGGTACTGGTAAAACATTTACCATTGCGGGCCTTTATTTGCGCCTACTTCTCGGTCATGGCAGCGATCAAAGTCGTCATAAACAGCCACTAACTGTCGACCAGATTTTAGTCGTAACGTTTACTGAAGCGGCAACGGCTGAGCTTAGAGATCGTATTCGCGCTCGAATTCATCAGGCTCGAATTGCTTTTGCGCGCGGTGACAGTGACGACCCGGTCATTAAACCTCTTCTAAATGACATCACAGATCATCGCTTTGCGGTAGATACTTTGCTTCAGGCAGAACGCCAAATGGACGAAGCGGCGGTGTACACTATCCACGGTTTCTGCCAAAGAATGCTGACACAAAATGCGTTTGAGTCTGGATCTCGATTTAATAATGAATTCATCACCGACGAAAGCCGACTAAAAGCTCAAGTGGTCGCAGATTTTTGGCGTAGTCAGTTTTATCCTCTGGGGTTGGAGCTTGCGAGTGAAGTCCGAAAGCTATGGGCGACGCCAAATGATCTACTCAAAGTCATTGCCAATTACTTGACAGGCCCTGCGCTGTCGCTAACAAATGTCGATGCTTGTAGTGATATTACCCAGCTTCATGCACAGAATTTACAGCGAATCCGAACCCTTAAGTCGGAATGGCTAGCGGTCGCTGACGACATTGTTGGATGTGTGAGTCAATCGGATGTAAACAAACGCAGTTACACTAAAAAGTCACTGCCGACTTGGGTTGAGGCGATTACTGATTGGTCTAAACAAGAAACATTGGACTACTACCTACCAACGCAATTAGAAAAATTCGCTCAAAACGTTCTTACAGAAAAAACGCCTAAAGGCGACGCGCCAACGATGGCGATCTTTACTGAGATTGAAGCCTTCTTAGCACAGCCACCTGAGCTCAAAACCTCGTTGTTGGCATTGGCTATTCAGCATTGTCGTCAGCGATTGGCTCTAGCTAAGGAACAAAAGCAATGGCTCTCATTTGATGATTTGCTGACCCATTTATCAGCGGCTTTGGACAGCGAATCTGGCGACAGTCTGGCGGAAAAAATCCGAACACAATTTCCGGTGGCGATGATTGATGAGTTCCAAGATACAGATCCGCTTCAGTATCAGATATTTAGTCATGTGTACTTAAATCACGCCGACTGTGGTTGGTTTATGATTGGTGACCCGAAACAGGCAATCTATGGTTTTCGTGGAGCTGATATCTTTACTTATATACAAGCTCGAAACCAGGTACAAGACCACTATACGTTAGGTACGAATTGGCGTTCCAGTGAGAGTATGGTCACTGGCGTTAATGCACTGTTTAAGCAGGCAGATTCTGCTTTTCTCTACGATGATGACATTCCGTTTCATGCTGTCAATGCTAGCCCTAAAGCGAGTAAAATGCAGTGGCAGTTTGACGGTGAACATCAAGCAGCAATGCAGTTTTGGCTCCAAGACGCGGAATCCCCCGTTGCTAAAAGTGAGTATGTACCAACGATGGCTGCCGCTACCGCTCAGCACATCAAACAGGTGTTAACCCAGTCCCAAACCGGTAAAGCAGCGCTGATTAATGGTGACAACAACGAAGCGATTGAAGCGGGCAATATCGCCGTGTTGGTGAGAACCGGTAATGAAGGTCAGTTGATTAAACAGGCCTTGGCTGAGCGCGGTATCGCTAGTGTTTATCTTTCCAACCGTGATAGCGTTTTTACCAGCGAAATAGCTGATGACTTACTGCGTTTGATGCTGGCAGTTTGGCATCAAGACGATGAAAGAATGCTAAAAAGTGCGTTAGCCTCCCAGCTATTTGCTCTGCCTGCCGTTCAACTGGACAGCCTCAATAATGACGAAAATCTCTGGGAACAAGTGGTTGCTGAATTTCGTGACTATCGCCAACTATGGATATCGCGTGGCATTTTACCAATGCTGCGTTCAGTATTGTTTAAGCGAGAAATCTCCAACCGATTGTTGTCTACTGATGGTGGTGAGCGATTACTTACCGACTACCTCCACTTGGGCGAACTGCTGCAAGCAGCAAGACAAGATATGGAGAGCGACAGTGCCTTACTCCGTTGGTTAGGACAAGCGATAGAGGATGCCAAGCAAGGGTTAGGCTCTAGTGATGAGCATATTCAGCGTTTAGAGTCAGAGCGTAATCTCGTTCAGATTATCACTATTCATAAGTCAAAAGGTTTGGAATACGACTTGGTTTATTTGCCGTTTGTGGTGAGTTATCGAGAAACGATGGAAGCTAAGTATTATGATGCCGAGAGCCAATCATCGGTACTCGATCTACGTCAATCGTCGGCCTCTATGGCACAAGCCGATAAAGAGCGGCTTGCCGAAGATTTGCGTCTCATCTATGTGGCATTAACTCGTGCAGTTTATGGTTGTTTTATTGGGATGGCGCCACTGAGAAATGGCCGCTCAACCAAGGAGCCAACTGGAGTTCATCACAGCGCAATAGGGCATCTAATCCAAAATGGTCAAGAAATGGGAGTGAGCGAGTTAAGTTCTGCGCTCAGCCAGCTTGCCAACGCTTCTCAAGCTATCGCTATCACTGAGGTACCAGAGCTTGATGAGGAGCGTTATCAAGAGTTGCTGCAACCAAGCGAAGAGCTCGTCGCTAAAGCTCAATCAATGGCCATTGATCGTGACTGGCGAATCACCAGTTATTCAGCCCTTGTAAAACAGAGCCATCATAGCAACGATAGTGAGGTGTTTATTGAAGCATCTGGGCTTGATATCGATTCATCCGAAGAGCACGAAGTCGACGTGTTATTGGAGCCAGAAAAAACCATTTTTCATTTTCCTAAAGGGGCGCGTCCCGGCACGTTTTTACATACCGTGTTTGAAGAAATCGAATTTACCGAGCCCGCGACATCAGCACAAAATAGCGAGGTTATTCGACAGCTTCTCGAGCGAGAGCAATACGATGCAGAATGGTTACCGGTGATTCAGCAACTTGTCGATCAGGTCATGAATACGGCGCTAGATGGTGAAGCGCTGTACTTAAGAGATAAGGACTCTACGCAACGTCTGGTGGAAATGGAGTTTCTTTTGCCGATTGAAGTGCTTGATGCTGTGTCATTGAACCGTGTTATACAACGCTACGATGCGTTATCCGCTAAGGCGAGTGAACTGGGCTTTTACACCGTTAAAGGCATGCTTAAAGGTTTTATTGACTTAGTGTTCGAACACCAAGGTAAGTACTATGTGCTCGACTGGAAATCTAACCATTTAGGTGATGAAGCGGAGCGTTATCAAAAACATCAACTCGATAATGCTATGGTTGATCATCGTTATGATCTCCAATACCAAATTTATGCATTAGCGCTGCATCGGTTCTTGAAAACCCGTATCGTTGATTACGATTATGACCAGCACTTTGGCGGCGTGTTTTATCTCTTTTTACGCGGTGTTAGGCCTGACTATGACTCCGGTATTTTTAGTGCTAGACCAGACAAAGCCATGATAGAAGCATTAGATGGGCTTATTTCAGGAGAGTCTTTGCAATTGGATGAGACAAATGAGCAAATGGGGTTAGGATTCTGATGGCAATGGTATTAAAAAACCTCTCCGAATGGGTCACGTATCTTGCGGAAAAAAGTGTCTTGAGACCACTGGATTTTCAGTTTGCGAAGTTTATCTCTTCCATTGAGCAACAGCATCGAGATCCGTTGATGTGGTTAGCCGCGGTCACAAGTTACCAATTAGGCCAAGGGCATATTTGCGTCAACCTTGATGCAGATGAGCAAGTATCCCTGCCGATGCCAAGCTTGATCGGTTTGTACGGTGAAGCTGCTGAGTCGCTCGAGGGGATGGTGAATCAAGTTGATTGGCATAAGGTAATGACGGAAGCGTCAACGGTTACCTGTTTGTCTCCAAACGAAGTCATGACATCGGCGGTTACGCCATTGGTTTGGCAGCAAAATAGATTATATCTACAGCGTTATTACTACTTTGAACAGACGATTGCTACTCGCCTCCATGCCATGGCTGAACCCATTTCCATTGAGAGAGATGGGCTGCAAAGCGTCGCAAAGATGTTAGACCGCCTATTCACGCGTGAGTACCACTATCTTTATTCCGCTTTGTCTGCTCTACCCGCAGAGCAGAATAATCAGGTTATGCGTCAGCAAGTTATCTGCGATTTTCTCGATGTGGTTAAGCCGGAATCTATCGATTGGCAATATGTTGACGATATAGTCACGCAAGCGACAAACGTAAAAGCACTTCAAGGTTTGGATGATGCTATTCCATTATCTCTGTGTTTAAACTGGCAAAAAGTGGCAGCCGCAGTTGCGCTTACACGTCGATTCGCGGTGATATCAGGTGGTCCCGGTACTGGCAAAACTACGACGGTAACTAAGTTGTTAGCTGCGATGGTACATCAGGCGAATCAAGCCGGTGAATCACCTTCAATTAAGCTGGTGGCGCCAACGGGGAAGGCGGCGGCTCGTTTGACGGAATCCATAGGTAAAGCGGTAGACTCGTTAACTGTGGAGCCAGAAATTAAGAAGCAAATTCCAACGGAGTCGAGCACGCTACATCGCTTGCTCGGTGCAATCCCCGGTCGCGTTGAGTTTCGACATAACAACGCTAACCCATTGCATTTAGATGTGTTGGTTCTCGATGAAGCATCTATGGTGGATCTGCCGATGATGCATCGTCTATTGGATGCGTTACCGGCACATGCTCGACTTATTCTTCTTGGAGACAAAGACCAGCTAGCCTCAGTGGAAGCCGGAGCAGTGTTGTCGGACATTTGTGACTTTGCTCAGTTTGGTTACAGCAGTCAGCAAAATGATTTGATTCAAGCGTTAACGCAGTTTGATTGCCGATTAGCTGGCAAAGTGGAATCTTCAAAATCCACCTCAGCATTGGTTGATAGTTTGTGTGTGCTACAAAAAAGTTATCGTTTTGATGCAAGGTCTGGCATCGGTCAACTGGCTAAGCAAGTTAACTCGGCAAATAGCTACGGTTTTGATCAGGTCTGGAACAAAGCATTTGATGATATTGAATGGCTAGCCTTAAGCGCGGATAGCTATCAACAGTTAGTTGATAAGCTAGTACGTACTTACAAAGGTTACCTGACGCTATTGGTGCGTGCCAATCCGCACGGAGAAGAACTGCAAAGTGCTGAAACGTTGTCACATTGGCAGCAGCGTTTGGCGAGAGAGGTGCTCTCCAGTTTTGCCCAAAGCCGATTATTGTGTGCGGTGCGTGAAGGCGACTTTGGGGTATCGGGGCTTAACCAGCGAATCGAAAAACGTTTAAAGCAGCGCGGACTCATTTCAAGAGGCGATGAAGCGTGGTATATCGGTCGCCCTGTTATGGTGACAAGGAACGATCATGGTCTTGGCTTATTTAACGGTGATATCGGCATTTGTATGTGGGACCATTGCGCTGAGACACCAAGGCTGAAAGTATTTTTTGAATTGCCTGATGGTAGTATTAAGTCTGTGCTGCCGAGCCGTATGCCTGAGCATGAGACGGCTTATGCGATGACGATTCATAAGTCTCAAGGCAGTGAGTTTTCTCATACGTTTATGATTTTACCAGCCGACTTCTCGCCCTTGTTGACTAAAGAGCTTATCTACACTGGCATTACTCGAGCGAAAAAACAGTTCACTTTGGTGGCTGATCAGCGAGTCGTGAATCGAGGTATTCGCCATAAAACGTTACGACATAGTGGTTTAGCGAAGCGATTAGTGAACTAAAACGTAAGAAAGAGAGGGATACAGTGAGTGGTTTTCCACCATCCATGGCGGTAGATGCCCAAAGCCTTTAGTTAAAGACTTCTGAATACGTGATTTGGTTGATTCGATACTGTTGTTGGTAAATCTTCATTAAAGACTTTACCTTGTCAGTTACCGGAAACACGCAATGGACATTGTGTCCTTCTAAGAACTGGTTTTCAGCCATATCCCAGAAGCTCTGAATGGAATTGCAAATAACTGTACGCATAGATGTCACTCTTAAAGTTGTCGTGGCACACCTAGCTATCCTTGCATTCCCCAAAAAGCGCTATGTATTTGGGAGTCCCATCACAAAAATGCCTGTGATTTGAGCGAATTTTAGACAGTAATCTTTGAGAAGTAAAATAATTTGTGAATTTTATTGATAGCAATCGATTTCATAAAATCGACTGCTATCGAGCTGTGATTAAACTGCTACAGACAAGATCTTTGATTTGCGCTGTAGGTTGTACAAATCTTGTTTAGCCATCGGCAGGGATTCTACACCGATCTCTAAGAATCCTTGTTCTCTAAACCAGTGCAAGCTATGAGTGGTTAGCACAAAAATCTGCTCTATCCCTTTCATCTTTGATTGTTGTTTCATGTGATTGAGTAATAACACGCCACGGTTGCCATCACGATAATCGGGATGAATAGCGACACAGGCCATTTCTGCCATCTTTTCATGTAGATATGGATAAAGTGCCGCACAGCCAATGATCAACCCATCTTTTTCTATGATGGTAAACTGATGGATTTCCTGCTCAAGTTGCTCGCGCGAACGACGAACTAAAATACCTTTTTCTTCAAGCGGGCGAATCAAATCAAAAATACCGCCAATATCATCAATATCGGCCTGTCGAACTTGTTCGGCACTGGCCATGACTATTTGCGTTCCGATACCGTCAAGAGAGAATAGCTCTTGTATCAATGCGCCATCAATTTTATAGCTGATAAGGTGACAACGAGGAACACCCGCGCGACAAGCCGACTGAGCGCCACGTAAAAAACGTAGCGTACCGCTGCTTTCACCCTCGTTAACGCGTTCTTTATCCTCGAACTGCTCGATAAGTTGATTGACCTCGGCAGGGAATAGTTCTGCAATAGCATTTCCATTTTCATCCAGCACGCCTTGCTCGGAACAAAAACCAATTAATTTATCGGCATTTAATTTTATAGCGACTTGGGTCGCCACTTCTTCTGAGAGAAGGTTAAAAGTTTCGCCTGTGACAGAGCCGGCAACCGGACCAAGAAGTACAATAGAACCTTGATCGAGTACTTGGTTGATTCCTTGGATATCGATACGACGGACTCGCCCACTGTGACAGTAGTCGATGCCATTATCGACTCCAAGAGGTTGCGCGATAACGAAGTTGCCACTGATGACGTTAAGTTGATTGCCTGCCATAGGAGTATTATTAAGACTCATAGACAGGCGAGCGGTGATGTCGAGTTGCAATCTTCCCGTCGCTTGCATCACGTAATCGAGACATTTTTCCGTCGTGACACGTGTTCCCTTGTGGTAAGGACAATGGCAATCATTTTGCTCCAGTAATTGGTTTATCTGTGGTCTCGCGCCGTGGACGAGAACCAGTTTGACACCGAGGCTGTGCAGTAAGGCAATGTCGCTGACGATATTGGTGAAGTTTTTATCGGAAAACGCTTCGCCACCTAACATAATGACCATGGTCTTGTTACGGTGTGCATTAACATAAGGTGTGGACTGCCTAAATCCTTTAACTAAGGCGGTACTACGAATCTTCACGCGGCTTACTCTTGGTTTATTTATGTTGAAATAATGACTTTTTATTCAGTGTTGCGCAAGGTTTAATTTGCGCAGTTTAGGTGATGAGTTGCATGATTGGATTTGCAGTGACAATATGGCGCTGTCGATAAATGGTAAGGCTTGGTATGAGTAGCGGTAAGCAAAGCGGTGCAGTCGGAATCAAAGCAGTACCGGCAGCGAGACTAAAACCCAATAAGTGGTTGGAACGAACCTTAATCGTGCTGGCGTTAGTCGGTAGCTTAGCAGTATTAGGATTATATCAAGACTTGTATGACCGTTATCAATCTCATGCGAATCCAAAACAGGCCGTGTACGGTGTTTGGTACGAAAGAGATGCGGCTCCTTTTGCTAGAGATTCCTTCGAGCTTACTCCTGATAAAGTGGTTATCGATAACCGAGTAGTTGCGACAGACTTTGAGCTTACTCGTGATGAATTGTCATTCTATGTTGGTCCTACCTTGTATCGTTATCACATTCTTAATGAAGCTAAAACGGAATTGAGGCAATTATCACCGACTCATTACAATCCCGTCTTTGTTTTGTCAGGAAAACACAAAAACAACCTACTATAACGTTCGGTTTTATTGCGCTTTTTTAAAGAGTTTGCCATCCTGAATGCACCACAAATAAGGGATGACTAACTTGATCAAACGTATTCTGCCTCTCGCCTCTGTATTGCTCGTATTTGGCTGCGCACAAACTGACCGCGCTCAGCAATATCAAGGTGGCGAATTTACCAAACTGCTTAACAAGACCGAAGTTATCGAGTCGAACCAACCTAGAAACTTCAACTCTTTTGCAAGTCAGGCAGATGAAGTGATTAAGAAGTCGCCGTCGATGGCTAAAATCTATCAGCCTTTGTATGAGCAACTAGAGGCGTGGGCTATCCAAAGTGGCGATCCAGCGCAACTGGCAAATTTTGGTGTGCAAGCGGCCCAATTAGGTGGCGGCGATAACAAAGGTAATGTGTTATTTACAGGCTATTTTTCGCCAGTGATGGAACTGCGTCACAAGCCAGATGAAACCTTCCGCTATCCGGTCTATGCCTTACCAGATTGTTCGCAAGACTGCCCAACTCGAGCTGAAATCTACGGTGGTGCGCTTAATGGTCAAGGTTTAGAGCTTGGCTATGCAAGCAACTTGATTGATCCATTCATTATGGAAGTGCAGGGTAGTGGCTTTGTTCATTTTGAAGATGATGACACGCTCGAATATTTCGCCTACGCCGGCAAAAACAACAAGGCATACGTGAGTATCGGACGTGTGCTTATTGAACGCGGTGAAGTACCAAAAGAAAAGATGTCGCTTAAAGCCATCAAAGATTGGGTGATGCAGCAAGATGAGCAGACCGTGCAAGAGCTACTAGAGCAAAATACCTCGTATGTGTTCTTCCAGCCTCAAGATGCCGCACCGGTGACGGGTACGGCTGGCATTCCATTATTGCCAATGGCGTCGGTAGCGGGTGATCGCTCAGCATTTCCAATGGGAACACCAATCCTCGCAGAAGTACCTCTGTTGAATGCGGATGGTACGTGGAGCGGTGCCCATGAATTACGTCTATTGATTGTGCTTGATACCGGTGGGGCGGTAAAAGGAAACCACTTCGACCTATATCATGGGATGGGTGATTTTGCAGGTACACAGGCTGGTCACTATAAGCACTTTGGTCGAGTTTGGAAGCTTGGCCTAGAAAACTCGGCGACAGAGAGTCCATGGGCATTGCCACCTGAGAAAAAGTAACATTGAGAAAATAGTACGAGCGTGTTTCGTACATAGTTGACCTTTTTACTAAGAGTGCGTATAAATCGCACTCTTTCTTTTTTCTCCGAGACAAGTTAGGTAACCCATGCGAGAACTTAACCAACCAGCTTCTGATAGCTACAATCAAAGATTTGGCGGCACGCGCAGACTATACGGCAACAGTGAGGTCGAGATCTTACGTGCGGCGCATATTTGTGTGGTAGGAATTGGTGGTGTGGGTTCATGGGCGGTTGAAGCGCTTGCAAGAACTGGCGTGGGTGAGCTGACTCTTATCGATATGGATGACGTTTGTGTGACCAACATTAACCGCCAAATCCATGCGATGTCAGGTACTGTTGGTCAGAGCAAAATTGAAGTTATGGCTGAGCGGGTAAAATTGATTAACCCCGAATGCAAAGTTAATTTGATTGATGACTTTATTACAGCAGACAATGTCTCGGAATACATCAGTAAAGACTTTGACTATGTACTGGATGCCATTGACAGCATTAAACCTAAGGCAGCGCTATTGGCCTACTGTCGTAGCAACAAAATCAAAGTTGTGACCACTGGTGGAGCTGGTGGACAGACCGATCCAACACAAATTATGGTGGCGGATCTGACAAAAACGATTCAAGACCCGTTAGCTAAGAAACTCAAAGACACTTTGCGTCGTCATCACAACTTCAGTAAGAACCCTGCACGTAAGTTTGGCATTGACTGCGTATTTTCTACGGAGCAGCTTAAATACCCTCAAGCTGATGGTTCTGTCTGTGGAGTGAAGTCCACGGCGGAAGGGCCAAAACGTATGGATTGTGCAAGTGGTTTTGGCGCGGCTACGGTAGTGACAGCGACATTTGGCTTTGTTGCGGTGTCTCGTATCGTTGAAAAGCTTATTCAGAAATACGCGCAGAAATAGAGGCAGCTTATGTCATCAGATAACAACAACCCATTTGGATTGGAAATCAACGCACAAGATGTTGTTGACGCCATGGCTCAATTGAAAGGTTGGGAAGATCGCTATCGACAGGTTATTCAGTGGGGTAAGAAGTTGCCAGTATTGGATGAATCTCTCAAGCAGGATCAGGTTCTAGTTGCTGGCTGCGAAAGCTCAGTATGGTTAGTACTTACCCAGCAAGAGGGCAAATGGCAGATTCAGGCAGATTCTGATGCGCGAATCGTTCGTGGCTTGATCGCTATCGTTTTGGCAGCTTTCAATGGTAAAACATCGGAGCAAATATTGGCGTTCGACTTGGATGAGTATTTCGCACAGTTAAACCTCATCAATCATCTTAGTCCATCTCGCGGTAATGGCTTGAAAGCCATTGTTGATGTCATTAAGTCTAAAGCGTCAGAGTAATTGATTATAAATAAGGTCGACTCACATTCGTTAGTCGACCTTATTATTGAAGCGATGTTGTTGAAGTTTGAAACGTTATCGTTACAGCATATCCACCGCTTTAGTTAGTGCGATAAGAAATCTCTCTACATCTTCTTTTGTGTTGTAAATAGCAAAAGATGCTCGAACTGTTCCCTTCACACCAAGCGCATCCATTAATGGGTGAGCACAGTGATGACCAGCTCTTAATGCAATGTTCTGTTGATCTAACAGCGTGGCGATATCTTGATGGTGAACGCCATCCATCACAAAAGTGATGACGCTTGCACCAGGTTGGTAACCAATGATGCGAATATCCTCTAAGGCGCTCAAACCCTGAAAAGCTTGATGTTGTAGGTCACTGATGTGACTCTCCAGTAGTTGACGGTCATAGCTTGATAGCCAATCTATGGCACAAGCTAGTGCTAAGGCTCCTGCCACATTCGGAGTCCCAGCTTCAAACTTTCCGGGTAGTTGACTAAATGTGGTGCCTTCAAAAGACACTTTTTCCACCATCTTGCCACCACCATGCCAAGGCGGCATAGCTTCCAGTAGGGCTAGCTTGCCATACAGCACCCCAATACCAGCTGGTGCATACAGTTTATGTCCTGAAAAGACGTAGAAATCAGCATCCAACGCTTGTACATCCGTTTGCTGATGAACAATACCTTGCGCACCGTCGACTATGATAATGGCATCGGTGTTAGCCCGGGTTAGCGTTACAATCTTATCCAGCGGTAGAGCAGTTCCAGTAACATTAGTGACTTGCGTAGTGGCGACAATTTTCGTTCTCGGGCTGAGTAGCGCCTCAAACGCATTAAGATCAAAGTGACATTCTGGTGTTATTGGAATCTTAACAACCTTCGCGCCAGTTTGCTCAGCAACGATTTGCCACGGGACAATATTTGCATGATGTTCCATCTCAGAAACCAGAATCTCGTCCCCTGGTTGTAGGGTGCTTCGAGCGTAAGTCTGTGCGATAAGATTGAGTGCTTCGGTTGCCCCTCGTGTCCAGATGATCTCTTTACTGGAAGCCGCATTAATAAAGCGTGCCACGGTTTCTCTCGCTGCTTCAAAGCGCTCGGTTGCAACCGCGGTGAGTGAATGGGAACCGCGATGGACGTTGGCGTTTTGGTTACCATAATACTGCGTGATACAGTCGATTACAGCTTGCGGTTTTTGTGTCGTTGCGGCACTGTCCAGATAAACCAAATCGCCATCAATAGCTGGGAACTGGGCCCGAATGTTGAGTAACTCACTCATCGTATTTACCCATTTTATGGTAGTGAAGAGTCGGGTTTGTGATCATTGGCTCAGCCACTTGCCAGGCTTTTTCTTTACCACATAAGGCGATGATAATTTCAATCGCAAATTCGAGGGCGGTTCCTGGACCTTGGCTTGTGATCAGGTTGTGGTTGATATCAATTGTTACTCGTTTGCTGCGCCAGCGGTTTTCTGGGATATGTGATTGAAAACTTGGGTGGCCAGTCATCAGCGCATTTGGGTAAAGCTGGTGATGTTGCAACACCAATGCAGGAGCTGCGCAGATAGCACCAACCAGTTTGCCGTCGTATTGGTGTTGGCGAACCATTTCGACTAATAATGTGCTGTCTCGAAATGTTTCGGCGCCGCCTACACCGCCTGGTAAGGCGATAACATCGAACTCTTCATCGGCGACATCGACCAGCCTGCAATCCGCAGTCAGGGTGACACCACGTGACGCTTTCATCGTCAGCGCGCCATCAAATGCCGCGCTAGCGACGGTCACGTTGAAACCTGCACGCACCATAATGTCGATGATGGTAATCGCTTCCATCTCTTCGGTGCCTGGCGCTATGGGAACAAGGATTTTCTTAGTCATGTTGATTCCAACTTGATTCGATCTGTTTAATTTGATGATACAGGGCTAGGTTGGTGGGAACAGCAATACCGTATCGCTTTGAAATAGAGACCACATAGCCGGTAATATAATCAATTTCGCTTTGTCTTTTATTATAAATGTCTTGATGCATGGATGAGTAGTTTTGCGCAGTGGCATGGATGACTTTGTAGACGGTATCCAACATCTCTTCTGCTTTAAGAGTCACTCCCACTTTGTTTGCACACTCAGTTGCTTCGCGCACTACCATGGCGATCTGTTGCTGATAATCTTTATGAGCGAGTCCACCATTTTGACAGTTGTTGATAGCTGTTAATGGGTTTATGGCGCAGTTAATAACAAGTTTGCTCCATAGTGCAGTTTGAATTTCAGAATTCCAAACTACTGGTTTAAAAGCATGGTCGAGAACGTCGGCGATAAAGGAACAACGTGAACCTTTGTCATTCCAGGCCCCAATAAAGGTCTGGCCAAGGCCGGTATGGCGTACTTGTGAACTTGATAGTTTAAGCGCGCCGTGAGTAGAAGTACCAAGTAACACTGGGTGGTGATTAATGGCGGTTTCTAAGTGCTCAACGGTGCCCATACCATTGTGAAGAAAGAGTAAAATGGTATCGCTATTTAAATGTTTAAGTAGTGGCTTTAAAGCCAATTCCACTTGCCATGCTTTCAATGTAACGATAACAAGATCACTCGCTTGAAGTGAGGTGATATCGCAATTGGGTAAGTGGATAGCACTACCACCATCTAGCTCGATGACTACGGTATCTTGAGGTGAACGCCCCCAAACCGAAGCTCGATGCCCTGCCTGATGAAGCTTATAAGCGTACAAAGAGCCAATGGCGCCGGGGCCTAAAATAGTAATATTCACAATAGCTATGTAATCGTGGAAAGAGAGGGTAGAAGAATAGCAAATTTAGCTGTGGTTTTCGAAAGCTATGTTAGCGAGTTGGTGATACAAAAAATGGCGCCGCAGCGCCATTTTATCTAACTTCGAAGAATTAGAAGTTGTATTGTAGACGGTAGATGATTGCATCACCGTAGTGCTGTTCGTAGTCTGTTGAACCCCAAACACCAAGTTTGTTTTGGAAGTAACGATACTGAATTGCTGCTGTTAGGTGCTCTGTTGCGTGCCAGTTAAACAATAATGCACCATTAAGGCCTGTCTTACCGCCTTGGGCTTTAGCGTATTCATCGTTGCGGTCAAATTCGATTTCGTTCCAGTTAACGAACGAGAAGTTTTGACCGAATGCTTCGAAACCATAGCGTGCAGTCCAACCTGCCATATAGCCATTGCGACCGTTGATGTTTTGGCTCATGCCATCATCAACGTTGTTGAAAGAGTCCCAAGAGGTGATGTCGTGAACACCAATCCACGGTTTGAAGAACCAGTTATCACCTTGTAGAGCCGTATAACCAAGACCCAGAACGCGGTTGGTTTCACTTTGAGCTGGGTTATCGTGGTGGTAAACCTGACCGTATAACGATACGCCAGTATCACCTAAGTAAATGTGCGCAGTACCTTTGAATGAGTTCTTTTGCTCTGATGCACTTTTCTCAACACTTTCGCGATCGTAGAAGCCGTAGATCTCGCCCCAAGTGAAGCCAGCGCCACCTTCAATACCTAGTACAAATTGGTTACGTTGGTCACCCACTGCACCGTTATCGATTTTGTTAGGACCGTGATCCCAGCTCTGATGATCAAGATAAACGCCACCAAAACCGTATAGATATTCTGCTGAAGCTGGTACTGAAGCTACCGCTGCAACAACGCCAAGAGCTAAAAGTGATTTACGCATAGTGTTAACTACTCTTTAAGTTGTACTGAAATTAGCCGCGAATCCATGCGAACTCATCCGATGGGTGGGCATGATAGCGATTTATATCTCAAAGTAAATGTGCAACATCGCAAACGTTTACTAAAGTTTGTGAGAGTAATCACAAATACTAGCGGTAGATGGGAACTTTTATAAATAGCCTACAATTTAATCAATATTGTCGATCTGTGTGATAACAAAATTTCGATAGTTGTTAACATATTTTGGTTCTGATCGTATTTAGTGAGTTAACGTAGAAAGGGTATCGAAAACTGAAAGGAACTATGATGACGCAGTTAAAGTTGTTTCCGTTGCGCTCAGTGGTGTTGCCTGAGGGAAAAATGAGGCTCAGGATTTTTGAACCTCGTTACAAGCGCATGGTAACGGAGTGTCTGAAAAATGAATCAGGTTTCGGCGTCTGCTTGATCAGTGCATCCGCGGGAGCTATCCCCAGTAACGTTTCATCTGTAGGCACATACGTCAGTATCGTCGATTTTGAGAGTCTTGATGATGGGATGCTTGGCGTCACCGTGTCTGGGATACGCAAATTTCAGATTCACCATGTCGAGTCTGAAGAAGATGGTTTGCGCCAAGCCCAAGTCAGTTGGATAGAGAGTTGGCCTCCGACAAATTTGAGTGATGAAGACCAGTTCATCGGTGAGCGTCTCCAGCACGTCTACGAAAAGTTTCCTCAAATTGGCGACTTGTACCTGCATCGCTTTTTTGACGACGCAGCTTGGGTCAGTCAGAGATGGTTGGAAGTACTGCCACTAGAGTGTCATCACTTCGAACATCTCGTAACACAGCAGGACTGCTCGGCTACGTTGTCATTTTTGGGGGAAGCGTTTCGTAGCGACGACGCTGATAATGCAACTCGACACTAAATATTTGTTAAACTGCAGTGATCTTTGCTGTAAATTCGACGTAGTTATTAGGAAGAGATTTGGATCATCTGGAACACTAGGGATACAAGGCATGACATTAGATAGTCCCCAAGCCCTTAGTAAGCAAGAATGGGCAGAATGTATGGAACGGGTTAAGCAGAGGGACAAAAGTGCCTTTGCCAACCTGTTTAACTATTTCACTCCTCGCTTGAAGCAATTTACTTACAAGCATATGGGCAATGAGCAAGTGGCCATTGAAATGGTTCAAGAAACTATGGCGACGGTCTGGCAAAAAGCACATTTGTTTGATGGATCGAAAAGTTCGTTGTCGACTTGGATTTACACCATTGCGCGCAACTTATGTTTCGATATGCTCCGCAAGCAAAAGGGTAAAGAGCTGCATGTCCATGCTGACGACATCTGGCCTACAGACTATTGCCCACCAGATTTTGTCGAACACTATTCGCCAGAAACTGATCGTTTGAAAGAACAGATAATTAGGTTTTTGGATGAGTTACCCAAAGCTCAGAGGGAAGTAGTGCAAGCGGTTTATTTGGAAGAGTTACCTCACCAACAGGTTGCTGAAATGTTCAACATTCCGTTGGGGACTGTTAAATCGCGGTTGAGATTGGCAGTGGAGAAACTTCGACATTCAATGGAGGCAAATTGATATGAGTCATCACCCTAGTTCAGAATTATTAAAGCTTTATGCGACGGGTGAGATAGATTCTGCGCACGGTGCAGCAATCGCCTCTCACATTGAGACCTGCTCAGAATGTCGCTCCAAAGTGATGAAATTTGAAGCAGAAGCAGGCGAAGCTATGATGCTTTTAAGTTCGAAGGAAGAAAAATCTTCAAAAGATTTGGAGATGGTTTTTTCCAACATGCTTGACGATATAATGACCCTTGACGCTGACTATTCTAAACCCAAGGCGAGAAAACCCGGCAAGGTTCAGGTAGATGGCAAAGAGTTTATGGTTCCGGCGACGATAGCTCCTCTCGTAGAAAGGATGAGTGAATGGCGCAGTTATGGCGGCAAGGTGTTTACGTCAACAATTGATGTTGATGAGGAATGTAGGGTAAGTCTACTCTACATCAACCAAGGCGTTCAGGTGCCCCAGCACACCCACAAAGGGTTTGAATCAACACTTGTATTACACGGTAGTTTTAAAGATGAAAACGGCGAATATCATGTTGGTGATTTCATTCGTGAAGACGGAGAAACTAAACATGCGCCTCAGACCGTTGAAGGACAAGATTGTTTGTGCCTGTCGATCCTAACCGAGCCAATGATCTTTACCCAAGGCGTAGCAAGAGTATTTAATATGTTTGGGAAGGGGATGTATCCCTAGGTGCAAGATAGGGTCATATCGCAAAGGAAAGAGCCTCAACGTAAATTTGAGGCTCTTTTTTATTTCAACTATTCAGCTAACTTATCTTCTTTGATTTCTTGTCGGTCTCTTTCGCGTGCTTTATCCAAGAGGTCGGCAAAATAGTGCCTTAATGAATACAGCATAATAAGACTGGGAATAACCATTAGCGATGTAATGACAAAGAATAGGGCCCAGTCATTTAGCGCATCAACCAATTCCCCACTAAATGAAGCCAAGGTAGTTCTACCGAAGTTACCCAAAGAGGCCAATAGGGCGTATTGTGTCGCCGAGAAAGCCTGTCCCGTTAGTACGGTAAGGAACGAAACGAAGGCAACAGTGGAGAAGGCGGTAGTAAAGTTGTCCACTAAAATGGTTGCTAAGAACAGGTGCTCACTCGGACCAACCTTCGCGATCCATGCAAACATCAAATTACTGGCACTCATCGCGATACCGCCAATCATCAACCCTTTTACAATACCAAAACGCACGTTGAACATGCTGCCCAATAGTGTAAATAATATGGTTGCGCCCCAGCCAATGAGTTTGGAATAGTAGCCAATTTGCTCGTTACTAAAACCGATCTCTTTGTAGAACGGAATTGACATTCTGCCTAAGAAGGCTTCGCCGATCTTAAACAAGAAAACAAACAACAGTAGGGTAATCGCGACCTGAACACCATTACGGCGAAAGAAGTCGAGAAAAGGTTCAATAACAGTAACTGATAGCCAGCTAATTACTGGGTTGCCAACCACTTTCTCATGGCGCTTCTCGGCTTCAGCTTGCAATTTATCCCTTGCGGTTGTTGGCTCTCCTACGAGAAGAGTAAATAGCATCAAAATAGCAACGATACCGGCCATGCCGTAGTAGACGCCATTCCATCCCATTGAGTCGGCATTGATAAACGCCAGGTAGCCAGGTAACGAGTAGCCTGTCCACCAACCAATCACAGCCATAGCTGATGCTTGGGGTAGCTTGTTCGACTCAGATTTCGGGAAGGTGTCGATACGAAATGCATCGATAGCAATATCTTGTGTCGCTGATGAAATCGCGATACACAAAGCGAGCATTGACGTAAACATCAAATCATTGGCGGGGTTAACACCTGCAATGAATAAGGTAGCAACCAGAATGAAGCTCTGACACAAGAATATCCAACTACGACGTTGACCGAGGGCTGAATGCAGGACAGGCAATTTTACCCTATCGACTAATGGAGCCCACAAAAAGTTGATGGCATAGACAGCAAAAACAGAACCAAAATATCCGATGGCAGCACGAGTTAAACCTGCATCTTTTAGCCATCCAGACATATTAGAGCCAATCAGAACCCATGGAAAGCCACTTGAGCATCCCAACATAAAGACCCAGAGCAGTCGTTTATCCCAATAGCTTTTGACCGTGTTTAACCACGTCATTTTTTGTTCCACAATTGCGCTCCCTTTATCCCAAAATGTTGATAGCCAGTTCAAATGACGAACTATGCTATCAAGCTATGGGTTTAGTTGACTATCAATATTGAATCAACTTTTTAATGCTAAGTTACTGAATAATTTCCATTTTAGTAATGACGATTGGCTCCATTGGAACATCTCGCATACCACGAACGCTACGGGTTGGTTTCTGCGCCATTTTTTGAACTACATCAAAGCCTTCAATAACTTGACCAAACACAGCATAACCCGGGTTCGTCACGCTGTAATTCAAGAAGTCATTATCAACGAAATTAATAAAGAACTGACGTGTTGCAGAGTTTGGATCTTGGGTTCTAGCCATGGCTATGGTTGCCGCGTCATTATCCAGTCCGTTTGAAGCTTCATTTTTGATTGGGGCGTTAACCGGTAAGCGGTTAAACTTGCTATCAAAACCACCACCTTGTGCCATAAATCCCGGAATTACGCGGTGAAATTGACTATTTACGTAACTGCCATCTTCAACATAGGTTAAGAAGTTTTCTACCGTGATAGGTGCTTTCTCTTGGTTCAACTCTACGATGAATGAGCCCAAATTTGTTTCGACTTCTACTTTTGGTCCTGCAAAAACGCTAGTAGCGATCAGTGCTAGAGAGGCGACAAGTGTTTTCATCATTAGAAACGTTCCTTCATGTAATCTTGTAGCTCAGTATCGTTAGCAATTTCTTTTAAAACAAGGTTTACGGTGTCATTAAGTACGGTTTCGATCTCTTCGTTAGAAGCACTCATTAAGCCAGAACGCTTTGCTGTCCCTGTGTAGGTTTTCACCAATTTACCTTGTTCATTTTCCGCCGTCAGCTCAAGAATGACCGTCGCGTTCATGTCATTCTCCATCACGGTATGCTTGACCGATACTAATGCTTCTTGGATTTCAACTTTTAGTGTGTTCTTACTGTTTACGGTAACCTGATAACCTTCTGAAGAGAATTGGTTAACTAGGGCGTTCTCGATACCAATGCGAACATTTTGTCGAGTATGTACAGGGGTGATGTTCGCTCGACCGTTATCCAGTAAAGCTACGTATTGCGCAGTACGGACATCTTGGCTAGAGATGGACATCGCCTTACCTTCAACGATCTTGGCAGCGCTGGTTGCCGCGGTAGGCGCAAAATTAATCTGTTCTTTTTGAGGACTTGCACATGCAGCAAGTAAAACGACTGAAGCAGCCAGAACGAGCTTTCTCATTGATTATTCCTTTTCACACTCTTCAAAATGACGAGTAAAGTTATGAAGTCCGTTTGGACTTCATGATGAATATTATCCGATTCTTGTTAAGCTATATGACTATTAGCAGCAACAATGACTCAAACTTTACTTAGTTGCCTGTAAAATAACAAATTTGGCGTTAGATGCGACAAGTTTTACATTGTGTTTGCCAAAGAGTCGCGCTAGTTTTTTATCGTAGCCTAGATGACGATTGCCGATAACCATTAACTCCCCTGTATCTCGAAGAACTTGCTTAGCATCACAGAACATTTGCCACGCAATGTGATCGGTCACCGCTTGTTGTTGATGGAAAGGTGGGTTGCAAACTACCAAATCTTGACTATTTGCCTGGAAACCGTCTAGACAATTATTCGCCACAAACTCACAACCATCGAGAGCGAGGTTGTTTAAAGTTAGGTTGTGATGAGCTGACTTCACCGCCATAAAGCTTTCGTCGATAGCTGTGATATTTGCTTGAGGATTGAGTTGCTTTAGCTTCAGTGTTAATACGCCATTACCGCACCCCAAATCCACGATATCTTGATATTTGGTGTTGCTCTTAAGATGTTCTAGGATAAACCGCGCACCCAAATCAAGACTTTCCCCGGAGTATACATTTGGTAAGTTAGAAAGTACCAATTTATGCACTGATACTGGCCAAGTTGTATAAGGGTCAATACTCTCTTGATGCACGCTATTCAGATCTGAAAACACCAAACGATGCTTTTTCCAAGCGAGTGAAGTTGTGGTGTGTCCCGCATATTTTTCAAAAATCTTAAGAGTAGAACTATGGATCTCTTTTGCTTTGTTCACGGCAATGAGCGAGCAGTTATCTCTGTACTTTAAGGCAATTTGGTTGAGTTGCCATGCCAAGTAACGATTGTTACGGGGAATCTGCATCAACACGATATCTACCTGTTGCGGCCATTCATCGGTTGAGGCTCGAAGATCGATGGATTTGCAATGGTTAAGCGCTAAATTATGCTTAATGCCCTGATGAGAGATAAAAGAATCACTGATTGTAGTCACCTTATGCTGTTCTGAAAACCAGCAACTTAGGGCACCAAAACTGTCGTTAAGAATCAGAATGTTAGAGCCAGTAGGCAGTTTTAGCTCTTCAAAATTTTGAATCAGGTATTCGTCTCCAGCATCCCAAGCTTGAAGTTGTTCATTGTTGAGTTTAGGGAAACGAAATAGTGAATATGAGCGCTCAAATAGGTTTAATTCAGTCTTCATAATGCTGTGATTTGGTGACAATGGTTGTATTTTGACAAAATCTCGGAACTTTCGCCAAGGCGAATATGATTTAAGGGAAGATTCTTGATTAAGTAAAGTATATACTTTACCGTCTAAATAAAAATAAATAGTTACAGCCCAAGGAAGTAAGATGATTCAACAAACCATCGAGCAAAAGCTCCATCAGACTTTCAACCCCACATTCTTAGACGTTCGCAACGAAAGCAATATGCATAATGTCCCTCCAGGGTCAGAGAGTCATTTTAAAGTAATTGTTGTCAGCGATTGCTTTAATGGTGAGCGTCTTATTGCAAGGCACCGAAAAATAAACACGGTCTTAGCAGATGAATTGGCAGGCCCTGTTCATGCCTTAGCAATCCATACTTATACACCAGAAGAGTGGACAAAAGAGAATCAACTAGCCCCAAACAGTCCTAATTGCGCAGGCGGCGGTAAATAGCTCTATACTCTTTCTAGTTTTGGTGCAGGCCATAGCGCTTCAGTAACAATCACACACGTCAACGATAAACCTTAGTTATTTTTGCGTAAGTGTTTGATGGATTTACTACCACTTTGGTGGTAAATCATTAACAGCGTGTCAACATATAATGTTATGTGTTTTTGTTAGTGAGGAATGTTTCAGGATATGAATGGGGCAATCGCTTATTTTCAAAAGGGTTAATAAGACTTTGTGCGATTGGTCAAAGTTATACATATTCGCAACCCTAGAGATAGCAAAAGTTTCGAAATAATGACCCCTTTGCAGGGATTCATCATGGCATCCCCTTTGCAAATGATGCTAAACTACCGCACCAGAAAAATCTCGCAGTGATTCTATGACGAGATTGTTAAAGTGATGTTGCTGCCTTGGTGCTAATAAAACCAAGGTTAGACACTCAATGTCGTGTCTATATGTTACGCAATTTTAAAGAATCTTTTTCCCGATAAAAGTAGTGCAAGTGCGTATGATTACAATAAAGAAGGGCTTGGATCTTCCTATCGCAGGAACTCCATCCCAGGTGATTAATGATGGTAAGTCCATCACTAAAGTCGCCTTGCTTGGCGAAGAGTACGTGGGTATGCGTCCAACAATGCATGCTCGCGTGGGTGATGAAGTGAAAAAAGGTCAGGTTCTTTTTGAAGATAAAAAGAACCCTGGTGTTAAGTTCACTTCTCCAGCAAGCGGTAAGGTTATTGAAGTTAACCGTGGCGCGAAGCGTGTCCTACAATCTGTTGTGATTGAAGTGGCAGGTGACGAGCAAGTTACTTTCGATAGCTACACAGCTGACCAACTAGCAGGTCTTGATCGCGAAGTGATCAAAACTCAACTGGTTGAATCAGGTATGTGGACTGCGTTGCGTACTCGTCCGTTTAGCAAGGTACCGGCGATCGATTCAACGACTCAAGCGATTTTCGTAACTGCAATGGATACTAATCCACTTGCGGCTGAGCCTGAATTGGTTATCAATGAGCAAAAAGAAGCGTTCGTTGCAGGTCTTGATATTCTGTCTAAATTGACAGAAGGCAAAGTTTACGTCTGCAAAAAAGGAACGAGTCTACCTCGCTCAAATCAATCCAATGTCGAAGAGCATGTTTTCAATGGTCCACACCCTGCTGGTCTTGTTGGCACTCACATGCATTTCCTATATCCAGTTAGCGTGAATAACGTTGCTTGGAGCATTAATTATCAAGATGTGATTGCATTCGGTAAGCTCTTCACCACTGGCGAAATCTATACAGATCGTGTGATTTCACTTGCTGGTCCAGTAGTTAATAACCCTCGTTTAGTCAGAACTCAACTAGGTGCAAGCCTAGATGATGTGACTAACAACGAGTTGATGCCTGGTGAAGTACGAATCATTTCTGGTTCAGTACTGTCTGGTACTCAAGCTTCTGGTCCACACGCTTATCTAGGTCGTTACCATCAACAAGTTTCTGTATTGCGCGAAGGTCGTGATAAAGAACTGTTTGGTTGGGCAACACCAGGTAAGAACAAGTTCTCAATTACTCGTTCGTTCCTAGGTCACCTATTCAAAGGTCAGTTGTTCAACATGACAACTACGACTAACGGTAGTGATCGTGCAATGGTTCCAATCGGCAACTACGAGAAAGTAATGCCTCTAGATATGGAGCCAACGTTATTACTTCGTGATCTATGTGCAGGTGATCAGGACAGCGCTCAGCGTCTTGGTGCTCTTGAACTAGATGAAGAAGATTTGGCGCTATGCACCTTTGTTTGTCCAGGTAAGTACGAATATGGTCAACTCCTCCGTGAGTGCCTAGACAATATTGAGAAGGAAGGGTAATCCATGCTTAAGAAATTCATCGAGGATATCGAGCATCATTTCGAACCAGGCGGCAAACATGAAAAGTGGTTTGCACTGTACGAAGCAGCGGCAACGCTATTCTACACGCCAGGTCTGGTCACGAAGCGCAGCTCGCATGTCCGTGATAGCGTTGACCTAAAACGCATCATGATCATGGTTTGGTTCGCAGTATTCCCAGCAATGTTCTGGGGTATGTACAATGCGGGTAACCAAGCAATTATGGCACTTAACCATCTTTACGCTGGCGCTGAGCTTGCGGGCGTTATCGATGGCAACTGGCACTATTGGCTAACTCAAGGTCTTGGCGGAACGCTAGGGACTGATGCGGGTTGGGGCAGTAAGATGCTACTTGGTGCAACTTACTTCCTACCAATCTACGCGACAGTATTCATTGTTGGTGGTTTCTGGGAAGTCTTGTTCTGTATGGTGCGCAAGCACGAAGTTAACGAAGGTTTCTTTGTAACTTCTATTCTGTTCGCACTGATTGTTCCACCAACTCTCCCTCTTTGGCAAGCAGCCCTAGGTATTACCTTCGGTGTTGTTGTAGCAAAAGAGATCTTTGGTGGTACAGGCCGTAACTTCCTTAACCCAGCTCTAGCTGGACGTGCTTTCCTATTCTTTGCGTACCCAGCACAAATCTCGGGTGACGTGGTATGGGTTGCAGCAGATGGCTTCTCTGGCGCGACGGCTCTAAGCCAATGGGCACAAGGCGGCGAAGGCGCACTTATCAACAACATTACTGGTCAAACGATCACTTGGATGGACGCGTTCATTGGTAACATCCCTGGTTCAATTGGTGAAGTATCGACACTTGCACTTATGATCGGTGCAGCGATGATTGTTTACATGGGCATTGCTTCATGGCGCATTATCGCAGGTGTTATGGTTGGTATGGTTGCTGTGGCGACGCTATTCAACGTTGTTGGCTCAGATACTAATGCAATGTTTGCAATGCCTTGGCATTGGCACCTAGTGCTAGGTGGCTTCGCATTCGGTATGTTCTTTATGGCAACGGATCCAGTATCGGCTTCGTTCACTAATAAAGGTAAGTGGGCTTACGGTATTTTGATTGGCGCTATGTGTGTCATGATCCGTGTTGTGAACCCTGCATACCCAGAAGGTATGATGCTAGCAATTCTATTTGCTAACTTGTTCGCACCGCTATTCGACCACTTTGTGATCGAGAAGAACGTTAAACGGAGAGAAGCACGCTATGGCAAGTAATAACGATAGCATTAAAAAGACGCTGTTTGTTGTTATCGCGTTGAGCTTAGTGTGCTCAATCGTTGTATCGACCGCAGCCGTTTTTCTAAAAGACAAACAAGTTGCTAACGCTAAGCTAGATAAACAGTCAAAGATTGTTGAAGTAGCTGGCATCAAAGCTGAAGGTTCTGTTGCAGACCTTTACCATGAGTACATCGAACCTCGTTTGGTTGATTTCAACACTGGTAAATTTGTTGAAGGTGACGCAGAAACTTACGATCAGCGTCGTGCAGCTAAAGACCCAGCTGAGTCTATTCGTCTAACTGCTGATGAAGACAAAGCTAAGATCCTACGTCGTGCAAACATCGGTACTGTGTACTTAGTTAAGCAAGACGACAAAGTGACAAGCGTAATTCTACCAGTTCACGGTAATGGTCTATGGTCTATGATGTATGCGTTCGTAGCAGTTCAAACTGATGGTAATACTGTTAACGGTATTACTTACTATGAACAAGGTGAAACCCCAGGATTAGGCGGTGAAGTTGAAAACCCAACTTGGCGCGCTCAGTTTGTTGGCAAGAAGCTTTATGATGATAACTTCAAGCCAGCGATTAAGATCGTGAAAGGTGGTGCTCCTGAAGGTTCTGAGCACGGTGTTGATGGCCTATCTGGTGCAACACTGACAGCTAACGGCGTTCAAGGTACTTTCGACTTCTGGTTGGGCAATATGGGCTTTGGTCCATTCCTAGCAAACGTTCGTGACGGAGGTCTAAACTAATGTCTGATGCTAAAGAAATGAAGAAGAGCTTGCTCGCACCGGTGTTGGATAACAACCCGATTGCGTTACAGGTTCTTGGTGTTTGTTCTGCATTGGCAGTGACCACCAAACTAGAGACAGCATTTGTTATGACGATCGCGGTTATTTTTGTAACTGCTCTGTCTAACTTATTCGTTTCTCTTATTCGTAACCACATGCCAAACAGTGTGCGTATCATCGTACAAATGGCGATTATCGCATCATTGGTAATCGTGGTTGACCAAGTTTTGAAAGCGTATCTTTATGATATTTCAAAACAGCTTTCAGTTTTCGTAAGCTTGATCATTACTAACTGTATCGTAATGGGTCGTGCAGAGGCATTTGCAATGAAATCTGAGCCACTACCGTCATTCATCGATGGTATTGGTAACGGCCTAGGTTACGGTTTCGTATTGTTAACAGTTGCGTTTTTCCGTGAACTTCTTGGTTCTGGTAAGCTGTTTGGTTTGGAAGTTCTACCACTAGTAAGTAACGGTGGTTGGTATCAGCCAAACGGTATGATGCTTCTAGCACCTTCAGCGTTCTTCCTAATCGGCTTTATGATTTGGGCAATTCGTATCTTTAAGCCAGAACAAGTAGAAGCGAAGGAGTAAGGTAGTCATGGAACATTATATTAGCTTACTAGTTAAGTCGATTTTCATTGAAAACTTAGCGCTTTCTTTCTTCTTAGGTATGTGTACATTCCTTGCGGTATCTAAGAAAGTTAAGACATCATTTGGTCTAGGTGTTGCAGTTATCGTTGTTCTTACCGTTGCGGTACCAGTGAACAACCTACTATATAACCTAGTACTAAGAGAAAATGCGCTGGTTGCAGGTGTTGACCTTAGCTTCTTGAACTTTATTACCTTTATCGGTGTAATCGCAGCACTAGTACAAATCCTAGAGATGGTACTGGACCGCTTCTTCCCACCTTTGTATAACGCACTAGGTATCTTCCTACCGCTAATCACGGTTAACTGTGCGATTTTTGGTGGCGTATCATTCATGGTACAGCGTGATTACAATTTTGCTGAATCAGTCGTATACGGCTTCGGTTCTGGTGTGGGTTGGATGCTAGCTATCGTTGCGCTAGCGGGTATCCGTGAGAAGATGAAGTACTCTGATGTACCTCCTGGTCTTCGTGGTCTTGGTATCACGTTCATCACAGTAGGTCTGATGGCACTAGGCTTCATGTCTTTCTCTGGTGTTCAACTGTAAGGTATAAGGAATAGTCAATGGACATTATTCTTGGTGTAGTGATGTTTACGCTGATTGTTCTAGCCCTAGTTTTAGTGATTTTGTTCGCTAAATCTAAGCTAGTACCAACAGGCGACATCACGATCTCTGTAAACGGCGATCCTGAGAAGGCAATCGTAACTCAACCAGGCGGTAAGCTTCTGGGTGCTCTAGCTGGTGCTGGCGTATTCGTATCTTCTGCTTGTGGTGGTGGTGGCTCTTGTGGTCAGTGCCGCGTGAAAGTGAAAACTGGTGGTGGCGATATTCTACCTACTGAGCTTGACCATATTACTAAAGGTGAAGCACGTGAAGGTGAGCGTCTAGCATGTCAGGTTAACATGAAGACGGACATGGACATCGAACTTCCAGAAGAAATCTTCGGTGTTAAGAAGTGGGAATGTAGTGTTATCTCTAACGATAACAAAGCAACCTTCATCAAAGAGCTTAAACTTCAGATTCCAGATGGCGAATCAGTACCTTTCCGTGCTGGTGGTTACATCCAGATCGAAGCACCTGCTCACCATGTTAAGTACTCTGACTTCGACGTACCTGAAGAGTATCGTGAAGACTGGGACAAGTTTAACCTGTTCCGCTACGAGTCAGTGGTTAATGAGGAATGCATCCGTGCATACTCAATGGCTAACTACCCTGAAGAAGAAGGTATTATTATGCTAAACGTGCGTATCGCTACGCCGCCGCCTAATAATCCTGATGTACCACCGGGTATCATGTCTTCGTTCATCTGGTCACTTAAAGAAGGTGATAAGTGTACGATTTCAGGACCGTTTGGTGAGTTCTTCGCGAAAGAAACAGACAACGAAATGGTATTCATCGGTGGTGGTGCTGGCATGGCTCCAATGCGCTCGCACATCTTTGACCAACTTAAGCGTCTGAAGTCTAAGCGTAAGATGTCTTTCTGGTATGGTGCTCGTTCTGTACGTGAAATGTTCTATGTAGAAGATTTCGACGGTCTACAGGCTGAGAACGATAACTTCCAGTGGCACGTTGCTCTATCTGACCCAATGCCAGAAGATAACTGGGATGGTTACACAGGCTTCATCCACAACGTAATCTATGAGAACTACCTCAAAGATCACGAAGCACCAGAAGATTGTGAATACTACATGTGTGGTCCACCAATGATGAACGCGGCTGTTATCGGCATGCTGAAAGATCTTGGTGTAGAAGATGAAAACATTCTTCTAGATGACTTCGGTGGTTAATCTTCATTGAAGTATCGACATGGCTGGCTCATGTGAGTCAGCCATTTGTATTTTCAGGACAACACAATTCCTGTTTCTAAGTTTCTGAAACTATTTACGTTTGTCTAAGCATTAATCTTTTTAGGCAAACGTAAATACTTTTGAAAGTAGGTGAGTAAAGGTATGTTTCATCTAGCTAAACATCTTAAGCTAATTTTGGTTGCATTGTTTGCGACTGTAATTTTAACGGGCTGCGGCAACCAGCGTGAACAGGTTCATTTGAGTGGACCAACGATGGGTACAATCTACAATGTTAAGTACATTGTGACTGATACCTCCCCTAAACCGGAAGTCATTCAAGCTGAAATAAATCGATTACTTGAAGAAGTAAACGACCAGATGTCGACGTATCGTCAAGACTCAGAACTGAGTCGCTTCAACCGTTACTATGGTACGGAACCATTTCCGGTTTCCCGACAAACAGCCATCGTAGTTAATGAAGCCATTCGTTTGAATGAACTGACGCAAGGCGCGCTAGACGTGACGGTGGGTCCATTGGTTAATTTGTGGGGCTTTGGACCAGAAGCTCGTCCAGAAGTAGTTCCTAGTGATGAAGAACTTGCTGCTCGTAAAGCGCAAACAGGCATCAAACATTTGTCTGCAACAGATACAACGTTAAGAAAAGATCTTCGTAGCCTTTATGTCGATCTGTCTACTATCGCAAAAGGTTGGGGTGTCGATGTAGTTGCTGATTACCTAGAAAGTATTGGCGTTCAAGATTACATGGTTGAAGTCGGCGGTGAAATGCGTCTAAAAGGCATTAATCGTGAAGGTGTGAAGTGGCGTATTGCCATTGAAAAACCAACCGTAGACGAACGCAATGTACAAGAGATTATTGAACCTGGAGATATGGCAATTGCCACGTCAGGTGATTATCGCAACTACTTTGAGAAGGATGGAATACGCTACTCTCACATCATTGATCCTTCGACAGGTAAGCCGATTCATAATAAAGTGGTGTCGGTGACGATTTTGGATAAGTCATCCATGACAGCGGATGGACTTGCGACAGGACTGATGGTTTTGGGTGAAGAGAAAGCACTAGAGATCGCTGATCAAAACAATATCCCAGCCTTTATCATAGTTAAAACAGAAGACGGTTTTGAAGAGTTTGCATCAGAAGCGTTTAAACCTTATCTGAACAAGTAATAGGTCAATCACATGAATACATTTTTAATTACGTTTGGTGTTTTCTTAGCGGTTATTGCTGCCATGTCGATTGGCTATATTATCCAGAAGAAAGTGGTAAAAGGTAGCTGCGGTGGACTAGGTGCCGTAGGCATTGACAAAGTTTGTAACTGCCCAGAACCATGTGACGCACGTAAGAAGCGTGAAGCACGGGAGCAAGCGCGTGCTGAGAAGCTAGCAGCGTGGGAAAAGGACCGTATTGCGTAAGCGTTCAATCCGGTTTGCTGCGGGTTTGATAATTGCGTCAACCTTAATACTTTATGAAAGACCAGAGTAATGCTCTGGTCTTTTTGTTTTGATTACCTGAAAACTCGTCGTATAATTGAACTGTATAAATAAACAGTTGTGAGTTGCGGTGTCTGACAAAATACGAAAATTCATCCATGTCGACATGGATTGCTTCTACGCCGCAGTGGAAATGCGAGATAATCCTCACTATCGCGGTAAGGCACTAGCGGTTGGTGGCAGTGAGCGCCAGAGAGGCGTAATAAGCACGTGCAATTATGAAGCTCGAAAGTTTGGGGTTCGTTCAGCCATGCCAACTGCAAAAGCGCTCAAGCTTTGTCCCAATTTGTTGTTAGTCCCTGGACGTATGCAGATCTATAAAGAGACCTCAATTAAGATTCGAGAGATATTCTCTCGATATACTTCGTTGATTGAGCCACTGTCTCTGGACGAGGCTTATTTAGACGTTACCGACTCTCCACACTGTCAAAATTCTGCAACTCTTATTGCGGAAGCGATTCGCAAAGACATCTGGGATGAATTACAACTCACGGCTTCAGCAGGCGTCGCACCATTAAAGTTTCTCGCTAAAATCGCTTCAGACATGAATAAGCCAAATGGTCAGTTTGTGATTCCACCCGATAAAGTACAACAGGTTGTTGATGATCTCGAACTTGGTAAGATACCCGGAGTGGGAAAAGTCAGTCTTGAGAAACTTAATAAAGCAGGTCTTTTTACTTGTTTAGACGTTCGTAATAGTGATTACCGAGAGCTGATCGTACGGTTTGGCCGCCTTGGTGCTTCTCTGTGGAAAAAGAGTCACGGAATTGATGAGCGGGAAGTAGTCGTTGAGCGAGAGCGTAAGTCTATTGGTGTCGAAAGGACGTTTAGTACTAATATTTCCTCCTTTGAACAATGTTGGCAAGTAATAGAAGAGAAGTTGTATCCAGAACTGGATATGCGACTTAATAAATCTCAGCCTAAACGTAATGTTATCAAGCAAGGCATCAAAGTGAAGTTTGCTGACTTTAAACTAACGACCATCGAGCATGTCCACAATAGATTGGATTTAGCATATTTTAAAGACTTGCTGCGAGAGGTGCTAGAGCGTCAACAAGGCCGCGAGATTCGTTTGTTAGGATTAAGCGTTATGTTGGAGCCCTTAGAGCAAGCTCGCCAACTAACGATGTTTGAAGATTAACCGTTACATTGTTAACTAGTAATTGTAGTAAGGAGCTCAATGGACAAGCAAGTGCTGCTAGACGACGTGATCGCTCAACTGGAGCAGAACGTTGTGACGTTAACTTCGGCGATGGAGAAAACGGTTGACGCCGCTACCAATGAAGAAACAGTGCCAGAGCATAAATATGATACCTTGGCTTTAGAAGCGTCATATCTTGCTCACGGGCAAGCCGTGAGGTTGGAGCAAGTAAAAAGCGATATCGCATTACTTCGAAAAATGGTATTGAATCCATTCTCGTCATTAGACAATGTTAGACTTACCGCCGTGGTAGAGATAGAAGATGAAGATGAAGTGGTGTCGCGATTTTTCGTACTTCCATGTGCTGGCGGCCTGACCATTGAAGAGGCGACAATCAAGGTAGTCACACCACACTCGCCTTTAGGTAAGGCCCTAATTGGTAAGTCTATTGATGATGAGGTTGTGGTTAGTATTGGAGAGAAACTGACGCATTATGCTATTATTCACTTATATTAAGCGTATGCTATAGGGTAATTTATGAAGATACACAATAGAGTGTTCAGTCGTAGTCTATTATTAAGCACCTTACTAGCCTCGGGTCATGCTTTGGCTGTGGGTCAGTGTGGTGTCGATATCAAGAATGAAGTTCACCTTGATGGCGAGCAGGTAGAAATTGTAAAGACCCCCGCTTCTAAAGTACTTATTGATGAAGACAATAATTTATTCATCAATGGGAAAGCGATAGAGCTGACTCAGTTGCAAAAAGATGCGCTTGAAAGTTATCGTGAAAACATGAATAAGTACGTGCCTAAAGCAAAGGAGCTTGCGGAAAACGGGCTCGAACTTACCAATGAACTTATCGACGATGTTGCAGAGAGTTTTGACAACTCAGAAGCGTTCCAAAACGTAAAACAAGCCGTTGCCGAGTTTTTTGCCGATGTGGAATCTCGATATGAAAACAATGGCGAGTTTGTTCTCCAATCTGAAGCCTTTAGCTCCTTTATGGACAATTGGGAACAAGATGTCGCTAAAGCGAAAGAAGTCTTTAATAAAGAATTCTTTAGTAGCGCGTTTACTGCTCTTCAAGAGAAAATGAGTGAAGAGGGAGGCTTGAATTTGACTGAATTATCGAAGCAGATGGACGAGCTCAAAACTCGTATGTCAGAAACCATGAAGGTACAGTCTGAATCGTTGAAGCAACAAGCAGAGGATTACTGCGATTCTCTCAATGATGTTGCTGAACAAGAGCAAGATCTTCAAAAGAAAATCCCAGAGTTAAAGGGTTATCAAGTCTTTACTATTTAACTTTGTTATTACTGTTAGTTATCTATGAGCTCCGCTAGTGCTTAAAAAGTAATAGCGGAGTTTTTTGTATTAGAATGTTAGGTTTTAGTGTTGCATTTTTTGGTAATTGTAAATTAAGTTGCTTTTGTTTTACTGTAACGAAAAACTTACTATCAATGCTGAAGCTTATATTAGATTATTTAACTAATTAATATTGCTCTCGTCGCATTTTTATCATACTGTACCAGCAAACTAGTACGGCATGATATTCGCAGTGGACATTTCTAACTCTTCTTCCGCTCCAAGGGAGCATTTTGGTTCTCGACTTGGCTTTATACTGGCTGCAGCTGGTGCAGCTGTTGGTCTCGGCAACATCTGGGGGTTCCCAACTCAAGCAGCAAGTAATGGCGGTGGGGCATTTTTGTTGGTTTATTTGGTGATGATTTTGGTGGTCGCCTTTCCTATGTTGGTTGTGGAAATGGCGATTGGTCGTCATGGTCAAGCTAACCCAGTGGATAGTATGAAGTCACTAACCACTAATGCTCTAGGTAAACGAGCGGGCGGCCTTGTTGGCTGGATTGGCCTTTCTGTGCCATGCGCAGTACTAGCATTTTATTCGATTGTTGGTGGCTGGCTGATTTGCTTCTTGTTTGGTGCGTTAGCAGATATTGCAGGCTTAACGAGTCTTGCCGATTGGTTCAAGGGTTTTAGTGTCGAACGCAACGTGTTCGGTACCATTGTCTTCTACCTTCTCACTGTTCTTATCGTTCAAGGTGGTGTTAAACAGGGGATCGAGAAATGGTCAACCCGATTAATGCCTTCACTCTTCATTCTATTTGCGTTGTTATTCGTTTATATCATGATGCAACAAGGAGCGATGGAAGGGCTCAAGCATTACCTAATCCCTGATTTCGAAAAAGTTTGGGACAGGAAATTAATTCTTGCTGCCATGGGGCAGGGCTTTTTCTCATTAACGATAGGTGGCTGTTCAATGCTAATTTATGGCTCTTACCTTTCAAAAAAAGAGAACCTGCCGAAGATGGCGATGAACGTCACGTTAGTAGATACAGCGGTGGCATTTATCGCTGGTTTGGTGGTGATGCCAGCGATGTTTGTTGCTATGCAGAAAGGGGTACAAATTTATGCTGAAGACGGTTCATTATTGAGCTCCGACACGCTTGTTTTTACCGTGCTGCCATTGATGTTTGAATCTCTTGGTTTATTGGGTTTAGTGTTTTCTGTTGTTTTCTTCTTGTTGCTTACTATTGCAGCGCTAACGTCTTCTATTTCGATGCTTGAATGTCCGGTAGCGTTAGTAGATGAACGCTTCAAGACTGGCCGTAAGAAAACCAGTTGGGTATTGGGCGCATTAATCGCTCTATTTAGTGTCTATATTGTGTTTAATTTTGCAGAGCTATTTGGCCTGGTTGCTATGGTAGCGACACAATATTTACAACCAGTCGCTGCCCTGTTGTTCTGCTTATTTGGTGGTTGGGTCTGGAGCCGAGCTGGTAAGATAAATGAGCTTGAACAAGGCTGTCCAGACTTTCAGCTTGGCTGGTTTGGCAAGGTATGGCCTTTCTACGTGAAATTTGTCTGCCCGATCTTAGTGATTACGGTTATTTGGGCATCGTTTGGCTAAGACAAACAGTATGAGATAAGTAAAAAGCTCTGCATTTGCAGAGCTTTTTACTAAGAAGAAAACGTCGTGTCTACGTCTTATCTAAATTGACCAGCCTCGGGAAGAAAATCAAACCCAGCACCTGCTAGTTTCTCAATCAATGCCGACTTACTGATATCGAAGAAGTTAGCAAGTTTGTCGAGATCGCCACCAAAATCGTCCCGTAGCTTCATATTAACAATACTCATCAGCATGATGGGGTCCATACTCTCAAAGTTCGCTAGATTCATAATGTGTCTCTACTTATCTTCAAAGTCGGAAATGAGTAAATTGGCGGCGGCAAAGGCTGCCTTTTCACGTGTTTCCAAAGGTAAGGATTCGTCCGCTGCAATGTCGTTTAACGCACGTACTGCACAAGAAATAGCCTGGGGGATATAACCTTGGTCACCACTACCAATTTGGGCGTAGATTTCTCTTACTAAGTCACAACAACCGTAAACTTGCATATCAATGATCTCTGTAAATGATAACTTGTCTCAATATACACAGAGGCAACGTAAAAAACAAAACTGCCATTTGATATGAAACAAAAAAGCCGATGTTATGGTTAAACATCGGCTTGATAATGGCGACTAAAGCAGCGAATTATGCTTTAGCAGGAATGGCTTCTAATAACGCAACCATTTGGTTCCAGAACAGTTCAACGGTATCGATTTTCACTTTCTCATCTGGCGAATGAGGGAACTTGATCGTTGGGCCAAACGAGACCATATCCATGCTAGGGTATGGTTCTTTGAACAGACCGCACTCTAAGCCCGCGTGAATGACCATAATGTTTGGTTTGTGACCATAGATACCTTCATACATGTCACGGAAGATAGCCATGATTTCTGATTCTGGATCAGGCTTCCAACCAGGATATGCGCCTGAGCATTGGATAGTAGCGCCAGCAAGCTCTGCGATTGAGGCTAGCATGCCTTCAACTTGTGAACGCCCAGAATCAATTAAAGAGCGAATCAAACAAAGTACTTCTACTTTATCTGTTTGAGTGGTGATAACGCCAACGTTTAACGAGGTTTCTACCACGCCTTCAATATCATCACTCATGCGAATCACGCCATTTGGACAAGCGTTTAGTGCTGCAATGAAGCGAGTTTGAGATTCTGTCGCAAATACATCAGCTAAGTCAGCCGCATCATTAAAGGTAACAATATCGGTTTCAATAGCGCCAAGCTCAGATTTCAGCAGTTCAGTATAGAAGCTGTATAATTCGTCCAGCTTTGCTAGATTCGTTTCTGGCAGTGCAAGGGTGACAAAACCTTCACGTGGGATGGCATTACGTAAGCTACCGCCACGGAATTCAATAAGACGTGCGTCTAACTCTTGAGCATGACCGGCAAGGAAGCGAGCCAGCAGCTTGTTAGCATTGCCGCGACCAGTATGGATATCGCATCCGGAGTGTCCGCCTTTAAGACCTTTTAATGTCAGTTGACGCGCCACATAACCTTCAGGAGCTGCTTCACGATTTACCTCGAAAGTAATTGCTGCGTCGATACCGCCAGCACAGCCCATGTAGACTTCACCTTCTTGCTCTGAATCCGTGTTAAGTAGTATGTCACCTTCCAGCCAACCTGCTTCAAGACCAAACGCGCCAGTCATACCAGCTTCTTCGTCGATAGTGAGCAATACCTCTAGAGGACCGTGTTTGATGTCATTAGAAGCAAGCACAGCTAAAGTAACTATTCACCCGCGANNCTCGCGGGTGAATAGTTACCAGCTAAACATGTTGCCATACCAATACCGTTATCAGCACCCAGTGTTGTGCCTTTTGCGGTTACCCATTCGCCATCAATGTATGGTTGAATTGGGTCAACAGTAAAGTCATGATCAGTATCTTCGTTCTTTTGCGGTACCATATCGATGTGCGCTTGAAGCACAACACCTTTCTTATGCTCCATTCCTGCGGTAGCAGGCTTCTTAATGAAGACGTTGCCAGTTTTGTCACGTTTTACTTCAAGACCTTGCTCCTTTGCCCAGCCGACAATGTACTCTGCAAGAGCTTCTTCATGCTTAGATGGGTGAGGGATAGAGCAGATTTTATCGAAAAATTGCCAGACAGGCGCTGGTGACAACTTACTGATTTCAGAATGGAATTCAGACACGGAACTCTCCTTTTGACGGGCTTTGCTAGATAGTTGTTCCTCAGATGCCCCTTATTTTGAAGGGAACGTCTGGTTTTCTAGCTTATTTAAGATAAAGCAAAGGATATCATTAGTTGTAAATAGGTAGTAGTCAAACCTGAAGTATCTTGTAGAAACGGTGGTAAAGCTTAGTTACCAGACTTGAATGAGTTTAGGTGCATATTTAATGGTGTTATTTTTGTAATTTAATTACAGTTTTAAGTAATAAATTAGTCATCGTTAAAATTATTGTGACTTGGATTGCTTTAATGCTTGTAATAAAAATCCGATATGGTATTCTTTTAAACAGTTGAAATACTCAACGATACTGCTCACGGAAAGAGCCCGATTTATCGCCTCCAAGGAACCGAGATTCAAAGCAATTAATGCACAATGATGTTTTGTTAGAAGGTGATGTTTATGAAAGGTTTAGCAAGCGCGATGTTTTGGACAACTCAAAACGTATACACAAAAGACTTCGCGTACAATGTCTACTTTGGTAGATAGTTAACGATTTATACCCCTATATTTAGAATTTTTCGTTGGTTATATACCCCAATTGATGACCAAATTATTCTACCGCCACTCAACTGAGTGGCGTTTTTTTTGTCTTTTATCTCCCCAAACTACCGTCTCAATCTCAAAAAACGTTCAAATAGTGAACGAACGGTAAATAGCCTGACTACACTGAATTCTATTGGCGATTGAGTAACTACATCAAATTGTTAGTTATTGTTACCGAATAGGTTTCATATCAACTTAAAATTATTTGGTTTAGAGTCAAAATTCTAGGTGGAATTTGCGTTTTGATAACCTTATAATTCGCGCCAATCGTTTACGCAACCGTTTACTTTTTACATTTTAGGGATTCGATTATGCTCGAAAGGCTGTTTAAACTCAGTGAACATGGCACCAATGTGCGCACTGAGATCATCGCAGGTTTAACAACCTTCCTGACGATGGCTTACATTATTTTTGTTAACCCAGCAATTCTAGCTGATGCCGGCATGGATCGCGGCGCAGTATTCGTTGCTACCTGTCTTGCGGCTGCTATTGGCTGTTTCATCATGGGCTTCGTAGCTAACTATCCAATCGCACAGGCTCCTGGTATGGGGCTGAATGCGTTCTTTACCTACGCTGTTGTGCTAGGTATGGGTTACACATGGCAAGTAGCTCTAGCAGCAGTATTCTGCTCAGGTGTCTTGTTCATCCTTTTGAGTGTTTTCAAAATTCGTGAGTGGATCATTAACTCCATTCCAATGTCGCTTAGAACCGGTATTTCTGCGGGTATTGGTCTATTTTTGGCACTTATCGCGCTGAAAAACGCGGGTATTGTTGTCGATAACCCAGCAACACTGGTTTCGCTTGGTCATATCACGTCACTGCCAGCAACTCTCGCTGCAGTTGGTTTCTTCCTGACTATTGCACTTGTACACCGTGGTGTAAAAGGTGCAGTAATGATCGCTATCTTGGCGGTAACCGGTCTTGGTCTTATCTTTGGTGACGTGCAGTGGGGCGGTATCATGTCTGCTCCACCAAGCATTGCGCCTACCTTCATGCAATTAGATTTCTCAGCCGTGTTTGAGATCGGCATGATTTCAGTGGTATTTGCTTTCTTATTCGTCGACTTGTTTGACACTGCAGGTACGCTGGTTGGCGTTGCTCAAAAAGCAGATTTAATCGGCAAAGATGGCAAAATCCCACGCTTGAACAAAGCGCTTCTAGCGGATTCAACAGCGACATCAGTAGGTGCACTACTGGGTACGTCAAACACAACCTCATATGTAGAGAGTACAGCAGGTGTGGCTGCTGGCGGTCGTACAGGTCTGACTGCAGTTGTTGTTGGCATTTTGTTTGTACTTGCTTTATTCTTCTCGCCTTTGGCGGGTATGATCCCAGCTTACGCAACTGCAGGTGCTCTGTTTTACGTAGCAATTCTTATGATGTCTGGTCTAGTTGGTATCGACTGGAGAGACATTACAGAAGCTGCGCCGGTTGTTGTAACTTGCTTGCTGATGCCTTTTACATTCTCTATTGCAGAAGGTATCTCGTTAGGTTTCATTGCTTACGCGGCGATCAAAGCATTGAGTGGTAAAGGACGTGACGTTTCTCTAAGTGTATGGGTAATGTCGGCAATCTTTATCATGAAGTACATTTTGGCTGCATAGCGCACGAACACGTTTTAATTAGGTTTTTACTATGGCTAACAAATTCATCATCACATGGGACAATATGCACGCATATTGCCGTCAACTTGCTGAGCGTCAAATGCCAGCAGAACAGTGGAAAGGCATTCTAGGCGTAAGCCGTGGTGGTCTGGTTCCTGCTGCAATTCTGGCTCGTGAGCTAGGTATTCGTTACGTAGATACGGTATGTATCTCTAGCTACGATCACGATCATCAGCGTGACATGACAGTGCTAAAAGCACCTGAGCATGATGGTGAAGGTTATCTAATCGTTGATGATCTAGTAGACAGTGGCGACACTGCTCGTAAGATCCGCGAGATGTACCCTAAAGCTAAATTTGTAACAGTATGTGCGAAACCTGCGGGTGTTGAGCTTGTTGATGAATACATCGTTGACATCGCTCAGGACTGTTGGATTGAGCAGCCATGGGATATGGTGCTGTCTTACGTTGAGCCAATCAACCGTAAACAAAAATAAATACATCAATCTGTATTTGCGAAAAATGACCCTTTATTGGGTCATTTTTTTTATTACTATATAGGACAAAGTTCCATTAGAAGGTTATGACATGTCTGAAGAAACCAGCAAGAATATCTCTGAGACGTTGTTCGAGAAAAACAAACAGGCAAAAGAAACCTCCCGTCTGATTAGATATATGCCGAGTAGCGATAAGCTGCTTGAGGAGCGCAGAGCGGAGAACCCCACCTCTTGGTACCGAAACCTACTACGGTTGCAATGGGTTTGGCAGGGTATTGATCCGATTGAACAGGAAAGTGTGTTAGCGACCATTGCCTCATCAAAACATTCTCGTACGGTTGACGAGTGGCTGGATACCGTAATGGGCTATCACGGTGGTAACTGGAACTATGAGTGGACGAAGCTTGGTATGTTGCATCAAAAGCGTGCTAATGATGTGACTGGTGATGATTCGGCCGAAGAGTTATTTAAAGCCTCACTTTGTTTTAGCATTGCAGGTTACCCTCATCTAAAGAACGACAATCTTGCGTTACAGGCGCAGGTGTTGGCGAATACGGCTTACAATGAGGCAGCAAAACGCACTAGTCACATTATTAAGCAAATTGAGGTTCCTTATAAGAACAAACGTATTATTGCCAATCTGCATCTAGTTAGCACAGACAAACCACAACCTGTTGTTATAGTGAGTGCTGGTCTCGACTCCTTACAAACAGACATGTGGCGTTTGTTCCGCGATTACCTTGCGCCCGCAGGCATCGCGATGTTAACCGTTGATATGCCTTCTATCGGTCACAGCTCTCATTGGCCCCTAACGGAGGACACGTCTTGCTTACACCAAGCTGTGCTAAACGAGCTACCAAATATTCCATGGGTCGATCATTTCAAAGTGGGTCTATTAGGTTTCCGTTTTGGTGGCAACGCGATGGTTAGGTTGTCTTTCCTTGAACCCAATAAGATTAAAGGTTGTGTATCGCTTGGCGCGCCTATTCATGACTTGTTGACGAGTCCAAAGAAAATCCAGAACATGCCTAAGATGTATTTGGATATGCTAGGCTCTCGATTAGGCAAAGATGCTATTGATATCAATAGTTTGTCAGGGCAGCTAATGGCTTGGTCACTCAAGATACAAGGCTTCCTCAGTGCTCGTCGCACGAAAGTGCCGATCTTAGCAATGAGCCTAGAAGGTGATATGGTTTCACCACATTCAGACAACCGCTTAGTAGCCATGTTCAGTGATTATGGCAAGGCAAAACAAATACCTGCGAAAGGTATTGCTAAAGGATATGAGCAATCACTCGAAATGGCGATTAAGTGGTTGGAGGACGAACTTTGGAGGTGACATTTGTGGTAAATTAGTTAAATATGAAATAAGCGTGTAATCAAATATATGATAAAACAATAAATATCTCGGAAAATTTAACGCTATTTCAATTCAATAACTAATTTTACTTATAAATGGAGTTTCCCCATGTCAGAAGCGGCTAAAAACCCTACGCATTATCGTTTGCTCACTGCGCTAAAAGCGATTGGTCCTTATCTTAGAGAGCCTCTATGCAAAGAAGGGTTTTATCACTTTGATTGCCTTTCCGTTTGTGTTGATGATACTAAGTCTCCAGAAGATAGAGAGTTTTGGGGTTGGTGGGTTGATTTGAGCCTAATTGACGAGCAATTTGAAGCAACGTATCAGATTGGTCGCTATAACCAAGTAGGTGAGTGGGTCCTAGAGTCAGCTCCGGAATCAGCAACTCAAGAGATTACTCGAACACAAGAAGTCTTCCATGAAAAGTTGGTTTCTGCGCTTAAAGAAAAGTTCTCGTTGGATGTAGCAATACATGATGACTCTGTAGAGTTCGTGTAACGTTTACAAAGCCTCAATGTCTCGATTGGGGCTTTTTTTTGCTGCTTTTCCAATCCTCTCACTTTTTACTTGTATAAATGATGTTTGATTGCTAAAACATCACTCCTTATTTAACTTTCGTGTCCAACAAACAGAGATGACAACTGATATTAATCGTCAAGCTACAGACAAAAAAACTGTAGTGGTGAAGTTAGGAACAAGCGTTCTTACAGGTGGTTCCCTAGCGCTCAACAAAGCGCATATGGTCGAGCTCGTTAGACAATGTGCTGAGCTGAAAAGGCTTGGTCATTCTGTGGTTATGGTATCTTCTGGTGCTATTGCCGCAGGCAGAGAGCACCTAGGATACCCCGCACTTCCCAATTCAATGGCGAGCAAGCAGCTATTAGCGGCTGTGGGACAAAGTCAGTTGATTCAAGTTTGGGAGTCGCTATTTGCGATTTACGGACTTAAAATCGGTCAAATGCTGCTAACACGCGCAGATCTTGAGGATCGTGAGCGATTCTTGAATGCACGTGACACCATCAATGCGCTAGTGGAAAACGACATTATTCCGGTTGTAAATGAGAATGATGCGGTTGCGACTAGCGAGATTAAAGTAGGTGATAACGATAACCTGTCAGCATTGGTGGGTATCTTGTGTGGTGCAGACAAACTGCTGCTGTTAACCGATCAGCGTGGCCTGTTTACCGCCGATCCTCGCAAGGATCCTAATGCGGAACTTATTCGCGAAGTCACTACGATTGATGAAACGCTTCGTAAGATTGCTGGCGGCAGTGGAACGACATTGGGTACAGGCGGTATGGCAACCAAACTTCAGGCAGCGGATATTGCACGTCGTGCTGGTATTGAAGTTATTATCGCTGCTGGCAGTGCTGAGAACGTGGTGTTTGATTCGTTGTCAGATGAGCCCCAAGGTACACGTTTCCTACCACTTCCAGAAGCACTAGAGAATCGTAAACGTTGGATTCTTGCTGGCCCGGCAGCAACGGGTAACATTGTCATCGATGCGGGGGCAGTCAATGCTGTGATTGGCAAAGGCAGCAGTTTACTCGCAAAAGGTGTTGTTAAAGTTTCAGGCCGCTTCGCTCGAGGTGAAGTGGTGCGTGTGACAACCAAAGACGGAGCACTGGTTGCAAAAGGAATTTGTGGCTACTCCGATACTGACCTAGCGAAAATTGCAGGTAAACACAGTAAAGAAATCGGTGAGACTCTAGGCTATGACTATGGTGCTGAAGTCATTCACCGCGACGATATGGTTGTCATTCAAGATTAAGAATAAAGGGATAAGTAATGGATATGATTAAACTCGGTCAGAATGCCAAGCAAGCAAGCTTCTCTCTGGCTACTGCATCGACTGCTCAAAAAAACAATGCGCTACAGATCATTGCTGATGAGCTAGAAGCGAATGCTGACGTAATCCTAGCGGCAAACGCTAAAGACATTGAGCTTGGCCGTCAAGCAGGGCTTACCGATGCACTTTTGGACCGTTTGCTGTTAAACGAGCAGCGCTTGAAAGGCATTGCTGATGACGTGCGTAATGTGATCACCTTGTCAGATCCTGTTGGCAGTGAAATTGACAGCAAAATCCTTGAGAACGGCATGAGTCTCTCTCGTCGTCGCGTGCCACTTGGTGTAGTAGGCGTTATCTATGAAGCGCGTCCAAACGTAACCATCGATATTGCGGCGCTCTGCCTAAAAACAGGTAACGCAAGCATTCTGCGTGGCGGTAAAGAGACGTTTTACTCCAATATGGAACTGGTGAAAGCCATTCAATTGGCGTTAGATAAAGCGGGCTTGCCAGCTGCTTCGGTTCAGTATATTGAGAAGCCAGATCGCGAGCTTGTGTCACAACTGCTTAAACTGGATGATTATGTCGATATGATCATTCCTCGTGGTGGCGCGGGTTTACACAAAATGTGTAAAGAGAACAGTAACATCCCGGTGATCATTGGCGGCTTTGGTATCAGTCATATTTTCGTTGATGAGTCTGCTGACCTAGTACGTTCTTTAGATGTGGTTGAAAACTCTAAAGTTCAGCGTCCATCTGCGTGTAATGCATTGGACACCCTACTAGTGCATGAGAAGGTAGCGGCGGAGTTCTTACCGATGCTTGCCGAGCGTCTCAAAGGTAAAGTGAGCCTAGTCGCTGAGCCAAAGGCGGAGGCTATTCTAGCTGGCGCGGCAGATTTAAGAAGTGCAGGCGAGGGCGATTTTGATACTGAGTGGTTGAGTTTTACACTAGGTGTGAAAGTGGTCGCGGATGTGGAAGAAGCGATTCACCATATGCGAGTACATAATGCTAGTCACTCCGACGCTATTATGACTAACAGCTTAGTGAACTCCGAAAAGTTCATCAACTCAGCAGGTTCGGCAGCGGTTTATGTTAACGCATCTACGCGTTTTACTGATGGAGCGCAGTTTGGCTTAGGAGCTGAAGTTGCCGTGTCTACTCAGAAGCTTCACGCTCGCGGTCCAATGGGCTTAGAAGAACTAACCAGCTACAAGTGGGTTGGAAAGGCTGATTACTTGCCACGTGCGTAATTAACCACAAGCATGATGAATTGAAAAAGTCAGAGCTATAAGCTCTGACTTTTTTGTTTGTGTGCTTCTGTTCGCACCGACGACTTGTTTGAAGTGCGCTATCGCTTCGCTTTTGCCAAAAAGCGATCTAAGTTATTGGCAAATTCGCGTCGTTCAGTTTGTCCTAACGGTGCGGGCCCGCCAGTTTGAACGCCACTCGAGCGCATGGTATCCATAAAGTCACGAATGTTGAGTCGTGCTTTAATTGTATCTTTAGTGTACATCTCGCCACGTGGACTCAGCGCTAGGGCGTTCTTGGTGATGACTTCATCTGCAAGCGGGATATCTGATGTGATGACTAAATCGCCCTCGCTAACACGCCTTACAATTTCATTGTCAGCGATATCAAACCCTGAAGGCACAGTGAGTGAGTGAATGTTCTCTCGTTTTGGTACAGGCACCGCGTGATTCGCCACGAATGTGCAGGTTAATCCGGTTCGCTCTGCTGCTCGACAAATGGTTTCGCGAATTACCTTTGGACACGCATCGGCATCCACCCAAATCTTAACCATTGTTCTGCTCCAGCTTGGTCAGTCTTTCCGTCAGTAGCGCGACTTGTAGTTCTAATTCCTTCACTCTGAGTTCCAATGGCTGAATCTCAGGCTCAGCAGCCACTTCTACTTTAGGAATGTGTTGGCTACTCTTCCAGGACTTAATTACGGTGATTAGTGCAGGCATAGGCACTTTGGTCTTCAAACGCGCCTTTACCAAAGCGACCGTTGGTTCCTTGCCCTCAGCATGCAATGAGTTTAAAGCCGCTTCAATTTCTGCGGAGACATCTTTCGTTAGCATGTTTTTTTCCATTCAATAAGGGATAACTAAATAGTACCTGTGATTTTGGTCGGGGTACAGAAAAGCAAAAGCCGATTCTCGTCACACTTTGGCATTGATGGCTTCATTAATAAGCGCGCTAAAACGGAAGAGGCTTGTGCGAGATCTCTCACAGCAGTTGTGAGAGAAAGAGATAAAAGCGCGAGAAATTTGGAAGAAAATAAAATTAAGTATTTGTATTTATTGATTTTTAACTGTTATGAAACATTTTGGTGCGGAAAAAATTGAATTTTCTGCATTGCTCAAAAACGGCAATCGCGTAAATTAGAACTTGTCGGAAGGATGCTGACACGGAACAGGAAAGACATTGGAAGGTCATCTTCAGGAAGAAGATTTGGTTACCAAGGGAACCGTAACCAGCAAGGAAGTTAGGATAGCGCGGGATGCGAACAATCATCAGGAAGATGATTTAAAAGGAAAAGGATACACTCAGGAAGAGTGAAGGAACCCCATCAGGAAGATGGTCAAGGACACCGCTCAAGGAACAAGTGAAGCGAGCTGACTGGGATGGTTAGCGTCATTGGATGAGATGGACACCGCTAGGACGGCGACGAATGGATATAGCTGAAGGATTCAGCCACTATTACGGATGATGCATGGAGCATTTTTAGTAGCCGGACTGCTGCGAGTAAGACTATAGCCCCAATACGCAAGTGTTGGGGCTTTTCTTATATCTGAGATCAATAAATCTCATGGAATCACTTGTTATAGTCTGCACGCGAAATCAAAGGAATGTAATAACGTTATGACGATCGCTACGCTACGGACAGTATTAATCCCCTATACCGACCATCTCGAGTCGGATTTTCTCATGCTTAACGTCTGTGCTAAGAATAGAAAGCACATGAATGGCCCTCACACGCTGGCAAAAGCACGCACTATTTTTCAATCGATCTTAAGCGACCCTGATATTTATGCCATGGCAGTCTTGGACATTCGAACCCGGGACTATCTAGGTCATATATTTGTCGACAGGCATGCGAGTAGTGAAGGGGAACTGGGCTATATCTTTGATAAACAGTATTGGAATAAAGGTATTGCAACGGAAGTGTTGCGCGCGTTTATTCCTGACGTGGTTGCCACCTTGGGATTGAGTAAATTGACGGCGAATGTCGATACTGACCATGAACCTTCCATCAGACTACTTAAGAAGCTCGACTTTGAGCAAATAGGCCATGCAAAAGATGAACACGGCCCGTATTTGATCTTTCAATCTACATTCGGTGCGGTGGCAGATGAAAATTCAGAACATGAAAGCCTTTCATCAACAGCTTTCCTTGATAGTAGTCATCGCCCAGGGCTGAAAACTCAAATTCATAAATAGTATGCCAACCCCATCTACCGTTGGCATCTCTTAGCTTGTGTGCGCCGAACGACACGCTAAGCATCTGCAGATCCAATTCCTTGCAACGCCTACTTACCGCAGCTTTAGCAATTTCACCTTGTCGTCTTTGTTGCCAAAACAAAAAGCAAAATAAGCTCAATGCTAAGATCATCAGTAAATTGTCGATCACCGTTAGGTCTCCTTAGTGCATCCGGCCCTGCGTGGCACTTTGCTGAAGCGCAACTAAAGCCTGTGCTAGTTCAGGGGACGGACTAGAGTGCAACAGTGGCAGCAGAACCAAACGTAAACTTGGCATCATAACCAGATCGGCGAACAGCTGGTTGAATAGAGTCTGGTTTCCTGTTTGTGCCAGCCTAATCAGAAATTGCTCTGCCAGCGCTGGTGTCGTTAACGGTAACCAAGAGCGACCCGCGATTGCGATGAGAATTTCTTGATGACTGAGTGTCGCACTGGCCAAAATGGTAGTAATCAGCGACTCAAGTTGTTCCGGTTTTCCTCCAGATAAGGCACGGACATACGCGGATAGTAGGAACAGATCGGCGTACTCTGTCTCCGCCTCTTTTTGTGCCAATTCAAATAAGGTATCAGAAAGTTTTGCTGGAAGGGCAATATGCTCCAAGGCCCCAAGCAGAGCATATCTCGGCTCGTTAGCAATATGTCGTAAACTGGTTCTTACTAGTCGACTGTTATCATCAGTACTGAGACGAGCGGCAATGTCAGTAATACCTTGTAGACCGACAGTTTGCCAATTATCCCATCCCAGCTTACCGGCAAAATATTCTTGTGCATGCGTGTAGTATTGGCTGGTTGGTAGTGCTAACTCAGCACGAAGTACGCTATGAAACACGGCAAGCTTGTCGTCTTTTGGTTTGAACGTAAATGGATTATTAGCGAGCTTTTGTTGTTGCTCTTCACTCATTTCTTTACTCAGCCGACTCCCCATCGCTTCCATCACAAACTTAAGAAACTGGCCCACATCAGCCTGACTAAGTAGGCCACGCTCATCGAGGTTAAACTTCAGAAACCATATCCAAGGTTGTTTCTCCGCGTTCCAGTAGGCAATCGCAAACTGTGCCTGTCTTTGAATCGGATAAGGGTACGGTTGGCTTGCTTGCTCAACGTTGGCAAATTGATCATTGTCGATGCGCTGAACTCGTCGAGAAATATCATAAATGTGATATTCGCAGCCACTGTTTACCAGAAGGTCCGACAAAGTATGAATGGTATCCATGGAGTAATTCCTAGTACGGTTTGGGTATAGAACAATAGATGGTATTCTATCGCGAATTTTCAAGTCATTGGTTGCCAATTTCATCGAATGATGAGACCGCAATCTAACGAACGGCCTATTTACCATGAAGCTATTGCTCGTAGAGCTAAAAGAGTTGCTTAAAAAACATGCACTGTGGCAAACCCAAGAGCCAACAGCTAGTGCGATGAGCAGCCAACAACCTTTCTCTGTCGATACTTTGGAACCCCATGAGTGGCTACAATGGGTTTTTATTCAGCGTATTGAATCTATGATAAAGATGGGACAGCCATTACCGAAGGGCTTTGAGATCACTCCTTACTTTGAAGAGGTATGGAAGCTGCGCCCTGAGTATCAAGAAATAATCCTTGTATTAAAAAAACTGGATGATAATGCCAAATGACCGAAACCATGACTCTACCTGCCGTGGAACCACTAGAGATCGTTTATCAAGACCAATATTTAGTCGCGGTAAATAAACCTGCGGGTATGCTCGTGCATCGTTCGTGGCTTGATAAAAACGAAACACGTTTTGTCATGCAGACATTACGAGACCAAATTGGCCAACATGTATTCCCATTGCATCGCTTAGATCGACCAACGTCTGGCGTGTTATTATTTGCTCTGTCTAGTGAAGTCGCTTCACAGGCTATGCCGATGTTTGCTGAGCACAACATTGAGAAGACCTATCATGCCATCGTTCGAGGCTGGATCACTGAGGGTGATGTTCTCGATTACCCTCTTAAAGTGGAGCTTGACAAGATCGCCGATAAATTTGCTTCTCAAGACAAGGAAGCGCAGCCTGCAGTAACCGCTTATCAGCCATTGGCATCGGTTGAAGTGCCTTATTCAACAGGGCGATTCCCAACCAGTCGCTATTGCCTGGTCGAGATGAAACCTAAGACTGGTCGTAAACATCAACTCCGCCGACACATGCACCATCTGAGTCACCCGATTATTGGTGATACTAGTCATGGTGATGGCAAGCACAATCGTTTGTTTCGCGAACACTACGATTCGCACCGCCTATTGCTACACGCTTCTGAACTGAAGTTTGTTCATCCTATTACAGAGCTGGAAATAACCATTTCTGCAAACTTTGATGCGGTCTGGCAAAGTCTTATTGATGCTTTTGATTGGCAAGAGTGTGAAGCCATTCAGCAATACCATAGATAACGGGCTTAACTGGTCAAATAGTGGATTTCTTAATAGGTGAATTTTCGCTAAACTGGGAAATCAACCACAGGAGGAGTTATGCATTGTCCCTTTTGCACTGAAAATGATACAAAAGTTATCGACTCTAGGTTGGTAGCGGATGGCCACCAAGTGCGTCGTCGTCGTCAATGTTTGGCATGTAGTGAACGTTTCACCACCTTTGAAACGGCCGAACTGGTGATGCCTAAAGTCATCAAGTCTAACGGCAATCGTGAACCGTTTAATAAAGATAAAATGGTTGGCGGTATTCAGCGTGCTTTAGAAAAGCGTCCGGTAAGTGCAGACGCTATTGAACTTGCTATCAGTCATATTGAGTCACAACTTCGTGCGACTGGAGAGCGTGAAGTACCAAGTGAGATGATTGGTAACCTTGTTATGACTCAATTAAAAGAGTTGGATAAGGTCGCTTATATTCGCTTTGCCTCCGTTTATCGAAGCTTTGAAGATATTCGAGAGTTTGGAGAAGAAATCGCTCGTCTCGAAGACTGATCGACCCAGATGCATTTAGCCATAGATATGGAAAGTTATGAGCCACTTTAGCGCTATTGATTATCAAATGATGAGCCGTGCCTTAGAGCTCGCGAAAAGAGGGCGCTTTACCACTGCGCCTAATCCAAATGTAGGCTGCGTCATTACCTTAAATAACGAGGTGGTGGGAGAAGGCTATCATAAGAAAGCTGGTGAGCCACATGCGGAAGTTCATGCCTTAAGAATGGCAGCAGAGCGAGCCAAGGGCGCGACCGCTTATGTAACATTGGAGCCATGTTCACACTATGGACGAACACCGCCATGTGCTGAAGGGCTGATAAAAGCAGGGGTGTCTAAAGTCATTTGTGCCATGTCTGATCCTAATCCGCAAGTAGCTGGTCGAGGCTTCAATATGCTTCGTGAAGCCGGTATTGAGGTATCCGTTGGTCTTCTGGAACAAGATGCTCGAGCACTTAATCCTGGTTTCCTGAAGAAAATGGAAACGGGCATGCCATTTGTCCAACTTAAAATGGCAGCCAGCCTTGATGGACAAACGGCATTAGCCAATGGCAAAAGCCAATGGATTACTGGCCCCGAAGCACGTCGAGACGTTCAAGCGTATCGTGCCCAGTCAGGCGCGATTCTATCGACGAGTCAAACAGTCGTAGAAGATAACGCCTCTTTAAATGTGCGTTGGGATGAGCTGCCAAGTCATGTCACTGATGTAATTAAGCCTGATGAATTACGCCAACCTACTCGCGTGATTTTGGATAGACAAAATGCACTATCGAGAGAGCTGAAATTGTACCAATCTGAGGGTGATATTATTCGAGTGGCTCAGGCTGGTGGCGATCTTAACGTGACAATGAACTCAGCTAATCAACTGGATTTAGCTGAAACACTGCAAGGCTTGGCTAAAGACCAACAAATTAATCATGTATGGATAGAAGCTGGGGCAACGCTAGCAGGCTCGATGATTCAACAACAGCTCGTTGATGAGCTTATTGTGTATTTAGCACCTAAGCTTATGGGGGCCGATGGGCGAGGGCTTATTGGGGCACTTGGATTGACTGAGATGCAAGACGTCATCGAGATCGATATAAAAGATATTCGTATGGTGGGAAGCGACATTCGTATTGTCGCCACACCACAACTAAAGCAGAAGTAGAACAATGTTTACAGGAATTATTGAAGCGGTTGGCACACTGAAGGGTATCACTCCAAAAGGAGAAGATATCAGTATTCATGTTGAAGTGGGCAAACTGGACATGAGTGACGTAAAACTAGGAGACAGTATCGCGACGAATGGTGTCTGTCTTACGGTCACAAGCTTCACAGACAACAGTTACCATGCGGACTTATCCGTTGAGACGCTAAAGAAAACAGGCTTTGCTCACTACAGCGTTGGCGACAAAGTAAATCTAGAAAAAGCGATGCTACCAACGACACGATTTGGCGGGCACATCGTGTCTGGGCATGTGGATGGTGTTGGAGAAATTGTGGACCGACAACAAGTTGGTCGCGCCATAGAGTTTTGGGTGCAGATGCCATCTGAGCTAGGCAAGTATGTAGCGGAAAAAGGTTCTATTACCGTAGATGGGATCAGTCTGACGGTCAACGACGTTCGCAAAGATGCCTTTAAACTGACGATTGTGCCTCATACATCTGAAGAAACGACCATCGACAACTTTCATGTTGGCCGAAAAATTAATTTAGAAGTGGATGTCCTAGCTCGTTATATGGAACGATTGCTGCAATCGAAAGCCAGTGACGAATCTGAGTCTCGAATTACCATGGACTTCCTACAACAAAACGGCTTCGCTTAAAATCTGACGCAAAGCTTGATGCCCAACGAACCAATACAGGAATGTGAAATGCCAATTAGTACGCCGCAAGAAATCATTGAAGACATTCGCCTTGGGAAAATGGTTATCCTAATGGACGATGAAGACCGTGAGAATGAAGGTGACCTTATTATGGCCGCTGAACATATCACACCAGAAGCCATTAACTTTATGGCGACTCATGGACGTGGATTGATCTGCTTAACCATGACAAAGAGCCGTTGTGAAGCACTAGGCTTACCACCTATGGTTCAAGACAACAACGCGCAGTACACCACTAACTTTACTGTGTCTATTGAAGCTGCGGAAGGCGTAACCACTGGTATCTCTGCGGCAGATCGCGCACGTACAGTTCAGGCCGCAGTTGCAAAAGACGCAAAGGCTGCAGACTTAGTGCAACCAGGACACATTTTCCCACTGGCGGCTCAAGATGGTGGTGTGTTAACTCGCGCTGGTCATACTGAAGCTGGCTGCGATCTGGCAAAACTCGCGGGTTTTGAGCCTGCTTCTGTGATTGTCGAGATTCTTAATGACGATGGCACTATGTCGCGTCGTCCCGACTTAGAGATTTTCGCCGAAAAACACAACATTAAGCTCGGAACGATTGCCGACCTTATCGAGTATCGTAACAATAACGAGACCACAATTGAGCGCGTTGCTGCGTGTCATTTGCCGACTGAATTTGGTGACTTTGAGCTAGTGACCTACCGTGACACTATCGACAATCAAATCCACTACGCGATGTGTGCTGGTGATTTGACGGCTAGCACTCCATTAGTTCGCGTACATTTGCAAGACACCTTCACTGATATTTTACGCTCAAATAGAAACTCCGATCGCAGCTGGACTTTGGACAAAGCGATGAAGCGCATTGGAAAAGAAGGTGGTGTACTGGTGATTCTTGGTAATGAAGAAAGCACTGAGGCTATTGTTCACAAGATCAAGGTATTCGAGCAACAAGACAATGGCTCAGCACCGACCATGGCTAAAAAACAAGGCACATCACGCCGAGTAGGCGTAGGGTCGCAGATTCTCGCGGATCTTGGTGTACATGAAATGAAGCTTCTGTCTTCGGCGGATAAAAAGTATCACGCACTGGGTGGCTTTGGTCTAAGTGTCACTGAATACATTACTGAGTAATTTATCCAAGCCTTTGCTTATGAAACGCAAAGGCTTTTTCTTTTTCGTCGCGCCGCAACCGATTTCAAGTATTGTGAAAGCAGTGTTTGACTAAAGTTAGCGGTGGATATTAATAATTGAGTTGTGCTAGAATCCGGCGATTCTCGCGCGATGAACATAGTTTATAAGGAAAGCATATGAAAGTTATCGAGGGTGGCTTCCCAGCACCGAACGCAAAGATTGCTATTGTAATTTCTCGTTTCAATAGTTTTATCAATGAAAGCCTATTATCTGGTGCTATCGATACTTTAAAACGTCACGGCCAAGTGAGTGAAGACAACATCACTGTTGTTCGCTGTCCTGGTGCGGTAGAGCTACCATTGGTTGCTCAGCGAGTTGCTAAAACAGGTAAGTTTGATGCAATCGTGTCTTTGGGTACAGTAATTCGTGGCGGTACACCACATTTCGACTATGTTTGTAGTGAGTGTAATAAAGGTCTTGCGCAAGTGTCTCTGGAATATAGCCTACCAGTAGCATTTGGTGTATTGACTGTTGATACTATCGATCAAGCAATTGAGCGTGCCGGAACCAAGGCTGGTAATAAAGGTGCAGAGGCTGCACTAAGCGCGCTTGAAATGATCAACGTTCTTTCTGAAATCGATTCCTAATGGGGGCCAGTGTGAAACCAGCCGCACGTCGTAATGCACGTCAATTTGCTCTGCAAGCAATTTATTCTTGGCAAATTACTAAAGAAAATGTTGCCACTGTTGAAGAACAGTTCTTATCAGGTGGTAAGTATGATGAAGAAGAACATCATGCTGCTGAGCCTGCGTTGACTGCGCCAGAGACTGACGTTGTATATTTCCGTGATTTGCTCACGGGTGTCGCGTTGAATCACACGGAACTAGACAGCAAGTTACGTCCGTTCGTTTCTCGTCCAATGCAAGATCTAGACATGATGGAGCTTGCGCTTCTTCGTCTAGCTATGTACGAAATGACGAGCCGCGAAGACGTACCTTACAAAGTGGTTATCAACGAAGCTATTGAGCTTGCGAAAGTATTCGCAGCAGAAGACAGCCACAAGTTCGTTAATGGTGTTCTAGATAAAGCAGCACCTCACGTTCGCAAAAAGTAACGATTAACGTTTGTCTATTCGTAAAAAGGTCAGCAAATTGCTGGCCTTTTTTATATACTCTTCTCACCTTTCCAGCACAAAGCCTACAAGATGTCCGGTGAATTTAGTTTAATCGACAAGTACTTCGCGCATAAACAGCAGCAACGCAAAGACGTGGTTTTAGCACAAGGTGATGATTGTGCCATTGTCGCCCCTCCAGCTGACAGTCACATCGCCATTAGCACTGATACCTTAGTATCCGGTACTCACTTTCTCGCTGACGCCGATCCGGCTTGGATTGCACATAAGGCACTTGCCTCGAATATCAGTGATTTAGCTGCAATGGGTGCATCACCTGCTTGGGTCTCCATGGGGATCTCATTACCAGAAGTGAACGAACGCTGGCTTGAGCGTTTTTGCAGTGCGTTTTTCTCGTTAGCAGACTACTACGGTATCCAGCTCATCGGCGGCGACACCACAAAAGGACCGCTGGCGATTACTCTTACTGTGCAAGGCACACTGCCACAAGGCAAAGCTTTGACTCGAAGTGGGGCAAGTTCTGGAGACTGGGTATATGTGACAGGCCACCTCGGTGATGCCAAAGCTGGCCTTGATGTGATTCTGGAAAAAAACATCAGCGCGAATACCGAGCTCAACCGCGAATTAGAAAAGCGCCACTTTGAGGCGACGCCGAGAGTGCTTGCAGGCATTACCCTTCGCGATATCGCTTCTGCCGCGATTGATATCTCTGATGGCCTTATTTCTGACTTAGGGCATATTTTAAAGCGCTCAGACGTTGGCGCCCGTATTGATGTCGACTTGCTGCCTGTTTCGTCTGAACTCAAGCAATTCGTTGAGTCTGATGACATCGCAAAGCAGTACGCATTAACTAGCGGTGAAGAGTATGAACTCTGCTTTACGGTGCCGGAAGCCAACAGAGGGCAACTAGAGATCGCGTTATCAAATACGCCATTTACCTGTATTGGACAAATAACGGGCACCGGCTATCTTGATCTACATTCTAACGACCAACCACTTGACTGGCAGTTGGGTGGATTCGACCACTTTAAGGTGAGCCAATGAGTAACCCCCTTGACTTAATCTCTTTGAAAAACCCTTGGCATTTGCTTGCGACTGGCTTTGGCAGTGGTCTATCGCCTGTTGTACCCGGTACTATGGGGACACTGGCAGCGATTCCGTTATATCTACTGTTAGCACAATTGCCTTTGAGCATGTACCTTATCGCGGTTTTACTGTCTTGTATTATCGGTATCAAAATCTGCCAAGTGACCTCTGATGATATGGGGGTGCACGATCATGGCTCCATCGTATGGGACGAGTTCGCTGGATTTTGGATCACCATGGCGATAGTCCCGGCACTCAAATTGCCGATTGACGATTGGAAATGGTTACTGACAGGCTTTGTGCTATTCCGTTTCTTCGATATGGTAAAACCATGGCCAATCGGTTGGCTCGATAAGCGTGTTCATGGTGGCTTAGGTATCATGATTGACGACATTGTAGCGGGTGTGATGGCCGGTATTTCACTTTACCTGGTCGGACGACTAACGGGTTGGGTTTAATAACATATTGTAATTAAACAATAAAATAAACGTGCCTTTCGAAAGGCACGTTTGAATGACAAAGCTTTACTATACGTTTAGTCAAAAGTTGCTATGATTGCGGCCTCTTTTAGTTTTGTAACAATTGGTATGTTCAGCAATCTACGTCTCTTCATCAATTCTTTTCTAGTAATGGCAAATACGGCTGTGACTGCATTCGTAGTTTGCACATTCTCGATCATCAAATTACTACTGCCACTGAAATTCGTTCAGACATTGATGACCAGCCTATCTAACAAACAGATGTGGCTTTGGGCGACGATTAACTTATGGCTGCTAAACCTGAACAACAACATTGAATGGGACGTTGAAGGTGGTGACGATCTGACGCCAGACCAATGGTATATGTTGTTGTCTAACCATTTGAGCTGGGCTGACATTGTTATCATCACATCCGTGATGAAAAACAGAATGCCAATGTGCAAATTTTTACTAAAACAAAGCTTACTGTATGTGCCTTTTGTTGGTCTTGCTTGTTGGGGCTTGGATATGCCATTTATGAAGCGACACTCGCAGGCCTATCTGGTTAAGCACCCCGAACGACGCAATGATGACTTTAATGCGATTCGCAAGGCTTGTAAAAAGTTTGAGCACGTGCCAACAACGATGATCAGCTTTGTTGAAGGGACGCGATATAGCGAAGAAAAGTTGGCGACGGTTAAAACACCTTATCGACACCTATTGAAGCCAAAAACAGGTGGTGTAGCGTTCACACTTAACGCCATGAACCATTTGTTGGATGGGGTCGTTGATATCACACTGGCGTACCCAGAAAATCGAGAAGACCCATTTAATGATTTGTTGAAGGGTAAGTTGACGAAAGTTGTCGTTAAAATCGATGTATATCAGATGGACGAAAACCTCAACGGTGATTACTTCAACGACAAAGTCTTCAAACGTCGCTTCCACAATTGGCTCAACGATGTATGGAAACGCAAAGATGAAAAATTGGAAGCTATCTATTCGCAGAGCTAATAATAAGTAACAAGAATACAAAAAGGGTCTACCAGTTGGTAGACCCTTTTTAATATCAATACATTAGGTTATCAATGCAGACTACCCAACCGGTAGTCTTGGAATGACTCGACAGCACCTTTCTGCTTCATTGATTAACACAGAAACAGCATGTGTATGGTAATTCTCTCCGCTCTTCCAAACGGTTTCTCCGAATATCTGACACAACTCAAAATCAGAAATAGTTCCCTTCATTTCTTGGTAGGCGACGGCAGAGATGATTTTCTGTTCCAATGATTCTGGACAGGATTCAACACGCCAACGACTCACTTGAATATTCGGCAAAGCACACTCCTTGTGGTCATATTTTCGTCATCAAAGCCACAGTAACACTATGAATTTACAGGATCAAGTTGATCTTGCTCACAGTTTTTTGGGGCTATTAACGTGCCAGTCGTAACCTATTGTAAACGCGCGAACTTATTCTTATTTGGTTAATACTTAATCATTAAAATAGTTTTTTGCGAGTGATATAACGTTTGAGTTAAATGGTTTTCTGTACGGTTTCTATGTCGGACTCTGATTTGAAAGATCTTAATAGAGCGATCAGCTCTGGTAATAGCCAAAGTGAAGAAACATACAGTGCATATTCGGCAAGAAGCCCAACAAGCGCCGTGCCGACAGCAGTTTCTGTTCCTACATAATGAGGTAGTACGTAGCTAAGAAGTAGGTAGGTAAAGACGGCGTAGCTGACAGTAAGCCATAAAGGGTCACGGCTATTTTCAGAGAGCTTGTTAGGTTTAGATTGGTGTTCAGAACGTGGTTGATTATCCTTAATCATGGACGGTGTTTCCTATTTATCCGTTACGCCTAAGACATTCAAACATCGTAGTCGCAGTTCACAAGAATACTCGACGACTAATTAGAGCAATCTCATAATTCTATCAATTAGTATTGTTAAGAATGAACCTCGCTCACAATTACTCGATAAACAACATGGATCCAAGTATCTAGTTTTTTTCGTGATGATCTCTCATTTTAGAGTATTGATTCTAATTGTAATGGTTTGCCGACTACACTTTGAGATAACTATTAGAGCTCGCATATCGGATGCGATAGACGATTAGACAGAGGATACAAGGATGGATTATCAACGCATTAAAGTAACTAGGGACGAGCATGTCGTGATTGTCAGCTTAAACAGGGCGGATAAGCTTAATGGCGTCGACATGATTATGTTTAATGAGTTGATTCATGTGAGCAAAGCGCTTCGTAACGACCGAACGCTGAGGGCAGTTATCCTGACGGGAAGTGAAGGCAACTTTAGCTCAGGACTCGATTTCAAATCTATGATGAAAAACAAGAGCTTTGCTGCAAGACTCTTGTTTAAGTGGCTTCCTGGCCAATCAAATCGTGCACAACAAGTGAGCAGTAATTGGCGAAAGCTATCCGTTCCTGTTATTGCTGTAATCGAAGGATATTGCTGGGGAGCGGGTATGCAAATCGCGCTGGGAGCCGATTTTAGATTCTGTGCGCCTAATGCCAACCTGTCAATCATGGAGTCGCGGATGGGATTAATCTCAGATATGGCCGGGTCCATTGCACTTAGAGAAATCATGCCGAAGGACAAAGCGATGCGAATCTCGATATGTGCAACAGAACTTGACGCTAAAACAGCATTATCTATGGGACTAGTGACTGAAGTTAGCGATGACCCTATGAAAGAGGCATTGGCACTTTGCACTCAAATCGCCCAAAAATCCCCGGATGTGACTGCCGCTATGAAGCATATGTACACTCGTTATTGGACCGCACCAGCATGGAAACTTTTGGCGTATGAAACTTATAGCCAGATACGCATTATGCTGGGGAGAAATTTCGTTCGTGTACAGCAGGCTTTGAAAAAGAAAACATCGCCACAATTCGAGCCAAGACAGCGTCACTGGTAAGTTCAACTATTTACGATCTCCACTTCTTATGATCAATGTAACGTGGCTGTGCTCTCGCCAGCCACGCCCATAGCGTTCATCTCTGCTTAACATTCAAAGTTAATTTACTCGCATCAAATGCCTCTCCTTTTGTTTTTAAAACGCAGTTTCAAAACCAGATCTAGTTCAAGATTTAACCGTTAATTTTCCAATTTTAAGGATCAGTGATCACGTCTATGTGTGTTCGTATGTGAATGATATTGATCATATAGGAACGACTGTTACTATTAAAAGCATAAATTACGGTTAAGGAAAGTTATGTTAACGAAGTATTCAGCGAACCCCAGAGACGTGAAAAAGTACTCTACTGCACAACTGCGTGATGAGTTCTTGATCGACGAGCTATTCATACCATCTCGGGTATCGGTGGCGTATAGCCATATTGACCGAGCGGTTGCTTTAGGGATTTGTCCTCAAGATAAATCATTGATTTTAGAGGAGTGGATAGATAGTAAGTCGTTCGGTACCGAGTTTTTTCTTGAACGAAGAGAGCTTGGGTTAGCTTGCTTAGAAGGGGCCGTAAAAGTAACCGTAGATACAAAAACGTTCAATTTAAATGCTATGGATGTGCTTTATGTCGGCCTAGGCTCAAAGACAATTGAGATAGAGAAAGTAGAAGGTGACGCGACAGTTTACGGATTAAGTGCACCAGCGCACAAATCGCTACCCACAAGGGTAATTCCTCAGAGTGAGGCTCGCGTGGTAGAACTTGGTTCAATAGAGACGGCAAACCAGCGCGTCATTAACCAATACCTACACCCGGATGTGATAGAAACCTGTCAGCTATGTTTAGGAATCACTCATTTAGCACCGGGTAGCGTTTGGAACACGATGCCTGCACATACTCACGAACGTCGAATGGAAGCGTATGTGTATTTCAATATCAAGCCGGAACAAGCCGTGTTTCATATGATGGGTGAACCTACTGAAACTCGTCACATTCTAGTTAGAGATAAACAACTCGTACTGTCACCAAGTTGGTCGATTCATTCGGGGTGTGGTACGCAAAACTATAGCTTTGTTTGGGGAATGTTAGGTGAAAATCAAACATTCGACGATATGGACTTTATTCCAATGGATACATTGGCTTAGTTGATACTAATAGGAAATTAACATGAACAAAACTCTGAAAAATGTACTTCTTACTACCGTAGCGGGCGCAGCAGTCACAGTATCATCAATGACATTTGCAGCAACGGAAATCAAAGCGGCATTTAACCAATCTGACAAGCACCCTCAATATTTGGCTTTGGAAGGGTTTGGTAAACAGTTAGAAGCGGAAACGGATGGTCGTTACAAAGTTACTATTTATCCCAATGCACTGCTCGGCGATCAACGTGCGTCGTTGGAGTTGGTTCAAGCTGGCGCAGTGCAAATGGCAGTCGTAGCAAACCCGTTGGTAGAAAACTATGACAATACCTTCACTGCAATCGGCATGCCTTTCGCTTATACCGGTATTGAGCATCAAGAAAAAGTGTTTACTTCCGGAGCTCTAGACAAGCTATTTGCCTCTACCAAAAAGTTTGGTTTTGAAGTATTGACGGCTTATACCGCTGGTTCTCGTAACGTTTATACCAAGGGGCATAACGTTAAGTCCGTCGAGGATATGAAAGGTCAGAAAATCCGCGTGATGCAGTCGAATACTATGGTAGAGATGCTAGGGTGCATGGGCGGCACTGGTGTACCGATGAGTCAAGGTGAAGTGTATACCGCGGTTCAACAAGGTGTCCTTGACGGCGGTGAGAATAATGAAATTACTTATGCCGATATGAAGCACTATGAAGTGGCTCCTTACTTTAGCAAAACTTCTCACTTGATGGTGCCTGACTTAGTTGTTATTAGCGACGACTTCATCAATTCAATGTCGAAGGAAGACCAAGCGACGATTCGTCGTTTAGCTAAAGAGTCGACTGTTGACGAGTTTGCTAAATGGAATGCTCAAATTGGTAAAGCTCGTGCGTTAGCGGAGGAGAATGGTGCGACCTTTATTGATGTCGACGTGAGACAATTCCAGGAAAGCTGCAAACCTCTACAGCAAAAATTGATTAAAACTGACGCACAGAAAGAATTAACTAAGGCGATCAGTGAACTGAGCTAATTAAGAAGGAGTTAGGCGCCAAGCCTAACTCCTTTTTTGCAAGGAAAAGTCTAGTGGAAAAGTTGTTAGTCTGGACAGATAAGTTCAAGAAAATCATCGACTGGGTAGTGGAACGAGCTTGTATCGCTATTATGGCATTCTTGACAGTTCTTGTTACCTATCAGGTCGTTACTCGTTATGTCTTCAATAGTCCAAGTGCGGTAAGTGAAGTGCTGTCACGATACATGTTTGTCTGGTTGGTGTTGATTGGTGGGGCTTATGTGTTTGGCTTGAGAGAACATATGGCTATTACCTATGTACGAGATAAGTTCTCGCCGAAAATAGGCATACTGGTTGATATTTTCACTGAATGGACAATTGCTATATTTGCTTTCGTGGTTATGTGGCAAGGCGGATTCAAAGCGTCCGTTCGTCAAATGTGGCAGTTAGATTCGACCTTAGAAGTGCCAATGGGTGTTATTTACTCGGCATTACCTATTGCCGGAGTGCTTATTCTTGTTTATTTCGTTATCAACCAACTGAAACTAATACATCAGTTTCAGCAACTTAGTGTAAAAGGATAGACATATGGATGCTGCTACCCTCGCTGCCCTTATTATGTTCGGCGGCGCTATCATTCTACTCGTTTTAGGTGCGCCGATAGGTATTAGTATTGGATTGCCTTCATTTGTTGCCATGGTCAGTATTCTGCCTTTAGCAGGCGCTACGACGACAGCCGCCCAACGAATGTTCACGGGTTTGGATAGTTTTGCATTGCTAGCGATACCGTTTTTCATTTTAGCGGGCAATATTATGAATAACGGTGGCATAGCCATACGACTCATTAATTGCTCGCGCATAGTAACGGGTTATTTTCCTGGAGCATTAGCCCAAACTAATGTGGTCTCCAATATGTTGTTTGGTTCAATCAGTGGCTCTGGCGTTGCTTCGGCAGCTGCGATTGGTGGAATTATGAACCCTATTCAAGAGAAGGAAGGGTACGACTCGCCATTTAGAACAGCGGTAAATATTGCATCTGCTCCAACTGGAATGTTGATTCCACCAAGTAACACGTTAATTGTTTATGCGACAGTCGCTGGTTCGGTATCTATTTCAGCACTCTTTATGGGCGGTTATTTGCCCGGCTTACTCTGGGGTGGTGGCGTTATGCTAGTGGCAGGGTTTATGGCCTATCGCCGTGGATATATGTCGAAACATGTGATGAGCCTTTCTGAGCGCGCCAAACTATTTATTGATGCAATACCTAGTTTGTCATTAGTGGTGGTAGTGATAGGAGGTATTCTCGCAGGCATCTTTACACCGACAGAAGCTTCAGCTATTGCGGTCGTTTACTCTTTGGCGCTTGGGTTTATATACAAAGCTCTGAAAGTTGAACAGCTCCCAAGTATTTTGTTGTCGACTGCCAAGTTAACTGCGATTGTCATCTTTATGATAGCCGCTTCGTCAATCATGTCGTGGGTAATGGCGTTTACGCAAATTCCTGGAGCTATAGCCGATGCTTTGTTGTCGTTAACCAATAACCCGATTGTGATCCTTCTAATCATCAATGTGATTTTATTATTTGTAGGGACCTTTATGGATCCCACGCCAGCGGTATTAATTTTCACACCCATCTTTCTACCGATTTGTATGAATTTGGGTATGGATCCAGTCCAGTTTGGTATTTTGTTGGTGTTTAACTTGTCACTTGGCACCATAACACCACCAGTTGGACCAATACTATTTACTGGTTGTAAGGTTAGCGATATCAAAATTGACCATGTGATCAAAACGCTGCTACCATTCTTTGCGGTGATATTTTTGGTACTAATGGCAGTGACTTATATCCCGGCAATTTCGATGACGATCCCACAAATGATGGGCTTAGTGAAATAAGGAGCAGGTACTTGGAAAAAGTTGTTCGGCAGGAGTATAACGCCCCAGCCTTAGAGAAAGGGTTGGATATACTGGAGTTGCTAGCAAGTTCAGCTGAACCCATGTCAAAGAAACAGATCGCAGAGATGGTCGGTCGTAGTGTGGGAGAGATTTTCCGAGTACTTTCTGTGTTGGCTCGTCGTGGTTATGTGACCTTTAATGAAGATAGCGGTAAATATATGTTTTCTATGCAGATGTTTACCGTTGCTAATCAGTACCCACCTCAGTCTCAACTGCTAAATATCGCCAAGCCATTAATGAAAATGGTGAGTGAAAAAGTCAATCAATCATGCCACGTTTCATGGTATGACAATCAGCATCTGGTGGTGATCGGAAGGGAAGAGAGTCCATATAAGATGGGCTTTAGCCTCAAGATTGGCGCTAAGTTAGACGTATGTTCATCCGGCTCTGGAATCGTACTGTTGAGCTTTAGTGATGAACTCACAAGAGAGAAAATACTCAAGCAGAGTGGTGCAACTGATTACGAAATAGAACAAGCGAACGCTTTACTCAATCAGACCAAGAATCAAGGTTACTTTATTGGTCCCAGTCCACAAATTTCGGGTATTACTAATATCAGTGTGCCGATCTTTACGGGCAGTGAGATGTTGGCTGTGTTGACTGTTCCATATGTCACTTTAGACTCTGATGCAGTTCATCATGCTGTAGATAGTATTGAAACGACAAAGAACGAGTTAGTCGCTATTTGCCAATCAATCAGTCATCAGTTAACGCCTCAAGTGTAATCCTTTCAAAGGCGTGTGGTTATTTCATAGATAGCGACATGCCTTTACTCTTCTTAGGTCTAATTGTTCAATAATGCCTCTGAAATCATCAAGACCACGCTAGATTATTCATCTGTGACAAGCTAAGATTTCCTCTTTCTATTCAGCACATTTATCACAGAGTTTTTTAACTCTAACGCGCTAATTTATCGAACAAATTTACGAGACTAACAACGTATAGCACCATGTGGAGCCACGAGTGAGCGAATTCCAAGATCTATCCATACAAATCGAACAAATCTCTCAGGCTGAGGAGCATGAGCAACCAAGTGTGCTTAATGAACTTATAGAGCAGGGGATGGAGTCGTCGTCGGTGGGATTGATATTGGAAGCCTTTCCTATAGAGCAAAGGGTTCGTTTGTGGCGTGAGTTGCCACTGGAAATGCATATCGAAGTGCTCACAGAGACTCGTGCGGAAGTGCGTGTTTCTATTCTGGATGCGTTATCGGAAACTGAGCTTAAGCTTACGCTGGCGAAGTTGGATAACCTTTCGCTTATCGAGTGGGCGGACTCACTGCCTGATGACATCATTGCCGAAGCTATCTCTTTACTTGAAAAGGATGAGCTAGAGCTTTATGACCAAGCCAATGAATATGAAGAAGATCAGATTGGCCGCTGGGCAGATAGGAAAGTCATTACGATTCCTTTTAGTATCTCAGTAGACAGAGCCAAGCTGTTGATTGATAAATACAATTATGAGCAGCCAGAGCATATCTATCTAATTGATAAGCAAAAACGTTTTCGTGGGATGGTGGATTATAGCGATGTATTAAAAAGTGATCCCAAAACGCGAATCAAACAGTTGGTTTTGGAGCACGTCACCACGCTTAGTGCAAAGCTAACATTGGCCGAATCGGTGGAAGCAATGGAGCGTTCCTCCTTCAGTGCATTGCCTATTCTTGATGAACGTAAATTGTTGGTAGGGGAGATTGACTGGAAGTTTGCTCTTAGCACGCAACGAGAAATCTACGAGACGCGTTTAATGGCCGGTACGGGTATGGATGAAGGCGATGACCTGTTCGCACCAGTATTGAAAAGTTCGCAAAAGCGTGGGGTTTGGTTGGGGATTAACTTGCTTACCGCTATTTTAGCTTCAGTGACAATTGGCTTGTTTGAAAACGTCATTTCGCAGGTTGTTGCCCTTGCGATCCTTATGCCTATTGTCGGTTCTATGGGGGGGATCGCAGGAAGCCAGACACTAACTTTGATCGTGCGTTCTATGGCTCTCAACCAGATTACCTCCGGTAACCGATTTGCTCTTATCAAGAATGAGTTGGGCATTGGTGCAATTAACGGTCTACTGTGGGCGATCATCATAGGAGCGATGGCTGGACTGTGGTTCCAGTCTTCGATCCTTGGTGCGACCATAGCGTTGGCTATCGTCGTCAATATCATCACAGCAGCGCTGTTCGGTGTCTTGATTCCTCTGGTTCTGGATAAGCTCAAGCTTGATCCTGCTTTAGCGGGTTCAGTCATATTAACGACGGTTACCGATGTGGTCGGCTTCTTTGCGTTCCTTGGTACCGCAAGCCTAGTCATGTTGTAAGTCTTCATTAAGAGGGTTGTAAGAATTGGACTGCAACCCTCGTTTCCTATGATTTTAAAACAAAAAACCTTCCCTTTTTTCTAGGTTTTAACTGAGCCTTTTGGTTTTTTAATTATTTGAATATTAATGTAAATTCATCCTTTTTGACATTGTTTTGGCTATTTGGGTCCTTCTCTTTCTAACTCCTCTGTTTTTTATCAATAAATCTCTAGTTTTTAAGTACTTGCGATGCTCTAAAGTCTGGCTATAATCGCGCGCCATTTTATTAATGGTGTGAATGGGATGAGCCGCTCGCCTGGCGCCTCTCCTGTAATAATCCACTTTAATCAACTTGCTCATCATTTATCTATCGTGATGATGCGAGAGGATCGCGAAACAAATGAAACTAATTAAAACCACGATTGCTGCTGCACTAATGTCTACTATGCTAACTGGCTGTATTGGCCAGATGGCAACAACGAGTATGGTGATGTATGAAGTTAACCTAAAAGGTGTGGACAACCGTTATGCTCGTGCCGGCCTATACACTTTGATGTCACCGGTTTATGCCATTACAGCGGCAGCGGATCTATTCGTGATTAACTCTATTGAGTTCTGGACTGGTACCAACCCACTAACTAAGAAAAAGGCGGTAGCGGACACTCCTGCTGAAGCGTACATCAAAGTAAACCACAAGGTAGGAAAGAAGCTCTCTACTGCACCTGTTAAGTTATCTAAGCTAGATGACAATACAACACAGATGGACTTCATTGATGATTCTGGCAAAGCACGCACACTTGTAGGAGTGAGCGGTAAAGATTCTGTTGATTTCTACCTAGATGGCGAGTTCATTACTACGGCATCCCACGCAGAACTAGAACAGTACGCAATGGCGTCTTAACTGTTATCAGAGCCTGCTCATTGATTCGAGCAGGCTCGTTTTTGCCAGCCGCTTACCAACTTAACACTTCAACGATCAACACTTTTATTGATACAGAAACTGGAGTTCCACACGCTTTCCTCCTATCATCCGCACATATTTCTGCGATCGTGTAAACCTATCATGTCTTTTTCTGAGTTAACGTTAAGCTCGGCATTAATTGATGCCATTCCTAGTGAATTCTCTCATGCTACTCATATTCAAACCCTCGCTATTCCTGCTATTACCGCACAGCACGATGTCTTGGCTCTTGCACAAACTGGCAGCGGTAAGACCTTAGCCTTTGGCCTTGGGCTGATAGAGCAGTTGCTTAACAACGAGATAAAGCAAGCCTTGATACTAGTGCCTACGCGTGAATTGGCGAAACAGGTAACAGAGACCATCGATCCTATCGTCGCTCTATTAGGTTATTCAGTCGCTGTGGTTTGCGGCGGCGAGGATGTAGAGCCGCAGGTGGGTCAGCTTAATGCTGCTCCAGAGATTGTAGTGGCAACACCTGGACGTTTGCTCGATATCATGAATAAACAGCTGGTGGACACTCAACGTATTGAAACTGTTGTGCTTGATGAAGTTGACCGTTTACTCGACATGGGTTTTTGGCCAGACATTCAGAGTATACTCAATGGATTGAGCAACAGAAAACAAACCTTAATGTTCTCAGCAACGCTACCAGAACAGTTGGAAGCAAAAGTCACGACTTTGCTTAACAATCCAATCAGAGTTGTAGCCAATAAAACCAATAGTGTGGTGGAGCAGATTGCAGAGACATTGTATTTGGTAAATAAAGGCAGTAAAGCCAATGTGCTGATTAAGCAAATTACTGAGCATCAATGGCCTCAGGTGTTGGTGTTTATTGGTGCACGAGACAATGCAGATGCGCTTTGTAAGAAGTTGAATAAAGCAGGTATTACTAGTGGCGCCTTACATGGTAATAAAGAGCAAACGGAGCGTGAACGTACCTTACAGGCCTTCAAACAAGGTGAGATTCAAGTACTGATTGCTACTGATATTTTAGCTCGAGGCATCCATGTAGATGATCTTCCCGTCGTGATTAATTATGAGTTGCCAAGTGACCCATCTGTATACGTGCATCGAGTTGGGCGCACCGCCAGAGCAGGAAAAACGGGACAGGCATTGTCGCTAGTTTGCCATGGTGAAACCGAATATCTTGAGGCGATTCGTCAACTCACATCACGAAGTTTAGTGTTGGAAGAGCTGGCTGACTTTCCGGTGACGGATAAACCCTCGACAGGAGAAAGCAAGCGCCCTAAACGAGACAAGCAAGCCAATCGACGCACCAATAAAAAGACCCGTGCGAGTCAATTCAAGAGCAAGAAACGTTAGCATCGAGTTCGCAATAGAGAGCGTTAAGGAAAGCAGTCATGGCAACCATGAAAGACGTAGCAGAGTTAGCAGGGGTTTCGACAGCGACAGTATCGAGGGTAATTAACCGCTCTCACTACGTAGAACCAGTAACGTTGGAGCGGGTGGAGAAAGCGATTAAAACGCTTAACTATCGTCGTGACCCTCGAGCCGCTGCGTTAGCGAAACGAAGCAATAACACACTAGGTCTACTCACAGGTAACTTGGCTGATCCCTTCTTTGCACTAATCGCCAAAAATGTCGAAGAGGTGGTACGTCTTAATGGCCATCAACTGGTAGTGGTGAGTGGCGGTCACAATACGGAACGTGAAAAAGAAGGCTTGGACTTTCTTATTAGCCAAGGCTGCGAAGCTATGGTTGTGCATGCCAAAATGCTTGATGATGCCACTTTGCTCCGCTACGCTGCCCAAGCTCCCGCTATGGTTCTACTCAATCGCACTATTCCACAGATCTCGAATCGCTCGGTATGGGTGGATAATCGAGCTGGAGCAAAGGTCTCGGTGGAGCATTTGATTGCTTTAGGTCATCGCAAGATAGCCTACGTCACCAGCGATCTGCCGATAGAAGATAGAACCGATCGCCTTCAAGGCTATAAAGACGCCATGTCATCCGCCAACATTGAAGTACCGCCTAGCTGGATTATTAACGAGAATTTCAGTGAGTCTGGTGGTGAAGCGGCAGGAAAGGCGTTGATGGCGCGGTGCCCAGAAGTTACTGCTGTGGTGACGTTTAATGATGTCATGGCGGCGGGGTTGATGGCAAGTCTCTACGAACAAGGCGTGGTAGTACCTGACGATATGTCTATTGTGGGTTTTGATGATGTGTTGTTGGCACGCTATCTCTATCCTCGTTTAACCACAATGCACAACCCTATCGACGAGATGTCGGTGCATGCCGCGAAGCTAGCACTGAACCTCAAAAAATCAGCCTATACTCCTCCCCATAACCATCGTTTTGAAGCCAATTTAGTCGAAAGACAGACCGTCAAGTCGTTAAAAAGGTAATTATCAATGAAAAAACGTGAGAATGTTCACATCAGATAATCTCATGTAAGCGCTTACATGAAACAGTCATCTAGCTCTCAATTTTGGAATGAGGCTAAGGATATTATCTCTGCGAACAAACCCTACACAGTTTTTGAGGATATACATTATGACAAATTCAAAGCCTCTGCCCTCATTTGGTTTAGCGCTCGCCCCTATCGCGGTGATGTTTTTGCTTTTGGCAATCGGCTACGGAGCGCTAGGACTACGAATTGAAGTCTTGCTGCTGATTTCTGCGGCATTTACTGGTTTCATCGCTTGGAAGATGGGCTACAACTGGGATGACATTATTGGCGCTATTGTTGAGAAGCTTGCCAAGGCGATGCCAGTCATCCTAATTCTTGTTTCTGTTGGCGGCCTTATCGCCAGTTGGATGGTGAGCGGCACGATCCCTTATATGGTGTATTGGGGACTTAAAGTGATCAGTCCCGAATACATCCTTATCGCTGCCTTTTTCGTGACTAGCGTAGTATCGGTATGTACAGGTACATCCTGGGGTTCAGCAGGTACTGTTGGTGTTGCACTAATGGGTGTTGCGGCTGGCCTAGATGTGTCGCTTGCAGCCGCTGCGGGTGCAGTAGTTTCTGGCGCTTATTTCGGCGATAAAATCTCTCCACTGTCTGATTCAACCAACTTTGCTCCAGTGGTATCAGGCACAACCTTGTACGAACACATCCAACATATGCTCTACACTACCTTGCCAGGCTTTGTGATTGCCGCAACCGTGTTTTTCTTTGCTGGTCAAAGTGCCGATGTGGCAGGAGTGAGCGAACCAGAGAAAGTCGTTGAGATCTTAGCGGGCCTTGAAAGCCTTTATAACCTCAACATTGTTCTTATTATTCCACCAGTGATGATCCTTTGGGGTGCTCTTACTAAAAAGCCAGTATTACCGCTCATGCTTGCAGCGTCGGCGATTGCTATAGCTCTTGGCATGCTGCTTCAAGGCTTCTCACTACAACAAGGTTTCCAAGCGTATGTTGATGGCTTTAATCTATCAATGTTTGAAGCGAATGGTCACGAAGTATCAGGCATCATTCCGGATGTAGCGAAGCTGCTTAACCGTGGTGGTCTGTTCTCAATGATGAGCACTATCTTGTTGGTATTCTGTGCCTTCTCTTTCGCAGGTATTTTAAGCTTAACTGGCGCATTGAACGTGGTACTTGGTCGCTTCCTGCATCTGATTCACTCAACGGGTCAACTGATTGCTTCAACGGTTATCGCGACGATTACGGTTGTGTTCACGACATCAGACGGCAAATTAGCACTATTGATTCCGGGAGAACTGTTCCAAAACGCCTACCGAAAAATGGGTCTAGATACCAAGAACCTCTCTCGTACTATCGAAGATGCAGGCACAATTATTGAACCGCTAGTGCCTTGGACCGCTGCCGGTATTTACATGGCGGGCACGCTAGGCGTAGCAACGCTTGATTATCTACCTTGGGCGATTCAGTGCTATACCGGCGTAATCTTCGCGCTGATTTACGGTTTTACTGGTTTTGGTATTGCGAAAGCAAAGCCAGAATCAACAGATAATACAGAATTACAAACTGTTGCTACCCCAACAAAATAAGGTAACTGCTGAATGAATTGCTTCGACCAAATGTTAGAACGTCGTAACACTGGCTCGCTTAAATGGGATTTTATGGGTCAGAAGCTAGGATTGCATCAATCGGATTTACTCCCTATGTGGGTCTCAGACTATGATTTCAAAGCGCCACAAGTGGTATTAGATGCGCTAACGCAGCGCACTGAGCATGGTGTCTTTGGCTATGCAGAGCGAGATGCTGACTATTATCAAGCCATCATTGACTGGTTTGCTACTCAGCATGACACCCATATCGATAAGGAGTGGGTCACAACGGTCCATGGTGTGTTGCCTGGGTTATCGATCGCACTGCAAATGCTTACCAATATTGGTGACCAGATTGTCATGCAGTCTCCGGGCTACGGGTCCTTTCGCAAAATCATTGAGTTCAACGACCGAGTAGTGAAGGAAAATCCATTAACGCTTGAGAATGGCGAGTACAGAATTGACTTTGAACACCTCGAGCAGTGCTTTGCTCAAGGTGCAAAGGCGATGATCTTTTGTAATCCTCACAACCCAACGGGACGTGTGTGGTCACAGCAAGATGTGCTAAAGCTTGCAGAGCTTTGCGAGCGCTATCAAGTGTGGTTGTTAAGTGATGAAATTTGGTGCGATCTTACGCTTTCCGGCCAACAACACTATTCGGCGCTGAAACTGCCGCAAAGCCTAAATCAACGTTTGATAGTGGCAACGGCAGCGAGCAAGACCTTTGGCCTTTCGTCACTGCGTATCTCTAATTTCATTATTCCTAATGAAGAACTGAGAGCACGCTTTGTTAGACGATTAGATGCTCATGGCATGGATGTGTTTAATAGCTTGTCTTTGGTCGCCGCGACCGTTGCCTATCAGCATTGTGCCGAATGGTTGGAGCAATTAAAGCAGTATCTAGAACGAAATATCGAGCGACTTCAACGCTTTGTAGAATTGGAGCTTTCAGGTACAGGGGTGAAGTTTTTACCTCCTCAAGCGGGCTATCTAGCATGGTTGGATTGCCGAGCACTTGGCCTTACTGACAACGATCTGGAGCAGCGCTTTATCAACTCTGGCGTGGTGCCAAGTATGGGCACAGCCTTTGGTAAAGAAGGTTCGGGCTTTGTCCGCCTTAACCTTGGTTGTCCAGAGACTACGTTGCAAAGAGCACTTACTTGTATTAAACACGCCTTAGTATAACCCTACATCTGTGATGTGATTCACGTATTCTTTGATAACTAGCGAGTACTAGGAATTTTTCCTAGTACTCTTAAGACCGCCTCTCAAGCCATTATCCCGGCCAATTCTTACACTCTTGCTCATAGATTTTCAGCGCTATTAGCGCTGATCCTCAAACGAATTTACTTTTTGCACCACACCAAGACCGGCGATGGGTCGCTCTTTGGGTAGTGCTGCCCCTTATGTTGAGAGTCTAAGGATTCATCATGTTGAAATTTCTAGAGCAAGTGCGTAAGCCGACGTTGGATCTTCCCGTCGAGCAAAGACGCAAAATGTGGTTTAAACCCTTCTTACAGTCCTATTTAGTAGTCTTTATCGGTTACATGACCATGTACCTGATTCGTAAGAACTTCAATATCGCGCAAAACGATATGATTTCGAACTATGGGCTTTCCATGACTGAACTTGGTTTGATTGGTCTTGGTTTCTCCATCACTTACGGTATTGGTAAAACCGTGGTGTCCTACTATGCCGATGGCAAGAACACCAAACAGTTCCTTCCGTTTATGCTGATCCTTTCAGGTCTTGCGATGCTTGGCTTCAGTTTCAGTATGGGTGGCGGCAGCGTTAGTCTATTCCTAATGATTGCATTTTATGCACTAAGTGGTTTCTTCCAAAGTACCGGTGGACCTTCTAGTTATTCAACCATTACCAAGTGGACGCCACGTAACAAGCGTGGTTCATACCTTGGCCTTTGGAACATGTCGCACAACGTAGGTGGTGCAGGTGCGGCGGGTGTTGCGCTATTCGGTGCTAACTACCTGTTTGATGGCCACGTTATTGGTATGTTTGTGTTCCCATCTCTGATTGCTTTGGTGGTTGGTTTCTTTGGTCTTCGTTACGGTAGTGACTCTCCAGAAGCTTACGGTCTAGGTAAAGTAGAAGAGTTATTTGATGAAGCAGTGAGTGAAGAAGACGAAGCGGCTGAAGAAAACCAAATGACCAAGCGTGAAATCTTTGTTGAGTATGTACTTAAAAACAAAGTGATTTGGCTACTGTGTTTTGCCAATATCTTCTTGTATATCGTGCGTATCGGTATCGACCAATGGTCAACAGTTTATGCCTACCAAGAACTTGGTCTATCCAAAGAAACGGCAATCTCTGGCTTCACTTTATTCGAAGTCGGTGCGTTAGTGGGTACCTTACTTTGGGGTTATCTGTCTGATTTGGCGAATGGTCGTCGCGCTCTGGTTGCGTGTGTGTCATTAGCGCTAATCATCGTAAGCTTGGAATTCTATCAACATGCGACAAGTGAATTTATGTATCTTGCATCGCTATTTGTCTTAGGTTTCCTAGTCTTTGGTCCTCAACTACTTATTGGTGTAGCGGCAGTAGGTTTCGTTCCTAAGAAAGCCATCAGCGTTGCCGACGGCGTGAAAGGTACGTTTGCTTACCTCATTGGTGACAGCTTCGCGAAGTTAGGTTTAGGTATGATTGCCGATGGTACGCCTATCTTTGGCCTAACAGGATGGAAAGGTACCTTTGCAGCGCTGGATACATCTGCAGCGATTTGTATCGGTCTACTTGTCTTCGTAGCTATCGCAGAAGAGAAGAAAATTCGTAAAGCTAAGAAGCAGTTACAACAAGTTACGGCTTAATATACCCCTGAAAAGCGCTGTCTACGATTTCGCATTTGGTTTGCCTGAGCCATTGGAATCATAGATAGCGCTTTTTTTAGAACCAAACGCTATTTGCTTAATCGATGCGTCGGCGTTAAGTTACCCCATTTTTCGCCTCTCTCTAGCCGGTACTTCATCATGATCAATGTTGTTTTAGTGGATGACCACATCATCGTACGTTCTGGGTTTGCTCAATTACTCAATCTAGAGGAAGACATTAATGTAGTCGGTGAGTTTAGCTCGGTTGAAGAAGCTAAAAGAGGGCTGCCGGGCAGTGGTGTGCAGGTATGTATTCTGGATATCTCGATGCCGGACGAAAGTGGTCTCGCGTTACTAGAGTCGATGCCCAAGGGCATTGCCTGTGTGATGCTCAGTGTACATGACTCTCCTGCTATGGTGGAAAAGGCATTGGAATTAGGTGCACTTGGTTATTTGACCAAACGTTGCAGTCCTGATGAACTGATTCAAGCGGTGCGAACCAGTGCCAACGGTGGTTGCTATCTTACCCCGGATATTGCCATGAAACTGGCTTCTCCAAGACCGTTCCAACAAGCCTTATCTCGACTCACTAAACGTGAATATGAAGTTTCAGAGCTCTTGGCAACGGGACTCGATGTGAAGGCGGTAGCGGCCGAACTTGGATTAAGTCACAAAACCGTTCATGTCCATCGTGCTAATGCACTGGATAAACTTGCTGTCAAAAACAATGTGGAACTTGCCAAGTTGTTTAGGGCAGAAGCGACGTTGTAATGCGAACTTACCTCGTTGCCAGCGCCAGTGCATGGCTGATAACCCTGTGCAGTTGGTTTTGTTTATGGGTGATTTCCTATTACTTCGTTAACGACGCTGAGTTGGCAATTCTGTTTTTCCCGTTCGCCCTTAGGCTTGGGATTACTCTGCATGCCGCTAAAAAATACTGGGGTGCCGTTTATGCCGCTGAGTGGTGCTTAACCATCTCTCTGGCTATTTTGCTTGCGCAGCCTCAGTGGTCGGCCATTTTGGTTGCTAGTGCGCTAAGTATTCCTGTTGCCTTGGTTGCTGAGCGTTATTATCAAGGTGCTCAGTGGCGACGATTACTTATTCAAGCCGCAGCGATTGTTGCCTGCGCACTGATTAATATGCTTGCTGTCGGCAGTCATAGTGACTCTCTGAGTTTCGTCGGTTTGGTGAGTATTACGGCGGGGCTTATGCTGGTGCCGAGCTGTTACCTCATTTGGAATTACCTATTTCAAAGTACGTGGCGACCTTTGACATCTAACCTCATCCATCAACCAATCGAATTTCACTATAAGCCTATTTTGCTGTTCATTGCACTGTTTGCGGTGAGCATTTCTCTGCAAGTCGGGCTGCCTGACGAGCTTAGGCGCTTTGCTCCGTTTTGTTTGGCAATACCCATCATCTTGCTTGCGTTTCGTTATGGATGGCAGGGTGCTCTGCTAGGTACGCTTCTTAATAGTTGTGCATTAATAGCGGCGCGTAGTGGGGTGTCACAGCTGGAAGTCACGGACCTACTGTTATCAATAAGTGCTCAATCATTAACGGGAATATTGCTGGGAATGGCGGTGCAGAGACAGCGCGATTTAAACCATCAGCTTCGCTCTGAACTTACTCGCAACAAGCACTTAGCGAAACAGTTGGTGCAAGCGGAAGAGTCGGTGCGTAAGGACATTGCTCGCGAACTGCATGATGAAATTGGTCAGAATATCACTGCTATTCGAACCCAAGCGAGCATTATTAAGCGCGTCAACAATCCTGATTTGAGCATTGGTTGCGCTGATACCATTGAATCCTTGTCTCTGAATGTCTATGACACCACAAAAGGGCTGCTTACTCGATTAAGACCAAAAACCTTGGATGATTTAGACGTGATCTCCGCCATTCAGCAAATGGTGCGTGAGATGGAGTTTGAACAGCTTGGTATTGAAGTTGAATTTACAGTCGACAATGTTAGCCAGCGAGTGCTCTCGGATATGATGGAGGTGACTTTGTTCCGTTTATGCCAAGAAGCGCTGAATAACATTCTCAAATACGCTCAAGCCAAACAGGTGCGAATAGAGCTCGTCATTGATGCGACAATCACGCTAAAGATTGCTGATGATGGTATTGGCTTTCCGCTTCAAGATAGCCAAAAAGGGTTTGGCCTTAAAGGCATGAAAGAGCGTGTTCAAGCGTTAGGTGGCCAGTTTGAGATTCGCAGCGTTGTTGACGGAGATGAAACACAACGTGGCACCGAAATTGATGCACGACTTCCATTGGTGTAGCGGGGTAGTTCATGACAGTCAAAGTAGCAGAACAACAGATGAAACATCAAGAGAGCGCGAGTGTCGATACTCGCTATCGGTACTGGCGTTTTCACATCATGCTGGGAATGTATCTCGGCTATGCCGGTTTTTATCTCACCCGAAAAACCTTCAATTACACCGCGCCTGCACTTATTGCCGACCTTGGTTTAGACAAGGGAGACATCGGCATGATGGGCACCATGTTCTATTTGATGTATGGGCTATCAAAATTTGTCTCAGGTATTATTTCAGACCGTTCCAACCCTCGTTACTTTATGGGTATCGGGCTTATTGCCAGTGGAGTGGTAAACATTGTCTTTGGTTTGTCGAGTTCGCTGTTTGTTCTCGCGAGTTTATGGATTCTTAATGCTTGGTTCCAAGGTTGGGGCTGGCCGTCCTGTTCCAAGCTTTTGACCACCTGGTACTCCAGAACCGAAAGAGGATTTTTCTGGTCGCTTTGGAATACGGCACATAATGTCGGTGGTGCGATGATTCCCTTGCTAGTGGGCTTTCTAACCTTTCATTATAGTTGGCGTGAGGGGTTTATTATTCCGGGCGTAATAAGCGTGCTGATAGGTTTATTTCTCTGTTGGCGACTGCGTGATAAACCAACGTCAATGGGATTGCCTACCGTAGGCCAATGGCGCAATGATAAGTTAGAACTGGCTCAAGAAAACGACGGAGTAGGGCTGAAGCCGAAGCAGATTCTTTGGTCGTATGTTCTCAACAATAAATACATCTGGTTGCTCGCTTTTAGCTACATATTGGTTTACATCGTGCGCACGGCGATTAATGACTGGGGTAACTTGTATCTGACTGAGCAGCATCATTACAGTTTAATCAACGCCAATGCATCAGTATCTTTGTTTGAAGTCGGCGGCTTTGTGGGGTCTTTAGTAGCTGGCTGGGGCTCAGATAAGCTATTTGGCGGCAACCGTGGGCCAATGAACCTGATTTTCGCGATGGGGATTTTTCTGTCTGTTGCCGCGCTCTGGTTAATGCCATTAACCAACTTTGTGTTTCAGTCTGCTGGTTTCTTTACCATTGGTTTCTTTGTATTTGGACCGCAGATGCTCATTGGTATGGCGGCGGCTGAGTGTTCACATAAAGACTCAGCAGGTGCGGCTACAGGATTTGTTGGACTGTTTGCCTATATGGGCGCAGCTCTTGCTGGCTACCCACTTGCGATGGTATTAGAGCAGTTCCATTGGACTGGGTTCTTTGTGGTGATATCGGTCTGTTCGGCTGTCATCGGTCTATTGTTGTTACCCTTTTTACAAGCACAATTCAGTCAGCGTTAATTCATGGTTTGATGGCTCGGACTCATTGCTGTTGTATCCAATCAACCAGTGTGGAGTGAAGCCATTTTATCGCGTGTGTATCTCGGCTTTGGGCTGGGTAGATAAGCCAGAATTTGACGGGTTCAACCGGACCCGGAAATGGCAAGATCTTGATGGGTAACCGATTGGCATGCTGCTCAGCGAATCGTCTGGTACAGAGGCACAGTGCTTCACTTTCTGAAGTAAGCGACAGCATGGAGGTTAAAGAGGTTTGCGTGCTTAAGATACGTCTTTTGGGTGGCGGTGAATTATATAGTATTTCAAACAGTGAAGACTCTCCAAATTGGTAATTCAATATGATGTGCGACTCCTCGGCAAACTGCTCTGGTGAGATAGTGGAGCCTACTCGTGGATGGTTTTTCGAAGCGATCACCACAATTTCATCTTCAAATAACAGGTCGTTGCAAATGTTCGGTTCAGCGAGCTGGAAAATATCTATGATGGCATCGGCATGTTTGAATTTTAAAGTCTCGTAGCTATCGCTATTACTATAAAGGATATCCAACCATTCGAGACGAAAACGAGTTTCAGTGTGATTGGCAAGCTCGGTACTTTTTATGTGCTCAAATATGATGGGCTCAGGTGCTTGTACCACCACTTTTCGTGGTGTTGATTGGTGAACACCATAAAGGCAATCATTGGTAATTACATCGAATTCATGGAGCAGAGGAGCAATGCGTTCTATTAAATGGTGCGCTTGTAGGGTTGGAGTTATACCGCGGCCTCGACGCATAAATAACGAGGTGTTGAGCTCAATAGAAAGCTTTTTAATTGATTGGCTTACTGATGCTGGAGTGACGTTGAGCTCTTCTGCTGCACGACTAATCGAGTCATGTTTGTACACGGTAGCAAAAGTTCGAAAAAGGTTTAAGTCAATCTTGTCACTGTATTGAGTCATATAGTTTGTCATGAGTTAAAGTAGGTAACCTTCCGTGGTTACTTAGTTAACTATAGGAAAGATAGAGATTATTTCCTACGATTCTGAGAACTCATGCTCTAGCGCATCAAGTGTTGTTTGAGACACTAGTTGGTCATCAATGTAGTAACTGATCTTGTCGCCTTCTTTTACACCTATCACTTTCGATTGCTGACCATCCGCCAAGGTCACTTCCATTTCAATCGTGTTTTCATCGAGGTAACGAATGGTGCCTGAGTTAGGCGTGCTCATTGTCAGTGGATCAATCGGTGCATCGTGCAGGCTAGAATCAACCTTGTCATTCACTTCTAAATAGGTCTCTGTTTTTGTATCAAACACATGAGGCTTACCGTTAATTGGGTTGGTACCAGACCAGAATTCGATTGAGTTCACAACGAACAAGTCAGCCACTAGCGTAAAACCATAGACAGGAGATAGCAGGAAGTTAACGCCTGCACGTGCGTAACGGTTATCCACGACTTTAACGTTGAAGCCCATCAGCTTTTCGGTCACAGCGTTACTGCCGACACAGCCACTGAGTGTCAGCGCAGAAGCGAGAAAAAATGCAATTTTAGTTTTGGTGTTCATAACAAGCCTTAAGCAGTAATAATAAGTTGGTTGTTACCAAAGATGTTCAGGTTCTAGGGGGTTAGACAGGAACCTAAACAAACCTTTGGTAACGGAGGGGGCGCAGCCTAAAGCGGTGGAGGGAACAGATAAATGTGTTTGGTTTAAAAGACGTTTAAGTGCTGGTTAATAATGACAGAAGATAAATTTTTCTTTAATTAACAGATAGTAATGGAAAGCTGCTGAGCGTGATGTCATAAGGTGAAACAAGTTGACATAACTCTGATGTATCTGATGATGAAATGTATCAAAAGTGGAGGCGGATATTTGTAATGAATAGGGAACGTAGAACACAGATAAGTGGAATGAAAACGGCAAGCGTAAAGTGCTTGCCGTAAAATAGTTTTAACTCGCTGGTGACTTTGTTATAGCGTCAAAGTCGTTGCTGCTTTGCCATCTGATTTGCAATTTTTGGTGCATACCAAAGACTCGGCGCAATAATGAAGGAGGCAGGCACTGCGGTGATAACAATAAATGACTGTAATGCAGAGATCCCACCACTGCCCAGCGAAATCAGAACAATGGCAACGGCACCCATAATGATTCCCCAGAAAGCTCGAATCGTCGCGTTCGGTTCTTTGTCTCCACTAATCACCATGGTGATGGTGTAAGTCATCGAGTCACCCGTGGTGACAATAAAAGTCGTGGTGAGAATCAAAAATAAAATGGAGATCAGCGTCGGGAATGGCAACTGTTGTGTAATCGCTAAAAGTGCCCCTGGCATATTGAATCCCTCAAAGCCTGCCTGAATCACACCAGGATTTTCCAATTCGAAGGCAAGTCCAGAACCACCGACGATGGTGAACCAAAAGCAAGTTACTAGTGGTGCGGCGATACTAATGGCAAGTACTAGTTGGCGGATAGTGCGGCCACGGGAAATGCGGGCAATAAAAATCGCCATCATCGGAGCATAGCCAATAAACCAACCCCAGAAGAACACGGTCCACCAACCTAACCACTCAGGGTTTCCTCGATATAGCGCCATTGGAACAAATTGGTCAATCATTTGACCTAAACCTTGAACATAGCTATCGATAATAAAGCCAGTGGGACCTGCAAATAGAATAAACACGATAAGAGCCACGGTAAGAATAATGTTATAGCGACTCACCAACTGGATACCGCGATTGACTCCGCTTAATGCCGAGAGGGTATAAAATACCATCGCAACGACCACTACTATAGCTTGGGTTATGAAGGTGTCCGTAGTACCAAATAGCTCTTGCATGGCATAGCTGATTTGCAGCCCCAGAAAACCAATAGGGCCAATTGTGCCAGCGGCAACAGCGATAATACTCAGTGCATCTACCGTGTTGCCGATTCCGCCTTTAATAGCTTTTTCCCCAAGTAGCGGATATAGCAAGGTTCTTGGTTTTAGAGGTAAGCCTTTGTCGTAATGCAGATGCATTAACACAATAGAAGATAAACAACCTAAAACAGCCCAAGCTAAGAAACCCCAATGAACAAAAGACTGAGAAAGTGCGTTGATGGCATTGGTTTTGGCATCTTGAGAGCCAAATAAAGGTGGAGGTGAAACAAAGTGTGCGATTGGCTCAGCAGCAGCCCAGAACACGCCGCCACCTGCGAGCAGTGTACACAATACTATCGATAGCCATTTGAAATTCGTTACATCAGGAGTATTGAGATCTCCTAAGCGAACATCACCGGTACGACCAAAACAGAGTGCGAGACCAATAACGAAGTTGGCTAACAACAAAATTTGCCAAAATGCGCCAAAATAGCGAGTTGCCAGCTGAAAACCAGAATCGACAACAGAGGAAAGAGTAACAGGATGGGTGAGGGCAAGTAGAACAAATAGAGTTAGAAAAGAGCCGCTAATCCAAAACACAGGATTGTTCATTTCCAGTTTGGCTGCGAGCTGTCTCAGTCGTTCAGGTGGATGGATAGCATTGTACGCTGAGTTTGAAGCTGCTGAAGTAGATTCAACAGTATTAGAATTTAGCATTAAATAATCACTATTCACTATATGCTGCGGTTAAGCGAGCAATGTGGATTTGGACGCGATTTTTGCTGAGCAAAATGTGAGCTGCGTCATAAAAAGTCGGCCATCCTAGCATATTGATCAGCGGAGTTCAGAAGTTTTTTCATTGTAAGGGCTCGCGGTAACCCGTTAACAGGTCTTCCTATCGTCTAGTGTTTACTTACGTTGTGCTTTGTTGAAGGCAGTGTATATAGGAATGGGCGTGGTTAGCTGTTTAGGAGAAGGGGACGGAATGCAAGGTTTGTCGCACAAATCATGTTGCTCGCAGTTTGAGGGGTGTAATTCAGTATTAAATGCAGGAAAAGGAAGAGAAAAATAATACCCTTGTCCGTAATCGCATCCTAACGAATTCAGCTTGTCTTGTTGTTCTTTTGTCTCAATACCTTCGGCGATGACATTAAGGTTTAGCTTATGTGCGAGTTCGATAATACTGGCAACCACGCAATAATCTTTACTATCGATGAGTAGTTTGTCGATAAAGCTCTTATCGAGCTTTAAAGTATGAATAGGAAGTTCATGTAGCAATGAAAATGAGCTATAGCCGGTTCCAAAATCATCCAAAGCCACTTCAATACCTTTTGCTCCTAATGCAGAGAGGGTCTTCATTGCTATGTCATGATTTGTCAGTACGCTGGTCTCAGTGAGTTCTAGTTTGATCGCTTTTGTCGGAAGTTCATAGAGCGCTAGTAAATCATCAATTTGCTGTAATAAATCAGAGTCTGTCACAAAACCCGGGCTCATGTTGATAGCGACACACACTTCCTGAGCATGCAGATCACGGTGTTCTGCAATATCAGCGCATGCTTTGTTTAGCACCCATTGTTCGAGCTGAACAAGCAAATTAACCTGTTCAGCGAGTTCTAAAAATTCACTGGGTGGAAGCAAGCCTTTTTGTGGGTGCTGCCATCGAACTAGAGCTTCATAGTGCACAATATGTTGGCTGCGTAAGCAGTATATGGGCTGGTAATAGAGGCGTAATTGTTCGTGCAAAAGTGCCTCAGTAAAATCGCGCTTGAAGTCGGGGATTTGGCGGAATTTTAGCGCCATGTTGGGGTCATAAAAGCAGCACTGATACCCAGATTTTTCCTGTTTGGCATGGTACATAGCGATATCCGCCGCCTTAAGTAACTCAGTAGCGCGACGACCATGTTCAGGGGTAAGCGCGACGCCAACCGATGCTGAGATAGTCACTTGGATACCAGAGATGTTCATAGGCTCTTTCAGCGAGGTAATGACACCTTCAATATAGTCTTGTAGGTGTTGACGACTTTTTATATCAAACAGTAGCTGACCAAATTCGTCTCCACCCACTCGAGCGGTAATATCAGAGTGGGCGGTATTGGCTTTGAGTCTTTGAGAAACCAGCTTAAGGACCTTATCGCCAAATAGATGTCCATATCTGTCGTTAACGATCTTAAAGTCATTGAGATCGATAAATAGTACCGCTTTAGTTAAGGTCGATTGCGTGTGAGCTTGTGCCGCGACTAACTTCTTCATAAAGAAGCGACGATTACCAATGCCAGTCACGCTGTCGGTAAATGACAGATTTTCCAACTGTTTGGTTTTTTTCTTTACCGCTTGTTGTAATTGAACTGGAAGTTGTAAATATTTCCAGGTTATCCACCCGGAGCATATCCCGATAGAAATAATCACAAGATAGCTCACCATCGGGAAAAACTTTTCCCATCTTGATGTTGGTAATGTAATGGTTAATTGCCATTGTTGGTTTGGGAGGGTAATGGTGGAGGTTGTGGTCACATCTTGTGGGTCAGAAGATGGGAGTTTAATCCCAGCAATACTTTTCACTTGACTTGTTGTGGTATCAATAGCGGACAAATCGAACGAATAGTATGAATCAGCAGCTGAAGGCAGGCCCGCATTGAGCAAAATAGTATCAAAGTAGATTAAGGCTGATGCAAAGCCCCAGAATGCTTTTTGTTGGGGTGAAAAGATAGGTAACCTGCCAATTACGGCTACCCCACCTTGTTTGAGTTGAAATGGACCAGATAAGGTTAATTTTCGGGTTGAGATTGCACGTAGTGCGTCCACTTTTCTTGCAGGATCCCGTAGTAAGTTATGACCAATGGCGGCTTCATGCCCCTTAAGTGGGTAGATATGTTGGACAATGCCGTCCGGGGCAAGCTGAATATTATCAACGAGTGGATGTTGAGCTATCAATCCTTGGGCGTAGAACTCGAAATCCTCGACGTTACCTTGGTCTTGAGATATCAATAAGGCAAGCACTCTAGTTACAGATAAAGCTTGCGCTAACTCAAGCTCTATAGCTCGAGCTTTATCAAAGGCGATTTCTTGAGCATGAACCATCTTCTCTTGCTGAGCATGATTTACAAACGTATAAACCCAGTAGCTCCCAGCGGAGATGACACTCAGCGTAAGTAGTATAGGAATAATAAGCTGATTTCTATTCATAAGGGTTAGTCTAGTAGGTTATTCAGATGAAGCGAAAAAACTAGACTAACCAAGGGGAGTTATAGGAAATCTTGTTGTACTTTTTGATGGAAGATAGCGATGCGGTTAAGAACGCTTTGTAAGTGCTGTTGTTCTATAGGTGTGAGGTCTTGTAATACTATCTGGTCGTTGATCTTACGCAGATCTGAATATTCAATAATCTGATTCATGAAGCGCAATTGCCAGATATGGTCGAAAACATAGAGCATTTCTCTTGTGCGTTTGTTAATCCTGTATTTGGATGGGCCACTACCATGCTGCTAGATAACATGGGCTTTATCGGTGATAGAGAGAGAGCAAAAGAACTATCCGCTAAAGATAAGTATCTGATTCCGGGATTGGCATTTGTAGTTTGTGTAGGCTCGCTGGCGGTCGTTGGTCAACTACCAGGTATTCCTGCACTCATTGGCGGTTAATCGGATTATCGTTAGAGAGCTAGCGAAACAGGCGCTTTGGGTGACTCATTAACCCTTACGATTCTAGCTCTCAAAAACTAAAAGGCCTATTAGATGCTGAGTCTGATAGGCCTTATTAACCAACAAATAGGATGTCGAAAATTGGAGGTTCATTGGTTTGCGATGATCATATCAGTCTGGTCGCGGACTGCTAGAAAATTCGGACACAAATATTGTAAGTATCAGTGTCCTTTTTCTTTAATTTTTCATTTTTAACTATATGAATAATATAGATTTGTTAATCTTTTGATCGTTTGTTGAGCAGGCTGGGTAATGTTGTAAGAAAGTGCGTTATTTGGTTAACACATTCTCATTAAAGTCCTTCTGAAAATACAAAACTTTTTGCAAATAGCGCCGCGCTTCATCTTTCGGATGTTGTGTGGTGAGAGCGGTATAAACTTGCTTTGGTTCCATCTGGTTTAATTTGTTCATCGCTCGTTTCCTATCTTTATCAAATGTCGCTAGTACCCCACCAGTTCCACCGTTATAGGCCGAAATCATGCTGAAATGCAGAGAGGTAGGGTGCTTTACATCGCGTAAGTAACGATTCTTTAGGATGTAAAAATAGGCAGCACCCGTATCTATATTATTAGCAGGATCAAAAAGGTACTCTTTGGAGGGTATGCCGGGTTTGTTTTTGACCAAATTGAACACATCCGCCCCTGCGGTTTTAGGAATAACCTGCATGAGACCGTAAGCACCTGCATGACTCACCGCGTATGGGTTAAAGCTACTTTCGGTTTTTATGATCGAGTAAATGAGGTCTTCAGATAAGCCATAACGTTTTGCCGCGCTTTGGATCAGCTCCGCGTATTGATACTCACGCTGCTGCAAGTGATCGTCCGTCATCGAGATCTCGACATAGTAAGCGTTGCCATTTTTGATTGGCTTGGTGCGCAGTTGGGTAGCGATCAAATGTTTGGCGTAACGATTGGCTCGCCACTGCCATTCAATCGGCTTACCATCATGGTCGAGTACTTGACCAAGTAGAAAAGGCTTTCCCTTTAGAACTACTTCTTTGTCGGAAAACAGCTCAGCATGTTCTGGATCGGCCGGCATCAGTAGCGTTTGTACAATGGCTTTTTGCAGATGTTGTTTTGGGTGACTTTGAGACAGCGTGGATACGTAAATTTTCCCGCGGTCAAAATCGATATGCGCTCGTGTTCGGTAGCCGTCTAGGTATTTCACGTAGCGATGCTTACCTGCCTGAACAAACTCGTCCTCTCCCCACTTTTCTTTGGCTTGACCTGCCACGTAGTTTAAAAGTTGATTGATGACTTGCTTTTGGGTGTTCGATGATGTGGAAGATCCAGGAGGATTCGTGTGGTTAGCACAGCCAAATAACAGCAGTACTGAGATAAGAAGCGCTTTCTTCACCAAGTGTTACTCATAGCATGGAATATACGAGGCTAAGTATCTGATAACTAGCGTGCTTTAAAAATCTACTTTCTCACTGAGTGGGTATTTGCTAGTACAGAGTTGAAGTGAAAACTCTCAATGCGACGTGCTTGGTGGCGAGTGAGCAAAACAGCCTACGATAACCAGAGGCTGCTTTCACCTAGTAGAGATGACTAGTATGGTTTGGGTGTCGGTGCTTGATTACTTGAAATACGTTTGGCGGTGACGATAAGCCCTTGGGTATAGCTAAAGCCATAGCCATAACCGTAGCCGCCATATCCGCTATCACCACGTCCTCCCGGCTCCAGGAGCGCTTTAAAATCATAGTCACCACTGGTAATGGGTGTAATCGAAATCACTTCATAGCCGTCGTGGTTAAGAGTCTCTACGGCTTTTTGAAGATCTTCTGTGAGGCGAACGCTGTCAATGACAGACTTAGAGTAACCCGTTTTGGTCCAAACAGGCGTGTCACTATAGTCGACAGCTTCATGCTTGCCGACTTCACAAAAGTGAGCGGGCACATGAATAACTCGATTCATACTGATACCTTTTTATATTGTTATTCTGATATACCTAAGGCGAGTTAGTCTTGGTGCTAACTTTTTATATAGGTGCGGTCATTTTACATAACTATATCGTCAAGTCTTGTAATTTATTGTTTTTCATCAGTAGCTTGAATGTATTAGTGAGTTGGTTTCTTCTCGACAAAATAGGCTATGTGACGCCGTATTACATGGACTTGAGGCGACCTTTAAAGTGCGCATAGACATCATCATTGTTAAATCCGTCGACATTCTGACTTGAGAATATCAGCGGCTCTACTCCCTTCTCGAGTGCAAGCTTTTGCGCCTCGGTGGTAATAGTATTGACCAGCGCCATACCGGAGATGCTTGAAAAGGCGCCGGTAACGCGTTGGTTGATTTCGCATAGACCATCGCCACTTGGAACTTGGTTATCTAACACGATATCAGCGATGTCCATCAGCTTTAATCCAGAGCTATGGCGGCTCGGGTATTGAGACGATTGGGTGACGGAAGTAATAGCGATCACAGGGTGACCTTTTTGCTTAGCTAACTGAGCAAATTCGACCGGTAGCGCATTTCTTCCCGAGTTTGATACCACCATAATGACGTCACCACTCGAAATGTTCTGCTCTTCCCATAAGATCTGCGCAAGACCTTCTAGCTTTTCGAGCTTTGAACCTCGCAAGGCACCATCTGAAGTCAGTACGGTTGAATCTAAGATGGCATTCACATTACCAAGCCCTCCTGCTCGGATAAAGCCTTCCAACCCCACCATATGCGAATGTCCGGTGCCAAGGATGTGAATCATGTTATCGCCGACAATAGCATCAGCGAAAAGCTGAGAAGATTGAGTAATCTGAGATTGATTGGCTTTAAAAAGTGTATCGAGTGCAGAAATGAGTTTTTGACTGTATTCAAACATGGTTCGGTTCTCTTTTATCGTTGAGATAAGTGGATTAGAACAGAGATGTACTGAGATAAGAAGGGGAGATGATAAGGAGTGCGCTGTCGAGCAAGTGTTTTATTTAAAAGGAAAATAAATAGCGCCGATGTAAATCGGCGCTGAGTACGTAAAGATTCATTGTATTAGACGGGACTACTTGATAATTCGAATTGATTCCGCCTCTACAGCAACATCACTGTCACCTTTTTCAATCTCGCCATAGATTTTTACTTTGTCTTTTGGCGTGATAGTTTGTCCTGCCCATTGGTCGGCGTCGATTTCTACCGGCATTTCACCAGTATCATCTTTAAACATATACACTTCATGACCCATTGATTTTACCAAATAGCCCACGATGGTGACCTTGTTACCGTCGGTTAACCAGCCCGCATCCATGATTTCCTGAACCGTGTTTAAAGAGTCTTCCGCTGACGGTCCTTGAAACCCACCCGTTGTCGTTTCCATAGCTTCTTGATTAATCGTGCTTTGAGCAGCGAAAGCAGAGGTTGAAAGAATGAGTGAGGTAATGATAGCAAGAGGGATTTTTTTCATATTGATTCCTTAGAAACCAGATCGAGACAGTGTGACTGCCCAGCCATTGAGTATGTGCAAAACCATTACTCGTAGTTATAGAGCAATATGCAGGAAATGCCATATTTCAATGAGTGGATAAATATCAGCTACGAAGATTTCACGCAATTGGATCTGATGAAAAATAAGCTATCGAAAATAGAGAGTTAACTGGGTGTATTGTCGTCTAGTGATAACAAAGATTGCTTTTTAGCATGGATAGCAGTACATATAAGCAGATTCCACTACTGGGCTTTTTCTTTGAAGCGACTCATTGAGCTTTTTCCACTGATTGCGACCTTGTTATCGATACTGCTGTTGGGCGGGATCGTGAATGCTATGGAAGTGGATTTGCCTCAATATCAAGCGACGGTCATTACTCCTGATCGTACTCCTGACCTTGCTAATGATAACCAGTTACTGCGCAGTTCAACGTTTCGAGTACCTATTCCCAAAGCACAGCCAGCCTCAAAAGAAGTCCTGCCGTGGCTGCTTGTCGTTGCCGCGTTTGCATGCCTGATAACTACTTGCTGGGGAGCTCGTTACACGCCACGAAGTTACTTGTTTTCAGACAGTCGACGCCTAGCCGGATGGCAGGACAGTAACCTTCAATATCGGTTTATCCATTCTCGTTAAGTACGCCTCATTCCTGCTGTTATTTCCTTAGTTAACTGTTGGTTTTTGGAGTCGTTATGTTTGAAGCTACTCAGGATGTCTTGATTGCTATTTGGAATCAGGACTTTAATGCGCTACTTGCACCAGAGAGCGCCATTTTAATTTATGTGTTGGTGACATTTTTTATCGGGTTAGAAAGTAGCTTTCTTCCAGCTGCCCCCTTACCTTGCGACAGTGTCGTCGTTTTAGTTGGGACGTTGTCGGCAGTCGGTGTTCTTAGTCCATTTATCGCGTTTCCACTACTCATCGTTGCTGCGGCTGGTGGTAGTTGGCTCGCCTATCTACAAGGTAAGTGGCTTAACAAGCTTCCTATTGTTCGTGGTTGGTTAGCGAAAGTTCCTGAGAGCAATATGCGTTTGGTGGACAATTTACTTTGTCGCCATGGGCTTGTCGCTTTGTTCTGTGCTCGCTTTGTTCCGGGTGTGCGTTCTTTAGTCCCAATGGTCATGGGGATTCGTGTTCATGATGCCCCTCGCTTTCACTATTTCTCATGGCTTAGTGCCACGCTGTGGATTGGCTTGTTGGCGGGTGTAGGATTTCTCTTACCTTCGTTACCTGAGCCCATTAGCAGAGTGACCACTATGGTCTTAATGGCTGCTCCCTTTGTAACGCTGTTTGCGGCGATTTTTACCTTTATGACATGGCGACTGCGTAAAGCTATTCGCGGATTTAGGCAAACCGCTAAAAAACACTAATTGAGAGCGGTTTCTTCGTTGTTCCTTTCACCATTTTATCAATCCAAGTGGCGATATTGTGCGTCACTTTACCGAGCTATATTTTGAAAAAGTACCTTATTCCACAAATAGACCTGTCTATTGTGTTAGCGATTCTGTCTTTGATGTTACTCAGTACCTTAACGATATGGAGCGCCAGTGGCTATAACGAAGCCGTTATCACCAACCACCTGATTCGATGTGTTATTTCACTGTCTTGTCTTGCGATTATGTCGTCGATTCCTGCCAAACATTACCGCCGTTTCTCACCATATCTGTATTTCTTGACGGTAACACTTCTGGTAGCAGTCGTGTTTGCCGGTGATAGTACTAACGGTTCCCAACGTTGGTTGAGCATTGCTGGGTTCCGTTTTCAACCTTCTGAACTGGTGAAATTAGCCATTCCTATGATGGTGGCATGGTTTATCCAGCAAGATGGCGAGAGACCAACAGGGATGAAGATTGTGTATGCCATGATACTGACCGCCATCCCCGCAGGGCTTATCTTTGTTCAACCAGACTTGGATGGGGCGATATTTGGTGTGATTTACATGCTATTCGTACTCTATTTCGCGGGAATGAGCTGGAAGATCATCGGTGGTTTTATTGGTTTGGTCGCGACAATGATCCCCGTACTTTGGTGGTTTGTTATCGAGAGCTATCAAAAGAAGCGCATCCTACAGTTTCTTAACCCCGAAAGTGATCCATTGGGCTCTGGGTATCAGATTATTCAGTCACATATTGCGATTGGCTCAGGTGGTATCACGGGTAAGGGTTGGACCAATGCAACGCAAAGCTCGCTGGGTTTTATTCCTGAAAGTCATACCGACTTCATCTTTTCCGCCTACGCAGAAGAGTGGGGGTTCATTGGTAGTGTACTGCTGCTATCGCTCTATTTATTCATCACGCTGCGTACGCTCTGGCTTTCCTGTCATTGCCACCATGCATATAGCCGCCTGGTGACGGGCTCGTTGGCATTAAGCTTCTTTCTATATGCTTTTATTAACACGGGCATGGTGAGCGGGATATTACCGGTGATGGGTAGCCCCTTGCCTTTCTTTAGCTATGGTGGGACCGCCATGATCACTCAAGGCATCTGCTTTGGAATCATTATGTCGCTATGTCGTGCATCCTCACGATTTGAATCCTGACGATAACAAGGAAGCTGTTATTGCTGCAATCTAAGATTGACATTGTTTGATGATCAAACTAAATTTAAATCAAATAATTTGATAATCAAACAATATAATGAAAATAGCTAATGACACACTGACTCATCATCACCATTTTTCTAGCCACAATCATCGTAACTATTCACCCGCGA
>NZ_JPJA01000092.1:448038-449965 GCF_000733315.1 Vibrio sp. ER1A
CTCGCGGGTGAATAGTTACCAATCATCAAGGTGAAAAGCGTACGTTTTACGTGCTGCTTCTTACGCTGACCACGATGGTAGTCGAAATTGTCGCGGGCACGGTCTATGGCTCTATGGCGCTTTTGGCAGACGGTTGGCATATGGGCACACATGCAGCAGCGTTCTGCATTACCTTGTTTGCCTACCGATATGCGAAAAAACATCAGAGTAATGATAGGTTTTCGTTTGGTACGGGAAAGGTCAGTGTGCTTGGTGGCTACACCAGTGCTATTGCACTTGGGATTGTTGCGTTATTAATGTTGGTTGAGTCGGTCCATCGCTTGCTTAATCCACAGTCGATTCAGTTTAATGAAGCGATTGTCGTCGCTTGTATTGGCTTGGCAGTGAACGTCATCAGTATGCTGCTGCTAGGTGACCATCACCACCATGGACATGATGATGCTCATCATCACGAGCACTCACACCATCATGGACATACACATCACCATGATCATAATTTGCGAGCAGCCTACTTACACGTGCTAGCAGATGCGCTGACTTCCGTGATGGCAATTGTGGCCTTGGTACTAGGAAAGTTTTATGGTTGGAATTGGCTCGATGCGGTGATGGGCATGGTCGGTGCATTAGTGATCAGTAAGTGGACATTGAACTTACTCAAGCAAACAAGCCCGATTCTGCTTGATGAAAATATCGATGATAAATATCGAAAGGCAATCCAAGATGAGCTTGCGCCAATAGCCCTTGTTACGGACTTACATATTTGGAAGGTGAGTGGACATCATCATGCAGCGGCAATTACGCTTATAGACCAAGCGGGTATTTCATTGGATGAGTATAAGCAAAAGCTAAGCAAGTTTGATAAGATTGACCATCTCACTTTAGAAGTACATTCAACATAATGCGAAACTTAGAATCGTTAAATCAGTTGCTTACCGAGTTTTACGACAAGATGTCTTCATGGGAACAGTCAGTGGTCAAAGAGACAAGCTATTCCCTTGCACAAGTCCACACCATTGAAGTGCTCGGTATTCATGGTGCTATGAGAATGAAAGAGCTTGCCGACAAGCTCGGCATTACTACGGGCACATTAACGGTTCAAGTAGATAAACTTGTTGCTGCCAAGCTGATGGAACGCTTGCCACACCCTAATGATCGTCGTGCCATCGTGGTGGCGCTAACACAGCAAGGGCAAGAGATTCATCGTCATCATAACCAGTTGCATTTAGATTTAGTTAAAGATTTAACGAGGCATATCGAGCCGGAACAAGAAGCCTTGTTGATTTCATGTCTCACAAAGATGAATAGCGAGTTCTAGGCTAGTCGGAAGCCAGGCTGTCGACGAAGAATTGATAGTCTAAATACGCGCGACGTACTCGCTCTGGTATTGGCTTTTCATAAATCCGAGCATCATCAATTTTCGCCATTGACCAACCTTGAAAAATGACGAGCTCATAACCACTCAATTCTTTCTCATTTTTCTGTGACAACAGCTGATAGCGGATATTCTGGACGTGATACCAAGGCGAACTATTGCCTCGAAAGTGATTAAGAATAGGGTACTGAATTAGAAATATTTCACAGCACATCAACTGAGCCAGCATACAATCGACGCTTGATCTCTGCTCTTCAGGGTAGAATAACAACACCTTTTTGAGCTCTCTATTACATTCCTGAATGATACTTGGCAATTCCTCCTCCCTAATCTCATTGATAATGATAGGTTGCCACTCGTCGTGTCGAGTTAAGTTACAAAGGATTATTTCAGCTTAGCAGTGCACTCAAACAAAACAAAAGTATTGGTCATCATTAGCCTCCTATTGGTTTGCAATAAACTTACCTGTTACCTAAATAGCCGTAGTGAAATTTAATTAATTCAAATGTTATTAATGAGTTTGATAGATAACGAGTGCATATTCCAATCGTAATT
>NZ_JPJA01000092.1:449979-458404 GCF_000733315.1 Vibrio sp. ER1A
AATTGTTATTTTTTCGCTTTGTTATTTAAGAGAATTTTTTCGATTTTTACTATTAACTCTTAATTATCGATTCAATTTTCATCTTGGAAATTACAATAAATTAGCATTAATTCAATGGTTTAAATTTCAAATTTGTCAATTTAATTTTTTAGAGTATATGCTCTTATTGAGTGTTCACTCTTCGGGTTTATTTAGTGATTTGAAGTGCAAAAAACAATCAATAGTAAACCTTATTATTTGCAAGTTAGTGACAACGCCTTATAGCTAAATAGTTCATAAATGGTCACCAAGGTGATGGTTCGTGAATAAAAATAATTAAAATGGCTAGATAAGGAAAGATTACATGCACAACACAAAAGGGGTTTTTACCCTGTCCTCACTAACCTTGGTTCTACTTGGTACCTCTATAGCGAATGCTTCTCAGATAGCGCCATTCAACGAGGATGATTTTCCAGCTAAGTACATTATTAAGTTCAAACAAGAGGTTTCTAGAGAGGCCTTCTCTGCGGACGGTACAGAGCCAAGTTTGAATCAGTTGCCAGAGAATGTTCTCCTAGCTGCCCAAGCGCGTGCGGTGGAGAAGATCAGCGCTGAGCCGATTTACAGCATAGAGGTCAACGATGCTGAGCTTTCAAAGTTAAGAAGTCATGAACAAGTAGAGTATGTGGAAGTTGATCCTCCCCGTTTTCTACTAAGCGAAACAACACCGTGGGGATATAACGCTGTTAATGCGCAGTTGCTGAGTGATAGTAATGCTGGCAATCGAACCGTTTGCATTATTGATTCGGGCTACGATGTTAGCCATAACGATCTGAGTGGAAATCGTGTTCGTGGTACCAATGACAGTGGAACGGGTTCTTGGAGTGAACCGGGATATAACAACGCTCACGGTACGCATGTTGCGGGAACTATTGCTGCCATTGCAAATGGTGAAGGTGTGAAAGGAGTCATGCCAAATCAGCAGGTGAATCTACATATTGTTAAGGTTTTCAATGAGTCGGGGTGGGGTTATTCGTCAAGCTTGGTGAAAGCAATACAAACCTGTGCAGAGAATGGTGCCGATGTTGTGAACATGAGTTTAGGTGGTAGCCAAGCCAGCCGCACTGAGCAAAATGCTTTGCAGTCATTATCCGACCAAGGCGTATTGCTCATCGCCGCTGCAGGTAACGATGGGAATACCGCGCATAGCTATCCAGCGTCATACGAGGCGGTAATGTCTGTGGCAGCTGTTGATAACAACGACGATCATGCAGCGTTTTCTCAGGCTACTGACCAAGTAGAGATTGCTGCTCCGGGTGTCGCAGTACTGTCTACGGTAACCGTTGGAGAAGGGGTGTTGAGTGACATTATATTCAATGGCGTCAGTCAGTTTAAGCGTGGCGTGGTATCGCACAACCGCAAGTCAAAAAACTCTGGCCGTTATTTATCGGACCCGATCTCAGGATCCTTTAGCGGAGAGTTAGCACAATGTGATGTGTCGTCTGGCGACTATCGCTGTGGCGATCTTACCGACAAAGTGTGTTTGACTGAGCGTATCGAGAATCAACGCTCTGGCGTTCGCCCTGAGATAAATGCTGTCAAAGCCTGTTATAACGCAGGTGCTAGGGCTGCTATTGTCTACAGCAACAGTGAATTACCAGGTTTGCAGAACCCGTTTGTATTGGATGACAACGACCAATATCGCTTGATTTCAGTAACGGTAAATAGGGAACTTGGGCTAGAGCTTGCCGCTCAACAAGGCCAAATCGTCACCGTTTCCACATCAAAAGGGCAAGACTACGAGTATTACAATGGAACTTCCATGGCCACGCCACATGTTGCTGGTGTAGCAGGACTAGTGTGGAGCTATCATCCAAATTGCACCGCGTCACAAGTTCGCCGAGCATTAACCGCAAGTGCAAAAGATATCGATGTTGCTGGCAGAGATAACAGAACCGGTTATGGCTTAGTTGATGCTGATGCGGCAAAGCGCTATCTCGATCAAGGTTGTAATGGTCCGGATGGTGGGCAGGGAGAAACGGTATTAGTTAATGGTATTGCAAAAGGGCCGCTCCAAGGCAGCGCTCAATCAAGTCGTCTGTTCACATTTGATGTACCCGCTGATGCAACCGAGCTTAGCTTCTCATTAGTGGGCGGCAGTGGTGATGCTGATCTTTATGTAAGTTTTGAGCAAGAGCCGACGAATCGTCGTTATGATTGTCGTTCATGGGAATCTGGAAATAATGAACGTTGCACGATAAATGACGTCTCAGCAGGCACATATCATGTATTGGTTAAGGGCTACTCGGCATATTCTGGTGTGATGCTCACTGCCTCTCATAATGGTGCAGAGAGCGGCACTCAACCACCATCCACTTACACTAACAACAGCGCGGTCGAGATCCCTGATAACAATACTAGCGGAGCAATCAGCCAAATAGAGGTCTTACGCTCTGGTGATTCTGGAAGCGTTGAGGTCACCGTGGACATTACCCACAGTTATATCGGAGATCTTAAACTGACATTGATCTCACCGACCAATAGTGAAAAAGTACTGCACGAAAATAGTGGAGGTTCTGCTAGTGACATCAAGACCAGCTATTCTTTAGACTTTTCTGGTGTTGAGTCTAAAGGGAACTGGACGCTTAAAGCGGTAGATAGCGCTCGCCAAGATACGGGAACAATCAACAGTTGGACACTGTCATTTCAGTAAGGAGTGGATATGAAGAACTACATACCTTCTCGCTTTCAATGGCTAACTTGGTTAATCGGATTTGCCTTTGCCCTTAGCATGACGGCAAGCTACGCGGACAACCCGGCCTTTCCACCAATAGATGAGAGACCTGTGGACATGGCAGAGCAGCCAACCCGATTTTACGTTAAGTGCACTCAGGGAGCGGAGCAACAGGTGAGGGAGTTATTAATGTCTCATCAATTAGAAGTAGTGGAGGTATTGGAGAATCAGAGGGTGTTTGTTGTATCTGGTGAGCAGGAAAAGGCTGATTCCTTAGCTGATAACGCATTGGTTGAGTACGTGGAGCCTGAGCCAACGAGGAAACTGTACTCTCAGTAATTCGATGCTTCATTTCAAGATACTAAGTCGGCGTTAACGAGAATGCCTTGGTCTGACAATCAGGCCAAGGCATCTATTTCAACGCCATCTAAAGAGGTGGCATCGATAACAAGACCAGCGAAAAGAGGTTTAAAACACGCCATTTTCATTTTCGATGTTGCCACCACTGATAAGTGAATATACTCGCATTGAGAAATCGAGTGCTTGAATCGAATCCCAATGCTCTACAATCCGACCATCTTCAATACGCCAAGTATCGATAATATTCATCCCTTTTTGATCGTTTCCTCTGTCTTCACTGTTGAGTGTGGCGTGAGAGTGAAAGATCACATAGTCACCGTCAGCATAGATATGTTTTACATCATAGCTGTACTCTGGGTAGTCCTCGACAAACTCCTTGAGAAATCCAACCAGCCCAGTGACTTTATCGGGGAGGTTTCGGTTGTGCTGAACGTAAGAACTATCATTGTAGTGCTCCATCACATAGTCAAAGTCATGGTTGTTCATAAGATGCTGAACAAAATCAGTAATTAATGCGGCATTTTTCGCTTCCTGTTCTGTCCAGTTTGCTTTTGTTAAATTTTTAAAATCAATAGTTAAAGTGTCTTCTGATTGTGCGCAGACGTGGCTAGTCACGATAATAAGGATGAATGTAGTTAGTGCTTTAAACATAGTTAACTCCCTTTCACAGTTTTCCATTAGTTACTTTTAGTAACTATAGTAATTTATAGTTACTAGCAGTACAATAAGGCACCAAAAGATGCGTTAGTTACCTTTTGGTAACTGTTGGCGGGTTTGGTACAGAGAAAAGGTAAGAAGTTATGGTCAAAGCAACGAAAACGGAAAGGCGTGTGTTTTATAATACCCAAGACTGTCCCGTTAGAAACGTGGTAGCTCAAATCGGTGACAAATGGTCGTTGCTTATTTTATTTGCACTAGTCGATGGGCCTGACCGATTTAACGATTTAAAGTCTAGAATTGAAGGAATCTCTCAACGTATGTTGACGCAAACTCTTCGTGACTTGGAAAGAGAAGGTTATGTAAATAGGACCGTTTATCCAGAAGTACCTGTTCGCGTGGAATATGCGTTGACTGAATTAGGTAAACAACTAGTTAAGCCATTATATGAACTTGTTCAATGGGCAGAGAATCATAAACCTAATATTGAGCAAGCTCGCGCTGAGTATGATAGTAAAACAAAAGGCTAGAAAAATGATGTGCATGTCATAGCGTCTAAAGAGTCTTAAAAGTTCAACCATATGCGTTTTATTCTACTTATCTAACACTCTATTTTCATTGGACTACATGCTCCTGAAGCCCGTCTCTTGCGCGAGGGAGACTGACGACCATCCGCAATTGAGGTATTTACATAAACTTCGCTTCAGCCCTTGAATAACACTCACCATCCACATAAATACCACTACTTAATATATACAAACCTCGTTTGCTTTTTAAGCAATGAGCTTGTACTTCAATTAACGTGTTAAGAGGTATTGGCTTGATAAAGCGAACATTAAGCTGGGCTGTCATGGCACAAACGTCGCGAGAGAAAAGGCAGTGGGTCATGGCGGCATCATGTAGAGCGCTGATTGCCCCACCTTGCATGACATCTTGGTAGCCTTGCACATTCTCCATGGGTACGATTTTAGCTCTTACTCCACCATCTAACGTAGGAATGAACTCAAGAGTTGTATGTGGGTTGAAAAAAGGCTGGCAGCAAATGGCGCATTGCTGGTGGTTGATAGGATGATGAATAGACATAACGTACCTTCAGGTTAATGGACTCCTTAAGCTTTGCCAGAGATACTATAAATATAACTGGCATATGCCAATAATTAGTTGTGAGAAATTAGTGTTCATATAACAAGGGTGACAGGTGTTTTTCAGATAGAGTGCTCCAACACTGGCAACAATGATATAAACGTTATAGCGGCTAGGCTGATATTAAACATGCGCTGTTTTAAGGTGGTATTGAGATAAACTCGGATTTTTTGACCAACCCAAACCCAAGTGATATTGGCAAACAGTCCAAATGTCGTAAATACTAGGGTAATCAGTGCCACAGAGAGCCAATAGCTGGAGGGTAGGCTATAGCTTGTTACCAAAGCGAGTGATGCCATCCAGGCTTTCATATTACTCAGTTGAAATAACGTAGCCTGAGTCATATTGATTGGTTTGCTCTTGGTGGATTTTCCGGAGAAAGGGTTGGTACATAAAAGCTTTATCATCAACCAAAACATATAAGCCAGACCAAGGTATTTTATTGCTAGATACCAACTAGGGTGAGTCGTAAGAGCGACACCTACGCCACATGCACAGAGCAGGATCAGCCCGGCTACACCAATACGAATGCCAATTAGATGTCGCCATGATTTCCGGATGCCAAATTGTGCCCCTGAATTGGCGAGCAATAAATTGTTCGGCCCCGGGGTGATGGCGGTTACAAACGCGAATAAACTCATGGCCGGCATTAAGTCCCATAATGTCGTCATTTCCTTTCTTCTCCTCTCAAACAAGTACAGACAGCCCAAGAGTAAAGGTGCTCAGAGAGATAGACCTACAGTTAATGCGTCATGGTGACAATTCTTTGGTTTCATTTTCTTCAGGCCTTATTTATCCTGATTATAAGAAACAATTGTACCCCTTTGGAGAGAGACAATGTTAGTCCCAGATATATCGGGTCGTTCCGGACCTAAGTTTATGGCACTGGCTGATGCGATTGCTGAGGTGATAGAAAGTGGTGAGCTGGCGCCGGATACTAAATTGTTACCCCAGCGTATTTTGTCTTATCGATTGGGTGTGACAGTTGGAACGGTGACAAGAGCCTATCATGAGCTTGAGCGAAGGGGACTAACGGAGCCCAAAGTAGGAAGCGGGACCTATGTTCGGAACAGAGAAACTGAACTGAATCACTTTTATCATCCGGTATTGGAAGAAAAAGGTATTGATTTGGCACGTTGCCGACCTTTTCTGTTGTCACAGCCGAAATTTCTTGCTGACGCATTGAAGGAGTTATCTCACGAAGAAATCGCGCAAGCAGCGGTACTGGATTATTACTCCGCTGATGGTATTCATGGTCATAGTGAGACCCTTCGACAATGGCTGATGACCAAATTCAATATCGATATTGATGCCCGACGAGTGGTGTGGACACATGGAGGGCAGCACGGAATATCGTTGATTATACAAGCACTAAGCCGTCCCCAAGATACTATTCTTGCTGAAGGCTTGTGTTATCCGGAATTCATGCACGCATGTCAACAAGCCGAACGAAAGTTAGTGCCAGTAAAAGTTGATGAGAATGGATTAGACCCGGAAGATTTGGCTTTGCACTGTAAGAGACATCGCCCCAAACTACTTTACCTAACACCGGGAGTTCAAAACCCGACCGGAGCCCAGCTATCGGACAGCCGAAGACTGAAAATCATTGAAATATGCCGTCGCTACAACGTGCTAATTATTGAGGACGATGTGCTCTACTGCCCGCCGTCTCATCGAAAGAGTCCGTTAGTTGCTATCGCTCCGGATATTACCTTATACGTGGGTAGCTTTTCTAAGTACTTTGCGGGTGGGTTGCGACTAGGCTTTATCATTCTACCATTGTCTTTCAAGGACTTAATGCAACGTGCGCTACGAGCCAGTTGTATGTATGTTAGTCCGCTAATCATTGATCTGGTGTGTCGCTGGCTAACCAGCGGTGCGATGCAAGCTGTGGATGAAGAGATCGCGATGGAACTCAATGCACGTCATCGAGTCTGGAAGACGGTATTTCCCAAAATCCAGATTGGTGTGCCTGGCTACAATGTTTGGCTACCTTTGACTGAACCGCTAACCGGGTATCATTTTAACCAATCGTTGCTGAAATATGGGGTCAGAGTGAGAGAAGCAGAAATGTTTGCTGTGGGTCGTTATGAAGTTCCGGCAGCGGTGAGGATATCTCTGGCAGGTCCATCAAGTCGTCCACAATTGCAATCAGCTTTAGAGATTGTAAGAGAGCAAATCGCACGGCTTACTTAAGCTTCATTGTTTGTGTTGTTTGCGTCAGCAAGAGCCTCACTAACTCACTTTTTTCGAGATTCATTGAGGCAACAAAACAAAAATGCCCACGAGACAAATATCTAGTGGGCATTAGAATTATTTCATTAGCAAATGAGAGAGTTACTCGTAATCAGAAGCGTAAGTGTCTTCGTAAGAGTGAGAGTAGAACTCAAATAAGTTACCAAACGGGTCTTCTAGGTAAACCATTTGAGCTTGCTTAGAATCATCTTCTGGGTGGTAACGGTGGATATCCATGCGCACTTTACCACCAAACTCTTCTACACGTTTGATTGCTGATTCAAACTGCTCTTTTGGCAATTGTAGACAGAAGTGGAAGATACCTAGGCGAGAAAAGTCAACGTTATGACGCTCTTCACGGTCAACCATTTCGAACAGCTCTACACCGATACCGTCATTAGTTACTAGGTGAGCAATGTTGAAGCCTTTGAAGCCTTCACCAAATACTGCAATACACATACGACCGATTGCACTTTCGCGCTCTTCGATTACTTTAGTGTTGTTCATTACAATGCGAAGGCCTAGTGCTTTAGTGTAGAACTCTACCGCTTTGTCCATATCGCCAACCATGATACCAACGTGATTCATTTTCATAACTTTCTCCAAAAACTGATTTGATTATTCGTTTCGTGTTTCGTTTCGATGTGGAGAAGTATAAGTATGACTGGTGGTTTTTAAAAATTATCAATAATTATAAAAATGATAACGCAACGTTATTAATGGCTTTCATAGAGCGTGTGCTGGCAAACATAGGCGTTTCGTTGTTGTCCAACAGCCTTCGAGAGCAGACAGATTGCTAGCAAGTGTCGAAACAGGCTTTTCTCTATTTCTCAAAGGCAGTTGCCCTTTATGAGTTTGATGTGGGTATACTCCAACCTCAACCCCTGTTGGTTGACCTGCTTTCCAAACATTGGGAGCGCTAAGTACGTAGTCATATTTATTTATCCATTACAAATAGGAAATTCTCTCCATGCGTAAATCAGATAAGAAAGTTGAAAATTTAATTAGAGACGTACTGACCGAAGTATGTGAAGGGACGCTAAAAAGCTACGATGGTTTTCTTTGGGTGACTCATACTGTTAAATTCAATTCTTTTCCACAGAGCTTAAAAATCGTCTGCGTATTCGAAACGAATCAAGATAGAGCAAACTTTTTAATGGGAGAAGGTCAGCAGCATGTCTCAACGATTATCCAAACGGCGTTTAGTAAGGTCGGGGTGCAACTAAAGAACGTAAGTAAGCAAATTAGTTACGATATACGGTAAAGTGCCCAAATCCAGTCATTCCTGTAGCTTACTTTTGTCGAGTAGACGACACT
>NZ_JPJA01000092.1:481191-610852 GCF_000733315.1 Vibrio sp. ER1A
GACGCAGCGGGTCTACAAATTTCGAACCGTTTGAACGTTCAAAGCCGTGGTCTTGATGTGGCAGTGCGCAACGCGAACGATGGTATCTCTATCGCTCAAACAGCTGAAGGCGCGATGAACGAGACAACGAACATCCTGCAACGTATGCGTGACCTATCACTGCAATCCGCAAACGGCTCAAACTCAAAAGCAGAGCGTGTGGCGATTCAAGAAGAAGTGACGGCGCTGAACAACGAACTAAACCGTATCGCTGAAACCACAGCATTTGGTGGTAACCGTCTACTGAACGGTACTTACGGTACTCAGTCATTCCAAATCGGTTCAAATAATGGTGAAGCGGTGATGCTAAGCCTGAAAGATATGCGCTCAGACAACAGCGGCATGGGTGGCTCGGTTTACCAAGCAGCAAACGCAAAAGATAAAGATTGGTCAGTGGCAGCAAGCTCAACACTGACAATCGACATGAACGACAGCGCGGGTAACGCGATGACAACGCTGACGATTAACGCGAAACAAGGCGACGACATTGAGCAGCTAGCGACGTACATCAATGGTCAAACTGACCTAGTACAAGCGTCTGTAGATGAAGATGGCGCTTTACAAGTATTCGCGAGCAACAATAAAGACATCGACAGCGCATCATTAAGCTTCGGTGGTACGCTAGCGGGCTCAGGTGAGCTAGACATGTCAGGTGCAGCGGCAGCAGCAACAGTTAACGATATTGATGTCACGTCAGTAGGTGGCGCTCAGGAGTCCGTTGCGATTCTGGACTCAGCGATGAAGTATGTGGATAGTCACCGTGCAGAGCTTGGTGCTTTCCAAAACCGCTTCAACCACGCTATCAACAACCTAGACAACATCAATGAGAATGTGAACGCGTCGAAGAGCCGTATCAAAGACACGGACTTTGCGAAAGAGACGACAGCGATGACGAAGAACCAAATTCTATCGCAAGCTTCAAGTTCGATTTTGGCACAAGCAAAGCAAGCGCCAAACGCAGCATTGAGCCTACTAGGCTAAGCATTGCCTCAGATGACAAACAACAAACCAGAGCTTCGGCTCTGGTTTTTTTCATTTGGCTTTAGAGCGTTGCAAACACAACTATCCTCCCTTCGAATCTCCGATCTAAATCACATTTATCCAATCAATTGAATTAATAGTAAAAAAAACGCCAATTTGTTCTAAAGCTTCTAAATTTATCGCCGTTACAGGGATTGAGAGAAATAAAATCGGATGTGCCAATGTGAGGTGAGAGACACAGAGGCCATCTATCCTAAATGCCTAAGGAGATCAGTATGGCAATTAATGTAAACACGAATGTGTCTGCAATGACTGCTCAGCGTTATCTGAATAACGCAGCAGAGAACACACAAAAATCAATGGAACGCTTGTCTTCAGGCTACAAAATCAACAGTGCGAAAGACGATGCAGCAGGTCTGCAAATCGCGAACCGATTGAATGTTCAAAGCCGCGGCTTAGATATGGCTGTAAAAAACGCAAACGATGGTATCTCTATTGCACAGACAGCTGAAGGTGCGATGGATGAAACAACTAACATCCTACAACGTATGCGTGACCTATCTCTACAATCTGCAAACGGCTCTAACTCAAAAGCAGAGCGTGTAGCAATTCAAGAAGAAGTGACAGCGCTTAATGACGAGCTAAACCGTATCGCGGAAACCACGTCTTTTGGTGGCAACCGTCTTCTAAATGGTACATACGGTACACAGTCGTTCCAAATCGGTTCTAACAGTGGCGAAGCGGTTATGCTGAGCATGAACGATATGCGCTCTGATAATGCTCAAATGGGCGGTTCTTCTTATAAAGCGGCTAACGCGAAAGATGAAAGCTGGACAGTTGCAGCGGGTGCGACCTTAACGATTGACCTAGATGATAAAGCGGGTAACGCAATGACTCAGATTGCTATCACTGGTAAAGAAGGTGATGATATCGAGCAACTTGCAACCTACATCAATGGTCAAACAGACCAAGTTCAAGCATCTGTTGATGAAGACGGTGCTCTGCAAATCTTCGCAAGCAGCAACGGCGAAGCTGATAGTGCTTCACTAACGTTCGGTGGTTCACTAGCGGGCGGTTCTGAGCTTGACCTCTCTGGTGCAGCAAGCGCGGTATCAGTTAATGACATCAATGTTACTTCTGTAGGTGGTGCACAAGAATCAGTAGCTATTCTAGATGCGGCGCTAAAATACGTAGACAGTAACCGTGCAGAACTTGGTGCGTTCCAAAACCGCTTCAATCACGCAATCAATAACTTAGATAATATCAACGAAAACGTTAATGCATCTAAGAGCCGTATCGAAGATACCGATTACGCGAAAGAAACGACGGCAATGACCAAGAACCAAATCCTGCAGCAAGCGAGTACTTCAATTCTAGCTCAAGCGAAGCAATCGCCATCAGCTGCACTTAGCCTACTAGGCTAAAAAAGGCTTACACCTTAGGCAAGTGTGTTGGTGATAGGGTTACTCTATCACCAACTTCCAATTTCAAGCTTATTGCTCAACTAGTTTTACCCCAGTTGGAGTTGGACAATAGAGAAGGTTAGAAACGGGAGAACGAAAGTGGATATCTCATCCTACGCGTCGAACATTCAGCCTTTTGCCTCTTCTAGTGGCACAGAACTTGCTTCGAAAAATACTAACAAAACAACACCGTCAGTTGATACCGATAAAGGCTCACAGCCGAAAAAGGTCAATGAACTGAGAACGGCGGAAAGTGTGGAGTTTTCTAGCCAGAAAACTTCCGAATTGATTCAGAAAATTGCGACCGAGCGTCATGACCTCAATCAGGCAGAACGTGAAAATATGGTCAAACGTCTTGATGAGTTTCTCACCTCAATGAATACGGGATTATCGTTTCGAAGAGATGAAGAATCAGGGCGCGACATCATTACTGTTTATGCGAAAGACAGCGGTGAGATCATTCGTCAGTTTCCAGATCAAGAGCTTCTCGACGTACTAAAGCGTGTTGAAAAACATGGCGCACTCAGCATTGACATGTTGGTGTAGTCGCATCACTAAGATGCAATAGTATTAAATTCGAAGTGGTTTGGTGAATATGGGCCCGATAGGGATGTCTTCAGGCATGGATATCAATTCCATGGTGAGCAAAATAGTCGATGCTGAGCGGATTCCGAAACAGCAACGTCTCGACTATGAGCGTAGCAAAATTGATACCGGTATAAGTGCCTACGGACGACTCAAAGAGTCACTAGATACGATGAAAAATCTTATGGCAAGCTTTCGCCAGGAGAAGGCGTTTGCGCTGAGAAGCGTCAACACCTCCGAAGAAAGCGTTGTCACGGCAATAGCATCTACCGATGCTATTGCTGGCAAATACGCTGTCGATGTATTGCAGCTTGCTCAAAGCCATAAAATCGCTTCGGATGCTATTCCAGAAGATACGAAGTTTGGTCCAGGTAAGCTGCAAATTTCAATGGGTGATGACAGCTTTGATATTTCCCTTCGCAGTAATTCTCGTTTAACCGACGTAGTTCGTGCCATTAACGGCGCGAGTGACAACCCCGGTGTACGCGCATCTATCGTTAAAGACATCAATGGTCCTAGACTCATTGTGGCGGCTAACCAATCAGGGGCTGAACATGCCTTGTTAATTGCTGTGGACGCTGAGCCCGGCAACGATCTCTATCGATTCGAATACAAAACTATTGAGCAGCGCGTTAAGGCGTTGGAGCAAGCTCAGGCTGATGCTTTAGCTTTGCTGGATGTTCCATCTTCTGAGGAAGATGAAGCTAAGAAAGCAGATGAGGTGAATGAAGGCACTGCTAATGAAACTTTGGCAGAGGAAAGCACCAAGGATGAGCAAAGCGTAGAATCTGTCGCGCAAGAGGCAACATCTGGCCGCCCTGAAGACACTATTCCCGGTTGGACAGAAACTGCATCAGGAACCTTGATGGATTCCTATCAAGCGCCAGAGCCGGAGCTTGACCAAAAAGCATTAGAGAAATCGGGTGAAGTCCCGGGTTGGAGTAATACGGCCTCAGGCACTTTGACCGACTCTTATGTAACGCCAAGTGAAGCACAAGCTCAGCTAGAGCAAGAATTGGCCGATGAAAAAGCGGCCATTGCCCAAGCTGTTGCTGACGGTGATATGACCGAAGCGGAGGCCAAGCAACTAGAACGTGCCAAGCTATCACCGGAAGAACGTGAGCGTTTAGAAAAAGTAGAATCAGTTCAAGCTGAACTTGCCGAAGCACAGCGATCGCTGCAAATCTACAATGGCATGTCACAAGTCCAAGCGGCGCAAGATTCAAAAGTCATACTCGACGGTATTGCTGAGCTATCAAGTCACAACAATGTCATTGAAGGTGCCATTGAAGGTGTGGATTTAACGTTGAAAGGCACGACCATGCAAGGGGATCGTCCAGCTGAAATTGGTGTGGAATATGACCGCGCTAGTGTGCGTGCTGATATTGAACAATTTGTTGCCGCCTACAACCAGTTTTATCAAGTGTCCAAAGAGCTTTCTAGTGCAGACCCCACAACTGGGCAAACCGGCCCATTGGCGGGAGATAGTGTGGTGAGAAGTGCGGACTCGCGTTTGAAAAGTGTCTTTTCATCAGCGGTAGAAGGTGCTCCTGAAGGGTTAGAGACCTTAACTGAGTTTGGTGTCACTACGACGCGCCAAGGTAATCTCGAAATAAACTATCAAATGCTTGATAAGCAGTTGAATAATAACTTCAACAAGCTAGGCGAGTTTTTCGGCGGCAATAACGGATTTGCCAAACGCGTCGAAGATGCCATTCACAGTATGACCGGTGCTACCGGGACGATCCGTACTCGAGAGCAAAGCTTAGTTGAACAAAATTATCGACTGAATGACCAACAGGTCAATTTAGACCGCCGCATGGATAGCCTGCAGAAACGAACTCACGACAAATTTGCCGCTATGCAAGACGCTACCGGAAAGATGCAGTCGCAATTAGCCGGCATGATGAGTGCGATGGGAGGCTAAGCTGGTGTCGAGATTTGGGGCTACTAATTGAGCATATTCAAAGAATTAGGTGATTTGGATCACCGTTTACAATCTGTTTTAGAAAATGATGAGCTGGATACTGAAGAAATTCACCTTCTGGTCGATAAAAGAGAACAGATAATCACTAAGTTAATAGCCGCGTGCCAAAGGAATCCGAACCTAAAGCAGAGTGATGAGTGGCTGCAAGTGGAACAATCGACACGTCGAATTGCGACCCATATGCAAACTAAAACGGATCAATTGGGACTGGAACTCAGAAAGTACCGACATGGTAGAAAGTCCCTACAGCAGTACCAAAAATTTATTTGAGAGGATAGTGATGCGTGGTTCATTACAAGCATATAAGAAAGTATCTGTAGACAGCCAATTGAGTGCTGCGTCACCGCACAAAGTTATCCAAATGCTAATGGGTGGTGCGATAGAAAGACTGATTCAAGCTAAAGCAGCGATGGAACAAGGCAATGTACCTGTAAAAGGCGAGCGCATCGGCAAAGCTTTGGATATCATCATTGCACTACGTAGCTGCTTGTCTATGGATGATGGCGGCGACATCGCTAAAAACCTCGACCAGTTGTATGAATTCATGATTGCGCAAATCACAACGGCTAATCACGAAAACAACCCAAAACCAATTGATGATGTGATAGAGATCATACGAGAGATAAAATCTGCTTGGGATCAAATTCCTACTGATTACCACAACTTAACAGCACAAGAAGTTGGAATCTAAGCGGAATTAACCTCTTAAAGTCAACGTGACAAAGTTGCTATATCAGAATAATGTCAATAGAATAGACGCCATTCCCAGCCTAATGGCGTTTTTTTATATCTAACCACTTGTTTTATAAATTGCTTGTCAATTTTATAAGGTGTTTTTTGGCTTTTGTTAGCTCGGCGTAAAATTGACGAGTGACAAAAAATTGACGCCACTGTGGTTGGTTTTGATCAAGGCATAATTCCTGACTCATGCAAGGCTTAGCTAAACTTCTTGTTATTGCTGATGATCCGCAAATTCGCACTAATCTAAACACCATTTTGGAGTTTGTTGGTGAGCATTGTGTGGCGATTCCATCTACAGACATAAACCAAATCGATTGGTCCCAGACGTGGTCGGGTTGCATCGTAGGTGCTTTGGAAAGCCCAAATCTATCTCAAGTCTTGTTATCGCAGCTTTCGTTGTCTAATCATGTTCCTTTACTGGTTACGAGTGAATTTACTGGCGCAGTTGAGCCACTTTCCAACTTTGTTGGTGAGTTAGAGCTCCCTCTCAACTACCCGCAGCTAAGTGATGCGCTGCGTCATTGTCGTGAATTTTTGGGACGTAAGGGCGTTCAGGTTCCGTCGAATCTTCGTAAAAATACGTTATTTCGTAGCTTAGTTGGACAAAGTCCTGGCATACAGGAAGTTCGTCATCTGATTGAACAGGTCTCTGGTTCAGAAGCGAACGTGTTGATTCTGGGCGAGTCGGGCACGGGTAAGGAAGTTGTTGCTCGCAATATTCACTACCATTCAACTCGTCGTAGTGGGCCGTTTGTTCCAGTGAACTGCGGAGCGATTCCACCGGACTTGCTAGAAAGTGAGTTGTTTGGTCATGAGAAAGGCGCCTTTACGGGGGCGATTACTTCTCGCAAAGGACGTTTTGAGCTTGCCGATGGCGGTACCTTATTCCTTGACGAAATTGGTGATATGCCAATGCCGATGCAGGTCAAGTTACTGCGCGTATTGCAAGAGCGCGTGTTTGAACGCGTTGGTGGCAGTAGCGTGATTAAAGCCAATGTTCGCATTGTGGCAGCAACGCACCGCGATCTTGAAAGTATGATCCAACAGGGTGACTTCCGCGAAGACTTGTTCTATCGCTTAAATGTTTTCCCAATTGAAATGCCATCGCTTCGAGAGCGCAAAGAAGACATCCCTCTGTTGTTGCAAGAGCTGCTAGCACGAATGGAAGCAGAAGGTGGACAACCTATCTGTTTCGCCCCACGTTCCGTTAATTCGTTAATGGAACATGATTGGCCAGGTAACGTTCGTGAACTTGCCAACCTCGTTGAACGTATGGTGATCTTGTATCCAAATAGCTTGGTGGATGTGAATCATCTTCCGGTTAAATACCGCTATAGTGATATCCCAGAATTCCAGCCAGAAATGAATGCGTTCAAGACGATTGAAGAACAAGAGCGTGATGCGCTCGATAGTATATTTGCGGAAAACTTTACTTTTGAAGAGCCTGAACTGGAAAGTCACAACGCACCTCAATCGCTACCACCTGAAGGTGTCAACCTGAAAGAAATGTTGGCCGACCTCGAAGTGAACATGATTAGCCAAGCTTTGGATGCTCAAGAAGGCATCGTTGCTCGTGCTGCTGATATGCTCGGTATGCGTCGTACCACCCTTGTTGAAAAAATGCGTAAGTATAACTTACACCGCTAGATTGAAGCTGCTTTTGATGTGATTTAAGTCACGCTCAATTTGCTATGACAATTTATTGACGCGATTAACTTGTTGAAATATATAGACTTAAGCCCGGCATGCTTTTTGCATTTTCGGGCTTAAGTCTTTTATGGACTACGTATTTCTGCGAGTCGTATTGAGAAGGAACATCTCGTAAATGGATCAGTTGGCAACGGGCGAATCACAACAAGATGAGCAATCAAGCTCACACTTAGATTCCTTGGAATCGCAAGTAGAACGATATCAGCAGGTTATAGAAGCGATGCCTGCAGGTGTCATTTTGTTGGATACACAAGGTGTGGTCAGGGAAGCGAACCCAGAAGCGCACCGTATTCTCGATATTCCCCTTGTTGGCCAAAAATGGTTTCATCTGATTCAAGTGGTTTTTGACCCCAAAGAAGATGATGGTCATGAGGTCTCTTTGCGCAATGGTCGCAAGGTTCGATTGGCTATTTCCGCTTCCTCAACTGGACAGTTGATTCTCATTACTGACCTCACTGAAACGCGCTTGCTGCAATCAAGAGTCAGCGATTTACAGCGCTTATCATCTTTGGGAAGAATGGTTGCTTCACTCGCTCATCAAGTTCGCACGCCGTTATCCAGTGCTATGTTGTATGCCTCTAACCTTGGTGCGCCTAACCTTCCACAACCTACTCGTGAACGCTTTCAAATCAAATTGGTCGACAGACTTCATGATCTTGAGAAGCAGGTCAATGACATGCTGTTGTTTGCAAAGGGGGGCGACAATAAGGTCATAAAGCCATTTACCTTAAAACAGCTGGTGGATGAGTATCAGCCGATGGTCGAGACCACACTAAAAAGCAACAACATCGATTATTGCTTAGAAGTAGAGCAAGATGAAGTAGCGCTGCTGGGTAATGTTAATGCGGTTGCCTCTGCCTTGAGTAACCTTGTACTTAATGCCGTGCAAATTGCTGGTAAAGGGTCGCAATTGGATGTGTTTTTCCGTCCAGTTAATAACGAATTAAAAATCTCTGTCCAAGATAGCGGGCCAGGCGTGCCTGCTGAACTGCAACAGAAAATAATGGAACCGTTTTTCACTACTCGCTCACAAGGCACGGGCCTTGGTCTTGCGGTAGTGCAAATGGTTTGCCGTGCTCATGAAGGACGGCTTGAATTGATATCAGAAGAGGATGATGGCGCATGTTTTACCATGTGTTTGCCATTGGCAACGTCATCTCAAGAAGTAACAAATGAAGGAATAAGCTGATGGCTCAAAGCAAAGTACTTATCGTAGAGGATGATGAAGGTCTTCGCGAAGCTCTCGTCGATACATTGGCCCTTGCAGGTTACGAGTGGGTAGAAGCCGATTGCGCTGAAGATGCCCTAGTGAAACTCAAAACTCAGCCGGTAGATATTGTTGTTTCCGATGTGCAGATGGCGGGTATGGGCGGTTTAGCACTCCTGCGAAATATTAAGCAGCATTGGCCTAATTTACCTGTGTTGTTAATGACAGCTTATGCCAACATTGAAGATGCAGTCGCGGCCATGAAGGAAGGTGCGATTGATTACATGGCAAAACCTTTCGCACCGGAAGTGTTGTTGAATATGGTCAGTCGTTATGCGCCAGTGAAGTCAGATGACAATGGTGATGCGGTCGTTGCGGATGCTAAGAGTATTCAATTGCTTACTTTGGCTGAAAAAGTTGCCAAAACTGACGCCAGTGTCATGGTGCTGGGGCCGAGTGGCTCAGGTAAAGAAGTCATGTCACGCTATATCCATAACAAATCGCTACGTGCGGACGGTCCTTTTGTCGCAATCAACTGTGCGGCGATTCCAGACAACATGTTAGAAGCAACCCTATTTGGCTATGAGAAAGGGGCGTTTACCGGCGCTATTCAAGCTTGTCCGGGGAAATTTGAACAAGCCCAAGGTGGCACCATTTTGCTTGATGAGATCAGTGAAATGGACTTAAACCTTCAAGCTAAATTACTTCGTGTACTACAAGAGCGTGAGGTAGAGCGGTTAGGTAGTCGTAAAAGCATTGCGTTAGACGTTCGAGTATTGGCGACCAGTAACCGTGATCTTAAACAATATGTTCAGGAAGGTAACTTCCGTGAAGACCTATATTATCGCTTAAATGTGTTCCCAATTGCGTGGCCTGCTCTTTGTGATCGTCCAGGAGATATTGCGCCTTTAGCCCGTCATCTAACCGAGCGCCACTGTAAGAAATTGGGAATGCCAGTGCCAGAATTTGGTCAACCAGCGTTAGCAAAACTCATGAGTTACCCATGGCCGGGTAACGTTCGTGAGCTAGATAATGTGGTGCAACGCGCTTTGATCTTATGTGACGAGTCGACCATTTGTGCTGAGCACATTCTATTAGAAGGTGTGGACTGGCAAGATGCATCGAGCTTACAACAAGTGGTGTCGAGCCCTGAGCAAGTTGCACCGGAGATCGCTCCTGTTGCTCAGGTTTCAAGTGACGTGATGGGTCGCAGCGCAGCATCGAGCGAAGGCTTGGGCGGTGAACTTCGTGACCAAGAGTTTTCAATTATTTTGGAGACGCTCAAAGAGTGCGAAGGTCGCCGCAAAGAAATGGCGGAGAAACTTGGTATTAGCCCACGAACCTTGCGCTATAAGTTAGCGAAGATGCGCGATGCCGGTATTGAGATCCCGAGCTAAGATGTGTCCTAAAGTGTTGGTTTAGAGCTAACACTTTAGGTTTAAACCATGGCATAATTTTTGCAATTTTCAGGAAAGAATCAAGATATTGTAAGGACACTGTCAAAAGATTGACGGCGATTGATAAAGCATGAAAGTAGACGGATTACACAATGAAATGCAGACCATGATGTTGGAAGCGGCCAACTCTAAGCCTGCAGCAAACGCCCATCAGGTTGGTGCTAACTTTGGCGACATGCTTTCTCAAGCGGTGAACAACGTGAATGGTCTTCAAAAATCATCTGGTGATCTGCAAATGCGTTTTGACCGAGGGGACGCTGATGTCTCTCTTTCTGATGTCATGATCGCTCGAAACAAGTCTAGCGTCGCCTTTGAAGCAACCATTCAAGTGAGAAATAAGCTTGTAGAAGCCTATAAAGAACTCATGAATATGCCCGTTTAATCTAGGTAGTAAAAAGTAGTGGCTCAAGATAATCAATCGACAGACGTAGCGTTAATGGATAGTGGCTCAGATACCGCAATGGTGACGAGCTCAGACATCGCCGCAGAAAGTCAAAATCCAGACATCAACGAGAAAAGCAGCTCTAAGTTTGACTTAGCCGTAGGCGATCTCGATCTTCTCAGGCAAATCGTCCTAGTTCTGTCTATCTCTATTTGTGTGGCGCTCATCGTGATGTTGTTCTTCTGGGTTAAAGAACCAGAGATGCGTCCGTTAGGTGTATATGAGACCGAAGAGCTTATTCCAGTTCTTGATTACCTTGACCAAAAGAAAGTGCAGTACAAGTTAGAAGGTAATGCACTGAGTGTTCCTGCGAGTGAATACAATAACCTCAAACTTGATATGGTGCGTGCAGGAATAAACCGCGCATCAAATACCGGTGACGATATCCTGATGCAGGATATGGGATTTGGTGTTTCTCAGCGTCTTGAACAAGAACGTCTTAAGCTAAGCCGCGAAAGGCAATTAGGTAAAGCTATTGAGCAGATGAAGCAAGTGCGCACCGCTCGCGTGCTGCTGGCGCTGCCAAAACAAAGTGTTTTTGTTCGCCATAATCAAGAGGCATCCGCTTCAGTCTTTCTCACTCTAGCAACAGGCGCTGTATTAAGGCAGCAAGAAGTTGACTCTGTTGTGGATATGGTAGCGAGCGCCGTACCGGGCATGAAGCCATCACGTATTACCGTTACTGATCAGCATGGTCGCCTATTGAGTTCAGGCTCTCAAGATGCAGCTTCTATGGCGCGTCGAAAAGAGCAAGAGTTAGAGCGAAATCAAGAGCAAGCGCTACGTGAAAAAATCGATTCGGTATTGATTCCAATTCTTGGCTTAGGTAACTACACCGCTCAAGTTGATATTGAACTCGACTTTAGCGCCGTCGAGCAAACGCGTAAGCGCTTTGACCCGAATACGCCAGCAACTCGAAGTGAATACACCTTAGAAGACTACAACAACGGCAATGTTGTGGCTGGTGTGCCGGGTGCACTTAGTAACCAGCCACCTGCTGATGCTTCTATTCCTACTGATGTCGCGCAAATGAAAGATGGCTCGATCATGGGGCAAGGTTCAGTTCATAAAGAAGCGACGCGTAACTTCGAACTCGATACCACGATTAGTCACGAGCGCAAACAAAGCGGTGTAGTAAATCGCCAGACCGTTGCGGTTGCTATCAAAAACCGTTCAAGCGTGAATCCAGATACTGGCGAGGTCACTTATCAGCCGCGTTCAGAGAGTGAACTGGCGGCAATTCGACAAGTACTTATCGGTGCAGTTGGTTTTAATGAAAACCGTGGTGATTTACTCAATGTTTTGAGTATGACGTTTGAAGAGCCTGCCGCCGATCTGTTACCGGATGTACCAATCTGGGAGCACCCTAATTTCAATGATTGGATTCGCTGGTTTGCGAGTGCCTTGGTGATCATCGTCGTGGTCTTTGTTCTAATTCGACCAGCAATGAAGAAGCTGCTTAACCCAGCCGCTCAGGAAGAAGACGACCAGCTTTATGGCCCGGATGGTCTGCCGCTTGGCGCCGATGGCGAAACCAGCTTGATTGGTACCGATATTGACGGCAGTGAGTTGTTCGAATTTAGTACCGGTATTGACCTACCAAACCTACACAAAGACGAAGATGTACTTAAAGCAGTACGAGCTCTGGTAGCGAATGAGCCGGAACTCGCGGCACAAGTTGTTAAAAATTGGATGGCTGAAAACTAATGGCAAACGAGATCGTGGCAGCAAATGGCGGCCAACTTGCAGAAACCAGTGTCGACATTTCGAGCATTGGCGGAGATGAAAAAGCGGCTATTTTGCTACTCAGTTTGAATGAATCCGATGCGGCCAGCATCATTCGTCATCTTGAACCTAAACAAGTTCAGCGTGTGGGTAGTGCGATGGCGAAAGCCAGCGATCTGAGCCAAGACAAAGTGGGGGCGGTTCACCGCGCCTTCTTAGAAGATATCCAGAAGTACACCAATATTGGTATGGGTAGCGAAGACTTCATGCGCAATACCTTGGTAGCCGCATTAGGTGAAGATAAAGCCAACAACCTTGTGGACCAAATCCTTCTGGGAACTGGTTCCAAAGGTTTGGATTCATTGAAATGGATGGATCCGCGTCAAGTTGCCAGCATCATTGTTAACGAACACCCACAAATTCAAACTATCGTACTTTCTTACTTGGAAGCTGATCAATCAGCAGAAATTCTTTCTCAGTTCCCTGAGAGAGTTCGTCTTGATTTGATGATGCGTATTGCGAACTTGGAAGAAGTTCAGCCGTCTGCCTTAGCAGAACTGAACGAAATTATGGAGAAGCAGTTCGCAGGCCAAGCAGGCGCTCAAGCCGCGAAGATTGGCGGCCTGAAGGCGGCTGCGGAGATCATGAACTACCTCGACAACAACGTCGAAGGGATTCTTATGGATCAAATTCGCGACCAAGACGAAGATATGGCGACTCAGATTCAAGATCTTATGTTTGTATTCGAGAACCTTATCGAAGTGGACGACCAAGGTATCCAAAAGCTGCTTAGAGATGTACCGCAAGACGTGTTGCAACGTGCTCTTAAAGGTGCCGATGATGCGCTTAAAGAGAAGATTTTCGATAACATGTCGAAACGTGCTGCTGACATGATGCGTGAAGATATTGAGGCGATGCCACCTGTGCGTGTTGCTGATGTAGAAACGGCACAGAAAGAAATTCTCACGATTGCTAGACGAATGGCGGACAACGGTGAGCTGATGCTTTCTGGTGGCGCAGATGAGTTCCTATAAAAACTCATAACATATTCATTTGGAAAACTTTCTTAAGAATAAAAGGGAAGGCTTGATGTCTGGAGATAGAAAACGTGGCTTTTTGCGTCCGTCAGAAGACAATACCATAGAGTCAGCTCATTCTTGGGGGTTACCAGATTACACCTCACAAACTAATCAACACGCCAAAGAGACCGCGCTTAACTACGATCCTAGTTGGGTTCCTCTAGAAGAAGCACCTGCTGAAGAAGAGCCTTTGATGCTCACGGAAGAACAGATTGAGCAGATCAAACAGGGTGCTTATCAAGAAGGCTTGTTCCAAGGCCAAGAAGCCGGTTTTAAACAAGGCTACGACAAAGGCAAGGAAGAGGGAACTCAAGCAGGACATGCCGAGGGACTTGAGTTAGGCAAAGCAGAAGGCGTTGCCGCTGGTGAAGAGTACATTAAGCAGCAGGTTGAAGTCTTCATGAACATGGCGAACCAATTTGCTCAACCGTTAGAGCTAATGAACAATCAAGTTGAAAAGCAATTGGTCGACATGGTGCTCGCGTTGGCCAAGGAAGTGGTGCATGTTGAGGTACAAACCAATCCGCAAGTCATTCTCGATACCGTCAAGCAATCGGTCGACGCGTTACCGATTGTTGGTCATGCAATTACGTTAAAACTCCATCCGGCTGATGTTGATATTATCCGTGCCGCTTATGGTGATGAAGAGCTTGATATTCGCAATTGGACGCTTGTTATTGAACCGTCTCTCAATCGTGGTGATGTATTTATCGAAGCGGGTGAATCGAGCGTGAGCTACAAACTCGAAGAGCGTGTGAAAAGCGTATTACAAAGTTTTTGTGGAACCAATCGCCATCAGGGAGGCGAGTGATGCAAGCACTTGCCGAGCGACTGGCCAATTACAAAGTTGAAGGGCATAAGTCTCGCGCGATTGCTTCTGGCAAACTGGTTCGTGTTGTTGGATTAACACTCGAAGCCATCGGTTGCAAAGCACCCATTGGTAGTGTCTGTAAAGTGGAAACCATGCATGGTGAAATGGACGCCGAAGTGGTAGGTTTCTCCGGTGAACACTTGTATCTAATGCCAAGTGAACAGATTACCGGGGTTCTTCCTGGCGCTCGGGTAACGCCAATGACTTCTGATGCTGGACTTCCAGTTGGAATGGAACTACTCGGTCGAGTGATTGATGGCGTGGGAAACCCGCTTGATGGACTGGGTGAGATCTATACTGACAAACGCGCACCGTTCAATGCTGAGCCTATCAACCCGCTAGCGCGTAAACCTATTTCTGAACCACTTGATGTTGGCCTTAAAGCCATTAATGGCTTATTGACCGTTGGCAAAGGCCAGCGTATTGGCCTTTTTGCAGGTTCAGGTGTTGGTAAGTCGGTCACACTAGGTATGATGACCCGTGGTACGACGGCACAAGTGGTTGTGGTGGGACTGATTGGTGAACGTGGCCGAGAAGTTAAAGAATTTATCGAAGAGATTCTAGGGACATCGGGTCGTGAGCGTTCTGTGGTCGTTGCAGCACCAGCTGATGCGTCACCACTTATGCGCCTGAAGGGCTGTCAAACCGCTCTAACCATTGCCGAATATTTCCGTGATCAAGGGCTCGATGTCTTACTTCTAATGGACTCATTAACTCGTTTTGCGCAGGCGCAGCGTGAGATTGCGCTTTCCGTAGGTGAGCCACCGGCAACCAAAGGTTATCCGCCGTCGGTCTTTGCCAAGCTCCCTGCTTTAGTTGAGCGTGCGGGCAATGGTGATGTGAATCAGGGCTCCATTACTGCATTCTTCACTGTGCTTACCGAAGGGGATGATTTACAGGATCCTATCGCTGATGCGGCGAGGGCGATTTTGGATGGTCATATCGTTCTGTCTCGTGAAATGGCAGATGCTGGTCATTATCCAGCCATTGATGTAGAAAAATCGGTGAGTCGTGTTATGCCACAAATCACCGATGATCAGCATGTACTAATGTCTAAAGCTGTTAGGCAGGTGCTATCGGTTTGTCGCAAAAACCAAGATCTGGTCTCCATAGGTGCTTACAAGCCGGGAACCGACCCTGCTATTGATAGCGCCTTTACGCTTAAACCTAAGCTTGACCAGTACTTGCAACAAAGTATGCGTGAAACGGTGCCATACGATATGTGCTTGGGAATGCTTAAACAGCTGTTACAGGTAAACTGATTCGGTTATGGATAATGCTCTCGATTTTCTTCTAGAACAAGCCAAAGACAGCGAGCAACAAGCGGTGTTAGCTCTCAACAAAGCACGATCAGAGCTTGAAGACTATTACAACCAAGTAAGACAAATTGAGCAGTATCGCCTTGATTACTGTAATCAACTTGTAGAGCGTGGCAAAGGAGGACTAACGGCGAGTGAGTATGGTCACCTCAATCGGTTTTTGACACAGCTAGATGAGACCTTAACCAAGCAAAAATCCGCAGAAAGTCACTTCAAACAACAGGTCGAAGATTGTCAAGATTACTGGCACAACACTCGTAAACAACGTCGGTCTTATGAGTGGCTTATCGATAAAAAAGCCAAAGAGAAACAACTGCAAGAACAAAAGCTTGAGCAAAAGCAGATGGATGAGTTTTCTAACCTGCTTTTCGCTCGTCGTCGCTCTGCTCGTTAACCCTATCCTTAAGTTAAATTTACTCTTCGGTACAAATTTTGCATCGTTAGATGACATAACTGTAAGCGGCGGCATTTTGCCACCTAGCGTATTTAACTCTTCTTTACGGGCCTTAATGGAATGAGTCTGGCAATTACTAACAACAGTATTTCAGCGACACCAAATGCTAAGTCTAGTGACAAAACCACCTTGGTCGATTCCGTCGATAACGCGGAAGAGCAGGGCTTTTTTGACAAGCTTAAAAGCGCAATTTCTTCAGAAAATACTGAGGAAAACCAGAAGGTTGAAGGTAAAAAATCAGGCGATAAGATGACGTCGAGTTCGACGGACGTTTTATTGGAAGATGGCGCTGAAGTGAGTGATGAGGTAGGAAAGGCCGCAGAGACCACTAAGTCTTCACAAGCCACTTCAACGACGGTAAACAGTCAGGCGAATGTTGAAGATACAGAGGGCACTGAAGAGAAGAGCGTCAAAAAAATGGCGGCAACGAGTGGCGTAATAGCTGTGAGCGATGAGACGTTACGCCCCGATTCTCAAGGCAGTAGTGTCGAAGCCAAAAAAACAGTAAGCGACAGTGCTGAATTGCTCAATCGTTTAGATGAATCAAATAGTGCGTTAAAACCCAAATCAACATCAGTTGAGTCTCAAGATGAAGCTAAATTAGCAGGAACCGCGATATTAGGTGCTGCGACTGTAAACGCTCAAAGCCCTCAAAAGATGAGTCAAGTCGATGGACACGCAGCATCAATGAGTGACGACGGCTCGTCAATAGACAAACAAAGCAAAAATACCGTCGCTGCTGATGGAGCTATCAATGATGCTACAGAAGAAGTCGCAGCTGTGGCTAGTGGCATGGTACTTTCAGCGTCTCAGGGCAACCCTTCACAAAATGAGACTGCACATCAAAACTCTACACAAGGTAGCGCTTCGCTTTCTGGCAATAGCCTCGAAGGCTCAAATAAATCTATGGCGGTTGCTGCAGGAACGACAACACATTTAGCGTCCGGCCAAGAGGCGAAAGCAACGACGGTTGATGGAGACACAAAAGCTGGTACACAAAACCAAATTGCCTGGTCTAAGCCTGATGTAGAGCAAGGCAGCAAATTGGACGCCAAGACTCTAGCTGCGACGGCTTTTACTGCAGATAAGCTTCATTCGAGTACAAGTCAAAGTGCTGCTATGGCGACGCCAGCAGCCCAAGCTACAGCGGTTCCAATACATAGTGCAACTCAAGCCGGTTCAGAGGTTGCGATGACCGCGAGTGTATTAGCCGCTAATGCTGCCGCAACCAATCACAACGCCAATAATCCATCGTTAACCGCGAGTAATGTAAGTTTGGCTGGTGTGCAAAAACAAAAAGGCGCCGCCAACCTTGGACAAGCAAATGAAGCTCCTGCCGGTATAACGCATGCCGCAGCAGCAGGTGTGACTGCTAATCAACTGCGAGCTGAGCAATCACAAGCACCAACAAACGTACAGTCGCCTCTCGTGCTCACCAAAGAGAATGCGAGTGACCAAGTTGCAGAGCGCGTTCAAATGATGATGGCGAAAAACTTGAAGCATGTAGATATTCGTCTGGATCCGCCGGACTTAGGTCGAATGCAAATTCGTATGAGTTTAAACAATGACTCTGCAACCGTGCATTTTACGGTCCAAAACCAACAAACACGCGACATGGTGGATCAAGCGATGCCAAGGCTTCGTGAAATGCTGTCTCAACAAGGGATTCAACTGGCAGATTCATCGGTTCAGCAACAGAACCAAGGTCAGCAACAGCGTCATGCTTCTCATGAATCAAGTGGTTCTGGCTCTCAATCTAGAGGTGAGTCGAACCATGGTTTCGATGATAGTGAAGAAAGCGTGAGTTTGAACGTGAATGTTGCCAATAAAAAAGATGGTATTAGTTACTATGCCTAAGGCGAGTAATCTCATGGAAAATAGAAGAACAAAATGGCAGAAGATACTTTAGAACAACCCAAGAACAACAAAAAGCTGTTGATCATTATTGTCGCGGTGCTGGTGCTATTGCTGGCCGCTGGTGGTGTTGCTTATTGGTTGCTTGGCTCTGAAGAGACGCCAGCAAGTACACCCGCGGCACAAAGTGGTGCTGCTGCGGTGCCAGTTGATCCAATATCGTATGTGAACATCGCCCAGCCTTTTATTTTTAACGTCGCTGGTAAGCAGCGTGATCGTATGGTTCAGATTAAAGTACAGCTTATGGTACGCGGCCTAGATAACGAAGAAGTAGCGCGTTACCACTCCCCTTTAATTGAAAGTACATTGTTGTCGACGTTTGCGTCGGCGACGGTTGAGCAACTACGCAGCAATAATGGCCGCGTTGAATTACGTGACCAAGCTACCGCGGATGTTCAAGCCAGTTTGTCTCAGGTTGTCGGTAAGCCTGTAGTCGAAAGAGTGTTATTTACCGATTTTGTAATCCAGTAGGTATTGTGTGACCGATTTATTAAGCCAAGACGAAATTGATGCGCTTCTCCACGGAGTAGACGATGTCGATGAAGTTGAAGATGAGTTAGATCAAGACCCCAATGATGTGGTGCATTTTGACTTCTCGTCGCAAGACCGCATTGTTCGTGGTCGAATGCCTACGCTCGAGCTTATCAATGAACGTTTTGCGCGCCATATGCGAATCAGCTTATTCAATATGTTGCGAAAAACCGCTGAAGTGTCGATTAACGGCGTTCAGATGATGAAGTTTGGTGAATACCAAAACACCTTATACGTGCCAACAAGCTTGAATATGGTGCGTTTTAGACCGCTAAAAGGGACGGCTCTTATTACGATGGAGGCTCGTTTAGTCTTTATCTTAGTGGAGAATTTCTTCGGTGGTGACGGCCGTTTCCACGCCAAGATTGAGGGTCGAGAGTTTACCCCTACAGAGCGCCGTATCATTCAGTTGTTAATGAAAACTGTTTTCGAAGACTACAAGGAAGCGTGGTCGCCAGTTATGGGCGTTGAGTTTGAATATTTGGACTCAGAAGTGAACCCAAGCATGGCAAACATTGTCAGCCCAACTGAAGTTATTGTGGTCAGCTCGTTCCATATTGAAGTGGATGGCGGTGGTGGCGATTTCCATGTGGTGATGCCGTATTCTATGGTGGAGCCTATTCGCGAATTACTCGATGCAGGTGTCCAGTCGGACAAGATGGAAACCGATGTCCGGTGGAGTAGCGCCTTGCGTGAAGAGATTATGGATGTTCCAGTGAACTTCCGCGTGAATTTGTTAGAGAAAGACGTATCACTTCGCGACCTTATGGAGTTGCAAGCCGGAGATATCATTCCTATCGATATGCCGGAAAATGCCACCATGTTTGTCGAGGAATTACCGACGTTCAGAGTGAAGATGGGACGTACTGGCGAAAAAGTTGCCGTACAGATTTCCGAAAAAATAAGACGCCCAGATGTAGTGAAAACCGACTTAGCTTTCCTTGGTAAGGATATTATGGCTGAGTTGGAGCATGTGGAAGACGCAGACGAAGAATAACCAGAGTAGATATAAATAATGACGATTAGTGACGACCAAAAACTTGCAGACGAATGGGCAGCCGCTTTAGGTGAAGATCCAATGGCGCCAGAAATTGATGTGGATGAGGTACTCGCCGCCCCACTGGATGAACTGCAAGACTCACCAGCGCCGATTTCAGAGGATGAGCGTCGTAAACTGGACACGATTATGGATATTCCAGTGACCATCTCTATGGAAGTTGGCCGTTCACAAATTAGTATCCGTAACCTGCTTCAGCTAAACCAAGGTTCGGTAGTGGAATTAGACCGCATTGCTGGCGAATCACTCGATGTCATGGTCAATGGCACCTTGATTGCCCATGGTGAAGTGGTTGTGGTGAACGACAAGTTTGGTATTCGTTTGACGGATGTCATCAGTCAAACTGAGCGAATTAAGAAGTTGCGTTAATATGGCGATAAAGCTTTTTTCTAAAGTTCTGCTAGTGGCTGTTTCAGTGGGAGGGGCATCGACGGCGATCGCCTCTCAAGAAAGTGCTCCACTAAGCGCTTCAGGCTCTCCATTTGACCTAGCTACTACGCTAGGTTCTTTAGTGTTAGTTATTCTGATAATTCTTGGTTTGGCATGGGTGCTAAAACGCATGAAGGTGCCATCACTGGTCAACCAGCAAGGGCTTAAAATTGTTAGGCAGATTCCAGTCGGTACAAAAGAACGTATTGCTATCGTACAGGCGGGTGAAGAGCAGTTTTTGGTGGGTATTACCTCGCAGTCGATTCAGCTGATTTCAAAGTTGGAGACGCCACTAGAAGAAGCCGATTTAGCTCAGCCTGCGTTTGCTGCGCAGCTATCGAAACTGATGAAGAAACCGAATTCCCATGACTAACTTAACTCGACTGATTTTCATCTGTTTGACGTTGTTTCTTGCGCCACTGTCATGGGCAGAAGAGGCGGTAGCGACACCAGTACCGAGTAATGCTGCGTTAGATACGGGTGTGACTGTCACCGCTATGCAGAATGACCGCGGGGCAGCGGGCAGCGTCACCTCAAACTCGTTTGGCACTGGGCCGGGTATTCCGGCGTTCACCATGAAAACCAACCCTGATGGCAGCGAAGATTACTCAGTAAACTTGCAGATCTTGGCACTGATGACCATGTTGGGCTTTTTGCCTGCCATGGTCATTTTGATGACCTCATTTACCCGTATCGTTGTAGTGATGTCGATACTAAGACAAGCGATGGGTCTGCAACAAACCCCTTCCAATCAGGTGATTATCGGTATCGCGATCTTCTTGACGTTTTTCATCATGTCGCCGGTATTGAATCAGGTGAATGACCCAGCAATTCAACCCTATTTGAATGAACAAATCACGGCAAAAGAAGCGTTTGATCAAGCACAAGGTCCGATGAAATCCTTCATGCTGAAGCAGACGCGAGTAAAAGATTTGGAAACGTTTGTTGAAATGTCCGGTTCGACGGCACAAAACCCAGAAGATGTGTCAATGGCGGTATTGATTCCGGCATTCATTACTTCAGAGTTGAAAACAGCATTTCAGATCGGCTTTATGTTGTTCTTACCATTTTTAATTATCGACTTGGTAGTAGCGTCGATACTAATGGCGATGGGTATGATGATGTTGTCGCCAATGATCGTATCGCTGCCATTCAAATTGATGTTGTTCGTGTTGGTGGATGGATGGAACTTAATATTGTCCACGTTGGCCGGCAGTTTTGCCTTGTAGCTGGAGATAATCGATGACTCCAGAGGTATTTGTTGAACTGTTTAGAGACGCATTATGGATGGTGCTGATCCTCGTCTGTGCCATTGTAGTGCCAAGCCTTCTCGTCGGTTTGGTGGTGGCCATTTTCCAAGCGGCCACATCTATCAACGAACAGACGCTGAGTTTTCTACCAAGATTGATAGTCACCATATTGGCGTTGATTGGCTTTGCTCACTGGGGCACTCAGATGATGATGGAGTTTTTCTATGAAATTATAGAGAGACTGCCACAGGTACTCTGGTAATAACGTTATGGAGTACCCTACAAGCGCTGTACTCGAATGGATCAGTAATTACTTTTGGCCTTACGTCCGTATTTCTGCCATGTTGATGGTGATGTCGGTGACTGGGGCCAACTTTGTGTCACCTAGAATTCGATTGTTTTTGGGGTTAGCGCTGACACTTGCTGTCATGCCTTCTATCCCTGCCGTCCCGCAAACTATCGAGTTGTTTTCTTTCCAAGGCTTTCTTACTGTCGCAGAACAGATACTGATCGGCACTGCGATGGGAATGACGACCGTCTTCATGATTCAGACGTTTGTTATGCTAGGCCAGATCCTCGGTATGCAATCGAGTCTGGGTTTCGCGTCTATGGTCGACCCGGCGAATGGCCAAAATACTCCTTTGCTGGGTCAGCTATTTATGTTCCTAGCCACGATGTTTTTTTTGGCAACGGATGGTCATTTGAAAATGATTCAATTGGTGGTGATGAGCTTTAAGACTTTGCCTATCGGGTCTGGACACCTCTCTAGTGCCGACTTTCGCGAGATGGCTGGATGGTTAAGTATCATGTTCCAAACCGCGTTGAGTATGGCCTTAGCCGGGATTATCGCTCTATTAACGGTTAATTTGTCGTTTGGTGTGATGACTCGTGCGGCACCGCAGTTGAATATTTTCTCTCTTGGTTTTGCCTTTGCATTGCTGATTGGTTTGATGATCTGTTGGTACATCATGGCTGGCCTGTATAGTCACTACCAATTGTATTGGCTCGAAGTGGAAGGTCAGGTATGTCGCTTGATCGACCTGAACTGTTAAGCGAGTAGGAGGCTGACGATGGCAGAATCAGATGGCCAAGAGCGCACCGAAGACGCCACCCCCCAGCGGCTTAAACAAGCTCGTGAAAAGGGACAGGTGGCACGCTCTAAAGAGTTAGCGTCGGTCTCAGTGCTGATTGTTGGGGCGCTTTCGCTGATGATGTTTGGCGAAGGCCTCGCGCGCGCTTTGTTTGGTTCAATGTCTCGGCTGTTTAACTTGAGCCGAGAAGAAATCTACGATTCGACCAAGCTATTTGATGTGGCACTTGGCGCACTTTCCAGTCTATTGCTTCCACTTCTACTGATCTTGTTTGTTCTATTTATTGCGGCGTTAATCGGTGCTGCTGGTGTTGGTGGCATTAGTTTCTCCGCAGAAGCGGCGATGCCAAAACTATCCAAAATGAACCCGCTTAGTGGCCTGAAACGCATGGTGGGAATGCAAAGTTGGGTCGAGCTGGTCAAATCGATTTTAAAAGTCACGTTGGTGGCAGGGATGGCATTCTATCTTGTTAACGCCTCCAGAGCAGACTTGTTCCAGCTTAGTATGGAAGTCTTTCCACAAAACATTTTTCACGCGCTCGATATTCTACTTAACTTTATCTTGTTGATTAGTGCGACACTATTGATTGTGGTCGCCATCGATATTCCATTCCAGATTTGGCAGCATGCGAATCAGCTTAAAATGACCAAGCAAGAAGTCAAAGACGAGTTTAAAGATACCGAAGGTAAACCCGAGGTGAAGGGACGGATTCGAATGCTGCAAAGAGAAGCCGCCCAGCGAAGAATGATGGCGGAAGTACCTCAGGCCGATGTTATCATTACCAACCCGGAGCACTTCTCAGTAGCGCTTCGCTATAAACAGGGACAGGACAAAGCGCCTGTTGTAGTTGCAAAGGGTATCGACCACATGGCACTCAAGATACGAGAAGTGGCTAGAGAGCACAGCATCTATGTAATTCCTTCGCCTCCGCTAGCGCGTTCTCTTTATCATACAACAGAACTGGAACAGGAGATTCCAGATGGCCTGTTTGCTGCGGTTGCTCAGATACTGGCGTATGTGTATCAGCTAAAACAGTATCGTAAAAAAGGTGGACAGCGCCCTACACTGCAAAATGACCAAATTACCATTCCAAAAGATATGAGATTTTAGTGAAGCGCCTTATTTATTGGGTGTGCTGCAAAATCATAGCTTGAAATTCAGAGTGATTTAGTAATTGTTGACGACCCTCGGTGATCATTATGTCTATTGACTCTCGTTCTAAGGTAAAGTCGGTGGGGATCTCATTCATTATCGCTTTGAGTTTTGCATCTTGTGCATTCTGAACACTGATCTCAATAAAATAAGGTTTGATGACTTTGTGCTTTGTTGAGCCTTCGTGTGACCATTTATGCATAGAATCGAGAATTAAATCTTTGGTAGAGTCATTGTAGCGATGGAGTTGAATGTCGGTTACCGCATCCAAGGTATCTTTAATGCTTGGAGCTTCATAGTGACGACCGAGACCAAGTTCTGGGGAGGTGGAGGCGTCAACAGAAATAATCACGAATGGAATGCTAGATGACGATGAATTAGAGGCGTTAAGTATTTGTTCTGCTTCATAGTGCTCCATTAGTTCATAAATGGCTAATAAACCAAGGTTATCGGTAATTCCGCCATCTACTAGGTGTATGTATTGGTTTTTCTTTTTGCTACTGTAGCTATCTAAGCTGTCTACGAATTGCTGGCTTCGGTTAGGTGACCCATGATTGATTAGCTCAAGTGGGATTGCTGTCGTTTCGCATGTTGGATAATTTTCTAGCACAACGGGCGGAAACAAGACAGGCACAGCAGACGACGCCATGACGGCGCTCGAAATAGGGTAGTTATCTACGTTAGAACATAACAAATCAAAGTATTCCGGTGTAAACGAAAAACGCGTCCGAGTTGTAATATCGGAAGCATTAATAATAACGTATGGTGATTGAGTATTATCTATATCCGAAAAAGTGGCGTCACCAAAGATATGATCTTGATAATAATTGGTGGCATCGGCAGTTAGGTTCTTTGGAACTACCCATCGAAATGGCGAGAGGAAATGCGAAGCGATATCATGGGAAACTTCTTGATATAAGAAATCTTGTCTATATTGCTCTAGCTTGTCATGTCCATATAAGCCAAGGTAGGCCGCGGTGAAACTCCCTCCTGATACAGCACTTACGACATCTACCTCGTCTATCAACGAGATTGACTGGTCGTCTATTTGTATTTGAGTTTGCTCTAGAGCCTCCAGTACACCGTAAGAGAGCGCCGCAGCTCGACTACCTCCACCTGAAAATGACAGCATAACAATCATATGGTTAGGTCGTTGTAGGTACTTTTGCAAGGTATAATCAGAAGCGGACTTTGATGTACTGAGTTCTTGGTTAACTGGTGGCGTGTGTGACGTACACCCGAGTGCCAGGCTCATTAACAACACTGGCACGTGTTTTAAATTTCTGATTGTTAACATTGATTCAAAATTTTCCTGTTCAATCCGCTATGACTTAGTTAGTTCGCGAAAATTAATGCGCCTGATCCTAAAGTTAATCAATTCATTTTATAAGCAGGGTAATATCGAATTGTCTGTCTCAAGAAATGAGACAATCGGAGGTGCTAGAATATAAAAATAGCGTCAAATATTTGGCGAATCTAGTGGCTTGATTCTTGCTAGTTGCTGTTGTTATAGGATTATTTTCACCAAGGGCTAGTGGTTTTGGTGACGCAGTGACGTAGTTATTAATGAAGTTGACTTTACCTTTTACCGATAGGTTGCCAAACATTCCTCGCAGAGCATTACCAGCTATTGGTGCGCCAATTATGGTTCTTGCAGCGTTGGCAATGATCGTTCTTCCGATCCCGGCATTTCTTCTCGACCTGTTTTTTACCTTCAACATCGCATTAGCGATGGTGGTGCTATTGGTATCGGTCTATACCCGTCGTCCCCTCGACTTCGCTGCTTTTCCAACGGTGCTGCTCATCGCGACTTTACTGCGTTTGGCACTAAACGTTGCCTCTACTCGAGTGGTGTTACTGTATGGTCACGAGGGAAGTGGTGCGGCCGGTAACGTAATTGAAGCCTTTGGTAACGTCGTAATTGGCGGTAACTACGCGGTTGGTTTAGTCGTGTTTATGATTTTGATGATCATTAACTTTATGGTGGTTACCAAAGGTGCGGGGCGAATCTCTGAAGTTAGTGCGCGCTTTACTTTGGACGCCTTGCCAGGTAAGCAAATGGCCATTGATGCAGACTTAAACGCTGGCCTTATTGATCAAGAGCAGGCTAGAACACGCCGATTTGAAGTAACCAAAGAAGCAGACTTCTACGGATCGATGGATGGTGCATCCAAGTTCGTTAAAGGAGACGCCATTGCTGGTATCCTGATTTTGTTCTTAAACATCATTGGCGGCTTGAGTATTGGTATGATGCAGTACTCACTCAGTTTTGGTGAAGCAATCCAAATCTATACGTTACTGACCATTGGTGATGGTTTAGTAGCACAGATTCCATCACTTTTGCTCTCCATTGCTGCGGCAATCATGGTGACCCGTCAAAATACTGACGAGGATATGGGCCAGCAGGTTGTTTTCCAACTGTTTGATAATCCGAAAGCTCTAACCATTACTGCGGGGATCCTAGGTGTGATGGGTATTGTGCCTGGAATGCCTCATTTTGCTTTCCTGATGCTGGCATTGATCGCCGGCTTAGGGGCTTATTGGTTACACAGAAAACAAGCTAAGAAAGAGGAGCAGAAGAATCTGCCCGCTGAGATCAGCAGCAACGAAACATCATCAACTCCTAAAGAGCTGTCTTGGGATGATGTTCACCCAGTGGACGTTATTGGCTTGGAAGTCGGTTATCGTTTGATACCGCTTGTTGACCGAGACCAAGGTGGTGAATTACTCGAGCGTGTTAAAGGGGTTCGTAAGAAGCTGTCCCAAGATTTTGGCTTCCTCATTCCTGCTGTGCATATTCGCGACAACCTAGAGCTAACACCAAACTCCTATCGAATCACGTTGATGGGGGTCGCGGTGGGTGAAGCAGAGATTCGTCCTGACCAAGAATTAGCGATTAACCCGGGGCAAGTTTATGGCCTGATCGACGGCGAACAAACCATAGACCCTGCATTCGGACTTGAAGCGGTCTGGATTCAGGAAGCACAGCGAGAGCACGCTCAAGCACTAGGCTATACCGTTGTCGACTCATCTACCGTGTTGGCGACTCACTTAAGTCAGTTGCTGACCAACAATGCAGCGCAATTGCTTGGACACGAAGAAGTGCAAAACCTTCTTGAAATGCTGGGGCGCAGTGCGCCAAAACTGGTCGAGGGTTTTGTACCAGAGCAATTACCTCTAGGAACTGTGGTGAAAGTGCTACAAAACTTGCTGCATGAAGCCATACCAATCAGAGATATTCGAACTATTGTGCAAACTTTGGCCGAGTACTCCGGCAAGAGTCAAGAACCTGACGTTCTGACAGCAGCGGTTCGTATAGCGCTAAAACGACTAATTGTTCAGGAAATCAATGGAATAGAGCCAGAGTTGCCGGTCATTACCCTTATTCCTGAGCTGGAACAAATATTGCATCAAACAATGCAAGCTTCTGGTGGCGAATCAACCGGAATTGAACCTGGATTAGCCGAACGACTGCAAGCGTCGCTAACTCAAGCGACACAAGAGCAAGAGCTAAAAGGTGAGGCAGCTGTGCTGCTGACATCAGGGGTACTACGTTCGACATTGGCTAAGTTTGTGAAAAATACCATTCCAAACTTACGCGTCTTGTCTTACCAAGAAATCCCAGATGAGAAACAAATCAGAATTGTGCAAGCCGTTGGTAATTAGCGGTTTGGATGGAAAATGGATGTAACAGTTGAAAATTAAACGATTTTTTGCCAGAGATATGCGTCAGGCGCTGCTCCAAGTAAAAGAAGAACTTGGTGCTGAAGCGGTGATCATGTCCAATAAAAAAGTGGCGGGTGGGGTAGAAATCGTTGCTGCCGTCGATGGTGATAGTTCACCATCGGAACCACGTCAGATGCAAAGCAACGCATTGGCGGCACCAACACGTCCACAAAGCGGCTATGACGGTGGTCGTCAGACCAATGACCGTCAGGCTGATGGTAGAAACCATAACAGTGGACGCAGCCTCAAGGACGACGTTGTGAATCTCAATCAAAAAAGTTCAGCAAGCGCGCCTTCGGTCACCGATCGATTTGCCAATATGCTCAAAAACTATCGTGGTGCTGACAGCAACGCGAGTAAAAGCGCATCGACACCACCTGATTCTCTTTCTGCTTTGTTAGAAAGACAATCAGAGCGAGCAAAATCGGTCAGTGACGGTTATCAAAACAGCGATCGCTATCAATACGCTCAAGAAAATCGCTCAGATTTTGACTCTCGCGACAATCGTCCAAGCCTACGCTCCACAGGGCGTCATCAATTCGCTGAAAATAGTACAGATGCACCGCGCAGAGGTTCCAATCCACGTGACGCGAAAATCGGTGAAGAACTCGAAGCGATGAAGGAAGATATGTCATCCATCCGCCGCCTTCTTGAACATCAGGTGTCCGGTTTAATGTGGCAAGAAGTCGAGCGCCGAGAGCCACTTCGAGCCATGTTAATCAAACGATTAGAAAGAATGGGTTTGTCTCCTGAACTTTCTGACCAACTCGCTTGTTATATTCCAGAAGATACGCCGCCTCAAAAAGCATGGAAGGCGTTGTTGTCTTTAGTCTCAGATCAAATCGTTGTGAGCAAGCAAGATATTCTGCGCAAAGGTGGGATTGTCGCGTTGCTTGGGCCTACGGGTGTCGGTAAAACGACGACAGTGGCTAAATTAGCGGCAAGAGCCGCTATGGAATACGGTTCGGATAACGTAGCGCTAGTCACAACGGATACCTACCGAATTGGTGCTCATGAGCAATTATCCATTTATGGCAGAATTATGGGATGTCCCGTCAGAGTTGCTAAAGATTCTGAAGAACTTGCCGATGTACTATATCAGTTAAGAAACAGACGCTTAGTGCTAATTGATACCGCAGGTATGGGGCAGCGAGACGTTAGGCTTTCCGAACAGCTAGATACGCTGATGCAGGAGAGTGGAGAAGTAATACATAGCTACTTGGTGCTACCGGCGACGGCGCAGCGTCAAGTGTTGCAAGAAACGTTAGACCACTTTAGACGCATCCCGTTATCAGGGTGCATTATGACTAAGTTGGATGAGTCGTTAAGCTTGGGCGAATTTATCAGTGTTGTAGTACAAAATGCACTGCCAGTCACCTATATTGCCAATGGACAACGGGTGCCAGAAGACATTGTAATTGCGCAGCCCAAATATATGGTCGCGAAAGCGAACGAACTATTAGAGAAGTCGACAGAGAATGAACCCCACTTCTGGAACAGTGATATGGAGGGGGTTTAGGTGCAAGCGAATATGACAAATAACATGATACATGACCAAGCGAGTGGCCTAAGACGTTTGACTCAGCCAACGTTGACGAAGGTAATTTCAGTTACTGGCGGTAAAGGTGGTGTTGGTAAATCCAATGTGACGCTTGGACTTGCAATCTGTATGGCTCGTCAAGGCAAAAAAGTGATGGTGTTGGATGCTGACTTAGGTCTGGCAAATGTCGACGTCATGCTTGGTATTCGACCTAAGAAAAACCTTGGCCATGTATTGGCAGGCGAATGCGATTTAAAAGATGCCATTGTCGAAGGTCCTCACGGCATTCGAATTATCCCGGCGACATCTGGTACGCAAAGTATGACAGAGCTAAGTCATGCTCAACATATGGGGTTGATTCGAGCGTTTGGTAGCTTAGAAGAAGAAATGGACGTACTGCTTGTAGATACTGCAGCAGGCATTTCCGATATGGTGGTGAGCTTTTCTCGTGCAGCGCAAGATGTAGTAGTGGTGGTGTGTGATGAACCAACCTCAATTACCGATGCTTACGCGCTTATAAAGCTACTTAGTCGAGAGCATCAAGTTCAGCGCTTCAAAGTGGTGGCGAATATGGTTCGTAGCTATCGAGAAGGGCGAGAATTGTTTACAAAATTGACACTAGTCACAGAACGATTCCTCAATGTGAGTCTTGAGTTAGTCGCATGCATCCCATTAGATGATAAAGTGCGACAAGCAGTGAAGAGACAAAAAATAGTAGTTGATGCATTTCCACGTTCACCTGCTGCTCTAGCGCTAAGTTCTCTGGCGAACAAAGCGTTAACTTGGCCAATTCCAAAAGTACCAAGTGGGCACCTAGAGTTTTTTGTCGAAAGGCTACTAAATAGACCAGAAGCGCTAGAGGAACCGTTTAGTGAATAAAGCTTTGACCTATGACCAACATGCCAATTTGAGTGGTCAGCAAGCTTTCTTAGAGAAGTACTCAGTATTGGTGAAGCGTATTGCCCACCATTTGATTGGGCGACTTCCACCGAACGTGTTGGTTGAAGACTTGATTCAGGCTGGAATGATCGGCTTGATTGAAGCACAAAAAAATTACGATGGCACTAAAGGCGCGAGTTTCGAAACCTACGCCGGGATTCGGATTCGAGGAGCCATGCTTGATGATATTCGTCGCGGTGATTGGGTACCACGTTCGGTACATAAACATAGCCGTGATATTTCTCAGGCCATTTCAGTGTTGGAAGTCGAACTCAATCGAGATCCAACCGATTCTGAGGTGGCTAACTATTTGGGGCTGAGTCTTGCTCAATACCACAAAGCTCTGACCGATATTAATTGTTCGAAGCTGGTGGGAATAGAAGATTTAGGCGTTTCGGAAGATTCTGTCTCTGTTTCAGATGAAGAAGATAATACTCCGTTTCAAGGTGTCGCGGACGATGCGTTCCGTGAAGCGTTAATAGAATCAATAAAATCGCTACCAGAGCGTGAAGCATTAACGTTATCCTTGTATTATGACGAAGAGTTAAATTTGAAGGAGATAGGTGAAGTATTGGGCGTCAGCGAATCGCGCGTTAGTCAAATATTGAGCCAATCGATGCAGCGTCTTCGCACCAAGCTAAGTGCTTGGACAGATAATAATTAATAAACACTGATCTTGCTTTCAGTGGAGGCAATTTTGAATAAAAACATGAAAATCCTTATTGTTGACGACTTTTCAACAATGCGCCGTATTGTCAAAAACCTTCTACGCGACTTGGGCTTTAGCAACACGCTAGAAGCTGATGACGGTTTAACGGCACTACCAATGCTCAAGAAGGGCGATTTTGACTTTGTCGTAACCGACTGGAATATGCCAGGCATGCAAGGGATCGATCTACTACGACACATACGAGCGGATGAAGAACTTAAACACCTACCTGTTCTTATGATCACTGCAGAAGCTAAACGCGAGCAGATTATCGAGGCGGCGCAAGCCGGTGTAAATGGTTACATCGTTAAACCATTTACCGCAGCAACACTAAAAGAAAAATTAGACAAAATTTTCGAGCGTTTATAACGCGCTCATCATAGCGAATGGCTATATCAGAATGATTTCATTAGAACAAGCTAAGCAGCTTGTTGATTTGTTGGAAAACGACAAACAACAAGAAGCCAATGAGCTGGTCATGATGATTCAAGGCGGCAACGAAAGTCGAGTACTTCAAGAAGTTGGGGCTCTGACTCGTGACCTGCACGATGCTTTAAAGGAATTCAGCATTGATACGCGTCTTAATGAGATTGCCAATGATGAAATCCCTGAAGCTCGCGACCGCTTAGAATACGTCATCAACAAGACGGAAATTTCTGCCAATACCACAATGGACGCGGTAGAACGTTGTCTGCCTATGGCGGACAATCTCCATGAATGTTTATTACAGGTTCGTCCACAGTGGAACGAGCTAATGCATGGCAGGCTTGAGCTAAAACAATTTAAAGACCTGTGTCATCGTATTGATGATCTACTTAGTCAGGTGGAAGGGGATGGTACCGAACTGCGTACTCAGCTCACCAACATCCTAATGGCGCAGGATTTTCAAGACCTTACTGGACAAATCATTCGCCGCGTCATCACTTTAGTCAGTGAAGTGGAAACGAGGCTGGTGGAAATCTTGAAAGTGTTCAGTGACGAACAACAACCAATAACAACAAAACCAAAGCAGGCACCAGTTGGCGTCGAGGGACCGATTATTAACCCTCATGAGAGAGACGATGCCGTCTCTTCGCAAGACGAAGTCGATGATTTGCTTTCGAGTCTTGGGTTTTAGGGGTGGACAATGAGCTACGAATTAGATGAAGAGATTCTACAGGATTTTCTAGTAGAAGCGGGTGAGATACTCGAGTTGCTTTCAGAGCAGCTAGTCGAACTAGAGAACAACCCTGAAGATAAAGATCTTTTGAATGCGATATTTAGAGGTTTCCATACCGTAAAAGGTGGCGCGGGATTTCTAGCATTAACTGAACTTGTTGATACCTGTCATGGTGCGGAAAACGTCTTCGATATCCTTCGAAACGGCCAGCGCTCAGTGAGTGCTGGTCTAATGGATACTATGCTTAAAGCGTTAGACACCGTTAACCATCAGTTCCAATCAGTTCAGAACATGGCTCCGATTGAACCAGCCGATCCTGCACTACTAGAGGAACTTCATCGCCTAAGTAAGCCAGAGTCCGCAGATGAGGCCGTAGCTCCTAAGGTTGAAATCCCAGAACCTCCGACCGTCTCTGAGCCAGAGCTCAGCGTAGTTGAATCTTCAACGGTGGCGCAAGGCGACTCCATCGATGATATTACTCAAGATGAGTTTGAGCGTCTTCTAGATGAGCTTCATGGCAAGGGGAGTGGCCCGAGTAAAGTTGCGGCTGCGCCTGCCATCTCTGCGGTGGATAGCGCGCCTGTTGCGCCAGCGGAACTTAGCTCGTCAGACATTACGGACGATGAATTCGAAAAACTGTTAGACGAACTACATGGTGTTGGGAAGGGACCTTCTGCGGCAGATATTGCCCCGGCAGTGACACCTGTAGCTGCCTCTAATCCAGAGGTTAAAGAGACACCAGCAGGGTCTGACAGCGGTGATTTGATGACGGACGAAGAGTTCGAGAAACTGCTGGATGAACTGCATGGTGTTGGTAAGGGTCCTTCTCCAGATGAACTGGATGTAGCAACAAAACCTGCATCTCAAAACGTTGCACCAGCGACGATCGAGCCTAAAGTAGCAGAACCTGCCAAAGCGGCGGCCCCCGCTGTTGCGCCAGCCCCAGAAAAATCCTTACCAGCGGAAAGCAAGAACACGGCTGTGCAGGTCAAGAAACCACAGGCCGAAGCAACAGTGCGTGTTGATACTTCAACACTGGATACCATCATGAACATGGTTGGTGAGCTGGTGTTGGTTCGTAACCGCTTGGTAAGTCTTGGTCTCAACAGTAATGATGAAGAGATGTCTAAAGCAGTCTCCAATCTCGATGTTGTGACTGCAGATCTGCAAGGTGCGGTAATGAAAACCCGCATGCAGCCTATTAAGAAAGTATTCGGTCGCTTCCCACGAGTGGTAAGAGACTTGGCGCGTAGCCTTAACAAGGACATTGTTCTTGAAATGCAAGGTGAAGATACCGACCTCGATAAGAACTTAGTAGAAGCCCTAGCGGATCCACTGATTCACTTGGTTCGAAACTCGGTTGACCATGGTGTGGAGATGCCAGATGTTCGTGAACAGTCAGGTAAATCTCGCACGGGTAAGATAACCCTTTCTGCCTCTCAAGAAGGTGACCATATCGAACTTGCCATTATTGATGATGGTGGTGGTATGGACCCTGAGAAGCTACGAGCTATCGCAGTAAAACGTGGCATGATGGACGAGGACGCAGCCTCTCGTCTGACCGACAAAGAGTGCTTTAATCTTATCTTTATGCCGGGCTTCTCCAGCAAAGAAAAGATCTCGGATATATCGGGTCGTGGCGTAGGTATGGATGTGGTGAAGACTGCCATTAATACCTTAAACGGCTCTATCGATATTGACTCAGAACTCGGTAAAGGCACCAAAATTACCATTAAAGTTCCGCTCACATTAGCGATACTTCCAACCTTAATGGTGGGCGTGGGAGGTAATCCATTTGCACTGCCTTTGGCAAGCGTGAACGAAATTTTCCACCTAGATTTAAGCCGTACCAATGTGGTTGATGGTCAATTGACGATCATTGTTCGTGATAAGTCTATTCCTCTGTTCTATCTGCAAAACTGGCTCGCACCACACGCGGGTCGCGCTGAGCAGCGTACGGGTCATGGGCATGTGGTCATCGTTCAGATAGGCAGCCAGCGTGTTGGCTTTGTTGTGGATACTTTGATCGGCCAAGAAGAAGTGGTGATTAAACCGCTAGATAGCCTATTACAAGGTACGCCGGGCATGGCAGGCGCAACAATTACTAGTGATGGTCACATCGCATTGATATTAGACGTACCTGACTTACTTAAGCAGTACGCAGCGGCATCGCGTATCTAATTTAGGGAAGTCTATGTCACTTAAAGTACTCGTCGTCGACGACTCAAGTTTTTTCCGCAGACGTGTTAGCGATATTATTAATGCAGCACCTCGATTAGAAGTGGTTGATGTTGCTGTGAATGGCAAAGAGGCAGTCGAAAAGGCACTGTCTCTGAAACCCGATGTGATCACTATGGATATAGAGATGCCAGTTATGGATGGCATCTCTGCGGTACGTGAGATCATGGCGTCTCAACCAACCCCAATACTTATGTTCTCGTCTTTGACGCATGAAGGCGCCAAAGCGACCTTAGATGCATTGGAAGCTGGTGCTTTAGATTTCTTACCAAAGAAATTTGAAGATATTGCGCGCAACAAAGACGAAGCTGTCAGCCTATTGCAGCAACGTGTGCAGCAAATTGCTAGCCGTCGCGCGTTGTTGCGCAGAACTCCTATTCGTCCAATATCAAGACCAGCGGGCACATTATCATCGAGAACAGCCGCTTCACGTGTCGAACCTTCAGTGAGTGCTGTAAAGGCCACCGCGCCAGCCGCACGGTTTCGTGCCAGTGGTAAGTCGTATCAGTTGACAGCGATCGGAACTTCAACGGGCGGGCCAGTCGCTCTGCAAAAGATCTTAACCAAGTTACCTGTTAATTATCCCCACCCGATTCTACTTGTACAGCATATGCCAGCGACGTTTACGGCAGCGTTTGCAGCACGCTTAAACTCTCTTTGCCAAATTACGGTCAAAGAAGCGGCGGATGGCGATATGTTGCAACCAGGTGTTGCCTATTTGGCGCCAGGCGGAATGCAGATGATGCTCGAAGGACGTCCTGGTAATACCAAGATCCGCATCATTGATGGTGGCGAACGCATGAATTACAAACCCTGTGTTGATGTCACCTTTGGTTCTGCCGCTAAGATCTATCAAGACAAAGTGTTGTCGATGATATTAACTGGAATGGGTGCAGATGGTAGAGAAGGCGCTCGTATGCTCAAAGCTGCAGGGTCAACGATTTGGGCACAAGACGAAGAGTCTTGCGTGGTTTATGGCATGCCTCAGGCTGTAGCGAAAGCAGGTATTTCGACGGAAGACCTGCCGTTGGAGCGCATCGCCGAACGTATTTTAGTAGAGCTCAAGAGGCACTAGCTATGATTGTTTGGAGTGTGGCTAACCAAAAAGGTGGAGTGGGCAAAACCACCACCACGATAACGTTGGCAGGGCTATTGAGCCAAAAGGGGCATCGAGTCTTATTGATCGATACCGACCCTCATGCATCATTGACCACTTATCTGGGTATGGATTCAGACGAGCTGACTCATAGCTTGTTTGATTTGTTCCAACTGAAAGAATTCAGTGAGACACGTGTTAAAGCCTTAATTCACCAGACCGAGATAGATAATATTGATATTTTGCCAGCTCATATGTCGCTGGCGACACTCGACCGCGTTATGGGCAATCGCAGTGGCATGGGACTTATCTTAAAGCGCGCATTATTGGCACTTCGTGATGAGTACGATTATGTGTTGATAGACTGCCCACCAATATTAGGTGTGATGATGGTCAATGCGTTGGCGGCGAGTGATAGAATTTTAATCCCAGTACAGACCGAGTTTTTGGCTATGAAAGGGCTGGAAAGAATGGTGCGTACGTTGGCTATCATGCAGAAATCACGTCAACGCCCATTCAAAGTAACGATTGTCCCTACCATGTATGACAAACGGACTCGGGCATCTTTGCAAACACTCACCCAGCTTAAACACGATTATCCATCGCAAGTTTGGAGCTCTGCGGTACCTATCGATACCAAATTTAGAGACGCAAGTCTTAAGCACTTACCTGCGTCGCATTTTGCCGCTGGAAGTCGTGGCGTATTTGCCTATAAGCAGTTGCTGATTTATTTAGAAAGGTTGGCTCAAGATGAAAGCTGATGCAGCTCCCCTCTCAAGCGAACAAGCGCTAGACGATTACTTTACGTCATTATTAGGGCTAGAAGATGGCCTTGAATTTGATAGTGGTGAGTCTGAGCCAATCGAATTGAGTGAACCAGTTTCTGTTGTTGAAGTATCAGAAGCTGAGGCTTCTATTGAGCAGCAGGGTTCACAATCTACTTGGCAACCTGAGCCTCAACTACAACTTAGTCAATCAAAAGAAGTTGCACGCACTTACGACGAACTTATCGCGGAAGCTGAAGAGCCTGATCTACAACACCTTGAGAAGCTGTTTAGTGGGTTGCAGCACCAGTCAGAAACCCAAGCAACTGAAGAGTCAATAGTTGCTGAGCCAAACATAGCCGTTCAGGTAGAGTCAGAACAAATTGCTGCTGAAGCAGCAACAGAAGAAATTCAATCGTGGGATCTAGAAGAAACTTCGGATGTAATTAGTGATATTAAAGTTGATTCTGAGATTGCCGATACAGTTGATGTAGAACTGGTTACCGCAGATGGTAGGTCGGGTGAGCAGAACATTTGGCAAAATGGCGAGCGTACTGAAGGTTTTCAGGTGCTGTATTTTGATGTCAATGGTATGACGTTTGCCGTGCCTTTGGATGAGCTTGGGGGTATCCACCAGATTGGTGCGCTAAACCATTTGATTGGCAAACCTGCTTGGTATCTGGGGCTGCAGTCGAGTCGCGATAGTCAACTTGATGTGGTTGATACGGCTATGTGGGTAATGCCTGATGTTCTTAATGACGATAGTTACAAAGATGCCTATGAGTATATTGTGATGTTAGGTGAGAGCCATTGGGGACTGGCGTCTACAGAGCTTAAAGGTACTGAGCTACTTCAACCAGAAGCGGTGCGCTGGAGAGAAAAATCCGGTAAGCGTCCTTGGCTTGCTGGGATGGTAAAAGAACAAATGTGTGCGTTAGTTCATGTGTCTGAGCTAATTGACATGCTTAATGCTGGATTAGATGTTAAATCGGTACAGTAAACAACAAAATTAATGCTATTTGCTTCCGCTTTCATTATGAAGCAAGGCAGAAATGAATTGAGAGGAAGACTATGTCTCAAACGATGGATGTTGAACTAAGAAAAGATCAAGCTAACGATGAAGTGCTGCAATGGGTGACGTTTCAGTTAGAAGAAGAAACCTACGGCATCAATGTTATGCAAGTTCGAGAAGTACTTCGTTATACAGAGATAGCGCCTGTACCTGGAGCACCAGACTACGTTTTGGGCATTATTAACCTCCGTGGCAACGTGGTCACGGTGATTGATACTCGTTCACGTTTTGGCTTGATGCCTGGTGAAATCACGGATAATACTCGTATCATTGTTATCGAATCTGAACGCCAAGTTATTGGTATTCTAGTCGATAGTGTGGCTGAAGTGGTTTATCTGCGCTCTTCTGAAATTGATACAACGCCAAGTGTTGGTACAGATGAAAGCGCGAAGTTCATTCAAGGGGTGAGCAACCGTGAAGGTAAATTGTTGATTCTTGTTGACCTTAATAAACTGCTCTCTGAAGATGAGTGGGATGAAATGGCTTATCTATAATGATTGACTCTGTGTCTTTGATGTCACCACTGCTATGGGGAGCGGTGGCATTAGCAATTATTCTCTTTGTATGGTTGGTGAAGGTTCATCGTGGCCTGAATCTACATAAGGCACATGCTCGCCAGCAAAAGCGAGCGCTGGAGAAAGATGTAGAAAAATGCAATAAACAGCTTCTTGAAGTACGTTCGGTGTTAGTTGGACTTGGTCAGAAAGTATCTGAACAAGAAGAAATTATAGCTCACCTAACCGAGCGTATTATCGAGCTGGAAAATGTCGATAGTGACGGTCGTTTGTACACTCGTGCTAACAAAATGGTCAAACTGGGCGCGGATATCAACGAGCTTATCGAAGAGTGCGAACTTCCAAAGGCAGAAGCAGAGCTGATGCTCTCCCTGCAGAACAAAATTGCCGGCAAAGAAAAAGTGCCGCCTTTACACAAGGCAAAGCAACCTGTCCGAGCACCCGCCAGTAAAGGTTATCCCTCCCTTAAAAAGAGTAGATAGGCGTTACAGAACATCAATAACTCATTGATGTCCTTGTTCTATTTTAATAACAACGTTAACAATTCTTTACCTTTTTCTAGTCGTCATAGGTGTACGGTTTGCTATTCTATGGTTCGGCATGATATGACAAATTAAGAAAATATCTACCACTTTGTGGGTATATATTTCGTTTTAAGAACAGTAATTTATAGTTTCTTACCAAGTTTCGTGAAGCGAGTTTGATCATTATCGTTTAACGCTATTTTAGCTATGGTAAGATGGACGCCCTGTCGAACCAGTACGTAAATGAATGTTAGAAGTAACAAAATTAACAGCGATTCGCGATGACCGCGTATTATTTGAGAATTTATCTTTTTCTTTACAATTAGGCGATCTCGTACAGATTGAGGGCCGAAACGGTACCGGTAAAACCACGCTGATGCGTATTGTTGCTGGACTGGGAGATAAAGAAGAAGGTGAGATCAAATGGAACGGTGAAAAAATCGAATCCAGTCGGGAAGATTATCACCAATCTTTGTTGTTTCTAGGACACCAAACTGGCGTCAAACGCGATCTGACCGCGTTCGAAAATCTAAAGTTTTATCAGTCTATTCATGCTCCTGACACATCGACGGAACAGATTTTTTCTGCGTTAACCCAAGTCGGCCTTGCTGGTCGAGAAGATGTACCTGTTGCTCAACTTTCTGCAGGTCAACAACGCAGAGTAGCGTTGGCGCGTCTTTGGCTCAGTAAGCAACCATTGTGGATTTTGGATGAACCACTGACTGCGATCGATAAGCAGGGTGTTAAAGTGCTAGAAGATCTATTTCTCAACCATGCGGAACAGGGCGGTATCGTATTGTTAACGACTCACCAAGATATGTTTAGCGACAATCCTAAACTTAAAAAGATCAAACTTGGAGAGTAGTATGATTGCGTCCATGATGAAAATAATCCGTCGAGAGCTACTCATTGCGTTTCGTCGTCAAGCCGATATTTTCAATCCACTATGGTTTTTCATCATAGTGATTACTCTTTTTCCATTAAGTATCGGACCTGAGCCAAACTTACTGGCGCGTATTGCTGCTGGTATTGTGTGGGTAGCCGCTTTGCTTTCTGCACTTTTGTCATTGGAGCGACTGTTTAAAGATGACTTCCAAGATGGATCTCTTGAACAGATGATGCTCATGCCTATTCCCCTACAACTGGTTGTTATAGCTAAAATTATCGCTCACTGGTTGCTGACAGGGCTGCCTCTTATCATTATTAGTCCACTGCTGGCGATTTTGCTATCACTGGACGCAAATACATGGATTGCTGTCGTCTTAACTTTATTGGTGGGGACACCTACCTTGAGTTTTATAGGCGCTATCGGTGTTGCATTGACCGTTGGGTTGCAAAAAGGTGGGGTGCTGCTGAGTTTGCTCGTATTGCCTCTCTATATTCCTATTCTAATATTTGCTACCTCTGCGATTGATGCTGCATCATTGGGTGTTGCGTATAATGGTCAGTTAGCTTTGCTAGCTGCTATGTTAGCCGGAGCAATGACTCTGACTCCGTTTGCTATCAGTGCCGCACTAAGAGTTAGCGTAAACTAAAAATATACCACGCTTACATTGCCGATTCGGCGATGAGAGAAATGTCGTCAAAGAGTGAGAAACACTATGTGGAAATGGCTCCATCCTTATGCCAAACCCGAAACCACTTACCAATTGTGCGGTAAGCTTTTACCATGGTTTGCCACGATAGCATTACTATGTCTATCCATCGGCACCGTCTGGGGACTTGCTTTTGCACCTTCAGACTATCAACAAGGTGATAGCTTCCGTATTATCTATATTCACGTCCCTTCTGCAATTTGGTCTATGGGCGTGTATATGTCGATGGCGATTTCGGCATTTATTGGTCTAGTGTGGCAGGTTAAGTTGTCTAACTTAGCGGCTCTGGCGATGGCGCCAATTGGTGCGGTCTACACCTTCATCGCGCTGTTAACAGGTGCAGTGTGGGGCAAGCCTATGTGGGGTGCATGGTGGGTCTGGGATGCTCGTCTGACGTCAGAACTGATTCTTCTATTCCTTTATTTAGGTGTCATTGCGCTTTACCACGCTTTTGATGATCAAAAAACGGCAGCAAAAGCAGCGGGTATTCTTGCCATAGTAGGTGTGATTAACCTCCCTATAATCCATTTCTCTGTGGAGTGGTGGAACACGCTACATCAAGGCGCGACAATTACTAAGTTCGCTAAACCTTCGATTTCCAGCGACATGCTGTGGCCACTACTATTGAATATTTTCGGATTTGCCTTCTTCTTTGGAGCTGTGACGATGATTCGTTTACGTAATGAGATCATCAATAAAGAGGGGCACCGTCCGTGGGTGATCAAACTGGCTGAACAAGCCAAGCAAAGAGGTTAGATATTATGCATTTTGAATCTTTAGGTGACTTTTTTGCTATGGGAGGTTATGCCTCCTATGTTTGGAGTGCATTTGGCATCACCTTTTTGTCCATGATTATTCTTCTTGTGACTAGCGTGTCACGAGGAAAAAAACTACTTAAAGACGTTCAAGCTAAAGTCGATAGGCAGGCGCGTATCGAAGCAGCGAAAAATATGGAGAACACTCTATGAACCCAAGGCGTAAGAAAAGGCTCGGCATTATTCTGGCCATTTTCATTGGTATCGGTGCGACTGTTGGCTTGATCATTTATGCACTTAATCAAAACATGGATCTGTTCTATACACCAACGGAATTGGTGAATGGTAAGAAAGACGGCTCAAAACCTGAAATTGGCCAACGCCTGCGTATTGGTGGAATGGTGGTTGCAGGTTCGGTAAGTCGTGATACAGAATCACTGCGCGTCAGCTTCGATTTAGCTGATGTCGGTCCTAAGGTGACAGTGGTTTATGATGGTATTCTTCCTGACTTGTTCCGTGAAGGGCAGGGCATTGTTGCTCAAGGAGTACTAGTGGAGCCTACTAAGATTGAGGCTTTTGAAGTACTAGCTAAGCACGATGAAGAATACATGCCGCCTGAAGTAGCAGAAGCTATGAAGAAGACGCATGAACCACTGCAATATTCTCAAGAACAGAAACAAGGAAGCGGTCAATGATTGCTGAAATTGGTCACTTTGCACTGATACTCTCGTTGAGTTTATCAGTGCTACTCAGTATTTTGCCGCTCATAGGCGCATCGAAAAACAACACATTGCTGATGAACACGGCAAGGCCTCTCTCTTGGGGTATGTTCATTATGCTACTGTTGTCCTTTGTTATTCTCGAGTGGGCGTTTTACGTTAACGACTTTACGTTGCAGTATGTGGCGAACAACTCGAATACTCAGTTGCCTTGGTACTACCGTCTAACGGCAGTATGGGGTGCTCACGAAGGCTCATTATTACTTTGGGTGTTGATTCAAGCGGCTTGGACCGTTGCTGTAGCTAGCTTTAGCCGTGGTATGCCTCAAGAGTCAGTCGCGCGAGTACTAGCAGTAATGGGCATGATCACAGTAGGTTTCTTACTGTTTATCATTGTTACTTCAAACCCATTTTTAAGAACATTACCTTTCTTCCCGGTTAATGGACGAGATCTCAACCCACTGTTGCAAGACCCTGGTTTGATCATCCACCCTCCAATGCTATATATGGGTTATGTTGGCTTCTCGGTTGCGTTCTCTTTTGCGATTGCATCATTGATGTCAGGTCGCTTGGATACTGCTTGGGCTCGCTGGTCTCGACCTTGGACAACCGCTGCATGGGTTTTCCTAACTCTAGGTATCGCACTAGGTTCATGGTGGGCATATTATGAGCTTGGCTGGGGCGGCTGGTGGTTCTGGGACCCAGTTGAAAATGCCTCGTTCATGCCTTGGTTAGCGGGTACCGCATTAATGCACTCGTTGGCAGTGACTGAAAAACGCGGCACGTTCAAAGCTTGGACGGTATTGTTGGCTATTTCTGCATTCTCTTTGAGTTTGTTGGGTACCTTCTTAGTACGTTCCGGCATTTTGGTCTCAGTACACGCATTTGCCTCCGATCCGTCGCGCGGTATGTTTATCCTTGGTTTCTTAGTATTCGTGATAGGTGGTTCATTACTGCTGTTTGCTTTGAAAGGAGCCTCGGTGAGAGTACGTGGTAACTTCGACTTGCTGTCACGTGAAAACGCGCTGTTGGGTAACAATGTTCTGTTGATGGCAGCACTCGTCGTGGTGCTTGTTGGTACTTTGCTACCACTTGTTCATAAACAGATTGGTTTGGGCTCGGTATCGATCGGTGCGCCATTCTTTAATATGTTGTTTACTTGGCTAATGGTGCCATTCGCGTTCCTACTGGGTATTGGCCCTCTGATTCGTTGGAAGCGTGACAAAATGTCGACGCTTATTAAGCCAATGGTCATCTCTGGTGTTATCTCACTTGCTTTCTCTGCGTTGATGGTAACCGTTTTGGCTGAATACTTTACAGGTCTCGCATTCCTTGGATGGTTGATGGCATCTTGGATCATTACCATGCATGGTTTTGAACTTTACGAGCGTGCAACTCACCGCCACAGTTTTGCTAAAGGCATTACTAAGCTACCTCGCAGCCACTGGGCGATGATGTTGGGTCACATCGGCTTAGCGGTAAGCGTGATTGGTATCGCTATGGTGCAAAACTATAGCATTGAGCGCGATGTGCGTTTAGCACCGGGTGAGCATTACCAGATTAATGACTACGATTTCTACTTCAAAGGTCTGCGTGACAAAGATGGCCCTAACTACGATGGTTATATCGCTGACTTTGAAATCACCAAAGATGGAAAATACATCAACACCCTTCATGCAGAAAAGCGTTTCTATCGCACTGCTAAGTCTATGATGACTGAAGCCGCTATAGATCGTGGAGTGACTCGTGACTTGTATATTGCGATGGGTGAGCGTCTAGATGATGGTAAGTCATGGGCAGTTCGTATCTACCACAAACCGTTTGTTCGTTGGATTTGGTTAGGTGCACTGATTATGTCTATCGGTGGTGCATTAGCTATCAGTGATAAACGTTACCGTTTCAGAAAGACAGCGAAGGCGGAAGGAGACGCATAATGAATAAGAAGATCCTATTTATTCCTTTAGTCGCATTTCTAATTCTGGTGTCGGTCTTTGCCGTTCAGCTAGGGCGTAACCAGGCTGGGGACGATCCTACCAAGCTAGAATCGGTGCTGATTGGCAAACACGTTCCAGAGTTTCGTTTAGAAGATCTTGCCCAGCCTGGAAAGCTATACAATCAGGATATCTTCAAAGGTGAGCCTTTACTGCTTAATGTTTGGGCCACATGGTGCCCAACTTGTTATGCCGAGCACCAGTATCTCAATGAGCTTGCGGGGAATGGCGTAAAAATCATCGGTTTGAACTACAAAGATCAACGTAACAAAGCGATTCAATGGCTTAATGAGTTGGGTAATCCTTACTTGATTAGCCTGTTCGATGGTGATGGTATGCTAGGTTTAGATTTAGGGGTTTACGGTGCGCCTGAAACCTTCTTAATCGATGCTAATGGTGTGATTCGTTACCGTCACGTTGGTGATGTGAACGCTCGTAACTGGAGTGAGAAACTTCAGCCTCTATATCAGCAAATGTTAGAGGAGGCGAAAAAATGAAAAAGTGGTTAATCGCTCTAGCTTCTTCATTAGTGCTCGCGTTGGCAGCTAATGCTGCAATTGAAGTTCATGAGTTTGACTCGTTAGAACAGGAAAACCAGTTCAAAGAGCTAAACCACACGCTGCGTTGCCCTAAGTGTCAAAACAATACTATAGGTGACTCTAATGCCGAGCTTGCTGTAGACCTTCGTCAGAAAGTCTATGAGATGACCAAAGAAGGTAAATCTAAGCAAGGGATTATCGACTATATGATCGCTCGCTACGGTAACTTTGTGACTTATAATCCACCGCTGACATTCGCAACGGCGATCCTCTGGGTTGGCCCGTTATTTGTTGTGGTGTTCGGTTTTGGTCTGATTGTGATGCGCAGTCGTAAGAACCGCGCTAAGCAAACTGAACAAGCAGGCAGCGAGTGGAGCGATGAAAAAGAAGCTCAACTGAAAGCGTTGCTGGATGAAAAAGAGACTGGAGATAAGCAATAATGACACTTTTTTGGATATCAACAGTCGGTCTTGTTGTCGTTGCAATCGCACTGCTGGCAATCACTCTTAGCAGTAAGAAAGCCAACAACGATGAACAGCTTCGTGATGAATTAAACAAGGCATTCTATAAAGATCGTCTTTCTGAGTTGGAAGTGGAAAACGAAGAAGGCTTGGTAGAGAACCAACAAGACTTAATCGATGACCTTAAACAATCACTGCTTGACGATATTCCACAACAGCAGCAACAAACCGAGAAATTCAATATTTCGCCAATGGCGATATTGATTCCTTCTGTTGCTTTGGTTGTGATCTTGACTTACGGCATGTATATGCATTTTGGTGCGTCAACCAAGGTGAAAAATTGGCAAGAAGTCACGGCTAATCTTCCTGAATTGTCGAAGAAGCTGATGGCGGGCTCTGCTGAGCCAATGACTGAAGATGAGATGCAAGATCTTACTTTGGCATTGCGTACGCGTTTGCACTACCAAAAAGACGATGCAACGGGCTGGTTGCTGTTAGGTCGAATCGCCCTTGCAAATCGCGACGTGACAACCGCAACAGACGCGATGGAAAAAGCCTATCGCTTAACGCCTAATGATGCAGATGTTAAGTTAGGTTACGCTCAAGCTCTGATGATGTCTCAAGATGAAATGGACAATAATCGTGCAAGAAGCCTTCTTACTAGCCTGATTCAAGAAGAGTATGTTGATCTTCGAGTGTTCTCGCTATTGGCATTTGATGCATTTGAGCGAGAAGATTTCCCTGGCGCTATTCGTTACTGGTCGATTATGCAGAAAATGATTGGTCCAGAAGACAGCCGCTATGAAATGCTTTCTCGAAGCATTGAGAGTGCCAAAGCGCGTATGGGTGAGCCGATTGTTCAAGGTAAGTCAGTGGCGGTGACGATTTCACTAAGCCCTGATGCTCGTATCCCAGATGATGCAGCACTAATCGTCTCAGTACATCCAGCCGACGGTTCGCCAATGCCAGTTGCGGCAGCGCGATATCCGCTAGGCACTTTCCCACGCACTGTTGTTTTGGATGATAACAACAGCATGATGGAAGGGCGTAAGCTATCAAGTTTAGATGGCCTTATTGTGAGAGTTCGTATCGACAGTGATGGTAATGTTGCTACTCGTGATGGCGATTGGTTTGGTGAAAGCCAGCCTGCTAAATTAGGTGATACCGTGGAGGTGTCTATTAATCAGCAGTACTAATGCCTATAACACATAGTCATACTGATTAATAAATATTGGCCTAGATTGTTGCTTTAACTAGCCTGTGTAGTTGCATACCGCTATACTCATTACTAGTGGTTATAACAACAATCTAGAGCTTAATTCCTAATTATCAAAGTATTAGGATAGAAAAATACGAATCTGCTCAGATTGTCATGGCTTATGGATGAGGTTATGCAGTCAGCATCAACCGGCAAAAAGATAACTCTTTTTGCCGTTTTTGTTTCTTGCGTATTTCTGTTTGGTTGCTCTTCATCTCCTGAAGAAATCCAGCCAATAGAAAGCCAAGAGACAACGACGACTTTGGATTCTAGCTCAAGTGAGTCCAGCGATCTGCAAGTCGAGAACAGTGAACAACAACCTGACAATGATACGACTCAGGTTGGCACCGATGTCTATGACCCCTTCGAGAGCTTTAACCGAGCAATGTGGGCGATTAACTATGACTATTTAGACCCCTATTTTGTGCGTCCCGTCTCTCTCGCCTATGTCAACTACACGCCTGACCCGGTCAGACTAGGTGTACGTAACTTCCTAGCGAACCTTGACGAGCCGTTTAGCGCTGTAAACAATGCTGTTATGGGGAACGGCGGCAAGGCGCTGGATCACTTCAATCGCTTTTGGATAAACAGTACGTTAGGTTTATTAGGCTTTATTGATATCGCGTCTGCGGCCGGTATTGAAAAGCGAGATAAAAAAGAGTTCGGTGATGCAATTGGGCATTATGGAGTCGGTACGGGCCCATACTTTATGATACCGGGTTACGGACCGATTACCTTGCGTGAAGGTGCGGATGTAGTAGATGGATTATATCCGCCAATATCTTTCTTAAACTTCTGGGCTAGCTTTGGCAAGTGGGCCTTGGAAGGAATGGAAAAACGCGCGCTAGTCGTCCCTCAAGAAGCAACACTCGAACAGTCACCAGATCCTTATTCTCTTACTCGGGATATTTATATCCAACGTCAGAACTACAAAGCAGAAGTAGTGGATGATGAAGTGGATGCGGAGGAAGAAGCTTATATTGATGACTACTTGGAGGATTTTGAGTAGCCTTCGGTCGGTACCATCGTCATTCTCGTGAAAACGAGAATCTCTTAAAGCGTGTGGTGACTTCAATAGAATGTCGTTGAGGATGACACTTGTTGGATGAGATCCTCACTTTCGTGAGGATGACGAGTAATCCCTAATCAAAATAATCGTCATTCTCGTGAAAATGAGAATCTCTTAAAGCATGTTGAAAATTATAAAGAATTTAGAATCGATAGTTCGCTTGTACGCCTACAATCCAAACATCACCTGAGATTTCACCAGTGAAATCACCAAAAACTGACGCGGCTTGGTCATGTGAGTCGCGAGGTTCAACGATCGGAGCTTTGCGCGCCATTATATAAGTCAAACCACCATCCAAAGTGAACTGTTCTGTAAATGCATAGCTAGCACCAGCACTTAACCATGTACGATCTGTTTCTGGAATAGTGGTTGTACGGTATTTATCGTCAACAGCTGACATATCGTAAGCAACACCACCACGCAACGTTACTTTTTTATTTAAACTGTACGTAGTACCCAGAGCGAAACGATAGCTATCTTTCCAGTATTCACCTTTAATATGATCGCTCATACCATTGTCGTATTCGGCAACAAGTTTGTCGAAGTCACTCCATTGAGTCCAGTTGATGCTTCCATGAACTGCCCATTTTTCATTTAGCTGATGGAATGAAGCTAGTTCAAGGGTTGCTGGTAGAGGGACTGAGAGCGTTCCACCGATACTTTGGTTTGGTACTAATAAACCACTGGCATCACCTTCGAAGTCCATAGTCACTTTCGACTTATAAGCAATACCAACACGGTTGTCAGGATTAATCTGCCAAGCCGCACCAAGCTGATAGCCCCAAGAGCTATCCTTTCCTTCCATATACTTCAGGTCAGTGCCTGCTACAGGAACTGATGCACCAAAATGTCCTTCTCCAGTGACGAAACGAATACCGCCACCAATACTAAATTGCTCGTTGACTTTATAGCCTAAGCTAGCGACAGCTTCTACGGTCATTACTTTCGCTTGATTGCCATATTGGGTAGCAAGGAAACTGCTATCAAGCTCTGTTTCCATACCGTAGTTTGACCCTAGAGCGAGGCCAGCCGTAAAACTATCATTAATTTGATGGGAGAGGTATAAGTTAGGTACAGGTGCGCTGTGAGCAATGTCTTTCGCTTCTGTGTAACCATATGTTGAAGAGGTGCCTGTAACGTCAATATTTGGGTCGACATAAAGCACACCACCAGATATCTGAGTACCTTCTAGATAACTCAACATTGCTGGGTTACGCCATTGTGCGCTTGCATTGTCAGCCATTGCTGCCTCACCAGCAAATGCGCGTCCTAGACCAGTCGCTGAATATTCTGCTAGTTGAAAACCTGCCGCTGAGACCTGTGTAGAGGAGAGCAGCCCCAAAACCACTGCAAGAGATAGGGGAGTTCGTTTTGAAATTGTCATTATTGTTCGCTCAAAGTATTTCCATTTAGAGCGGTGATTCTATTTTTAGAGTAAATGCTTTAAAACTAATTTATTACAAATACATCATTTTTGAATTTAAATATCGTAAAGCTACATTCCTATGGGCTAATAATCTAGATGTTACGGTGATGTTTCAGAAATTCAGCTTACATCTGTATACAAAAATTAAGAAAAGGTATGACCAGTTGTATGCTGAAAGTGAAGGGTAGAGTAGGGGTAGATAGAAAAAAGGGTCGGAATACCGACCCTTAAGAACTTTAGCTATTTAGCTTAGAAGCTGTAGCTGTATTGGATACCTGCAAGCCATGCGTTAGCTTTAGTCGTAGCGGTAAGCATTGTACCAAGTGCTGGGTCTAGTGTTTCTTGTACATCTACATCTTTACCCATCAGGTATGTTAGACCAAAGTCAACAGTATGGTGCTTTTTAAAGTTATAACCGAAGCCTGCTGATAACCATTGACGGTCTGAATCAGGTACTGAAATTGACGTGAGTTTATCTTGAGCAGCAGTGTCATACATATAACCTGCACGTAATGTCCAAGCGTCATTCAGATAATATGTACCGCCGATGGCCGCGTGATAACCGTCTTTCCACTCGTAGTCTTTAACGGTTACGTTATTATTTGTAACGATTTTGTCAAACGCACTCCAACCAATCCATTGCAGACTATAGTGCACTGCAAATTTCGTATCTTGGATTTTGTGGTACCCAGAGAATTCAAGCATGCTTGGCAAAGGAAGAGTGATACTATCTGCTGAAGGGTCATTGACGTATTTCACAGTGCCTTTAGCTTCAATTTCTGGGCTATAGTGATATGAAAGACCAAAACGGTTATCGTCGTTTAACTCAAATACGGTGCCAAGATTAAAGCCCACACCCACGCCATCAGCTTCGATGTCTACCAAATTTACGCCAGGAGCTGCACTTCTTATTAGCTTACCGCTACCCTGAACGATATCGATACCAGCGCCAAAGCTCCATTGTTGATTTAAACGATAAGAAGCACTCAATGCATAGTTGATGCTTGAAATTTCAGTTGTACCGCCAAAAACAGAAGCGTCTGGGTAAGTACCACCGCCTGGAAGAGGACCGCCAGTTCCGGCTCCAAATGAGTCGTCAAAATTGTTGTTGGTACCAAAATTAGAATAAATACCAGCGCCGAGTGCCCATTTATCGTTCAGACGATGAATGTAGTAAATATTAGGTACAGGAGTGCCGCTGCTGTTATTTACATCAGAAATACCGGAATTTGGATATGCATAATCGATATTTTTAACATCGATACTTGTCTTAATGTAATTCACACCACCAGAGAACTGGTGAGAATCGAAAAGTGCCATAGCTGCTGAGTTACGCGCCATTACCGAAGCGTTATCCGCAATTACTGCATCACCCGCAAACGCACGACCTAAACCTGTTGCTGATTGAGAGTTAAGTTGGAAACCTGCTGCTGCTGCATGTTGAGAGGCGAAAGTGAGTGACGAGACTGCCACTGCTAATAGTGTTTTTTTATACAGACGCGAAGTAGTCATTTAGTATACATCCTTTTTTGTAATCGCCTCTTTGGGCGTTAGTGAAAATTGAGTTAATGCTCAATTTCGGGGCTGATCCTAATCGCTAGTATAGGCAATAGAAATCTGACCAGTAACTAAAATCGCGTAAAAAGTATATAAATGATGACTATTTGGCAGGAAATGCATCGAAAAAGGTTATTTCTAGAGTTTGTACTCTAAAAATGGCGATATCAATAAAAAAAGAGCCCTACTCAGAAATAGGGCTCTTTTATCTGTAAAATTAAGCAGGGTTAAGGATTTTCTTAATGTTTTCGCCGATTTTACTAAAGTCTTCGCCTTCTTCACCAACAAGGATAAAACTAGCGTCGCCAATCGGTTCGACCATTCCTGCCATACCGTCTTTATCGAAAGATTTCGTTTGCTCGCTTGCGACGCCGGTTAAGAACAGAGTAACTTTACCTTTCTCGCCTTGAAATACCATGTGCATTGCGTTGGATTCACCAAAACCGCAGTGATTCAAATAATAAACATGGTAAGGAACGCTCTGACCGATTTGATATGCAAATGGCAGCAATTTAGCATTGATTTGAGCCTTAGAGACGTTTTCATCAAGCGGCTCAATAAAGCCCATTTCTTCATGAACGTGTTTCATAGCAGTATCAGATAACGAAGCTTGGGCCGGTGAAACGACCACATTTCCCCAATTAACTTGGCCAACTAGCAAGCCAAATGCGAAAGCGATGGACGCAGCTAACGAAAGCGCACGCTTACCGAACTTCACTTTGACCACATTGCCTTCTGGTTGGTTAAATAAGATCCGGTCGGCTAAATCATCGGGAACATCGACTTTCATCGCTTGTTCGATGCGAGCGTCCAATGACAAAATATCGTCCATATATTTCGCATTGCTTTCACTTTGTTGTATTGCTTCCAATAACTCAGCATCTTTCGCCTTCGGATCGGACATAATACGACGACGGAATTCTAACTCATCCATTGTGTTGCCCCCTAGGTGAATCCGCAGACTCCAACATTTCCTTGAGCTGGTTGCGCGCTCTAAATAATCGAGTCATTACAGTGTTTTTGTTAAGGTCGAGAATCGAGCCGATCTCTTCACCACTAAAGCCACCAACGACTTGCAGAAAGAGCGGTTCTCGATACTCGACATCGAGTTTCATAATTTGTGCTTGAAGCCATTCCTGCTGATGGTGCGGATCATCAGAAACCTTTGCATCATTGCCGTAATCATCGATATCAACGAGATCAAATTGCTTACGTTCAAAACGTCGAGCATTCTCTCTACGTAGAATCGTGATAAGCCATGACTTCGCTGCTTTTTCGTCTTGGAGACTATCCAGAGACTTCCAAGCTCGCAAGCAAGTTTCTTGTACGAGATCTTCTGCGACCGGCTTATCTTTGCACAACCAATAAGCGTATCGATACAAATCTCTATGATAAGCACGAACCAGTGCTTCGTATTTTCTTTGTTTGTCCATATTCGAGTTGACCGGACCACTCGAAGATTTCTTTCCAAACATTTTAATAAATGCCACAGGAGTCCCCATTTTGCTCTGTGATTCGTGTTTTTTTCCCTAGATTGATGGCAAAGTCACTCAAAATTGATCTAGTTCAAAATTAAGACCTGAGGAGCGGTTATATTAACCCTTGTCATCTCGTTGGTCTTTCGGGACTAACATGTTGAGCAAGATGACACTTCCTTTTGAAGGCTGACTTTACTTTCTCCTAATCAGGAAACTGATTATTTTCAATTGGCGCAAGTTAATTGCTTTATAGATTCCAACCACACAATTTACTGTGTGGTTTTTTTTTGCTCGTAGAATCTATCTTCTTGTTTTCACTGTTCCTATTGTCGCTTAGCTTACGTCATTCTCATATTCCATTTTGGTCGACCATATCACGTTATTCAATAAATCCATCAAGTTTTATTAAACGACTGTTTTAAATTCTTAACATCTTCGTTACAATGCTGTGGTCAGACCTCTTAGGAAGGAGAAATTATGAGCAGTAAGGAAGTGGGGAAAATCGATCTCACCACCCGTAACGGCGAACGTATCGCTGTAGTTGCAGGGTTGCGCACCCCTTTTGCGCGCCAAAGCACCGAATTTAGCCAAGTACCCGCTGTTGACCTAGGAAAGATGGTCGTTGCCGAAATGATGGCACGTACCGATATCGACCCTAAGTTAATTGACCAAGTGGTATTTGGTCAGGTTGTTCAGATGCCAGAAGCCCCTAACATTGCACGAGAAATTGTTCTTGGCACAGGCATGAACATTCATACTGACGCTTATAGTGTGACAAGAGCTTGTGCGACTAGTTTCCAAGCTGCTGCCAATGTCTGCGAAAGTATTATGGCTGGCACCATTGATGTTGGGATTGCTGGTGGCGCCGATTCATCTTCTGTTTTACCTATTGGGGTTTCTAAAAAACTGGCTGCGAACCTTCTTGCTTTGAGTAAAACTAAAACAGTCGGCCAAAAACTTAGCATTCTTAAGAAGTTGTCTTTCAAGGACCTTATGCCTGTGCCACCTGCGGTTGCAGAGTATTCGACTGGATTATCCATGGGACAAACGGCTGAACAGATGGCGAAATCTCATGGAATCACCCGTCTTGAACAAGATGAGTTAGCGCATCGCTCTCACTCTCTTGCAGCGCAAGCTTGGAAAGAGGGCAAAGTGCGTGATGAGGTAATGACGGCCTTCCCTGAACCATATAAGAAGAGCCTAGATCAAGATAACAACATCCGTCATGACTCAGAGCTTGCTAGCTATAGTAAGCTTCGTCCAGCATTCGATCGCCAATATGGCACCGTAACTGCGGCTAACAGTACGCCGCTGACTGATGGCGCTGCAGCTATTATGTTGATGCGTGAAGGTCGAGCTAAAGAGCTGGGTTTAGAAATCAAAGGCTATATCCGTTCTTATGCGTTCTCTGCTATTGGCGTTCGTGAAGATATGCTGATGGGGCCATCTTATGCGACACCTATGGCACTAGATCGCGCTGGAATCTCGTTATCAGATTTAACGCTTATCGACATGCATGAAGCCTTCGCGGCCCAAGCACTTTCTAACGTCAAGATGTTTGCAAGCGAGTCGTTTGCTAAAGAAAAGCTTGGCCGTTCGAGTGCAATTGGTGAAATCGATATGGAGAAATTCAACGTACTTGGTGGTTCACTTGCCTATGGCCACCCATTCGCAGCCACTGGTGCACGAATGATTACGCAAACACTGAACGAGCTTAAGCGTCGCGGTGGTGGATTAGCGCTTAACACCGCTTGCGCGGCTGGTGGTTTAGGTGCGGCAATGATTCTGGAGGTAGAATAATGAGCGAGCAAAAAGCCTTTCATCTTAATGTTGATGAGCAGAACATTGCATGGCTTGGAATAGATGTTCCAGGTGAGAAAATGAATACCCTTCAAGCTGAGTTTGCCGATGAAATGGCACAAGTTTTTTCTGAGCTTGAAGAGAAAAAATCGGCACTTAAAGGGTTGATTGTCCACTCATTGAAATCGGATAACTTTATTGCCGGAGCAGATGTGAGAATGCTTGATGCATGTACATCTGCAGAAGAAGCACAAGCGTTAGCTGCAAAAGGGCAAGAGATGTTTCAGCAGCTTTCCGATCTCCCATTCCCTGTTGTCGCTGCGATTCACGGCCCCTGCTTGGGCGGTGGTCTAGAGCTCGCACTTGCCTGTGATTACCGAGTATGTAGTGATTCGGGTATTACTAAGCTAGGACTACCTGAAGTTCAGCTCGGTCTGCTTCCTGGCTCTGGTGGCACACAGCGATTACCGAGACTTATTGGGCTACTGCCTTCTCTTGACCTTATTCTTACTGGTAAGCAACTTCGAGCCAAAAAGGCGAAGAAACTGGGTGTTGTCGATGCAAGCGTGCCGCACACTATTTTGTTGGACGTAGCGAAAGATTTCTTAGATAAGGGCAAAAAGCGCAAAGCGAAAAAGCTCACCAAGAAAGAAGTGTTGATGTCAGGTACCGGTCTTGGTCGTAAAGTTATCTTTGACCAAGCAGCGAAGAAGACCAACGAAAAAACACGCGGCAACTATCCTGCGGCCGATGCCATTTTAGATGTGATTCGCTATGGTCTCGAAAAAGGCATGAAGAAAGGGTTGGAGAATGAAGCTAAACGCTTTGGCGAATTAGTGATGACTTCAGAATCTAAAGCGTTACGTTCTATTTTCTTCGCTACTACAGAGATGAAGAAAGAATTTGGTAGTGACGCACAGCCTAAAGCCGTCGACAATGCTGTGGTACTTGGTGGTGGCTTAATGGGGGCGGGTATTACTCACGTCACCGTATGCAAAGCGAAAGTGCCGGTTCGCATTAAAGATGTTGCTAATGAAGGCATTGTGAATGCGCTTAATTACAACTTTAAGTTGTTAGAGAAAAAGCGTAAGCGTCGCATTATCTCTAAAGCGGAGCTACAAGCGCAAATGTTGCAAATGGCTGGCGGCACAGACTTTACCGGTTTTGCCAAGGCCGATGTTGTGGTCGAAGCGGTATTTGAAGATCTGTCGTTGAAACAACAGATGGTGAATGACGTCGAGACCAACGCTAAACCAGAAACCATTTTTGCAACCAATACTTCATCCATTCCTATCGCTCAGATTGCTGAAAAAGCGGAACGTCCAGAAAATGTGGTTGGTCTGCATTACTTTAGTCCAGCCGATAAAATGCCGTTGGTGGAAGTGATTCCGCATGAAGGTACGTCGGATGAAACTATCGCGACTATGGTTAAGTTTGCCAGAAAGCAGGGTAAAACACCGATTGTTGTTAAAGACCAAGCAGGCTTCTACGTAAACCGTATTCTAGCGCCTTACATGAATGAAGCGGCAAACGTTCTACTATCAAACGAGCCAATTGAAGCACTTGATAACGCTTTGTTGGACTTTGGTTTCCCTGTCGGACCTATCACATTGTTAGATGAAGTAGGTGTTGATATTGGCGCCAAGATCATGCCAATTCTAGTCGCTGAACTAGGCGAGCGATTCCAAGGTCCGGATGTTTTCGACAAACTATTAAACGATGGTCGTAAAGGCAGAAAAACAGGTAAAGGTTTCTACACCTATAAAGGTAAGAAGAAGTCAGTGGACAGCTCGGTGTACAGTGTTCTTGGGCTAAAACCTGAAGCTAAGATGTCTGAGAAAGATATCGCTATTCGCTGCGCTTTACCTATGTTGAACGAAGCAGTGCGCTGCTTGGACGAAGGCATTATTCGCAGTCCACGTGATGGTGACATTGGTGCGATCTTCGGTATTGGTTTCCCACCATTCTTAGGTGGTCCTTTCCGCTATATGGATACGATTGGAATTAAGAAAGTCGTTGAGTTGATGAACCAGCACGCTGAGAAATACGGTGACCGCTTTGCGCCATGCGACGGCTTGTTAACTCGAGCTGGACTTGACGAAACCTTCTATAAATAAGCGTTAAAAAAGAAAACCCCTCAAATGAGGGGTTTATTATTATCCTAAATCCGTATCCTTCGGCCTTAATTGAAACTCTTCAATTGAGCCTATCTCGAAACCTAGGTCCAAGCGTGGCGCGTTAATATGCGCTTTACCTTGGCTGTGCATGATCAGTCGATTGGCGGTTCTGGGTTTTAGCTCATTCACAACAAAGCGAATCATATCCGCTCTTGTGAGTGATTTAAGTTCAGCTAGTACTTTCTCTCGTTGGTTGAACTCTGTGTCTTTGTTGCCAATAGCAATCCACAGTCGCTGAGCTCGTCCTCGTAAAGTGGTATCAGGGGTAGAGATTTGATTCCAAAGACCTTTCTTACTGCTGTGCCACTGGTAATCATTAAGTTCTAGTAGCACCATGTAGAAGGCGTTTAGAAACTCGTCGATTGAACGAATCAAATCGTTGGGCGCCGCATTTGGTGATTGGACATACAATACAATACCAGGATGGCGGTTAAGCGGCATATTACCGGTACCAACCATATAGCCGAGCTGCTGCTTGGTTCGAATCTCATGGAAGAAGGTGGCGGACATCAGGTGGTTCGCCAACGAATACAGCGCAATGCTTCTTGGTTCAATATCTTCACACTGATAGTAAACCACGATGGCAGAGTCATCTTGGTCGCAGAACACTTCTTTTTGGAAACTGCCATTCTCCCCAAGCATGACCAAAGGACGTAGGCTTTCTTCGTATTTTTGATTATTCAGTCTAAGGGCATCTTTCAAAGTAGTGGCGATATCGAGTGCACCTTGACGATGCCAGTCACCGTAGACAAACATCTCAATATGCAGCTCGGACAAAATAGACTGAACGAAGTTTGGTAGCTCGTCCACCTCGATAGACTCAAGTGCTTCGATTAGCACCGGATAAGGCGGGTTGTTTGGTTGCAATATCCCTGTCATCGCATTGAATAACTGTGAAATAGGACGATCTTTGGCGGTATTGCGCCAGCTTCTCAATAGTTGAGATTTGATGCTTTCGAACCGGGCAGGATTGAACTCTCTAGACGCGAATCGCTTAAGAATCATTTCCAGTAGTTGAGGCTGTTTCTTACTGAATCCTGAGATGGACAGCGTAACACCACCCTGGTGTGCATACATGTCATATCCAAGACCAGCCACTTCAGCGGGGTAAGTTTCTTCAGACAATGAGTCGAGGAACATTTCAACACATAAGCGAGTCTTGACAATGTTCTTGGGTGAATTGACAGAATGAGGACTATCGATAGCAATAAACACTACGCCTTTTGGGACGTTGAATTTATCGTCTTGTAGGTGCCACAGCCTAAAGCCGTCAAGGTCTTCAATTAGCTCAGGGTGCTCACCATTGGACTCAACAGGGTAGGTCTTTAAATCGTAGTTAATAAATGGGTTTTTCTCTGGCAATCCGAATGGAAGGTCAGAAAACGCAGGCAACTGATTAAAGAATGCTAACTGTTCGTCAGTAAAACGCGTTACTGAATAGGGCGTAAAATACCACTTCGCTTGTTGGTCGTAATGCTGCTCTTTAGCGACTAAGGTTGCTTTCAAATTGTCTGTGGTGAGATAGGAACCATATAGCTTCAATAGCTCTTCATCATAACCAGACATTTTATAGTCGCCGTAGACAATATCTTCTGGCAAATAGTTTTGCATGTTCATTACGAGGTGGCTAACGAGATCTAATGGGCGTGCAGGTTCTTGAAACTGGAACGCTGATTCGGTGACAGCCCTTTTTTCATCGTAGCGCCATTCATCCATGCCGTCAGACTTTATTAGCGCGGTAAACTGGAAAACGGCTTGGATGATCTCATCAACATGCTCTAAGCCAACAGGTGTTAAAGAGACGCTGACACTGAATTCGCGAAAGTTACTGCCCGACGCTCCACCACCAGCAGATAGCGAGGTAATCCACCCTTTGTTTTTAAGATAAAGCATTAAGCTGCCTTGACCTTCGTAGCCGAGTAAGTTGGCGAAGTATGACATTGGCTTTTGGTGATAATGCTGATTCGTGGCAGGTAATGGGAAAGAGAGAATCAGCTTGCGGATCTCTTTAATAGGTTCTACTTGAATTAGAACTTCGGTATGTTCTTTCGTTGTAAAAGGGACATCGACTACTTTTCCGTGTAATTGATTATTGCCCACATCGCTGAACTTGCCGGCAGCCCATTGCTCTAGCTCATCAAGTTCATGAGGACCTATGAGTGCTAATGTCATAAGGTCAGCAGAGTATTGTTCGTTGTGAAAACGAACAATTTCTTCGCGAATGCTTTGCCCATTTCGATCACTCAGCGTGTCGATATTTCCGACGGAAAATTTAGAAAATGGGTGAGCTTGGTTAATGGTCTCTTTTTGGACCTGATACAAACGTCGTCCATCTTCATTCAGCTTTAGTTTGTACTCTGAATCTACCGCTTGACGCTCTTTGTCGAGCGCTTCCTCATTAAAAAGAGGGGCAGAAAAAAACTGGCTGAAACGGTCGAGACCTTTTTCAAAAGCGTTTGGATAAATATCGAAGAAAAAGCACGAGTGCTCAGTGCCTGTCCACGCATTATTTGAGCCACCATGTTGGCTAATAAAAGACTGGAATTCACCAACTTTGGGGTATTTGTCTGTGCCGAGAAACAGCATATGCTCCAGGTAATGAGCGAGCCCTTCACGATCATCAGGATCGTCAAAATGACCGACATTAACGGCCAGAGCGGCAGCCGATTTTTGAGCCTGCATGTCTTGAATAAGCAGTACTCTTAGCTCATTGTTGAGAGTAAGGTAGCGATAGGAGCGACTATCATTAGGACTTAGATGCACTTATCTTCTCCAGATTAAGCGGAAGCTTGGACAGCTCAACCAAGCACCTGGCAACAAAAGCAATGTCTCACTATTGGTACTAACAGGGTTTACCAATACTTAAGTAAAATAATTATGACGTTAAATAAGAGACACGCAAAAACAAAGTTACAAATATTTTTAGACTACTTATTAAATTGTTAAGAAAGTCGAAGCCTTTAGCAAGTGAATTGATATAATTAATTTTTCTAAATAAGTATAGCTCTGTATCGATGGAACGATGAAGTTAACCATCAGTAGAAACAGGTAAACATATGAAAGTTTTTATAATGCGCCATGGCGAGGCTGTCCATTACGCACCTAGCGACGAAGAGCGAGCTCTGACATCTCACGGTAAAGAATGCTCGGTAATCGTTGCGAGAGCTTGCAAACAGCAAGGTTACTCGGAGTTTGATAAAGTGCTGGTCAGCCCATACCTGAGAGCACAACAAACTTGGGCTGCAATTAGTAGCGAGTTTAGTAGTAACGATGTGGTGACCTCTGACGATATTACGCCTTATGGTCAAGCGGAAGACGTGGTTGAGTATGTGTCAGCTATTGCTGAGTTAGAAAATCTAGAGTCAATTTTGCTGGTATCGCACTTGCCGTTGGTTGGTTACCTAACTGCCGAGTTTGTCGGTGATATCAGTGCACCAATGTTTCCAACATCAGGCTTAGTGTGTATTGAGTATGATGTGGAGAGAAGGCAGGGCGAAGTGCTCTGGCACATTCACCCTTAGGGCGTTACTTTTCTGGTATTGAAAGCAATACCAACAGAGCACCATCACCACCAAACTCGAGTGGTGCTTGGTGAAACGCCATTACGTCTGGATGCTGCGCCAACCAAAGAGGCGCTTTTTGTTTCAGAATGTGCTTGCCGATGCCATGCATAACGCAAGCACAATGAATGTTCTCTTTCACGCAATGAGCAATCATTGCGCCTAATTCACGTTTTGCTTCTTGTTGTGTCATGCCGTGCATGTCTAAGAAAACATCAGGTACATAGACACCACGACGTAACCTCTTTACTTCATACGTAGACACATCATCGCGAGCATAGCGCGTTGGTCCTTCATCGCTTAAGTGCGGAACAAACTCGTCCGAGAAGTAAAACTCTGCGTCTTTCGCTTCTCTATTGGTTCTTTTCGCTTCTTTTTGTTTCTTATTTCGGTTTGGCTGCTGGACTATGGTATCCTGTCGCAACTTTTTTACGCCTTGTACTGCGTCCCGGAATAGACCGAAATCATCATCGGTATTGTCGTCTTTCTGGCTCATTAATGGGAACAACTCATTAAATTAGGTTATTAGCAGTATTGTAGCGCTTTTTGGAGGCAATTTTGGATAAGATTTTTGTGGAAGAAGCCGTTTCTGAGCTTCACACATTACAAGATTTGATTCGTTGGACGGTCAGTCGTTTCAACGCAGCGGGTCTTTTTTACGGCCACGGCACTGACAATGCTTGGGATGAAGCGGTTCAGCTGATTCTGCCAACGCTGTACTTACCTATCGATGTGCCACCGCATGTTTTGAACTCACGCTTAACAAGTAGTGAGCGTCTTCGCGTTGTTGAGCGTGTGATTAAGCGTATCAACGATCGCACTCCAACAGCTTACTTGACTAACAAAGCGTGGTTCTGTGGTTTAGAGTTCTTCGTTGATGAGCGCGTATTAGTGCCGCGTTCTCCAATTGGCGAATTAATTGAGGCGCAGTTCCAGCCATGGTTAAGTGAAGAGCCGGTACGCATCATGGACCTTTGCACTGGCAGTGGCTGTATTGCGATTGCATGTGCACATGCATTCCCTGATGCCGAAGTAGACGCTATTGATATCTCTACCGATGCATTGGAAGTTGCAGAACAAAACGTTCAAGACCACGGCCTCGAGCAGCAAGTGTTCCCAATTCGCTCTGATTTGTTCCGCGATCTGCCAAAAGAGAAATACAACCTGATTGTCTCAAATCCACCATATGTGGATGAAGAAGATATGAATTCTTTACCAGAAGAATTTACTCATGAGCCGGAGCTTGGTCTTGCGGCAGGGACAGATGGATTGAAATTGGTGCGTCGTATTCTTTCTAATGCACCAGACTACTTAACTGACAACGGCATTCTTATTTGTGAAGTGGGTAACTCCATGGTTCACATGATGGAACAGTACCCTCATATTCCATTTACTTGGATTGAATTCGAAAACGGTGGGCACGGCGTATTTATGCTGACGCGAGAGCAGCTTGTTGCCCACGCTGAGGAATTTGCAATCTATAAAGATTGATCGTTAACGAGATGACTTAAGACGCCGCAATGAGAATTGCGGCGTTTTTTTGTTTGGGGGTTTACAACGTCTGCCTTTGTCGTCACTATGAAATCACGAAGAACAGACAGGCATTGAACAAGCTCGGATATAGCTTGTTCTGACAGACAGAGGAAGTAATGGCAGGAAATAGCATCGGACAACATTTTCGTGTAACAACATTTGGAGAAAGTCACGGTATTGCATTGGGTTGTATCGTTGATGGTTGTCCTCCAGGGCTAGAAATTACCGAAGCCGATCTGCAAGTAGACTTAGATCGTCGCCGCCCAGGTACCTCAAAGTACACAACTCAGAGACGTGAACCTGATGAAGTAAAAATCCTCTCTGGGGTGTTTGAAGGACAAACAACAGGTACATCAATTGGCCTGCTGATTGAAAATACCGATCAGCGTTCTAAAGATTATTCGGAAATTAAAGATAAATTCCGCCCCGGTCATGCCGACTATACCTATCACCAAAAGTACGGGGTACGCGATTACCGAGGTGGTGGTCGTTCATCAGCTCGTGAAACCGCAATGCGTGTTGCGGCTGGTGCAATTGCAAAGAAATATCTTAAACAAGAATTCGGTGTAGAAATTCGTGCTTACTTATCACAAATGGGCGATGTGTCTATCGATAAGGTCGATTGGAATGAAATCGAAAACAACGCGTTCTTCTGCCCTGACGTGGACAAAGTCGAAGCATTTGATCAGCTGATTCGTGACCTAAAAAAACAGGGTGATTCCATTGGCGCTAAGCTGCAAGTAGTAGCAACCAATGTACCAGTTGGCCTTGGGGAGCCTATCTTTGATCGTCTTGATGCCGATATCGCTCATGCATTGATGAGCATTAATGCCGTTAAAGGTGTCGAGATTGGCGATGGCTTTGATGTGGTAAACCAAAAAGGCAGCGAACATCGTGACCCTTTAACGCCTGAAGGCTTTTCAAGCAACCACGCTGGGGGTATTTTAGGTGGTATTTCTACCGGGCAAGATATCGTTGCGAATATTGCTCTAAAACCAACATCAAGTATTACCGTTCCGGGAGACACAATTACTCGAACTGGTGAGCCAACTCAGCTAATTACCAAAGGTCGCCACGATCCTTGCGTGGGCATTCGTGCTGTGCCAATCGCGGAAGCGATGCTAGCGATTGTTCTCCTTGATCACCTACTGCGTCATCGAGGTCAAAACCACGGTGTAACGACAGAAACACCGGTTATTTAGCTCGAATAAGCAACAGACTTGAAGCCTCGCAGTAACGCTGCGAGGCTTTTTTTGTACCTCATCACGTCTTGGACAATAAATGCGCAAAATTAGTAATGATATGAAATTAGTCACAATAATTTTAGGGGTATAGAGTCACACTAGAACTTCATCGAGAAAAGGAGTGCATTTATTGGACAGAAGGATCCGAAAAATGACTTGGAAGACGAGCTGGCGGGTAACCGCCGACTCGATGCAACTGTGCTTGTTTCCAATCATTTTAGGAGTCCATTATGTCTCAACATGAAATCAGAAATATTGCCTTTGTCGGTCAAACAGGAACCGGTAAAACCAGCCTAATTGAACGTCTGCTTTTTGAGTCCCATTCCAGCCAGCATCTTGGTCATGTGGAAGATGGTGACACCATCACTGATTTTGATGACCAATCCATACACTACCAGCATAGTGTTGAAGCAACTCCCGTTACGCTCTCTTGGCAAAAACACCAGATGAATATTATCGATACTCCAGGACAAGCTGAGCTGCTTGGCCGCACTTTGAGTATCTTTCCTGCTGTTGAAACGACGGCATTGATTCTTGATGCCAGTTTACCAATTAACCAAGTGCCAGAACGCCTTTTCAAATTTGCTCAAGAGCAGAAAAAATGCCAAATGATCGTGGTGAACAAGATTGACCAACATACCGATAAATTGGTGGCACTCTTAGAAGACATTGAGCAACGTTTTGGCGCTCAATGTTTGCCAATAAACTTACCTTCCGATAAACCCGCAGAGGTCATAGACTGTTACTTCGAACCTAATCCAGAGCAAGCGACCTTGTTTAGCGGAGTTGAAGATGCCCATGAACTGCTCATCGATCAAGTAGTGGAGGTTGATGAAGCCTTGATGGAGCTATACTTAGAACAAGGCTCAGAATTAACACCAGAACAGCTTCATGATCCATTTGAGGAAGCCTTGCGCACTGGGCATGTAATACCAGTATGTTTCGTATCGTCCGATACTGGGGCAGGTTGTGATCTTCTGCTTCGTACATTGGCAGAAATTATGCCGATGCCTGATGAAGGTAATCCGCCTTTATTAGAGAAAAATGGCAAACGAGTATCAATTGACTGCGATAAACGTGACCACACGGTCGCACATGTCTATAAAATAAATGTAGACCCATACATGGGCAAACTTGCTTATGTCCGAGTTTTCCAAGGGGAGCTCACAACAGGTAGCCAGTTGTTTGTTGGAGATAGCAGCAAGGCATTCAAAGTGGGCCATTTGTATAATCTACAAGGTAAAAAACGACAAGAAATTAGCAGTGCTAAAGCCGGCGATTTATGTGTACTTGTTAAGGTGGATGATCTGGAGTTTGATTCGGTCATTCATGACTCCCATGATGAAGATGGAGTGGCATTCAAAACACTAAACTTCCCTGAATCCATGTATAGCTTAGCCCTGCGCCCCAAAAAGCGTGGTGATGAGCAGAAGCTTTCTGATGTTTTGGCTAAGATTGCCGCAGAAGATCCGACACTGAAAATTGAGCATCGCACTCGTACCAATGAAACGGTCTTGAGTGGACAGGGTGAATTCCACCTCAAAATTGCGCTCGAAAAAATGCTTAAAGTGTTTAAGTTGGACGTTGAAACCAGTCAGCCAAGCGTTGAATATTTTGAGACCATTACCAAACCAGCAGAAGCGCAATATCGTCACAAGAAACAAAGTGGCGGAGCTGGGCAGTTTGGAGAGGTTCAGCTAAAAGTAAAACCGCTAGCAAGAGGCGCAGGATTTAAGTTTGTCAATAAAGTGGTAGGTGGTGCCATTCCAACGGCATTAATCCCTGCTGTGGAGAAAGGCATTCAACAGGCCCTTGAAGAAGGGGCGATTTCCGGTAACCCAATTCGTGATATTGAAGTGACGGTTTTTGATGGCAAATACCATTCAGTAGATTCAAAAGAAATTGCCTTTGTTATCGCAGGTAAGAAAGCCTTTTTGCAAGCGGTTGAAGAGGCAGGTCCAATAGTACTGGAGCCGATTGTGGATTTAACACTTGAGATACCGACTGCGTCAGTAGGTGATGTATCTGGCGACTTGTCCGGCAATCGTGGATTGATTGTTGGCAGCGAACAGGGGGCGTTTGGTAGTACGTTACTGGAAGCCAAGTCGCCAATTAACGAACTACAAGATTACTCGAGACGCCTCAAAGCACTGACGGGTGGCGAAGGGCGATTTAGTATGACGCTTAGCCACTATGAACCGGCACCGCCAACGATACAAAAGAAAGTATGTGAAGGCGCTGATTGATTCTGATATTTCCTAAACGATGAAAAAAAGCCCCGCACCTCGAATGAGGTTGCAGGGGCTTCCAACCGACGTTGTTGTTATTCTTCAAACGCTATAAGTTAGGATCTGTCACTCTCTTGTTGTGATTCTAGTTTAGTTGTAGTTTGGTCATTTTCCGAATCCGTGGCTTGTTCTTGCTGCTCCATCTCTGCGATTTGCTGCTCAAGTTCTTTAATTCGAATTTCTGCTTCAAGCTCGGCAACACGTTTTTCTGATTCGCTGCGCGTATCTTTGTCCAAGCTCTCGGCAAGGATCTCAGTACGCTCGGTTTCTCTCGCTTCTGCGGTATCTTTCATGGAGCCCGATACGCCACCGGCAACCGCACCCATAGTGCCAGCTTTTACTGCGACTTCAGGGCTACCAGTCAAAGCACCTGCTGTGACGCCAATAAGTGCACCACCGATGGCACCACGATTACGCGCTGCATTTCGATTCTCTTCCTCGCCATCCGTAGCCTTATTAGACGCGCATCCCGTTGCGAAAATAGCCATAACGATCGCGAGTGCTTTTAAAGAATTAGACTTAAACATAGTTGAGTACCTATTGTGCGGCCACGAGCAAACGTTGCTGCGCAGCTAACATTTAATGTTGGTTGCTTTGGATGAGTCTTACTATAAAAGCAGAAGAGAGTAGGAGCGATAGAGCGGAGAAGATAGCTGATATTTACTTAGTAAATATCAGCTAAGAGAAAAGTGGTGTTGAATTGGGCTTAGTGGACGGCTTCTTCACTATCAAGGTGGAAAGAAGGCAAACGCCATTTAAACCGAACCGCTGCCATGCGCAGGGTATAACCGATCACTAAGGTAACTATCGTTGTGGTCAAAGTGCTCACACCGTATTCCAGAAGAACAAGGTACAAACAAGCAGCGATGACGGAGATCGATGCGTAAAGCTCTTGGTGCAGTACCAGAGGTGTCTGACGACAAATCAAGTCACGCAACAAGCCACCAAAAACGCCGGTTACTAATCCGGAAACGATACAGATAAACGGGTGTAATCCCATGCCAAGCCCGACGTTAGTGCCAATGATGGTGAAGACAACAAGACCGAGTGCATCTAAACGAATGAACACCCCTTTGAACTTGATGATCCATTTGGCAAGCCCAGTAGTGAGAACACCTGCCACACAAGTGATGGCGAGAAATTCAGGGTGTTTTACCCAACCAAGAGGGTAATGACCAAGCAGAATATCGCGAACGGTACCACCGCCGATAGCGGTAGCACTCGCTACTAACATAACTCCAAACCAGTCCATATTGCGACGGCCAGCGCTCAGTGCGCCAGTCATTGCTTCGGCGGTAATCCCAATAATATATAAGACACTTAGCAACATGACACGATACTCGAAAATAAAAGATGCGCTAGTGTAGTGGCATAAAGGCGTTGTGACGAATGAAATATTATATAAAGGAAACGTTTTTCTGATTAATAAAACTAATGATACGACTTGTTCCTTCACCTCAAGACTTTACCTCTAGCAAAATTCCATAGACAATACGCCTCAATTGTTTTCGCTTAACTGTCATTATGCAGCATCAGTACCAAGATTTAATTACTATTTTTAACCAAACTTTCTATCAGGAATACAACACTAAGCTAGAGCTTGGTGGAGATGAGCCTATCTATTTACCTGCCGACGAAACAATGGAATATCATCGTATTGTCTTTGCACGGGGCTTTTACGCTTCAGGTTTACATGAGATTGCACACTGGTGTGTGGCGGGACCTGAGAGAAGATTATTGGAAGATTTTGGCTACTGGTATCATCCTGATGGGCGTACTCAGGAAGTGCAGAGTGAATTTGAGAAAGTAGAAATTCGCCCTCAAGCTTATGAATGGATTTTATCCGTCAGTGCGGGGTTCCCGTTTACCGTAAGTTGTGACAATCTAAGCGGCGATTTTGAGCCAGATAGAGTGGCGTTTATGAGTAAAGTACACGACGAAGTAATGGCAATACTTTCCGAAGGTATCCCTAAGCGGGTATTGGCTCTGTCTCAAGCACTAAGACAGTTTTATCAAACCCCTGAACTTAGCCGTGACCAATTTGCGGTTCGTTAGAGTAAACTAGGAAAAACCTAAACTATGATCATCGAATATGAAGAAAAACTTCTAGAGACCATTGATTCTCGCATCCAAGACGCATCCGAAGATGAGTTGTTTGCTGGTGGGTATCTTCGCGGCCACATTTCGTTGTCAGCGGCTTCTTGTGAGGAAGAGGGGGTAGTGGATTTGGCTGAGTTCAAAACTCGTATTCAGGCTAGCATTGATGAAGCGAAATCTGAATTGTCTCCAGCCGATAGAATCATAGTGAACGATCTTTGGACCGAACTACAAGCCGCGATCTAATCTTGTTCGAAAAAATCGATGGATTTGATTGGTTTTACTCGCTTGTTGAAAACGATGGATAGGTTAACCTTTAAACAACTTCTTAAAACGTTGTCACTAATAAGGAACCTGTCATGAAAGTAATCGCATTCGGAGCCAGCACGAGCAGTACTTCTATTAACAAAGCATTAGCTACTTATGCTGCCAATTTGATTGAAGGCGCGGACGTTGAAGTACTCGATCTTACCCAGTTTGATGTGCCAATGTTTAGCGAAGATAAAGAAAAAGAAATTGGCCAAGCAGAAGGGGCAAAGGCATTCTTAGCGGCTATTCATCAAGCTGATGCTTTGGTGGTGTCTTTTGCTGAACATAACGGCCATCATCCAGCGGCTTATAAAAACCTTTTTGACTGGGCAACGCGCATTGAACGCGAAGTGTTCAAAGGCATTCCGGCGGTTTATTTAGCTACCTCACCGGGCCCAGGTGGAGCAAGTAACGTTCTTGCGGCTGCGGTTAACTCTGCACCTTATTTTGGCGGCAATGTTAAAGCCACAGTCTCAGTGCCAAGTTTCTACGACAACTTTGACTTGGAAGCGGGAAGTCTGCGTAATGCAGAACTTGCTGAGCAAATTCAAACTGCTGTTAAACAGTTATAAGTAAAGGCGCCAAATGGCGCCTTTTCTCTATCAGATTGTCTTATATTGATTTAAAACTCGTATGCTGCTGAGATTTTAATATTACGTCCAGGCTCATAGTCGTCCAACGTAAATCCTCTTGCAGTTCCAGAGCGTGAAGCGTGAGAGACATACTGCTCATTAAAGATGTTATCAATACCAAAGGTTACCGAAAGCTCAGGCGTTTGGTTAGGAACCCATTGTGCGTAGAAATTGTGAACATTGTAACCTTGCTTGATAGGCGCCCCATCCTGAACGTTCGTTTCATCAAGTACCACTATGGACGTCCATCCAATTAGCGTATCAACGGCAAAAATATCATATTCCAAGGTTACGGCAATACTATCTCCAATATCCGCACTGCGTCCCGCAGCGTTGACTACGGGCCCACCGTTGGTCAAATCTTTGTTGTCCGACTTGGAGTATGATGCTTTCGAGCGGAATGCTTGATAGCTGTATGTACCGCTTAGCTCAAAGCCGCGGTATTGGGCGTCGCCTTTGTTGTAAATGTTGTAAACATATGGGCGACCACTACCTTCTGCGACGATATAGTCATCTATACGAGTATTAAATAGAGTTAAGTTACCGCCAATAAAGTGTTCCGAGATATGTCGATTGAACTTGAGTCCACCTTGAGCGTTGTAACCTGTTTCTGGTTTGATATCGTCGGACAAATAAGCCACATCCTGATATCGAATAAAGGTTTCTAATAGTTCTGGTCCTTTAAAGAGTGTTCGCCCACTGGCAAATAATGTCCATCCATCAACAAATTCCCAATCTGCTGCCAAAGCCCATGTGAAGTCAGAAAATGTCTTGTCGCTGGTTGTGGCTTTACGTTTATAGTTGTCGTAACGACCTCCAAGCGTTACTGCAAACCTATCTGAAGCATAAAACTTGTCTTCGATGAATGCAGCGCTGGAAATAGCGCTTTCATCCATAAATTCGACCCCACCGTAGGCACTTTTTGACTGTTTGTCGACATAATCGACACCGTAAGTGAGTGAGTTGTCGAAGCCAAAGACAGGTAGTTGAGATTGCACTTTAGCGTTGAAGCCCTGATTACGGTTTTCAGCGCTATTGTTGGAATGTCGGTTGCCCGGCCAGCGCCCACTGATGGCGCTCTCATCGCGCTCTATCTTGGTTTTACTGTAAAACGCATTTATCCGACCTATATGTTTCTCTTTGTTGAGTTCGTAATTAAGCGTAATGGTATTGCGGTCATAAGTTGTCGGAATGAGATCGTCCTGAGTGAGCCCTATATTGGCGTTTCCACCCATATCAGGGCGAGGGTTGTAATCACCTTTGTCACGATAGTAGTCATAAGCCAGTTCAAAACGGTGTTCGTGAGTGGGTTCAAATCCTAGTTTACCCAGAATGTTATAAACATCACCTTCGGAGCCATAAGTTTGATTACCATCACCATCTTTAAAATTACCACGACTTACACCGTGGCCGTACACCATATAATCAACTTTCTCTGACATCAGTCCATAAAGAGTTAGCGAGCCTTGCTTACTGTTGTTGTCAGCATAGCCACCAAACACACGGGCGCCAAACTGATCAGAACCTCGAAGCAAATCCCTTGCATCTTTCGTTTCAAAATAAACCGCGCCACCAATGCCACTTTGAGTAACAGAGTTATTGCCAACTTGAATGTCTACTTGTTTGATGATGTCAGGGTTGAGTGTCAAGTTACCGATGTGATGGAACATACTCGCGTGCTGCGAAGCGCCATCTAAACGAATATCTAAATCAGTTTCACCAAATCCGCGAATATTAATTCGTTGGTTTACCGAGTGCGTACCGCCAACATCGACACCGGGTATATCTCGTAATAAGTCGGACATATGATCGGCTTGGCGTAGTGACATATCTTCAGCAAACACTGACTCCGAGCTACTGGAGACTTTTGCTCCCCAGACCACAACGGTTTCTTCAAGTGGAGTATTTTCGTTATTGACAGCGGTATCCGCCAAAGATTGGGCACTTACTAAAGCAAGAGCCACCGCTAAGCTGGTTTTAGATAAGTCGTGATAGGTCTTTGAGAGTAGACAAACATTCATAAAATTAACCAATGATGTAAATGATAATAGTTTGCATTTATGATAGGTTTGTAATTTGGTCGTGAATAGCAAAAACAATTATGAGAAATCGTCCAACAGTTATGAGTTTTATAAAGAGGAATGGCAGTGGAATTGGCCAATAATGCTTTTAAGAAAGTGGTAATGACAAAAAGAGTCGCTGACAACGACCTTGAGGCGATTGTTAGTGAGACACCTTCCCGACGTTCGCAATTGGCTAGAGGGGTGTTTATCTCACACCCTTCTACTATTGAGGAAGGGTATGTTCTTCACGGAGGGATCAGTGAAGAATTAATGAATACCAAAGTAGTTTCTGTCGCCACGCCAGCTCTCATCGTTACTGTGCTACTCGAGGGGAGGCTCAGCTTTGGGTACGATGACCTCTGTTTTGATTTATCGGTAACGAATCAATCGCAAGCGATAGCGGTTAATCTGACGAAGCCCGCAAGTTTTCGAAGAGATATCATCAAGCAATCGACATTAAAGAAAATTAACATCTTGTTTTCTCACCAGTGGTTGCAATCTAGGCTGGGGAGCGGGTCTTGTGCACTGAATCAATTTCTCAATACTCATAAGGCACATATCGACGTTCATTATTCTGAAGAATTGGATCGGATAGTTCGTAGTCTTATTGAACCAAGACAAAACAACAACTTTAATGACACGATCTCAAGAGATATTGCGACATTGCAGTTGGTCAAAATCGTCACGGATGAAATTGAGCGACGATTACCAATCTCGAACTTGTCACAACAAAAACGGCCGGACAGTGTGGCGCAGTTGATTAAACACATTGAGTACAATTTAGATCAGGATCTAGGTTTGGAAGAACTCGCTAGGTCGATGGCAATGAGTGTTTCTAAATTACAAAGAAAATTCAAGAATCAGATTGGCATGACGGTCATAAGTTATGTGAGAGCGCGCAAGTTAGAGCGCGCTAAGCAGTCTATTGAACAGAGTGGGCTATCCATATCCGAAGCTGCATACGAAGCGGGCTATCATCACCCTTCTAATTTTACCTTAGCGTTTCGCAAGCACTTTGGGCAGTGCCCGTCCAAACTGATAGTGGAAGAGATCGAATAAGGTGAAGCGACGAATCGTGATGGTCTATCAATATTGACGATTTCATTTGATGTTTATCAAGCTGAAGGAGTACCCTAGCAGCAAACTAAAATCATAAGGATGTATCATGATTAAGCTTGCGATAGTAGGAACCAATTGGATTAGTGAGAAGTTTGCTCAGGCGGCACTAGAAAGTGAAAAATTCATCGTGCGTGGCGTTTATTCTAGAGCGTTAGAAACAGCAAAGCGTTTTGGTGAGCCTCTTGGAGCGACGTTGTTTTTTGATAGTTTAGATGAGCTTGGAATATCGACAGACATTGATGCAGTATATATTGCTTCTCCTAACAGTCTGCACTGCCGACAAGCGATTCAACTTATGCGCGCGGGCAAACACGTGATTTGTGAAAAGCCGTTAGCTTCGAATATTAAAGAAGTTGAGCAGATGTTTGAGGTTGCCAAAGAGAATGGCGTTGTCCTAATGGAAGCCTTCAAAACGGCGTACTTACCTAACTTTATTGAGTTAAAAAAAGCCACGAAGGAATTAGGTCGCCTACATAAGGTTCATTTGACCTATTGCCAATATTCCTCACGTTACCAAAGATACCTTGACGGCGAAAATCCAAATACGTTCAATCCTGAGTTTTCTAACGGCTCTATTATGGATATTGGTTTTTATTCCGTTGCGGCAGCGGTTGAGTTGTTTGGCGCCCCAAACAAGATTCAAGCGTCTGGGCATTTACTGGAGTCGGGCGTTGATGCGCATGGCAGTGTATTGCTAAGTTATTCGGACTTTGATGTGACGCTGGAGCATTCAAAGGTGAGTAACAGTTACGCGGCGAGCGAGATTCAAGGTGAAGAAGCGAGCTTACTACTCACTCACTTTTCTGAGTGTCTAGGCTTTGAAAAGCGAGAAAGAAGCGGTGAAATCACCAGCGTGTCGCTTCCACAAGTAGAGAACAGCATGATGTATGAAGCTGAGGCGTTTGCTTCTATGATCACTGCGCAAGAAATGGATCCGCATGCGGTGCAGCGTTCATTGGATATTTCGAGAATAATTACCGAAGTACGATTGCAGACCGGTGTGGTGTTCCCGGCTGATAAATAATCGATAGAAAAAGCAAAGGAGCCGATAAGATATCGGCTCCTTTCGTTTATGCTTTCTGATGACTTGAATCAGTTGACGTCGCTAAAGAGCGTTCTATGAGTTTGGATTTTCCAAGGCCAATGAACACCATCACGGTGGCGAAGACAATGCAGATAGCACCGACACCGACTTGTCCTTGAAAGTCACCAGTTGCCGTAGCTGACTGGGCGACAATTGGCCCAAGTGCAAGACCTACTGTACCAATTTCTGGCCCGTAGGAACTGAAATACCCTGACTTATCGGTGGTGGCTAATGCGGTGTAGTAACGTGCGTACATCATGTTCCATAGCATAATATAAAATGCTGAAAAACCGAGGAAAGAGGTGGTGTCATTGGTGCTAGCCATACCAAAGCAGACTGCGGCATTGATGATACTTAGCGAGACAATTATCGTGGTATGACTGTACTTTTTATCCACTACAGCCGTCAAAATACCACCAACAACTGCCATTACTGAACCAACCGCTAACACCAAACCAACATCTTCAGTGGAAGCTTGCATATCATCGCCAATAATTTCGATGTACGGGTAAATAATTCCTAGACTCAAACTGTACACAAGAAACGCGCCGCCGACCCATATCATCGGGACGACAAATGTTTTCTTATCCACCTTGCTCTGACTACCCTCTGATATCTCAAGATCTTTGTCGAGACGGCCATTATCTGGGTAGAACCAAAATGCCACTAGACAAAGAGCGGATGCGAACATGAAGAATTGATATAGCGCATTCAAACCATAGGTAGCCATTAACTCTGGAATGAGGATAAACCACGTGATCAGCCATACATTCAGAGCTGCAATCATATACCCAAAATTCCGACCAGGGTGACGAGTCACACTCATTCCGACAAGACCTAGTGAGTAACCAATACCCTGACCACTACCTGCAATGAGGCGACTTAAGATAAAACTGTCAAAATCTTGTGCCGTCATACTTAAATAGTTGCCCACAATCAATGCAAGTGCAGCAAGGTATCCAATATAGCGCCAATTAGTACGACGAATGAGTAGCAACGAAAAGAGAAGTGATGAAAGGGCGGTGGCTAATAATTCGTACATGGCAATACTTTCGATTTGTGCGTCATTTAATGACATCACTTCGGCCGCGCCACCTAGCATAAAAGGTAGAAAGTTAAAGGCATTTGGGGCGAACATTACCAGCATCATGGCTGCAATGATCAGGGCTTTGGAGTCGATAGTCCTAGCGGGGCTCACAAAGTGTTTTAACATAGTTATCTCCTATCCATCCTAGATTAGGGTTGTTAATGATATGTTAATCATGAGTGCTATTGATGAATTACAGTAGTACCCTTATGGGTTACAAAAATGTTGCAATTGTACTTGTTGTGTAAACCGTTACTGCCTTCAATATCTGTTTATCGAACACATATTGAAGGCGGAGAGATTTAGAGGGGAGCGCTATCTATTGGCGTGTTATCGTTTAACTCAAAGTGACGATCAACCGAGAACATAGTCTTTAAAGTGATCTCGCAGATCTTTTTTACTGAGTTTGCCAGTGGCGGTGTGAGGAAGTTCGTTAATAAACTCAACGGCGTCGGGGATACAGAACTTCGCAACTTTACCATCGAAGTGAGCCAAGAGCTCTGATTCCGTCACAGTCACATCATGAGTGACTGCAATAAGCAGCGGGCGTTCACCCCACTTGTTGTGCGAAACACCGATCACTGCAGCTTCCTTGATATCAGGGTGCCCTACAGCGATATTCTCCAGTTCAATTGAGCTAATCCACTCGCCTCCTGACTTAATAACATCTTTTGAACGATCGGTGATTTGCATGTAACCATCAGGATCAATGCTGGCTACGTCTCCGGTATCAAAGTAGCCGTTGCTATCAACACTTTCTCCTTGCTTGTAATACCCTGATGCAATCCACGGGCCTCGTACTTTGACCGAACCAAATTGGTGACCATCCCACGGCACCTGAGTGCCTTGCCAATCTTCTATTCGCATATCTACGCCAAACACAATGCGACCTTGTTTAAGCTGGTACCCCATCTTTTGTTCATCAGCAAGTGAACGTAGCTTTGGCTTGAGTTTATTGAAGGTACCAAGGGGGCTCATTTCGGTCATACCCCAAGCATGGTGCATCGAGACATTAAATAATTCATCGAACTCCCTTATTAATACTTCAGGACAAGCAGAGCCACCGACGACGATTCGCTTGAGACTTGGTACTTGAAGCTCTGATTGTTTTAAATGCTCCAACAACATCAGCCACACAACAGGCACACCCGCAGTCATGGTTACGCCTTCATTGTTGATAAGCTCAGTCAATGTAGCTCCATCTGCCATTTTGGGGCCGGGCATCACGAGTTTAGTCCCAGTCATCGGGGCACTGTACGCCAGACCCCATCCGTTAACATGAAACATAGGTACGATAGGCATTACGCACTCATCGATGGAAAGCCCAAACGCATCAGGTAGAGCACTGCCTAATGAGTGAAGGACTGTCGACCGGTGTGAGTAAAGCACGCCTTTGGGATGGCCCGTTGTCCCCGAGGTATAGCATAAAGAACTGGCGTCATCTTCTTCTAGCTCGGGCCAAGTAAATGCAGTGCTTCGGTCTGCGATAAAACTTTCGTAGTCCAATAGGTTTTCGATTTGAGATTCAGGTAAGTGAGCGTGATCCGTTAGTGCGATGAAGTGGTTAACGGTAGAGAGTTTGCTTTGCAGTTTTTCAATAAGAGGTGTGAAGATGGGGTCAAAGAACACTATGGTGTCTTCTGCATGATTGATGATGTACTCAATTTGTTGTTCAAAGAGTCTAGGATTGACGGTGTGTAATACTCCCCCAGAACAAGAGATGGCGTAGTACAACTCAAGATGTCGGTAGTCATTCCATGCAAGCGTAGCGACGCGCTGACCTTTTTTTAATCCCAGTGATTTGAGTGCATTCGCCAATTGTCGAGTTCGTGAAAAGGCGTCCGACAAGGTATAGCGGTGCCTGGGGTTGTCGTAGGTCACCGAGACTATCTCGGTATCGCCATTGACGCGGTCGGCGTGACGCATGATTTCAGTAATGGTGAGAGGGACGTTCATCATCTGTCCTTTCATTATGCAACTCCATTTGTGTTGATGAAATGTAAACAGTATGTGATCGCTTTCCTTTTGGGTATGTACCCTGATGGGGTTACGTGTTCGAAGTGACTTAAGGGGTCTATGTTCTAACTCGGTTCAATCTGTGATGGTCTTCATCAAAACGCAGGTATTTTACTTTTTATCATCAACAATATTTGCCATCTTGTACTAAATAATGTCCAAAAATAGTTGCAAGTTTGACAAATCGAATAGGTCATTGGGCCATCGTTTGAGATGTTGAATTGGTGGATTTGAGCTCGTGCCCCTGACGTGGTATTTCATCAGGGTGCAATACGTGATAGGGAGTGTCTATGTCAGTTTTTATGGATGGGTGGATGGAGTTTAGTCATCGCTATCCTCCTCTTATTGAAGCAATAGGTGAGCAGTGCTTTTTGGAAAAACTGTCGCAGCTCATCACCAATATTGTTGACTACGAAAGTCTAGTGGTTATGGGCTTTAGCGAAGATAAAGCCCCAGTGGTCATCTATAACGATACCAACTTCTTTGCCGAACAGAGCAAAGACAAAGAATTTATGGGGGCGCTAGTTTTGGATCCGTTTTACCAACTGATCCGTAGAGGTGTGAGAGAAGGGGTGTACAAACTGGATGAAATAGCCCCGGATGAGTTTTATAGCAGTGATTATTACCATCAGATATACAAAAAGACCGGCTTACAGCAAGAAATAGGCTTGATCGTTACTTGTACCGAAGGATTCACTTTGGTGCTCTCTGCTGGGCTGAGAAATAAACAGAGCGTGGAGTGTGATGAGAAGCAGCGTCTGAATTTGTACTTTGACATGCTTAAATCAGCCATTCGTAAACATTTTGAGTTGGGTAGCCCAGAAGAGAGAACGATTGGACATCAGCTCAATGACATTTTTAGTAACTTTGGGAAAGACTTCTTAAGTGAAAGGGAATGCCAAGTGACGCAATTGGTTCTGCAAGGCTATTCAACCAAAGCGATTGCACCATTGTTAGAAGTCAGCACCGAAACGGTCAAAGTTTACCGGAAGCGGATTCATAACAAACTCAAGATATCTTCCCAATCTGAGTTGTTTTCACTTTTTCTTGAGGCAGCATCGACGGTTCCTGCTGATAGTAACATTGACCCGTTGACGGTCTATTTCGGAGGCAAACATGTCCACTGATGATGAGGGTATTGTCACCTCATTGGGGAATTCAACTTTTACCTAAAGCGCGGAACAATGATGATGTTGGAACGGGCAAGCAGCAGCTATCAAGCAGCAACAATCAAGTTTGCGAGTGACACATCTCCTTATCTGAATTCACGCTTGAGCCGCGTGAAAACACCAGTTTCCCCGACCTCCTGGTAGTCAGAGGTCGGGTCTTTTTGTGATCTCTATCCTAGGGTTTTCGCGCACCAATCACTTGTATGTGATTGCGTTCACATTTAGGTTTTTTTTGACATTTGATAATTCTAAAGCAAGGGTAAAATGAAAACGAATTGTTAAACTTGTTGCTGGATAATTGGCATAATGTGCTGAAGAATGGTTAACAAATAGAATTATCAATATTAATTTCTGGCAATATTTCTCAGAGTAGAGAGAAGTTGTCAATTCACCTTCACATTGCAGTACATTCATCTGATTTTTACCTGTTGTAGGAGAATTATGCCATTTTTGCTACAAAAATATGGCAAATTAGTTCGAAGGTTGGTAATGTGAACCGCAATCTTTGTATGGATTTAGAATTAAATGCTCAAAAAGTGAGCTAAATAAATCTAAAATGCTGTCCGTTCTAGCAATCCTACGAAGAAGTCATGGATGCAAAATTAAAACTTGGAGTTAAATGCATGTATAAGAATAAAATCACGCAAGCCCTTCTTCTAGGTGCTGGCATGGCAGTGGCTGCCACTTCTTTTTCTACTCTTGCCGCAGATGTACCAGCTGGCACTAAACTAGCAGAGAAACAAGAGCTTGTTCGTGGTAACGGTACCGAGGTAGCAACACTCGATCCACACAAATCTCAAGGTGTTCCAGAGTCACACGTAATTCGTGACCTTCTTGAAGGCCTAGTGAACCAAGATGCAAATGGTAAGACTATCCCTGGTGTTGCCGAAACTTGGGAAACGGCAGACAACCAAACTTTCACTTTCCACCTACGCAAAGACGCAAAATGGTCTAACGGCGATCCTGTAACGGCGAACGATTTCGTATACAGCTTCCAACGCGCGGTTGACCCAGCAACAGCATCTCCATACGCTTGGTATATGGAATACACCAAGATGGCGAATGCTAAAGACATCGTTGCTGGCAAGAAAGACAAAAGCGAGCTAGGTGTTAAAGCAGTAGACGACTACACGCTAGAGGTGACACTAGATACAGCAGTACCTTACTTCGTAATGATGATGGGTCACACAACGGTTAAGCCAGTTCACCAAGCGACGGTAGAAAAATTCGGTGACCAGTGGACTAAGCCAGAGAACTTCGTTGGTAACGGTGCGTTTGTTCCTAACAAATGGGTAGTTAACGAGCGTCTAGAGCTTGTACGTAACGACAACTACTGGGATAACGACCATACTGTTCTTAATAAAGTAACGTTCTTGCCTATCGAGAACCAAGTTGCTGAAATGAACCGTTTCCTTTCTGGCGAACTAGATTTCACAAACGAAGTACCTAACGAGCACTTCCGTCGTCTACAAAAAGAGTACCCACAAGATGTAAACATCAAGGGTAACCTATGTACTTACTACTATCAGTTCAATGCACAAAAAGCACCGTTTAACGACGTTCGCGTACGTAAAGCAATGTCTTATGCAATGGACCGCGATATCGTTACTAAAGCTATCCTTGGCCAAGGTCAAAAACCAGCTTATTTCCTAACGCCAGAGATCACTGCGGGCTTCGACCCTGTAACTCCTGAGTATGGTCAGCTTTCTCAGAAAGAGCGTATCGCTGAAGCGAAGCGTCTTCTTGAAGAAGCAGGTTACACGAAGAGCAACCCTCTAGAGTTCAACCTACTTTACAACACATCTGAAAACCACAAGAAGATTGCTGTTGCAATCGCATCTATGTGGAAGAAAGAGCTAGGCATCAACGCGAAGCTTGAAAACCAAGAGTGGAAGTCTTACCTAGACAGCAAAGACACAGGTAACTTTGACGTTGCACGTGCTGGTTGGTGTGGTGACTACAACGAAGCGTCTTCATTCCTAACACTAATGGTTAGTCAAAACACAACGGCGGGTCAGCACTATAAGAGTGCAGAATACGATAAGATCATCGATAAAGCTCTACACTCTACTTCTGAAGAAGAGCGTACTCAGCTATACATCGATGCAGAGAAATTGCTAGCGAAAGATATGCCAATTGCTCCTATCTATCAGTATGTTACAACACGTCTAGTATCACCTCAGCTTGGTGGTTACCCAGAAGGTAACGCTGAAGATAAGATCTACTCAAAAGATCTATATATCAAAGCAAAATAATTCCCTATAAAAAATATAACTAACTAAGACCTGTGTGTGCGTAAGCACACGCAGTGTCTATTTTATTTTAAATTGTCACAGACTGGATGGATGAGTTTATGATTAAATTCATACTTAAACGGATATTTGAAGCGATACCAACACTGTTGGTATTAATTACTGTCTCCTTTTTCTTGATGCGATTCGCACCAGGTAACCCTTTTTCAAGTGAGCGCCCACTTCCACCGGAAGTTATGGCTAACATTGAAGCAAAATATGGCCTTGATAAGCCAGTATTTGAACAGTACACCACGTACTTGACCAACATCTTACAAGGTGATTTTGGTCCATCTTTTAAATATCAAGATTACACCGTAAACGAGCTTATTTCGGTTGCTCTACCTGTATCGGCCAAAGTAGGTCTGATTGCCTTCATCTTTACCGTTATCATGGGGGTAACCGTGGGGACTATTGCCGCTTTACGGCAAAACACTTGGCTCGATTACACGATTATGTCCACGGCCATGCTTGGGGTCGTTATGCCTTCTTTCGTATTGGCACCAGCACTGATTTACCTGTTCTCACTGCATTGGAATCTATTCCCCGCTGGTGGTTGGCATGATGGTGGCTTCCAATACATCGTGTTACCCGTGATTGCCATGTCACTGCTTTATGTTGCAACGTTTGCACGTATTACCCGTGGTAGCATGATTGAGACATTGAACAGTAACTTTATCCGCACAGCTCGCGCAAAAGGCTTGAGCTATCGTTATATCGTTCTTAAGCACGCTCTTAAGCCTGCACTGCTGCCAGTAGTATCGTATATGGGCCCAGCATTCGTAGGTATCATTACCGGTTCGGTAGTTGTAGAGACTATTTTCGGATTACCTGGTATCGGTAAGCTGTTCGTAAACGCAGCCTTTAACCGAGACTATTCGTTAGTAATGGGGGTCACCATCTTAATTGGTTTCCTATTTATTCTATTTAACGCCATCGTAGACATCTTGCTTGCGATGATCGACCCGAAAATTCGTTACTAAGGGAGTGTGGTAATGATGCTAACGAAGAAAGAAAACTTGGAAGCGGTAGAGAAGTTTTCCGAGAATTTAGAAATTGAAGGTCGTAGCTTGTGGCAAGACGCGCGTATCCGTTTTATGCGTAATAAAGCTGCGATGGTGAGTTTATTTATTTTAACCCTAATGACATTAGCAGTGATTTTCCTGCCAATGTTTGCGCAATATGCGTTTGATGATACGGACTGGTATGCCATGCATGCTGCGCCAAGTGCTGAGCACTGGTTTGGTACTGATAGTCTTGGACGTGACCTTTATGTACGTACATTAATGGGTGGCCGTATCTCTCTAATGGTAGGGGTTCTAGGTGCATTTGTTGCGGTACTGATTGGTACACTTTACGGCGCAACATCAGGCTTTATTGGTGGTCGTGTTGACCGCATTATGATGCGTGTACTTGAGATCTTGTACGCTGTACCGTTTATGTTCTTGGTTATCGTACTAGTGACATTCTTCGGTCGTAACATTGTGCTTATCTTTGTGGCTATCGGTGCGATTGCATGGCTGGACATGGCGCGTATTGTACGTGGTCAAACCCTCAGCTTACGCAGCAAAGAGTTTATCGAGGCGGCACACGTTTCGGGCGTGAGTAATTGGAAAATTATCACACGTCACATTGTTCCTAACGTACTTGGTATCGTAGCGGTGTATTCAACACTACTTATCCCAAGTATGATTTTGACAGAATCTTTCCTTTCATTCCTTGGCCTTGGTGTACAAGAGCCGATGACCAGTTGGGGCGCATTGCTTCAAGAGGGTTCTCAAACAATGGAAGTGGCTATTTGGCAGTTAGTTTTCCCTGCTATTTTCATGGTCGTAACCTTGTTCTGCTTTAACTATGTTGGCGATGGTCTTCGTGACGCGCTGGATCCAAAAGACAGATAAGAACTAGAAGAAAGGATTGAATATGAGCTTATTAGATGTCAAAGATCTGCGTGTTGAGTTCACCACGCAGGACGGTATTGTTACCGCTGTAAACGACTTGAATTTCTCCCTCAACCAAGGCGAAACGCTGGGTATTGTAGGTGAGTCCGGTTCAGGTAAATCGCAAACTGTATTCGCTATCATGGGTTTGTTAGCGAAAAACGGTATCATTTCGGGTAGTGCACAATTTGAAGGGCGTGAGATCCTCAACTTGCCAGAAAAAGAGCTGAACAAAGTTCGCGCTGAGCAAATTGCGATGATTTTCCAAGACCCAATGACGTCGCTTAACCCATACATGAAAGTTAGCGACCAATTGATGGAAGTACTTATGCTGCATAAAGGCATGGGTAAAGCGGAAGCATTCGAAGAGTCTGTTCGTATGCTTGAAGCGGTAAAAATTCCAGAAGCGCGCAAGCGTATTACTATGTATCCACACGAATTCTCTGGCGGTATGCGTCAACGTGTGATGATTGCGATGGCACTATTGTGTCGTCCAAAACTGCTGATTGCTGACGAGCCGACAACGGCATTGGATGTTACGGTTCAGGCTCAGATCATGGATCTTCTGAACGAGCTTAAATCAGAGTTCAACACAGCTATTATCATGATTACGCATGACTTGGGTGTTGTTGCAGGTTCATGTGACAAAGTATTAGTGATGTATGCAGGTCGTACGATGGAGTACGGCACGGTAGATGAAATCTTCTATAACCCTAGCCACCCTTATGCGGAAGGTCTGTTGAAGGCAATCCCTCGTCTGGACACGGAAGGGGAGATCCTACCAACGATTCCAGGTAATCCACCAAACTTATTACGTTTGCCACCGGGCTGTCCTTACCAAGAGCGCTGCCACCGTGCAACTCCACAGTGTAGCGTGTCTGCGCCAACACTAGAGAACTTCGGACAAGGTCGTCAACGTGCGTGTTTTTCTGATTGGGAGGCTTGGGCAAAATGAATGCAATGACAAACAACAAATCACTATTACTTGATGTAAAAGAGCTAAAAGTTCACTTCAGCATTGCATCGAAATCAGCTTGGCCTTGGTCAAAACCTGCACAGCTTAAGGCCGTAGATGGCGTAAACGTTCGTTTATACGAAGGTGAAACACTGGGTGTAGTAGGCGAGTCAGGTTGTGGTAAGTCTACGTTTGCACGCGCCATTATCGGTCTTGTAGAAGCGACAGATGGTGAAGTGATGTGGCTTGGTCAAGATTTGACTAAGATGCAAGCGGTTCAGCGTCGTGATACACGCAAAGAAATCCAAATGATTTTCCAAGATCCTTTGGCATCACTTAACCCTCGTATGACGGTAGGTGACATCATTGCCGAGCCATTAGAGACCTTCTATCCAGAGCTCTCAAAACAGGAAGTGAAAGATCGCGTCAAAGAAATGATGGCGAAAGTAGGTCTGCTACCAAACGTGATTAACCGTTATCCTCATGAGTTCTCTGGTGGTCAGTGTCAGCGTATCGGTATTGCGCGTGCACTCATCTTACGTCCTAAGATGATTATCTGTGATGAGCCTGTATCGGCATTGGATGTATCTATCCAGGCTCAGGTGGTTAACCTACTGAAAGAGCTACAAAAAGAACTGGGTTTGAGTCTAGTGTTTATTGCGCATGACCTGTCAGTCGTGAAGCACATTTCTGATCGTGTATTGGTAATGTATCTTGGCAATGCTGTTGAACTAGGTGAGGCAGAAGCACTATTTGCCAATCCGTCGCATCCTTATACTAAAGCGCTAATGTCAGCAGTTCCGATTCCAGATCCAAAAATTGAACGCACTAAAACGATTCAGATGTTGGAAGGGGATCTGCCATCTCCGATCAGTCCTCCATCAGGTTGTGTGTTCAGAACACGCTGCCCACAAGCAACGGAGCAGTGTGCTCAACAGAAACCAACAATTCAGGGAACGGACGTACACGCAGTGTCGTGCCTAAACGTCAGTGTTTAGGGAATCCTACTAACCAGCAAGGAATGGCTTTAGTTGTTTGTGTTTGAATAATTAGAGTCGCTATTTTCAGCCTGTGACGGGCCTAAGCGCGGCAACTTTTTTGGTCGCGCTTTTTTTGATCTTACCCAAAGATCATTCAAGTTATTCGAACGACTTCTTTCAAACCATCCCCTCAAGTTCTTCATGTTCGTTTCATATAATGTCATCACTAAATGAAGAGAAGGAATGAAAGCATGGGGAAATTGGTTGAAGGTGTTTGGCATGATGTATGGTATGACACTAAAACGTCTGGCGGTAAGTTTGTGCGTGAAGATGCTGGCTTTCGTCATTGGATAGACAATAGCCCACAAGCAGAATTCCAGCCTGAATCTGGTCGCTATCATTTATACGTATCGCTAGCTTGTCCTTGGGCTCATAGAACACTGATCTTTCGCGCTCTTAAAGGTTTGGAAGCGCACATTGATGTTACGGTCGTCTGTCCTGACATGCTTTCTGAAGGGTGGTCTTTTGGGCTTCCTGAGCCACTATTTGGATTCACCAAACTTCACCAAATTTATACACAAGCTAAACCAGACTATACCGGTCGAGTTACTGTACCTGTTTTATGGGATAAAAAGACCAACACTATCGTGAGTAATGAGTCATCGGAAATCATCCGAATGTTCAACTCGGAGTTCAACCAACTGACAGGTAATAGTGACGATTTTTATCCGGAGCAATTGCAGTCCGCGATTGACGAGTGGAATGAGTTTATCTATCCAAACATTAACAATGGGGTATACCGCTGCGGTTTTGCAACTACTCAGGAGGCGTATGAAGAAGCCTATAATAACTTGTTCGCAGCTTTGGATAAGGTAGAAGCGCAGTTGGCGACCCATCGATACTTAACGGGTGACCAGATAACGGAAGCAGATTGGCGATTGTTTACCACATTAGTGCGTTTCGATGCGGTGTATGTGGGGCACTTTAAGTGCAACAAAAAACGTATCGCTGATTACGAAAATATCCAAGGTTTCCTTAAAGAGCTATACCAAGTTAAAGGTGTTAAAGAGACCACGGATCTCTACCATATTAAACGCCACTACTACTTCAGTCATACGGGTATCAATCCAACTCAAATTGTTCCTGCTGGCCCTGATTTGGATTTGGATTCGCCTCATGGAAGAGAGCGTTAAGCTGCATACAATAAAAAAGCCTCCGATGACGGAGGCTTTTTTCATTCAGTTAGAGAGCAGATTACTTTTGCTCTTGACCTGATTGAATCGCAGTTAGTGCTACTGTGTACACGATATCGTCTACTAGTGCGCCACGAGAAAGGTCGTTAACTGGCTTGCGCATACCTTGCAGCATTGGACCGATAGAAACTAGGTCTGCTGAACGCTGTACCGCTTTATATGTTGTGTTACCAGTGTTTAGATCTGGGAATACAAATACAGTCGCTTTACCAGCAACTGGAGAGTTAGGTGCTTTAGAAGCCGCTACGTTCTCCATGATCGCTGCATCGTACTGTAGAGGACCGTCGATGATAAGATCAGGACGTTTCTCTTTTGCTAGTTTGGTTGCTTCACGTACTTTATCTACATCAGCACCTTTACCAGACTCACCAGTAGAGTATGAGATCATTGCAACGCGTGGGTCGATACCGAATGCCGCAGCAGAGTCTGCAGATTGGATAGCGATTTCAGCAAGTTGCTCAGCTGTTGGGTCAGGGTTGATTGCACAGTCACCGTACACCAATACTTGATCAGGCAGCAGCATGAAGAAGATTGAAGATACGATAGATGTACCCGGAGCCGTTTTGATGATTTGGAACGGAGGAACGATAGTATTTGCTGTTGTGTGAACAGCACCAGATACTAGACCGTCTACTTCGTTTGCTTCAAGCATCATTGTGCCAAGGTAAACAGAGTCTTGTAGCTTCTCACGAGCCACGACTTCAGTCATACCTTTCGCGCCACGCAGTTCTACGAGACGAGCAACGTAGTTTTCACGTACCGCATCAGAATCGATGATAGTAACACCTGCACCTAGCTCAACACCTTGCTGTGCAGCTACGCGCTTGATTTCGTCAGGGTTACCAAGAAGCACACATTCCGCGATGCCACGCTCAGCACAGATAGCCGCAGCTTTAACTGTACGAGGCTCATCACCTTCAGGAAGAACGATACGTTTGCCAGCTTTACGAGCAAGTTCTGTTAACTGATAACGGAATGCTGGTGGGCTTAGCTTACGAGTACCGATAGTACCTTCAAGTAAAGAGTCAATCCATGGACCGTCGATGTGACCAGCAACGTGCTCGTTAACGAACTCTATACGCTCTTTATCGTCCGCAGGTACTTCTAGGCTGAAGCTCTGTAGATTCAGAGATGTTTGCCATGTGTTACCTTGAGCCTTAAAGATTGGCAGGCCAGTGTCTAGTGCTGGCTTGATTAGGTCAGCAATTTCAACCGGAACATCGTAGCCACCCGTTAACAGGATAGCGCCGATTTCTACACCGTTCATTGCAGCAAGTGCCGCAGCGACGATAACGTCTGGACGGTCTGCTGAAGTAACAAGTAGAGAACCTGGTTTGAAGTGCTCGATCATGTTTGGTAGAGAACGCGCACAGAACGTGATGCTCTTAATACGACGCTTCTCGATATCGCCCGCGTTAATTACTTCAGCATTTAGATGCTGAGCCATGTCAATTGCACGCGTTGCAATTAAATCGATCTTCCAAGGCACGCAGCCAAGAACGCGGATTGGACTAGTGTTGAAGATTTGCATTACTTCAAGGTTAGCTTGCTGCGCGGTGTCTGCGTCGTCAAAGATTTCAGAAAGATCTGGACGAGTACGGCCTGCTTCATCAACAGGAGCATTTAGCTTGTTGATGATAACGCCAGAGATGTTCTTGTTTTTAGTACCACCGTAGTTAGTACATGCAACTTCGATACGCTCTTTAAGCTGACTTGGGTTGTCAGTACCTGGCGTTGCTACGAATACGATCTCTGCACCAAGTGTTTTTGCGATTTCTGCGTTAACTGCGTTCGCAAATGGGTGTTTACGAGTCGGTACTAGACCTTCGATAAGCGTTACTTCAGCGTCTTTGCTTACTTGGTTGTAACGTTCAACAATTGTCTCAAGTAGTACGTCAACTTTTTCGCTACCGTATAGGTTCTCAACGTCAGACATTGGAAGTGGTTGGCCCACTTTCATATCGCTGGTGTTACCAACGATAGTAGAAGTTAAGTCTGGTTGATCGCCACCGTGGCGAGGCTGAGCGATAGGCTTGTAGAACGCAACGTTCACACCTTTGCGCTCCATAGCACGCAATACACCCATGCTAACACTGGTAAGACCTACGCCAGCGCTAGTTGGTACAAGCATAATAGTACGGGACATTCTTTGAGTACCTCAAACTATATGTAGGGAAGAAACTCAGCGTGGTGAACGTCCTTTTAGGAGAAAAACAGACGGTCGGCTGAGCCCAATAAGAAAACTGGCTAACCTAAGTTAGCCAGTTTGAAAATTAAAGACCTGCTAGACGCGCAGTGTCTTCAGCAATTACTAGCTCTTCGTTAGTAGAGATAACCATTGCAGGGATACGGCTGCTTGCAGCAGTGATAGTGCCTTCGCCGCCGAAACGAGCTTTAAGGTTAGCTTCACCGTCAACTTCGATGCCGAATACGCCTAGACGGTTTAGAACCATCTCACGGATTGGAGCAGAGTTTTCACCGATACCACCAGTGAACACGATAGCGTCTAGACGACCGTCAAGAGATGCAGTGTAACCCGCTACGTATTTCGCTAGACGGTGGCAGAACACGTCCATTGCACGTGTTGCTTCTTCTTTCTCACCGTAGTTGTCTTCAACGAAACGGCAGTCAGAAGTCACTTCAGTTAGACCTAGAAGGCCAGACTCTTTAGTTAGCATGTTGTTGATTTGCTCAACAGAGTAACCTAGTGCGTCGTGCAGGTGGAAGATGATCGCTGGATCGATGTCACCACAACGAGTACCCATTACTAGACCTTCAAGAGGAGTTAGACCCATTGAAGTATCTACAGATTCACCGTTCTTGATAGCGCAAACAGAAGCACCGTTGCCTAGGTGGCAGTTGATGATGTTCAGTTCGTTAGCTGGCTTACCAAGTAGTTCAGCTGCTTCACGTGCGATGAATAGGTGAGACGTACCGTGCATGCCGTAGCGACGGATGCCGTGCTCTTTGTACAGGTTGTACGGTAGGGCGTATAGGTAAGACTCTTGAGGCATAGTTTGGTGGAACGCAGTGTCAAATACTGCTACGTTCTTAAGCTCTGGGAAGTTGTGCTTCGCCGCTTCGATACCGATGATGTGAGCTGGGTTGTGAAGAGGTGCAAATGTTGCAGAGTCTTCGATACCTTTAAGTACATCGTCTGTAATTAGCGCAGAAGATGTGAATTGCTCACCACCGTGAACGATACGGTGACCGATAGCGCCTAGGTTAGCTTTTAGCTCAGGTTTAGAAGCAAGGATAGTTTCTACCATGAACGCTAACGCTTCTTCGTGAGCAGCGCCGTCGCCTAGTTGAGCTTCGTGTTTACCATCAAGTTTCCACTTGATACGAGCTTCTGGAAGGTGTAGACATTCAGCAAGGCCTGTTAGGTGCTCATCACCGTTTTCTGCATCAACGATGGCGAACTTAAGAGAAGAACTACCGCAGTTTAAAACTAAAACCAGCTTAGACATTAGAGGTTACCTGTATTTTATTGATCATGGATCATTGGGGTATAAAACGTATCTCAAGGCTGAGAAGGTACAAAAGATTTACCATTCAGTCTTGGTCAAAAATTCATCAATTGCCGTATAATAATATGCGATTTCTTCATTAAAATCACATTTGCGTCCTTGCGACGTTCATCTCTTGGTTGCCTTATTTGTAAATAAAGACAACAATGAGATTGAGGAAACGCAAAGAATAACGATAATGACAGAAGATAACAAAATAAATTTGAAAGAATATTAACTTCAGTCAATATTTTGCTGATTTAGTTGAAGAGTTCAACTTTTTTTTAGTGAGGTTGCCTATGAGCGAGCGAGTAAGTCTGACTCAGAGTATAAAAAATGGCCAAAAGTACATGGAACTATGGCCAATGAGAAAGGAACTCACACCATTGTTCCCAGAGCAGCGCATAATCAAAGCAACAAAATTTGGTATCAAAGTCATGCCTGCGGTTGCAGCTATTAGCGTGTTAACGCAAATGGCATTTAGCAATGCTCAAGCCATGCCACAATCTATTGTTATCGCGTTGTTTGCTATCAGCTTACCAGTTCAAGGTATGTGGTGGCTTGGAAACCGCTACAACACACAACTACCTCCAGCACTTGCGTCTTGGTATCGAGAGCTGCATCAAAAAATCATTGAGACCGGCTGTGCGATGGAGCCAGTTAAGGCCAAGCCCAAATATAAAGAACTCGCTGTCACTCTAAATAGAGCGTTTAGACAGCTCGATCGCAGCGATTTTGACCGTTGGTTCTAATCTAATTGGTTTCAAAACAAAACCCCGCATTAATGCGGGGTTTTGTTTTATAGAGGCTTGTTTTGTTACCGCTATTCATAGGCTCGACGGATCTTGTAGACGGTGCCACTGTCTGTCGTAAACCATACGTTACCCGCGGCATCAGAAGTGATATCGCGGATACGTTCGCCCAGCTCTTCATAATAACGGCGTTCTTCGAGTACTTGGCCAGCTTCATTGACATCGAGGACGTTCATATGAGTGAGCTTTAATGCGCCGATCAGAAGTATGCCGTTTAATCGAGGGAACTTATCGCCTTGATAAAGATGCAGTGAACCAGGTGCGATAGAGGGGATGTACACTTTCTTCGGCGACTCTATTCCATCTTTTTCTTGAGCTTCACCCGCATTAATCGGCCCCCAATATTCCTTTCCATGAGAAGTAATTGGCCAGCCATAGTTTGCCCCAGCTTTGACTAGGTTGAGCTCATCTCCGCCTCGTGGTCCGTGCTCAATGGCCCAAAGCTGTTTTCTTTTACTGTCGTAGATTATGCCTTGTGGGTTTCGGTGACCATACGAGTATATCTCAGGCGCAAAGCGCATGTTATCAATGAATGGATTGTCTTTAGGCACGCTGCCATCTTGATTAAGCCGAATTATAGTGCCCGCGTGATTGTCGGTTTGCTGCGCATTATCCCGTTCCCCTGCGTCTCCGATGGTCATGTAGATATAGCCTTCATTATCAAAAGCAAGACGACTGCCAAAATGTCGCCCCGAGGTGACGACAACGTTGCTGGAGAACAAGTCCTTCCATGACTCTATGGTTGACCCGTTTAAACGCGCTTTGGCAAGTGTCGGGGTGCCACCTTTACCAACGGGTTTGGCATATGTGAAATAAAAAACATTTTTGTCTTTAGGACTAGCGATGATGTCCATTAAACCGCCTTGACCCGACGAATACACATTTGGCACACCGGAGACAGCAGATACCTTTCCGGTTTCCCCATCAAGGATAACAAGGCTGCCTTGGCGTAAAGCTATCAAAAAATGTTTATTATCAATTGGCTCTATTGACCACGGTACGCCATCAATGACGGCAACTTTATCAAGTTTGCTGCTTTCCAATTCCCTCGCAAACCCGAACGCAGAGAACACACAAATTAGAGATATAAATAAAGCTTTTTGAATATGTAGGTTCATGAAGGTCTTCCTTGGTATCTATCGGGAGCGAGCATATATTAAGCAGAACGCTATCTGTATGAATATAGACACCTTTCACAAAAAATCACTCACAATCCTTCACTTTTGTCAAAAATGCATTACGCTAAGATTTGGCTAAATATTAGTCGCATGTATCGCAGAGTGTACATCCTGATTAAAATGTACGTCATTAAATCAATCTTTCAGCACGTTTATCTGGTCGGATTGTTAATATTATCTTTCAATTTGGTAAGCTTACTGGTAGAAATAGCAGTAAGTCGAAAATTAAATAAATATTCGACACTTAATGTAAAACAATAATTACACCCAATTTCCTCTCGAGTGAGAGCTTTCTGCCTCACAAGGAAAAATTGCTGAATCAAGGAGTGAAGATGAAAGCAAGCAAGTTACTTGTCACAGCAGCACTAACTGGCGTGGCTCTATTATCGTCTACGAGCATTATGGCAAAGACGGCAAAAGTGGCAGTATCCCAAATCGTTGAACACCCAGCGCTTGATGCGACTCGCCAAGGCTTAGTGGATGGTTTAAAAGCGAAAGGGTATGAGCAAGGAAAGAATCTAGAATTTGACTATAAAACGGCGCAGGGCAATCCAGCTATTGCGGTACAGATTGCACGCCAATATGTAGGTGAGCGCCCTGATGTTCTTGTTGGTATAGCAACTCCAACGGCTCAGGCTCTGGTATCAGCAACGCGCGATATACCGGTTGTTTTCACTGCCGTTACTGATCCAGTGGGAGCGAAGTTAGTGAAGCAGCTTGAGCAACCAGGTAAAAATGTAACGGGTCTGTCTGACCTTTCTCCTGTTGATCAACACATTGAATTAATTCAAGAAATTATGCCAGATGTGAAAAGTATTGGTGTGGTTTATAACCCGGGTGAAGCTAACGCGGTTAGCCTTATGAAGCTGCTTAAAGAGAGCACTGATAAGCGCGGTATTGAATTGGTAGAAGCGACGGCACTTAAAAGTGCTGATGTACAAACTGCGACTCAAGCAATTGCTGCTAAATCAGACATCATCTACGCACTTATCGATAACACGGTTGCTAGTGCGATTGAAGGCATGATTGTTTCTGCAAACCAAGCGAAGAAACCGGTATTTGGTGCAGCAACGTCTTATGTTGAGCGTGGTGCGGTAGCAAGTCTTGGGTTCGACTACTACCAAATTGGTGTTCAAACCGCAGACTACGTAGCCGATATCCTAGATGGTAAAGATCCAGGCAAAATGGATGTCAAAGTTGCGAAAGGCTCTGACTTGGTTATCAACGCAACAGCAGCTAAAAAATTGGGTTTAGCGATTCCTAAATCAGTGATGGATCGTGCAACAAGCGTAAAGTAACGCACGAGTGATAGTGGCTGGGCTTTATGATTTAAGGCCCAGCTTTTTTATTAAGCAGAAGAGGAGTTGTTATGTCTGCTTTCGCTTTTTTCGGCGCTCTAGAAATCGGTCTTATCTATGGACTGGTCGCGTTGGGTGTCTATCTCACATTCCGAGTTCTTGATTTTCCAGATCTTAGTGTTGATGGCAGTTTCCCTATGGGAGCGGCCGTTGCAGCGACCGCTATTGTGGCTGGAATCGACCCTTGGATAGCAACGGGGATGGCTATCGTTGCTGGTGCAGCAACGGGTTGGGTGACAGCATTCTTAGCCGTTAGGTGTGGCATTCTTCATCTTCTAGCATCTATCTTGACTATGATCGCGGCGTTTTCGATCAATATTCGAATCATGGGACGCCCAAATATTGCACTACTTGGTGAAGATACTATTTTAACTCCATTTGAAATGATGGGTGATGCCATGTACATCAGGCCTTTAGTGGTGGGTGTACTCGTTCTGGTGTCGGCATGGTTTGTTGTCCGCCTTCTTAATAGTGACTTCGGTTTGGGGCTACGAGCGACTGGTGTCAATGCGCGCATGGTTAAGGCTCAAGGTGCAAGCACATCGTTTTATACCTATTTTTGTCTTGCTTTATCCAACGGTTTCGTAGGTTTCGCTGGTGCACTGTTCGCTCAGACCAATAGCTTTGCGGATGTGACTTCTGGTGTGGGTACGATCGTGGTTGGCCTTGCTGCTGTTATTCTGGGTCAGACCTTGATTCCGGGTAAAAAGATTTGGATAGCGGTGACCGCGGTGATTGTCGGTTCCGTCTTGTATCGTCTAGCTGTGGCGTTCGCATTAAGTTCTGGCATGTTTGGATTGCAAGCATCGGACCTTAACTTGGTGACGGCGGTCTTGGTAGCCATCGCACTGATTGCTCCGAAACTAAAAGGAAACCTCAAAGCAAAAAAGGGCGTTAAGCCTGTAAAGAGTCAAGCAGTATCTAATTCAGGCAAAGCGGGGAAAGTAGCATGATTCGTTTAGAAGATATTCAAGTTACCTTCAACCCAGGTACTATCCTAGAAAACCAAGCATTGAAAGGCGTTAATCTAGAGGTTCCGGAACATCAGTTTCTAACGGTGATTGGTTCAAATGGAGCGGGTAAATCTACGTTACTTGGCGCTGTTACTGGTGAAACACCTATGATTGGCGGTCGAGTGCTCATTGACGAAATGGACGTGACCAGACAAACGGTAGATCAGCGAGCAAACCAATGTGCTCGTGTATTCCAGGACCCCTTAGCAGGAACGTGTGGTGACCTTTCTATTGAAGAAAACATGGCCCTGGCATATATGCGTGGTAAAAAACGGGGCTGGAGTTTGTCGCTATCGTCAAAGCGTCGCAAGCTATTCCAAGAGCGCATTAGCATTCTTGGTTTGGGCCTTGAAGACCGATTGAGTGACAACATTGGGTTACTTTCAGGTGGTCAGCGCCAAGCGGTAAGTTTAGTGATGGCAACGCTGTCAGATAGTAAGCTGTTACTGCTTGACGAGCATACCGCGGCACTTGACCCACGTATGGCAGCTTTTGTTATCGACTTAACTAAAAAGGTGATCAAGGAGTTTAACCTTACGGTAATGATGGTAACGCACTCGATGAAAGATGCGCTGGCCTGCGGTGATCGAACCGTAATGCTACACCAAGGAGAAATCGTCTTGGACGTAGAAGGGGAACAGCGCGCAAATATGCAAGTTCCAGATCTATTAGAAATGTTCTCAAAAGTTCGTGGTGAAGAACTGGCGGATGACAGTTTGCTATTGAGTTAACAGTCTATTCTTAAACATCAATAATCGAGCTGTTTCTAAGCCTCCGTGCTACGCCTACAGACTGTGATCCCTCTTCAATTTGAAGGGGGATTTTTTATTGTGGTTATTCAACTAAGATAACGTAACCTCGTTCCCTCTATTTAAGAAGAATAACAATGACACAGCCTTTTTTATTTCATCCACAGACTCATGATGGGGTGGTGCGCGTCAAAGATAAGCTAACCATTACTTTGTTTGCTGAAGCAAAAGATTATGAGTCGGTAAGTCTTCGTCATGAGCCTGACAATGAAGAATACATAGTCACTATGTCTAAAGTGGGCACGAAAGGACGACTTGATATTTGGCAGGCGACGCTTCCTCTTAGTGAAGATAAAGATGTTACTTACTACGTGTTTAAAGCTCTAACGCAAACGGAGCAGTACTGGTTAGATGCCCGCGGTGTTCAAAAACGTATGCCCGGGAGAGAGTACCATTTTAAGTACAATCGCTGTCATCAGCCCCCAAGTTGGGTAGCAGAGCAAGTTTTCTACCAAATCTTCCCTGAACGTTTTTGCAACGGTGACACAGACTTAGCGGTGGAAACGGGTGAATATCAATACCCTGCTCGGAATAGACAGTCTGTGAAAAAACAGTGGGGAGAAAGTGTTGGTACTCATGGTGATACTGGCGCAGTAGAATTCTTCGGTGGTGACCTAGCGGGCATCGAAAGTAAACTCGACTATCTTCAAGATTTAGGTATCACTACGCTTTATCTGAATCCAATATTCACGTCATACTCTAACCATAAATACGATACCGTTGATTACTACTCAATTGATCCAAAATTTGGCACTAATGAACAATTTGCCCAATTGACGGATAAGCTTCATCAACGAGGCTTGAAAGTGGTGCTAGATGCAGTACTCAATCACACATCCATCTCACATTCATGGTTCGATATCCTTAGTCAAGGCAATGGAGCTTATACATCGCAAGATAGCCCATATCGTGATTACTACTTTTTTGAAGCTGATTCAGATAGGTACGTCGGTTGGAAAGGGATTGACACGTTACCAGTATTGAATTTCCACAACCAAGAAGTATGCAACCAGATCTATCTGGATGAAAGCTCAGTCATCAAGTACTGGCTAAAGCCCCCATATAATATCGATGGCTGGCGTTTTGATGTGATTCATATGTTAGGTGAAGGAGAGGGAGCAACCAATAATGCGCATTATGTGAAAGCATTCCGTGATTCGATGAAGTCGGTGAACCCAGATTCTTATATGCTCGGAGAGCATTTCTTTGAGGCGACTCAATGGCTACAGGGTGATCAAGAAGATGGGGCGATGAACTATTATGGATTCGCGCATCCAGTTAGGGCTTTGCTAGCAAGCAAGGACATTCAATTTGATCCAATTAACATTGACTGCCATGACTTTCTTGAGTGGCTTCAGGAAGCAAGTGCAAAGGTTCCATGGAACAACCAGCTGTCACAGCTCAACCAGTTAGATAGCCATGATACTGAACGCTTTATTACAACACTTAGTGGCGACAAAGCGAAGTTTGCTATCGCGAACCAACTATTGATGTCTTATGTGGGGACGCCATGTTTGTATTACGGTGCCGAGATTGCTCTAGAGGGCTCGCACGACCCAGACAACCGTCGTTGTTTCCCTTGGGAAAAGGTTGAGCACAGTGAATGGCTACCGTACTTTAAAAAGATAATTGCCATTCGTCGGAGCTCGAAGGCACTGCAAAAAGGTAACTTTATGCCTTTGTATGTTGATGAGGATTGTTTGGTGTTCGCTCGCCAACTCGATAGCGATGTGGTGCTAAGTGGATTCAATCTAGGAAAACAGTCTAACCAAGTAGAATTGCCCGTATGGAAGCTGGGGATTGAACAGGGAGCGTTTCGTTGTCCAATTACCGAGAAGATGATCTCTGCTAACAAAGGAATGCTCACCGTCTCGATAGAAGGCGAACATTCACTGCTTCTAACCCTTTAGCCTGAGTAAACTACTGTGGCAATGTCTCAAGTACTTTGTCACGGTAGTTCTGTATATGCTCAACGATAGGTGCAGCCTTATTGAAGGTGCGGATTTCTCGGAACAACTCGTTCGCTTGAGGATATTGCTGACGAAGATACGAGAACCATTGTTTTACTCGGTTAGGGTAGTACAGTCCTTTGTCGCCTTTGATTTCATAAGTCGAATAGACCAGCAACAAATCAACCACGTCTTGCCATGGCATCACGGTGTGGTTATGTTTCACTACATTGCCGAGGTTAGGGACATTAAACGCGCCACGGCAGACCATGAGTGAATCAACACCGGTAGTTTCTATACAGCGTTGACCATCTTCAAAGTTCCAGATTTCACCGTTGGCAATTAAGGGAACTGATGTTTTCTTGCGGATCTCATTGATATATTCCCACTTGATCTCGCTTGCCTTATAGCCACCAGTTTTGGTTCTAGCATGAACGGTTAACTCGTTGGCTCCAGCTTGCTCTATCGCATCGACAATCTCAAAGCAATCATCCGGGTTTTCCCAACCTAGGCGGATTTTCGCTGTCACCGGGATATTGCGGTCAACAGCTTCACGACACGCTTTAACGACGTTATGAATAAGCTCTGGATGTTGCAGTAGGGCAGCGCCCCCTTTGCTTTTGTTAACCAGTTTTGCGGGGCAACCAAAATTAAGGTCGATACCTTTAGCGCCAAGGCTCGCCGCTCTTACCGCATTTTCTGCCATCCAGCGAGGGTCTTGACCCAGTAATTGAATATGAACGGGTGTACCGGATTTGGTCATTGAACCTTGCGCTAACTCAGGGCACAGTCGGTGGAATACGTGATCGGGTAGGGTTTGGTCAACGACACGAACAAACTCAGTCACACAGAGGTCGTAATCGTTGATCTCTGTAAGAATCTCTCGCATTAGATGATCTAAAACGCCCTCCATTGGGCCCAAAACAACACGCATACCAGTTCTCACTATACTCAGGGAGCGGGGATTCTACCTGTTATATGGTAAAGAATCGACCATTGAGTTCAGCGACGTAGCCAAATATACTTGCTGCAAATTTTTAAGATAAAAGATCAACGTATGAAATTCATCGAGCTACCTGCTGATTGGACAGGTGAGTCTAGTGCATTTATTGAAGGCGCAATCTTGGCGGCAAACTTTGCTGTCGAACCATTAAAGCCGGAAAGCTGGTTAGCTAATGTGGTCGGCGACTATTCGGCTGAGCAAGAAGCGTGGATTGTAGAGCATCTAAATGCTCAATACGCCCAATTGAAGACCGCTCAGTACCATCTTACGGATTTTATTGGCAGTAATACTGAGCAGTTAGCAGACGTAGCCGAAGGGTTTATGACTGTGTGGCTTACTGTTGAACAGCAATGGATTAATAAGCAGTTTGCAGATGGCACGCAGCGCATGCTTCAAGCGCTGTTAACTACGTTTATGCTGGCTATTGATGAAGAGCAGACGCATAACGAAATGCGTCAAGCAGGGTATGAACAGCTACCACAACTAACGGAATTTCTACCACAGTTAGATGCGATGATACACGAAGTAGGTATGGCGGCTGATGAAATGATGATTGGACATCAATCTCAAACCGTTAACCCGTTTAAAGACGTGGGCCGTAATGACACTTGTCCTTGTGGTAGTGGCAAAAAGTTCAAGAAGTGCTGTGGTCAGTAATCGCTTACAACCATAAGAAACAAAGCCTCCAATTTGGAGGCTTTGTTTTATCAATTAGTTACCGAAAAGCGTTACTGAAAACCACGTGCTCTGGATCCAGACAGTTTCGCGCTTTGGGAGATAATGATGATGGCCAGTGCAACTAAGTTACCTGCAAAGATAATCACCAGCCATTGCGGCATTGATAGTGTCAGGAACTGCCAGACGACTTTAGAACAGTCACCGTAGGCTTCAAATAACCAAGGAGCCCATTGATTTAAAGGTGCCCAATCTGGGAAGGTGACGAACAAATCACAGGTCTTGAATGGTGATGGATTGAACTGATAGTCCACGTGTTCAAGCGCCAATGTTAATCCTTTGATTGCCGAAGCACCCCAAGCACCAAATCCAATCCAACGCATTACCGTATTTTTCGGATTGATCATACCTATTAGCGCAGCACCGGTAATACCAAACATGGCAACCCGTTCATAAATACACATCACGCATGGACCAAGCTGCATAACATGTTGGAAGAATAAGGCACAAAGCTCGAAGAAAATGGTGCAGATAAAAAGCAGGCCCCAAGACAAACGAGTTTTGGAAAATGCTTTGATGTTGGAAAGAACCGTCACTGATACGTCCTTGTTGAAATAAAAAAGCTCTGAATACTCAGAGCTTTTTAACGCGGATTAGTTTCACAATCAACTAAAAATTAGTGCCCAGATGAGACACTCGCCTCAATTACCTTACCTGTGGCTTCGGTAATCCAGCCTAGATCGTAGAATATCGCTGTCATTGGCTCTAAGAGATAAACAATACCAAATAAGCCGACCAAAGCGAGAACGATAGTGTATGGCAGGGCCATGACCACCATCTTGCCATAAGACAAACGAATAAGTGGTGCCAAAGCAGATGTGAGCAGGAATAAGAAGGCTGCTTGTCCGTTCGGTGTTGCTACTGAAGGTAGGTTAGTACCTGTGTTAATAGCGACGGCCAATAAGTCAAACTGCGCTCGGTCAATGACACCCTCGACCAATGCTGTTTTCACTTCGTTAATATATACCGTACCAACGAAGACGTTATCAGATACCATCGACAACAGACCGTTCGCAACATAGAACAGCGCCAACTGAGTACCTTTGTCTTCGATATGCAGCACAGCATCAATGATTGGCTTGAATAGCCCTTGGTCAATAATTACAGCAACAATTGAGAAGAACACTGCAAGTAGTGCCGTGAATGGTAGTGCCTCTTCAAACGCTTTACCCATTGAGTGCTCTTCAATAACACCGGTAAAAGACGTGGCAAGAATAATCACAGACAGGCCAATAAGACCGACAGCGGCCAAGTGCATTGCAAGAGCAACAATCAACCAAACTGCGATAGCGCCTTGAATCCAAAGTTTAGCAACATCTTGTTTAGTACGTGTTTTACGTTCTTCGCGGTCGAAATCAACAAGGATTTGACGAACGTTGTCTGGTAGCTTGGCTCCATAGCCAAATACCTTGAATTTCTCAACAAGTGCACAAGTAATAAGGCCACAAACGAATACTGGCGCAGTAACTGGCAGCATTCGCATGATGAACTCACCGAACAGCCAACCTGCTTGATCGGCAATAATCAGGTTCTGTGGCTCACCAACCATGGTCATTACGCCACCCAGTGCGGTACCAACACCAGCGTGCATAAGTAGCGAGCGTAAGAACGCGCGGTAATCTTCTAAGTCATCACGAGTTAGTTCAGATAAGTGTTCATCTTGAGTATGGTCATGAGAAGAACTGCTAGGTTGACCAGACGCGACTTTGTGATAAATCGAGTAGAAACCTACAGCTACGCTGATAACAACAGCGATAACGGTCAGAGCATCTAGGAACGCAGACAGAAAAGCGGCTGCGAAACAGAATGCGAGAGACAACATTGTTTTAGAGCGGATACCGAGAAGTATTTTGGTAAAGATGAACAGCAAAAGCTGCTTCATAAAGTAAATACCGGCAACCATAAACACTAAAAGCAATAGAACTTCAATGTTGTTGACGATTTCATGCTTCACCATACCCGGGCTGGTCATCCCAATTGCAACGGCTTCGATTGCAAGTAGGCCACCAGGCTGTAACGGGTAGCATTTTAGCGCCATAGCAAGCGTGAAAATGAACTCAATGACCAACAGCCAACCAGCGGTAAACGGGTCAATGAAGAAGAAAACGATAGGGTTGATAATTAGGAAAGCGATGATCGCTACTTTATACCAATCGGGAGCCTTACCAAGAAAGTTCTTGATAAAAGCATTTCCTAAAGACATCGGCATAGTAATACTCTTATGTTGTTATTAATCGACAAATGCAAGGGTACGAGAGTATTTGAGAGGGCTTCCAAAATATCTAACTTAAAAAACTTAGTAAACGAACAATGCTTACATGGAGTGGAGATCATTGTTCACTTGCCAAGTCCCTCAGTTGCTAAGCACTCCTTGCTTCGCCCGAAACTCTACTCTTCGGTAAGATATAGTCAACAAAAATTACAAATTCAGATTGGTAAATTTCTACTTTTTGTTAAAAACGCGATCTATGTGTAATAAGCAAAACATAGACCTATACAATAGTTGCGTTTTTAGCCTCTAGGTGGCTGACCACCTAAAACATGACTCATGGATAGTATTCGAAACATAGCCTTCAAAAAAGTATGTTTTTTAGCGTGATTTGCGCCTAATACTCGATAAAAACGTATTGATTAGTTTTGGCTATGATAGGTTGAATAACCATAATCTATAAGGGGTTTGAGGTTAATAGAACATTAATAAATATGTAATACTTATGCCTCGTACCTATAAATGGTTATGCTGAGAAAATTGTTAAAATGGAGTATTTGCTCTATTTTGGTATTGTTACAGATATAAGTAGTGTAGGTTTACCAAATTCTCGAAGTAGTGGTATGATGAGTTCTATACACGAATAAATAAAATGATTGGATACACCCCATAATGGTAATTAAGGCGAAGAGCCCAGCAGGGTTCGCTGAAAAGTATATTATTGAGAGCATCTGGAATGGCCGTTTTCCTCCTGGCTCCATTCTTCCAGCTGAACGAGAGCTATCTGAACTAATTGGGGTAACAAGAACCACGCTTCGAGAAGTGCTACAGCGCCTAGCAAGAGATGGTTGGTTGACGATCCAACATGGCAAGCCAACAAAAGTGAACCAATTTATGGAGACGTCTGGTCTTCATATCCTAGATACGCTGATGACTCTTGATGCGGATAACGCGACTTCTATCGTAGAAGATTTGTTAGCAGCGAGAACGAACATCAGCCCAATCTTTATGCGCTATGCGTTTAAAGCTAATAAAGAGAATTCTGAGCGCACGATTGAAGGTGTGATTGATTCTTGTGAGAGTCTGTTGAAAGCGGAGTCGTGGGACGAGTTTGTCGCTTCTTCCCCATACGCTGACAAGATCAAACAGAACGTAAAAGATGAAGGTGAGAAAGATGAAGCTAAGCGCCAAGCTATGCTGGTGGCTCGCACTTTCAACTTCTATGATTACATGCTTTTCCAACGCCTCGCATTCCATTCTGGGAACCAGATCTATGGTTTGATCTTTAACGGTCTTAAGAAGCTTTATGATCGTGTAGGTAGCTACTACTTCTCGAATCCAGAAGCACGTGCGTTGGCTCTGAACTTCTATAAAGAGCTTCTAGATGTTTGCCAAACGGGTAATAGAGACAAATTACCATTGGTTATTCGTCACTATGGTATTGAGAGTAGTCAGATCTGGAATCAGATGAAGACCACTCTTCCGACGGATTTTACCGAAGACGACAGTTAAAAATGAAAAGGCCACAATCGTGGCCTTTTTTGTGAGTGCAAGTCTGGCTTCAGACGATGACCGAATTGGGAATCGGCTGGTATAGTTCTTCTGCTAGCTCTTTAATGATGCCATCGTAGTTGGTGAATATAAGTTCAGAGAGCTCCGACGTGAGCTGATACATAAATTCTTTATCGAGCTCGGCTTTCGGATGGTCAATCAACGCTTCTATTTTTCCTATGGCAGTGCTGTACATAGGAGAAGGAATAGACAGCGGACCAACTAAGCTAAGTTGGTTAACCTTGCGATGGATTTGATTGCAGTAATGCAAGGCGCGTTGTTTGCCGAGCTCAGAGTCAATGCTATCAATACAAAGTCTTAACTGAGTTAGGCAATCAAGCGAGTCAATAACACTTTGCCATAGAGTACGATACTCTTGTTCTAAGTCCTCTCTTTCCACAGCCATCAACCAAGCAACCAGAATGTCATCAATCAGCAGTAATGTCTGGCGGATGAGCTTGCCATGTACAATTTGGTTTTTGTTGACGCTGTGTTTCTTCCAAGAACGACTTAACAGCTTAATATTGCTGTGCAGCACACGGTACATAGGCTTGTTGTCGAAGTGAGCAATGTCAGTCAATGCAAGACAGCACTCTTCCATTGCGACTTCAATTTTCTCCAGCTGCTTATTCTTCTTCTGCTCAAACATCAATGTGTAGTGAGTAGCGGTGCGGTGCTGTCTGGCTAATGTGACTAACTCACGTAAATGAACGATGAGTTGATATTTACGCTCAGTTTTTGCCTCGGTGACTTTGGCATATCGATAGATTGCTGCAAGTATGGCTAAAGATAGAAGTAGAGACAGTAATACAAACATAACGACCTCCTTTGTCGAACAATATCTACTGTCTATGTCTCAGCAAGCTCAATGCCAATTGATTATCCCATTGAAAACAATGGCTTATATATTAGTCAATCAATGGGAATGCGACTAATTGGTGCAAATGCACATTTTGTGTGAATTCTGTCACAAAAAAAAGCCAGCACGAAGGCTGGCTTTTAGTCATAAAAGAGTCGGTTACATCACTCGCATACCTGGTTGAGCGCCTTCATGCGGTTCAAGTATCCAAAGATCGCTGCCACCTGGTCCTGCAGCCAAGATCATGCCTTCAGACATGCCAAACTTCATCTTACGAGGTTTTAGGTTTGCAACCATCACGGTTAGCTTACCCTCAAGCTCTTCTGGCTTGTACGCGGACTTAATTCCTGAGAATACTTGACGTGTTTCACCACCAATATCAAGCTGGAATTTCAATAGCTTGTTTGCTTTTGGCACTTCTTCGCAGGAGATGATACGAGCAATGCGCATGTCAACTTTAGCAAAAGCATCAAACTCGATCTCTTCTGCAATTGGGTCTTTGCTTAGTTCAGTTTCAGTCTTAGCCGCTTCCGCTTTTTCCTTCGCAGCTTGCTCTGCCGCTGCGTCTTCTTTAGACGCTTCGATCATTGCTTCTACTTTCTTAGGATCAATACGGTTGAACAGAGCCTTGAACTTAGTGATCTCATGAGCAGTGAGTGGCTGCGCAATGCCATCCCATGATAGCTCTTCGTTTAGGAAAGCTTCAGTGCGAGCAGCAAGAGCAGGCATTACAGGCTTGAGATAAGTCATCAGCACACGGAACAAGTTTATACCAACAGAGCAGATATCTTGTAGCTCTTGGTCTTTGCCTTCTTCTTTCGCGACAACCCATGGTGCTTTTTCATCAACATATTGGTTTGCTTTGTCAGCAAGTGCGGTGATTTCACGAATTGCACGACCAAATTCGCGAGCTTCATACAACTCAGCAATGCGATCAGCAGCGGCTATAAATTCATTGTATAGCTCAGGCTCAGCGAAGTTTTCAGAAAGTTTGCCTTCGAAACGCTTAGTAATGAAACCTGCATTACGTGAAGCCAAGTTAACAATCTTATTCACCACATCGGCATTTACACGTTGCGTAAAGTCTTCAAGGTTAAGGTCAAGATCGTCGATACGGCTGTTCAGTTTTGCAGCGTAGTAGTAACGTAGACATTCTGGGTCTAGGTGGTCAAGGTAAGTGCTTGCTTTCACAAATGTACCTTTAGACTTAGACATTTTCGCGCCGTTAACCGTTACGTAGCCGTGAACGAATACGTTGTTTGGTTTGCGGAAACCAGAACCTTCAAGCATTGCAGGCCAGAACAAGCTGTGGAAGTAAACAATGTCTTTACCAATGAAGTGGTAAAGCTCAGTGCTACTGTCTTTGTTCCAGTACTCTTCAAAGTCTAAGTCGTCGCGCTTGTCACATAGGTTTTTGAATGAACCCATATAACCGATAGGTGCATCTAGCCACACGTAGAAGAACTTGTTTTTTTCGCCAGGGATTTCGAAACCGAAATACGGTGCATCGCGAGAGATGTCCCACTGTTGTAGACCAGATTCAAACCACTCTTGCATCTTGTTTGCAGTTTCAGTCTGAAGTGAGCCAGATCGAGTCCACTCTTTCAACATGCTTTCAAATTGAGGCAAGTCGAAGAAGAAGTGCTCAGAATCCTTCATGATTGGTGTTGCACCGGATACCGCAGACTTAGGGTTGATAAGTTCTGTTGGGCTATATGTTTCACCACAGTTGTCGCAGTTATCACCGTATTGGTCTTCAGACTTACACTTAGGGCAAGTACCTTTAACAAAACGGTCTGGGAGGAACATCTCTTTCTCTGGGTCAAACAACTGAGAAATAGTGCGGCTAGAAATAAAGCCGTTCTTTTTCAATTCCAGATAGATGTGAGATGCAAGCTCGCGGTTCTCTTCTGAGTGCGTGCTGTGGTAGTTATCAAAACTGATATCGAAGCCAGCGAAATCTTTTTGGTGCTCTTCGCTAACTGCAGCGATCATTTCTTCTGGCGAGATCCCCATCTGCTGAGCTTTCAGCATGATTGGTGTGCCGTGAGCGTCATCAGCACAAATGAAGTTTACTACGTTGCCACGTAGACGTTGGTAGCGCACCCAGATATCCGCTTGGATATGCTCAAGCATATGTCCTAAGTGAATAGAACCGTTAGCGTACGGTAGCGCGCAAGTGACCAACAGTTTCCTTGAGTTAAGGTTTCTTGGATCGGTTGCCATACTTTAGTTTCGCTTTCTTTATTCAGAGTAAAATATTCGCTAATACTACATGATGACTGCCATGACTCCAAGGTATCCAGAGTCAATCCCCATAACTTTTTTGGGGTTCTGGTTCTGGCGACGTAATGCTAATCTTAACAGGACTAAAAAATAATAAGGAAAGCAAGATGCGCACGTTCGAATCAAAACAAGATTTTTGCCAGTGGCTCGGGGAGTTTCACGGGGAAAACCTAAAACTGGGTTGGAGCGAGTCACCGGATGTAGTGTCTGTATCGGCATCTGGTGAATTTCAGATTACGTTGCCTTTCGCTAATCAATCACTGATTTCAGAGCTGACGACTTGGATTAAAACGCAGCAACAATCAAACCAAGTGGCAGCATTTGAGTTTTCTGTATCAAGCCAAGTGAAAGCACTAGAAACTACGGTGGCGTCAGAAATCAAAGGCGTGAAGAACGTTATAGCGGTCACGTCCGCAAAAGGAGGGGTCGGGAAATCGACAACAGCGGTCAACCTAGCGCTTGCCATCAGTAAGCTTGGGGCGAAGGTAGGTATTCTTGATGCCGACGTCTATGGACCATCTATTCCGATGATGTTTGGGCAAATCAATGCGCATCCCGAAGTCCGCGACGGAAAGTGGATGCAACCAATTGCGGCGCACGGCATTTATACTCAATCTATCGGTTACCTTATTAGCTCTGATGATGCGGCGATTTGGCGCGGTCCGATGGCATCCAAAGCGTTAGCTCAGCTGCTTAATGAAACCGAATGGCCAGAACTTGATTATCTGGTGATTGATATGCCGCCAGGTACTGGTGATATCCAACTTACCCTGTCTCAACAGATCCCGGTGACTGGCGCATTGATTGTCACCACCCCACAAGACTTAGCGCTAGCAGATGCTATCAAAGGTGCCGCTATGTTTGAAAAAGTGTCTGTTCCTGTGGTGGGTATCGTCGAAAATATGAGTTATCACATTTGTAGCCAATGTGGCTCGAAAGAACATATTTTTGGCGCAGGTGGTGCTGAATGGATGGCTTCGAAATTCGGTCTTAACCTGCTGGGCCAAGTTCCGCTTCATATTGATATTCGAGAATCCATTGATAATGGTGCGCCAACTGTGGTGTCCAATCCAGAGGGAGAGCATGCTCAGATCTACACACAATTGGCTGAAAGAGTATGTGCAGACCTGTATTGGAATGGAAAAGCGAAACCGGAATCCATCTTGTTTAAAATGGTGGAATAACGGAGAAACCGAGCTAGTTGTGAGCTCGGTTTCTTATTGCCTTCTACTTTGTAAAATGAAGTAATCGATTGCAATTTCCTATTTCTTGAGCGAGGGCAAAATTGGGCATCAAATAAGTGAGATCTCGACTAGTATCTAAGGGTTGATGTCCATATAATTACCCGGTTTTGTCCTCACCACCATATATGTACTAGGTGCAAAGAATGTCTGATAATAATCAATGTGTCATCGTAGGTATCGCTGGCGCTTCTGCTTCCGGAAAAAGCCTCATTGCGAGCACAATCTATAACGAACTTCGCGAGAAGGTAGGCGACCATCAAATCGGAGTGATCACGGAAGATTGTTACTACAATGACCAAGGTCATTTGAGTATGGAAGAGCGTGTAAAAACGAACTACGACCACCCAAGTGCACTGGATCATGACTTGCTTTGCAACCATCTTGAAAAGCTGATTCAAGGCGAAGCGGTAGAAGTGCCAGAATATAGCTACTCCGAACACACTCGCACTGATAACACTACGTCGATGACACCAAAGAAAGTCATCATCCTTGAAGGTATTCTTCTTCTGACTGATCCTCGTCTTCGCAAGCTAATGCATGCGACGGTATTTATGGATACTCCGCTTGATATCTGCCTACTGCGTCGCGTTAAACGTGATGTTGAAGAGCGCGGACGTACCATGGAATCCGTTCTTCAGCAGTACCAAAAAACGGTTCGTCCTATGTTTATGCAGTTTATTGAGCCGTCAAAACAGTACGCTGATATTATCGTTCCACGTGGCGGTAAAAACCGTATTGCGATCGATGTACTCAAAGCACACATCGCAAAGCTGTTAAAAGCGTAATCCTTACAATATTCGGATTGAATTCTTACGTTATAAGTAACCAAACTGTTCTATACTGAACGGGTGCACGTATAACGTTTAAATTGCTTTATTTTTTAATAGATTAGTGGCACTTTATGTGCCACTTTTTGTTTTCCGCTTTGCAAGGAAGATGCGAATGAAAAAACTACTCCTTATCTTGGCGATCCCGATTGTGCTTATCGTCGTCGCTATCGCCGCCTTGGTGATGTTTGTAAACCCTAATCAGTTCAAACCTATGATAACTGAGCAGGTTCAGGCACAAACTGGTCTAGAACTTGAAATAAGCGGTGATATCAGTTGGCAGTTCTTCCCTTCACTTGGATTTGAACTTGGTCAAACAAATCTTAAGAATCCTCAGGGCTTTAAGAATCCCAATCTATTCAGTGTCAGCCAAGTGGGCGTGAGTGTTGGGGTGATGCCTCTGCTCGATAAAACCCTAGAAATTGGTTCTGTGACTCTTGATGGTGCGCAAGTTCACTTAGAAACATTAAAAGACGGAACGTCTAACTTGGACGCGTTGACTGCGGCTAGCAAAGAGGCTGAATCTGCAACCCCAGCCGATAAGGCAACGACCGAGCCTGAGGCTACGTCGTCCGCGTCTGCCGCACAAGGTTGGAGCATTTCACTTTCTGGTGTGACGGTGTCCAATGCGTTACTTGAGATTTCTAACGAAGAAACAGGGTCATTTACCAAGCTTTATGATGTCGGTTTAAATATTTCTCAGTTCGCAGCGGACCAATGGACTACAGCCGACTTTGATTTGAAAGGTCAAAACAACGACCAAAGTTTTACTGCTAAAGGTACTGCGGACTTTAAGTTGAGCAAGGACTTTGCTGAGTACGCACTGAAAAACATCAAGTTCGATGCTACATACCAAGACGCGGTTAATAATGTTGAGCAAGCTCAGCTTACGGTAGCGACATTCGAATTTGATAAACCAAACAGTATCGAGTTTGCGGTTAAAGGTAAAACGCCAGATCTTAGTTTCGATGCCAAAGGTGGTACATCATTTGAAATTGATAAAGCGATGACCATGCTTAAACTAAGCGCGTTGACACTTGACTCTACCTTAGAGGGTAAACCACTACCTCAGTCTCCAATGAAAGTGGGAATGTCATCAGATCTTAGCTTTGATCTTAAGAAGAACTTCTTGAACTTTGTGCTTCAAAAACTATCACTCAACAAAATGGAGCTAGATGGGAAGGCGACGGTTCAATTGGCTGCTATTCCGAAAGTCCGCTTCTCACTGCATAGCTCTAATATTGACCTTGATGAGTTTTTAGGACTAAACCAAACTCAGACCGGCAACAAAACAGCCAAGACTGGTGGCCAGCCAAGCGCTTCTTCAGACAACTCGGCGCCTGTGAAAGAGGTAGAACCTGACTTAAGTGCACTTAAAGGCTTGGATGTAAAAGGCAGTGTAACGATTGATAAGTTTAAAGCGGTTAATGCCCACATGCAGAAAGTAAAAGCCGACTTTTATGTTAATCGTGGCGTCGCAGAACTCACGTCATTTAGTTCTCAGCTGTATAGCGGCTCAATTACAGCAAAAGCAAAACTGGATGCGCGTAAATCACCAGCATCTTATAGTGCCGTGAAGCGCATTAAAGGCGTAAAAGTACAACCGCTTCTAAAAGATGTTGCCAACAACGACATGCTCGAAGGTACCGGTAATATCGATGTGAATGTTACAGGTAAGAGCTTAACCCCAACGGGTATTAAGAAGAATCTAGCGGGTACGGTGAAGATCAATTTTGCTGATGGTGCCGTCAATGGTATCAACGTTGCGCAGATTATCAGAGAAAATTACGCTCGCTTTAAGGGTCAGTCTGTTGAAGCCGAAAAAGGGCCTAAGAAAACTGACTTTAGTGCGATGAAAGCCACACTCAAGCTAGCCAAAGGTGTCGTATCTACCAAAGATATGTCAGCAGAATCGCCGCTACTGCGTATTCAAGGTGAAGGCTCTGCGAATTACATTAATGAGACGGTCGACTTTTTGGTGCGCACTTCTATCGTAGGGACACTAGAAGGGCAAGGTGGTCAAAGCATTACTGAGCTGCGTGATGTTACGATTCCAATCAAAGTGACCGGCGCTTGGACTGAGCCTAAGTTTGCTCTTGTGTTTGACGATGTGTTGAAACAGAAAGCTCAAAAAGAAGTAGAACGCGCGACTGAGCGTCTTGGTATTAAAGATGAAAAGACCAAGAAAGCCGTCGATGGGCTACTAAAAGGGCTGTTTAACTAAGCTAGCCAGCTACAAGTAAAGTCAATGCCAGCGTATATGACGCTGGCATTTTTCGTATTGGCGAACAAATTACGTTAGAGATTTTGCTACCAATGGTAGTCGAGATCTTGTTCTTCAGGCTCTTCAACTGCTAGAAGCTGCCATGACTCTATGAGTGCTGCGGCAGTGGCCATGGTGATGTTTTTGTATAGGTTGTGAGTAGCATGGGCAGGCAAGCCGTCATGTTGCAGAGTAATCGAATAGCTACTCTTCTCTTGGCTATTTTCGATATTTTGCCAGTCTTGCTTCAGCTGTTTGATGGGTTGAGTTGAACTTTGGCCAAGTATAAATCGGTGTTCGCTACTACCAATCCATAGGATCAAACGACCACTTTCCATGAAACTCTCCTTGTTATTATAATGTTGTGTTTGTGTTAATTTAAACAATTATAACGACAGTTTCACGCCAAGTTGGTTGCCTGGTTGTACCTAAATGGGGTGACAGGGTGTTGTTGCTAGGAGAGGAGTCAGTAAGAGTTAAAGCGAGGGTAACAGATTCAAAGCGCTAACAAGCTAACACTTTAAACTGCTACCCTAAAGGCAGTTTTACTTGGCGTTAAAGCGCAATGAAAATGCCCGCTAAACAAGCACTCATCAGGTTGGCTAACGTACCGGCTAGCACGGCTTTAAGGCCCAGGCTTGCCACGTCAGAGCGGCGCTCCGGTGACATTACACCAATAGACCCTAGCTGAATGGCAATAGAGCCAATGTTGGCGAAACCGCAAAGAGCGAATATAACGATAACTTGGCTGTGCTCCGATAAGCTAGCTTGATGCTGAATGAAGTCGATGAAAGCAACAAATTCGTTCATGACTACCTTTTGGCCGATAAATGACCCTGCCATCAGCATCTCACTTTGATCGACACCAATAAGCCAAGCTACTGGAGCAAAGAGGTAACCGAATAGCAGTTGTAATGTGATTCCTTGCGCACCAAACAGCTCCGCTATGGATTCAATAGCGGCGTTAGCCATCGCAATAACACTAACAAAAGCGATAAGCATCGTACCCACTGCGACCGCAACTTTTACTCCGTTCATGGCCCCCGCTGCTAAGGCATCGATCACATTACTTTGATCGCCAGTATCTAAGTCGACAGAGTCATGAGCTACCGGAGTTTGTTGCTCAGGCACGATAAGCTTAGCCATCATTAAGGATCCTGGCGCAGCCATAAAACTTGCGGCGATTAAGTACTTTAGCTCTACGCCTAACCCGGCATAGCCACCAAGAACACTCCCGGCCACAGACGCCATTCCGCCCGCCATGACTGCGAACAGTTCCGAGCGTGTCATAGTTGCAAGGAAAGGACGAATAAGCAGTGGGGACTCACCTTGTGACAGGAAAATGTTGCCGGTTGCCACCAACGATTCCGCTTTGCTTGTTCCTAAGAACTTCTGAATTAAACCACCGAGTACGCGGATAACCGCTTGCATGATGCCAAGGTAGTAAAGTGCCGAAATAAGAGCGCTAATAACGATGATGATAGGAAGAACACGGATGGCAAAAATAAAGCCTTCAGAAGCTAAATCACCAAATAGAAATTGAATACCAACGTCGGAGAAGCTCAGTACTTTGGCAACACCAGAACTCATTGCGCCAAGAACATGTTGACCAAAAGGAATGTAAAGAACAAAAGCAGCAAACAATGTTTGAAGGAGGAGTGCGCGTAATACGGTATTCCAGTTAATTGCTTTACGGTTTTCGGAGAAAATAAAACCGATAGTTAACAGCGAGATAATGCCTACAAAACCAAACAGGATAGTCATTAACATTGGGTCACCTCACCGTAGCTTAGACAGTTAAGCATGGAATACGATGACCAAGAGGAAACAGCGGAAAGCTGAGGAAACCACTGATTGTGGTAACTGAAGATAAATTTGCCCATTTTTATACCCTTTACAAGCGTGGAGATTGCAGCTGGTCCAAATCCTTGGGTCGTTCACAGTTCCTTGGTGACGGCTTGTATTGGTGTATAGCTAGAAGATTACGCAACAATGCGAAGTGCCCTAACAAACGGGAGGGCAGTATACAGTAAAAAATGAGACTTACATCTCATTTTTTACTCTTTTGGTTCGATTGGCTAGAACATCACCAATCGACACCTTTTAGCGCTTTTACGCCTGATTCGAAGGCGTGTTTGACATTTTTAACCTCTGAAACGGTATCTGCAATGTCTATGAGCGTTCGGTGAGCACCGCGACCGGTGATAATGACAGACTGCATTTTTGGTCTGTTGGTTAACGCTTCTACCACTTCTTCCAAATCGATATAGCCGTAGCTCACCATGTAGGTCAGTTCGTCAAATAGAACCACATCAAGTGATTCGTCTTTAAGCATGCGTTTACATTCTTGCCAAACTAACTGAGCTGCTTCCGTGTCAGCGGTTTTGTTTTGGGTCTCCCAAGTAAAGCCTGTTGCCATCACTTGAAACTCAACACCTAACTTCTCGAGTAGGTTACGTTCGCCGTTATCCCATGTTCCTTTGATAAACTGAGCAACCGCGCACTGCTTTCCATGACCAACGGCTCGAGCAATGGTACCAAAGCCAGATGTTGACTTGCCCTTACCGTTTCCGGTGATGACTAACAACAAACCTTTTTCTTCTTGAGCGTTGGCGATCTTTTTATCTACGTTTTCTTTTACTTTCTGTTGTCGTGCTTTATGACGATCCTGTTTTTGCTCTTCGGAGAGTGACATGGTGATTCCTTATGTTTAGCTGCTAGTCCTCTGTGTTCGGTATATGATAATGAAATAGAAACAGAAAAAAACAAGACAAAGTTCAGGGGTAATAGGATGAAAAAGATATTGGTGGTATGCATGGGCAATATTTGTCGCTCGCCAACGGGCGAAGCGGTATTACGCTCTAGAGCAGCGAATCAAGGGGTTGAGGTCCTTATCGATTCAGCAGGGACGATTGGCTACCATCACGGTGACGCCCCTGATAAGCGAGCGCAAGCCGCTGGCGAAGCTCGTGGTTACTCGTTTTCGGGAATAAAAGCGCGACAAGTGACAGATGAAGACTTTGAGATCTTTGACATGATTCTAGCCGCAGATAAGGATAACTTGGCCGACCTTAAACAACGTTGTCCTCAACATCTCAAGTACAAACTTTCGTTGTTTCTTAGCCATGGCTCTTCATCCTATAGTGAGATCCCAGACCCTTACTATGGAGGGGAGCAGGGCTTTGAGTTGGTGTTGGATCTCATTGAAGAAGCGGCCGATGCAGTGTTAGCTAAAGTCTAATGGCAAAAAAACGCAGCATAGCTGCGTTTTTAGAATGATCAATATTAAGGATTTATTTACTCATTTCACCACGTAGCACTTCTAACATTTGGGCTTTGACTTCTTCGTAGCCCAAGTTTTGGCTAAGTAGATAGTGTAGCTTGGCTAGAGCCGCTTCTGGGGTCATGTCAAAACCACTGATAACACCGGCATCGGCTAGGGCACAGCCAGTGGCATAACCGCCCATATTGACTTTACCTGCTAGACATTGGGTAAGGTTAACCACAATCACGCCACGTTCAGAAGCTTCTTTTAGGTGCGCGAGAAGCTCAGGGTTTTGTGGCGCATTACCAACACCGAAAGTGAGCAATATCATAGCGTTAACAGGTTGAAGTAGCGTGTTACGAATCACTTCATGTGAGATACCTGGGTACATAGTAATGACCCCAATAGGCTGTGGTGTAATGTCGTGTACTTTAAACTTGCCCTCAGGCATTTTGTTCAGTTCTACACCACTACCTAACTGAATATTGATACCCGCTTCTAAAATCGGCGACATGTTTGGAGACGTAAACGCGTTGAAACCATCGGCGTGAGATTTGGTACTGCGGTTACCACGCATCAGTTGATTATTGAAGAACAGTGTGACTTCGTTAATCGGATAGTTAGCCGCAATGTGCAGTGCATTCAAAAGGTTAGCTTGTCCATCAGAACGTAGTTCCGCTAAAGGAATCTGTGATCCGGTGACAATGACTGGCTTACCTAGATTTTCTAGCATAAACGATAGTGCCGATGCGGTATACGCCATCGTATCGGTGCCATGCAGAATAACGAAGCCATCATAGTTGTCGTAGTTATCACGAATATCGTCAGCAATCTGTTGCCAATCTGCAGGTGTCATGTCTGAAGAGTCAATCAACGGCTCGTATTCGTGAATAGTAAACTCTGGCATTTCAGGGCGATGGAATTCCGGCATACTAGCCAGTTGCTTTTCCATAAAACCGGCGACGGGAATATAGCCGTGATCGGACTTTTGCATGCCGATGGTGCCGCCAGTGTACGCAATATAGATGTGTTTTCTTGTCATGCCAGGGATCGCTTTATTATCAAGGGGAACAGATGCAGGCGATTATAACCAAAACAAATAAAAGAGCCACCGATTGGTGGCTCTAGATAAATGAATTTGTTAGCTCTGCATGCCTACTGGATATTACAGGTCAAGCACAGTACGTACTGGCCTTTTGGGTCGTTAAAGCTTTCCAGCAAACTGGCTTGTTGTTGCAACTGAGTTGCGACAGGCAGTAAGCTTTGTGGGACCCAAGCTGATATGTCGAGTCCAAGACTCACTTTTACCTGCTGCATAATATCTTGGACGAACTGTTGCGCTGGGCTTAGCGGTTCTTCGACCCAATAGATATCGTACTTCTCCATACCGCCGAGTTCAGCAGCGAGAGCGACAGCATCATCAAAATCGCCAATCTGGTCAACTAAGCCGCGATCTAATGCGTCTTTACCGGTCCATACTCGACCTTGCGCGACAGAGTCGACATCCGTGACAGACATGTTGCGGTTATTCGCGACTAACGTAATGAAGCGCTTATAGCCATTTTCGATGCCCATTTGGAATGCTTTTGACGCGCCTTCACTGATGCCTGTGGTTACACCAACGCCTGAGAAGGGTGATGTACCAACGCCATCGGTGTTAATCCCAATATTGTTTAACCCTTTCTCGAAGGTTGTTACCACACTAAAGATACCGATTGAACCAGTGATGGTTGTTGGCTGTGCCATGATCTTATTAGCGTTCATAGAAATCCAATAACCACCGGAGGCAGCAACACTCGACATGGACACTACGACAGGCTTACCAGCATCGCGTAGCGCTTGAACCTCGTTGCGAATCACTTCTGAAGCAAACGCACTTCCACCTGGGCTATCAACACGCAATACCACTGACTTAACAGAGTCGTCTTCACGAGCCTGTTTGAGAAGGGCTGCTGTTGTATCACCGCCGACAGTACCACGTGGTTGCTCACCGTCCATGATGGTGCCGCTCGCTACGATGACGGCAACTTGGTTGTCTGGCTGCTCAGGTAGGTCGTATGGCATGGATGCCAAGTACTCGTAATAACCCACAGCGTTAAAGCCACCATCGCCGTCGCTACCAAATGCCTCGACCATAGCCTGATTGACTTGCTGTTTAGTAACAAGTTCGTCGACCAATCCTAGTTGCTTAGATAACCCGGCTAAATCGCCGTCAGCAGCTTCTAGTTCTTTAAGAAACTCATCCATGGTTGGCGTTAGTACGCTGGTTTCGATTTGACGGTTAGAGGCAACATCATCTACGTAAGCGCCCCATAGCTGTGAAACCCAGCGAGTGGCAGATTCTTTCGCTGCATCAGACATGTCATCACGAAGGAATGGCTCGACCGCGGATTTGTAAGTCCCGACTCTGAATACGTGAGTTGTCACATCGAGTTTTTCGAGTAACGTCTTGTAGTACATTGAGTACGCGCTGTAGCCTTTGATAAGTACCGCACCATCAGGAGCAAGGTAGACTTTGTCGGCATAGCTGGCTAGATAGTATTGACTTTGATTGTAGAAAGCACCGTAGGCATAGATAGGCTTGCCTGTCGCCTTAAACTCATTCAACGCTTTGGCAATGTAGCGAAGTTTGGTTAAGCTAGTTTCCGGCATGTCTCTCAACGATAGCACTAATCCTTTTACAGAATCATCAGTCGATGCGTGGCGGATTGAATCTACTATATCAAACAGAACGTTTTCTTTTGGAAGGTCGCGCCCGAACAGTGATCCAGTGACAGAATCCATAGGATTCACATAACTGCTTTGCTCGACGATAGGCCCAGAAATGTTCAGGACTAACGCTGACTCTTTTTTGACGGTAGCTGGCGCAGGTTCGACTTGAGTGAAAGCAAAATAGATCATTGCAATCACAGCAAAGAAGAGCAGGTTAATAATGGCAAGTCTGGTAAAGTTAATGACTTTCCAGAACCCTTTGAAGATCAAACCGATAAATCGAAATACTTTTTTCATCATCTCTCCACATCACCAATTGGTGAGTGTTGTTGTCCCTAAACATCAATTACTAGTGTAGCGTTGGCGTGGCAGATTCGCTGTATGAATAATGTAATTGTACGTGCTTGTTGCCACTATCACTCAATCAAGGTTTTAAGTGAATAAAAATTAAAGACTTAACATACTAGATTAAGTTCAAATATTCAGGAAAAAATTTTTAATAATGTTGAGAAAATGTAAACGCTAGTTTGATTTTTTAACCTTTACATAATATTCTGGTCAGACCACAACTATAACAACGGAAGTGAAGTCTGCTATGTACCCGAACTTACTTAAGCCTCTGGATTTAGGATTTACCCAACTACGTAATCGTGTGCTGATGGGATCGATGCACACAGGTCTTGAAGAACACAAGGAAGGACTGCATAAGCTTGCTGCATTTTATGAAGAGCGAGCCAAAGGAGGAGTAGGCCTGATTGTCACTGGCGGATTTGCGCCAAACCTTCGCGGACGTCTTGCCCCTTTTGCTGCTGAATTTAGTAAGCCAAAACATGCCAAAGCGCATAAAGTTGTTACTGAGGCTGTGCATAAGCATGGCGGTAAAATCGCATTGCAAATTCTTCACGCTGGTCGTTATGGTTACCACCCGTTTTCACAAAGCGCATCGAAAATAAAATCACCTATTTCTCCTTTTGCACCTAGTGAAATGAGCAGCCGTCAAATCTGGAAGACTATCGACGCTTATGCAAACAGTGCATCACTGGCGCAAGAAGCAGGGTATGACGGTGTTGAAATCATGGGTTCGGAAGGTTACTTCATCAACCAGTTCATCTGTAAGCGCACCAATGTTCGCTACGATGAGTGGGGTGGTAGTTATGAAAACCGTATCCGCTTGCCGTTAGAGATTGTTAAAGCAGTAAGAGCGGCTGTGGGTAAAGAGTTTATTATTATTTTCCGACTCTCGATGCTGGATCTGGTCGAGCAAGGCAGTACTTTTGAAGAAGTAGTGCAGCTTGGACAGGCGCTAGAGCAGGCTGGCGTAACGATAATCAATACTGGTATCGGTTGGCACGAAGCGAAAGTACCGACGATTGCCACTCAAGTTCCTCGTGGTGCTTTCACCTGGGTAACCGAAAAAATCCGTCCTTATCTCAATGTGCCTGTTATCACGACTAACCGAATAAATACACCGGAAGAAGCCGAGCGGATACTTTCATCAGGGCACGCTGATATGGTCTCGATGGCGAGACCTTTCTTGGCCGACCCAAACTTTATCGCGAAGGCAGAGCAAGGCAAGTCACAACTAATCAATACGTGTATAGGTTGTAACCAAGCGTGCTTGGATAATGCATTCAAAGGCAAGCGCGCTACTTGTTTGGTCAACCCTCAAGCGTGTTATGAAACGGATTTAATCGTCAAGAAGGCCGTAAATAGTAAGGCCATTGCCGTTGTAGGTGCCGGACCTGCCGGATTAGCGTGTGCGACCATGTTGGCGGAAAAAGGCCATTCTGTGGATCTTTTCGAGAAGAGTGACCGCATTGGTGGCCAGTTCCGTTTAGCGATGCAAATCCCAGGTAAAGAAGAATTCAGAGAAACTATCCGTTACTTTGCCAACCGTATTGAAGAGACCGGCGTCAAGCTACATCTTGACACCGAAGCGACGGCTGACCTGCTACGCGAATATGATGAAGTAGTGATGGCGTCCGGTGTTCAGCCAAGAATGCCCAAGCTTGGTGGTATCGATAACCAAGATAAAGTCATCGACTATCAAACATTGATTCGCGATAAGACACCAGTAGGTGACAACGTGGCGATCATGGGAGCAGGCGGTATTGGGGTCGATGTTGCGAGCATGATTACTGAACCTCATGGTCAGACGTTAGATGACTGGTTACACGAATGGGGCATCGACAAAACCATCGAGCATCCAGGAGGTCTATTCCCATTCCCGGAAGAAGTGACCGATACCAATGTCTGGGTAATGCAGCGTAAAGAAGGCAGAGTAGGTAAAGGCCCGGGTAAAACGACAGGCTGGATCCACAAGAAAACCCTTGAAAAGAGAGGTGTACATCTTTTAGGTGGCGTGACTTATAACAAGATTGATGATCAAGGTCTGCACATTACTGTCAAAGGTGAAGAGCAGTTGATACCCGCAGATAAAGTGGTCATCTGCGCTGGGCAAGAGTCTGTAAAACCATTCGAAGACCAGTGGCAAAGCTTTGGTGACAAATTGCATGTTATTGGTGGTGCTGACTATGCTGGTGAACTGGACGCGGTTAGAGCGATTCGCCAAGGTGTCGAATTAGCTGCCAAGCTATAGAGTAGATTGAGAACAGTTCTCACTTTTGCTGTCATGACGTTAACGTTTTGTTATAATGAGCGTTATTACAACAAACAAAAAGGGAAGTGTTATGGATGCCCTAGAACTGTTACTCAATAGGCGTTCGATTGCTCGACTATCAGAACCGGCTCCTGAAGGAGAAGCGTTAGAAAATATTATTAGAGCGGGCTTGCGCGCTCCCGATCATGCAGGGCTTACTCCTTGGCAGTTTGTGCTGGCGCAGGGTGATGGCAGACAGAAACTGGCTGATATCTTAAGTGATGCCGCTGCTCAAGCGGGCAGTGAGGAGGCGGTGATTGAAAAAGCTAAGAAAGCCCCTTTTCGTGCTCCTCTGGTCATCACCGTCATTGCGAAAGTGACGCAACATGACAAGGTACCCGCGATGGAGCAACATCTTTCTGCTGGTTGTGCAGTTCAAGCAATGCAAATGGCAGCTGTGGCTCAAGGCTTCCAAGCATTTTGGCGTTCGGGCAAATGGATGTTTGATGAACACGTTCGTCAAGCGTTTGGCGTTGAGGGTGATGATCAAATCGTTGGTTTTCTCTACGTCGGTACGCCCGGATGTACACCAATGAAAGCGCCAGAGCGTGATTTAAATAAATACGTTAAGTTCCTATAACGGAATATTTAACTGGCTATTTATACAGTTTTTCTTGATTCTTAAAGGTAAGCTTAGTTAAGCTTACCTTTATTTTTTCAGATACCTGTGACCCTTCTCTATGACTCGTCTCTTTATTGCCGAAAAACCCAGCTTAGGGCGTGCTATTGCCGCCGCTTTGCCAAACCCTCAAAAAAAAGGCGAAGGATACATCCAATGTGGAAATGGTGATGTGGTCACATGGTGTATTGGTCATTTGCTTGAGCAGGTAGAGCCTGATGCCTACGATGAGCGTTATAAAAAGTGGAATCTGAATGATCTGCCTATCGTGCCAAATCAGTGGCAACTCAGACCTCGAAAAAGTGCTTCAAAACAGCTCACCGCGGTAAAGAAGCTGCTAAAAACGGCGACCAGTATTGTTAACGCCGGAGACCCAGACAGGGAAGGGCAACTTCTGGTTGATGAGGTGATCGACTACTGTAAGGTTTCGAAAGCCAAGAAAGATACTGCTCAGCGTTTGTTGATTAGCGATTTAAACCTTCCGGCGGTAAAAAAAGCGCTCAATTCTATGCGCATGAATCAAGAGTTTATTCCACTTTCGGTATCGGCGTTAGCACGTTCACGAGCGGATTGGCTTTATGGGATGAATATGTCTCGGGCCTATACGCTTCTCGGACAAAAGGCGGGTTATCAAGGTGTGTTATCTGTTGGGCGAGTACAAACACCCGTGTTGGGATTGGTGGTTCGTCGTGATGAAGAAATCGAGAACTTTGTTCCCAAAGACTATTACACTTTACACGCCTTGATTCCTTACCAAGATTCGCACGCGGCCTTTGACGTTCGTGCCAAATGGAAACCAAGTGAAGCCTGCCAACCATGGCAAGATGAAGAAGGAAGAGTGCTGAATAAAAAGCTGGTGGAAAATGTCGCGAGTCGTATTCAAGGACAGCCAGCAAAAGTCACTAAGTCAGAGCATAAGTCGACAAAACAGAATGCGCCTTTACCGTACTCTTTGTCTGCTTTACAGATTGATGCAGCCAAGCGTTTTAATATGAGCGCGCAACAAGTGTTGGATGTTTGTCAGGCTCTGTACGAGAAGCACAAACTTATTACCTATCCACGTTCTGATAACCGATATTTACCTAAAGATCATTTTTACCAAGCGAATGATGTACTAAGTGCAATAAAGAACAATAGCAGAGAGCATGCTCAGGCGGTCGATGACGCGGACAGCAGTCGGAAGTCCAAAGCGTGGAACGACAGCAAAGTTGATGCACACCACGCTATTATTCCGACACCAAAGAAAACCAGTAGTGTGCTATCTGGGTTTGAAGAGAAAATCTATGGGCTGATCGCGCGTCAGTATTTAATGCAGTTTTATCCAGCAGCGGTGTACGCCGAAGCCATGTTAGAGTTTGATATTCAAGGTGGCTGTTTTATTGCTAAAGGCAAGCGCTTGCAGCAGCCTGGGTGGCGAGTCTTGTTAGGGAACTATGCTAATGAGCAAGAGGAGGCCGTAGATGCCGTTCCGCCTTTGGAAGTCGGTACCGAACTCATCTGTCGCGAAGGTGTGATCGCAGAGAAGAAAACCGAGCCACCAAGACATTTCACCGAGGCAACATTACTTCAGGCGATGACCGGGATCAGCCGATTCGTTGAGGATAAATCGCTGAAGAAAATCCTACGTGATACCGATGGTATCGGAACAGAAGCAACGCGTGCGGGTATTCTTGATACACTTTTTAAACGCAAGTTGCTTAATCGTCAGGGCAAGTCAGTTATTAGCACTTCTGCAGGAAGAGGTTTAATTCATGCGCTACCTGATGAATCGACCTATCCTGATATGACAGCCCACTGGGAGTTTCAGTTGCAAGGCATGGCTGAGAAAACGCAGTCCTATACGCCATTTATGGCTGAGCTCAATAACCGCCTTGAACAGCTTATGCAACAAGTGAAGTCAGGCCCTGTGCCGGATTCTCTCAAAAATTTGCCCAAAGTTGAGAGACCGGCATTTAAGAAACGACGTTTTAGTAAGGGAAAAAAAGCGCCTAGTAAGACCAAGAGCCGCAGCTAATATCGAATGACTAATGACCTACCAAGGAAGTGGTTGACCGTCGAAGTTAATAAATTGGCCTGACTGGTTGGAGTCAGCGTTTTCGATGACCTTGAACAAGCCAGATGCTGATTCTGTGGTTGAGATAAGAGCATTTGGACCGCCCATCTCGGTTTGAACCCAACCCGGATGTAATGCCAGAACGGTAATACCTTCTTGGCTTAAATCGTTACTCAAACTCTTAACTACTGAGTTCAGTGCGGCTTTTGAGGAGCGATAGATGTACCCACCGCCAGATGTGTTTTCTGTCATGCTACCGACTTTAGAGGATAAGCAAGCAATTTTCCTAATCGTGGATTTTTGGATTTTGGGGTAGAGTGCTTCCACCAATTTAAGTGGAGCGATGGTGTTTATTTCCAATACCTTGCGCCATTCATCGATGTCTGTATTGCCGAAACCGTAGCCTTTGGGGCCATAATAGCCTGCATTATTGATTACAATATCGAGGTTGGGTAACTGTGCGAGAAGTTGCGGATAGGTTGGATAATCGGTGACGTCAAAGCAGTATGTAGACAGGTTTGACTCACTTACCTCCAGAGACAGCAGCTCCTTAGCGCTGCATGCACTGCGATAAGTGGCGTGTACTTGGTAGCCAGATTGAAGGTATCTTTTGGTAAGAGCAAGACCAATACCTCGATTTGCCCCTGTAATGAATACGGTTTTCATATGTGCTCCCTAACGATAAGATGCTCCCATTATAAATGAAATCTAGAGCGTCTGATGCACAACAACGTTGTTCCTTTGATTTATCACCCTATCTATTCTGATTTACCATTGCCAGAAGGACATCGTTATCCTATCAACAAATACCGTTTGCTGTATGAAGAGGTTGAGCGAAAGTATTTACGCTTGTCCGAATCTCCGTTTGTCATAAAAACACCTAGCCCGTTGACGGTAGAGCAAGTGCAACAGGTTCACTGTAGAGACTATGTTGAGGGTTTGGTCACAGGAAGCTTACCTGCAGCGAAGATAAGAAGAATAGGCTTTCCTTGGACAGAGCAGCTTATTCAACGAACACTGATCTCAGCTGGTGGGACGTGTTTAGCAGCACAACAAGCGATGGAGTATGGGTTAGCGATTCACTTAAGTGGCGGTTATCATCACGCCCATTACGATTTTGGTAGTGGTTTCTGCTTGTTCAATGATCTGATTATCGCCGCGCAGAATGCAATAGAGCATGGGGCGGAGAAAGTATTGATTGTTGATAGTGATGTACATCATGGCGATGGAAGTGCAACCCTTGCCGCGGGCACTGATCAAATAGTGACTCTATCACTTCATTGCGAAAAGAACTTTCCCGCGAGAAAGCCGTTATCTGATATGGATGTGCCTTTAAGTCGAGGTGCGAGTGACAAAGAGTTCTTGGCAAGCTTCAAGCAGGTGGTTGAACTAGCAATACGACTGCATCAACCCGATCTGATTATTTATGATGCGGGTGTAGATATTCACGAGGACGATGAACTAGGCTATCTTCAAGTGACCTTGGACGGAGTTTGCCAGCGTGATTTATGGATGCTGGACTACTGTCGAAATAAAGGTATCCCTGTCGCTTGTGTCGTTGGTGGCGGTTATCGAACAGAGCATAGCGATTTAATTCCTATTCACATGTCACTTATAGATGCGGCATACCAGCAAAGGAGCGGCAAATGAAGCACAGAATAAGAGCGGCAGGTATCGCGTTACAAAATAATAAGATACTAATGCTTCGTGTGCGCGACCAATACTCAGGAGAATATTGGATACCACCGGGTGGTGGTCTTGAGGATTCGGATGTGTCTTCCAAGCAAGCGTTAGTGCGAGAGTTTCGTGAAGAGACTGGCCTTGATGTGACCGTCGGGCCGTTATTGTGTGTACGGGAGTTTCATGAGACTTCATCCGACCGCTACCACGTTGAGTTGTTTTATTTAGTTGAGTCATGGAGAGGAGAGCTTTCTCTAGTTAACCTAGAGGGACTTAATGACTCTGAGTACATTCAACAAGTAGCTTGGGTTGATGTTGAAGATCTCAATCAATACAAAGTCTTTCCAGCTGACATTGTGTCTACGGTACTTCCACTGATTCAAGCCAAGCAGTTTGCGACCCATTTAGGAAGTTATGTCCAAGGAGAGAATGACGATGTGAACCACCTAGATTAACGGCAATAACCTCTGTATGATGCACGACCAATACAGAACCAATGAGTACCTGCGATGAACCGTAAGAAAAAAATCAACCAGATTCATAAAGCGCGAATGAAAAAAGCGAACGCTAAAAAGAATGGCGCAGGGAAGAATAAACCGCGTTACATATCTAAAGCCGAACGTGCGAAGATGGAAGCGGAGCAAGAAGCACAAAATAATAATGAAATGTTAGATGCGCCTGAACAGGCAACATCATAATGTTTAGCAAGTCTGGTTGAGCAGTTGAAAACCGCTCAACCCCAACCATATCAATTACTTCAACTCTAGCTTCAACTCAAATACTGCGTAGTGCAAAAAGTATCACCAGAAACTCTTAAGCCAAGATTCCTTAAATAAGACGCACAATTTCATGTGAGCGTTTTCAGGGAAAGGAATCGCTATGACCTTAAATCGACATACTTATTTTATTAATACAGCTTTACGACATGACTCGGCGGTGTAGTCAGTATAAACCATCATTTCTTTACGTTTGTAGGTAAGCACACTGCGGATATTTGATACGTGTTGTTAAGTAGGTGTATAGAAACGCTAGATGCAAAAAAGCCGCTACTTCGTAGCGGCTTTTTCTGAATGTGGCGGAGAGATAGGGATTTGAACCCTAGATACGCTATTAACGTATGCCGGTTTTCAAGACCGGTGCTTTCAACCACTCAGCCATCTCTCCGTTGTTGATGCGCATAATAATAGGCATCTTACTGTTTGTAAACCCTTATTTTAACTGTTTGCTGCAATTATAAGCGCTTGAATTAAAAAATAGGTTTGGGTGTCTATAAACTAAACATTTCTTTAGTAAAAAGCCCCTAGTTTTCACTAGGGGCTTGAATATGGTCGGACTGACTGGATTTGAACCAGCGACCCCCGACACCCCATGACGGTGCGCTACCAAGCTGCGCTACAGTCCGATGGGATTAATCTAAACCAGAGGATTTTCTAGGTCAAGAGTCCAGAGTTATTAAATCCTTGATTTACTGACTTTTTGCGTAGAAACGTTGTAGTTCTGTGAAGCCTTGCATCAGTATCGGCAGCTTCGGATTCTTATCGTCGAGTTTGCGATAGTTGTGATCGTATAAGCTGTAGTTACCAAATTTATCGACAACAGTAGTATCTGTCGGCGTAATTAATGCAAGCTCTCTCGTGTCCCCTGCAATAATCCATTTGCGTTTACGTTCATCAAACAAGTTACGACCGCTGCTGTAGTTTTTCACACTCGTGGAGACGCCACTTAGGTCTTGCATAATGGTTGCTGAGAGATCAAGGTGACTCGTCATATGGGTATAATCTGCAGCCAGTTTTCCAGGCCAATGAACCACCATAGGAACGCGGAGTTGATATTGACTGTAGTTGGTATTAGAACCCCAACTGCGCGTCTTTGTTTCGTTGAATTCAGTGCCATGATTAGACGTAAGAATAATCACGGTGTTGTTCATCAACCCTTGGTCAGCGATTGTTTGCAATATTTTAGCAAACTCACCATCCGCTGCTGTCGCTGCAGCAGAATAAGCAGCAATAAACTGCTGTTCCGGTGATAGGTCAGTGCCTTGTGGTTGATAAGCGTCGAAGTTATCAACGGTCGTAAGTTCTATGTAGCTGAACCAAGGTTTTCCAGCCCCTGATTCAATATCAGCTTGCCAACGTTTAATGGCAGTGAGGTCAGAGACGATAGGTGGGTTCGTTTCACCCTCTTGCTGAACGGTTAGATCTACCATAGGGAATTTGCGGAATATGGTATCTCTATAAATATCATCTTCAAAATTATCACCACTATAGAGTTTGAAACTATAGCCTTGGTCGCGAAGGATTGACATAAACAGAGGCGCAGTCCCTTGAGCTTTGATGCTACTTGCATAGCTGCTTGGTAGACCATACATCAAACCAAATACACCAAAGTCATCGTTACTAGAACTATAGTGATTAGTGAAATTTTGGTTGTTTAGCGCGAAGCCATAACTGACTGGCATGGTGTCCGCAGTTAACATATCACTGCGTAAGTTATTAATGCTTACGACAAGTACGTTTAAATTTTCTGAGCGACGATTGAACTCTATCTCTGTTAATGGGTAGCTAACAAGGTCAACCGCACCTTCATTCTCTTTCAATTTTTGAAGGTATTCTTCTCTATCCAATAGACCATGCTTTTCCATGAATGACTTAGCTGTCATTGGGTAAGAAAGCGGGAAGTTCGCTTTTTGAATGGTAATTGGGTTGTAGAAATAAGCATCAGCCCAGATAAAGATCAGATGGCTAGAAATAAAGCATAAGAAGAACACCGCCGTGAGTGGGCGTCCAACATGTTTGTGGGAAAGTTTGCGTTGTTTCTTCCAAACCCACTCGGAAAGTGCCAACTGCGCTAGGAATATTGGCGGCAGCACAATAAATAGATGTTGTAGGTCCGAACTTACCGGGCTACTTTCGTCATTGAACAGTAGTTCCCATACCACCGGGGAAAGGTGTAAGTTAATGGATTGGTAAGCTTGGGTATCAATAAGTAGGACAGTGAGTCCGAACGTTGCGAAACAAACGGCAAGCAGCCTAAATAGCTTGCGCGAGGGAACAATAAACGTTAGCGGAAATAGCACTAAAAGGTACAAGGCAAATACTAAAAAGCCAAAATGCCCAATCCACGAGGTCAGCAGATAGATCTGCCCCAACAGTGTATCTGGCCATGGTGACGCGGCGATATAACGCGTGCCAACCAACATAGCTGCGATAATATTGAAGAACGCAAACCAGTGTCCCCAACCAACTAGTCGTGAGACTCGTTCACCATATGAATTTTCGCTATCTACCATCTGCCGTTATTTCTGTCCGTAGTTGATTAGTGTTGGTCTTTAGTTTCTAGAGAAGAAATCAGAGCCTTAGAGAATTTTTCCGCAATTGCTTGGCGTTGTGAAGGAGCAACGTTCTGATTTAAGACATTGGTTGCGATATTGCCTGCAATCATAAGTGAAAGTTCTGCACTTGCGCCATGCTTATCAAGCACTGCTGCAACTTCAGAAAGGATATCTTCAACTTGTTGATCGGTATATTTAGATGTAATTGGCATAAAGACTCTGCTAATGATAATGAAAGCGGCTTATGATACCCTACTCTGCATCACAAACGAAACAGCAACGATAATAATTTCACTATGAGTTTGAACCTATCTAACGTTATTTTACACCAGTTGGCGATAAATGAGCAGGAAGAACTGGTTGTTCATTACCGTGAGGCCCTTTTACCAAACGATAATTCAACCGAAAGCCTTGTTGCTGAGCTTCATCGCGTATTTAATTCGAAAGCAGGAAAAGGATTTGGTTCCTTCACTCAAGAAAGTGACTTCCAAGTTTGGTTGGGTGAGCTGCTAAAAGGTGATAAAGACTTTTACGCATTCTCGCAAGATAGCGCCGAGCGACTAAAAACTGAGTTAGCTAAATACCCATTTGCAGAAGCGGGTACCTTGGTAATGGCACAGTATCAATCTTTAGCAACCGACTATCTGTTCATTGGTTTACTACCTTCTTACAATAGCTTGCAAATCACTGAAGGATTGAACATCGGTTCAATTGATTATCTCGATATCGCCAAGATGGACATTGCCGCACGCATTGACCTAACCAGTTATGACTTAGATAAAAGCTCTAACCGTTATCTCACCTACATCAAAGGTAGGGTAGGTCGCAAAGTAGCAGACTTCTTCCTCGACTTTTTGCAGGCACAGGTGGGGCTGGATACTAAACAGCAAAATACCATTTTGATGCAAGCGGTAGAGGATTATTGTGCGGATGCTCAGCTTGATAAAGATGAAACCGTTAGTTACAAGAAGCAGGTCTTTGATTACTGCAGTGATCAGTTGAAGACTGGTGATGAAGTTCAAATAAAAGAACTGTCCGGAGAGTTACCTAGTAATGAAGGCGCGAGCTTTTTAGATTACACTCAAGAACAAGGCTATGATCTTGAAGACAGTTTTCCAGCAGATCGCTCCACAGTTCGCAAGCTAACAAAATTTGTTGGTGCAGGTGGTGGACTGAACTTAAGCTTTGATAGTCTATTACTGGGTGAGCGCGTATTTTACGATCCAGAAACTGATACATTGACGATCAAGGGGACACCTCCTAATCTCAGAGATCAGTTGACTCGGAACCGATAAAATAACGAAAGCGCTGCCTTGTGTAGCGCTTTTTAGATCGCAAGAACCAAGGAAGGGGAACGGTTGTTGAATTCTTATAAACGTCTTTTTACTGTCGTTGCCATTATTGGCATGATGTGGGCGCTGGCCATTTCGGTTGTCGTTTACCTGACTTCTAAAGAAGATCAAATTAACCATTTAATGGATGAGATATCCATTAGTATCAATAAGCTGCAGCAGACTCTTTTTCTCCCTCAACCTTATCGCTCTAAGTTTTCGGAACAGATAGAGCTTGATATTCAGTTAATACATGCGCAAGCGATTCAACTTAAATCTCTAACCAGCTCAGATCTACTTTCCGACGTATCACACACTGTATATTTGCTAGAACGGTTTGTTGAGCAGGCAGAATTGCTTGCAAGTGATGAAACTCGTCTTGATGAGTTTATCGCGCGAGTTAGCGAGCAAACGCCAACATTTAGTGCAAGTGCAAAAGCGCTAAGTAATCAATTGTCTTATGTAGTATTGGACACATTATTTAATGAATCTATCGAGCCAAGACAAGTCTATCTGCGTCTAGAACAAATTCAGCGTGCGGCGTATCAATTACCTGAAGAGGATAGGTTGGAGCTATTAGCTCTAAACTCTCAAGCATCGGTTCTACTCTCACAATCTGCGAATACTGAGTTCCTAATCGAACGAGTTGTAAATCACCCGGTGATGCGTGAGCTTTCTCAAAGAACGGATCAATCTAAGCTTATCGTTAATCATCAAATATTAATGATAGTAATGCTTAGTATTGTCGCGATGGCTCTAATCATCCTAACTGCGATTCGGACCATGCGTGTTGCTAAGGATAGTCAATTGCAGCCAACTACCCAGTCATTCGCGACGGAAAGTTCGGTTGAGCAGGAGCAGCACATCTCAGAGCCTGAATTAGCACTCGCTGTGGAAATTGAATCGCAAGCCGTGCCTAATCAACTCAAAACCGCGCCGAATGTGGAGACTGAGGTAGAAACTGAACAGCAAGCTCCAGCTCAAAGGCGGGAGAGTTCCGAGGCGATAGATTTCTCAAAGATGTTGAACACTCTTGACGGTGACCGAGAGTCTATGTTGTTGCTATTGGGGGTATTTGTTTCAGAGCACGCGCAAGATGCAGAAAGATTACAACAGCATTTAACCGACGACATTGAACAAGCCACGCGAATTGCTCATACGTTGAAAGGCGTTTCTGGAAGTATTTTTGCTGATGAGCTTCGCAATGTTGCGACAGTAGCGGAAAAAAGCTTGAAAGAGAGTCAAACGCTATCTGAAACCGTGCTCTCTGAGCTGGACAATAATTTACAGCAAGCGATAGTGTCAGCGCAGGCCTACATTGCGCAATCGACGACCTAGCACTTTGAATTAGCGAAAACAGCCTAAGGCTTTCACGCATTTAGGTTTAAGGCTGAACGTGCACCAAGAAAAGAGTTTGTCAAGATCACTCAAAAATACTGACACTTAGCGAGAACTTGTGTTTTATAAGTATAATGAATGTGTTGTACATTTATTCACGATCAGAGGCTTTTTTGATGAACGCATTGCGCGCCACTCGCAATTTTCTTTTGCTACTGCTCATGGTAGCTCTCTCAGGCTGCTCACTTCTCGAGGTACAGCTCGATAGTCAAACGACCCCGCTGACGAAGCAAGAATTGAATATGCGCTTGATGACGCGAGAATACAGTCGTGAGTTTTTTAGCCAAGTTGAATCAACAGCGGACTCACTTGCAGCTCAGTATCCTGAAAATGACGTGATGAACCAATCGTACGTGTTACTTTGGAAAATCCATGCCGAAGAGGGTCTACAGCAAGCTGCTTATCAAGTTTCGCCAACTGCGGGTTTGATCGATTCGTGGGTGTTTACGATCCAGATGAATAACTTTTTCAACCAAGGCAATGGTCAAGCTCTGTTTACAAGTGATGATGCTAAACAAGTGTCTCAGCAGCTTAGCAACGAAATTGATAAGTTAGCAAAATCCTTGTTCAAAGGTGATAACTACGCTACTAGCAAAGAGTTTGTCGAGAAATTCGCTGCATTACACCCTTTTGAAAATCTAACTTTTTCCAGAACACCGGCTTATCGTGAGTGGTTAAAAGCACAGGGAATTGACGAAAGTGAAGTTACAACAACGCTTGGAACCATGCCAGAAGCTCTATCGGATGTCTCGGATCGTTTATCTCTTATGTCGGAACAAACACCAAAGCTAATGACGTGGAAAGCGCAGCTGATTGCTTTAAACAGCAACGTAAATGGTGATGATATTCGAGGAGCTATCCAAAGTTTCCAATTGAGTGCAGACGCGTTTCAGGACTTCGTTAACAATAATCCCGAATACATGAGAGACCTTGCGCAGAAGATGGCGATTGAATTGCAGCCACTACTCAATGATCTGGATGCCAAGACTCAAGATAAGTTGACGCAGCTAAGCGCGGAAAGACAAGCCCTTGACGACATGGTGGCGAGAGAGCGTGAAGAGCTGATTAAAATGGTTGAGCGTGAACGTAAGGAAATCGCGCTTATCGTAAATCAAGAGCGAGAATTGTTTGCTCAGGACCTCGACAAGATTTCTCAAGATGTCGTAACGTTAGCTGTAGAAAAACTTATCCAACTGATTAAGAGCACTATTGTTTACTTTATCTTGTTTATTTTGGTGATCTTTTTTGCACCTCTTGGACTTGGCTACATCCTTGGTAAGAAGGTTCAAGCAAGAAAAGAGAGTAAAACAAGCGCATAAATTTATAGAAGCCCCGTATTGGGGCTTTTTTTACAACTTAATCTTCTCAAATTAGCAAAACTGGTAGGGTTAGTTAAAAAAAGACACACTTATTGTTACTTTACTCTTGTGTTATGGCTCGGAAAATTTTATAGATGGAGGAGCCTTTTTTAAATTCACACGGAGAGTAATTCAATGAGAGTAGGTTTAGTTGGTTGGCGCGGCATGGTTGGTTCGGTATTGATGCAGCGTATGGTCGAAGAAAAAGACTTCGACGTTATCGAACCAGTATTCTACAGTACCTCTCAAGTAGGTATCCCAGCCCCTAACTTCGGCAAAGATGCCGGTATGCTTCAAGATGCTTTTGATATCGAAAGCTTGAAACAACTTGATGCAGTCATTACCTGTCAAGGTGGTAGCTACACCGAAAAAGTTTATCCTGCATTACGTCAAGCTGGTTGGAAAGGCTATTGGATTGATGCAGCTTCTACTCTCCGTATGGACAAAGACTCCATCATCACTTTAGATCCAGTGAACTTAGGTCAGATTCAAGATGGTCTAGTTAAAGGCACAAGCACCTTTGTTGGTGGTAACTGTACCGTGAGCTTGATGTTGCTTGGTTTAGGTGGCCTGTATGAAAAAGGCATGGTCGAATGGATGAGTGCCATGACGTATCAAGCAGCTTCTGGTGCTGGTGCCAAAAACATGCGTGAGCTTATTTCACAAATGGGTGTGGTCAATGATGCGGTCTCTTCAGAGCTTGCAAACCCTGCTAGTTCGATTCTAGATATCGACCGTAAAGTGGCTGAGACTATTCGTTCGTCTTCTTTCCCTACTGATCAATTTGGTGTGCCTTTGGCTGGCTCTCTCATTCCATGGATCGACGTAAAACGCGATAACGGTCAAAGTAAAGAAGAGTGGAAAGCTGGCGTTGAGGCAAATAAGATTCTTGGTACGGATGGCAACCCAATTGCTATCGATGGTACTTGTGTTCGTATCGGCGCGATGCGTTGTCATGCTCAAGCACTCACAATCAAGCTTAAGCAAGATGTACCAATGGATGAAATCGAAGAGATCATCGCCACTCATAATGACTGGGTTAAAGTTATCCCGAATGAGCGTGACATTACCGCTCAAGAACTGACTCCGGCGAAAGTCACCGGCACGATGTCTATCCCTGTTGGTCGTCTAAGAAAGATGGCAATGGGTAATGACTTCTTGAATGCGTTCACTGTAGGTGACCAGCTACTTTGGGGTGCTGCGGAACCGCTACGCCGTACACTGCGCATTATTCTTGCAGAAAAAGCATCATAATCAATGCGTTCAACAATAAAAAAGCCCTCTAGATGAGGGCTTTTTTGGTATTGATGGTGCGAAAATTATTCTTCTGAACTGGCTGTCACACGCTCATCTGGTGGAGCAAGTTCACTGCCACAGTGCTTGCAGTGCAAAGCATCACTTTCGTGTCCTGCTTTTGAGCAGTTTGGACACTTTACCAGGTTCCTATGCGTCTTCATTTCTTGATTTAGCTCCGCCGTAATAATACCCGTAGGTACTGCAAGAATAGAGTAACCGAGTAGCATGGTTAATGACGCCAGCGCTTTGCCAAGGGGTGTACTTGGCACCAAATCGCCGTAGCCAACCGTCGTTATAGTGACGATAGCCCAGTAAATACTTTGTGGGATGCTAGTAAAACCATTCTCGGGGCCTTCTATAACGAATATCAAAGCACCAAATATGGTGACTAGAATTGCTACTGTGCTGAAGAATACAAAGATCTTACGTCTCGACATGAGTAGAGAACGCAACAAAATATTTGAATCTTGAAGATAGCGCACGAGCTTTAAGATTCGGAATATTCTCATGACTCGAAGCAGCCTGATTACCCCCATAAACGAAGCCGATGGAAAAAGAAGGGCTAGGTAGGTTGGTAAAATGGCAAGGAGGTCAACCACACCGTAAAAACTTGTGGCGTACGCTTTGGGTTTTGGAGAGCAATACAGCCGGAGTATATATTCCACTGTAAATAATGCAGTAAAGAAGTACTCGAGTAGTTGAAATTCTTGATCCCATTCTGTCGCAAGCCCTTCGATTGAGTGAAGGATTAACACTGTGAGCGAAAGAAGAATAGCAATGATGAGCGCAATATCAAACGCACGTCCCGCTCGGGTATTATGGCCAAAAATGATGACGTAAAGCTGATGCTTTAACCGATTGTTTTCCATAGCAAGTACATTTCGTTAACGACTAAAAACTAGTATATACCTAAGTGAGGTGTAGGGGCAGGGGGCTTAGTTTCGGAGAGCGGAGATTAAGGGCAGACGACAAGGTAGCCCCACCTTTATTAGAGTGGGGCTTGAAAGATTATTTAAGCCAAACCAGGGAACAAAGCTTTAAGGCCATTTGCCATAAACTCAATACCCAATGCACCGAGAATCAAACCCATGATACGGGTGATAACGTTAATTCCTGTCTGCCCTAAGAAACGCACGATTAAAGGCGCTGAGCGATAAAGTAGCCACGAACACAGAGCAAAAGCAATAATGGTAATGATGATACCCGTTGTTTCCAGCATTCCTGGGTAGCGAGCGCCATAGACAATAGTAGAGCTTATCGCACCAGGACCCGCCATTAATGGCATTGCCAGTGGGACGACGCCGATTTGCTCTTTGCTGACATACTCCGATTTTTCTTGTTTATTCTGTTTATCTTCACCGAGCTTACCTGACATCATTGAAAACGCGATGCTCATTAGCAGCAAACCACCGGCAACGCGGAATGAGTCTAGCGAGATACTAAACATATCAAGAAGTACTTGGCCTGCTAACAACGAGGTGATCAAGATGATAGCGACAGCAATATTGGCTGTTGCTGCGGTTTTGTTTTTATCTTCGAGCGACATATGTCCAGTTAGCGACACAAAAACCGGCATGATTCCTACAGGGTTCACTGCGGCAACTAGACCTAAGAAGAACTGCAAATAAATAGCGAATTCGATACTACTCATTTCTCGATACTCTATGCAAAAGAGGTGGATAACATGGGCTTGGAGTCCCCAATTTTAGGACGCTAATGTACGCTAACATTTGTCGATAAGCGAATGAAAAAATCTAACGATATGTCACTCAATAACCACAAAAAATCTAATGGCAAATGATGCTGGTCGCATTTATGAATAGAATGTGAAAATAAATTTCAATGCCAGTAGCAAACTGAATTGAAGCTTGTTTCGTATTTGTTATCGCGAGCACGTTTTTGATAAAAAAATGTGATGTCAGTGGTTTTAGAGGTGGCTGCGGATATACTTGCTGTAGCACGTGCAGGGTGGTTTACTTGATTTATCTGTACAAAAATGAAACTTTTTTACAGAAATTTGTAGTTTATTTAAAAAAATCATTCGATTGCTGTAATTTTGAGCTAAGTATTTTACTCAATATAATTATTATAAAACAAACACTTACCTTGCATTACCCTTAATGGTTACTACTAAGTAGGTAAA
>NZ_JPJA01000092.1:611102-624226 GCF_000733315.1 Vibrio sp. ER1A
CCGTTTTTGATAAAAAAATGTGATGTCAGTTGTTTTAGAGGTGGCTGCGGATATTCTTGCTGTAGCACGTGCATGGTGGTTTACTTGATTTATCTGTACAAAAATGAAACTTTTTTACAGAAATTTGTAGTTTATTTAAAAAAATCATTCGATTGCTGTAATTTTGAGCTAAGTATTTTACTCAATATAATTATTATAAAACAAACACTTACCTTGCATTACCCTTAATGGTTACTACTAAGTAGGTAAATTACTTTTCAGAACTGATCTGAGTCAATTTTTTTCACGTCCTGAAATATTATACTCAGCCATGAAAGCAATTTACTAAGTAGAGTTGAGTTACCTAAGAGTAACTATTGATGGCAAACAGCTAACTTACTAAAAAGTTTTTAGTTTTTTTATTTTAGGAGATTCATTATGCCTGTAACAAATATGGCTGAACTAGATGCAATGGTTGCACGCGTTAAAGCGGCACAAGCAGAATTTGCAACTTACTCTCAAGAGCAAGTTGACAAGATTTTCCGCGCAGCATCTTTAGCAGCTAACCAAGCTCGTATCCCTCTTGCACAACAAGCGGTAGAAGAGTCTGGTATGGGTATCGTTGAAGATAAAGTTATCAAGAACCACTTTGCGTCTGAGTTCATCTACAACAAATACAAAGACGAGAAAACTTGTGGCATTCTTGAAGAAGACGACAACCTAGGCACTATGACTATCGCTGAGCCTGTAGGCATCATCTGCGGTATCGTACCAACAACTAACCCTACTTCTACTGCAATCTTCAAATCTCTAATCTCTTTGAAGACTCGTAACGGTATCATCTTCTCACCACACCCACGTGCGAAGAACTCTACTAACGACGCAGCTAAACTGGTTCTAGATGCAGCAGTAGCAGCAGGTGCTCCAAAAGACATCATCGGTTGGATCGACCAACCATCTGTAGAGCTTTCTAACGCTCTTATGAAGCACGACGACATCGCTCTTATCCTTGCTACTGGTGGTCCAGGCATGGTTAAAGCAGCTTACTCTTCTGGTAAGCCAGCAATCGGTGTAGGTGCAGGTAACGTTCCTGTAGTTATCGACGAAACTGCTGACGTTAAACGTGCAGTTGCTTCTATCCTAATGTCTAAAACGTTCGATAACGGCGTAGTTTGTGCTTCTGAGCAGGCTGCAATCGTTGTTGACTCTGTATACGACGAAGTTAAAGAGCGTTTCGCTTCTCACAAAGCATACGTTCTGAGCAAAGCTGAAGCTGAGAAAGTACGTAAAGTACTTCTAATCGACGGTAACCTTAACGCTAAGATCGTAGGTCAACCAGCTCCAGCTATCGCTGAAATGGCTGGCGTTAAAGTTCCAGCTGACACTAAAGTTCTAGTTGGTGAAGGTCTAGGTAAAGTTTCTTACGATGACGCATTTGCTCACGAGAAACTATCTCCAACTCTAGGTCTATTCCGCGCTGACGATTTCGAAGACGCAGTTGCTCAAGCTGTAACTATGGTTGAAATCGGCGGTATCGGTCACACATCTGGTCTGTACACAAACCAAGACGTTAACGCTGACCGCATCCGTTACTTCGGTGACAAGATGAAGACTGCACGTATCCTTGTAAACATCCCAACTACTCACGGTGGTATCGGTGACCTTTACAACTTCAACGTTGCACCTTCTCTAACTCTAGGTTGTGGTTCTTGGGGTGGTAACTCTATCTCTGAGAACGTAGGTCCTAAACACCTAATCAACAAGAAAACTGTAGCGAAGCGAGCTGAAAACATGTTGTGGCACAAACTACCTAAGTCTATCTACTTCCGTCGTGGTAGCCTTCCAATCGCTCTTAGCGACCTAGAAGGTAAGAAACGCGTATTCCTAGTAACTGACCGTTTCCTATTCAACAACGGTTACAGTGATGAAGTAGTGAAGCTTCTTAAAGCTCAAGGCATGGAAGTTCAAACTTTCTTCGACGTAGAAGCGGATCCAACGCTATCTGTTGTTAAGAAAGGTGCAGAAGCAATGCAAAGCTTCCAACCAGACGTAATCATCGCTCTAGGTGGTGGTTCTCCGATGGATGCTGCTAAGATTATGTGGGTAATGTACGAGCACCCAGAAACTCACTTCGAAGAGCTTGCAATGCGCTTTATGGACATCCGTAAACGTATCTACAAGTTCCCTAAAATGGGTCAAAAAGCTGAGCTTGTATGTATCACTACAACATCTGGTACTGGTTCTGAAGTTACTCCATTCGCAGTTGTTACAGATGACGAGACTGGTGCTAAGTACCCACTAGCTGACTACGAACTAACTCCTAACATGGCTATCGTTGACGCGAACCTTGTTATGAACATGCCTAAGTCTCTAACAGCATTCGGTGGTTACGACGCAGTAACTCACGCTCTAGAAGCTTACGTATCAGTTCTAGCGAACGAATACTCTGACGGTCAGGCTCTACAAGCACTTAAGATGCTTAAAGAGTACCTACCTTCAAGCTATGCGAACGGTGCAAATGACCCAATCGCTCGTGAAAAAGTACACAACGCGGCAACTATCGCTGGTGTAGCATTTGCGAACGCTTTCCTAGGTGTTTGTCACTCAATGGCTCACAAGATTGGTGCTGAGTTTCACCTACCACACGGTCTGGCGAACGCACTACTAATCTCTAACGTTGTTCGTTACAACGCTAACGACAACCCAACTAAGCAAACTGCGTTCTCTCAGTACGACCGTCCACAAGCACGTCGTCGTTACGCTGAAGTAGCTGACCACCTAGGCCTAAGCCAAGCTGGTGACCGTACTGCTCAGAAGATTGAACGTCTGCTAGCATGGATGGAAGAGCTTAAGCAAGACCTAGACATCCCAGCTTCTATTCAAGCTGCAGGTGTAGCTGAGTCTGACTTCCTAGCGAAGCTTGACGAGCTAGCGGTTGAAGCGTTCGATGACCAATGTACTGGTGCAAACCCACGCTACCCTCTAATCTCTGAGCTTAAAGAAGTTCTGAAAGCGGCATACTACGGTAAAGCATTCGTTGAAGGTGAAACTTTCGAAGGTACGACTGTTATCAAGAAGAAAGCAGACCAAGAAGCTAAGCCAGCAGCTAAAGCTAAAAAAGAGAAAGCTTAATTCAGTTGTAGATTTTCGCTAGCACGAAATCTAAATCGGGAAAAATGATAAAGCCCCTTCAGCAATGAAGGGGCTTTTTTTATTCGGGTTTCAAAGAGTAACTGCCTATGGCGCTACTCAGACCTGTGCATAGCTATGCTTCAGTGCTCACAACTCGACCACTAAAATAATCGTTGCTCACTATGTATTCCGTCGTTCTTGTTAGTTCGTCCTGCACTTCTGACCAATTTGTAGCAATGTGATAGTTATGCGTTGTCACCGGAATCACTCCACCAACACGTACATTGTGTGCTTTTAGTTCTTTCGCCCAACTTTTGGTAAACCCGGTCACCATCGACGTCGTGTTATCCAAATCACTATGATGCTGATCTGGCTCTTGCGCGACCACATTGACGATCACCCCGGATTGGTGAATAGCCATGCGCTCCGCTGCCACTTGTCCAAACATAAATAGGCTAGAGGCGAGCATAGAGAATTTTTGAATAAAGCTTGAGTTCGATGAACTGCCTGTTAAGGATTGTTGCGGGAGTGACGTCCAATGGTTAACCAGAACATCAGGAGATCGACCAGTTTTTGACTCAATTACATTGAAAAGAGATTCTACAGAATCTAACGATATGTCCTCAATCTCCACCATATCGACAAGCTCGGTGAGTTCGAGGCAGCGACGATAAGTAGCCAGCAGTGAAGATGGGTTCACATCGCACAGAACAATACGGGCACCAAGTTTAGCAAAGTGCAACGCAATCATTGCTCCCAAGCTAGTCCCTGCGGATGTAATAAGTACAACTGAATTTTTAATGATCATAGTTACCCCGAAAGTGTCGGTTTCGGATAAATTTAGCCAAAACGGCATTCCCCTGAATTAATAACTTGGTAGAAAAACTGTGAATCAAATGTGAATAACTTCAAACTTTTTTAGAAAAGTGCTAAACGAAAGGGTTATTTCTGCTACATATCACATTGTGTACGGAAAAAGTGGACAAGATTACATTAGTAACCACTTATAAATTGTGGTTAAGCTTGGATGGCTAACGTATCTTTACGGTAGGCGGTGGAAAGGTGGTTATATAAGTAATCTATATTTGGAGTATTAACAGACCCCTGAGCCAACTGTCGGCGCGTATGTCCTGACAGATTTTGATAGACTTCTTCACTGAGACCTATGGTATCTGTTGGCTGGTAGTTTAGAGGTTCAGGTGTGCTGTAATGCTGAAGTTTTGCGCTTGCCAGACCACCTCGGTGGAATTGATTAGCAATTGCTGCTGAGGTTTGATAGTCATCCAACTCTCCCTGAAGTTTCTGAGCAGTAGGAACATTGAAGCGTTGGCGCAATACTGTTTCGTCCGTTATAGCAGTATCGATATCCTCAATAAAGCTGGTTTCACGACAGTCATCACTAAACATAGATAGCATTAATGCAAAATCAGCGCGTCTACCTTGTTCTACGGCACGGCAAAGTGACGTACCACATTGTAGTTCACTGATTAGATTCGCTTTGTCTAAGCTATGAATTTGCATATATACCCCTCATGATTCTTTCTTTATCGGCATGAAAACAGGGGGCTTTAGCAATAATTGGCGGTTATCATAAAAAAAGACCTGCGAAAGCAGGCCTTTAAGGTAATCAGTTATCGATCCGATTATTTAGCTAGGTTTTCTTCTACGAATGCCCAGTTAACTAGAGCCCAAAAACCGTTCATGTAGTCTGGACGAAGGTTACGGTAATCGATGTAGTAAGCATGTTCCCACAAGTCTACAGTTAGAAGTGGAGTCACACCTTCTTCTGTTAGTGGAGTCGCTGCGTTTGAAGTGTTCACGATATCTAGAGAACCGTCAGCTTTCTTAACTAACCAAGTCCATGAAGAACCGAAGTTGTTGATTGCTGAATCAGTGAACTTAGCTTTGAACTCTTCGAACGAGCCGAATGCAGCGTTGATTGCATCAGCAACCGCACCTGTTGGTTCGCCGCCAGCGTTTGGCGCTAGGCAGTGCCAGTAGAACGTGTGGTTCCAAATCTGAGCTGCGTTGTTGAAAACACCGCCAGTTGAAGTCTTAACGATCTCTTCTAGTGTTTTACCTTCAAACTCAGTACCTGGAATTAGGCCGTTTAGTTTAACAACGTAAGTGTTGTGGTGTTTACCGTGATGGTAGTCCAGTGTTTCTGCTGAGATATGTGGTTCTAGAGCATCTTTTGCGTAAGGAAGTGCTGGTAGTTCGAATGCCATTGCTCGCTTCTCCATTGATTATTAGCGGGTTTTTACCCTGATTGCTTCCAAGATATTTATTATTGAGTCGGGTGTTGACTGACTGCTTGCTATTTTAGCAAGTTTTTACTTTATTAAAAGAGTTCTCAAGAAAATTTATTGTTATGACTTATTAAAAACCAAACTCAGGTAGCTAAGATTAGAGTCGGTTGCATCACATCTTAGCTACAATAGTATAACCACATAATTATTGTGCTTTTTATTCTGTGGCGATTCGCTAGAATGTGACCATATCCGCAGTAAAAGCATTTCGAGGAAGCAATGGAAACTATCGATAAAATCAAACAGCAAATTGAAGAAAACGCAATTCTTCTTTACATGAAGGGTTCACCTAAATTGCCTAGCTGTGGCTTTTCTTCTCAAGCTGCTCAAGCACTAATGGGTTGTGGTGAAAAATTTGCCTACGTAGACATTCTACAAAACCCAGATATTCGCGCTGAACTGCCTAAGTACGCACAATGGCCAACGTTCCCACAACTATGGGTTGAAGGTGAATTAATTGGTGGCTGTGACATCATTATGGAAATGTTCCAAAAGGGTGAACTACAACCACTAATCAAAGAAGCGGCTGCACGTAACGCTGGTGAAGAAGAAGCGTAACGCGTTATCTTCAATCATTTCTCTTTATTGAGTGATGACAGAAATAAAAAAGGCTTGGTCAATGACCAAGCCTTTTTCGTATCTGATGTTGTTACAGAACCATGGCTGCAATCCAACCGAAAATAATCAGTGGGATGTTGTAGTGAATAAAGGTTGGAACAACAGTTTCCCAAATGTGTTCGTGTTGGCCGTCGGCATTCAATCCCGAGGTTGGACCTAGGGTTGAGTCAGAAGCTGGAGAGCCTGCATCACCAAGGGCCGCGGCGGTACCAACTAGAGCAATTGTTGCCATTGGTGAGAAGCCAAATGCCAGTGCCAGAGGCACATAGATAGTAGCGATAATTGGGATGGTTGAGAATGAAGAACCGATACCCATAGTAACTAGCAAACCGACGATAAGCATAAGCAAAGCAGCTAGTGGCTTATTGTCGCCAATACTTGTTGATAGCGCTGCCACTAAAGATTCTACGCCGCCCGTTTGTTTCATTACTGCGGCAAATCCGGCAGCTGAAATCATGATGAAGCCAATCATTGCCATCATGTGAACACCCTTAGTGAACACATCTTGGGTTTCTTTCCAAGCGATAACACCGCCAAACGTGAAAACCATGAAACCTGCAAGTGCACCAATGATCATAGAACCCGATGTTAACTGCACTGCAAGTGCTGCGACGATACCAGCAATAGCTACAGCTATGTTTTTCTTATTAATATGTGTTGGCTCTTCATCGATTTGAGTCATCTCTGTTTCAGCATACTCACGAGGTTTTCTATAACTAAAGAAAATAGCAAATAGAAGGCCAGTGATCATACCGGCAGCAGGAAGAAGCATTGCCATTGGCACTTGTGCCGCTGTCACTGATTCCAAACCGTTGTCATGAAGGTTCTTTAGCAAAATGTTGTTTAGGAAAATGCCACCGAAACCAACAGGTAAAACCATATAAGGCGTCACCAAACCAAAAGTTAACACACATGCTACCAGTCGGCGGTCGAGCTTTAACTTAGCAAAAACGCCCAATAGAGGTGGAATTAAAATTGGGATAAAGGCGATGTGAACAGGAATAATATTCTGCGAAGACATAGTCACGAGAATGAGCGCTGCAAGTACCGCATATTTTAGGCCAGTAGTTGAAGCAGAGCTTTCTTTGCCGTGAATACGCTTAATAACACTTTGAGCTAACAGGTCAGTAATACCAGACTTTGAAATAGCCACGGCAAAGGTACCAAGCATCGCGTAGCTTAGCGCGATCGTTGCACCACCACCCAAGCCACCTTCAAAGGCACTCACAGCTTCAGTCAATGACATACCAGACACGACGCCACCAACAATGGCACTGAATGTTAACGCAACGACAACGTTAACTCGCATCAAGGCCAAAACCAGCATGATGCAAACGGAAATAACGACAGGATTCATATTAATCTCTAAAAGTTGTGTTTATTTATTCTTGGGCTTGTTCATCAACAATAGGCCAGCCACCAAGCGCTTTCCATTTGTTGACGATTCGACAAAATAGCTCAGCCGTCTTTTGAGTGTCATAAAGGGCGGAGTGAGCCTCTCTATTGTTAAACTCCATACCTGCGGCTTTACAAGCTTTTGCCAATACCGTTTGACCATAAGCTAAACCACTTAAAGTGGCTGTATCGAAAGTGGCAAACGGGTGGAAGGGAACGCGCTTAAGTTTAGCGCGCTCATTCGCTGCACTAACAAAACTATGATCAAAATTAGCATTGTGAGCCACCATGATAGCTCGGCTGCAATCATGTTGCTTTTGCTCTTTGCGAATGACTTTGTAGATTTCTTTAAGTGCTTCCTGTTCAGGCACAGCACCTCGAAGCGGACTAAATGGGTCGCGAATTCCTGTAAATTCCAGTGCTTCTTTCTCTAGGTTAGCGCCTTCAAATGGCTCTATGTGAAAGTGCAAGACGGAAGCTGGCTGCAAATTTCCTTGGTCGTCCATGGTTAAAGTGATTGCGCAAATCTCCAATAACGCATCGGTCTTAGCATTGAAACCTGCGGTCTCAACGTCAACGACGACGGGAAAATAGCCACGGAATCGCTTTTTTAGGGTGAGTGCTTCGTTTTCTACGGTCATTTCAGAGTTTTCTAGTGTGACGAAGGTAGCATTATTGCAGATTATCCAACTATAAAAAACCAGACGAGTCATTTAATTTTCGCAGACAAAGTTTGAAAAATCATGCTTGGCTATGATTCATGACTATTTATCAAACCATGAAAGGGAACAAGTTGAACAAAGACGCAAAGGAAACGTACGTTGGTGAATTGAGCTGATAACATGGCGAGGTTTTTGCAGTAACTGATGTGGAGATCCATCTAGCACGTAGAGCGGCAAAACTGTGCCGTCGCGTATATTGCAAAAGAGTTACTTAACTGTATGAAATTAAAAGCCTTACTAACACTATCACTGTTGCCTATTATGACTGCTACTGCGGCCAATGCGGCAATTGAGAAACGTTATGTGGCAACACCAACACAGTCACAATGGGAAATGGTCAGTAATTCTCCGCTAGAATGCCGACTTGTTCATCCGATTCCTAATTTCGGTGACGCGGAGTTCATCGCACGTGCAAGCAAGAAGATGAATCTGGATTTTGAATTAAAAATGCGCCGCTCTATGGGCGAAACTCGAAATGTGAGTTTGGTGTCTTTGCCGCCTCCATGGAGACCGGGTGACAGTGCCGACAGAATTACTAACCTACAGTTCTTTAAGCAGTTTGATGGGTATGTCGGTGGACAGGCTGCTTGGAGTATATTGAGTGAGCTAGAAAAAGGACGCTATCCAACTTTCAGTTATCAAGATTGGCAAAGTAGAGATGAGCGAATCGAGGTCTCGTTGTCTTCGGTTTTATTCCAAGCCAAATACAATGTCTTTAGTGACTGTATCGCCAATCTATTACCTTACAGCTTCGAAGACATTTCATTCACGATTTTACATTATGACCGTAATAGTGAACAGCTGAATAAGACTTCCCAACATAGGCTTGAGCAAATCGCCGAGTATGTTCGATACAATCAAGATATCGATTTGGTTCTTGTCTCGACCTATACGGATTCTTCGGATTCCAAAGGTGAGAGCCAACAACTTTCCGATAAACGCGCATCGATTCTGCAAGACTATTTCCAGTCACTGGGACTACCTAAAGACCGTATTCAAGTTCAAGGCTATGGGAAACGTCGTCCTGTTGCCGACAATTCTTCTCCAATAGGTAAAGCGAAGAATCAGCGCGTGGTGATTTCTTTCGGGCGTACCGAAGTTTAGTTTTGATAGGAAAAAAAACGCCAGCGAACTAAGCTGGCGTTTTACTAGAGGCATGGTGAAAGAGTAGAGGTTATCCCTCTAAACCTGCACTTGCTTGTTTGTTCTGAATAAGCTCAATCATGTAGCCATCAGGGTCTTTTACAAATGCAATTTGAGTGGTACCACCTTTCACAGGACCTGGCTCACGAGTGACGTTACCGCCTGCTGCTTTAATCGCATCACAAGTACTGTAGATATCATCGACACCAATAGCGATATGACCGTAAGCGCTGCCTAGATCGTATTCAGTCACGCCCCAGTTGTAGGTTAACTCAATTACTGCGCCTTCTGACTCGTCACCAAACCCTAAAAACGCTAACGTGTATTTGTATTCAGTATTTTCGTTTTTACGTAGCAACTTCATTCCAATAACGTCGGTATAGAAAGAAATTGACTTGTCTAAATCACCCACGCGTAGCATGGTGTGAAGGATACGACCGTTAGACATAACATTGCTCCTTTGTTTTTAATTCTCTGGATAGACTTTTTCTTTAAACTCACAAAGATCTTCAATAATGCAGCTACCACATCTCGGTTTTCGAGCGACACATGTGTAACGTCCGTGAAGGATCAGCCAGTGGTGAACGTCTAGTTTAAACTCTTTTGGTACAACTTTTAGTAACTTGTGTTCTACATCATCCACCGTTTTGCCCATCGCAAATTTGGTTCGATTTGAGACACGATAAATGTGGGTGTCTACAGCAATGGTAGGCCAGCCAAACGCAGTGTTTAGTACCACATTAGCGGTCTTACGCCCAACACCTGGCAGAGCTTCTAGCGCTTCGCGGTTTTCTGGGACTTCGCTATTGTGTTGGTCAACTAGGATTTGGCAAGTCTTGATGACATTCTCTGCTTTAGAGTTAAACAAGCCGATAGTTTTAATGTATTCCTTTACGCCATCCACACCCAATTCGAGCATTGCTTCAGGTGTATTAGCGACGGGATAGAGCTTATCGGTCGCTTTATTGACGCTAACATCGGTTGCTTGAGCAGAGAGTAAAACAGCGATAAGTAGCTCAAATGGGGAGTTCCAATTGAGCTCAGTCTCTGGCTTTGGGTTGTTTTCTCGAAGTCGTTCGAGGATTTCTCTTCTTTTTATATTATTCATTGGCTGACTTAGCTCTTCCCAAAAGTAGTGGGTTCTTCCGGTGATTAAAAGCCCAAGATTAGCAAAGTCTTGGGCTTGTTATGGTTGGTGATTAGTTCGTTACACGAGCGCGTTCTATCTGCTGTTTTTCTTGTTTCGGTTGACGAAGCTCTATTTGCTTATCAATAACATTTTTCAGAGCTATGAGAAAGCCAACCCCGATAAATGCGCCTGGTGGTAATAAGGCGAGTAAGAACTGGCTATCAAATTGGAATACTTCGATACGAAGCGCCGCCGCCCAAGGCCCCAATAACAAATCAGCACCATCAAATAGAGTACCGTTGCCGATAAGTTCGCGCATAGCACCAAGAACGACCAGTACTGAAGTCATGCCTAGCCCCATCCACAAACCGTCAAGTGCCGCTGGTAGCACCGCATTCTTTGAGGCAAACGCTTCTGCTCGTCCAATAATAATGCAGTTGGTCACAATAAGAGGGATGAAAATACCAAGGGATAGATACAGTCCATAAGCGTACGCGTTCATTAATAGCTGAACGCAGGTAACTAGCGCGGCAATGATCATTACAAAGACAGGGATTCGAACTTCTTTGGGGACGTAGTCTCTGATCAGAGAAACGATCACGTTAGAGCCTACTAGCACCGCTAAGGTCGCAAGGCCAAGGCCCAATGCGTTCGTCACTGTAGATGACACGGCAAGAAGAGGGCATAAGCCAAGCAGTTGAACTAGCGCTGGGTTATTACTCCATAGACCATTTTTTAACAACTCTTTAGAAGTACTCACTCTTCACCTCCACAATTTAGTGGTTGGTTTAATATCTTATCGCGATGGGTGTTCACGTAGTTTACTGTATTCTTCACAGCCTTAACGACGGCACGTGGTGTAATAGTAGCGCCAGTGAAAGAATCGAATTGACCACCGTCTTTTCGCACGGCCCACTGTGACTGATTAGCTTCTGTGACTTGCTTGCCTGTAAAGCCAAGCACCCAGTCGGTAATTCTTAGGTCGATTTTATCGCCTAGTCCAGGTGTTTCTTGGTGAGCCAGAACGCGTGTACCTAGGATCGTGCCTTCGATATCCATACCAACAATGATCTTAATTGCGCCATTGTAGCCATCAGGTGCTATTGCCTCGATAGCCATGGCTTTGGGTTCATTATTAATGGTCGCGATATAGACCGGCTGTGGCTGTGTTGTTCCAAGAGCCGGATCACTCACCAAAGTACAAGATGCGTAAAGTTCATTATCATGCAGTTCATGCGGGATAACTTCATTAAGCGTCGCTTGAAGTTGTGCTCGCTCTTGGCGAACGATCTGATCTTTGGTTAGATACTGCGTAACAGCGACTACCCCTGTTGAAGCACAGGCAAAGATAGCCAAAGTTAAGCCATTTTTTCTAATTGCATTCAACATGGTGATTAATGTCCATAAGTTCTTGGTTTAGTGTAATAGTCTATGAGCGGAACGCACATATTCGCTAACAGAACAGCGAAGGCGACACCGTCAGGGAAGCCGCCCCAAGTACGGATCACGAAGATCATCACGCCGATAAATGCACCAAATATCAATCGGCCTTTTACTGTTGTTGAGGCTGAGACTGGGTCAGTAGCAATAAAGAATGCCCCAAGCATGGTTGCACCAGATAACAGGTGTAATATTGGTGATGCCGTCGCGCCTGGTGTAAACAGCATGAATAGACCACTAATTACGGTTAACGAGGCAAGAATCGCAACAGGAATGTGCCACTGAATGATTCGTAGCTTAAGTAAGATAAGGCCACCCGCCAAATAAGCAAGGTTCACCCACTCCCAACCAATACCTGCTAGACCGCCAAATATAGGCTGTTGAACGACTTCCGCGATAGTGTTGCCATTTTTAATACCCGTTTTGAAAGCATCAAGTGGTGTCGCCATGGTAATACCATCAATACCAGTACGAATTTGCTGTAATGAATACCCGTCAGCATCAAAACCCGAGAAAATGAGCGAGAATGCATCGGTGAAAGTAACAGGTTCACTGGAGAGTGAATGAGGCGTAATCCAACTGGTCATTTCAACCGGGAAGGAAATCAGCAGAACAACATAGGCTACCATCGCTGGGTTGAACGGGTTTTGTCCTATGCCGCCATATAAATGCTTAGCAATGATGATGGCAAATACTAAGCCGATGACTAACACCCACCAAGGAGAGAGTGGCGGTATCGCAATTGCCAATAACCAAGCCGTGACGAGCGCACTGTAGTCACGAAGAGCAGAGATTGGAGAGCGCTTACGAAACAGCATTACGATCGCTTCGAGCATCAAGCCGACTATGATCGCTAAACACAGTTGAATAGCGGTGCCCCAACCAAAAAAGTATGTTTGCGCTATCAGACCTGGCAACGCACAAAGCGCCACACCTTTCATTAGATCTGGAGTGCGTTTACGACTGTGCGCATGTGGAGAGCTAGCAATAAAGAAAGACACTAGTTGTTCTCCTTGTTATTTTGTTCTTTTTCAATTTTTCTCGCTTTTGCGCGTGCAATTGCGGCTGCAACTGCCGCTTTTTTGGGGGCATCCACAGCAGGCTCGTCCTCACTTTGAACCTCAGGCTCTGTTCCGGTAGCGGCTTGCTTACGCGCTTTAGCACGAGCGATAGCGGCAGCAACGGCAGCTTTTTTCGGATCGTCTTCAGTAGGTGCGTCGGCGTCTTGAGCCTCTAGCTCGGTTTCGACAGCGGCTT
>NZ_JPJA01000092.1:624793-644912 GCF_000733315.1 Vibrio sp. ER1A
CGACGGCTGCTTTCTTCGGATCGTCTCCAGCAGGTGTATCGGTATCTTGAGTTTCCGGCTCGGCTTCAGTTGCGGCTTGCTTCCTTGCTTTAGCACGTGCAATTGCAGCGGCAACAGCGTCTTTTTTCGACGTCTGAGACTCTTCACCTGATGATTCTTCAGCTTGTAACTGTTGAGCGGCTTTCTTCGCTTTTGCTCTTGCTAATGCAGCGGCAATAGCCGCTTTTTTAGGGTCTTGCTCAGTATTGTCTAAGTTTTGTACATTATCCGCTTCAGCTGGCTTATTTGCTTTTCGCTCTCTAGCCAAGCGTTTACGCTCTTCTCGCAACTTGGCCATTTCGGAATTGTCTGGATCTGTTTGTCCTTGTTTAGCGGCTTCCGCTTGTTTAGCCTTGGCTCGAGCTATGGCTGCGGCAACGGCAGGCTTAACTTCATTCGTTGCAGAAGTGGACTTCTGTGCTTTTACGCGTTCAATCGCAGCAGCGATGGCATCATCGCCGCCAGATGATTTCATTTGTTTACGGCGGTCGTCAGCGGCTTTCTTGAAGCGGTTTTCTCGCTCAGCTTTATCACGCTCTAGACGTGCTTTCTTCTCTTCAAATCGAACTTTGGCTCGTTCTGCTGCCTCAGACTCTTGTTTTCGAGTACGAATTTCGGCTTTAGCTTGGCGATAGTAATGAACTAAAGGGATCTCACTTGGACAAACAAAAGCACACGCTCCACATTCGATACAATCTTTGAGGTTTAACTCTTCACACTTATCGTATTCTTGAGATTTCGCGTACCACTGTAACTGTTGAGGTAACAAGGACGCAGGACAAGCTTCTGCGCATTGACTACAACGAATGCATGACATTTCATGTGAACGAGGATCAATCTCTCGATAAGTCGGAGCTAGAATACAGTTCGCTGTTTTAGTAATTGGCACATTCGCATGAGGCAATGTGAAGCCCATCATAGGGCCGCCCATAATTAAGCGTGGAGATTTTTTATCGGCTTTGTAACCAAACTGATCCAATAAAGATTGCACAGGAGTGCCGATCAATGCCCAAACATTACGTGGTTGTTTAAAGGTTTTCCCTGTTAAAGTAACAACGCGCTCAATCAAAGGCTCACCATCGCAAACAGCACGTTTGATTGCGTAAGCCGAGCCAACATTTTGCACCATCAAACCAATATCAGCAGGAATACCGCCTACAGGGACTTCTAGGTTGGTAAGTATTTTAATGAGCTGCTTTTCGCCACCAGATGGATATTTAGTTGGAATGACTCGAATAACGATATCTTCATCTGTCGCTGCTTGCTCCAGAGCTTTAATGGCTTCAGGCTTATTGTCTTCAATACCAATGATTGTCAGCTTTGGTTTGAGAATGTGATTGAGGATCTTAATACCTTCAATGACTTCCTGCGCCTTATCTTGCATCAAGCGGTCATCAGCAGTGATATAGGGCTCACATTCGGCCGCGTTGAGAATTAGAATCTCAGTGCGTTGTAAGCCAGACTGGATTTTTCTTGCAGTTGGAAAACCTGCGCCGCCCATACCAGAAATACCCGCTAAGCGGATTCGCTCTATCAAGGACTCTGGTAGCTCATCAAGATAACTATCACATGGGTTGAGATCGAACCATTCGTCTTGTTGATCAGCTTCGATAACAATGCATAGGTCGCTCAAACCTGAAGGATGTGCAATAGTGCGCGGTTCAATGGCCTTTATCGTTCCAGATGTTGGCGCGTGAATCGGCAGCATAAATGCTGCATTGACTTGGCTGAGAGGTTGTCCTTTCAAGACACGCTCACCCACAGTTACTAATATATCGCCTGGTTTACCAATATGCTGTTTGAGTGGAATCACTAACTCATTTGGAATATTTGCCTTGGCGATAGAGCTTTGGTTGGATTGTTTCTTGTTTTCTTGCGGGTGTACGCCACCGGGGAAATCCCAAAGAGAACCAGATTTGATTTGTTCAATAAGTGATAACATGACGCTCCCTACTCACCGCTAGCTTGTGTTTGAGTTTCGGAAATATTGACAACAGGAATAGCATCAAGCTGCCATTTCCAAGTATCAGCGGTTGTTTTTACAGGAATCATTTCAATACAGTCAGTAGGGCATGGGGCAACGCATAGGTCACAGCCAGTACATTCGTCTTTGATAACGGTGTGTAGTGCTTTTGTTCCGCCAACGATAGCGTCTACTGGGCAGGCTTGGATGCATTTTGTACAACCAATACACATATCTTCATGGATAAAAGCCACTTTCTTTATCGACTTTTCTGCGTCATGAGCCGAGTCTTCGACTTCAACACCCATTAAGTCAGCAAGCTTCTCAATAGTTGCTTGGCCACCGGGAGGACACTTGTTAATAGCGTCGCCGTTTGCGATAGCTTCCGCATAAGGGCGGCAGCCAGGGTAGCCACATTGTCCGCATTGTGTTTGAGGCAGAATACCGTCAATTTGGTCGACAATTGGGTCAGCTTCCACTTTAAACTTAATCGAAGCAAAACCGAGAACGGCTCCAAAAACGGCCGCTAAGATAACAAGAGCAATAATTGCGATAAGAATTGTCGTCATTACAGTTTCACCAACCCAGTGAAGCCCATAAATGCTAGAGACATTAGCCCCGCTGTGATCATGGCAATTGAAGCTCCTTTAAAGGGAGCTGGCACATCAGCAGCGGCAATACGTTCACGCATTGAAGCAAACAAGATAAGAACTAAAGAGAAACCCACCGCCGCTCCGAAGCCATAGATAACGGATTCGATAAAGTTGTGGTTTTCGTTGATGTTAAGTAACGCCACGCCCAAAACTGCACAGTTAGTGGTGATCAAGGGTAGGAAAATACCTAGCAAACGATAAAGCGTTGGGCTGGTTTTATGAACCACCATCTCAGTGAACTGTACGACAACGGCGATAACCAAGATAAAACTCATGGTTCGCAAATATTGAATGCCTAAAGGCACTAATACGTAAGTTTCCACTAAGTACGCGCACACGGATGCAAGTGTCAGCACGAATGTCGTGGCCAACCCCATGCCAATTGCGGTCTCGAGTTTTTTTGAAACGCCCATGAAAGGGCACAACCCAAGGAATTTTACCAGTACGAAATTGTTGACGAGGACAGTTCCCACCAACAATAAGAAATATTCGGTCATAATAATAAGTGTAAAGAGCTCCGATCCCGTTATTATCCTGCTTTGCGTAGCGAATAACAACCAGTGAAACATAAGGTTTTGTCTGTTTGTACGAAAAGTATAGGTATTAAGCCTAAAATCAGGAAAGGGAAGTTTTGGGTTTCTGAAACGCAAAAAGCCGCATCTTTCGACACGGCTTTTTTGGAATTTGGCTCCCCCTGCGGGACTCGAACCTGCGACATACGGATTAACAGTCCGCCGTTCTACCAACTGAACTAAGGGGGAATTGCTTTAAGCGGGGCGAATATTAGCTATCCCACCTGTTAGAGTCAATATTTTTCTGAGAAAAAAGCAGAAAAAAATCCGAAGAAAAAACTTTACTTTTCTGTATGCCTTGCTGGGTATAAGGCTATTTTACTTATCCACCAAATTTGTGGATAAATGTGTTAATTACACGGTATCAAATTAAAAGTAGTTGAAATGAGAGAAAAGTAGGGTGTGAATAAGTTTTAAACTTTGATGGTAACTTGCTGAATATTATGAATTAAAATGGGAAAGCAAAATTAATGTCAGAATTGAGACTTATGTGAATAAGGCACTTTTATCGGTTGATTGGGGAAAAGTCGTGGATTAATTAACAATAATTAGTTGGCTGTGACGCCGAGCAGGGCGAATACAATATCAAAAAGTTTGTCCGATAGCGAGCTTTAGGTTGCAAATTACGTCGGCTAGGGGTGAAATACTAGGTTCGTTAACAAGGGAATCGCATTATGGCAAAACACTTCGAATTGGTTTCAGATTATCAACCTTCTGGAGATCAACCTACCGCCATCGCGCAGCTAGTCGATGGGCTGGATTCTGGTTTAGCACACCAAACATTGCTTGGTGTGACCGGGTCAGGTAAGACGTTCACGCTTGCCAATGTGATTGCGCAATCTCAGCGACCAGCGATTCTGTTAGCGCCAAACAAAACTCTTGCAGCTCAGTTGTATGGTGAAATGAAAGGCTTCTTTCCAAATAACGCGGTTGAGTATTTTGTCTCTTATTACGACTACTACCAGCCTGAAGCCTATGTGCCTACCACCGATACCTTCATTGAGAAAGATGCGTCAGTCAATGCACATATTGAGCAAATGCGTTTATCTGCTACTAAGGCATTACTAGAGAGAAAAGATGCCATCATTGTGGCTTCAGTATCGGCGATTTATGGTTTGGGTGACCCAGACTCTTACCTGAAAATGATGTTGCATGTTACTCGAGGTGCGGTTATTGACCAGCGAGATATTCTATTGCGCCTAGCCGAACTGCAATATTCTCGAAATGACGTTGCCTTTGAGCGTGGTCAGTTCCGAGTTAGAGGGGAGGTCATTGATATCTTTCCTGCGGAATCCGATCAAGAAGCGGTTCGATTGGAAATGTTTGATGATGAAATCGACTGCATCAGTCTTTTTGATCCTCTTACGGGAGTGATTACTGAGCGAGATATTGCTCGCTACACGATCTACCCAAAAACTCACTATGTGACGCCTCGAGATCGTATTTTAGATGCGATTGAAAATATCAAAGTAGAGTTAGTAGCTAGACAGACTTATCTAAAAGATAACAACAAGCTACTTGAAGAACAGCGTATTTCGCAACGGACTCAATTTGATATTGAGATGATGAATGAACTTGGCTTCTGTTCCGGTATCGAAAACTACTCACGTTATCTTAGCGGAAGAAGTGAGGGTGAGCCGCCTCCGACACTGTTTGACTATCTCCCTGCTGACGGTTTATTGATTATCGATGAATCTCACGTCACCGTGCCTCAAATCGGAGCAATGTACAAAGGGGACCGTTCAAGAAAAGAGACGCTGGTGGAGTATGGATTCCGATTACCTTCAGCCTTAGACAATCGCCCCCTCAAGTTTGATGAATTTGAGATGATCGCGCCACAGACTATTTTTGTTTCGGCGACACCTAGCACTTATGAGCTGGAAAAATCCGATGGCGATATCGCTGACCAAGTCGTTCGTCCGACTGGTTTGCTTGACCCAGAAATTGAAGTACGTCCTGTAGCAACTCAGGTTGATGATCTGTTATCTGAAGTGCGCGCTCGATCAGCGATAGATGAGCGTGTGTTAGTAACTACATTAACCAAACGTATGGCCGAGGACCTCACTGAGTACTTGAGTGAACATGGCGTCAAAGTACGTTACTTGCACTCAGATATTGATACCGTGGAACGGACTGAAATCATACGCGATTTACGATTGGGCGAATTTGACGTGTTAGTAGGTATTAACTTACTACGAGAAGGTTTGGATATGCCTGAGGTGTCACTGGTAGCTATACTTGACGCTGACAAAGAAGGTTTCTTGCGCTCTGAGCGCTCCCTGATTCAGACCATAGGTCGAGCTGCACGTAACCTAAAAGGTAAGGCGATTCTTTACGGTGACCGCATTACCAATTCCATGCAAAAAGCCATCAATGAAACCAATCGCCGCCGTGAAAAGCAGCATGCTTATAACGTTGAAAACGGTATGGTCCCGATGGCCTTGAAACGTAATATCAAAGATATTATGGAGATTGGTAGCGTGGCCAAGGGTGGTAAGCCCAAGAAAGGAAAACAAGTACCGTTATCGAAAGTGGCTGAGCCTTCGCAAGCGTATGTGGCACTGTCACCTCAAGATCTAGAAAAACAAATTCTAAAACTAGAAGCAGAGATGTACCAGCATGCTCAGAACCTAGAATTTGAACTAGCCGCAGAAAAACGTGATGAAATAGAAAAACTTAGACAGCATTTTATTGCTAATAGTTAACAGTTCTGGTTGAGTTTGATAGGCTGTTTTAAATATAAACAGCAAAATAAAAATGGTCTTTATTGGATAAAAATTGCAAAATGCGAATATTCTTATAAAGACCAAATTATAATCAACAGTTAGCTAGGAACTATGCAACAACTATTCGACGAGCCAAAGTCTCGCTATCTACTTATGGTAGAAGACACGGCTTCCGTTGCTGCGCTGTATCGCTCGTATCTATCTCCATTGGGTATAGATATTAATATCGTTGGAAACGGTAGAGATGCAATTCAAAGTTTAGCGCACCGGACGCCTGACCTCATTCTACTGGATTTACGACTTCCCGACATGACGGGTATGGATGTATTGGACGCTGTAAAAGATTTCAATCCCGATGTACCAGTCATCTTTATGACAGCTCATGGTTCTATCGACATCGCGGTAGACGCTATGCAGCATGGCGCTCAGGACTTTTTAATCAAACCGTGCGAAGCCGACCGACTTCGTGTGACGGTAACCAATGCCATTCGCAAAGCCTCTAAGCTACGTAATGAGATTAATGATTCTAGTAGCCAAAACTACCAAGGATTCATTGGCAGTAGCCAACCCATGCAGGCGGTTTACCGCACTATTGACTCTGCCGCTTCCAGCAAGGCCAGCATCTTTATTACTGGAGAAAGTGGTACAGGTAAGGAAGTGTGCGCAGAGGCGATCCACGCTGCGAGTAAACGAGGCGACAAGCCATTTATTGCGATCAACTGTGCCGCAATACCAAAAGATCTTATTGAGAGTGAGTTGTTTGGTCATGTCAAAGGTGCCTTTACGGGGGCCGCAAGTGACCGACAAGGTGCTGCAGAACTCGCGGATGGCGGCACGCTGTTTCTTGATGAGCTATGCGAAATGGATCTTGATCTACAGACTAAACTACTGCGCTTTATTCAAACGGGTACCTTCCAAAAAGTGGGTTCTTCACGTATGAAGAAAGTGGATGTACGTTTCGTATGTGCGACCAACCGAGATCCTTGGAAAGAAGTGCAAGAAGGGCGGTTTAGAGAAGATTTATACTACCGACTTTATGTTATACCTCTCCATTTGCCACCGCTCCGAGAGCGTGAAGAAGATGTGATTGAAATTGCCTACTCGTTATTGGGCTTTATGTCGCATGAAGAGGGTAAGAGTTTTGTGCGTTTTGCTCAAGATGTCATTGATCGCTTCATCCAGTACGAGTGGCCGGGTAATGTCCGCCAATTGCAGAATGTACTGCGCAATGTGGTGGTATTGAATCAGGGTAAAGAAATAGAGTTAAGTATGTTGCCGCCGCCTTTGAATGAGCCTGCGGTTAAGCCCGCAAACTCAAATAATGTGGTATCAGTATCATTTGGGCCACAGGACATCCAGCCTTTGTGGAAAACTGAAAAAACCACCATCGAGCAAGCGATAGAAGCGTGTGACGGTAACATTCCTCAAGCAGCGAAATACTTGGACGTGAGTCCCTCGACAATCTACCGCAAAATACAGGTATGGAATGCAAGCGAGAAGAAAGCATGAAGTTTATGAATCGAGAAAAAGTAGAGCAGCTCACTCGCGAGATTGGTCAAGATAATATTCCTGTTCTTCTAGGGATTTTCACCGGAGAGTTGGTGACTTATCAGGCGCAGTTAAGTGAAGGTGACTTAACCGAAAAAATGTCGCACATGAAGGAAATTTGCCATGCGCTTAAGAGTAGTGCTGCTAGCTTTGGAGCTGAGTCACTGTGTGAGTTTGCTATTGATATCGACGCTCAAGTGAAAGGTGGCAAATTACGAGAAGATCAAGCTCAGGTCGACAGTATGCTGGCGAATCTCTCGGAAACCCATTCTTGCTATGTAGAGTTCTTAGAGTCGATTAAATAATGTCATCACCGAGTTGCAAAACGGGGGCACCATTTGGCGCCCCCGTTTCTTTTGCGTCAATTATCAAAGCAGTGATTCGATAGCGTGCTTTAATTTTACTCGGTCATGACGCCAATCTCTATTTGGCGATGCCAGAGGAAGGGTGACGCAGTTCCATTGACTGCAAATATCAGAGTGTGCTTCTTCACCTAAAACAACGTCCAGTTTTCTGCCTTGAAGTGCACGTTCACACCACACCAGCTTCTGCTCTAATGTCATGCGGCCGGCTGGGCCATATTCGGGTGATAAGTTTTCGACAAATACGACTTTAGCAGTTTGATTCTGACAGATCGCTTGACTCAAATCAGCAAGCAGCAGCGGTGGCATAATACTGGTTAAGAAACTGCCTGGTCCGAGAATAATACAATCGGCTTGAGTAATCGCCTCTACCGCCTCTTTGGTGGCGGGCACGACGGGGTCGAGATCCAATCTTTGTAAATCTTGTTCCATCTCATCAACGGATGTCTCACCAGTCACCCACTTACCATCGACTGAAAGTGCTGTTAGGTCAGATGGATGCTCTGACATTGGAATGATATTGACATCAACCGCGAGAAGCTTGCGGATTAAATGTATGGCTTCAAGTGGACGAACGGACAAGTTATCTAGCGCAGTGAGCATTAAGTTGCCAAGGTTGTGACCGTTGAGATCGCCGGAACCTTTAAAGCGGTACTCAAACATCATGGAGCCAATAGACGGGTCGGTAATAAGCTGATTAATACAGTTACGAGTATCACCCCAAGCGATGCCGCCTTGACATTCTCGGATGCGCCCAGTAGATCCACCATTATCTGTAGTAGCTACGATACCTGTAGCATTCCCGCCAAATTCCTTCAAAGCCGCCAACATACGACCTAGCCCATGACCACCACCAATGGCCACGACTTTCTTTGATGAATATATGCTCATCTTATACTTCTTTTGAGTTATCTGAACTTTGTAACATAGGTTAAATTGTTCATTTGAGATACTCAACTATAATAAAAATGACGAATATGTAAGGTTTTTTGACATGAAGGCTGGAAAACCATACCGTTATTGAGTATTTTACTCAAAAGCTGTTACCGACTCATTAAGCGGTAACTGCCATAACTCCGAGCTCTACGCGCTAAGTCGAACCAAAGATAAGCTTCTAGAGCCAGTGACAATTTGTCACAAGGGCATAATTGGAAATGATTGTGCCTCCCGTGTTTGGAAAGGTGTTCCGTGGCGCAACAATTCGAAGATAAATTTAATCGCAAGTTCTATTACTTGCGTCTTTCGGTTACAGATGTCTGTAACTTCAAGTGTACATATTGCCTCCCTGATGGCTACAAACCGCCTGGTCACAAAAGACCAGCCTTTTTGACGCTTCCAGAAATCAAACGCGTGGTTACCGCGTTTGCAGATTGTGGTACTTCCAAAGTACGAATCACTGGTGGTGAGCCGAGCTTGCGCAAAGATTTCCCTCAGATCATTGAAACGGTAGCGAATACACCGGGTATTACGAAGGTAGCAACGACGACCAATGGTTATCGAATGGCTAAACAAGTTGATACATGGCGTCAAGCTGGCCTTACCAATATCAATGTAAGTGTAGATAGTCTCGATCCAAGAATGTTCCACCAGATCACCGGTGAAAACAAATTTACTGAAGTGATGTCTGGTATCGACCGAGCGTTTGAAGTCGGCTATGAGCAGGTCAAAGTCAACGTGGTATTGATGAAAGATCTCAATGCCAAAGAGCTTCCTGCCTTCCTCAACTGGATCAAAGATCGTCCGATTCAATTGCGTTTCATCGAGTTGATGCAAACTGGTGAAATGGACGAGCTATTTAACAAGCATCATGTCTCCGGCACTGACATTCGTAATCAACTGATTGCCAACGGTTGGATCTTGAAAGCTCGAAGTCAAAATGATGGCCCAGCTCAAGTTTTTGTTCATGCGGACTACCAAGGTGAGATCGGCCTTATCATGCCATACGAGAAAAACTTCTGTGAAAGTTGTAATCGTCTACGTGTGTCGGCAATGGGCAAACTGCACCTCTGTCTATTTGGTGACCATGGTGTAGAGCTACGCGACTTACTTCAAGAAGACGCTCAAGAGAGCGCTCTGATCGAACGAATTCAAGCACAATTACAGACCAAATCAGTCAGTCATTTCCTGCATGACGGTAATTCAGGGATGACGCCGCATTTGGCATCTATCGGCGGCTAATAGACCGCGAAAAAATACGTAAAAATTTTATAGGGTGAATAATCATGGGTCACGCAGAAAGCAAGTTCGTGCCTGCAAATATCGCAGTGCTAACCGTATCGGATACACGTACCGAAGAAAATGACACGTCAGGTCGCTTTTTAGTCGAGAATCTACAAGAAGCAGGCCACACACTGGCGGATAAACAAATCGTTATTGACGATATCTATCAAATTCGCGCAGTGGTGTCGAAATGGATCGCTGATGAGAGTGTGCAAGCGGTAATGATCACTGGCGGTACGGGGTTTACTTCTCGTGACAGCACGCCTGAAGCACTCGTTCCACTATTCGACAAACAAGTGGAAGGCTTTGGTGAGCTATTCCGTGCAGTTTCTTACGAGGAAATTGGCACATCAACTATCCAATCTCGTGCAATCGCAGGTTTTGCAAACCACACGGTTATCTTTGCGATGCCAGGCTCGACTGGAGCATGTCGCACAGGTTGGACGAAGATCATCAAGCAGCAACTTGATGCTAGCCACCGCCCATGTAACTTCATGCCTCATCTAAGTAAGTAATCATCTAGGGAAAGTCATGTCCGAATTTACCCATATCAACGCCTCTGGCGAAGCAAACATGGTCGATGTGTCGGCCAAAGCCGAGACGGTGCGTGAAGCAAGGGCCGAAGCTTTTGTTCACATGGCACCAGAAACTCTGCAGATGATTACTTCAGGCAACCATCACAAAGGTGATGTGTTTGCTACTGCACGTATCGCAGGTATTCAAGCGGCTAAGAAAACATGGGATCTTATTCCTTTGTGCCATCCGTTGTTACTGTCTAAAGTGGAAGTACAGCTGGAAGCTATCGAAGCGGAAAACAAAGTACGTATCGAGTCTGTTTGTAAGCTAGCAGGTAAAACTGGCGTAGAAATGGAAGCGTTAACAGCTGCGTCTGTGGCGGCTTTGACTATTTACGATATGTGTAAAGCGGTACAAAAAGACATGGTTATTGAAAACGTTCGTCTACTCGAAAAAACGGGTGGAAAATCAGGACACTTCAAGGTGGAATCATGATTAAAGTACTTTTCTTTGCACAAACTCGTGAGCTGATTGGTCAAGACAGTGTGGAGCTTGCTGCTGAGTTTGCCACAATCGAAGATATTCGAGCCCATCTTGCCGCTCAGCAAGGTAAGTGGGAACTAGCTCTTGAAAGTGGTAAGTTGCTTGCTGCTCTTAATCAAAATATTGTTGCTCTGGATGAGAAAGTTCAAGACGGCGATGAAGTGGCTTTCTTTCCACCGGTAACGGGAGGTTAACATGACCTTAAGAGTATCCGTTCAACACGAAGACTTTTCAGTGGGCGCTGAATACGATGCGTTGGCTGAAGGTACAGCGTCGGGTGCAATTGTCACGTTTACCGGCAAAGTTCGCGATATGAACTTAGGCGACAATGTTACCGGGTTATCACTAGAACACTATCCGGGAATGACAGAACGTTCGTTAGAAAAGATCTGTGATGAAGCAGAAGAGCGTTGGATGTTAAATGGTATTCGTGTAATTCATCGCGTGGGTGATATGGATGCCGGTGACCAAATCGTATTCGTTGGAGTATCTAGTGCTCATCGTGGATCTGCGTTTGAAGCTTGCGAATTCATAATGGATTACCTTAAAACCAAAGCTCCGTTTTGGAAGAAAGAGCGAACCACAGAGTCGACGCGTTGGGTTGAGTCACGAGACTCCGACGCTGAAGCGGCGGCACGCTGGCAAGAAAAATAATCTAAATCAAAAGAGCATGTCGATGACATGCTCTTTTTGTATCACTCGACGGTTGCTAAGTATTTGTCTACCACGTTCAATACACCTGCTTCATTGTTGCTTGGAGCAATAAAGCGACTCAGTTTCTTTATCTCAGGATGTGCATTGTCCATAGCGTAAGAGTGGTAGCTCTCTTTTAACATTTCAACGTCATTGAAGTAGTCACCGAAGCTCATCGTTTCCTCAAACTTAAACCCTAAATGCTGTTGCAAGAAACGAATAGCAGCCCCTTTTGAGGCTTCTTTATTCATGACATCCAACCATATTTTTGCGCTTACCACCACTTGATATTCATTGCCAAAATGATCATTGATGGTTGGGAAGACATGTTGCTCAGCGCCGTCAAAGTTGCAGATAGCGACCTTGATAAAATCGTCTTCGACAGAGAGCAGGTCTTCGACATATTCGCATCGATGATAGTATTTACGGATTTCCTCAAGCGCTCTAGGATCCTGAGTTTCAATATAGGCTGAGTGCTTACCGCATAGAACCATATAAGTGCTATCTATAGATCGGGCAGTTTTAATGATTTCTTTTGCGGCCGCCGTATCTAATGTGCAGCTGTAAAGCTCCTCATCGTTTTGCATGACCAGCGTGCCATTTTCGGCGATAAAAATCAGCTCATCTTGAATAGAAGAAAACATGTCTTTAAGGCTGTAGTACTGACGGCCGGAAGCTGGTGCAAAGTGAATACCTTGCTCTTTAATACGCTCGTAGAGAGGGAAAAAATCTGGAGTCAGTTGACCGTTTGGGTCTAGCAGTGTGCCATCCATGTCAGTTGCTATAAACTTGATTGTACTGTGCATATATTATCGCTGTTCAAATGGTAAGAGACGTGTGCAGTATACGTAAATCGACGCGATGGTGAAGTAAATAACTGGAATCTTAGTTAATGACTTAGTCACGTTGACGACAGACGGTTTAGTTGTTGGGGAAATGGGTTCTTATCACACTCAAAATCACCTTAAGAGATAGCTAGTTATTGCATTTCGAACGTGTGAAACGGAAATTTCGATAGTGGGCCGAATGGTGAGCGCCAGTACTTTGATCGTACAACCCAGCCCAGTTTGAGAGCTCTGGTGCGGTGGCCCAGATATTCATCATCGCTCTTAGTTTCGTGTCGGTTTGGCTAGGAATAGGTTGTGCTTTAGTATTGCGCACTTTGTATACCAGTTCATCGTCGATGTACCATTTTATGGTGTTTTTATTCCATTCTATGGCGTACTTATGAAACTCATCTGCGGCGTCAAAATCTAGGTAGTGAATATATTCATTACGCTGCTCGTAGCTATCGTCGTTACTCCAAAAATTAAACTGTACCAAGTTGGTGTTCAGGCCAATAAATTCAATGTCAATTTCGTTATGGGTTCCATTGCCACCTTCAGGCTGATCGTAGGGACCTGCAAACAGGAAGAACGCGCTGACGACACCTTCTGCTTTGACAGGCTTCATCTCTACCTCAAAACAGCCGTTCCCATAAAAGCCTTGAGTGCGTATCTCTCCTGATACGATATCTGGATAGCCATGATTGTCGATGATATTGGATAAGTTGAGTGCCAACCCCTGTGGACTAAATTCTGCGTGGTCGTGTTGCCATCGATTTAAAAACGGATAACCGTTCTCCCACCCGTCGGCGATAAACCAACGATTGGTGTCTAATGAGATCAGCGGGTCGTCAAATGCTTTCCCAGCCTCGGCAGAAGTGGCAAGACACACCATGGCAAGTGTTGTAGTCGTTGTTTTCATTATCGAGTCCTTTCATTGGCTTAGAGCTTTCACCTCGGGTTGAAATCGCTGTTATGGCCCGCTCTTTATAGTAGTGGTGGACGACTGACAATCCATTTGAGCGCTGTAACAGTTTTGAGAAACAACAAAGTTAAGAATCACACTATTGGTGCAACTGCATGATGATAGATCACAGTAGGACGTGGTAAATACAAAGAAATAGATACAAGTTGTTGATATTTATTGGCTTTAATAACTGGCAATGTTCTTGCAATGACATGGAGACTTCTAAATAAGAAGCGTGACATAAAGTGTCTCACTAATAATCAGTTGGCGATGGTGCGTCCTCATTCATTCGAGGCGCACCTTTTTTCTATTGAGTAAGGGGATATGTTGTGGCGATGGCTAATTCTTGGATTACAATGGGTGAGTCAGTACATATAAAAAGGATTAAGTTTGTCGATTATTAAAGAGTGTATTCGCACGGTTGGCCGTGGGTCTCGTGGACGTGGTCCGTTAACTCAGGAACAAGCTAAGCAAGTGATGGAAGAGTTTGTCGATGGACAAATTGGCGAAGATCAAATGGCTATGTTGATGATGCTTATCCGCGTGCGCGACGAAACCCCGGAGGAAATCGCGGGCTTCGTGGAAGGTTTGAAACCTCATTACCCAGATATTAGCGCTGATTTCGACTGGCCATTATATGCGGGTAAAAGAGTAGGGCAGTCATCGGGAAAACCTTGGCATCTTATTGCTGCGAGCATTTTGGCGGAACATGGTGTACGGGTGGTGTTGCATGGCGACTTGGATAAAGAAAGTGATCGCTTACATGCAAAAGACTGTTTGGGTACACTGAATATTTCCAAAGCGGAGGATTTAGCGCATGCAAAGCAACTTCTTGACCGCGATAATATTGCCTATTTACCGCTGAACCACTTTTGTCCACTCGCCAAGAAAATGTTGGATTGGAAGCATCGCTACGGTCTAAGAACACCGATCAATACTGTTATTCGAGCTCTGAATCCAGCGAATGCACCTTTTGGTATGCGAGGAAGTTTTCACCCGGGTTTCCAAGAACTGCACGCCAAAGTCGAACATCTTCTCGCTCGACATGGAAGAGACAACAATGACTATCAACGAATGCTATCGTTCAAGGGACAAGGTGGTGAAACGGAATACAATCCGAAAGTAAGCCAAACTGTGTGGTGGGTCGAATCCGATACGATTCATTCTGAGTACGTTGAAGAAAGTATGGCCGAGCTAGCGCTTCCACAACACTGTCCATTACAGACACCGCAAGAAGAAATGCAGTTGATGGCAAATACTGTTGTATCCACATTGACGGCAGCGCTGTTTTCAATTTCAGGGGATTGGCAACAAGCATCCGAGAAAGCAAACCAATACTGGAATGGTTATTGTGAGACTCCACACTCAAGTTGTTAAGTAATAAACAGGCGCAGCCATTGACCGCGCCTGTTTTAGTTTACCGTTATTAACCTGTCAGGACGTTGTCTTCAGGGTATTTTAGTAATGTCGGTTTTGGTCTGGCTAGCATGTAGGCTAAGGTTAGTGGTCCAACACGACCAATAATCATCACGACAATCATAATCCACTTACCTTCGGTATTGAGTTGAGCAGTTAAACCTGCTGTTAGTCCGACGGTAGCAAATGCCGATATGGTTTCAAACAACACTTGTTCAAATTTTGCCTGTTGGGTGACCATAAGTAAGAACATGGCGATAGTCAAAATAGCGCCGCTCACCACTATGATTGCAAGCGACTTAGTGACGGTCTGCCAACTAACAGTGCGATTAAAGATCTCCACGTATTGTTTCTGCCTTAAGAATGCCCATGTGGCATAGAAGGCAACTGCGAATGTCGATACCTTAATACCACCACCTGTCGATGTAGAGCCTGCACCTATCAGCATTAAGATAATCATAATCAGTAGGGCAGGTTGCCCAAACTGAGCGATATCAACGCTATTAAAGCCAGCAGTACGAGCACTTGCCGACTGGAAGAATGCGGAGAGCCATTGTCCACCAAGAGGTAAAGCCCCTAAAGTTTCTGGGTTGGTGCGTTCCAGTAAGAAGAAAAACAGTGTGCCGCCCAACAACAAGATGGGTGTGGCAGTGAGCATGATTTTTGTATGTAGCCCTAGCCTAGAAAAGCCTTTCTTACCGTTGATCGCAAGATCACTGACCACGGTAAAGCCCAACCCGCCGAAGATGAATAACCCAGACAAAACAAGCAGAACGACTGGCTCTGATGCGAAACTCATCATACTATCTGAGAACAAAGCGAAGCCGGCGTTATTAAAGGCGGAAATCGCGTGAAATATCGAATAAAACACGCCTTGAGACAAGCCCATTTCGGGGATCCAACGCATAGCTAAAACGGCCGCACCGATAGCTTCGGCAATGAAGGCAAAAATGATGATTTTCTTCACTAACCCTTTAATATTGACCCTGCGATCTTGGCCAAGCGCTTCTTGAGCCAAAGCTTGTTGCTTTAGGCTTAATCTAACACCAAACATGTAGAGTAAAACCGCTGAAAGCGTCATTTGCCCAAGGCCGCCAATTTGCATCAACAGCATCAGCAACACTTTCCCTGAAGTCGTGAAATGCTGACCAGTATCGACCACACCGAGTCCAGTCACACTGATAGCGGATGTCGCCGTAAAGAAGGCGTCGCTAAAGCTCAATCCGGTAACCGAAAATACGGGTAGTGTCAGCAGCAAAGCAGAGGGTACTAAAACCGCCAAAAAGCTTGCTACTATAAGGTAAGGCTCTGACGGTACTGCTGATTTCCTAGTGAGTTTAATCGGGTAAATCAGACCTTTTTGGAAACGACGATTCATGACAGTCTGATCTTTTCGTGCAGGTCTTTTTCTGGGCCAGCAACAATGATCATGTCACCAATTTCAAGTGTTTGACTCATTTTGGGGTTGGCGTCCAGCTCAGGACCGCGCTTGAATCCCAGCACTTTAACATTGCTAGCTTGGCAAATGGCGACGTCAGCCAAGGTTTTGCCCATTAACTTATTGCCAACGACGATTTCGGTTAGCGCTAAGCCACTTCCTAGTTCATTGAAAGCAATCACTCGGTTATCAAGCATACGCTGCGCTACTCGGATACCCATATCTCTTTCAGGCATGATGATTTTATCCGCCCCTATCTTTTGCAAGATTTTGTACTGGAACTTGTCATTCGCCTTAACCCACACTTTCTTCACTTTGGCTTCTTTAAGCACCAGTGTGGTGAGAATACTGGCATTGATGTCATTACCTATGGATACCATCACCATGTCGAACTCATTCAGTCTGAGCTCTTCAACGGTTTCTTCTATCGTACAGTTGGCAATGATGCCTTGTGCGACGATTTTAGACACTTCCTTTACACGATCTTCATTGATGTCGATAGCAAGAACTTGAGCACCAGCTTCAGATAACTCTTTACAGATACTCATGCCAAAACGCCCTAAACCAATCACGGCGTATTGTTTAGTCACTGCTTTCATAATATCTACCTGCTTACTTTGTTTTTATGCATTCGGAGCTTAACGCTAGGTGGCTGTTGTTTAAATATAGTATTAATTATCGGATAAAAATTTCAGTGTTATCTGACAATAACAGCGGTTCACGTAAATATACATTAAGCGCCTAAAACGTAGACAGGTCAATGCTCTATTCGATTCAGCTATGTCGAGGAGATTAGGCTCGACTCATAAATTGGCTTTCCAGATGGTCGTTGACTGGTTGCTCAAACAAAGATGTCAGCCAGTCTAAGTCGTGTTCTTGTATCGTGGTTTTCACGATAAAAGCTCGCTGCATAACATTGGCACTAATGACTGCCTTGCGATATTCCAAATCCGTGACACCACCATCAAATGACAGTGTTTTGTTGTTCTTTACAGCAATGATGTTTGTGAGCTGTACGATGAGCGACATGGCATCACATTTCGAGGCTATACGATACAAGTAGCCGGATTCAACCTTCTGTTTCACCCAGTAATCCATGTCAATGAGGCTTAACGGAGTGCGGCTGATGAGCAACGCTTCACACTGTTTTGGCCAAAGCTCTATTGATACTGGGGTATGTTTGAATTCGGGTTGGCCAGAAAAAGGGTCAGTATTGGGCGAGATAAGTTGACACGCTTTTGCATTACTGGCGGTTGCTAAGTTCCAGTGAATGGGTACAAAAGCGTGCTCAGCAGTCACGCCGGAATCTACCGCCACCCGCATGTGAATATTGGCGTGTGGGTTGGAGAGCTCTGCGATGTCTCCGGATTTAAGTCCCCACATGAGCGCCGTATCAGGATGTAGGCTTATAAACGGTTCTGGAGTATGAGAGGCCAGATGAGGTGACAATCCAGTACGGCTCATGGTGTGCCAATGATCTCGCGTCCGGCCACTGTTAAGCAAAATAGGCAGTGCATTGCTGGTTGTTTGTTGTGGGGCTTGATAACCCGTGGCGACAAAGTGTGCTTTTTGGTCAGCAGTATAAAACTGATGTTGGTTAAACAATCGCTGGTTGACGATATCGGTTTGTAACGTTAACACTGGCCATTGTTGCGGAATAAGCGTGTTATAGCCTTTGTCATCCAACTGAGTTAACCCACTTAATGTCAGATCACGCTGTTGACCGCCCTCATTACCTAAGGTCGTCATGCGAGCATACTCGTTGAAGATCTGCCCCTCATGTAGATAATCAAAAGCATTGGTGAAACCCATTTTCATTGCCACCTCGCTTACTATCCACCAATCAGGCATAGCCATGCCAGGGCTGGGAAGCAATCGACGTTGTCTTGAAATACGGCGCTCAGAATTGGTGACCGTGCCCGATTTCTCGCTCCAACCTTGTGCGGGTAAAAGCACGTCAGCTAGTTGGGCGGTTTCGGTTTCCTTAATACAATCCGAGACCACTACAAACGGGCACTTTTGTAGCGCTGATTTTATTTTTTCTGAGTTAGGTAGACTCACCATGGGGTTGGTTGCCATGATCCAAATCACTTTGATTTTTCCAGCTTCGACTGCGTCAAACAGGTCGATCGCTTTAAGGCCAGGCTTAGTGGCAAGAGTGGAGGTTTTCCAAAACTCACTAATTAATGAGTGATGCTGTGGATTATCAAACTCCATATGACTTGCTAATGTGTTTGCCAGTGCACCTACCTCTCTTCCTCCCATTGCATTAGGTTGCCCAGTGACAGAGAAGGGGCCCATGCCAGGCTGTCCAACTCTGCCTGTAGCGAGATGGCAATTTAGAATGCTGTTGACTTTGTTCGAGCCACTGCTGGATTGATTAACGCCTTGCGAATAGATGGTGACGGTTTTTGGGGTGTTAGCAAACAGAGTGTAAAACTCTTCAAGTTGCGATAGAGTTAGCCCTGTGATGGAACCAACGTCGACCGTCTGCTTCGCAACGGCCAACGCGTCATCAAACCCTTGCGTATGGTGTTCTATGTAGTTTGCGTTGAGCTGTCCCGTCAGTGAGAGATGATTCAATAGCCCGTTGAACAGAGCAACATCACTGCCAGAATGAATGGCGAGGTGTAGATCGGCAAGCTCACAAGTTGCGGTTTGACGAGGGTCAATTACCACCACTTTCATATTTGGATTATTCTGCTTAGCAGTCTTTAAGCGTTGAAAAAGGACCGGATGACACCACGCCAAGTTAGAACCAGTAATGACAACCAAGTCAGCCAGTTCGACATCTTCATAGACCACGGGGACAGTATCGCTGCCGAAAGCACGTTTATGGCCTACGACGCTCGAGGCCATACATAACCTGGAATTACTATCGATATTGCCGCTGCCAATAAAGCCCTTCATGAGTTTGTTGGCGACATAGTAATCCTCAGTGAGCAACTGACCTGATACATAGAATGCGACAGAGTCAGGACCATGTTGTTGAATGGCCTTCTGGAATTGCTCAGCGACAAGAGACGTCGCCTCATCCCAAGTCATAGACTTTTCCTCTAAAGCATCAATGCTGCGAGTGCGATGGATCGGTGATAAAAGGCGACCGTCGGTAATGACCGTATCCCCAAGTGCGATACCTTTGGTACACAGTTTGCCATAATTGGAGGGATGCTGTTTGTCGCCTCTTATTTCCAGAAGACCGTTTGCTTTTGGTCTCGCTTCAACACCGCAACCGACTCCGCAATAGGCACATGTTGTCCTAATCCAGCCTTCTTTAGTCATAACCTTTATCCTTGCTGATAATTTCCGTTAATTGTTGTTGAAAGCAAAACGCGCGCCATTGGGGCGTTGTTTGGTTAAATATGTATTTATCCCTAATATAGTCAATTAATACAAATGGTTAGCCAATATACCACTAAAGTAGTATATGGGCTTTTTTGACAAAATATCAGTTATTTATTGTTTATTTGCACTGTTTTGGGATTTATCGCACTAAAAATGCTCAAAATCTTCTCTAATTGGATTTTTGTGGGTTTTGTTTTTGTGTTTCTAAATCAAAGGATGAAATTATATTTCATTGTTTTTAAAGAGTTTATTTAAAAAATAACGAGACTATTATCATCGCTGGCATCCTTATTG
>NZ_JPJA01000092.1:645151-660076 GCF_000733315.1 Vibrio sp. ER1A
TTAGCCAACATACCACTAAAGTAGTATATGGGCTTTTTTGACAAAATATCAGTTATTTATTGTTTATTTGCACTGTTTTGGGATTTATCGCACTAAAAATGCTCAAAATCTTCTCTAATTGGATTTTTGTGGGTGTTGTTTTTGTGTTTCTAAATCAAAGGATGAAATTATATTTCATTGTTTTTAAAGAGTTTATTTAAAAAATAACGAGACTATTATCATCGCTGGCATCCTTATTGCCTCTAAGTTGGCAAGCGAATAAAAAAATTTCGCCTGTCTATAAGGAGAAATGCCATGCAAGGAAATAGTATGAGAAGTAATCATATCTCATTGGTGGGTGCTGGACCGGGCGATCCTGATTTGCTCACGGTTAAGGCTCTTCGAGCAATCCAATCTGCTGATGTCATTATCTTTGACAATCTCGTTAGCCAAGAGATCAAGGCACTTTTTCCATCCAACAGCGAGCAGGTTTATGTTGGCAAAGCTAAGGGTTGCCATAGCTATACCCAGCAGCAAATTAACCAAACCTTAATCGACTATGCCCATCGAGGTGGACGAGTTTGCCGAGTTAAAGGGGGCGATGCCTTTATATTCGGTCGTGGCGGAGAAGAAATGCTACTACTCAAAAAACAAGGCTTTGATGTTGATGTTATTCCTGGCATTACGGCTGCTTCGGGGTGCACCACATACTCTGATATCCCGCTTACTCATCGCGGTTTAGCTCAAGGGTGTACTTTTATCACCGCCCATGCCGAAAAGGAATTGGACATACATTGGAAAGCACTGGCTGACCTGAATCAAACTCTCGTTATCTACATGGGATTAAGCAAAGCGGAGATGATTGCGAGCTCTCTTATAGACGCAGGTTTATCGGCGTCTACCCCTGTAGCGTTAATTGAAAACGGCTGTTGCCCAGCACAAAGAACGGTGCTGGGCAGTTTGGATGAGCTTGTCGAGTTAAGAGATAGTCATCAAATTCAGTCGCCTGCTCTCGTTGTAATTGGCCAAGTGGTTAAAGTGGCCGAGCAAATGCAGTGGCTGTCGCAGCTCAACGAACGAGTATTGATGGAATCACCAAAACAAAATCAACAACACAAATTACAGCTGACAGCGTAATTATGAAAGGAAGCATTATGAAAACACAAAGGATTGTGGTGGTCGGCAATGGGATGGTAGGCCACAAGTTCATTGATAGCGTGATTGCTGCAAACGATGAGTCTGCGCAAATTATCACGTTTTCAGAAGAGTCGCGACTTGCTTATGACCGCGTACAGCTTACCAGCTATTTTGATGACGACAAAGGTGCTGAGTATCTCGCGCTAACCGATGAAACTTACTATCAGAATCATGGGGTTAACTATGTCTTAAACGACAAAGTTGTCTCGATTGATACAGACCAAAAGCAGGTGACAACCGAAAGTGGGCGTCAGGAGAGTTACGATAAGTTGGTACTTGCCACGGGTTCATTTCCTTTTGTACCGCCCATTTCTGGTAATGACCAAGAACACTGTTATGTTTATCGCACCATTGAAGACCTAGATGCCATCGAGTCGGGCAGTAAAGTCAGTAAAACAGGCGTCGTTGTCGGAGGTGGATTACTCGGCTTGGAGGCCGCTAACGCGATTAAAAACCTTGGTTTAGATACGCATGTGGTGGAGTTTGCCCCGCGTCTTATGGCGGTGCAGCTTGATGAAGGTGGCGGCGCATTGCTGCGCAGGAAAATTGAAAATTTAGGCGTATCGGTGCACACCGATAAAGCGACTACTGAAATTATTGCAGGTGAGCAGGCTCGCTATCGAATGAATTTTGCTGATGGTACTTACCTTGAAACCGACCTTATTATCTTCTCGGCAGGCATTCGTCCTCAAGATGAGTTAGCGCGTCAAGCAGATATTGAGATAGGGCCGCGCGGCGGAATAGTGATTGATGATCAATGCCGCACCAGCGTCGGGGATATCTATGCAATTGGCGAATGTGCTTTGTGGCAAAATCAGATCTTCGGGCTTGTTGCACCGGGTTATCAAATGGCAAAAGTCGCAGCTAGCCAAATTGTCGACTCATTGGAGCCACTGGCATTTACTGGTGCCGATATGAGCACCAAACTTAAATTGTTGGGCGTTGATGTTGCGAGTATCGGTGAGGTTCACGGCAAGACAGTTGGTGCGCAGTCATACACCTACAATGAGGAAATTGAGCAAGTCTACAAGCGGCTAATTGTGTCTGAGGATGGCAGTAAAATTGTAGGTGCTGTTTTGGTAGGGGATGCTGATGCCTACGGCAGCTTATTGCAACTCAAACAAAACGGCATGGCTCTCCCAGACAGCCCTTCGGTATTGATTCTGCCTAATGTGGCTGACGATAGCTCAGCAGGACTCGGTGTAGATGCTCTGCCTGACTCTGCGGTGATCTGCTCCTGTTTTGATGTGACAAAGAGTGATATCAAACAAGCGGTGGCGAGCGGTTGTAACACGATGGCTGCGCTAAAAGATACCACTAATGCATCGACAGGTTGTGGTGGCTGTTCAGCGTTAGCAAAACAAGTACTCGATAGTGAGTTGATGAACCTCGGCGTTGAAGTGAACAACGATATTTGTGAGCACTTTGCCTATTCCCGTCAAGAACTCAGCGACATTATTCGCGTTAACCAAATTAAGACGTTCGATGAATTACTATCTAGCCATGGCTCTGGGTTGGGCTGTGAGATTTGCAAGCCAACAGTGGGCTCAATTTTAGCGTCGTTTTGGAATGACTATATTCTGGAAGAGCAACACATGGAGCTCCAAGATACCAACGATATCTATTTGGGTAATATGCAAAAAGATGGAACATATTCGGTGGTTCCTCGTATCGCTGGTGGTGAAATCACACCAGATAAATTGATTGTACTTGGTCAGGTAGCTAAAGATTTCGACCTGTACACCAAGATTACCGGAGGTCAACGCGTTGACTTGTTTGGGGCACAACTCAATGAGTTGCCTTTGATTTGGAAACGATTGGTGGAAGCTGGATTTGAAACCGGACACGCTTATGGCAAATCGGTACGAACGGTGAAATCGTGTGTCGGGAGCACATGGTGCCGCTATGGTGTCGGTGACAGTGTAGGTTTAGCTATCGACATTGAAAATCGTTACAAAGGACTAAGATCGCCTCACAAACTGAAGTTCGCTGTCTCAGGCTGTACTCGTGAGTGTGCAGAAGCTCAGTCGAAAGACATTGGTGTGATTGCCTCCGACAAAGGTTGGAACTTGTATGTGTGTGGTAATGGTGGAATGCGTCCTCGTCACGCCGACTTGCTAGCCACTGATCTTGATGAACAAACACTGATTCGCTATATCGACCGTATATTGATGTTTTACGTCCGCACTGCAGACCGTTTACAACGAACTTCTGTGTGGCTTGAAAACCTAGAAGGTGGCATTGAATACCTCAAACAAGTGATTGTCGATGACAAATTGAAACTCGCCGATGAGCTGGAAAAAGACATGGCTACCAATGTCGGTAAGTATCAGTGTGAGTGGAAAACCACACTCGAAAATCCAGAGAAACTAAAACGATTCCAACACTTTATTAATACCGATGAGCTGGATGGTAACCTTCAGTTTGTCAATATTCGCCAACAAAGATTCCCAACTAATAATAAGAAACAAGCGCTTGTTTTGGAGCAACGTATTGATGTTGTTGAAGTTTAACGACGTTGCCTCGCTATAGGCGAATGAAATTTGATAGTTAAGGAGAAGAATATGAGTCAGTGGTTAACTGTTTGCTCAACTGATGACTTAGTACCCCATACCGGAGTGTGTGCTAAAGTCGAAGATAAACAGGTCGCTATTTTCTATTGTCAGCGTAGCGACCAACTGTACGCGCTTTGCAATTACGATCCTTTTGGCCATGCCTATGTGATGTCTCGCGGCATTATGGGCTCGCTAGATGGCCAACCTTGTGTGGCTTCACCGCTTTACAAGCAGCACTTTAACTTACAAACGGGTGTCTGCATTGAAGAGCCAGAGGTCCAACTGACTCGGTTTGATGTACGAGTCAGTGGTAATGATGTTCAACTCAAGTTGCCACTTGCAGCTTAACTCTTCGTGTACAAGGAAACTTGATCAACACATTGATCAGTAAAAGGAATTTGTTATGGAAAGCACTAAATTTAATTTGTTTTCGTTTTCAGGGAAGATGAAAACACTGCACTTAAGCTGGATGGCCTTTTTTATTACCTTTGTGGTGTGGTTTAACTTTGCCCCATTACTTCAAATGGTAAAAACGTCATTGGGCTTATCAACACAAGAGATCAAAACCTTACTTATCCTCAACGTGGCGCTGACGATACCAGCGAGGGTAATCATTGGTATGTTGACCGACAAATATGGTCCACGTCTGGTCTACTCCGCACTGTTGGCAATATGTTCTATTCCATGTTTTGTTTTTGCGTTGTCAGATTCATTTATTCAAGCGGCTATCGCTCGTTTCCTATTAGGTTTTATTGGTGCAGGTTTTGTTATTGGTATTCGTTTAGTATCTGAGTGGTTCCCACATGATGAACTGGGTACTGCGGAAGGTATTTATGGTGGTTGGGGCAACTTTGGCTCAGCGGCGGCGGCTTTCACTTTACCAACCTTGGCTCTGATGTTTGGTGGTGACGACGGTTGGCGCTATGCCGTTGGTGTGACGGGCCTAATGAGCTTGGTGTTCTCAGTCATTTTTTATCGTAACGTTCAAGATACGCCAAAAGGATCGACTTACTTTAAACCTAAACATTTAGCAGCGATGGAAGTGACATCGAAAGGGGACTTTTTCTTCCTGTTGATCATGAAGATCCCAATGTATGCTGCACTTGCGCTACTCGCTTGGAAACTTGCTCCATCGAATATTGGCATGTTGAGTGACACTGTGGTTAACGCCTTCTATGTGGGCTTAGTAGTCCTATACGGATACGAAGTTTCTCAAGTCTGGAAGGTCAACAAATCTATCTTCTCTAAGCCAGTTCCGGAGATGCATCAATATAAGTTTAAGCAAGTAGCGGTGTTGAACGTTTTGTATTTTGCCACGTTCGGCTCGGAGTTGGCTGTGGTCTCGATGTTACCTCTGTTCTTCTCTGAGACTTTTGAACTGACGCCTGTTTTAGCGGGTATGGTGGCTTCGGCTTATGCCTTTATGAACTTAATGTCGCGTCCTGGTGGCGGTTGGATCTCAGATAAATTTGGTCGTAAATCGACATTGTTAATTCTAACAGCAGGTTTGGCTGTGGGTTATTTCATGATGGGTCAAGTCAACAGTGAGTGGCCGTTGTGGCTTGCAGTATGTGCCGCCATGGTTTGTTCGTTCTTTGTTCAAGCTGGTGAGGGTGCAGTATTTGCGACGGTGCCATTAATTAAGCGCCGCATGACAGGTCAAATCGCTGGAATGACAGGCGCTTACGGAAATGTCGGTGCTGTGGTTTACTTGACGGTTCTGTCGTTTGTTGACTATCAAACCTTCTTCTATGTTATCGCGGGTACAGCGGTTCTTGGTTTCGCAACTTTGATGTTTATGGAAGAACCCAGTGGTCAAATAGCAGAGGTAAACGAAGATGGTAGCGTAACGTTAATCAACGTATCTCATTAATGGTAATCGGGGAGTGAGCACTTAGCGTGCTCACTCGTTCAAAAGCTCTGCTTGCACAGAGCTTTTGTTCTCCGAAGGTTTAATTAGGGAATGATTATGGGATTACCGCTTAACCATCCACAAACGCTGACGACATCATACGGCGGCGTGTCTTCTGCTGGTACTCGAAGCGAAAACCAAGATGCGTTTGTAGTTCGAGAGCCAGGACTACAAAGTGAGTTGGAAACCAAGGGTATGCTTGCTTGCATTGCCGATGGTGTGAGTTGCAGTGAACACGGGCAGAAAGCCAGTCACACCAGTGTGATGCAGTTTGTCGCCGATTATTATGCAACGCCAGAAAGTTGGAGCGTTCGGCGTTCGGCCATTCAGGTATTGACGTCATTGAATACTTGGTTATATGAGCAGAGTCTAAAGCAACCGCTGAAGCATAATGGACTGGTTACCACCTTTAGTGCCGTTGTCGTCAAATCCAATACGGCGTATCTATTTCATGTGGGTGATAGCCGAATCTATTTGCTTAGACAAGGCAAACTCCGTTTGTTAACCAGAGATCATCAGCGGACCAACATCGGTAAAGCGGCGTACCTAACTCGCGCTTTAGGCATGGATAGCAAATTGGAGGTCGATTTTCAGACCGTAGCCGTCGAAACTGGCGATCTTTTCTTGCTCTCAACCGACGGGGTACATGATTTCATCACTGAGAAACAGTTGGTCAACGTTATCCAAAATCACCTCCAAGGCTTTGAGACACGAAGCCAAGCATTGACGGATCTTGCCATAGAAAATGGTAGCCAAGACAATGTCACCAGCTTATTGGTTTCTATCGATCATGTTCCCAACCTAACACTGCATGAGTTTCAACAACAATCACTTAACCAAGTGGTGCCACCCCCTCTTAAAGTGAACAACAGAATTGATAGTTACACGGTGACAAAAGTACTTCATGCTGGAACTCGAAGCCATGTTTATGAGGTGAGGCAGGAACAGACTGATCAGAAGTATATTCTCAAAGCGCCTTCTTTACTGCATGTGGAAGATAAACAGGCTCTACTCGACATAAGTAATGAGTATTGGGTGGGAACGCATGTGAATAGCCATCGAATCATGCGTACTTATCCACGACCTGCTAATTCTCCCTTTCTCTACTTACTATGTGAGCCGATAGAAGGGATCACGTTGAGGCAGTGGATGCATGATAATCCGACGCCGAGCTTAGACTCTGTGAGGAGTATTGTTTCTGAGATAGTAAAAGCGGTGCGAGTGTTGCAACGGTTAGATATGGTACATCGCGACTTAAAGCCGGAAAATGTGATGATATCAGAGTCGCTGCAAGTGACCTTGATTGATTTGGGGTCTGTTTCGGTAAAGGGCTTAGACGAAGCAAGACAAGAACAATGTGCTCAAATGCCTAAAGGCGCGGCGAATTATATTGCCCCTGAGTATTTGAATGGCAACGAAGCGACAACCGTATCCGATTTATTTTCTGTTGCGGTAATGACGTATGAAATGCTGTCTGGCACGCTTCCCTATAAAGCGGCGATTGCACGTAGTGTCGACAGTGCACGCCATCAACAGTGGAAGTATCAGAGTATTCAAATCACCAATCCTGAACTCCCGCTATGGTTGGATATGGCCTTAAAGAAGGCTTGTCATCACAATCCGCAACATCGTCATCAAGCGTTGGGAGAGTTCTTATTGGATTTGAGCCAGCCGAATAAAGCGTTAATGAAACAATATGAGACGAGCCCGCTCATTAAAAAGCACCCATTGCTCTTTTGGAAGGGAGCGACAGCATTGCTTGCATTATTGGCCGCCATCGAGTTGATGCTATTAATGATTCAATAGCTGTTTATTTGACGCGCATAAGCTGGTGTTTAGTGCGACCAAGTTCAAACACTAAGATTTGTGAGCGCTTCATGCTCTCGACTTTACTCAGCATCTCTTGATCGTAGCCTTTGCCTTTCATCCAAGACAACGGAGACGAGAACTGATCTTCATTGACCACATATGACTGGTCTTTGAGTATGGACTCGGAAACATGGACTACCCAAATGCGAGAGCGAAATTCGACCGCATTCGCAAGAGAATTGAGAAGTTTTTTTAGCATGAAAATGACTCAGTGCATTGAGTTAACAGACAATAAGGCGACCGATTGTTACAAAAATCTTAACAATAAGATAGGCAAAACAAGAAAATTCGTCTTACGCTTAATTTAAACGGGACAAACAATTCTTACTTAACATCATGGATTGATAGGTAATGTCTATTACAAGAATCGTAGAATCCCATTTAGCAATATTGAAATTTTGGACAACAATAAACTTATCAAGATTAAGTTATTGGGGCTGAAGGAGATCGCCATGGAATCGCTAAAAGTTAAAGACTACATGACTCAAAGAACGGTGACCTTTACACAAGACATGTCATTGAGTGCTGCGCTTGATAAAGTCATGCAATCTAACCACCTTGGTGGTCCAGTTATTAATGAACGTGAACAAGTTATTGGCTTTATTTCGGAACAAGACTTGCTCGACAAGTTGGTTAAAGTTAGCTATCACTGTCAAGACACGCATACTGTTGGAGATTGTATGCATCAAGAGGTGCTGTCAGTGACACCTGAAACGTCCATCATTGAACTTGCCGATATGATGAAGGTCGGTAAACCGAAAGTCTATCCTGTTATCGATAATGGAAGATTGGTAGGAACGATTACTCGCCGCGATGTACTTCGAGCCATCGGCAAAAATATTGAAGCGTGCTTCAAACATCCTGTGTAAACTAAACAATATTCCCCTATGGGCGCTTCGGCGCCCTTTATTGTTTGTTGCGTGTAAATAAAAAGGACTGATATGGCGGACCAATCGGCTAAATTCGTTGAAGGATCAACCATGAGGCATATCCTGGTGATGTCAGGAACCTCTACTGTCGGAATCATGGCGATATTCATTGTCGATTTACTCGATATGCTCTTCATCAGTATGTTGGGTCAAGCCGAACTGGCTGCTGCGGTTGGGTTCGCTGGTACGTTAACCTTTTTTGCAACCTCCGTTTCTATAGGAACTTCCATCGCTATGGGTGCATTAATGTCCAAAGCGATTGGAGCTAAGAACGTAGATTATGCAAGGCAGATAGGCTCTAGTGTTCTTGTCATCGCATTTATCATTAGCGCGATTGTAACGGCAATAATGTGTGCCTACATTCCAGAACTGCTGACGGCCATCGGTGCAGAAGGGAGAGCACACGAGAGGGCAGAAGCCTACCTTTGGATCTTATTACCGAGTACGCCTCTGATTGCTTTAGGTATGGCTAGTGGTGCAGGTTTGCGAGCTGCGGGTGATGCTAAACGGTCGATGTGGGCAACGCTTGCGGGTGGGATCGTTAACGCTATATTGGATCCTATTTTCATTTTCGGTTTTAACTGGAATGTGGAAGGGGCCGCCGCCGCTTCGGTGGTCGCACGATTTGCTGTGTTCTATTTCTCGTTTGCACCGTTATTACGTGTTCACAAATTACTAGCCAAACCTACATATTCGAATGTCATTAGTGATGCCAGAGTGATGTTGGCGATCGCTATTCCTGCCATTATTACTAATACCGCAACGCCTATTGGTAATGCGATTGTGACCACTGCTATTGCCCAGTACGGTGAGGATTTTGTTGCTGGGTTTGCGGTAATAGGTCGTCTGACGCCAGTTTGTTTTGCCTTTATCTTTGCGCTGTCTGGGGCTGTTGGGCCTATCGTGGGGCAAAACTATGGAGCGGTAAGAATTGATCGTGTGGAGGAAACGCTAAAGAACTCACTCATCGTGACGACCATCTACACATTAGTGGTTTGCGCTTTATTGTATCTTCTCCAACAGCCGATTATTAACATGTTCTCGTTAACCGGTGATGCATCGCTGATCGTGGCGGCATTTGCGACTTATGTAGCAATTACCTTTGTGTTTAATGGTGTGCTGTTTGTTGCGAATACGTCGTTCAATAATTTGGGTAAGCCACTGTATTCTACCGCACTTAATCTGAGTAAGGCGACATTAGGTACTTTGCCATTTGTGTACTTAGGCTCATTATGGTTTGGTGCGTTGGGCGTCTTGTATGGACAAGCGGTGGGTAATATCGTGTTTGGGGTGTTAGGTTACATTGTTCTTAAATTCCATATCTCTGAACTGCGTAAGACTGGCGAATGTCAAAGTACAGAAGAAGACCCAAGTTTGGTTTGTGTTAACTCTCAACCATTCAGTACAACAGATCCGGTTATGATTAATGATGTGTCGAAAGTTGAGGAGCAGTTAGAGTCGCCAACACTATCAGGGTAAAATTCTTCTTGACCTTGGAGCTAGCTCCAAGGTTTACACTTGGGATGTAGGATAAGCAAAGGAGAATCCCATGTGTACAAAACATAAAGCGTGCAGCTCACAATCTATCAACGCCATTCGTCCCGCGGGTGATGCGTGCAACGCGCCAAAAATCGCACAAGTAACGGCCATTTCTAGCGAGCAATCTGCGGATTGTTGCGACTCAGAGAGCAGTTGCTGTGCGTCGGAACCTGATGAACCTGCCGCCTCCGGTGGGAAAAGTGACTCTGATTCTGGACTATTAAAATCTTGGAAAGTTGTCGGGATGGACTGTCCCGCATGCGCTAGAAAAGTGGAATCAGCAACCAATAAGTTAGCTGGTGTGGTGAACTCTAAAGTTCTGTTTGCCACTGAAAAGTTGGTGGTTCGAGTTAATGATGTTGCGTTATTTACTCAAGTTGAAGCAGCCGTTGTTGATGCTGGCTTTACTCTGAACGCTTTAGATGGCAGCAATAATACAGCGCCGCAAGACCGACTAACAGGTTGGAAAAAAACATTAAAAGACAACTTTCATATCCTTGCTATCTCTACCGGTATGGCGATCGCTGCTGCGTTTAAAGGCAGCTTGCCGCAGTTAAGCGAATGGCTCTTCACGCTTACATGTCTTCTTGGTCTTATCCCTATTGCCTCAAAGGCATTGAAACTTGCCAAATCTGGTACTCCTTTTGCCATTGAAACACTAATGAGTGTGGCGGCGATTGGTGCTCTGTATCTCGGTGAAACGGTAGAAGCAGCAATGGTTCTGTTACTGTTTCTTATCGGTGAGCGATTGGAAGCGTTTGCTGCTTCGAGAGCGCGCAGTGGTGTCCAAGCGCTAATGTCCCTGGTTCCAGAAGAAGCTACAGTGATTGTAGATGGTGTGCGTCAAACCAAGAGTGCATCGGCACTTGTGCCCGGTGACATTATCGAAGTTGCACCTGGTGATCGTATGCCAGCCGACGGTTCGTTATTGGATGCTAACGCCAGCTTTGATGAAAGTGCATTGACAGGCGAATCGCTCCCTGTCGAACGCCATGTCGGTGAGACTGTTATGGCTGGCGCGGTACTGGCGGACAAAGTAGTACGACTCACGGTAACGTCCAAACAGGGTGAAAACGCTATTGACCGCATTCTTCACCTCATAGAAGAAGCGGAATCGAGAAAAGCGCCAATCGAACGATTCTTGGACAAATTTAGTCGTTGGTACACACCATTAATGATGTTGGTATCGCTACTAGTAATTATCACGCCGCCTCTTATGTTTGCACAGCCATGGGAAACCTGGGTGTATCGTGGTTTAGCGTTACTGCTGATCGCTTGTCCTTGTGCGCTTGTGATTTCAACACCAGCAGCGATTACGTCAGGCCTTGCCGCGGCAACAAGACGTGGTGCACTGATTAAAGGCGGCGCAGCGTTAGAGCAGTTAGGCAACGTTCAAGCCATTGCATTTGATAAAACAGGTACACTGACGCTAGGTAAACCTCATGTTACTGACGTAGTAGTGACAGCAGATTTGGATACTGAGCAAGTGTTGGCGCTATCTGGCGCGATTGAACAAGGTTCAAATCACCCTCTAGCAACGTCATTGATTAAGTACGTAGAGCAGCGTGGCATTACTATTCCAGAAGCCCAAGAGAAAAAAGCACTGGTTGGTGTTGGTATCGAAGGTATTGTTGATGGTAGTAAGTGGATATTAAGCGCACCATCTAAAGTCACTTTTGACATTGCTGACGAGGTGATGGATAAAGTGGTTGAGCTGGAAAATGGCGGAAAAACGGTGGTGGTACTGGCGACAGAAAACACGGTGAAAGGCATTATCGCATGGCAGGATGAAGTGAGAGCGGATACCGCAGAAGCGGTGGAAAAACTCGCTAAACTCGGTATCGATACCATCATGTTGACAGGTGATAATGAGCGAAGCGCACATGCGATAGCAACGCCTCTGGGTATGGATTATAAAGCAAGCTTGTTGCCCGCAGATAAAGTCACCTTTGTAAATGAGTTAGCTCAAGGTCGTCGTGTCGCTATGGTCGGCGATGGCATCAACGATGCACCTGCGATGAAAGCGGCCAATATTGGTATTGCTATGGGTGGGGGGACTGATGTTGCGCTGGAAACGGCTGATGCAGCTTTGACTCATAACCGCTTGAGTGAGCTTCCTGTGATGATCGAGCTCTCAAGAGCAACACTCAGTAACATTAAGCAAAATGTTACGTTAGCATTGGGTTTAAAAGGCGTATTCTTAGTCACTAGTCTTTTAGGTATTACAGGGTTATGGGTTGCTGTCTTGGCAGATAGTGGCGCTACCGCCATCGTGACCCTCAACGCACTGAGATTACTGCGTCATAAATCTAAATTTGATTGAATGTAGTACTCAGCTTCGCTGTATTTATAAATAATTCCATCAATAAACCGCCCCTCTGTAGGGCGGTTTTTTTGTGAACAGCAAAGAGTTATTCGTGTAATTTATCGACCGATATGACAATAAAGTGTGATGCAAACCGTTTTTATTTGAAATGTTGATGCTGTTACATTAGTAAAGTGTGATCTGTGTACGTTTATGTTTGGCGTGATCTTATAAGCTTTACCACATATCCAAGAGACAAAAGGAGTCCCCCATGTCCCAAGCTGTTTTCCATCTCGGAGTAAATAAAGAAGATCTACAAGGCGCTACACTAGCGATTATTCCAGGTGACCCAGCTCGAGTTCAAAAGATCGCTGAGTTAATGGATGAGCCAGAGTTTTTGGCTAGTCAACGTGAATACACAGTATACCGTGCAAAACTAGACGGTAAGACGGTTGTTGTTTGTTCGACAGGTATTGGTGGTCCATCAACTTCTATTGCTGTTGAAGAACTGGCTCAATTGGGCGTTCGCACTTTCTTGCGTGTTGGTACGACCGGTGCGATTCAATCTGACGTAAACGTTGGCGACATGATTGTCACCACTGGTTCTGTTCGTCTAGATGGTGCAAGCTTGCATTTTGCTCCTATGGAATTCCCTGCGGTAGCCGATTTCGATGTAGCAACGGCAATGAAAGAAGCAGCAATTGAAGCGGGTTCTACGGTTCATACTGGTGTAACGGCATCAAGTGACACTTTCTACCCTGGCCAAGAACGCTACGATACCTTCTCAGGCCGTGTTGTTCGTCGTTTCCAAGGTTCTATGGAAGAGTGGCAACAAATGGGCGTACTGAACTTCGAAATGGAGTCGGCAACGCTACTGACTATGTGCGCAAGTTCTGGTCTAAAAGCTGGCTGTGTTGCGGGTGTTATCATCAACCGTACTCAGAAAGAAACGCCTGACCATGATACGTTGAAGCAAGCGGAAACACGCTCTATCAAAGTGGTTGTAGAGGCTGCGCGTAAGCTTCTTTAAGCATTGATTCAATTAGAAAAGCCTCCTGTTATGGAGGCTTTTTTTTAGTCAAAAATCGCCGAATTTTCTAAGCATGTTTTGTCGAGGCTTGGTGTTTTGCTTCTTTGTTGTCACGAGTGACGGCCCAAATACATACAAAAGCAACTGTTGTTAGTACACCAATGGCGACGGGTAATGCGCTCCAGCTAAACGATTCGACAGTAAAGCCGCTGATCGCGCTGCCAGTTGCAAAACCGATGGAAATGAAGAACATCATTAGCCCTTGCGTATAACCTGCGCCAACTCTTGTTAAGCGGGAAGCGACGGCTGGAGAGCACATGTCTGTCACAGTAATACCTTGTAAATAAATGATGACTAACGCAACTGGGAAAATAATGGTTGGTATGAGTTGGAATTCAGCAATAAAGTAAAGTGCTGCAACAACCACAATGGACGCTACCGTACACAGTCTAAATAGTGCTGCTGGACCAAATTTAGCTGAGAAGCGCTCGGCCATAACGACGACGATTAACCCAAGCACTGCTGAAATTGATAGGCTGGTGGCGGATATTGCTTCAGATACCGAGAACGCATTTTTCATTAAGTTTGGGAATTGAGCTTGAAACGCGCCTTGACCTGCGCATAACGCTGCGACAGCAAAAAGGAATAGACCGAATTTAGAAAACAGCACACTCAACAGATTCACTTTTTGTTGAGACTCAGCTTTCGCTGCTTGTTCGCGAGCTTTTGCGGTATCAAGTACTCGCTGACCAGCCTGTTTATTAGTCATAAAGGTGATCAAGGCTAAAACAGCGACGGTGCCCATCATAGTGTAAAAGCTTGTTTCATAGCCAAACCCTCCATCGGTTAAAGCTGCTAACACGCCACCGCCAATCAAAGTACCGATAATAGCGGCTTGTGCCATTCGACCCAGCTTGAGAGCTTCCGTTTTATTGTCATAACCGGCGAAAGCGATAAAGACGGGGTTTAACATTAATAATGTTGCAGAACCTAGGCCAAAGAAAATAGAGCCAATCACCATCATCGTAAAGTCACTGCCTGAAGCGATATAGCAGAAACCGGCAATCACATATGCCACCATGCCTAAAAACTGAGCTAATCGATGTGCTTTATATTTGTCTGCTAGTAAGCCAATAATAGGAGCTGCAAGACCCGCTACACCGAAGAAGCCCATCGCTAAGCCTGCATTGGCAAAACTGCCGGTTCGCTCTGCGACAAACGCAGGCATTACGATCGGGATAAACACAAGTTGGACAAAGCCATAGGCAAGGTGAGCGGAGAACCAAAGCTCAATACCCAGTTTATTACATAGTTTTTTTAGCATAATCAATCTGCGTTTCCCATTTAGCTTCCCTCGTTCAATCGAAAGAAGATAAAATTTCAACCCGCATCCTTCTAATTAATATTTCAGCCATCGTAGCTGCAATCACACTGATGAGTTTTCAAGAAGTGAATTATTAAAATTAATAAAAATCTTTTGTTAAAAATATTATTAACAAAAAATACCTAATAGGATGATAGTCATTCACTTGATAACTATTACTTAAGTTAGCTAGAGATACTCCTTTTGGATATACCTTAAATAGGTACAAAGTAGTGTTATATATTGC
>NZ_JPJA01000092.1:661143-710291 GCF_000733315.1 Vibrio sp. ER1A
CGGTATAGCGCATCCCAACCTTCAGGCTGCTTAGAGAAGCGACCTAGGTGAGTATGGAAGCCGTAGAATTTGAAGATATCGATTTCTTTAACGCGGTTGATGATTTTTTTCGCTTCTTCTTTAAGTAGACCGAATTTAATCCACTTCATCGCACCGATAAAGTTAGGGAACGGGTAGGCGTCTGGTTCGAAGTCGTTGAAGAAATCTTCAGGGATGACTTTTAGGCGTACCGCGATACGTACTTTCTCAGCAGGTTTCACTTCACGAGCGATACGCTCAACAATCTCGATCTCTTCGTAAGAATCTAGGTGAATAGCGTAGCCGTATTCAATGGCTTTGCGGATGGCAAGCTCAGGTTTCACTGTACCGTTTAGTGCGATAGTTTTTGGATCAGCGCCCGCAATGTGAGTTGCTTCAACTTCACCTGGACCGAAACAGTCGCCACCAACACCTTCCTCATTACAGATAGCGCGAACCGCAAAGTTTGTGTTCGATTTGATAGCAAACATAACGTTTACTGGTTTTGGCCAGTAGTTCCCGAAGGCGTTTTTCACACGGCGTAAGTTACCACGCAGAGTGTCTTCGCTTAGAACGAATAGCGGGCTGCCATATTGTTCAATAAGGTCAGTCGCTTTACAACCACCAATCAATAGATCGTCGCCCTGTGTGGTTAACTCGTCAGTTGGAGTCAATAGGTTGTTTAGACGTTCAGCGTAGTTTTGGTTAGCTTTGTGTTCTGCAAGTAGTTGTTTTTGTTCTTCAAGAACAACGCTAAGGTTGTTTACACTTTCTTCTAAGCGGCTTTGAATTGTCATCTTCGACCCTTACTATTTAGTCAATGATTATCATGAAGTTACATTCGATTTATTTACTGAGTTTTGGACTCTACAAAGGCTCGAATGCGGTATTGATTTGTTGCTGTTGAGTATATTCTTGGACGTTGTCCCCAAGCACATCACTCAGCGTCAAAAAAACTTACGCTAGCGAAAAATAACAACTTGCATCAGGAAGCAAAATCATTCCTCTGATGAATGAATATGGCTTTCTGACTTTGGTGTTGAAGTGGTTATTAGAGCGTGACAATCCATAAATTCCACTAATAAAGGCAATAACCAGTAATTGTTACCTATTCGCCATAAAGTAAATTACTCGGTTACTTTGTAGTGTTACCTAAGGCTAGGACAGTAAAAAGTCTATTTTTCTACGCGAAAATATAAGTTGTTTTTGTGATGAAGATCGCCAGTTATAGCCCTGGTTGATACTTCATTGCTTCAATTATTCATCGTCAAATCATTGTTACCGTAAAACGGTCAAAAAACCTGACTCTGAGTGAAGTTTATTTCGACGATACCTGAGATAGATTAATTCCATCCTTTGAAAGGGTTAAAAATAGTCTCAATTTATTGCTCCACAATAATTGATTACTCCCTTTGATGAATATTTATCGAAGATAAAAAGAAGGTTGTTTCCTTCTTCTTAATTAAAAGGTATCGCCCCTATGTACAATAAAGATTTCTTTATTCAGCAAGCTAAAAAATTCGGCAAGAAACAACGTATGGTTGTTGCGGCAGCGCACGATGATGCAACGCTTGATGCAGCAAACAATGCATTCCAAGAAGGCATGGCAGACGTCATTCTTGTTGGTGAGCGCGCGTTAATTAACGAAGCAGCGGCGAAAGCAAAAGTTGACCTAGCCAACTTTGAGATCATCGAAGCCGATGGTCTTGAAGCAATTGCAACCGCATCAGTTTCAGCTATTGCAGAAGGTAAAGGCGACCTACTAATGAAGGGTCTTATTGACACTTCTGTTCTACTTAAAGAAGTCCTAAAGAAAGAGCACGGCCTTCGTACTGGTAATGTACTTAGCCATGCTGGCGTTCTATTCAAAGAAGGTGGCGACAGCTTCCACGTATTTACTGACGCAGCGATGAACATCATGCCTACGCTTGAGCAAAAAGCGGGCATCATCAAAAACGCTGTAAGCCTAGCGCACTCTGTAGGTATCGAAGAGCCTAAAGTCGCTAATCTATGTGCGAAAGAGAAGCCATACGACAAGATGCCAGCGACGATGGACGCGGCAGAGCTTCAAAAAATGAACCAAAACGGTGAAATCGAAGGTTGTATCGTTTCTGGTCCTATCTCTCTAGATATCGCGGTATCTCAGTACGCTGCAAACCTAAAAGGTTATGAGTCTCCAGTAGCGGGCAACGCCGATATCCTAATGGTTCCAAACATCGAAGTAGGCAACGTGTTTGCGAAAGCACTTCAGTACATGGCTGGCTTTAGCATGGCGGGTGTTCTACTTGGTGCTCGTATTCCTGTTGTTCTTGTGTCTCGCGCTGACGGCGAAGCAGAGAAGACAGTCTCTATCGCGCTTGCTTGTTCTGTTGCTGCAATGAGCCAACAGAAAACAGCCGCAGAAGCGTCTGCTTAATCATAAATAGCAATAACTAAATTAGGTTTATAAGTGATGAAAATTCTAGCTATCAACCCTGGCTCTACCTCCACAAAAATCGGTGTTTTCGAAGGCACTACTGAGCTGTTCGAGAAAACACTACGTCACAGTGCTGAAGAGTTGGCACCGTTTGGCGCGGTTGTTGCTCACCAGAAAGCATTCCGTAAAGAAGCGATCCTAGCGGCACTAGAAGAAGCTGGTGTTAAAGCGTCTGAACTAGGTGCTATTGCATGTCGTGGAGGTGTTCTTAAGCCAATCGCTGGTGGTACTTACAAAGTTGACGATGCAGTCATCGCTGATCTTCTTGAAGCACAAATTCAACACCCAGCAAGCCTCGCAGGCATCATCGGTAAAGAGATTGCAGACGAGAACGGTATTGAAGCGTTCTTCACTGACGCACCAGTGACTTATGAGTTATCTGAGCTAGCTGCTTTCTCTGGTCACAAAGCCATTAAACGCAAAGGTCGTTTCCATGCGCTTAACCAGAAAGCGATCGCTCGTCAGTTTGCTGAACAGCAAGGTAAGAAATACGAAGACGTGAACGTTATCGTGTGTCACATGGGTGGCGGTATCACAGTTGGTGCTCACATGGGCGGTCGTACTGTTGACGTAAACGACGCGGTTTCTGAAGGCCCTTTCACTCCTGAGCGCTCTGGTGATCTGCCAACTCGTGAGCTAATTGACATCTGCTTCAGCGGTGAGTACACGCATGCTGAGATGAAAGCATTCATCCAAGGTAAAGGCGGCGCCTTTAGCTACACAGGTAGCATTGATATGCGTGAAATCGAAGAGAAAGCGGAAGCAGGAGACGCTGAGTTCAAACTAGTCACTGATGCAATGGCTTACCAAGTGTCTAAGCAAATCGCGGCAATGGGCGCGGTATTCGGTGGTGAGAAAGTTGATGGAATCCTGCTAACAGGTGGTATCGCTTACAGCAAATACATCACAGCTGAAATCACTAAGCGCGTTGAGTTCATTGCTCCGGTAACTAAGTTCCCAGGTGAAGTTGAACTAGAAGCACTTGTACTAGGCACACTGCGTGTGGCTAATGGCGAAGAAGCGGCGAAAACATACGCTTAATGAATTAAAGATTAGGGCAGGTCATCAACCTGCTCTGTAGAAGTGGCTCGCCACTGAATACTTTACAGAAGGTAATTAAAATGTCATTCGATATCAATAACGCACAAGGTGTATTCGAAACTGTTGAAGCAGCAATCGAAGCAACTCACAAAGCTCAAGTTGAATTCTACGCTAACTCTACCAAAGAAGGCCGTGAAGCTATCCTTACTGCTATCCGTGGTGCGGTTCTAGCTAAAGCTGAAGACTTCGCGAAAATGGTTCGTGAAGAAACTAAACTAGGTCGTGTTGAAGACAAGATCGCTAAGCACCAGCTAACTGCTGCTAAGACTCCGGGCACTGAAGTTCTAGAAACTAAAGTATGGTCTGGTGACAACGGTATCTCTCTAGAAGAGCGTGCACCATACGGTGTTATCGGTGCTGTTACTCCTGTAACTAACCCAACTGAAACTATCGTTAACAACGCTATCTCTATGCTAGCGTCTGGTAACGCGGTAACGTTCAATGTTCACCCATCTTCAAAAGTTGTTTCTGCGGTAATGATCGACATGATCAACAAGACTATCGTTGAAGCAGGCGGCCCAGCTAACCTAGTTACTATGGTTAAAGAGCCTACGCTAGAAACTCTTAACGAAATCGCTAAATCTCCACTAGTAAACATGCTAGTTGGTACTGGTGGCCCAGGTCTAGTGAAAGCAATCCTACAATCTGGTAAAAAAGGTGTAGGCGCTGGCGCAGGTAACCCACCTGTAATCGTTGATGCTTCTGCTAACCTAGACCTAGCTGCGGCAGGCGTTTACGGCGGTGCATCTTTCGATAACAACCTACTATGTATCGGTGAGAAAGAAGTCTTCGTTGAAGATTCAGTAGCTGACGAGTTCCTAGCTAAGCTAGAAGCAACAGGTGCTTACGTTCTTTCTGCAGAAGAAGCTGAGAAGCTAACTGCACAAATCCTAACTATGGATGAAATCGACGGTGCTAAGCCATGTACTGCACAAGAAATTGCTCGCGTATGGCATCCAGTTAAGCAACACGTTGGTCAAGATGCTGGTGAGATCCTTAAGTCTATCGGCGTTGAGTCTGAGACTCGTCTAGCGGTTATGGTTGTTGAGAACGATCACCCACTAGTACACGTAGAGCAAATGATGCCAGTACTTCCAGTTGTTCGTTGTGCGAACATCGACGAAGCTATCGAGCGCGCTGTTGCAGCTGAGCGTGGTAACAAGCACTCTGCATGTATCTACTCTGGCAACATCGAGAACGTAACTAAGTTCGGTCGTGCTATCAACACAACTATCTTCGCACACAACGGTCCAACACTATCTGGTGTAGGTTACAACGCTGAAGGTACTTCAACGTTCACAATCGCTGGTCCAACTGGTGAAGGTATTACAAACGCGTACTCGTTCACTCGTGCACGTCGTTTCGCAATCGCTCAAGGCGGTCTGCGCATCGTTTAATCGATTTACCCCAATCGAGAAACGAAAAAGCCGAAGCATTTGCTTCGGCTTTTCTCGTTTATGAAAGCGGATCGTTAAAACAAGTCGTAGATACCTTCTTCGATGCCATCGATCAGTGCTTGTCTTGTTTCTACCGCATGATCGTTCGGGCGTGACATCTCGCCAAAGCTCTCAAAATACATGCCGTTCGGATGCTTCACGACCACTAAATGTTCTTGGCGTAACTCTTGTTTTACCAATGTCTCAGGAATGATCGCCCAACCCAAATTATCGATAACCGCATCCAATACTTCTTGGTAATTAGAAAAGCTCATTGTGCTACTCGAAATGGGGCGAAAGTCTTGATGAATCTCTTCAAACAGGTGAGAAAGCACGATTTGCCGGTGGGCACTGATGTCGGTACTGGTTACGTTGGTGAGTTTAGCCAACTCATGCTTAGGGGAACATACCGCCATCATTCGAATACGATGCAGAGCACGAACCTTAACTTGAGGATCATCGCCTGAGCTAAAGACCAAACCATAGCCAAGATCTACGTGATTTTCGCGAACGAGTGTCGGGATATCGGCACTGGAGGCTTTGATTACGGTCAGGGAGACATGTGGAAATTCATCAGACAAAGCAACAAGTTGTTTTCGCCAGAATGAAGACGGTAGTGTGTCGTCATAGGCGATGCGTATTTTGTCACTGTCACCTTGTCGAAACTGCTCGGCTTTTGAGTACAGACTTTCTGCCATATTGAGGATGTTTCGACAATCGGGCAGTAAAGCACTTCCCGCGTCATTTAATACCAGACGATTACGAGTCCGTTCAAACAGTTCTACACCCAATTCATCTTCTAAACTGGATAGCGCCATACTTAGTGAGGTGCGCGTTTTACCCATAATATTAGCAACTTTGGTCAATGAACCATGCTCTGCAGTTAACGCAAACACTCTAAGTTTGGTGAGATTCATAAGGCAAACTCCTACCTTAATAATTAGCGGCAAAGTATATACCCAACACGACTGGGTAGATGACAACTATTCTTTCTGTCAGCATGATTAGAGTATAACAAACTTGACGCTGAGAGAAGTGTGGGCTTAACACTGGAGGCTTTGGGCTATTACGACTTTGTAGGTAGGCTGATATTATCATCACTATAAATAAGCCCAGTATTTTTATGGTTAACAACGGGTCAAACAGAGTGTTTACTCAGTTGATAATTTACCTAGATTTGGCGTGGGCTGGCTATTCGCTCAGTAGAAAACGGATCTTTTTGCTGTGGTTTAATTTGTTACCCACAACACTAAGGGTAATGATCTATTGAGGTCTGTGATCATGTTGAAAAAACTTGGCTTAGAGGGCTGGTTTGCGGCGCACTTTGCATATGGCATTGTGCAAATCGTGTTTATTCCTATGTTAATGCCTTCCTTTATTCTTGCTCGCACTGGTAGTGCGACTCAAGCGGGTCTGGCAATGGCTGTATTTGGTATGGCGGGTCTTGCAGCTCCAATTATTGGGGGCCTAGCTGATAAGTATAAAGCGCATCGACATGCGCAGCTTTTCGGTATGATCTGTTATCTGCTTGCAGGGGCAAGTTTTGTCGTCGCGGGTGAAAGCTTTCCATTGATGTTGGTGGGTGCTGCATGTTTCGGTGTAGGCTCAGCTATTCTTCTTATGCTAAACCCAGTTTTTATTACGTTTGCGGGCTACGATACAAAAACTGAAGCGATGAAGCTTGGTCGTATGGCTCAAACCCTTATTATTGGTGCTTTACTATCTGGTGTAGCCTTGGCATATATCACTGATTTAGGGTGGTCTTACGAACAACGTTTTGGCGTTATGATGGCCATTGTTGCTGTACTGTTCGTTATAACCATGTTTACCAATAAAACAGCAGCTCAACGAGTACTGGATAACGCTGAGGCGAGTGCCGAAGCGGATGTCGATGGTAAAGAAGACGTTGGTCTAGCAAAATCACTATTCTCAAACTTCGGTTTGTTCCTACTGGCCGTTGGTTTGCTATGTGCTGGACAAGGGGCATTTCAGGCTCAATATCCGAACCTACTAGAAAACGCTTACGGTGTCGCGCAATCTCTATCAGCTGCGAATCTCTCGGTGGCGTCAGTTGTAGGTCTGTTTATCTTAATCGCGGCTGAGCGCTTTGTGGCACGCTACGGCAATCTTAGCTTATTCAAAGTGTCAGCGATTGCGTCTATCGTCGTGATTGGTTTGCTTTACGTGATAGCTGAAGCCGGAATGAGTGTGCACTACATTATTACCCTAGGCTTGTTCCTAATCTATCTGCAAGGTATCACTATCACCGATATGATTTCACCAGCGATTGCTGCTCGCTTGACCGTAGTAGGTGGTGGTCTGACTCAAGGCTTAATGATGTTCTTCATCTCATTAGGTTTTGCTGCTGGTAGCGTTATCAGTGGTGTTGCTGTAGATGGGTTTGGTTGGGCAGCGTTGCCATTTTCTATTTTAGCCCTGACGATTGCTGCATATGTATGTATTGTCATTGTTGGCGCGAAACACAAAGCGTCGGTAAAGCATAAGCAGCAACAAGCTGCAGCGTAAACGCAAAATCAAAGTAAAAAAGCTTGGCGATGGCCAAGCTTTTTCTGTTTCTATCTGCTTAAGAAAGGTGAGCTTTCTCATCGATACCGCCGGCACCTTTAAACCATTTGGTTAGATGCAGTTTTAGATCCTTCAACTCATCCGGTCCAATAAGTGCTAAGCCAAGATCTTCTGCACGAGTAATATCGTTGTGACGTAGTGGCCTAAAACTGACCAACATGGCACGGGCTTGCAGGCCACCTAACAAGTCACGCAGCGATTCCAGTTTGTATAGAGTGTCGTCACCATCGTCGCGCATGCCTTTGGTCTTACATTCAATAATGTGCAATTTATTGTTTACGACGGATGCGACATCCAGTTCGTTGCGAACTTCTCGCTCACCAAGCTGACGGTATACTTGAACATTCAAAGAACGATCTTGAATGGTCGGTAAGTCGTCTTGGATTTGTTTGACTGTGCTATGAACTAGGTTCTCTAACCATTCCCCATTGGAAAAGCGACGTGCGTCTTCACTGATAAAGGTCAAAATGCCGTTGTCATATGTCGCTATTTCAGATTCTACCAAATCGCTAAGTAGCATATTGAGTTCGCGATAACCTTGTTGTTTTTCGGAAAGCTCAACATCGAGTTTCTGTTCTTTTCGGCATGTGGTTGCCAAGTAGTTTAGCGTCGCTAGACCCGGACCTAATTCCAGTGCGTTACTCGCCCACTTTTCACCCAGCTCATAAAGTTTTCTGTCAAGCTGTGGGGGAAGATCGTAGTCAGTAAATTCGCCACGAGCACCAAAAATCGTTAGGTAATCACCGATGGTGATATGATCTTGTACTTGCGCATCGGTTGCGCCTTCCGGGTATAACCAGCACATCTTATCGCTGTTCGGTTCAACAACGAAGATTGGCCAATGGAAGGTACGGAATACTTCATAGACAGAAAGCAGTCGATGTCTTAAGCCGCAACTGGCATTCAATTTAACTTCGACATTCTTTTCTTTAAGTTGCTTAGCTAAACCGAGAATGGATTGTTTGATAACAGACGTATTGACGATATTGGGAATTTCATAAAATTCTGCAGTAATGTCGCGCTCCGCCAATACTGAGCTCAAACGCTCATACATTTCAAATTGGGATTCGTCACCAATAAAGATGATGTGACGACTAACGGTTCGGTCATCCAGTAAAGGAGTTACCAAACGAATGGGATCTTGATCAATTATGCCTACGTGAACGGCCATTATAGTTTCCTTCAACTATTGGCTTGCTGAAGAAAATGAGAGCATGACATTCGTCATTGATATCGAAACTTGGGCTTTCAAAATCAAAGGTCATGGAAAAGTGAAGCAAGCCATAATTCAGATATAATGCCGTTACTTGTAAAAAACAAGAGCAGGTCTCAACGAAACCTGCTCTTAGGGGGAGAATTTACGCGTTTCTTACACGAAAACTAAAGTTTGAAGCGGTGTACTAGTTCACTTTGCTGATTAGCTAGGCTAGTTAAGCTTTCACTTGTTGCCGCAATTTGCGACATAGCTTGATAGCTTTCATCGGCAATATGATTGATTTCCTCGATGTTTTTAGCGATATCTACGGTAGTTTCACTTTGTTCGCCTGCGGCTTGAGAAATATGCGTGCTCATTTGGCTGATTTCAATGATCAACGCTTGTATCTCTTCCATGGCTCCATTAGCGGTAGAGGCTTGCTCAACCGACAGTTCCATATCCTTCATACAGCTTTCAATGACTTGTCCTGCACTTTTAGAGCTGGTTTGTAAGTTACTGATCATGGTTTCGATTTCAGTGGTAGATTCAGTGGTCTTCTGAGCCAGTACGCGAACTTCGTCTGCCACCACTGCAAACCCACGTCCTTGCTCACCTGCACGTGCTGCTTCAATAGCGGCATTGAGGGCGAGTAGGTTGGTTTGCTCAGCGATGTTGCGAATGACATCTAATATGCTGCCAATTTGGCTGCTCATCTTCTGAAGTTCGCCAACCGCTTCAACCGATTCATTAAGACGAAGCTCCAACTGATTGATGGTACTGATATTGGTACTCATGATCTGACGACCAGATTCAGAGGCTGATTCGACTTGATGTACCTTCTCTAACGAGTTTTGCGCACTGTTTGCCACTTCCTGTACTGAATGAGACATTTCGGTCATTGCCGTCGCGACGTTAGCGGTTTGCTCACGCTGCGCACTAAGTTGGCTTTGCGCACTCAAAGACGTGCTTTGGTTGTTGCTTGCAGTATCTGTTAGGTTGTCCGATGCATCATTCAGTTTGACCAACACGTTGTGCAGGCTGTCTGCAAGCGTATTAATGTGGTTGCCTAGACGGCGGAACTCATTGTTGTATTTCACTTCAATGCGCTGCGTCATGTCGCCTTCGGTTAAGCTTTCTAGTGTTTTGAGTGTGCTGTTTAGTGGTTGACGTACACTTTGCGCAATGTGGTAACCAATACCGACTGCAATTAAGACAACGACCACACCGATACCAATGGCTTTTATTACGCCTTCGTCATAGATAGTGCCAGCTTGTTCAAGAGATTGGTTTAGATTGGCTGTCGCAGTTTCGGTGAAGCCGTTAAGGGTCGCCATCGCGCCGTCTACTTCCAGAGCTAGATTTTCGATGTTTTGATACAGAGCAGCTCTGGCGATCAAATAATTATTATGTTGATCTAACACGCCGCCTTTCTGGCCGACATCTTTGGTAAATTGTTCCACAGAGCTCTCAAACACTTTCTTCAACTCTGGCATTTGTGTAACTAAGCCGCGGTAAGCGTAGTTGAGGTGAGTGACGGCTTTGCGGTTTTTATTAACGGCTTCTTGAACGAAGACGGTATCGCTACTGGCTAGTGCATCTGAAGTGATGAGTTCGGCGTCTTTTAGTTTGATAAAGTAACTTTTTGCCATCACTTTGACAGAAATACTCGAAGCGTCATCTACATACTCTTTCATGCCAACAGAGAGGTCTGAGTGGAGTTTTTGGAATCGTCGTGTGGAGAGTTGAACCTGTTCTTGAGCTGAGAACATGGATTGATAGTTATCCATTGCTTCTTGAGCTTCTTCGCTATAGCGAGCTTGAACCTCACGCAGTTCGCCAATTCGGTTTTCTAGTTCGGGGAAACCGGCACTAGCGCTAGCGAGTTGTTCTAAGTCACGACCAAACTCTTCCATTGAAGCGGAAAACTCTTCGCGACGGATAGTCATTCTTTCTTCGTTCTGCGTAGTGAGGAAATCTTTGAAGGATTTGTCCGCAGACAACAATTGCACACTGGTTTGATTCGAAAGAGAAACTAGTGGGAGAGAGGACTTAGAAACAGAGCCAAAATACTGATGAATTTGGTTCATGCCACTGAGCATAATCATAATGGTGATAACAAAAAGAATGACGATGAGCGTGAACCCAGCGTACATCCTCCGTATAACGGAACCCTGCATATATCTCTCCCTAGTAATGTTGCAGCAATACAAAAATCATACAAAATTTAACTGGACGCTTTGCGCTAAACCTTGCACTATCCGTCCACTCGTAACATCAGGTCGGAATTGAGGTTTGGCGCTTTTGTCTCTTTATCGTTACAAATAACAAAAACTGAAATATATATGACTTGTCGTGCTACGTTTTATGACGCACTCGTCAAAAATGTAATAAAAGCCAAGGTTTTGGCGTGAAGTGTTATCTAAAAAAAGTACTTCTAGCGAGATATAGGTTGAGAATCGAACAATAATGAAAACAACAAGCTATGTTGGCTTTGCTTTAAATTGTGATTCTATAGACCTTAGTGCATACTTCTAAAGTATGTATGTGCTGGCGATCCTGTGTCAGTATTATTGGTTTGGTAATTGGAGAACTTCATGGCTGAAGAAACCATTTTTAGCAAAATTATTCGTAAAGAAATTCCTGCCGATGTGTTGTATCAAGACGATCTTGTTACCGCATTTCGTGATATCAATCCGCGTGCTCCAAGCCACGTATTGATCATTCCAAACAAACTGATTCCCACTGTTAATGAAGTTGAAGCTGATGATGAAGCGATGATGGGACGAATGTTCACCGTTGCAAGGAAAATCGCTCATGATGAAGGTATCGCAGAGGATGGCTATCGTTTGATCGTCAACTGTAATTCTCACGGCGGTCAAGAGGTGTACCATATTCACATGCATCTCGTTGGTGGTCGCCCGCTTGGCCCATTGTTGATGAGCTAATTTCGAGAGGCTTTGGCAACTTAGTACTAACGTAATTGTCAAAGCCTCACAAAAGGTATCTATTCTCTTCAAAACATATGTTAATACGTAGCGTCAAACACGCATTCATCGTCGTTCTTGCTGCTTCACTTACCGCTTGTGCGGGACTAAGTGCAGGTAATCTGTTTAGCCACTATACCCAACAAAATACGGTGGTGTATCAAGCGGTAAAAACTGGCCAATATGAAAAAGCGCAGGCTGCATTGCCTCAAGCTGAAGATGTCGTTGCGGGTGATATCTTAGATAATTTTGAACGCGGCAGGGTCGAGTTCTTAAACCAATCCTATCCGCAAAGTAAGTCAGCACTTGAAGTCAGTGATAAGGCCGTTAGAGTCCAGCAAGATAAGGCACTTATTTCTATTACTGATACTGCGACTAGTGTTGGTGCTTTAGCGGTCAATGACAATATTACTGAGTATGTACCGCCAGATTATGAACTCGGTTATTTACACCTGTATCTAGGGCTCAACTATATTCAAAAAAACGACCTAGAGGGTGCTCTGGTTGAGGTGCGTCGAGCAAACCAAGTTCAACAGCGTGCTCGCCAAGCGCGAGAGAAAGACTTACGTTCTGCTGAAGCTGAAATGAAGCAGAAGGGGTTATCACCTAATCTAGGGTCGGTGTTGTCGCGTTATCCTGATGCGGGAAATCAACTGAAAGCGATCCAAAATGGCTATTTGTTGTTTTTGTCAGGCTTGATGTATGAAGCTTCAAATGACCTCAATGGGGCCTATATTGACTACACTCGCGCACTTGCTGTTGCACCAGATAATGAAGCCGTTATCGACGCGGTAATTCGTGTGGCTAAACGCTCAAGTCGTAATCAAGATCTTACGAAGCTTAAAAAGCAATATGGTGATCGACCAGGTGTTAAAGCTGGTGAAGGTCGTGTCATCTTGCTCGAAGAGCAGGGGGTTGTGAGCGCCATGCAATCTTGGAATCTGACTTTGCCTGTTTATGACAGCCAAGGTAATACTGCGTTGTATACTGTGGCACTGCCGTATTATGTTCCAGCGGTGACGCCTAAATTTTCGAATATTATATTGGATGGTAAGCCCCTGAAGTCGGATGAATTAGTGGATACTAATTTAATGGCGCAGCAGCAGCTTACCGAGAATATGCCGACCATCTTGTTGCGACAAGCACTGCGCGTTTATGCCAAAGACCAAATTCGTAAGAGTACGGCGAAAGACGATGATGTCGGTAACCTTATCTTCAACGTGTGGAACACTTTGACGGAACAGCCTGATACTCGAAGTTGGCAAACATTACCGGGTGTTGTGAACGGTGCAAGTCAAATCGTTAAAGCGGGCAGCCACAAAATGACGTTAGATGGTCAAGACTATACTTTTGATGTGAGAGATAGACAGACCACTTTGGTTTGGGTGTCGCGCCAGGGCGGCAATGCCACCATTTGGCATAAACAATTAGGAAGAATGTAATGAAAAAATGGTTAGTGAGTATTGGTGTGCTGTTGACGTTGTTTGGCTGTGCTGCAAGTAAAACCTCAGGGATCAAAATCGAAGGCCAAACTCAGGCTGTGCTTTATGGCGACGCACAAATGGGTAAAAAATTCTCTATTGATGATATTTCGACCATTGATACCAATGGTCATGCGAGAGGCGTGGTGCGATTGTCTAACACGACATCTACGGACCAAATCATCCAATATCGATTCTATTGGTATGATGCGCAAGGACTTGAAGTAAATACCAAACAAGCCCCTTGGAAAAGAGCCATCTTACGCGGTGATGAAACTATTACCCTGTCTGAGGTGTCTGTAAATCCGAATGGTAAAGAATTCCGTGTGCAATTGCGCGGAGCGGATGAGTAATTTCCACCCGTTGGAAAGTAAGTAACACTAAGGAAACAAAATGAAAAAAAGTATTATTGCTTTGTTGGGTTTGGCTGTCATTCTCGGTGGCTGTTCAAATAAAGTAAGTTACGGCGACGCGCAAGCTACTGAAACGACAACAATCGACTTCGGTTCAACTGACCTACAGAAGATCGCTGGTGATATGGTTGATAGCATGCTGATGTCTGGTTCAGTTGCGGCAATCACGCGCGACAGTCGCCCAATTGTATTTGTTGAACGTATCAAGAACAAAACAACGGAGCACATTGATACCGAGTCTATCACTGACAGCATCAGCACCAAAATGCTGAACTCTGGTAAGTTCCGTTTCGTAGATATGGATCGTGTTGAGTCTGTACGTGAACAGCTTAACTTCCAAAACAATGATGAGCTAGTGAACCAAAGCACAGCTATCCAATTCGGTAAAATGGTTGGTGCGCAATATATGCTTTACGGTAACCTAAGTAGTATCGTTAAAGAAGCGGGCAGCGATAAAGACGTATACTACAAAATGACAATGCGTCTTATGGATCTAGAAACGGGTCTGATTGAGTGGGCTGACGAAACTGAAATTCGTAAGCAAGAGTCTCGTTCAGTACTAGGTCTATAACAAGCGCTCAATGCTTAATTGGATTGATGCGGTCCAGCAATCACCAGATTTGGCTGGATTATCTTCCTTGTTAAACGAAGTGCCCTTAGGGGCACTTCCGTTATCTGGCGGCCTGACAAATCGGGCGTGGCGTGTATTGACTCCATCTCATGGTTGGGTGATTTGGCGTGCCAACTCATCGCTATGTCAGTCATTTGATATCAGTCGCGACAATGAAGCTGAGGTTTTGAACTCGATTGCCGGACACCTCCCTACTAACAAAGTAATTGCTCGCGGCCCAAAGGGTATCGCGCTCAGTTGGTGTAATGGTATTCCTGTTAGTCAGTTAGACGATCATTCAAAGGTTATCGCGCTTCTTGCGAATATCCATACCATTCAACCTATCAGTCAGGTGCGACGTTTTGATTACCAAGAAAAAGTGGATCATTACTGGTCTCAGCTTGACGATTCTGTTCTAAAGCGGCGCTTTCGTCCGATTTACGAAAGCCTTCGAACGCTACCAAAATTAAGCTGTGCGCAACAAGCGCTTTGTCATTTTGATTTTGGCATTCATAACTTAGTGCAGATTGAAACGGGCCTTGCGGTAATTGACTGGGAATATGCTGCAATTGCCAGTCCCGTTCTGGACCTAACAATGACCTTGGATATGCTTCAAATGGATGTCGTTACAGGAATTGAACTCTACAAACAGCACCAGCCCACGATAGATAGTAGATCTTGGCAAAAGGATGTGGAGATTTGGCAAAGACACTCGCAGATGATGGCTATGCTCTGGTATCTACTTGCAGCGCAGGTGTGGCAAGATGATGGTTTTTTAGTCGAAGCTGAGGCTATTTATCTACGATTATGTTGAGGGGATCACTGTTTAACGTTATCTTTTCTGAAAAATCATCTTACCCCCTATGAAACTAGGGCTTTCGTGGTAGATTTAACGAAAGCGTACCAATAAGGACGGATTGAGAGGTACTATGATTATTTATCTTCACGGCTTCGATTCAACAAGCCCAGGCAACCATGAAAAAGTGCTTCAGTTGCAATTCATTGACGAAGACGTTCGTTTCGTCAACTACAGCACACTTCACCCCAAGCATGATATGCAGCACCTTCTTAAAGAAGTGAACAAGCTGGTTCAAGAGTCAAAAGATGAAGCGCCGATTATTTGCGGTGTAGGTCTGGGAGGCTACTGGTCAGAGCGCATAGGCTTCTTATGTGGCATTAAACAAGTTATCTTCAACCCCAATTTGCACCCTGAAGTAAATATGCAAGGTCGTATTGATCGGCCAGAAGAATATGAAGACATTGCCACTAAGTGTGTTGAAAAGTTCCGCAGTAAAAATGCGGGTCGTTGTATGGTCATTTTGTCCAAAGAAGACGAAATTCACGATAACCAAAAAACGGCGGATGCCCTTAAAGATTATTACGATGTAGTGTGGGATGAAACTCAAACACATAAATTCAAAAAGATCTCTCAGCACCTTCAAACAATGAAGGCGTTTAAAGAATCGTAATGTAAGAAACGTCCGAGTGGCGTGTACTACTTTTTACAAAAGCAGCGGATTTCGCTGCTTTTTTTGTTCAATACGGTAACAACTTTCACACAACATTAAGATTTTATTATGGTACGCCCAGTTAATTTAGGTTGGTTACTCTTACAAGGTCATTCTCACACTCTTCAGTAGCCTGACCTACTTAGGCGTGAACGTTGAGCCTGCCGATTCTACGGTCAAAGTAGGGGATACAAAGCAACTTAATGCTTATGCAATATACAAAGACGTTAATACTAATAAGGTTTCATTTAAAGATGTAACAGCGTTAAGTGATTGGCGGGCGCAACAGAGAGATAAACTTGCCGTGAATACGACGGGGTTGATAGAAGGAAAATTTGCGGGTAACAGTGAAGTGTATGCGATCTATCAAAACATCGAAGGAGCAGGTCAGGTTAGTGTTGTTGACACATATATCAGGCAGCTAGTCGTTACGCCGGACAATGAGACAGTTCCAGAAGGAACTGCAGGACGATATAAGGCGATTGCTAAATATCATCAAGGCTTGCCTGATGAAGATGTAACTTCAAAAGCGACGTGGTCTTCTAGTGACCCTACTTTGATTCAAGTGGTCACCACAGGGGAATTAGGAGGTAGTGGTGAAGCGTTATCCGCAGGCAGCGCGCAGATCAAAGCTGAGTTTGATGGGGTTGAGGATGAGGTAACTACCACGGTTGCTCCTCTAGTTCTAGCACAAGTCGCAATAGAACCAAGACAGGATATCCTTTATTCGGGAACACCATTCCAATACCATGCTATTGCATACTATCAAGGTGGGTCGAGCAAAGATGTTACCTTAGATGCTGAGTGGTCGAGCAGCGATACCACTGCCGCGACGATTGAATCCGGAAATGCCAAGGCGGGTTTGGCGCAAGGTGTCTATGAAGGAGGGCGCGCGACGATTACGATGTCATACCAAGGCATGACAGATTTTGTTGAAACGCAAACCTACCCTGCCACAACGACAAAGGTAGAAATTGTGCCACAAAATATCACGGTTGCTACTGGTGATACTGTTGAGGTAACTGTTAATGTCACTTTCTCTGATGGTCGTGTTGAGAACTACGCCAAATATGTCTCTTGGAGCAGCTCAGACATGAATGTGGCATACCCTTCCAAGCAATATGTAAGTGGTATTTCGGCAGGTACCGCTACCATCACTGCATCATTTGAAAATGTCACAGGTGATGCGTTAGTGACGGTAACGCCCTAGGTATTGACCTTGATATTATGAAGTTAAAAACGGCTCCCTTGAGGAGCCGTTTTTAGTGATGGAACTATCGACTAACAAATGGCCATTTAATTCACTTAACAAAAATAATTCCATTGAATAGTTGCGGACATTGATTTGCCCTATATAATAAAACCACTCTACATTATTTGATAAATATCAAAAAAAGTTGAGAGCAAGAAGAGAACTTGCCCTAAGATGTTCAAACAAAGACGATTTTGAACAAATTTGTGAAGTGAAACCATGATTGTACCGCGCTAGGGGCTGCCACTTGGAGTCCATACTTGCGCATAATGACCAAATTTTAAGCATTTCGACTTTGGGCGGGATGTAAGACCATTTTCTAACTTTCAAATTTCACTTTTTAGGAGAGCCATTGTGACTAATATTGTCGTTGTTGGTGGTGGCGCAGGCGGACTTGAGCTTGCGACCAAATTAGGCCGAACACTTGGACGTAAAGGGCGCGCCAATATTACGCTTGTTGATCGTAAAGCAAGCCATTTATGGAAGCCACTTCTACACGAAGTAGCGACCGGCTCATTGGACGAAGGGGTTGATGCGCTAAGCTATCGTGCCCACGCGAAAAATCATCATTTTGATTTTCAAATGGGCAGTCTGAAAGAGATTGATCGTGAGCGAAAAAGCATTACGCTAAGTGAATTGAGAGACGAGCACGATGAGCTATTGATGCCGAGCCGTGAGATCGCTTATGACATCTTAGTGCTTGCGATTGGCTCAACATCAAACGACTTCAATACTCCTGGTGTTCGTGAGAACTGCATCTTCTTAGATAGCCCAGAACAGGCACACCGTTTCCGTACAGAGATGAACAATGAGTTCCTAAAACTGCATGCGAAAAATGGTCACGGTACTGTCGATATTGCGATCGTTGGTGCTGGTGCAACAGGTGTAGAGCTGTCTGCTGAACTGCATAACGCGGTCAAAGAGCTTCGTACTTATGGTTTCGGTGACCTGGATTCGAGTAAGCTGAACGTAAACTTAATTGAAGCGGGTGAGCGCATTCTTCCAGCGCTTCCTCCACGTATTTCAAGCGCAGCGCATTCTGAACTGACAAAACTGGGTGTAACTGTTCGCACTGCCACTATGGTGACTCAAGCGGACAAAGATGGCTTAACTACTAAAGATGGCGAAAAAATCCCGGCACAAATAATGGTTTGGGCGGCAGGAATCAAAGCGCCAGACTTTATGAAAGATATTGCCGGTTTGGAAACTAACCGTATCAACCAGTTAGTAGTAAAAGACACGCTGCAAACCACGCGTGATGACGATATTTTCGTTATCGGTGACTTGGCTCAGTGTACCCAAGCTGATGGTAAATTTGCGCCACCACGTGCTCAAGCTGCGCACCAAATGGCGAGTCGTGCGTTTAGTAACATTGTTGCTAAACTGACAGACAGAGAATTAAAGCCTTACGTATACAATGATCACGGCTCCTTAGTATCATTGAGTCGATTCTCAACGGTAGGTAGTTTAATGGGTAACCTAACCAAGGGCTCTATGATGGTAGAAGGCCGAATCGCTCGTGTGGTTTATATTTCGCTTTATCGTATGCACCAAATGGCGTTACATGGCGTGTTAAAGACCGGATTAATGATGTTGGTTGGTCGTATTAACCGTGTATTGAGACCAAACTTGAAATTGCACTAATACCTAGTGATTACAGAGAGAGGCGCTGAAAAGCGCCTCTTTTTTTATCTCAGAGCCACTGGTTCATCGGGTAGGGGGAATGAGGGAATAGACCAGTCCAGCTTTTGGTTTACCATCAAAAATAAAGCGATTCTGCGCTAAACATTCGTAGGTTGCTCCGATACGTTCAGCAAGCCTATGGCTAGCGGTATTGTCTGGGTCGCAAACAATTTCTAGTCGGGTGAGTAATAAATTGGCAAAACTGAATTCCACCAACGCATCGAGCGCTTCCAAGGCATAGCCCTGCTTTTGAGCATCGTCTCTTAGCCAATAGCCGAGGCTTCCCATGTTGAAGGTATGATAAAACTCATTGAGCGCCACCATACCTAGAAACTGTTCGGTTTTTCGGTCAAACAATGCAAAGCCAAATGCCACGGCTTTCACCCAGTTAACTCGAGTCGCGCCAATGAAATCCATCGCTTCATGTTGAGTAAAGTCTTTATGACACCAATCTATCCATTGATGCAATGAGGGAGATTCTTGGATTGCGACTGTCAGTTGCTCGGCATCGTTAAGATTCAATAGTCGAAGGCATAATCTTTTTGTGTAGATAGTGTAATGTGTATTCATAATGCCTTGGAATGGAACAGGAATTGAAAAAAGGGCCTTATTTTAGGCCCTTTCTGGATTAGTTCTGTACTCTTCGAACTTGGATGATCATGCCCATTAACGGATGGTCTAGGTAGTGCGTTTCACTACTTCTCATGCGACGTTTCTGCTCAAATCGATAGTCCTTGAGAAAGGTTTGAACTTCACGTTGAGGCTCTATGGCCTGTAAGTTGCCAGCAATGACGTTACTATCTGCAGTCCCTGTCGCTACAGAATTGTCAACAGACGGCTCCATCGGTTCTGTTGCCGTGACTGAATCAGTAACAATCACCTCTTTTGTGCTTGGCGAGCGAAGGTCTAGTTGGGCTTCAGCATACAAATAATGCTGCACGTATATCTGTAGTTTACCGTCAAGCTCGTACAACGGTTTATCTATGGCCACTTCCGTTACGCCATCAACCGGGCTTGTGGTGTTGCTGTTGCTGCCCTTCTCTGTTCCATCGGCATTAAAACCAGCTGAGTAATCTTTCCCTGCACGAATATGGAAAATTGGAGCAGAGCCTCTACCGTTATCGCCTTGGCGCCATGCTTTGTGCATGAGCACCGTATAGCCTGCATGATTTTTTAGTTTTGCCGCTTCATCATTCAATTGGTATGAAGAGTAAGGCAGCATCTGAACGCCTTTCGACGCGCGATAACTGGCATCGTTCATTGAACCAGCGCGGCTAAAGTCTATTTGCGGCATGGTGTTTGGCCAAGACTCGTTTACTTTTTCAGGGTTTACCGCACGTTTGAAAACGATCACTTCTATATCAAATTGTCTCTGCGCCAAACTTGGCATAGAAACCAATAGGAGTAGCAGTGGGATCAGTTTTTTCATTGTTTCTCCATTGATTGCCACTATCATTGAGTGCAATCCCATTATATCAATTAATACAGGATGTTGCTGAAACATTTCACGGTGAAAAATCGTTGCAGCTGTAAGCAATTATGCGTTAGGAAGTCGATTGGCCTCAAACTCGTCAAGCATATTATTGAGGTAGCTTAAGCGTTTACGCCTATCGGTTAGCGCTTCCATAAACTTGAACTTAGTTGGCCCTTCCATCGCAAATTTCGTTGGCTGCGCTTGAAGTAGTTTAACCAAGAAGGCTGGGTTAATGTCAGCATCCGGATAAAATTCAATATAGCCACCTTTATCATGGGCTTCTACTTTTTTAACTTTCAGTGCTCTACCACGAAGCTTCATTTGTGAGACGGCAAGAAGGTGTTTGGCAGCATCTGGCAGCAGGCCAAATCGATCAATAAGTTCCACTTTTAGCTCGTCGAGTTCTTCGTTATCTACAACGCTTGCGATTCGTTTATACATGGATAGACGAGTATTGATATCCGGAATATAGTCATCAGGGAGCAAAGCGGGGATACGTAATTCCACTTCCGTTTGTTCGCGAAGTAGATCGTCCAAAGAGGGCTCTTTGCCTTCTTTTAGCGCTTCCACGGCTTGCTCTAACATTTCCATATAGAGTGAGAATCCAACGGACTGAATTTGGCCACTCTGTTCATCTCCTAAAAGCTCTCCAGCGCCACGAATTTCAAGGTCATGAGTCGCTAGAGTAAAGCCGGCCCCAAGATCTTCGAGCGAGGCGATAGCGTCTAATCGCTTCACTGCATCTTTTGTCATGGCTTTTGGATGAGGAGTCAGCAGATAAGCATACGCCTGATGGTGTGAGCGACCCACACGTCCACGAAGTTGGTGAAGCTGCGCTAAGCCAAGGTTATCAGCACGATCCATGATGATGGTGTTAGCGGTTGGCACGTCGATGCCCGTCTCAATGATGGTCGTACATACTAGTAAATTAAAACGTTGATGATAGAAATCATTCATAACTCGCTCTAGTTCACGTTCACGCATCTGGCCGTGGGCAACTGTGACGCGTGCTTCGGGGACTAACTTTTCTAAGTCTGCCGCGACCTTTTCAATGGTTTCAACCTGATTGTGAAGGAAATAGACCTGACCACCACGCATGATTTCACGAAGTATTGCTTCGCGTACAACACTGTCTTCGCTTTGACGCACAAAGGTCTTAATGGCAAGACGTCTCGCTGGCGGTGTAGCAATGATGGAAAGATCGCGCATGCCACTCATGGCCATATTCAGTGTTCGTGGAATAGGCGTTGCTGTTAAGGTCAGAATGTCGACATCGGCACGCATCGCTTTCACTTTTTCTTTTTGCCTCACACCAAATCGATGTTCTTCATCAACGATGAGTAGGCCAAGATCTTTAAACCGAATGTCACTAGAGAGCAGTTTGTGGGTGCCAACGACAATATCCACTTTTCCATCGGCGACGTCTTGTAGGATGGCTTTTTGCTCTTTGGCCGATTTAAAGCGCGACAAGACTTCAACCCGGATAGGCAGGTTGGCAAATCGATCGCGGAAGTTCTCAAAATGTTGCTGTGCCAGCAGTGTGGTAGGAACCAGCACTGCGACTTGTTTACCGTTGTCGGTTGCCACAAATGCTGCGCGCATTGCGACTTCTGTTTTTCCGAAGCCAACATCACCACAAACCAAACGATCCATGGCTTTAGGCTGACACATATCAGACATGACAGCATTGATGGCCTGTGCTTGGTCGTCAGTTTCTTCAAATGGGAAACCAGCTTTAAAGGTCGCATATTGGTCACGATCTAAGCTGAATTTAAAGCCAGGTTTTAACTCGCGCTTGGCGTATACATCGAGCAACTCTGCCGCGACATCACGCACTTTTTCAGCGGCTTTTCTACGGGCTTTAGCCCAAGATTCACTGCCTAATTTGTTGAGTGGTGCCGATTCTTCCGCGCCACCAGAGTAGCGTCCAATTAAGTTCAGTGAAGCGACAGGGACGTACAGCTTGGCGTCGTTCTGATATTCGAGTGTGACGTATTCTGTCGTCATGCCACCGGCTTCGAGTGTTTGCAAGCCGACGTAGCGGCCAATACCGTGGTCAATATGAACAACGGGCTGGCCTGGTTTGAGCTCAGCAAGGTTGCGAATGACGGTGTCACTATTAATCGAGCGTTTTTCTTTCTTGCGTCGTTGAATAACGCGATCGCCGAGCATGTCACTTTCGCAGATCAGTGCGAACTGCTGTTGATAAGCAAAACCATGTTCACATTGACCAATAACAAGTGTGAACTTATCGTCGCTCTTCAGCGCATCGAGAAAATGTTCTTTCTCTTGTGGCCTCAGTTTTATGCGATGCAGTAATTCGAGTAGCGCCTCTCGACGGCCCTCAGATTCCACCGAGAAAATCACTTTACCAGCGTACTGCTCCGTAAACTGACGGATTTGAACCATCGGCTCTTTTAATTGATGCTGTACTGCTAAATCAGGAAGTGCTTCGACGGGAGCATTGACGCGTCCTGCTTTTTCATCCACGGAATCAACGGAGCACAGCAATTGTGGATAGGCTTTTAGCTGTGAATAGAACTCATCTTTTTGCAGCCAAAGCGCACTCGGTTCTAACAGTGGGCGCAAAGGGTCGACCTTTCGCTGCTCATAACGTGTTTCCACGTCAGACAAAAAGGTATCTATGGCGGACTCAATATCACCCACCGCAATAATTTGGGAGTCTTGACTGATGTAATCAAATAGCGTTTCAGTATGCTCAAAGAACAGAGGCTGCCAATACTCTATACCCGCTGGCCAAGTGCCTTTTGTTACCTGCATGTAGACTGACTCTGGTTCGCGCCTTGCGTCGAATTGTTGTCTCCAGCGAACACGAAACTCTTCAATCGCGTCTTTTGTCGTAGGAAACTCATGAGCTGGGAGGAGTCGAATCTCGCTAATATCTTCGATGGAACGTTGGTTTTCCGGATCAAAGGTGCGAATAGTGTCGATTTCATCGTCAAAGAAATCAATGCGATAAGGCGCAGAGCTTCCCATGGGGAAGAGATCGAGAATTGAACCCCTACTTGCATATTCACCGGGACCAAACACTTGGTCTACATGTCGGTAGCCAGAGTTTTCTAGCTGTAGACGTAGTTTATCCAGTGAAAACAAATCACCAGTTTTTACCATCAAGGTATGTTGCATTAAGAAATCGCGAGGACTTTGCCTTTGCAACAAAGTGCTTACCGGGACGATAGTGATCCCTTTTGACTTTTGCGGTAGGGCGTATAGCCGTGCAATACGATCTGAAATTATATCCTGATGTGGCGAGAAATTATCGTATGGCAAGGTTTCCCAGTCAGGAAATAGCGCAACCTCTCCTGGAAAGAACTGTTCTAGTTCACCTTGAAGTTTAAGAGCAAGCTGTGGGTCTGGCACAACCAGTAAAGTATGATCAGTATAGGCGTTAGCATGCTCGCTGATAGCAAGGGCTAATGCGCCACCAATCAGGTTACCGAGAAACTTTTTATCACCGGCACCCGTTGGTGCATTAAGAGGAAGTAGTTGACAATTACTCATAGTATTTATTGGTTGTCTCTGTCTAGCGAGCGCTGTCGAAGCAATTTCTGTTGTTGGTACAAAGCAGCTTTAATTAGTAGGTCTTGGTGTTCTTCAAGGATTCGTACAAAACTCAACGTAGCCAGTTGGCCTGATTCGGAGTTCTGTATATCGGTGACTTCTGCATAACAATAAATACCAGCAGGTGGGTGATCTAGGAAAAGCTTCACCTTGGCTATTTGACCAACTTTCGGTGCTTCTGAAGCGATGTAGGTAAGTTGACCTGCGCCAAAACTGTGAGTGACATGGCGTTGTGCAGGGTCATCTTGTTGCGAAATAATATAATTAAGCAGCAAATTAAGCTTGCTGTTTTGCTGTTCAATTAACTCGGCAACGTGCTTGAGGTTATGTTGATTCAGTTCGTGCTTTGCAGCATCATTTTGCTGATCGAGTAGACTAAATTCACTCGATGCCATAAATGGAGCTGGAATTTCAGCAATGTATTGGTCTAGGTCGGGTAGAGTACTACCAGGTGCTAGTGGCTCAATGTTGGCTTTTAAAGGTCCATTTACGGTGAAGAATTCGTTCTGCTGCATACATTTTTCCTAATCGACTTGAATTAATTATCTCTGTGTATGTCTGAGTTATCAAGAAAATGACCGAATGAAAGGTCAAAAGTACGTAATTTAAAAGGAAATTTACAATCGGGGCTACAACCCAATGGGTTTTCTGGTTACATTACTCATAGATTTCGTCCCATGGCCATTATTATGTTTCACCCTTTGCCCGTTTTTATTGGATTACGTTACCTAAGAGGTCGCTCTGGCGATCGCTTTAGTCGGTTCGTGTCCTATATGTCGACCGCAGGAATCACTATCGGTGTTTTGTCGCTTGTTACTGTTCTCTCAGTAATGAACGGATTTGAAGCTCAACTGAAAGGTCGAATTCTTGGCGTTTTGCCTCAAGCGGTTATTTCACATGATTCAGGTCGAGTTGACTTAAATGACAAGCCAGATGCGTTGCTTAATAGCTTTGCTACTAGTCAGCCAGCGGCCCCTATTGTCCGCAGTGAGGCTGTGGTTCAAAGCCATCAAGGATTGTCTGCTGCCATTATGATTGGAATTGAGCCCGAAACTGATGATCCGATTCGCTATCGTCTGGTAAGTGGCAGCTTAGATAATTTGCAAGCAGGAAAGTATCAGGTTTTGTTGGGTCATACGCTTGCCAGAGAGCTCGATGTGCGCGTTGGCGATAAAGTAAGACTAATGGTTACCAGTGCTAGCCAGTATACGCCGCTTGGTCGAATCCCAAGTCAGCGAATGTTCACTGTTGCTGGGCTTTATAGCACCGGCTCTGATGTGGATGGTCAGTTAGTCGTAACTCATTTGAAAGATGCCGCCAAGTTGATGCGTTACAAAGCCGATGAAGCGAGTGGGTGGAGACTGTTCTTCAATGACCCGTTTGTGGTCTCCAGTTTAAGTGAGCAGCCATTGCCGGACGGTTGGTTATGGAGTGACTGGCGTGATCAACGTGGCGAATTGTTCCAAGCTGTAAAAATGGAAAAGAATATGATGGGGCTGATGCTCGGGCTCATTATCGGCGTAGCGGCGTTCAATATTATTTCCGCACTGATTATGGTGGTGATGGAGAAACAATCAGAAGTTGCCATTTTGAAAACGCAAGGCATGACTGATCGTCAAGTGCTCGCCATCTTTATGGTTCAGGGTGCCAGCAGTGGCGCACTCGGAGCCATTGTTGGTGGCATTCTTGGCGTGTTGTTGGCAAACAACCTTAATAGCCTACTGGAAGTCATGGGTGTCGCTTTATTTAGCTTTGGCGGACAGTTACCGATAGTGGTGAATCCTAGCCAAATTATTGTCGTTGTTATTTGTGCTGTGTTGCTGAGTCTAGCAGCCACATTGTTTCCTTCTTTCCGAGCATCATCCGTTAAACCAGCAGAGGCTTTAAGATATGAGTAGTCCGTTAATCGCCTGTCAAAACATCCGAAAAACGTATCACGATGGGGCGGTGGATACCGAGGTACTTAAAGGCGTGAGTTTTGAGATCTCCAAAGGTGAGTTGGTGTCTATAATTGGTTCTTCTGGCTCCGGTAAATCAACGCTACTTCACGTACTAGGTGCTTTGGATGAGGCAACGGAAGGGGAGGTTACTTTCCTTGGTGAGCCTCTACTGACTTTAAGCAGCAACCAACAAGCCAAGCTTCGTAATGAGCACTTAGGGTTCGTATATCAGTTCCATCATCTACTCAGTGACTTTACAGCGGTAGAAAACGTGGCGATGCCGTTACTTATTGGTGGTATGGGAACTAAACTAGCGAAGGCCGAAGCGAGTGCATTACTTGAGCGAGTGGGGCTAAAACATCGTTTAGAGCACCGACCTTCTGAGCTTTCGGGGGGAGAGCGCCAACGAGTTGCCATCGCTAGAGCCTTGGTCAATAAGCCTGCGTTGGTGTTGGCTGACGAGCCGACCGGTAACCTTGACCACACGACGGCTTTATCTATATATGACTTGATGCGAACACTTAACCAAGAATACGGAACCGCTTTTCTAGTGGTGACTCATGATAATGAGTTAGCCGCGAAAATGGATAGGCAGATGCATATGCAAGACGGCCTGCTACTCGATGCCAAAATTGCGTAATTCAAGGAGCTAACGTGTCACTATCGTTTTTTATTGGTAAACGTTTTAGCAAAGCCAAACAACGTAACAAAATGGTGTCGTTTATTTCGATTTCATCCATTGTTGGCATCGCTGTTGGGGTGGCGGTGATTGTCATTGGTTTGTCTGCGATGAATGGCTTTGAGCGCGAGCTGAAGAATAGAGTGTTATCCGTAATTGCCCATGGTGAGTTTGAAGGTGTGAATGCTCCTATCAAAAACTGGCAAAAGGTGATGGACTCGGCAATGGAACATTCAAAAGTGGAGGCGGCTGCGCCCTATATTCGAATGACAGCGCTGGTTGAAAAGGGCAGCCTACTCAAAGCTGTTGAAATTCGTGGCGTTGACCCTGAGCTTGAAACCAAAGTGTCGACACTACCGGGCTTTGTCAAAGGCACAGCTTGGCAAAGTTTTCATGCCGGTGAGCAGCAAGTGATTCTCGGCAAAGGGGTCGCAGATCAAGTGGATGCAAAAGTAGGTGACTACGTAACGTTAATGATCCCAACCACTAGTAACACCAGCAAAGTGCAAGCGCCAAGAAGAGTTCGAGTCCAAGTCTCTGGTTTGCTCGAGTTAAATGGACAGATTGACCATAGCTTGGCGATTGTTCCATTAGCAGATGCTCAGCAGTATGCTCGACTAGGTAATCAAGTTACTGGCGTTTCTATAAAAGTAGATGACGTATTCAATGCCCCTTTGATTGTTAGAGAGGTGGGTAATACCTTAACGGAGTACGTCTATTTACGTAGCTGGAAACAGAAATATGGTTTCCTATATCGAGATATTCAGTTAGTTCGTACCATTATGTATTTGGTGATGGTTTTGGTTATTGGTGTTGCGTGCTTCAATATTGTTTCAACGCTAATGATGGCGGTAAAAGATCGCGCATCTGAAATTGCAATATTACGCACGATGGGCGCCACAGATGGCCTCATAAAACGCATCTTTATCTGGCAAGGTGTATTTTCTGGCGTAGTGGGTAGTATTGTCGGTGGTATGCTGGGCAGTTTAGTTGCACTGAATCTCACGCCATTAGTTTCTGGCCTCGAGTCTCTCATTGGTCATAAGTTTTTATCTGGCGACATTTACTTTGTAGACTTTCTGCCATCTGAGTTGGTTTGGAGTGATGTGGCTTTAGTTGCGGGGACTGCAACGGTGTTAAGTCTGATTGCGACATGGTATCCAGCAACAAAGGCAAGTCAGTTAAACCCTGCTTCAGTGCTGAGCGCCAAGTAATTTAATCTCAAGAAAAAGCCCGTCAATGATATTCATTGACGGGCTTTTTCATATTTGGTCGACAGTCTTGTTACTTAGAAGTGTCGTCACACTCGTAGTTTCTGTTTACGACTCTGTTGTCGGTTCCAAGCTAACGTTATCTTGTAGCGCGTTGCTGCCAACTGCGAACCACAGAGTAACGCCAAAGGCCACGAATGCCGAAATACCCAGCAACAGAAGCAACAATACCACATATGGCGCATCCTAAGAGGAACGGGGGGCCAATGGTGGTCATTTGGTCGGATAAATACTGCCAAGACAACTCAAAATGGAATGGCTGTGGAGGCGTATTCAAGCAAAACGCGCCGATCTTGTACGCAAAATAAAACAGTACTGGCATGGTCACAGGGTTACTAATCCAAACAAGTGCAACCGATAATGGAAGGTTAACACCAAACAGGATAGCTAACCCTGCCGCCATAATCATTTGGCTTGGTAGAGGGACAAAAGCCATAAACAAACCAACCGCAAAAGCGCCTGCCGCTGAGCGTCGATTTAAACACCAAAGGTTTGGGTTATAGAGGACATTGCCGAACACTTTCAATGCCTTTTGTCGCTTGATCATCTCGTGATCGGGCATGAAACGTTTAATGAACTTTCTTGGCATAGGGAAACATGACTCTCTTAACAGGCATTGTTGCACCGTTGGTTTTTTCACTAACACTTATCAGTGTTGCGTGGTGGCCAATGATGCCTCATTACTACTGGTTGATTCCTACATCCTTAATTAGCATAGCCTTACTAATAAAACGCTGCTCGATAATCGCAGTGGTTTTTATTGCAATGTCCGTGGCTTTGATACAAGGGAATCTTTACAAGCACCAATCGGAGGTGCTTTACCGATTTGGCACAGATATTACCATAAAAGGACGAGTTGACAGCTATTTTAAAAAAATAACTCGTGGATATGAGGTTGAATTGACGATTTTATCGATTAATGGAGAAAAATTGTCATTCTTTGAGAGACCTAGCGTTAAGTTATATGCACCGATAGCATTAACGATGGGCGATGAACTTCAAGCTTTGGTTCAACTCAAACCCGTTGTTGGTGTTCTTAATCAGGTTGGCTTCGACAAAGAGCGATACTATTTTTCTAATCGGTTTTTAGCCGATGGTGTTCTATCGGATGACAGTCATTTTATGGTTCGTAGTACGTATGATTGGCGTTCGAAAATACATCGGTTGGTAACGTCTGTGACCGCAAACAGCCTACATCAAGGTTATTATTTAGCGTTAATTTTCGGTGACAGAAGCAAACTCGCGGCTGAAGACTGGTTGCGATTAAAACAGAGCGGACTGTCTCATCTAGTTGCTATCTCTGGTCTACATATTGGAATAGTTTTTGCCGTTGGCTATCTTGTCGGGCGGGGAACACTGCTGGTCGTGACCTTGCTCCTACCGACAGAACTACGTTATAAAACGACACCGTTCTGTTTATTGTTAGGCATCTTTACAGGGTTGGTGTTAGCGTTTTTTTATGCTGCTTTAGGTGGGTTTGCTACATCAACAGTTCGCGCTCTACTCATGCTTGTCATTGTCAACTCGCTTTGCATTATTCACATCCGGATAATGAGTATGACCACTTTATTAGTAGCGGCCTCTCTCATACTCACCTTGATGCCTTTTTCTTCCGCAAGTGCCAGTTTTTGGCTTTCCTTTCTCGCTGTCTCCGCACTCATGGTGACCAACTCGGTTGTTTCCTATCAATTTGGTGTTCGCACTGTGTTGTATACCCATATTTTGCTCTGCTTACTGTTCATTCCAATTGTGGTCAGCTTATTTCAAGGGGTTGCTGTCGCATCGCCTTTCTATAACTTGTTGTTTGTCCCATGGTTTAGTTTTTTAGTCGTTCCTTTATTGCTCTTAGCGACTGTAGTGACCGTACTGTCGGAGAAGGGGAATTTCATCTGGGCATTGGTCGATATGCTGATGATGCCCTTTGATTACTCTTTGAACCTATCAAACTGGTTCTGGCTTAACGCTCCAGCTTATTTTGCTTTCTATGCAATACCTTTAATTTTCACGTTGGTCCTGAGAAAAGTAGTGTCATTGAAGTGGCTGGCACTATTACTGATATTATGTGCTGTCACATTGCCATTAAAACAAAGCGGGCAAAAAGTTAGTGTCCACTTTTTTGATGTAGCCCACGGGCTCTCTGTTGCCATCAAACAGGGAGAACAAGCGGTACTTTATGATACAGGACGCGCGAGCCCAACTTTCTCTATGGCGAGCGCAGTAGTGACTCCCAATCTTTTAGCTATAGGAGTTAGAGACCTGCATGGAGTTATTATTAGTCATGCTGATAATGACCACGCTGGTGGTGAAATTGAACTCCGTAATTATTGGAAGCCTGATTGGGTCAAGAAGCCTGATGGATTGACAGAAGAGCAACTCTGTATTCGAGGTAGAACTTGGCAATGGAAGGCAGTTCGATTTGAGGCACTGTGGCCTCCGAAGAGAGTGGATAGAGCTTACAACCCACACTCTTGTGTGGTTCTGATTAGTTTTGTTCAGGGAGACAATTCAGTTCATCGAATATTGCTTACAGGCGATATTGAGAAAGTCAGTGAAATATTGATCGCCAGAACACTCTCTGAAATAGATGTTGATGTTATGAGTGTTCCTCATCATGGCAGCCGGACCTCCTCTTCTACGTTTTTGACACAATTGATTCAGGCTGAGCACGTTGTGGCCTCTACGAAATTTCGTTCCCACTGGCAACTGCCTAACGAATTGGTTAAACAACGATACCTAGAACGAGGTGCTCAATGGTATGAAACAGGTAAGCAGGGGCAGGTTAATTTCGTCTTTTTTGATGGAGAATTAACCGTTTCAACGCTTCGTAACCAGAACCTCGACCCTTGGTATAGGCAGATGTTGCGAAGCAGAGTAGAATGAACAGATAGATAAAAGAAAACGAACAATAATTATGTCGCTAAATCAAGATGAAACGACGCTGCAGACCTTTAAGCGTCTTTGGACTTATATTCGAGAGTACAAAGCGGGTCTCGTCGTTGCGGTGATCGCACTGGTGATCAATGCTGCTGCAGATACCTACATGCTATCACTACTTAAGCCTCTACTTGATGAAGGCTTTGGTGATGTCGAATCGAATTTCTTGAAAATCCTTCCTTTAATCATTCTTGGAATGATGTTCATACGTGGTACCAGTGGATTTGTCTCGACCTACTGTTTGAGTTGGGTATCCGGCAAAGTCGTCATGGAACTACGACGCAAAATATTCAGTCACTTTATGCACATGCCAGTTTCCTTTTTCGATAAAGAGTCAACTGGTGGACTGCTCTCTCGGATTACTTATGACTCAGAACAAGTTGCAGGAGCGACGAGTCGCTCGTTAGTCAGTATTGTTCGAGAAGGAGCAAGTATCATTGGTCTATTGATACTGATGTTCTGGAGCAGCTGGCAGTTATCTCTGGTTCTTTTCGCTGTCGCTCCTGTCGTAGCTTGGGCGATTAGCTTTGTATCTAAGCGTTTTAGAAAGATCTCTCGCAACATGCAAACCTCGATGGGACATATGACCACCTCAGCCGAGCAGATGCTAAAAGGTCATAAGGTAGTGTTGAGTTACGGTGGTCAGCAAGTTGAGAAAGAGCGTTTTGATCAGATGAGTAACCAAATGAGGCAGCAAACCATGAAGATGGTAGCAGCCTCAGCGGTAGCGAATCCTGTGATTCAAATGATTGCCTCATTAGCATTGGTTGCGGTCCTTTATTTGGCGAGTTTCGATGAGATTCGTGAGCAACTTACCGCGGGTACTTTTACGGTTATTTTCTCGGCTATGTTCTCATTGATGCGTCCATTGAAAGCACTGACTGGTGTTACGGCTGAGTTCCAGCGTGGTATGGCAGCAAGCCAAACTTTATTTGGGTTAATGGACCTAGATACGGAGCGCGATACTGGTAAAGTTGAGCTGTCGAAAGTGAAAGGCGACATTAAAGTTAACGATATCACTTTTACTTATCAGGGAACCGAAAAGCCAGCGTTACGTCATGTTAGTTTTGATCTTCCTGCGGGTAAAACCATTGCGCTTGTAGGGCGTTCGGGTTCGGGTAAAAGTACCATCGCGAACTTGTTTACACGCTTCTATGACGTCGATAGCGGACATATTGAACTTGACGGTCACAAGATTGATGATATCAAGCTGACCAACTTGCGTAAGCATTTCGGATTGGTTTCTCAAAATGTTCATTTGTTTAACGATACTATTGCCAACAACATTGCCTATGCAACTGATGGAGAATATAGCCGAGAGCAAATCGAGCACGCGGCGAAATTAGCTCATGCTATGGAGTTCATTAATGGTCTCGACAACGGGCTTGATACCGTGATTGGAGAAAATGGCGCAAGCTTGTCTGGCGGTCAGAGACAACGTATCGCGATTGCACGAGCTCTGTTGCGTGATGCACCCGTTCTGATTTTGGATGAGGCGACTTCTGCACTCGATACTGAATCTGAGCGAGCGATTCAATCTGCGTTGGATGAACTTCAAAAGGATAAAACGGTGTTGGTGATAGCTCACCGCTTATCAACAATCGAAGAAGCTGACGAAATTCTCGTTGTTGATGACGGTGAGATCATCGAACGAGGTGATCACAATACGTTACTTACACATAAAGGTGCGTACGCTCAACTGCATAAAATTCAGTTTGGTGACAACGAGTGATAGAGAAACTGTGGTTTGGTCGTAATCCACTAAACTATTTATGGTGGCCGCTTTTGTGGCCACTTAGTGCGTTATATAGAGCGATTGCGAAGCGACGCAGGAAGGCTTTCAGTGATGGTTCAAAAGATTGCTACCGCGCTTCTGTGCCTGTGATTGTCGTTGGCAATATTACCGCTGGTGGTAATGGTAAGACTCCGATCGTTATTTGGCTGGTTGAGAATTTGCAACGTCAGGGTTTCAAACCTGGAGTAGTCTCTCGAGGTTACGGGGGTAAATCTAACCATTATCCTTTGCAAGTGGAAACCCAGACCAGTACTAAAGCCTGTGGCGATGAGCCGAAGCTTATTTATGAAAGAACCAAAGTCCCTGTTGTTGTCGATCCGGTAAGATCGAATGCAGTCAAGGCACTAGAAAGTCTTGGTGTTGATGTGATTATCACCGATGATGGTCTACAGCACTATGCGCTTGATAGAGCAATGGAAATTGTAGTGGTTGATGGAGTACGCCGCTTTGGTAATGAGCAATCTATTCCACTAGGACCACTACGAGAAACGCTGTCTCGCTTGGAAGAAGTAGACCTTATTGTTACCAATGGCGGGGAGCCTGGTTTAGGGCAAGAGAAGCGTTTTGAATTACAGCCTGAGCTTGCTATCAATCTAACAACCAATGAGCGTAAAGCTGTGACCGAGCTAGGGCAACTCACTGCGTTTGCTGGTATTGGCCATCCTCCACGTTTTTTTAATACGTTGAATGATCTTGATGCAGATGTAGTGCGCAGCCAAGGCTTTGCAGACCATAAAGATTTTCAACCGGAACAATTATATGCCCTAAGTGATGGGTCTGATAACGTCATTATGACGGAGAAAGATGCCGTAAAATGTCGTTCATTTGCACAAAACAATTGGTGGTATTTACCTGTCACTGCTCAATTTACCGAGCAGGATGGTAGTGAAATACTCAAAAAAATAAACAAGGTAATAGAAAGTTATGGATCACAGACTTCTTGAAATCGTGGCATGCCCAGTATGTAAAGGAAAACTCACTTTTGATAAAGATAAGCAAGAGCTTATCTGTAAGCTTGATCGTCTTGCTTATCCGATTAAAGAGGGTATTCCGGTTTTACTAGAGCCTGAAGCGAGACACATGAGTATGGAAGAGGGACGCTAATGTCTTTTACCGTCATTATCCCAGCAAGGTATGAATCTTCTCGTTTACCAGGTAAGCCGTTAGCGGATATTGGTGGCAAACCGATGATCCAGCACGTTTATGAGAAGTCGCTACAATCTGGTGCCGATCGCGTAATCATTGCAACCGACGATCAAAGAGTGGAGCTCGCAGCAAAACAATTTGGTGCCGAAGTTTGTATGACTTCTCCGACTCACGAGTCTGGCACCGAGCGTTTAGCGGAAGTGGTAGCGTCAATGAAAATCGCACCCGATCACATCGTTGTGAATGTGCAAGGTGATGAACCTTTGATTCCAGCATGCATTATTAAGCAAGTCGCTAATAATCTTGAGAGCAGCACGGCGCCAATGGCTACCCTCGGTGTAACGATTGAGAATGAATCGGAAGTCTTTAACCCGAATGCGGTAAAAGTAGTGACGGATGAGCAAGGTTATGCGCTGTACTTCAGTAGAGCAACGATACCTTGGGATCGTGATGCTTACGCTTCAGAGCCGAAAAAACATGCAACTAGCCCTCTACTGAGACACATTGGCATCTATGCTTATCGTGCTGGGTTTATTAAGACTTATGTAGAATGGGAGCCGAGTGCACTTGAACGAATTGAGTGCCTAGAGCAGCTTCGAGTGCTTTGGTATGGAGAGAAAATCCACGTTGCAGCAGCTCAGGAAGCACCACCAGCGGGGGTAGATACTCCTGAAGATCTTGAGCATGTTAGGGCGATTGTCGCTCAGCAATAAGAGCTTTGCTTAAATTACTTATCTCTTTAAAGCCGGGTGATTGGTGGGGATTTCCAACCAATCACCCGGTTGCAGGTTTCCAATCTCAAACCCAGCCATCGAAGCACGAATAAGCCTTAATGTTGGGAAACCAATATTGGCTGTCATTCGACGCACTTGTCGATTTCTTCCTTCAATAATTGTAATGCTTAACCATGTGGTAGGAATGTTGGCACGAAAGCGCACAGGTGGGTGACGCTCCCAAACTTCAGGCGTTTCCATAAGGCTTACTTTCGCAGGCAATGTAGGCCCATCTTTAAGCACTACACCACGTCGCAGTTTATCTAAGTCATCCTCACTGGGCGCTCCATCGACCTGAACCCAATAGGTTTTTTCTGACTTGGATTTTGGTTGAGTCAGTCTAGCTTGCAAAATACCATCGTTGGTAAGAACCATCAGCCCTTCGCTGTCTCTGTCGAGGCGTCCGGCGGCGTATACATCTTTGACAGGTATGTAATCGGCAAGGGTTTTACGTCCGTCACCGTCTGTGAATTGACTTAAAGTGTCATAAGGTTTGTTGAAGAGGATAACTTTACGTTCTTCAATGGGTAGTCTGCTTCGGTTGGTGTCTGGTTTTCGTTTAACCGCCGGTTTAGAAGTGGACTTTCGCGGTCTACTTCCTGGACCTGAGTGCTGTTTGAAACGTGTAGAAGCAGCGCGGCTTTTCGACTTACTACGAGGTGCCGCTGTTTTATTCGTCATGTTAACTACCTTGCAAAAATGTAAACAAACTGTGTGGTGTAGTTTTGTCTACGGTTGTTTTGAGCTATCATAAGCGCGCTCAAAAACAGGAATAACGCACAAGATAATAGACTAATTACCCAAATTTGTTTAATTATAAGTGCTTAGGATTTCGTTTGACTGAACAAAAAAAGCCCAATTGAGAGGGTTTTCATGTACAAACTTTTTGTATCAACCACTCAATCGCGTTCCGTCATAACGTTTACGTGTCCTTGATGAAGGCACGTTGATTAATAAGGGTACTCATACCCAATTAGAACGATAGGGAAATTTCATGCCTACAGAAAAGCCGACAATTATCTATACCATTACTGATGAAGCTCCAGCGCTCGCAACATACTCGTTGCTGCCAATCATTCAGTCATTTACTGCTTCATCTGGTATCAGTGTTGAAACGAGAGACATTTCACTAGCAGGGCGTATTATTGCTAACTTCCCTGAATACCTAAAAGAAGAGCAACGTATTGGTGATGCACTAGCTGAACTTGGTGAGCTGGCGAAAACACCAGAAGCGAACATTATCAAGCTACCAAATATCTCTGCGTCTATCCCACAGCTACAGGCTGCTATTAAAGAACTTCAAGCAAATGGCTATGATTTACCAAACTACCCAGAAGAGCCAAGCACGCCAGAACAAGAAGCTATCAAAGCGACTTATGACAAGATCAAAGGCAGTGCGGTAAACCCGGTTTTACGTGAAGGTAACTCAGACCGACGCGCACCGCTATCTGTTAAGAACTATGCTAAGAAAAACCCGCATTCAATGGGAGCATGGTCGAAAGATTCTAAGTCTCATGTTTCTAGCATGGCAGATAAAGACTTCTTCGGTAGTGAAAAATCGGTCACTGTTGCTGATGCGACGGATGTGAAGATTCAATTTACTTCAGCTACTGGCGAGACCAGCGTTCTTAAAGAGAAGGTTGCTCTACAAGCGGGTGAAATCATCGACGCATCTGTAATGAACAAGAAGGCATTGGTGTCTTTCTTTGAAGAGCAAATTGCAGAAGCGAAACAGCAAGATGTTCTGCTTTCATTGCACATGAAAGCGACGATGATGAAGGTCTCTGACCCAGTTATTTTTGGTCACGCAGTTAAAGTTTACTACAAAGATGTATTTGCAAAACACGGTCAGCTATTTGAAGAGCTAGGTGTTGATGTAAACAACGGTATTGGTGATGTATACGCAAAAATCGCCTCACTACCAGCCGCTCAAAAAGCTGAGATTGAAGCCGATCTAGCAGCTGTTTATGAAACTCAACCTGCACTTGCAATGGTTGATTCTGACCGTGGTATTACCAACCTACACGTACCAAGTGACATTATCGTTGATGCTTCTATGCCAGCGATGCTTCGTTCATCTGGCCAAATGTGGGGCCCGGATGGTAAGCAGAAAGATACCAAAGCAATGATCCCTGATCGTAGCTATGCAAGTATTTATCAAGCAGTTATCGACTTCTGTAAAGAGAATGGTGCATTTGATCCAACGACGATGGGTAGTGTGCCAAACGTAGGTCTGATGGCTCAAAAAGCAGAAGAGTACGGTTCACACGATAAGACTTTCATTCTAAAAGGTGATGGCAAAGTCGAAGTTATCGATACAGCCGGTAATGTGCTTATCGAGCAGTCAGTTGAAGAAGGCGATATCTTCCGTATGTGTCAGGTGAAAGACGCACCGATTCAAGATTGGGTGAAACTGGCTGTGACACGCGCTCGTGCATCAAGCACGCCTGCGGTATTCTGGCTCGACGAAAACCGTGCCCACGATGCTGAGTTGATCAAAAAAGTGAATCAATATCTTCCAGAGCACGATACGTCAGGTCTAGAAATTTATGTGAAGGCTCCTCTGGAAGCAACACTGTTCTCACTAGACCGAATCAAGAAAGGTGAAGACACCATTTCTGTCACTGGTAACGTTTTACGTGATTACCTAACAGACTTGTTCCCAATTCTTGAACTTGGCACATCAGCGAAGATGCTATCTATTGTTCCATTGATGAACGGTGGCGGCCTATTTGAAACAGGCGCTGGTGGCTCTGCGCCTAAGCACGTTCAACAGGTTCAAAAAGAAAATCACTTACGTTGGGACTCTTTAGGTGAATTCTTAGCACTAGCAGCGTCTCTAGAGCATCTGGCGGTCGTTTCTGGTAAAGAAAAAGCGAATGTACTAGCGAAAGCACTTGATGAAGCAACAGGCAAGTTCTTAGACAACAACAAATCGCCATCACGTCGCGTTGGTGAGTTAGACAACCGTGGTTCTCACTACTACCTAGCTCTATACTGGGCTCAAGCATTAGCTCTTCAAACAGAAGACAAAGCACTAGCAGATGAGTTCGCGCCAATTGCAGAGCACCTTGCGTCAAACGAGAGTGTTATTGTTTCTGAGCTAAACAGTGCTCAAGGCGTTGCAGGCGACCTTGGTGGTTACTATCAATTTGACGATGTGAAGACTTCAACGTTAATGCGTCCAAGCTCTACATTGAATAACATTGTTGGCTAATCGCTAAACATCGAATTGTGAAAGGCATAAAAAAACCACCGAAAGGTGGTTTTTTTAATAGGTCGTGTCTTCTGTAATGGGTGATTGTTTTGTGAAACTACTTCGCTATGTCACCTTCGACAGGCGTAACTGAGCTAGCGTGGTAGCCCTTTGGCCCTTCTTCTACTTCGTAATTCACTTGTTGACCCGCTTTCAGAGTACGGTAGCCATCCATCTTAATCGTGGAGTAGTGTGCGAAAATGTCACCATCTTCGCCTTCTGGACAAATAAACCCAAATCCTTTGGCGTTGTTAAACCATTTTACTGTACCTGTAGCCATGCTATACATCCCTCATGCATTTTTTGTTACTGAAGTCGCTTTGAAGACACTGACCAATCGTGTTTGCTTCTTCTTTGCTGTGATTCAAACTAACTAACCACAACCTAAGTCGTGGCTCTATTCCACATTCATCCGTTTTGAATGTGTTTTTTGCTGTAAGGGTATTCTTACTCTGTGGGGAATACCGATGCAAAACTTGTTAAATTTTAGTCACTAATTAACCACTGTAGTCAAACATTGAGCGGAGTCAATAGGAAAGTCGTATAAATAACTACATATTCTATACATATGCGCTTTGGTTTTAACAAAAGTGTAAAATCTATCTTCTGTTTGCATGAGCTTCATGTATTCTATTTATGAGGGAGGCGAAAGTTTTTTTCAACTTGGCTCATATGTGACACACACTAATAGCATTGTTTTGTTTGCAGCGATACAATTGGTGCATTAGTCTCTTAATAGAGATGTTTTTTGAGTGTTGGGTCTTAGGTGTTTCTAGCGAAGCTTTGAGCATTGAAACTCAGCACAGTGTTTTGAAATTAAAAGAAAACTCTCAACATTTGGCCATGAGTAAAAATTTTGAATGGGTGACTCCAGACTCAGACTTACTGGAGAAAGAAAAAACTAAGGTTGAGCCGCCGGCAATGTACAACGTTGTGTTAAACAACGATGACTATACGCCGATGGACTTTGTAGTAGAAATCTTGGAACGCTTTTTTTCACTCAACGAAGATAAAGCGACTCAAGTGATGTTAGCGGTGCATTATGAAGGTAAAGCTGTCTGTGGCACCTACACATCTGAAGTCGCGGAAACGAAAGTTGCTCAAGTGACCATGTATTCAAGGGAAAATGAACACCCACTTTTGTGTACCATGGAAAAAGCCTAATTTTCGCATGAATGACGTTTGTCATTCCTTAGGAGGTACTTATGCTTAATAAAGAATTAGAATCGAGTCTGAACGGCGCATTTGCTCGTGCACGTGACAAAAGACATGAATTCATGACCGTAGAGCATCTCCTTTTAGCTTTGTTGGAAAATGACTCGGCTAAAGAGGCACTAACTGCTTGTAACGCAAATTTAGAGAATCTGCGTAATGAGCTCGACATTTTCATTGATCAAACAACTCCTCTTATCCCTGATGCCGACGACACGCGAGAAACACAACCTACTTTAAGTTTCCAACGTGTTCTTCAACGCGCCGTATTCCATGTACAGTCTTCTGGGCGCAGTGAAGTAACAGGCGCTAACGTCTTAGTAGCGATTTTTAGTGAACAAGAATCACATGCTGCTTACCTTCTTAAGAAAAATGACATTAGCCGTTTAGATATCGTTAATTTTATTTCTCACGGCATCACCAAAAACATCGGTCCAACTGGTGACGAACCATCGAGTGGCTCTCTTGGTGGTGGTAGTGAGAATATTGAAGAAGCCAACGGTGAAGATCGTCTTGAAAGCTTTGCAACGAATCTGAACCAAGTGGCGAAAGCGGGCAACATAGACCCTCTTATTGGCCGTGATAAAGAGCTTGAGCGTACGATTCAAGTGCTATGCCGTCGTCGTAAGAACAACCCACTGTTGGTGGGTGAGGCCGGTGTTGGTAAAACTGCTATCGCTGAAGGTTTGGCTTGGAGAATCGTTGAAGGTCAAGTGCCTGATGTTATCCAAAACAGTGTTATTTACTCTCTCGATATCGGCTCGCTACTTGCGGGTACTAAATACCGTGGTGATTTCGAGAAACGCTTCAAAGCAATTCTCAAGCAACTGGAAAAAGAAGATGACGCCATTCTATTCATTGATGAGATCCATACAATTATCGGTGCGGGTGCGGCTTCTGGTGGACAAGTAGACGCAGCAAACCTTATTAAACCTCTTCTAAGCAGCGGCAAATTGCGCTGTATTGGCTCTACAACTTACCAAGAATACAGCAACATTTTTGATAAAGAGCGTGCACTATCACGTCGATTCCAGAAAATTGATGTAGTGGAACCCTCTTTAGATGATACGACTAAGATCTTGATGGGTCTTAAGCCTAAATATGAAGAGCACCATGAGGTTCGTTACACTAACAAAGCGTTGCGTGCTGCCGTTGAATTGTCAGCGAAGTACATCAACGAGCGCCATTTACCTGATAAGGCTATTGACGTTATCGATGAGGCGGGCGCTCGCAGTCGTTTGGTTCCGGTAAGCCGTCGTAAGAAAACGGTTGGTGTGGCAGATATCGAAGCGATGGTTGCCAAGATGGCGCGCATTCCAGAGAAGTCTGTATCTTCTTCAGACAAGGATATTCTTCAAAACCTTGATGACAAGATGAAGATGCTGGTCTTTGGTCAAGACAAAGCCATTGACGTGCTTTGTGAAGCAATCAAGATGACTCGCGCTGGATTAGGTAATGATGATAGACCTGTTGGCTCATTCTTGTTTGCTGGCCCAACTGGGGTTGGTAAAACAGAAGTGACCGTTCAATTGTCTAAGCTATTGGGTATCGAACTGCTTCGTTTTGACATGTCGGAGTATGGTGAACGTCACTCAGTAAGCCGTTTAATCGGTGCTCCTCCAGGTTATGTGGGCTACGATCAAGGTGGTTTGTTAACCGACGCGGTTATCAAGCATCCGCACTCTGTAGTATTACTGGATGAGATTGAGAAGGCGCACCCTGATATCTTCAACTTGCTACTGCAAGTCATGGATAACGGCACGCTAACGGATAACAATGGCCGAAAAGCTGACTTCCGCAATGTGATATTGGTAATGACGAGTAACGCAGGTGTTGCTGAGACTGAGAAGAAATCTATTGGTCTGATTCAACAAGATCACAAGCCAGACGCTATGGGTGCCATTAAACGTGTGTTCACTCCGGAGTTCCGCAACCGCCTTGATGGTATCATCTGGTTCAACAGCCTAGATGACACGGTTATACATCAAGTGGTTGATAAGTTTATTGTCGAGCTTCAAGCGCAGTTGGATTCTCGAGGCGTTTCGTTAGAAGTGTCAGATGATGCCCGCGATTGGCTTGCGATTAAGGGTTACGACAAGACAATGGGTGCAAGACCTATGGGTCGTGTTATCCAAGATAAGCTTAAGAAGCCACTGGCGAATGAACTCTTATTTGGTTCGTTGGTTGATGGCGGAACAGTGAAAGTGTCCCTTAAAGACGATGATTTAGCGTTTGAGTATGTAGGCGCTAAGGAAGAAGCAGAAGCGCATCACTAGCGCTTCTTCATCTGAATCGTTAGTGAGTCGATAACAAAAAACGGAGCCTAAGCTCCGTTTTTTTGTGTTCGGTTAAACGTTGAGATTAACGAGCACGGAAGACGATGCGGCCTTTAGTTAGGTCGTATGGAGTCATCTCTACAGTTACTTTGTCACCAGTAAGGATACGGATGTAGTTTTTACGCATTTTACCAGAGATGTGCGCAGTAACTACGTGACCGTTTTCTAGTTCAACACGGAACATTGTGTTTGGTAGAGTATCAAGGACTGTACCTTGCATCTCAATTACGTCTTCTTTAGCCATTTAATCCTCTTTCGAAATGCGGCGTTTTAACGGCAGGCATTGTGCCGTTAAAATCTTAATAAGTAAAGTTGCGGTGTATTCTACCCTCGCCATCGCTGATTTACTAGCCTTTGATGACGTTGGAACCGTGTTTTGTAGTTCATTGCTGAACAATCATCGATTTGGTAGCCCAAATAGAGCCATTGTTTGTTATATCGTTGGCAGTATTCGATTTGACACAAAACAGCGTATGTGCCGAGAGACAACGTGTAGTCAGGGTCGAAGAAGGTGTAAAAAGCACTGGCGCTATCAGAGAGAATATCGGTGATGGCGATCCCTATCAGCTTATCATCGTCAAAGATGTGCAGATAGTGCAAGGTCATCCATGAACACTGTGCAAACTCAAAAAACTCTTGCTGTCTTGGAGGATACATACTGCCTGTTGAATGACGTTTCTCAATATACCGAGAATAAAGGTCAAACCATTCTTCATCTAATGTTGGTCTGATCTCCCAGCGAAATGATTTGGTTTTGGCTAGCAGGCGTTTCTGGCTCTTAGATAGCTTAAAATCATCGATAGCTACTCTGAGCGCATGACAGGCACTGCAATGGTCACATTGAGGCTTATAAATGGCGTCACCACTTCTTCTAAAGCCATTAGCCAATAACATTTCGTATTGATTGGCTTCATGCAGTTCTTTCTCCAAAACTATAGCGACTCGCTCTTGTTGAGCAGGCAAGTAACTACAAGCTTGTTTGCGACTCAGACCAATTCGGATCTGTTGGACAGCCATGTTCATCAACTCATCTCCTGTTGTATAGGAAATGATAGCTCTTGTTGAGAAAAACAGGAATCTTGTACGGTTTGTTCACGTAAATTATGCAAAGCCGCTATAAACTGTTCACGGGTCAGTTCTTGTGCTCCTAGTGAGTTCAAGTGCGGGTTCATAACTTGGCAGTCGATGAGTTTGCCTCCATGGCTTTTAAAGTGATGACAAAAGTACCAAAGAGCGATCTTGGAAGCATTAGTTTCCAGAGAAAACATCGATTCGCCACAAAAGACTTGGCCAATGGAAAGTCCGTAAAGGCCGCCGACTAGGGCATTATGGTTCCAAACTTCGACGGAATGACAGTGGCCTTTTTTCGCTAACTCTCCATACGCAGAACGCATATCCTCATTTAACCAAGTTTCTTCGATAGGACGTGTACTTGCGCAATATTCAATGACTTGCGATGTACATGTATTCATCGTGACTCGATAATTTGTTTTGCGCTGAAATTTACGCAGGCTTTTTGATGGACGGAAAAGAGATGGATCAAATACGGCTCTCGGGGCTGGACTCCACCATAGCAGTGGTTCATTTGGACCAAACCAAGGGAAAACGCCATGTTGATAGGCAGACAGCAGTCGTTGTGGGTTGAGATCACCGCCAAACGCTAGTAAGCCATTTGGCTCATCAAGCGCTTCGAAAGGAGAGGGGAATGTAAAGTCATTGCTGTCTAGTTCTGTCAGGTAGATCGTCATAGTGCTGTAATGTTGCGTTCCTTTCTATTAATTATAAGCAATACCGACTCATTTATTAATTTTCATTAGTACTAGCCGGCTAGTACTGAGTGTCGAGATATTGACCATCTAGAGGTGTATTAGCTCTGGTGTTTACCTTGTATTTTAGTTACGCTGCAACTACCAAGAATTATTTAAGACGCTTCATTACAAGGACTGAAGTGTCTACAAAGGATTAGATTCAACTAATGGAAAGCTTAACACTCCAACCCATCCAAAAAGTATCCGGAACGGTTAACCTTCCAGGTTCAAAAAGTGTCTCGAATCGTGCTTTATTGCTTGCTGCGTTGGCAGAAGGTACGACCACACTCACCAATCTTCTAGATAGTGATGATATTCGTCATATGCTTAACGCCCTCACCAGTTTGGGTGTCGAGTATCAGTTATCCGAAGACAAAACTCAATGCATCGTTAAAGGTTTAGGTCAACCATTCAGTGTCTCGGAACCAAAAGAACTATTTCTTGGCAATGCAGGTACTGCGATGCGTCCTCTAGCAGCTGCGCTTTGCCTTGGTGAAGGCGAATATGTTCTTACTGGCGAACCAAGGATGAAGGAAAGACCCATTGGTCACTTGGTTGATGCGCTTAAGCAAGCTGGTGCGGACGTCGAATATCTAGAAGCAGAAAACTATCCGCCTCTAAAGATCGTTGGTACCGGTTTGACAGGTGGACTAGTCAAAATTGATGGTTCCATTTCCAGTCAGTTTTTAACAGCATTCTTGATGTCTGCACCATTGGCGAAGGCTGATGTCACCATCGAAATTGTCGGTGAATTGGTATCAAAACCATATATCGATATTACGCTGCATATAATGGAGCAGTTTGGTGTTAAAGTTGAAAATCGTGACTATCAACAGTTTATTATTAAGTGTGGTCAACAATACCAGTCTCCAGGCCAGTTTTTGGTAGAAGGGGATGCGTCTTCAGCCTCCTATTTCCTTGCTGCTGCAGCCATCAAGGGCGGTGAGATAAAGGTGACGGGTATTGGTAAGAACAGTATTCAGGGTGATATTCGATTTGCCGACGCGCTAGAAAAAATGGGCGCAGAGATTGAATGGGGTGATGACTACATTCTGTGTCGTAAAGGTGAATTAGTGGGTATTGATATGGACTATAATCATATCCCTGATGCTGCCATGACTATTGCTACGACGGCACTCTTTGCAAAGGGCACAACTGCAATTCGTAACGTATACAACTGGCGAGTAAAAGAAACAGATCGTCTTGCGGCTATGGCTACCGAATTGAGAAAAGTAGGTGCCACAGTAGAAGAAGGAGAAGACTATATTATCGTCGAGCCAACTGATGCCCTAAAACATGCTGCGATTGACACGTATGATGATCACCGAATGGCAATGTGTTTCTCTCTCGTTGCGTTGAGTGACACACCAGTGACGATCAACGATCCTAAGTGTACGTCAAAAACGTTCCCTGACTACTTTGATAAATTGGCAGATTTAAGCCAGTAACATAGTGAACAATAACGCCCCTGAATCGGGGCGTTATTATTTAGTTCTGTAGAGTAAACTCTTTCGAAAGGTGGTGTGCAAGGTATTTAAACATATTAAATACCGCCGTTGTTTTCTCGGTTGGTAGCCCTTTATCATCGAGGAAGTAGTTACCTTTGAAAACTAGGACACCGTCTTTTTCTTCGACGCTGTCTGCACGCATTCCTTCAATGAAATCATCATGTTCCTGAATGATTTGGTTGGCGATGAGCAACAAATCAAACTCTGTGATGGCGGTTTTCTGTGACATATTGATGTCCTCTATATAAAACATTACCGCGTAGTGTATGAGTGCCAACACATTTTGCAAGGACAAATATCTCGGCTATAGTTAGCAGCAATTTGTGATAAGCAACAAATTTTGGTGAATGTTGCTAGGCAACAATCTTAAATGGCGTTTAATATTGCGCCATTTTTCAAGCGATGAGTTCTATTTGATCGGACATTTGTCGAGCAATCAGAATCTAATTGCAAAAAAACTGGTTGATCTTCTTTTGTTCTCGCTCAATAGTAAAAAGAAGCATAAATTTCGAACATCGTGCGATTAAATGTCGCAATGTGATATAGGACGTTAGTGTCATTATGGGAAAGTCACTGGTTATAGTGGAGTCACCCGCTAAGGCTAAAACCATTAACAAATACCTCGGTAAAGACTTTATCGTGAAGTCGAGTGTAGGTCACGTGCGTGACTTACCAACTGCAGGGCAAAGTACTGGTAAAAAAGCAGCAGCTGTCTCTACAAAAGGCTTAAGTGCTGAAGAAAAAGCACGTATTAAAAAAGAAAAAGACCGCAAAGCGCTAATTAAAAAAATGGGTATTAACCCATATGATGATTGGGCAGCAAACTATCAAGTATTGCCTGGCAAAGAAAAAGTAGTTGCCGAGCTACAAAAACTTGCGAAAGACGCTGACCATGTTTATCTCGCAACCGATTTGGACCGCGAAGGAGAGGCTATCGCATGGCACCTTCGTGAGATCATCGGTGGCGATGAAGAGCGATATAAACGAGTAGTATTTAACGAAATTACCAAAAACGCGATCCAACAGGCATTCCAAGATCCTGGTGAACTGAATATGGATGGCGTGAATGCACAGCAAGCACGACGTTTCTTAGACCGTGTTGTTGGTTTTATGGTGTCTCCGCTTCTTTGGAAGAAGGTCGCACGAGGCCTATCTGCTGGTCGGGTCCAGTCAGTTGCCGTTAAGCTTCTCGTAGAGCGTGAGCGTGAAATTAATGCGTTTATCCCAGAAGAATTTTGGGATATTCATGCGGATACTAAAACTTCGGATAAGACAGATTTCCGTCTACTAGTTGCTCAAAAAGCGGGCAAGGCGTTCAAACCATCTAATGAAACAGAAGCGCAAGCCGCTGTTTCTGTATTGGATAAGGCGACGTACGAAGTTTGTAAACGTGAAGACCGTCCAACTCAAAGTAAGCCATCAGCACCTTACATCACTTCTACGCTGCAGCAGGCTGCAAGTACGCGCCTAGGTTATGGTGTTAAAAAGACCATGATGTTGGCTCAAAGGCTGTATGAAGCGGGTTATATCACCTATATGCGTACCGACTCTACCAACTTGAGTGCAGAAGCCGTTGATGCAGTCCGTGGCTATATTGATAGTGAGTTTGGTGGTGCCTATCTTCCTGAAAAACCAAACTTCTACGGAAGCAAAGAAGGTGCTCAGGAAGCGCACGAAGCGATTCGTCCTTCAGACGTTAACGTGAAAGTTGATGATCTTTCAGGTATGGAAGCCGACGCTCATAAGCTATATGCACTTATCTGGAATCAGTTCGTGGCTTGTCAAATGACACCAGCGAAGTACGATTCCACAACGATCAGCGTGAAAGCTGATGAGTATACGTTGAAAGCGAAGGGACGTATTCTTAAGTTTGATGGTTGGACTCGTGTTCAGCGTCCAATGGGAAAAAACGAAGATGCTATCCTTCCTGCAGTACAGCTGGGCGATAAGCTTGACCTTGTTGCGTTAGATCCTAAGCAACACTTTACCAAGCCACCTGCACGTTACACCGAAGCGGCTTTAGTTAAAGAGCTAGAGAAACGTGGAATTGGTCGTCCTTCTACTTATGCATCAATCATCTCAACGATTCAAGATCGTGGTTATGTAAAAGTTGACCAGCGTCGTTTCTATGCTGAGAAGATGGGTGAGATAGTGACCGATCGTCTTGATGACAGCTTCACTGATTTGATGAACTACGACTTTACTGCTCGCATGGAGCAGAAGCTCGATCAAATCGCCGAAGGTGATGCAAGCTGGAAAAATGTATTGAACGAATTCTTCGAAGAGTTCACTACTGATTTAGGCAAAGCTGAGCAAGACGAAGAGCATGGCGGTATGAAGCCAAATCATATCGTTATGACAGAAATTGAATGTCCTACATGTTCACGTCCTATGGGTATTCGTACTGCTTCAACTGGCGTATTCTTGGGCTGTTCTGGCTATGCTTTACCACCTAAAGAGCGTTGTAAAACGACGATTAACTTGGGTGATGAAGAAGGCATTATTAACGTTCTTGAAGAAGACGTCGAAACGGCAGCTCTGCGTGCTAAGAAACGTTGCCCAATTTGTGAGACGGCAATGGATGCTTATCTGATTGATGATAAGCGTAAGCTTCATGTTTGCGGTAATAACCCAAATTGTGAAGGCCATGTGGTTGAACAGGGTGAGTTTAAAGTTAAAGGTTATGATGGCCCGACGGTCGAATGTGACAAGTGTGGCTCTGAAATGGTACTTAAGAACGGCCGTTTTGGTAAGTACATGGACTGCACCAGTGAGACCTGTAAAAACACCCGTAAGATCCTTAAAAACGGTGAAATAGCACCTCCTAAGGAAGACCCAGTTCATTTCCCAGAGCTTCCTTGTGAAAACTCGGATGCTTACTTTGTACTGCGTGATGGTGCATCAGGCCTATTTATGGCTGCTAGCAACTTTCCTAAATCTCGTGAGACTCGCGCACCGCTTGTAAGTGAACTTGCGAAATACAAAGAACGTTTATCGCCGAAGTTCCACTATCTTGCGGATGCACCAACAGAAGATCCAGACGGTAGACCAACGGTAGTTCGTTTCAGTCGTAAGACGAAAGAGAATTATGTTCGTTCTGAAATCGATGGTAAACCATCGGGTTGGACTGGGCTATATGTTGATGGTAAATGGGAAATTACCGATAAGCGTAAAAAGCCTAAAAAATAATCTCTGAACTTTCTAATTAACAGCACTCATTTGAGTGCTGTTTTTTTATCCTCGCTATTAAATCCTTCATTTTGTAAATGACTGTATATATTTAGTACATTCATTATCTTTATATATCTATTGAACTGGTCATAGCAGTTTAGCTTATTGTTTTTCAGGCAGTTTTCACTAAAGCGTAGTTGAGGTGAATTACATGTTAACAATATGTGTTGATAAGGTGATGTCGGTATGCCATTCTGTGACTAAAGGCATAAGTTTTGATGCAACTGTGTTCAATGCCAAATAATGCGTCATGATGCATTGTATTCTTATTTCAAAACGATAATTTAGATAAAAACCATATTAAAAAAATGGTTGGCTCAAGGCTAATAATTAAACAACTTGGCCTAAAACCTATTTTATATACAAGATTCAACGTTTGAATGGTCGATGAAATAATCGACATTGTCATCCGTTAATAAAGAAGTCGGGTACCCCCAAATGTAATTTAACTACCCGACAATAAATGGAAAAAGCTGTAATAAAACGGAGATATCAATGGCTGGTGTATTGGGAATGATTCTTGCTGGTGGAGAAGGCTCTCGCCTACGTCCTTTAACCGAATCACGTAGCAAACCTGCGGTACCATTTGGAGGAAGCTATCGTCTGATTGACTTCGCTCTGAACAACTTTATCAATGCTGACTTAATGCGAATTTATGTCCTCACTCAATTTAAGTCTCAATCACTCTATCAACACATGCGCAAGGGTTGGAATCTGACGGGAATCACCGATCGATTCATTGACCCCATTCCTGCACAAATGCGTGATGGTAAACGTTGGTATGAAGGTACTGCGGATGCGATTTATCAAAACGTTCGTTTTATCGAGTTAGCCAATCCTGAGCATGTATGTATCTTTGGTTCTGACCATATCTATAAAATGGACATTCGTCAGATGCTAGACTTTCACAAACGCAAGGAAGCGAAACTAACCGTTTCAGCACTGCGAATGCCATTAGCGGAAGCGTCTGAATTTGGTGTGATTGAAGTTGATGAAGAAGGCAAAATGATTGGCTTTGAAGAAAAGCCACAAAACCCGAAATCAATCCCTGGTCACCCTGATATGGCGTTAGTGTCTATGGGCAACTATATCTTTGAAGCAGAAAGTCTCTGCAATGAGCTACGTATAGATGCCGAGAATACTGAGTCTAGCCATGATTTTGGTAAAGATATCATTCCTAAGATGTTCCCTGAAGGAGATGTCTATGTTTATGATTTCTCTACCAACAAAATCAGCGGTGAGAAAGACACTACTTACTGGCGTGATGTAGGTACGATCGACTCGTACTGGGCGGCTCACATGGATCTTCTTCAGGAAGATGCTCAGTTTTCGCTATACAACCGTAAATGGCCGCTTCACACTTATTATCCTCCGTTACCGCCAGCAACTTTCGTTGACGCTGAGCATCAAAAAATCAAAATTACTGACAGCTTGATTGCTGGTAACTATTCACCCGCGAG
>NZ_JPJA01000092.1:710369-731891 GCF_000733315.1 Vibrio sp. ER1A
CCAGTATTCTTAGCATAAACCGACGTCAATAGATCGCGGGTGAATAGTTACGATTGCTGGTGGTAGTTATGTCCGTGGCTCATCAATCTATCGCTCTGTATTAGGCTTTAGAAGTAACATTGCAGCTGGTTCTGTGGTGAGTGAATCTGTTATCCTAGGTGACGTTAAGATTGGTGCTGGTTGTACAATCAAGCGCGCGATCATTGATAAGAACGTAGAAATTGCCCCTGGGACTGTGATTGGTGAAGATCTTGAATTGGATGCGAAACGTTTCCATGTCTCCCCAGGTGGCGTTGTAGTCATCAAGAAAGGGATGAAAGTTGGATTCTAAAATGCGAAACATAGATGTATGGTTTCCAGTTTCAGAAGCGCAAGGACTTGTAAAAAGTGGAGGCTTGGCAGATGTTGCCAAGGCTCTGCCTAAAGCTCTGCAAGAACTGGGTAAAAACGTAGCCATTACTTTACCCGGTTACCAGTCACTGCCTAACAAGGATCAGTATGAGTTTGTTCTAGCTACGGAGTTAGAGCACTGGCCACATACACCGTACCAAGTTAAGAAAACGCAACTCGACGGCGTTGATGTGTTCGTGATCGAATGTGATCGATACTTCGATAGGCCTGAATTGTATGCTGAGCACAATCGAGCTTATGCTGACAATGGCGAACGATTTGGTTTCTTCGCGGCAGCGAGTCTGGATGTGTTACCGAAACTCGGTATTCGACCTTCTATTGTTCATGCCAACGACTGGCATACTGGTTTGATCCCATTCCTGCTTAAAACACGCTACGCTGATGACGAGCGTTTTGCAGGAATGAAGTCAGTACTAACGGTTCACAACGCTATTTTTAAAGGCATCTTTTCCTACAGTCAGTTGGAAATTATTCCGGAACTTCATCTCTCTGGAATGGAATTTCTACAGTATGGTGACGGTTGGGTAAGCACACTTCGAGCGGGCATCGCCTTTGCAGATAAAATCAACGCAGTAAGCCCTAACTATGCCGCTGAACTAGTGACACCTCTAGGTTCACATGGTTTGGTAGACGATTTTGTTCATCGTTCCAAAGATCTTCATGGTATTGTTAATGGTTGTGACTACTCAGAGTGGAACCCTAAGCTTGATGACTTTCTACCGGTCAATTACGACGACGAGTTAGAGAGTATGCTAAATGGTAAGCTCGCTGCTAAGCAGGCGCTGCAAAAGGAGCTATCGCTGCCAGAACGCAATGTTCCAATGGTTGGCATGGTATGTCGATTGACTCACCAAAAAGGTTTCCATTACATACTGCCAATATTGGATAAGTTTCTGAAAAACGATGTTCAGGTTGTCATTATCGGAACTGGTGAGCCACAAATCGCTTCCCATCTTAACGATATTGCTGAGCAGTTTTCGGATAAGTTGGCGTTTGTAGAGGCGTATAGCAACCGATTTGCCCATTTAGTGGAGGCAGGCTCAGACTTTTTCCTAATGCCTTCTGAATTTGAAGCATGTGGCCTGAACCAAATCTACAGTATGGCTTATGGTACCTTACCTATTGTACGTAAAGTTGGTGGGCTGAAAGATACGGTAATCGACTTTGATGACAATCCGCAGCAGGCAACGGGCTTTGGGTTTGATGAGCCTTGCCATGACGCGCTGTTGATTGTCTTACAGCGAGCGCTTCTGTTCTATTTGCAACACCCAGAAGAGATGCGTGAGATGCAACTTCGAGCAATGCGCAAAGACTTTAGTTGGATAGAATCTGCCAAGGAATACATCAAAATGTATAATTTGGCACTTGAAGCCTCACATTGCTAATATCATTGGAAGAGCGGCGTAATGCCGCTCTTTTATATGCACTTGTTGGCATTTTTTGACACAATTGGAAATCATTTTTTCTAAATTTCCGCGCAATTTTCTCCTGAGACGTGTAGAGTTGTGATAACTTTATTTTCGTACTACTAACCAATCCGAGAACTATGTCCGAAAGCCTACTATTTCATAAAACGTATACCCATCCTACAAGTGATGAATGGGTGGTATTTGTGCATGGGGCAGGGGGCAGCTCATCTATATGGTTTAAGCAGATACGAGCTTATCGTGAGCATTTCAACTTACTGTTCATTGATTTGCGTGGGCATGGTAAATCGAATCAGTTCTTAAAAGATATCATGGCCAACAAGTACACATTCAAAACGGTAACAATGGATATCGTTCGTGTGCTGGATCACCTTAAAATACAATCGGCCCATTTTGTCGGCATGTCTCTTGGTACCATCATCGTGCGCAATATTGCCGAACTGGCAATGCCAAGAGTGCGCTCGATGGTTCTGGGTGGAGCGGTAACGCGCTTTAACACACGTTCACAAATACTGGTAAAAATTGGCAACATGAGTAAGCACATAATCCCTTATATGTGGCTCTACAGCTTATTTGCGTACATTGTGATGCCTCAGAGGGGACAGAAAGAGTCTCGCCACTTGTTTGTTAGAGAAGCTAAGAAACTGTGCCAAAACGAATTTAAGCGTTGGTATCGACTAACTACGGAAGTCAACCCACTGAATCGTTACTTCAAGGAGAGGGAACTACCGATTCCGACCCTGTACCTAATGGGTGAGAAAGACTACATGTTCATCAAGCCGGTGAAAGAAATGGTGGCTGAACATAAGTCCAGCCAACTATTAGAGATTAAAGATTGTGGCCATGTTTGTAATGTCGAGAACCCCGAAGAGTTCAATCGTCACTCAATTGCCTTTATTAAGTCGGTGACACCTCAGTAGGCGCTAACGCTTGGCAACTCCAACAGGCGCCAAACTGCGCTTCATTCACTTCATTACACCTTGGACACACCCAATCCCTTTTTTCCAAATCTGCTTTTAACTGTTCTTGCCACTCGGCTATGATAGCTTTCGCTTTAACATGTTGTTTGTTATCGATTAGCCAGACATAAGGCAAGGTATTTTCATCAAATGGCACTTCACCTCGAAGCGTGTAAACCCCTTCACCTCTAACTTCACAAAGGATTCCTTCATTTTTCAATTGTTGTTGAACGATATGTGCTTCCGTCGGACTATTGCCAATAAAAACCTTCATTATTCTTGTACCTGTGGTGAGCGAGAAATTCGCGCCATAATCCACTTAGCAATCAGTGGAAATAATCCCAACAAGGCAAATGAAGCTAAAACTGCTGGGGAAACGATACCTGACAAACTGTTAATATTGGCGAGCTGTGTACCGGCATTTAAGTAAACCGCCGTTCCAGGCAACATGCCTAGCTGGCTCACTAAATAGTACTTTGACACTTTAATTGGTGTTAAGCCCATTAATAGGTTGATTAAGAAGAACGGAAATACCGGAATCAATCTTAGCGAGAATAGATAAAAAGCCCCGTCCTTTTCTACACCTTTATTGATAGTTTCTAACTTTGAACCGAACTTGCTTTGAACCCAGTCACGTAATAAAAAGCGACTACTCAAAAATGCAATGGTTGCACCAATGGTACTAGCAAAAGAGACAAGAAGAAGACTGGTCCAAAAGCCAAATAAAGCGGCACCTAGTAACGTAACGACTGCAGCTCCCGGAATTGAGAATGCGGTAATGGCAATATAGGCAAAAAAGTACACTAATGCGGCGGTAACAAAATTCTGACTGATATATTCGCTGAGTGCAGCTTGCTGAGCCTGAGCATTTTCCAGTGTTAAATATTGTCCAAAATTAACACCTAGAATGATAATGACGGCGAGAAGTGCGATTCCGAGTATTAGCTTTTTGCTCATGATGCTGTCCTTGTGACGACTCTGTATTAGTTTAGTAGACAGGGCGTGGATAGATTTACTTTCATCATAAACTAAAAAAATCAGCCGTTAGGCTGATTTTTTGTATAGAGCGATAAGGGCTAGTTTATAAGACTGGCCAATTCTTCTCTTTTATTTTGCGGAATCACGGACCAGTGCGTGCCATTAATGGCACCCTCTAGCGCCCAAAGTAACTCAAGACCTACAGTATTTGAGTGAGTTCGTTGGATTGCTTTAAAAGCCTCCACAGAACCTTGCTCTTGCAGATCGTATACCGATTCAATTCCAGCTTTCTTAAGCATACGCTCAGTAGCCAGTCTTAAATTAGGTAAATCTTTGAGTCGATTGGGTTTTGTTTCCGACTGTTGCACTTTTTCTGTTTTTGCGAACTCTAAGGCAGAGCGAGCATGAGTCAAGATAACATCCTGATCTTGCCAACAGTCCTCAGGGAGTGCGAAATACTTAGTGACAACGGGGAACCCACGCTTCTTATAAACGTATGGCTTGTAGCCAAGTTGCTTAAATTTAGCGATCGTCTGACGGTTAGTTCTGATATGTAATTTGTTATTCACTGCTAATGCAAACATGGTATCGTCAATAAAGATACCAAATCCACCAAACATAGAACGAGACTTAACTCTTCCAAGCTGAGCGAACAATTGCATCGAGTTTTTTAGTATAGGATTGTCCATGCTTATTCTTTTCTCGGTGTTATTGATTGTGTCACCAAAATCAGGTCCGAGAGTATAGCAAACGGGTGTCAGCCTTCTGTTAGCGGTAAACCAAAAGAATGCTAATACCTTTGCCATCGGTAACCCCGCTACCTATCAAATAAATTTGGTTTAGGCCGGTGGCTTTGCGTCCCACCCTTTCAAGTGGTTTGCCCTGTGCGTGACATATTTAGAATAAATGAAAATGACTCACATCTATGACGGTTGTATGGTAAAAGTGTGATATTGCTTCAGATAATCGATTGGGATTTGTGCGGGAGAGTGTGTCGAAACAAACAATAAAGCGTTCAGTTTATTGGATGAGGATCAAAAAAAAGTGCCTAGAAAGGCACTTTTTTCAGGATTATGTGAGTTTTTTGACAGAATCACGTTCTACAATCTCAGGGTGCATTTCGAAAATGCGTTTTTCGTGACCTTTATCTTTGATTCGTTCTAGAAGAATCTCAAACGCATTCTTACCTACACGACGCTTCGGTTGGTGCACTGTTGTCAGTGGTGGAGAGAAATACTCAGCCAATTCGATATTGTCATAACCGATAACGGAAATATCTTCTGGAACTTTTACACCTAATTGTTGAAGGCGACTCATTAAACCGAATGCCATGGTGTCGTTGAAGCAGAATACGGCAGTAGGACGAACTTCCATTGCTGCAATACGGTTAGCGGCAATCACGGCCGTATCACATTCGAAGTTACCTTCTAAGATTCGGTCATCTTTCATCTCGATACCCGCTTCCGCTAGAGCACGTTGATAGCCGATAATACGTTCTTGGCAAACGGCTTTCTCTAGGTGTCCGCTCAAGCATGCAATGTCAGTATGGCCGTTATCGATCAGATATTTAGTTGCGAGATAGCCGCCTTCTTCCGAGTTATCAATGATCTTGTCGGCTTGAGAGCTTTCTGGGCCCCAGTCCATAATCACTTTCGGAATATCTGAATGACGGTCTAGCATTTCTAGTAGCTCTTCAGTTAAGTCGGAGCACATAACCAAAATGCCATCAACACGTTTTTCTGCGAGCATGCGAATATAGTCGCGCTGTTTCTCGTAGACACCACCTGTGTTACATAGGATTAAAGTATAGCCTTGGCGATAGCAGTAGCTTTCAACACCGTCGATGACTTCCGAGAAGAATAAGTTTGTAGATTGAGTGACAAGCATTCCAATCGTTTTGGTCGAGTTACATTTCAAACTACGAGCAACCGCACTTGGTGCATAGTTAAGTTCATCTACCGCTGCCATCACTTTTTCTTGTGTGGCTTCTGCTACAAAACGAGTTTTATTAATTACGTGAGAAACGGTGGTCGTTGAAACGCCAGCCAGACGGGCGACATCTTTGATTGTTGCCATAGCTATATCCTTTTATCGCGGAGTGCTATTAATAGCCAATACCGCTTCGAATTCTGGAAGCCAATTTATGGGTTCCTAATAAGTAGTGCATTCTGAATGAAAAAACCGCTTTTCAGCGGTTTGGTTCAACAGTTCGACAGATTATTATTGTGCTTGTTGAATACCAAAGCGGCTTTTGCATTTAAACGGCGGATTGTAGTCTTCCCCATTGATACAAGCAATCACTTATACAACAAATTTATAGATAAGGCGCACTTTTGTCTGTAACGGTGAGTGATAAACAGTATATGCGCCTCAAAATATTAGGCTTGATCACCTTTTAAGTAATCAAGATCTAGCTTGATAAGTGCTTGAAGTACTGTGGATACCGCAGCGTAAAAACCAAACTCATCGTGCTGCTGACATTTACTCACGAATTGTGGCACCCAAGTTAGCAAGTGTTGTTCAATAAACTCTGCTTGCTGTTCCATCGCCTCATTCATGTGAGCTTCTGACTCTAATTCGTTGGAGCGAATAATGAGGTTCCCGAGAAAATCGAGCTCAATAGCCAAATGATCCGCTGGTTCGTTTAAGTTTTCAGTTACCGCAATATTGTGCTCCGCAAGCAACTCTGACATCACTTGAGCAGGTTTGTCGTTTAACAGACCTGACTCACCAATATATAAAGAAGCGTAAGGTAGTGCCCCATGCTTATCTGTTTTCAAAAACAGATCACAAAAGTCGGCAGATAACTCAAGTTGGGCATCTTCTCTGACTTGCAGCCTGTTTAGTGCGTCGACCATAGAAGCGATAGGAGCTGATAGTGTTGGGTTTTCACCCAGTCCAGTTAGGAAAGCGCGTATATCTGGGCTTTGATATTTCTCGAGTTCTTCTGTGGTTAATTCTCTAGCAAAGAGGCTCGAAAGCCACCAGTATAATTCAGCACGTTGTTCGTTAAATGCTTTGATTTCTTGCATTTTCTTATCTCCAAAAGTGTTATCTCTATTTTAGCTAATAAAGATGAACAACAGTAATCATTGATGTGAAAAAAAAGGATGAAAAATGAAGGATTGTGAAGAGCTGGGCATGTGGACCAAGGTTTCGGGATAAATCTCTGTTGCATATCTGAAGTTAAGATTTCTATTTGTTTTGAATCAAGAAAAAGCAAGTTTTCTTCAATTCACGTCAATGTAGGCTAGAATTGTGACTAATTATGAATAGAATGACTCTGTCATTGAAAGATTTGAGATAGAAAGACATGAAATATCACGTACTAGTAGTGGAAGATGATGTCGTTACGCGCAGCAAACTAACGGGTTACTTCGAAAGTGAAGGTTACTTGGTGAGTGAAGCGGAAAGCGGCGAACAAATGCGTCAGATTCTACAGGAAGCCAGCATCGACTTGGTGATGTTAGACATCAACTTGCCGAAAGAAGATGGACTGATGCTAACGCGTGAATTAAGAAGTCAATCGGATATTGGCATCATTCTAGTGACGGGCCGCACAGATAGTATCGACCGTATCGTTGGTTTGGAAATGGGCGCAGATGATTATGTGACGAAACCATTCGAATTGAGGGAGCTCCTAGTCCGCGTCAAAAATTTGCTATGGCGTATTTCCCTAGCCAGAAAACAACCTATTATTGAAGAATCGGTGCAGAATGAAAACTTGATTTACTTTGGTGAGTGGGTGTTTGACAAGCAACGCCGTTCGCTAAGTAACAATGGAGAGCCAGTAAAACTCACTAAGGCAGAGTACGAACTCTTAGTAGCGCTATCGGCATATCCTAATCAGGTACTTAGCCGCGAGCGTATACTTAATATGATCAGCCATCGAGTTGACGCGCCAAACGACCGCACTATTGATGTTTTGATTCGTCGCATGCGTGCGAAGATGGAACTGGATCCGAAGAACCCACAGATTTTCATTACTGTCCACGGTGAAGGGTATATGTTCGCCGGTGATTAGCATTCTATTCTGCTGTAATTACGACATATAGTCTGTTGCAGCTAGACTTTTTGAATAATCAAAAAAACGCCTCACTTTATAAGTGTGGCGTTTTTTGTTGTGTCTGACTGTTATTGAGCGTTTGCTGCTTCTTGCGGTTCTTCAGGAGCAAGTTGCGCTTCAATGTCTTGCTCGGTGATCTTATCTACATCCTCAGAAGACTCTAACTCAGAAACGGAAGGCAAAAACTCTTGGTTACCTTCGTTGGCCACCCAATCACGAAGGTCTTGCCATATTAATCCCATGGTCTCGTGCCAGTATCGCTCAGTCTGCTCCAAGTAACGAGATGATGGCGTATATTTCTGCCAAGCTTGCTCAATGTCTTTCTGCGCTAAGAAGTTAGTCGGTGCTGGGTACGGGCTCAAGCCAGCTGCTTCAAATTCGTGCATAGCACGCTTCATATGACTAGCAGATGTCACCAAAACAAGTTTCTTACTCTGAACGAATCCAGCGGCTTGTCGTGCTTCTTCCCATGTATCTTTTGCTGTTTCCAACAAAATGATATCCGGTTTCGCAATACCTAAAGCAAGGGCAACTTTCGCCATGGTTCTAGCATGACTGACGCCGGTACCACCATCATAACCAGATAGAATCAATTTAGCGCCTGGATACATTCTAAGAATCCGGATACCTTCACTTAAGCGCATTAATGAAGCTCGACTCAGTTCTGAAGTGGGTGGAATTTGGTCGTCGACCACATGTCCACCGCCAAGGACCATCACATAGTCGATGGTTTCATTAATCGGCAAGAACGCACTGTATTGGCGCTCAAGCGGCATCAACAGGCGGCTAGATAAGGGTTGGAATGAAATAAGAAAAGTCCCACACAGAGACACGAGAATAATCAGGCTTCCTAGTTTACGACGTGCCGTAAACATGATGAGAACTAAGCCCAAGAAGCCAAGAATTAACATGGCAGGTAGAGGCATTAGTAATGAAGACACAACCTTTTTCAGCTCAAACATAGAATAATAGTCCGAAAAAACACCACTTAACGCTAAAAAAGGGAGTTGCCCCTTTATTCCTGTCACTTATATGACAGAATAGCTGTATAACTGGTTATCTTAACTCAATATACCGTGATGCAAGACCGAAATTTCGACGATATCGCCCACAAATTTGCAAAAAATATTTACGGCTCAGAGAAGGGTGAAATTCGCCAAACTATTGTTTGGGAAGACTTAACCCAAGCTCTCGCTGCGCTGGATGATACAAGAAAAAACCTAGAAGTTTTAGATGCAGGTGGTGGATTAGGGCAAGTTTCTCAACGAATTGCTGAGAGAGGACACAAGATCACATTATGTGACCTCTCTTCTGAAATGCTCAAGTTGGCCAAGGCAGATGTTGAAAAAAACGGGCTACTCTCGCAATATCGCTGGATACATAGTCCAGTACAGCGTATTGCAGAACATATGAGCCAACCCGTAGATCTGGTGTTGTTTCATGCTGTTATGGAATGGTTAGCTGAACCTAAACCCGCGCTAGAAGCGGTTTTACAGCAAGTGAAACCTGGTGGTATCGCTTCTGTCATGTTTTACAATCATCATGGATTGGTATTTAAGAACGTCATATGTGGCAATATTCCTCATGTACTTGAAGGCATGCCACATAGAAAGAGATTTAAGCTTCAGCCACAAAAAGGGCTAAAGCCAGAGGAAGTGTATCAGTGGATAGAGGATGCGGGATTTGAAATATGTGGCAAATCTGGTATTCGTTCATTCAGTGATTACATTGGCAATATGCAATACATGGGAGACTACACAGCTGAAGACGTTCTAAAAATAGAGCAGCAGCTGTGTCGCCAAGAACCCTATCTCTCCATGGGCCGATACATTCATGTATGGGCAAGGAAAAAACAATAACAGGAAAGACCATGAGTGATAACACTCTGATTGCGGATGACCGACCGATTGATGAACTTGTCGGCTGGGTCAAACAGCATGATTTTGCATTGAATCTTTCCACTGAACGGTTGGCATTTCTCATATCTATCGCGGTATTGAGTAATGAGAGATTTGATGAAGAACTGGGGGAGGGCGAGCTACACGATGCGTTCAAGATCGTCACCCAACAGTTCGAGCAAACGGGCGAAGCGACCGCGTTTCGTGCCAACAATGCGATTAATGAATTGGTTAAACAGAGGCTGCTAAGTCGTTTTACCAGTGAGATAAACGATGGCGCGAGCATCTACCGTCTCAGTCCACTTGCGATTGGCATTACGGATTACTACGTCAGGCATCGCGAGTTCTCCAAACTCAGACTCTCTATCCAGCTTTCAATGGTGGCGGATGAAATGGCGAAAGCCATTCTCGCGGCTCAAGAAGGCGGGACGGTTGGTCACTGGCGCAAGAACGTATTTGGCGTTCTGAAATACTCAGTGGGTGAAATTTTCGATCAGATTGATTTGAACCAACGAGTTATGGATGAGCAGCAGCAGTCGGTCAAATTGCAAATTGCAGAGCTACTCAATAAAGACTGGCGAGAAGCCATCAACAATTGCGAAGCTTTGCTGTCTGAAACCTCCGCAAATCTTCGTGAGCTTCAAGATACTCTGCAAGCAGCAGGGGACGAACTACAAACTCAAATACTTGATATTCAAGAGATTGTTTATGGTGATGATGAGCTTGAGTTTGTGGGAGAAGCGCTGTTTGGCTTACAAATGAAGTTAGATCGAATCATCAGCTGGGGCCAGCAAGCGATCGATTTGTGGATTGGTTACGATCGTCACGTACATAAATTTATCCGTACTGCGATCGATATGGATCAAAACCGTGCATTCAGCCAAAGACTTCGCCAGTCTGTGACCGACTATTTTGATGCGCCATGGTATTTAACCTATGCCGACGCAGAAAAACTCACCGATCTTCGTGATGAAGCTTTAGTGCTTCGTAATGACGAAGTGACGGGGGCTGTGCCACTTGAAGTGGAATATGAAGAATTTGAACAAGTAAATGATGAACTTGCCGAACGTATCGGAGACATGCTGAAAGTGCATAAAGAGCAGGGCGCTCCAATTGATTTAGGCATAGTGCTTCGAGATTATCTTGCTGCACACCCACACACTCATCATTTCGATCTAGCAAGAATCGTTGTGGACCAAGCAGTTCGGTTGGGTTACTCCCAATCCGATTACTCCGCCATTCAACCAGATTGGCAAGCTATCAACGATTTTGGCGCAAAGGTACAAGCAAATGTCATCGACAAATATTGACGAATACATGTCAGAAAAACTGGCAAAAGCGATAACAAATCCGCTTTTTCCTGCACTAGATAGTGCACTTCGTGCGGGCAAACACATCTCCTCAGAGGACTTGGATAATCACGCTCTTTTGTGTGATTTTGATGTGGAACTGGCGAGTTTCTATCAGCGCTATAACACGGAATTGGTGAAAGCGCCTGAAGGATTCTTCTATTTACGCCCTCGTTCGACCACGTTAATTGGTCGAAGTGTGTTGTCAGAATTAGATATGCTGGTGGGCAAAGTACTGTGCTTTTTGTATTTGAGCCCAGAGCGTCTAGCTCATGAAGGCATCTTTACCAATCAAGAACTGTATGACGAGTTATTGGCACTCGCTGATGAAAAGAAACTGATGCGCCTCGTCACTAATCGCGCAACAGGATCTGATCTCGATAAAGAAAAACTGTTTGAAAAAGTACGTACGTCTTTAAGACGTCTACGCCGCCTAGGTATGACGATCTCTATTGGTGATACAGGTAAGTTCCGTATCAGTGAGGCGGTGTTCCGCTTTGGTGCCGACGTTAGGGTTGGTGACGATATGCGTGATGCTCAATTGAGACTGATCCGCGATGGCGAAGCGGTAGCGCATACTCAAGCACCATCACAAGGTAGCTTAATTCCTAACGAAGAAGTGAAAGAGACAGAGTTAACCGAACAATTGGATATTCAGCAAGATGATCAGGAGGCTGACGTATGATTGAAAGAGGTAAGTATCAATCAATGACGATGGTCAACTGGAACGGCTTTTTCGCGCGTACTTTTGACATTGATAGCCTAGTGACCACGTTATCTGGAGGTAACGGTGCGGGCAAATCTACTACAATGGCGTCATTCATCACGGCTCTGATCCCCGACCAAAGCTTGCTTCACTTTAGAAATACGACAGAAGCCGGCAGTTCTCAGGCATCGAGAGACAAAGGCCTATACGGTAAGCTGCAACCAGGTACATGTTACTCGGCACTCGACGTTGTGAACTCACGCAATCAACGAGTCTTGTTCGTGGTTAAGTTGCAGCAAGTTGCTGGACGAGATAAAAAAGTCGATATTAAACCGTTTATTATTCAAGGTTTGCCAAGCAGCGTTAAGCCGACCGATATCCTAATTGAAGCAGTGTCTGACAACCATGCTCGTGTCCGCCAAATCAATGAAGTGAAAGATGCGGTCAGTGGTATGGAAGGCGTTCACTTTAAAGCGTTTAATTCTATTGTTGATTATCATGCGCAAATGTTTGAGTTTGGTGTCTTGCCAAAGAAATTGCGCAATAGCAGCGACCGCTCGAAGTTTTATCGCCTGATTGAAGCCTCGCTATATGGTGGTATTTCAAGCGCCATTACTCGCTCGCTTCGTGACTATCTATTGCCTCAAAATGGCGGCGTGAAAAAAGCATTCCAAGATATGGAATCGGCACTGCGCGAAAACCGTTTAACCTTAGAAGCGATCAAAACGACGCAAGCCGACCGTGACCTGTTCAAGCATCTTATTACTGAATCAACGAACTATGTTGCTGCAGATTACATGCGACATGCGAATGAGCGCCGTAATAAGCTTGAAAGTACAATGGCGATGCGCAATGAGTTGTTTGGCTCAAGACAAACCTTGATTGCACAGAATGAATTGCTAAATAAAGTTCAGCAAGAACTGTCCATGCTTCTCGAAAGTGAATCTGGGCTTGAACAGGACTATCAAGGCGCGCAAGATCACTTATTGTTGGTTCAAAATGCTTTACGCCAACAAGAGAAGATCGAACGTTATCAAGAAGATCTTGAGGAGCTCAACGAGCGCCTTGAAGAGCAAATGATGGTGGTTGAAGAGGCCACTGAGCGTAAGTTAGCTGCAGAAGAGCAGGCGACATTCGCTGAAGAAGAAGTGGATAGCCTAAAAACGCAGCTCGCAGATTACCAACAAGCTCTGGATGTGCAACAGACGCGCGCACTGCAATATCAGCAGGCGGTCCAAGCGTTAGAGAAAGCGCGTGAGTTGCTTGATGATGATGCTCTTGAGCAAGATGGTGCTGCGACTAAGCTAACTCAGCTGAAAACTGAAGAAGCTGAACGTACTACTCAATTGCTGGAATTTAAGCATAAGTTGGACATGTCTTCTGCTGCGGCGAAGCAGTTTGAACTTGCATTAGAACTCGTCCAGCAAGTTGCAGGCGATGTACCTCGCAATAAAGCAGCAAGCGCCGCGAGACTAGCGTTAAAGCAAGTGGATGAGCAGCGTCAACTGCTTGGCAATGAACCTCAGCTACGAGCACAGTTCCGCGATACTGAAAAGAATATTGAACGTCAAGAGCAAGCTCAGCAACTGGTTAACGACCTCCAGAGTGTTAGCGTCACAATAGCCAATGAAATGGATATTGAGATAGAAGCGGAGCGTCAGCGCGAAAAAGTGCTAGAAGGCGAGCAACGACTTGAGCAGTTACGTGAATCATCAAGTGACGCGAAGCAGCGCGAACAGGAACTTGTTTCTGAAATTAGTAAACTTGAACGTTATGCTCCTCAATGGATTAAGTCATACAATGCACTAGAAGAGTTAAGAGAGCAAAGTTGTCTGGAACTGACAGATCGAGCGGATGTTATCAGCTCAATGCAGGAAGTGAATGATAACGAACGTAAGACCTCATTTGAACGCGACTCACTAGCGAAACGTCGTGAAGAACTTGATCTTGAGATTGAACGTCTTGCGTCCCCAGGTGGTTCAAATGATCCTCGCTTGAAAGGTTTGGCTGATACACTGGGTGGCGTGCTTCTCTCTGAGATTTACGATGACATTACTATTGATGATGCGCCGTACTTTAGCGCAATGTATGGTCCTGCTCGTCATGCGATTGTAGTGTCAAACCTTGACGGAATTAAAGAAAAGCTGGTAGAGCTTGATGACTGCCCTGAAGACCTGTACATCATCGAAGGCGACATCGATGCATTTGATGATAGTTCATTTGATGCTGACGAATTAGATGGTGCAGTGTGCGTACAGCTTAATGAAAGACAGTTACGTTACTCGCGTTTTCCGAAGATCCCTCTATTTGGCCGAGCGGCGCGTGAACAGCGTTTGGAGCTACTGCGTGAACAACGTGAAGAGACCGTTGAAAAACACGCGAAAGCGGCGTTTGATGCTCAAAAGCTGCAACGTCTATACCAAGCATTCAATGCTTTCGCAGCACAGCATATGCAGTTAGCATTTGAATCCGACCCTGAAGTACAGCTAGCGCGTCTGCGTGAGCAACGAAGTGTCCTAACTCGTGAGCTAAGCGATCACAAACAACGTGAACAGCAGATCAACGCGCAGCTGGTGGCGACAAAACAATCGGTTGGTTTACTTGACCGATTGGCGATTTCATCAAATGTTTTGTTTGATGAGACATTGGTTGAGCGATTTGCAGAGCTGCAATCGCAAATGGAACTGCTAACCTCAGCGAAAGCATATGTTAATCAACATGGTTCCGCATTAGAAAAACTATCTAGTGTGGTCAATGCGTTGGATAGTGACCCTGAACAGTTTGAAGCGTTAACGGAGCAATACCAATCTGCGGACAAAAATCTACAAGCATTAAAAGCTCAGATCTTTGCTGTTGCCGATTTGGCTGAGCGTCGTCCTTACTTTGCTTATGCTGATTCCATAAATATGTTGAATCAAAGTAGTGAACTTAGTGAGCAACTTAAAGCGAAGTTGGTGCAAGCCGAATCAACGCGTGCTCGTTTGCGCGAAGGCTTAAAGCAAGTTCAGGAGCAAGCTAACCAATACAACCAAGTACTGGCGTCTCTCAAGAGTTCCCATCAAGCTAAGCTGGAAACGGTTCAAGAGTTTAGAGCAGAGCTTCAGGAGTACGGTATTGTCCCTGATGAATCTGCATTGGAACGCGCAGAGCAGCGTCGTAATGAGCTTCAGTTAGCGTTGCAAACATCTCGTACTCGTAAGAGCGAATACGAGAAAACCATGACGTCCACTGAACTTGAAATGAAAGGTTTGGCGAAACGTCTGAAAAAGGTTCAGAAAGAGTACGTTGAGTTACGTACCTATGTGGTAGCAGCAAAAGCGGGATGGTGCAGCGTATTACGTCTAGCCAAAGCTAATGACGTAGAACGTCGATTACACAAACGTGAACTCGCCTACATGAGTGCTGGTGAATTGCGTTCAATGTCGGATAAGTCATTGGGTGCACTGCGTTTGGCGGTCGCTGATAATGAAGACTTGCGTGATTCACTGCGTCAGTCGGAAGATACTTCAAAACCAGAACGCAAAGTCCTGTTCTATATCGCTGTATACCAACATCTAAGAGAGCGCATCCGTCAGGATATCATCCGCACCGATGATCCGGTAGAAGCTATTGAAGAGATGGAAGTAGAGCTGGCTCGCTTGACCGAAGAACTAACGCAACGCGAAAACCGTTTGGCTATTAGTTCGGAATCGGTATCAAGCATCATCAAGAAAACGATTCAGCGCGAGCAGAATCGAATTCGTATGCTTAACCAAGGTCTATCGAATATTCATTTCGGTCAAGTGAAAGGCGTAAGACTTAATGTCAAGATTCGTGAGAGCCATGAGCAATTGTTAGTAGCTCTAACGGCTGAGCACAAAGACTTGTTCGAGACAACGCGTTATACCTTCTCTGAAGCGATGGCTAAGTTGTTCCAGCGTGTTAACCCACATATCGATATGGGGCAACGCTCTCCGCAAGTACTGGGTGAAGAGTTACTAGACTATAGAAACTATCTTGAGCTCAGTGTCGAAGTTAACCGTGGTTCTGATGGCTGGTTACAGGCAGAGTCGGGCGCACTATCGACAGGTGAAGCTATCGGTACAGGTCAGTCAATTCTGTTAATGGTAGTGCAAAGCTGGGAAGAAGAATCGCGTCGTTTACGTAGCAAAGATATTTTGCCTTGTCGTTTACTGTTCCTGGATGAGGCTGCGCGTCTTGATGCTAAATCCATCGCGACATTATTTGAACTTTGTGACCGCCAAGGGATGCAGCTACTCATTGCCGCACCGGAGAACATCAGCCCAGAAAAAGGGACGACGTACAAATTGGTGCGTAAAGTGTTCAAAGATCACGAACATGTTCATGTTGTCGGTCTTCGCGGTTTTGGTGAGAATAAACGATTAGATGACGCTGAAAAGTTAGTTGAACAAGCAACAGCGTAAAGAAAAACCAAAAAGCCTTCTTATTAGAAGGCTTTTTTTCGGCTTATGAAGTTTGGGCGGAGGTTTTGGCCTAAGAGTTCTCCACTTTTCTTAAGAGATCGCTTTTCACGATTTCTAGCGCCTTGAGTGCTACTTTAGGATCAACCTCATTACTTTCCAGTAGAAAGATAAGATCAACGGCAAGTTTGATTTCTTCAGGTGCGTTATCGAGCCCAGATTCAGAAGACATTATATAAACCTCATCTTTTGATTGATGGTGTGCTGAATCGCATTCATAGCATTGCGGCAGCGTTGTAAACGTTGTTCGGTCGAGATAAGTTGTAGTTTGGTAGTTTGATCATCTGTCAAACACTGTTCTTGTTGCCTCACAAGAGTGCACAACTTTTGTTCCCAAACTTGATGTTGTTTAAGATCAGCCCTCAGTTGTTCGAGGGATTTGCATTCCAAAGCAGTATCAGTGTGTGTATTAGCAATGAGCAAGACTCGCTCAATCGCTTCAAGCTGCTCGGTAAACTTTTTCACCCAAATCTCTGAAGAAGAGGTGCTAATACCTTGTTTACTCAATGTGATGATTTTATCTAAGTTTCGCTCGGCTTCTATAACGCAAGGTTGAAGCAGTATGTTGGAAGCGGAGAAAAGGTGTTCATCAAACAGTGGTTTTTTATGACCACGATTCTTAAAATCAAACTTTTGAGCATCTTGATGGAGTTGTTCTAGTCGAGCTTTAACTTCAGATAATTTCATTGCAGCTCCTCTTTCTCTTCGACCAAATCATAACCAAGCATCATACGCCAGTTTGATGGCCAGAATGCTTACAACGGTAACAAAGATAGGTCGAATGAACTTGGCTCCAAATCGAATAGCGGAATGTGCGCCGATATATGCACCAGCCATTAAACATAGCCCCATGGTTAAGCCCAAGACCCAATTAATATGGCCTAATACTGCGAACGTTATCAATGAGGTAAAGTTACTGGTGAAGTTCATCGCTTTTGAGAGACCGGAAGCGAATAAAATGTTCAGTCTGTATAAAGCCATTGAACTGACGGTCCAGAATGCACCAGTGCCGGGACCGGCAACACCATCGTAAAAGCCTAAAGACAGTCCTTGTAAGTACTGCTTTCGATTAAACTTTGGACAGCCTACATGGACCTTGTTCTGTTCATCGCCTTGAGGTGCTTTTTGAAAAACCGTGTAGAGCGCTGCGGCAAGAATAATAAGAGGTAGGATCTTTTCTAACCATTCGGTGCTGATCATATCAACAACGAGAGTACCAATAGTCGCGCCGATGAGTGTCGCAATAAAAGCTCGATACCAGCATTCAGGGCTAAATAACCTTTTGCGATAGTAGGTAAACGCTGCGGTAGATGAGGCAAACGTAGCTGCTAGCTTGTTAGTACCGAGTGCTATGTGTGGAGGAAGCCCTAGCGATAGCAGTGCAGGTACAGTTAGCATTCCGCCGCCGCCTGCGACCGCGTCAATAAAGCCTGCAGCAAAGGCGACAAGCGCCAAAATAACCAACATGCTAGGTTCGATAAATTCCATCGAGATTTGAGACCTTAGTATTCTATTGTTCTTTTAAAAGGGGGTAGGGAATCGAGCAGAGACTTGCCATACCTTTTTGTGACGATTCGCCTATCGAGAATATAGAGAGTTCCACAGTCTCTTTCTTTACGTAGCAAACGGCCTGCAGATTGTATCAGTTTTTTACTCGCCTCTGGAACTGTAATCTGAAGAAACGGATTGCCACCTTTGCTCTCTATATATTCGGCGTGTGCTTGCTCGATGGGAGAAGTCGGCACCGCAAAAGGTATTTTAGTGATAATCAAGTTCTCTAGTAGCTCCCCTGGTAAGTCGAGCCCTTCAGAAAAGCTTCCTGTTCCAAAAAGCACACTGGTTTTTTGACATTGAGTCAGTGTTTTATGTTTATTTAGAATTTCTGTACGTGATTTCTCGCCTTGAATCTGCAGATGCCAACCTTTTAGAGCGAATTTCGATCGCACCTCATCGGCAACTTTATTCATTTGCCAATAAGAGGAAAACAGCACCAAATTACTTTTGCCGTCCTGAATAAAGTCGAACAGCTTTTCAGTCAACTCTTCAGTAAACTGAGGGGCCTGCGGTTCATTACGCATTTTGGGCACAATAAGCTCTGCTTGTTCTGCATAATTAAAAGGTGACGCTAAAGCTAAAAATTGGACGCCATCTTCAGATTTCTGACTGATACCTGCTTGGTTACAGAAAAAAGCGAAGGAATTGAGTGCACGCATCGTCGCTGAAACAAGGACGGCGCCTACACATCGAGACCATAACTGCTGATCTAATTGCCAGCCTACCTCAAGAGGCGCGACACTGATTACGTAGTCACCCTCACGCTCTTTGCTTTTTTCTACCCAGCGTGCCAATGGTGCACCTTTCTCTTTTTTAGGCTCGGCCATGAGTCGCCATACCGCAGCTAGATTATCAAATCGCTGAATATAGAAACCCAATTCGGCTAAAGCGGGTTCGGCTAGTTTGGCTGAAACCTCTCCGTCTTTGAGTCTTTCTGAAATGAGGTCAGCAATTTTCGCCGATGCTTGTGCGCCTTTTTGAGAAAACTGTTTGAGTGCTTTAGACTGCTCTTCTAGCCAGCTGGGTAACTCGCCATTCTCGAAACGACAACTGTCTTCTTCAAATGGAAGACCAGAGCAATAAGAATTGACCTCATTTAATAGAGGGATGAGCTGCTGTATGGAATCCTGTAGTTCGTTGCGAAAGCGACCAACCCGCTTCTCGTCAGCTAAACCAGAGAACTTACTCGCAGACTGATTCAATCTTTCTAACCAAGAGGCGGCACCCTTTAAAGTAGCCGCTGCGGATGCATGGTCTCTAGCTACGTGCGGTAGATGGTGAGCTTCATCGAAGATAAAGATTGTATTTTCGGGATCTGGGAGGATGACGCCGCCACCAAGGTCTGCGTCCGCCATTACCAAACTATGGTTGGCAATAATGACATCGTTTTTATCAAGCTCAGACCGCGCTTTAGCGAATGGGCAGCCTCGGTGAGCAGGTAAACTGTTATTGCAGCTGTGCTTTTCGCTAACGATGGTTTGCCAAATGACATCATCAATGGGCTTCGGCCAGGAGTCTCTGTCTCCGTCCCATTTACCTTGAGCTAGCTTCTCGTACATGAGTTGAAGCTGTTCGATATCAGATTTTTTAGGCTTACTTTCAAACATGGCTATTTGACCACCATCGGCACCGCATGCCACGGCCAATTTCTCGGCGCAGCAATAACGCTGTCTTCCTTTAGCAATAATAAAAGAGAAGTTTTGATCGGTAATACGTCGGAACAGTGGCAAATCCTTATCAAGTAACTGTTCTTGCAAGGCAACTGTTGCGGTAGAAATAACCACCTTACGATTATTTTGAACGGCAACAGGTATAGCTGCCATTAAATAAGACAGACTTTTTCCAATCCCAGTACCTGCTTCTGCAACAATCATACGAGTTGATTTGTGATACTGGCCACAAAGTGTTTTAGCGATCTCTGAAACAAGATAGTTCTGAGCTCGACGCGGAACAAAGTTTTCTAGCTGATTCTGAAGGTTTTGATAACTCTGGCGAATGGATTGTTGGATTTTACTGGTAAGCATAAACAGCCCTAAATTGACGACGAGCGAGTGTAGCACACTTTAGCTAGTGAAAAATATGTTCAAAAACAGTCGTATCTAGTGTGGGTATTTAGATCAAAGTCACAAAAAATAAGTGAACTTTCACATTAGGTTATATTTTTCGCATGATAAAAAATATAAAACGCCAAAAAACATAGTTGTAACGAATAAAGTTCTGTTTCGTGTGTATTATTTCAACTATTTATAGAATTATATTTATGAATGTTACCCAAAAACAAGACTAGCGTTGCAATCGAAAGGTGTTCAAAAAATTTGCGATACATCACGATGAATTCTTTAAGTTGTTGAATTTATTGGTTTTACATATATTTATTTATTTTGTTTAGAGTGTTTGACATTGTCTGATAACTTTTGCATTCTTGGTTTCGAGATTTAAAGACGCTGAATCAACCAAAGGACAAAAGGTTGTCGTTCTGAAGGAAGGTTTAGACGTCACATATATTAAAAAAGGGAACCGAAAAGGAATTCCCATCTAAGAAAAGGCAGTGGATTATCATGAAAAAAACTCTAGTAGCGCTATCAGTACTAGCGGCAGCTGGTTCTGCGCAAGCAATCGAACTTTATAATCAAGACAAAGTTACAGTTAACATGACTGGTGATGTTGAAGTTGTATACCTTCAAAGCACTGACAAGAACGATGCATATGAAGGTGGCTTCCACCAAGAAATCCAAGATGCAGATTTTGGTTTCGACACACGTTATGCAGTAAACGATGACCTTCAAGTTGGTGCGTTTTGGGAATTTAAAGGCACTACAGATGGTAAAGTTTCCGGTACAAGCACTGGTAACGTATATGTGGGCCTTTACTCACAATCAGTAGGTTCTATCAGAATTGGTAAACTAGATACGGTTCTTGATGACGCTGGTATCGGCTCTGACTATCAATTTGGTATCAAGTCTTTCTTCCAGAATGGTTCTAAGTTCTCTGTAGACGAAGCTGTACGTTACGATATTGACAAAGGTACGTTCTATTTCAGTCTAGCTGGTGCTCAGGACAAAAACGACAACTCAGCTATTGGTAAAAACGGTTCTTGGATAGATGGTAAGATTGGTGGTCGTTTCGCTGATTTCGATATCTCTGCATTTGCAGGCAAAGCTAAGATCGATGATGCAACGCCAGCTCCGTCTTCAGACGAATCACTATACGCAGTGCAAGGTCGTTATGAAGGTGTTGAGAACCTTGGCCTTGAGCTTGGTTACTACCGAGTTGATGGCGATGCAGCGAATCCAGGTACAGACATCAAAACAGATACTTTTGGCCTAGCGGCAGATTACACTCTTGATGCTTGGAAATTTGCAGCGGGTTACAGCCGTGCTTCTACAGATGCTGCAGGTGCAGAAGATACAAACAACTGGTTTGTTAACGCAGGTTACGCTCTAGCACCTTCAACTACAGCATATGTTGAATTTGGTGGCACTGACGAAACAGATAGCCAGACTGGTATTGCAGTAGGCCTAAAAGCTGAATTCTAATAGCATATAGTTACTTAAGTAGTTAACCTATATCTGTATTATCTGAAAAGCTCGATGCAACGCATCGAGCTTTTTTTATTCTATTTAGTCATGGACCTAGTATTGATCTTCATCCACTAGATCAGAAGTAATCAATATAAATAAACGTAAAAAAAGC
>NZ_JPJA01000093.1:0-430 GCF_000733315.1 Vibrio sp. ER1A
GAATGGCGGCATCAAAAGCCGCTGCCTTACCGCTTGGCGATAGCCCAACAGGCTTGTTTAAAGTGTCAATCATACGAAAAGATGGTGCGGAAGGAGAGACTTGAACTCTCCCACCCTGCGCCGTTAGAACGCAGATCTGGATGGTTATAAAAGACCGCCACTTCCGCATCAATTTTGTAGTCTTAGCTGATGATTGGTGAATCAACTAGACGTTGTAATGGCTGGGTTACTTTGAACCGAACCAGGGACAATAGACGGGGCATCAAAATGATTGTGCCCCATTACTGAACCTTTAAATAGTGGCTGGGCTACCTGGATTCGAACCAGGGAATGGCGGCATCAAAAGCCGCTGCCTTACCGCTTGGCGATAGCCCAACAGGATTGTTTAAAGTGTCAATCACACTAAAAGATGGTGCGGAAGGAGAGACTT
>NZ_JPJA01000093.1:516-127109 GCF_000733315.1 Vibrio sp. ER1A
TTCCGCCACTTCCGCAACAAACTTGTAGTTAAGAGAGTAATTGGTAAAACTCGATCTTAACGTTGTACTTGAAGGCGAACCTACAAGTTCAAATAAATGGTGGCTACGACGGGATTCGAACCTGTGACCCCATCATTATGAGTGATGTGCTCTAACCAGCTGAGCTACGTAGCCACTCTTGAGAGCGAGAGAATATAATACAAACTGCGCTCTAGTGCCAACTGTTTTTCTAAAAAAAACGTTATCACTTAAATTGTGGCTGGGCTACCTGGATTCGAACCAGGGAATGGCGGCATCAAAAGCCGCTGCCTTACCGCTTGGCGATAGCCCAACAAGATTGATTAAAGTGTCAATCACACTAAATATGGTGCGGAAGGAGAGACTTGAACTCTCACACCTTGCGGCGCCAGAACCTAAATCTGGTGCGTCTACCAATTCCGCCACTTCCGCATATTTCCTAAATACTCTAAACAAGAGTGCTTAGGAAATGGTGGCTACGACGGGATTCGAACCTGTGACCCCATCATTATGAGTGATGTGCTCTAACCAGCTGAGCTACGTAGCCATTTCCATATTGTTGATTCTCTTCGAAAGTTGCCTTATCGCTGAGAACGGGGCGCATTATGCGGAGTTGAATTTGATGCGTCAACTTTTTTTGCGAAGAAATTTGCGAAAAAGTGCCGTTCGAACTTTTTTTAATCAAACCGCTCTGTTTCTGATCTAAATCTGCTGTTCAATTATCATCGCTCTACCATAAAGTTAATGTGTTTTTACAAAGTGACTGAACAATGGCAGACCTTATAAAACAACAAAAGCCAGCGATTGCTGGCTTTTTAGTCAGTTTAGGTGCTCGGCAACTTATACGTTAAAGCGGAAGTGAATAACATCACCATCTTTAACAATGTATTCTTTCCCTTCTAGACGCCATTTACCCGCATCTTTTGCACCAGATTCACCGTTGTATTGAATGAAGTCGTCATAACCAACAACTTCTGCACGGATGAAGCCTTTTTCGAAGTCTGTATGGATTTTACCTGCAGCTTGAGGCGCAGTTGCACCAACAGGAATAGTCCATGCGCGTACTTCTTTCACACCAGCGGTGAAGTAGGTTTGCAGAGTAAGTAGCTCATAACCAGAACGAATTACGCGGTTTAGGCCCGGTTCTTCAATGCCCATATCAGCAAGGAACTCTTCACGATCTTCATCATCAAGCTCAGAAAGCTCTGATTCGATAGCTGCACATACGGCTACGACAACGTTGTTTTCTTTCTCTGCGTACTCACGAACAGCGTCTAAATATGGGTTATCTTCAAAACCATCTTCATTAACGTTTGCGATGTACATGGTTGGTTTTAGCGTTAGGAAGTTTAAGTAGCCAATAGCTGCTAGTTCTTCTTTCGCTAGATCAACAGTACGTGCCATACCACCTTCCGTTAGAACTGGAAGTAGTTTTTCAAGTACGGTTAGCTCAAACTTCGCGTCTTTATCGCCACCTTTTGCTTTCTTAGCGTTACGCTGAATTGCGCGCTCACAAGAATCAAGGTCGGCTAGAGCTAGTTCAAGGTTGATCACTTCGATGTCTTCGATTGGTGATACTTTACCTGCTACGTGAACAATGTTTTCGTTCTCAAAACAACGAACAACGTGACCGATCGCGTCAGTTTCACGGATGTTAGCTAGGAATTTGTTACCAAGACCTTCACCTTTTGACGCACCAGCAACTAGGCCTGCGATATCAACGAATTCCATCGTTGTTGGTAAAATTTTCTGTGGATTAACAATTTTCGCTAGTGCATCTAGACGTAGATCTGGCACAGGTACTACGCCTGTGTTTGGCTCGATAGTACAAAACGGGAAGTTAGCCGCTTCGATGCCTGCTTTAGTCAGTGCGTTAAACAGAGTTGATTTACCAACGTTTGGTAGACCAACGATGCCACATTTAAAACCCATGATTGTAACCTTATTCAGCTTTGAAGGTGTGTAAGCGATTTTGTGCTTTTGTTAGTCCATCTTTTAGTAAGATGTCTAAACTACGGACGGATTCGTCAACGACAGCATCAAGGCATTCTTGCTCTTTTGCTGGCGCTTTTCCAAGGACATAACCCGCCACTTTGTCTTTGTGCCCCGGATGACCAATGCCAATCCGAAGACGATAGAATTCTTTGTTGTTACCCAGCTTGCTAATGGTATCTTTCAAACCATTATGACCACCGTGACCGCCGCCTTTCTTGAACTTTGCAACGCCTGGAGGTAAGTCTAGCTCATCGTGAGCGACCATGATCTCTTCAGGTTTTATCTGGTAGAACTTTGCTAAGGCTGCGATGGCCTTGCCAGATAAGTTCATGAATGTGGTTGGAATTAACAGTCTTAAATCACTGCCGTTCACTAAAATTCTTCCAGTGAGACCGAAGAACTTAGCTTCGTTTTTTAGCGTAACATTGTGGATACGAGCGAGTTCCTCTACCACCCATGCACCTGCATTGTGACGAGTTCTCACATATTCAGGACCTGGGTTAGCAAGGCCTACAAGCAATTTTATCTGCTGAGTCAACGTTAAGATCTCTCTTGAATCTCAAAAGCGCGGTATGATAGCACACTAAATCTGTACAAAAAACGCGAAGACAAAAAAACCACTTCATAAGGAAGTGGTTTTTTCAAATTAGGTGCGAATGTTACTTGCTAGTAAACATTGCTGAGATTGACTCTTCGTTGCTGATGCGACGAATAGCTTCTGCAAGCATGCTAGATAGAGTAAGTTGCGTTACTTTACCTGTTGCAGCCATTTCTTTAGAAAGCGTAATTGAGTCAGTCACGATAACTTGGTCTAGAACCGAGTTTTTGATGTTCTTCGCTGCGTTACCAGAGAATACTGCGTGAGTTGCGTATGCGAATACACGCTTAGCACCACGCTCTTTAAGCGCTTCTGCTGCTTTACATAGCGTACCGCCAGTGTCGATCATGTCATCAACGATAACACAGTCACGACCTTCAACGTCGCCGATTAGGTTCATTACTTCAGAAACGTTAGCACGTGGACGACGCTTATCTACGATAGCGATGTCGATATCACCTAGTGCTTTCGCTGTTGCACGAGCTCGTACAACACCACCAAGGTCTGGAGAAACAACAACAGGATCTTCTAGACCACGGTCAGCCATGTCTTCAAGAAGCACTGGAGTACCGAAGATGTTATCTACAGGTACATCGAAGAAGCCTTGAATTTGCTCTGCGTGTAGGTCGATAGTAAGAACGCGGTCAACACCAACGTTAGACAGGAAGTCTGCAACAACTTTTGCAGTGATTGGCACACGAGCAGAACGTACACGACGGTCTTGACGAGCATAACCAAAGTAAGGAATAACAGCAGTAATACGGCCTGCTGAAGCGCGGCGCATTGCATCAATCATTACCACTAACTCCATTAGGTTGTCGTTAGTTGGCGCACATGTTGACTGAATGATGAATACATCGCTACCACGAACGTTTTCATTGATTTGAACAGCGACTTCGCCATCAGAGAAACGGTCAACAGTAGCATCTCCTAGAGAGATGTATAGACGATCAGCAATACGTTGGGCTAGTTCAGGTGTAGCGTTACCAGCAAATAGCTTCATATCAGGCACGGTGGAAACCTCAGGGTTGCGTCCAGTTTAAACAGATTGTAATAGGGCTAATTCATACTTAGCCAAAGTCTCTAGTAAAGGAGAGCGATTGCATCCTTTTGCTACAAAAGCGGAGACATTGTCAGGAAGCATTTCAAGGACTTTTTCTGCCTCTTCCTCGTTGTTAAACTCAGAAAATACGCAAGATCCAGTCCCCGTCAATCTTGACGGCGCGTATTGTAGCAGCCATGAAAGTTGGTTATCAACCTCTGGATACAGCATTCGGACAATTTTTTCGCAATCGTTTACGTAAGGTGAGTCCAAAAGCATTGATAATGCTCGCTTTGGCGTGTTTCTGGTTAATTCAGGATGTGTGAATATATCGACGGTAGCAATACTAACTTCAGGTTTAATAACTAGGTAATACTGTTCTTTAGGGGTAGCTTCAGACAGTTTTTCGCCGACACCTTCAGCGAAAGCTGCGAAGCCGCGAACGAACACAGGCACATCAGCACCTAATGCCAAACCTATTTCCGCTAGCTCATCCGTTGTCAGTCGGGTTTGCCAAAGAAAGTTCAATGCTACTAGTGCGGTAGCCGCATTGGATGAACCACCACCAATCCCGCCACCCATGGGAAGAATCTTGTTAAGCTCTATATGAGCACCATAAGTACAGTTAGCTCTGTTTTGAAGCGCAGATGCTGCTTTCCAGATTAGGTTGTCTTCGGTGGCGACACCATCAATATCTGGGGATAGAGTAATTTGACCACTAGTATTGGCGGTAATAGTCAGTTCATCGCATAAATCAATGAATTGAAACAAGGTCTGCAATTCATGGTAGCCATTAGGTTGGCGACCTGTGATGTATAAAAACAGGTTGAGTTTGGCAGGGCTAGGCCATGAAGTAGTGTCGGTGATCATTTTATGTTGGGTCACTGTGTTACTGTCCATTTTGAAACGACAAGATTGAGTTTGGTATCGCCTTGCACTAATTGCATCCTAGTCGGCATGGGCAATGAGTTCTCTGTCCCTTCTAGTGTAAAGCTGCGGTACTCATTGTAATCAAGGTTCCATGTTTTGTTGGCAATACGTTTTTGTAAACTGCCGACGGTATTAAATTGGTTTAGCTGATAGCTATCGGCAGTCGCAGGTAGGCCAACCAGCCAATCGCTCAATTGTTCGATTGGGATATCCAGCCCGGTTAATTGCTCAATGAGCACATTTACATCTTTCCCGGATAATTTTTGTCCATCATACGTTTCGATAAAAGAACCGTTTGGTGTTGAAGTAAGATTAAACACGGTTTGACCAAGAAAGGTAGTCAGACGGACTTGGGTGAAATTATCGGAATGACTCCAATGAAAGTTGAGAGTTTGGCGCTGTTCTGGGGAAATATAACCGAGTTTGCCACTGGCCGTATATTGAGTAAGAGACTCAAGCTCGGTTTTATGTGCTTGCCATTCAACACTTTCTGGCTCTGGAGGCAAACTACTGCATCCAAACAGAAATAATGCCGCAAAAAAATAAAAAAGACGTCGATGGAGTTTGTACATAGGAAACAACTTACGTGATGGTTTATTGTGCAAATTCAATACAATATTGACAGACTATAGCATCAATCCCACAAACTCAGGAAAACATATTGGTAAGAGACTTTCAATAAATGGTGCCATCAAGTAAAATTCTGGCCTATTTGTCAAATCTGTATCAGAGAATTCGCGTTACATGTCATTGCTTGCAATTGGTATAAACCACAACACGGCGTCAGTGGATCTGAGGGAGAAGGTGGCGTTTCCACCTGAAAAACTCAACAGAGCCCTGAATGAGCTAAGAGAAAATACCAAAGTTAATGGCTCTGTGATTCTGTCAACGTGTAACCGCACCGAAATTTACTGTGATACTGGTGATTCCAACAAATCACAATTAATAGACTGGCTTGTTCGTTTCCACGATGTAGCAGCAGAAGAGTTGAAGCCTTCTCTGTATGTTTATGAAGAGCAAGCGGCAATAAAACACCTGATGCGAGTGTCATGTGGTTTAGATTCACTCGTCCTTGGTGAACCACAAATACTTGGACAAGTAAAGCAAGCCTACAGTGATGCCCGTGAGCATCAATCTGTAGAGGGTGGCATTGAGAAACTCTTTCAAAAGACGTTCTCTGTTGCTAAGCGAGTGCGTACTGAAACCGAAATTGGTGGTAGTGCCGTTTCTGTTGCTTACGCGGCTTGTACCCTAGCTCGACAAATCTTCGAGTCGATTGCTGACTCTACAGTGCTTTTAGTTGGTGCAGGCGAAACCATTGAACTGGTGGCCAAGCACTTGGAAGGTCACGGTTGCAAGAACATGATTGTGGCTAACCGAACCAAAGAGCGAGCGGAAATATTAGCGAATCAGTTTGGCGCACAAGTTATTGCACTTAATGAAATACCTGATGTACTACCTAAAGCAGATATTGTCATTAGCTCAACTGCGAGCCCGCTGCCTATTATAGGTAAAGGGATGGTTGAATCAGCGATAAAACAACGTCGCTATCAACCTATGCTGCTTATCGACATCGCCGTCCCACGAGATATTGAATCGCAAGTGGGCGAGTTGAGTGACGCGTATCTATATACGGTTGATGATTTGCAATCTATCGTCGATAGCAATATTGAGCAACGTAAAGTCGAAGCGATTCAAGCAGAAGCGATTGTTAGTGAAGAAAGTGCGCAATTCATGACATGGATGCGTTCACTGCAAGCGGTTGATAGCATCAGACAATACCGAAAACACGCAAACGACACCCGACAAGATATACTGTCAAAAAGTTTACAAGCGTTAGCAGCAGGGGGAGACCCTGAGAAAGTTCTGCTTGAGCTGAGTAATAAATTAACAAACAAGCTTATTCATGCGCCGACAAAAGCGCTACAAGATGCCGCTGAGCAGGGAGATCCTGCTAAACTGATGGTCATCCGACAAAGTTTGGGTTTAGACCAAACTAAATAAGCCTTACCCTGAGAAAAGACTGCAATTATGAAAGCCTCCATTTTAGTTAAATTGGAAACTCTTGTTGAACGATATGAAGAAGTTCAGCATCTACTTGGCGATCCTGAGATCATTGGAGACCAAGACAAATTCCGCGCTCTTTCAAGAGAGTACTCGCAACTTGAAGAAGTGACCAAGTGTTTCCAAGCCTATCAGCAAGCGCAAGAAGATCTTGAAGCGGCTGAAGATATGGCAAACGAAGATGACGCAGAAATGCGTGAAATGGCACAAGAAGAAATTAAAGAAGCGAAAGCGACTATTGAGCGCCTAGCGGATGAGCTACAGGTACTTCTTCTACCTAAAGACCCAAACGATGAGCGTAACTGTTTCTTAGAAATCCGCGCTGGTGCAGGTGGTGATGAAGCAGGTATTTTCGCAGGTGACTTATTCCGTATGTACAGCAAATACGCGGAGAAGAAAGGCTGGCGTATCGAAGTGATGAGCTCAAATGAATCAGAGCAAGGTGGCTATAAAGAAATGATCGCTAAAGTATCTGGTGATGGTGCTTATGGCGTGCTTAAGTTTGAATCTGGCGGCCACCGTGTTCAACGAGTTCCAGCAACAGAATCTCAAGGTCGTGTTCACACTTCAGCATGTACTGTTGCGGTTATGGCTGAAATTCCTGAAGCAGAGATCCCAGAGATCAAAGCGGCTGATCTTAAAATCGATACGTTCCGTGCATCAGGCGCGGGTGGTCAGCACGTTAACACTACTGACTCAGCTATTCGTATTACTCACTTACCAACAGGGACTGTGGTTGAGTGTCAAGACGAGCGCTCTCAGCATAAGAACAAAGCGAAGGCGATGTCTGTTCTTGCGGCGCGTATTATTGCCGCAGAAGAAGCAAAACGTGCAGCTGAAGTGTCAGATACCCGTCGTAACCTGTTAGGTTCAGGCGATCGTAGTGACCGTATCCGCACTTATAACTACCCACAAGGTCGTGTATCAGATCATCGCATCAACTTGACGTTATATCGTCTGTCTGAAGTCATGGAAGGTGACTTGCAGTCTCTTGTTGATCCGGTACTGCAAGAACACCAAGCAGACCAACTTGCGGCTCTAGCGGAGCACAACTAATCCATGTCATTGGATATGTCTATTGAAGCGGTGCTCAAACGAGCATCGCTTATTCTTTCTGGGTCTGGTAGCGAATCACCTTCATTAGATGCGGCGGTCCTGTTGTGTCATGTTCTGGAAAAACCACGTAGTTATCTACTTACTTGGCCTGAAAAAGCATTAACGTCTAATGAAGCAGAGCAGTTCGAGGCGCTGTTAAATCGTCGTATCGCAGGCGAACCCGTGGCGTATATTCTTGGTGAACGAGAGTTTTGGTCGCTACCTTTAAATGTCGCTCCAAGCACGCTTATCCCAAGACCTGATACAGAACGCTTAGTTGAGCTCGCACTTGATAAGGCTCTCGTGAATGATGGTGATATTTTAGACTTAGGTACGGGTACCGGAGCAATCGCGTTGGCACTGGCTTCAGAACTGAAAACACGCTCAGTAATGGGAGTCGATTTTCAAACGGAAGCGGTAGAGCTCGCTCGAAGCAACGCGACAAAACTCAATATTACCAATTGTCAGTTTGCGCAGGGAAGTTGGTTCGAACCTGTCGATCTTGTGCACAAATTTAGCGTAATTGTTTCCAATCCCCCTTACATTGACGAAAATGATCCCCATCTATCTCAAGGTGATGTTCGATTTGAGCCATCAACGGCATTAGTCGCTGAGAATAATGGGCTGGCGGATATTGAGACCATCACGGCTCAAGCGCCCACTCATTTGCTTGAGGGCGGCTGGTTGTTGTTTGAGCATGGCTTTGAGCAAGGGCAAGCTGTAAGAGAAATCTTGGCAAGCAATGGCTTTTGTCATGTTGTCACTGAACAAGATTACGCCGGCAATGATCGTGTGACTCTTGGGCAATGGAACCCATAACAGAAATACAATAAAGAGAAAGAGAGAAGCAGCATGTATGAAGGATTAAAGCATTTTCACTTGATGACCATCGCCATATCAGTGGTGTTGCTATCAGTACGATTTGGCTTACTGGTCGCTAACTCCCCGAAGGTGAATCATCCGTTTTTGAAGCGCTTCCCTCACATTAATGATTCACTACTGTTGCTATCAGGCTTTGGTTTGATTGCAATCACAGGTTTTGTCCCATTTACGGCTGCAGCGCCGTGGATGACCGAAAAAGTCACCTGCATTATGGCTTATTTTGCGTTGGCGTTTTTCACGATTAAATTAGCAAAGAACAACTTATTAAGAACATGTGCGTTTTTAGGCGCATTGGGATGGTTAATGATGGCAGCTAAGATTGCCATGCTGAAAACGCCATTCCTTATGGGGTAAGCAATGATTGAACTGTTTGACGAAGATTTTGATGCTATTGAGTTGGTTGAAGGAGCACTGATCTTAAACAAAGCGGTGGATCCAAATACTCAAGATCATTGGGCGGAATTAGAGCTAGCTCGTTTATTAGAAGAAGCTGAGCAGCAATTGTTCCATTTGCGCGATGATAAGCAGCGCTTAGACTCGCTGCTAAGACTGTTTTACACCGAGTGGCAGTTTAGTGGGGACCATGATGCGTATTTTTCCTCTGAAAATGCGTTTATCGATAAAGTCCTTGAGCGACGCAAAGGCATACCGGTTAGTCTAGGAGCTATCTTGCTCTACTTGGGGAGAAAGCTCGGTCTTCCATTAGAAGCCGTAACATTCCCAACGCAGTTTTTGATTAAAGTCTGTTGGCCAAATGAAGCACCAAGTTACATCAACCCTTACGATGGGGAATATGTTAGCAAGAAGCGTCTACACGCTTGGCTAATTGGCAACGATGGTCCGTTGGTGAAGTTAGAGGCAAAACATTTAGCGACAGTTGATAACCCAACGGTAATTGGTCGCTGGCTAGCTTTACTTAAAAGCGCACTATTGCGAGAAGAGAAGTACACGCTTGCATTGCAATGTACCGATCTGGCTTTGACTTTTGTTCCCGATGACCCTTATGAGATTCGGGATAGAGGCTATATTTATCAACAACTGGATTGTCATCAAATCGCGGCAACTGATTTTCAGTATTTCATCGATCAGTGCCCAGATGATCCGGCAATAGAATTACTGAAAACGCAGGTTTCGGCGATCAGTCGCTCACCTGTCACTCTTCACTAAATATTGAGATAACAAACATGGAAATGAAAACGGTACACGTAGGTGATATCCCGGTAGCAAATGATAAGCCGTTCACGCTTTTTGCTGGAATGAATGTGCTGGAATCACGTGACTTAGCGATGCAAATCTGTGAGCACTATGTGAAGGTGACAGAAAAGCTAGGTATTCCATACGTATTTAAAGCGTCGTTTGATAAAGCGAACCGTAGCTCAGTGCATTCTTATCGTGGTCCTGGCCTTGAAGAAGGCATGAAGATTTTCCAAGAGCTAAAAGACACCTTTGGCGTGAAAATCATTACGGATGTTCATACAGAAGAGCAAGCACAGCCTGTTGCCGACGTGGTAGATGTTATTCAGCTACCTGCCTTCTTAGCTCGTCAGACTGACCTTGTTGAAGCGATGGCAAAAACAAATGCGGTTATCAACGTTAAGAAGCCTCAGTTTATGAGCCCAGGACAAGTAGGTAACATTGTTGATAAGTTCGCTGAGTGTGGTAACGATAAAATCATTCTTTGTGAACGTGGCTCATGTCATGGTTACGATAACCTTGTGGTCGACATGCTTGGCTTTGGCGTAATGAAAAAAGCTTCTAACGGTAGCCCAATCATTTTCGATGTGACGCACTCACTACAAATGCGTGATCCATCGGGTGCGGCATCTGGTGGTCGTCGTGAACAAACGGTCGAGCTTGCAAAAGCGGGACTTGCGACGGGAATTGCGGGTCTATTTATTGAAGCGCACCCGAATCCAGATAAAGCACTATGTGATGGTCCGTCAGCACTGCCTCTAGATAAGCTAGAACCATTCTTAGCGCAAATGAAAGCGTTGGATGATCTTATCAAAGGTCTTGAGCACATCGACATTAAATAAACGTGCTTATTTCTGATATAGAAGCCAGTCATTTAGACTGGCTTCTTTTTTATGTTCACTAAATATGTTGAGCAATCGTTTCTTCTCAGAATTACAACCTCGTAACAGCTGAATCCCTCGCCATACCTCAGGGCTTTAATTAACCTTATGTAGAATCACAAATTTATTCTGATGAGTTTATAACCTGATACTCAGCAACTTGTGACATAGACTACATAAAAGTGAAATGAGAATGTTATGTTCGTAGGGTTAATTTAAACTATCGCATATTTTGTCGATGTTTCTCTTTATGTCTATTCGTTACAAATCGGCAAATGTGTGGCGTTTATACAACGCTATAGGCAGTGGATCCCCAAAATTCAAAGGTATGAAAATGAAAAAAAGCCTTATGTTTAAGTCCGTACTAAGTGCGGCTATCATCGCGTCACTAGCAGGATGCGCAACCCAACCAGAGCAAGAATGGAATGCTGATGAGACTTATAAGCTCACTATTCTTCATACTAACGATCACCACGGTCGCTTCTGGGAAAACAAATATGGTGAGTACGGTATGGCAGCGCGTAAGACGCTGATTGACCAAATTCGTGCTGACGTTGAAGCGGATGGTGGCAGCGTACTGCTTCTATCTGGCGGTGATATCAACACTGGGGTTCCAGAGTCTGATTTACAAGATGCTGAGCCTGACTTTAAAGGTATGAGCATGATTGGTTACGATGCTATGGCACTTGGTAACCATGAATTCGACAACCCGCTAGAAGTGCTATTTAAGCAAAAAGAGTGGGCTAACTTCCCAATGCTGTCTGCAAACATTTATGACAAGAAAACAGGTGAACGCCTGTTTGATGCATACCACATTTTCAACAAGCAGGGCATTAAGATCGCTGTTATTGGTCTAACAACGGAAGACACTGCGAAGATCGGTAACCCTGAATACATCGGTGGTATCGAGTTCCGCGATCCGAAAGTAGAAGCAAAGAAACTGATCGCTGAGCTAAAAGAGACAGAGAAACCTGATCTAATTTTCGCAGTTACCCACATGGGTCACTACGAAAATGGTAAGCGTGGTGTAAACGCCCCAGGTGATGTTGCGCTTGCTCGTTACCTTGATGAAGGCGACCTAGACATGATTGTGGGTGGTCACTCACAAGAGCCGGTTTGTATGGAAGGTCCTAACGTCGTTAAGAAGAACTTCAAGCCAAGTGATGAATGTAAGCCTGACATCCAAAACGGCACTTGGATTGTGCAAGCGTACGAGTGGGGTAAATACGTTGGCCGTGCCGACTACGAGTTCAAAAATGGTGAGCTAGATATGGTCAGCTATGACCTTATCCCTGTAAACCTTAAGAAGAAAGTTAAGATCGATGGCAAGAAGCAACGTGTTCTTGTTGAAGATGAAATCAAGAAAGATGCAGAAATGGTGGCATTCTTAACGCCATTCCAGGAAAAAGGCCAAGAGCAACTAGGTGCGAAAATTGGCGAAACGAACGGCAAGCTAGAGGGTGACCGTAATGTTGTTCGCTTCCAGCAAACTAACCTAGGTCGTCTAATTGGTACGGCTCACATGGAACGTGCTAAAGCTGACTTTGCCGTCATGAACTCTGGTGGTGTACGTGACTCTATCGCTGAAGGTGATGTGACTTACAAAGATGTACTTATCGTACAGCCATTTGGCAACATTATTACTTACACCGATATGACAGGTGCTGAAGTTGTCGATTACTTGAACGTAGTAGCAACGAAACCTGTAGATTCTGGTGCTTACGCTCAATTCGCTGGCATTTCAATGACAGTGGGTAAAGATGCAGTATCGAATGTTGTTATCAATGGTAAGCCTCTAGACCCTAAAGCAACATACCGTTTCACTGTACCAAGCTTTAACGCAGCTGGTGGTGACGGTTATCCGAAGCTTACAGGTCACCCTGGTCACGTAAACACTGGTTTTGTGGATGCGGAAGTACTTAAAGAGTACCTAGAAGCAAACAGCCCAATCGATGTGAATAAGTATCAGCCTAAAGGCGAAATCATCTATAAGAACTAGACTTTTATTCCGGTTTAGTAGATAAAATAGAGCGGCGCCATTCGGCGCCGCTTTTCTATTTTGACGACTCTAATCTCAAGAGTCGACGTTAACGGTAGCAACTACCAAGGATACGTTATGACACCGGCTATTAACCTTGCCAAAAAGAAAAAAATCACTCATACCGTTCATCAATATGACCATGACCCAAGGCATGAAAGTTATGGTTTAGAGGCGGTAGAAGCGTTAGGACAAGATCCTGAATCCGTATTTAAAACTCTACTGTTCGCCATCAATGGAGAACCGAAAAACCTCGCTGTAGCGGTGATACCTGTTGAAGAAAAGCTAAACCTAAAACTCGCAGCAAAGGCGGCTGGTGGGAAAAAAGCAGAGATGGCAGATAAGGATATCGCACAAAAAACCACTGGTTATGTGTTGGGTGGCATCAGCCCTCTTGGTCAAAAGAAGTTGTTACCGACCTTTATTCATATCTCAGCGGAAGCGAGAGCGCAAATGTGCGTCAGTGCTGGAAAAAGAGGTTTGGAGATTGAGTTAGCACCGAGTGACTTGGCGATGCTAACGCGAGCGAAGTTTGTCAATTTATGTGAGGCCTAAGCAGGCCTCATTTACAACTGACTATTTCTTGAGGGATAGGGTACCGCCAACGCGCGTTTTCGGCTTACTTGGTTTAGATGAATCTGGTTTAGCAGCGACCGGTTTACGGTTTTGCGTCTTACCATGGTGATTACGAGCCTTTTCTGAACGTCCTTGCTCTTGCTTGTGACGTTTGTTTTTATTCGGGCTACGACGAAACTCATCTGCACCGTGTCCTGAGAAGGTTTTCATTTTTTCACGCTTTGCTTCTGCTCGAGCGTCATGCAGCTTAGCATCGGTAGCCTTAGTGATATGACGACCTTTAGCATCTTTGCGTGATGCTTCTTCCGTACTCACTGAACCTTCACAAAGGCGGTGAATCTCAGCCACTTCCTGATCAGTTAAGTAGCGCCATTTGCCATTGGGAATTCCATCAATAGAGATGTTCATAATGCGGACTCGGCGAAGTTTTAACACTTCGAAACCCAGTGCTTCACACATACGGCGAATTTGACGGTTTAACCCTTGAGTTAGGGTAATACGGAAAGAAAATTTGGTTTCTTGCTCGACACGACAAGGCAGAGTTACAGTGTCCAGAATCGCAACACCTGAGCCCATCTTTTTCAAGAAATCACGAGTAACAGGTTTGTCGACACGTACTACATACTCTTTCTCGTGATTGTTACCCGCACGGAGAATCTTGTTAACGATGTCGCCATCGTTAGTCAAAAAGATAAGACCATCGGACGGTTTATCTAGTCGACCAATTGGGAAGATACGTTTGTGATGGCCAACGAAATCAACGATGTTGCCCGGAACATCACGTTCGGTTGTACATGTGATACCCGTTGGTTTGTTCAACGCAATATAGACTGGCTTCTCTTTGCTGCGAACTGGTTTACCGTCGATTTCAACATTGTCTCCTGACAACACTTTGGTTCCCATCTCAGGAATTTTGCCGTTAATAGTGACACGTTGTTGTTCGATCAGCTTGTCAGCTTCACGACGAGAACAAAAGCCAGTTTCACTAATGTATTTGTTAAGGCGTTTTCCTTCAGCAGCGTTAGGCATGCGCAGTATTCACTCTATATTGGTCAGACACAAAATTAAGGTCGCGTATTTTATACTCAACTGAGCGGTAAGTCACTTAACTCGTACGTTTTTGATGACGCTCTCGATTCTCAAGCTTCTTTTCTTGGCTCTTTCTTAGCATAACGTAGACCGCACCACTTCCTCCATGGAACCGCTGCGCACTATGAACGCACTGAACATCTTTTATCTGAGTTAGCCAATGTGCAAGATAACTCTTCATTAATGCTGGTGGGTTAGAGCGTTCGCCGCGCCCATGTACAATAAGCACAGTGCGGATGTCCATACGCATACACTGTTGCAGAAACTTCACCACTTCATCGCGTGCTTCTTTAAGCGTTCTCCGGTGCAAGTCGAGTTTTGCTTGCAGCGGATATTTACCCAGTCTCAGTTTGCGATAGACACCTTCCTGCATGCCATCACGCTTAAACTCAATTAAGTCGTCTGGTTTGATCATCGGAGCATAATCAATTGAAAGGTACTCAGGGTCTTGCTCAGAAAGCCAAAGCGCTGCTTGTCGCTTGGCCAAATGCGCGTCAGACACTTGGTGGGTCTTTTTAAGTTCAACGGTGTCGCTGTGAATCGGCTTCACATCGCCCATCATCTGTTGGAATAGATCTAGATCATCGTCTTGAGACATAACTTCATCTCGGATAAGCCATTTTAACTGGAGTATATACGAATATTAGCAAGAGGTGAGAGCAATAAAAAACCGGAGTGAACAGGCGATCCACTCCGGTGCATAGCGGTTTTCTATTCGAAATAGAAGCTAAGCGATTCTAGTGAGGAGATTTGTCATTCATTACTTTGTAGATGAAGAAACCACCGTAAAACAGCATCAAGCCCAGCGCTGCAAAGATAACTAGCATTGAAGATAAGCCCACTGCATTACCAAATAGGAGATCAAGCCAAAAGTCCATGTTTCCTCCAAAGTATTGACGACAGGGATAAGTTAACTTTTGGTGTTAAAATGAACACTGATCTGGATCAATTGTACTTTGAGTGTTAATAACCTGTATGTCACTGTGTGTATTTGGTCACATTTTTCGTGCTTCTGGCGATATGATGAGCAATCAAACTCAAATGCAAAGAAAGTTGTTATAAAAGCCTTGCTTCAAATGAATTTATCATTAATATACGCATCCGTTGTTGAGCAAAACTCAAGACAACAATCTCGGTGAATAGCGCAGCTTGGTAGCGCATCTGGTTTGGGACCAGAGGGTCGGGGGTTCGAATCCCTCTTCACCGACCACTTTTCAAAAAGCCTCGCTTTCATAGCGGGGCTTTTTACTTTCAAAAGAACCTCGCTTTTTAGCGAGGTTCTTTGCATTTCTGAGTATCAAACACTTCTTTAAGCTAATCTAGCTTTGCTGCCGAGTTTTGCTACGACACCTTCCAAGCCAAGTACGGCAAAGATAATAGCGAAGAACGCGACAACGCCACCAAATGCTCCAGTAAAGGCCACATGCTGACCGAACAGCATAGCGATAATGCCCATGGCGAGAAACTTCGAGCCCACTAAGATGATGTAAGACGAAATACCACGTTTTAGCTTTGGTAGAGTTTTGTGCTTAAGAAAGTACGACGCCATAACTTTTTCAAGCGAGATAGCACCTTTAAGCATGCCGGTTAACACCACTGATGCGTATACTGCCACTTCAAGGCTTGCAATGAACACCCAGTCCCAAGAAGCATTGAGTACTAGCATTACGACAGTAGTGATAATAGAGCTGATGGTGATATCTTTAAGTACTTTCATTTTGAATCCTCGTTATGATTTCTGCTGACCCGATTAAGGTATCAATCACTGCGATTCACTATTTACCATTTTACGCCAATGAGAATTACACTCACTTAAAGTAGGGATGTTTGACCTTAATTATAGTGTGGGTATAATTAAGGTAGTTTCGCTCCTAATTTAAATCCCCTTGAAGGGGGACTCCCTGAGAGCACCAAGATTTCTCATTTTAGATTTGTTCTACCACTGTGACACGGATCATTAGAGCAGAGATTGACTGATGGTTTGTCGTACTTATTACAAGGTTTTGTGTCTACGAGGTTTTTCAGTCGCTAGATAGCGTCAATAAACTGCGTGTTACCTTTCTTACACGGCGATAACGTCGTGTGCTTTCGAGTGCGAGTTCAGTGGAGTTTTTTCATCGATCTGAAAGAGATAGCTCTATATGAATGTAATTATCAACGGTCAAACGTATCTTCTGCGCGAAAACAAGAGCATCCTAGATGTCGCAAAAGATATTCAAGTTGATGTCCCTTCTCTTTGCTCCATCAGTAAGCACAACGACAAGCAGTCATGCGACCTTTGTGTCGTGGAAGTGGTGGGGAAAGGTATCGTTAAGGCGTGTGAGACAAAAATCCAAGATGGCATGACCATCGTTACTCAGTCTGCTCAAATTAACAACCTTAGAAGACAGGCACTCAATAAAATATTTGCGGATCACAATGCCGACTGTGAAGCACCCTGCAAAGTCGCATGTCCTGCACATGTCGATATTCAAACCTACCTACACCATATCGCACAAGGCGATCATCACGAAGCCGTAAAAATCATCAAAGACACGCTACCTATGCCGATTTCCATTGGTCGTGTGTGTCCTGCTTTTTGTGAACATGAATGTCGTCGTACCTTGGTTGACGAACCGCTCGCAATTCGCCAGCTGAAACGTCACGCTGCGGATATTGATTTATCGCTAGCCGAGCAATTTGAGCCGCCGAAACTCCCTTACAACGGCCACCGAGTCGCCATTGTTGGTGCAGGGCCGGGTGGATTGGCATGTGGTTATTACCTTAGCTACCAAGGTTTTGCTGTCGACGTTTTTGAATCCATGCCAGAGGCTGGTGGCTGGCTTCGCTATGGCATTCCAGAGTACCGTTTGCCGAAAGATATTCTGGATAAAGAAATTGAGCTGATGCGCCGTGGTGGGATGAGAATCCATACCAACACACTTCTTGGTAAAGATATTGCTCTTGATGAGCTGACAGACAACTATGAAGCGGTCTGCCTTGCTGTTGGAGCAACCAAGGCGGTCAATATGCCGTATCCGGGCTCTGACATAGAGGGCTGTGTACTTGGTGTTGATTTCCTAAAAGACCATATGACGGACAAAACCTTCACCATTGGCAAGAAGGTGGCCGTTATCGGTGGTGGTAATACCGCGATTGATTGTGCGCGAACTGCCATTCGCGAAGGTGCGGAGACGACCATCATTTATCGTCGCACTCGAAATGAGATGCCAGCCGAACTGCATGAAATTGAAGCGGCAGAGCTAGAAGGGGTTAAGTTTAAGTTTTTGACCAATCCTAAATGCAACCTTGCCGATTCACAGGGGCGTGTTGAGCATATTGAGTTAGAGATAATGGAGTTGGGTGAGCCTGATAGCTCTGGTCGACGTCGCCCTGTCTCTACTGGTAAAACTGAGACTGTCGCTTTTGATACTGTTATCTCAGCGTTATCGCAAAAACCGGACGTCGAGTTTCTTAAATCCGCCAAACATCCTTTACCTTTGACCGATTGGGGTACTGCGTCTTCTGACGGTGATTCGATGCACCATGGTTACAATGTATACAGTATTGGTGATTTCAGACGTGGACCAGCAACGGCCATTGAAGCTATCGCTGATGGCAAGAAAGCTGCCGATGCTATTGAGCGTTACATTCTTCAAGGTCACTTTAAACCTGAACCTAGAGCGTTTAATAGTCACAAAGCAGAGCGTTTGAGCGAAGTTCGCCAAACAGAATATCTGCAAGAAAAAGCCAAAGCGCGAGCTAAAGCAGAGCAGTTGTCGGTAGAAGCCTGCCAAACAACCTATCAAGAGGTTGAACTAGGTATGTCGGATGAGAAGGCTATTGCTGAGGCTGCGCGCTGTTTAGAGTGCGGCTGTCAAGCAAACACTCAATGTGACCTTCGCGATTACGCCACCGAGTACAAAGTGGATTATCGAGAGATAAACATTAACCAGCGCAAAATGTTCCCAGTGGACAAAACCAGCGAGTTTATTGTTTTCGATGCCAACCGTTGTATTAGTTGTGGCTCCTGTGTTCATGCGTGTCAGACCGAATCGGTTCACGGTATTTTAAACTTTTCAGAAACTTCACACCGTCCTTCTTTCCCTAACGGTGCCACTATGGGCGACAGCAACTGCGTTCAATGTGGTGCGTGTGTTCAGGTGTGCCCAACGGGAGCACTGTCTGATAAGCGAGATAAATCCCACGGTCGAATCGAGATGCTGACACCGGTGAAAACTATCTGTACTTATTGTGGGGTAGGTTGTCGTGTTGAGCTGTACGTGGATGCGGCGAACAATAAAATTCGTTACGTCAAAGGGGATAAAACGTCTCCAGTAAACCAAGGTATGCTGTGTGTGAAAGGCCGCTTTGGCTTTGATTTCATCCAAAGTGAAGAGCGACTTTCTACGCCACTGATTAGAAAAGCAGGCGAATTGGTACCGGCCTCTTGGGATGAAACCGTGCAGTACGTCGCTGATAAGCTGAGTAAAATTAAGTCTATGTATGGCAGTGACAGCTTGGCCGGTTTCTCATCGGCAAAGACCACCAACGAAGATAACTACGCCTTCCAAAAACTGTTCCGTCGTGAGATTGGCACCAACAATATCGACCACTGTGCGCGGTTGTGTCACTCCTCGACAGTAACAGGTTTGGAAGCAGCGTTTGGTAGTGGCGCGATGACCAACGATATTCCAAGTATTAAACACTCGGACGTTATCTTTATTATTGGTTCAGATACCAGTGCTGCTCACCCAATCATTGCTTCTCATATCAAACAAGCAGTTGCGGACGGGGCAACCTTGATTGTGGCCGATCCAAAACGTATCGATATGGTCGATCATGCCAAATTGTATGTTCGTCATCGTCCAGGCACAGACGTTATGTTGCTTAACTCAATCATGCATGTGATCGATAAAAATGGCTGGCAGGATGATGCCTATATCGAAGAGCGCACCGAAGGTTACAGCGATTTGGTTGAAGAGATTCGTAAAGAGTCTTACTCACCGGCTAACGCTGCGTTGGTGACTGGCGTGGCTGCGTTCGATATCGAGCGATTGGCAGAGCTTATTGGTACGGCCAAAGTGACTTCCGTGTTCTACTCGATGGGAATCACGCAGCACACGACAGGTCACGACAACGTGCGCTCGATAGCTAATCTACAAATGCTTTGCGGCAACGTCGGGGTTGAAGGTGGCGGCATTAACCCTCTACGTGGTCAATCAAACGTTCAAGGCTCATGTGATATGGGGGCTCTGCCAACGGATTATCCAGGCTATCAGAAGGTCACTAATCCAGAGGTTCAGGCCAAATTCGCTAAGGCTTGGAATAGCGAGACCTTACCGACAGAGAAAGGTAAAACGCTGACGGAAATCATTGATGGTGCCTGTGATGGTGACATTAAGGCGTTGTATGTCATGGGAGAGAACCCTGTGCTCAGTGACCCAGACCAAGCACACGCCATTCATGGATTGAAGTCGCTCGACTTCTTAGTGGTTCAGGACATATTCCTAACGGAAACCGCGCAACTCGCGGATGTGGTTCTGCCGTCTTACTCGTTTGCAGAGAAGGCTGGACACTTTACCAATACAGAACGACGAGTTCAGCGTTTAGTGCCTGCGGTTCAAGCACCGGGTGAAGCGAAAGAAGACTGGCGCATTATTCAAGAAATCGCTAATGCTATGGGCAGTGACTGGGCTTACCAAACGGTGCAGGATATTACTGAGGAAATCGCCGATGTAACACCGCAATATTATGGTATTCGTTGGCAGTCGATCGGTGGTAATGGTCTGCAGTGGCCGTGTAATGAGGTTAAGCCATTTGGTACGCGCATCATGCACAAAGACCAGTTCGTTCGCGGTAAAGGGGCGATGAAAGCCATTCCATTCGAATATGCCGCAGAGCTTCCTGATGACGAATACCCGTTAATATTGACGACGGGGCGTCTTCTAGAACAGTTCCACACAGGTACCATGACTCGTAAAACTAAAGGGTTAGACAATCTTGCGGGACCACGCATTATGGTGAGTGTGGAAGAAGCAGAGCGACTAGGTATTGCTAATGGTGAGACCGTGAAACTGGTGTCGCGCCGTGGTGAAATTAGTGCGCCTGCTTTTGTTACTAAGCGAATGCAACAAGGTGTGGTATTTGTGCCGTTCCACTTTGCCGAGTCTGCAGCGAACAAGCTAACCAATACTGCTACGGATCCTTACGCCAAAATACCTGAGTTTAAAGTGTCGGCTGTTAGACTAGAGACGGTTACTCAGCCGGTTCATTAGGATCAGACCAAACCTTAGGGATATCGAAACGAGGCAAGCCATTTGGCTTGCTTCTTTGTCCTTGGCGCCATGCTTTCAGTTGGTTAACGTAGGTAAGAATGTGAGCGATAGCCACAAATAATTGATTAGGCACCATTTGGTCAACTTGGGTCGTATTGTAAATAGCTCGAGTAAGCTCAGCACTTTCCACCACTTCAACACTGTGTTTCGCTGCCAATTCACGAATGTATACCGCCACTTCATCTTTGCCTTTCGCAACAACAAAAGGTGCGTCGGCCTGAGTCAAATCATAAATCAAGGCGACGGCATATTGCGTAGGGTTAATAAGCACCACATTGGCTTTTGGCACTCTTTCATTGGCACCTCGTTTGGCATTTTGAGTTTGGATTTGTCGGATTCGCGCTTTCACCTCGGGGCGTCCCTCTTGCTCCTTGTGCTCATCTTTTACCTCTTGCTTAGTCATCTTCATTTGCTTAGTAAATTCATGACGCTGGTAGGGGAAGTCAAAAAGGCCAAATATCAGAACAATAAGCAGCAAGTAACCAAGGTACTCTATGGTAATCGTAGCGACAGTGAACACCACAGTATCAAAGTGGGCACTTACTAGGTTAGTGATGACGGAGACATAGCTGGAAATCACCCAGTACAACAAACTGAAAAACAGCGTTACCTTAAACACATTTTTAAACAGCTCCACCACTGACTGTGTTGAGAAAATACGCTTTATCCCTTTTATGGGACTGATTTTTTCAAGCTTGGGCGTTAGTAGTGAAGGGCTGAAAATCCACCCTCCCAATAAAGTAGAACCAACTATGGCGGCGATAATTTGGTAAATCAATAGAGGAAAAAACAACATCACCATGGAAAAAAGGGCGGTGCCTAACAGTTCGACCGAAGTCATCCAATGGCTGATGGTTTGAGTATCGAATTGAAAACTGGCTAAGAACAGCTCAATAAATGTTTGCTTGATCATATCGATATTCAGGACGTAATAGGCCACTACGCTTATAAGGGTAATGGAAGAGACAAACTCTTTGGCACGCGGAACTTGTCCCTCTCTGCGAGCTTTGGAGAGTTTATGTTGGCTGGGCTGTTCACTTTTATCGCCCGAATCTTGATGCTCAGACATTAGGCAGCCTCAACATGTAATGCAGGTGTTGGTTAAGTTCCAGAACTAAATCTAAGTAGTGATCGCCAATACCCGTTAAGGAGGCCATTAACGCAAATAAGCCCAGTAACATGGTCATTGGAAAACCAAGTGCGAACACGTTTAGGGAAGGGGCTGCTTTATTCATCAGACCAAAAGTGATGTTACTAAGCAGCATCACCACTATCGCAGGCACCGCCACTAGCAAACCTGTCGCAAACATCCACGACACCATTTTGAGTACATAATCGATACTGCTGAAGGGGAAAGCGGAGTCAAGCGGCCAATAGGTAAAGCTTTCTTTAAACACCAAAAGCACCACCAAATGTGCATCAAGGGACAGGAATAGTAGCATTGAGGTGATAAACATAATCCGTCCAATAATGGCGATACTGATGCCATTAGCTGGATCATTCATTACCGCCATCGCTAGTCCCATCTGCATCGAAATAGCTTGTCCTGCAATGGAAAAAATAGTGAAGAAGATCATAACGGCGAAGCCAACGAGGAAACCAAAAATTAACTGATACAGCGAAAACAATAGGGTATCGATACTAAATGGATTAAAGGGTGGCACTTCTTGGACCAGCGGAGCCAGCAGTAACGAAAAGATAAAAGCAAACAGCAGCTTAACTCTTACAGGAATCGCATTGTCACCAAAGAAAGGCGCAATAAGAAATAGGCCTGTTAAACGGACAAATGGCCACCATAAAATACCAAGCCATTGAGTGATTTCAGTAAATGTAAGCTGCATCACGATTACCCAACTTTGGTCGGAATCGCATCAAAGATAAACAGAAATAGGTCACTGATTTCCTGTAGCAGCCAATGCCCCGCCAAAATGATGGACAGTAAGGTCACTAGAAGCCTTGGAAGAAAACTCAGCGTCTGTTCGTTGACTTGGGTAACAGCTTGGAAGATGGCTACCACTAAGCCGACGATAAGGCTGGGCACAATCAGCACAGAGACCATCAGGATGATGACCCATATGGCTTGACTGACCAGCGTGACGGCTTCTTCTGGGCTCATCCGCTAATCCAAAAACTATTGGCAAGGCTACCCATCAGCAAGCCCCACCCGTCAACAATGACAAATACTAAGAGCTTAAAGGGTAAGGAAACAATGAGTGGCGAAAGCATCATCATACCCATGGACATCAGTACAGATGCGACAACGAGATCGATCACTAAAAACGGCAGAAACAGCATGAAACCAATTTGAAACGCTACTTTTAACTCACTCAATAAATAAGCGGGCAGTAATATTAAGAAGGGGATTTCTTCATCTGAGGCGAGGGTTTTCTCTCCAGCTATTTTCGTCACTTGCTCGAGCGCTTTGCGCTGGGTTTGGTCCAACATATAACGGCGCAGCGGTTTTTCTGCCGAGGCTAAGGCCTCCATTAGAGTAATATCGTCGGTGGAATAAGGAACATAAGCCGTGTCGTATATCTTGGTCCAGACAGGGCGCATAATCAGCAAAGTAAAGATAAGTGCAATACCAATTAAAACCTGATTAGGAGGCGTTTGCTGTAATCCTAAGGCTTGGCGTAAGATCGCTAACACAATAACGATTCTTGTGAAACTGGTGCACATGATGACAAACGCTGGCACAAAACTCAGCATCGTCATCAAAATCAGAATTTGCAGCTTAACGCTGTATTCAGTCCCTTCGGATGTGTTGGTTTCACTTAATATAGTCAGCTCCTCTGCTTGCGCAGGAGAGAACCAAAAAGTAAGCACCATCAGTAAAATTCGTATTGGCATTGTCGTCCTTGAGCTCGCCCAAACAGCTACTTGCTAGGTTTTTTTATAATGCTCAACAACCTAACGCCATATTGACCATTCTTTGAGACGATTTCACCAGTACCAAATGCAGTACCATTGATTTTTATATCGACCGGGTCACCTTCGTGTTTCTCTAGCATGACTACGCTGCCGGCTTTTAAATTAAGCAGCTCGTCTAGGATTAACGTTTTACGAGCAACTTCTACCGTGATGTCGACAGGAATGCTTTTCAGTAGAGAGACATTGCTGACATCATTTTGCTCAGCTTCGAATTCAATATCGTCTGCAAGGTCGTCCAAATCCAAATCGTCTAGATCTGGTAACTCTTCATGCAAGTTGAGGTCGCTCATTGAATTGTCAATGGGCGGAGTTTGTTTATCACTAGCCATCGATTTCTACTCCTAACTCAGAGTTAATAGATTGAAGTTTGCCAAAAAAAGTTGGGTGCCCATTTACTTTGACCGTTAAGTTTTTACATAAGGTCATAGGCATAAAATCACCGGGTTGCAGTTTAGACAACTCGTGTAACGTGCACTGTCCGTGGAGCATTACACACCCCAGTTCAACCGGTTGATATCGCAAATTGTTTAAGATTTCCTCTCTATCGAAAGTTTCGTTACTTTCCATCATGTCGCGTAGCTTCTTAACGTATCTGTCATCCAACATAAACGTGATGTCAATTTGTTGATCATCGAAACTGAAGGTGATGGTAGTACCAATGTCCGAAGGCTGATGATCTGTATGCTCAACAGCGTAATGGCTGGCATCAGCGGTAAGGGTGTTAGTGATCGCCATAGTGAGTTTTTGAAACAATCTCAAGTGGGTTTGAGTGAGAGTTGTGTCACTACTGTTTCTCTTCGATTTTCGGGTAGGTGAAGGAGTATTCAAGTGTTTGTATAGCAGAATATCGGCAGCTTGTGGCTCGATAAAGAAAAAAACATGACCGAAATCTTCGATGTTTAGCACTGTTTTGATGCTATTTTTAGGTGGTTTGTGTGCCTCTGAAAAACTGGCTTTAACGTGTCGACAAGAGAAGTTAAATTTAAAAATATCAACAACCTCATTAGAGAAATGTCCGGCGTGTTTGAGCAGGAATTTACGCATCTTAATACTCGGGTTGCCGAATTCGGTTAACGAACATTTTTTCATGTCAAGTCCCAATAATTACTATTTGTGAGCGTTCTCAAATTTGACACGCTAATTATTCCTAACTATAGGTTATAGCATTCTCATTTCAACTTGGGTTGAGTGAGAAATACACAAAACTATAACGACCTATTTTGCTTTTAATTTGGGTCGATGATGGATGAGGCTAGGGCATGATTCACTTAGACGATGCATTTGGGGTTCACCCCAAGATAGTGCAGTTTCGTTTGGACAGAGCAGCGGTATTAAGCTCGAATATTGCCAATGTGGACACCCCAAATTACAAGGCAATGGATCTCAAGTTTGATGCAGTATTGAGTGGTATTGGTAACAGCAAAGATTGGTATATCGATACCTCAGCACAATATCGGATTCCAGTGCAAAGAACGCGAGATGGCAATACCGTTGAGCTCGAAAATGAACAGGCAAGATTCGCCAAAAATGTGATGGACTATCACCAAAGCTTGGCATTTTTGCAGTCGAAAATTAACGGTATCAAAACGGCCATCAAGGGCCAGTAAGTGAATTGATTAGGTAGGGACACCATGTCATTCTTAGGTATCTATGAAACGGCGGGCTCGGCAATGAGTGCTCAGACCGTCAGGCTTAACACTATCTCCAGTAACTTGGCGAACGCCGATTCTGTTTCTGGTGACCCTTCAAAAGTTTATAAACCACTCAAACCGATATTTTCAGCGGTTTATAACCATTTCAATGCACAAGAAACCCAACATCAAGGCGTGGTACCAATTCGTATCGCCGACGTTGTTGAAGTGTCCTCGATGATGGAGGGGCGCTATGAACCAAACAATCCTCTGTCAAATGACGAAGGTTATGTTTACTACTCAGGAATCAATGTCGTCAATGAGATGGCAGATATGATCTCGGCGACTCGTAGCTTCGAAGCCAGTGTCGAAGTGCTTGGTAACGTCAAGTCTATGCAGCAATCACTAATGGGACTGTGGCGCAGTTAGCAGTGCCCTGCTATTGCGAATCAGTGATTTCTAAGGAACGTACCTATGACGACTATATCCGGAGCGGCGCAGGTCAATAATATTGAGTCTGCTTCAACATTGCCCCCTCAAGAAAACCCGAACAGTGCAGGGGCGTTAAAGAATGAATTCATCACCTTGATGGTGGCGCAGATTGAAAACCAAGATCCGTTGAACCCGACTGATGGGACGGAATACGTTGCGCAGTTGGCACAGTTTTCTCAAGTTGAGAGCACAGAGAACTTAGTTCAGCTGATGCAAAACAACACTACGATGCTCGATAACTTGCAAGTTCTGAGTACTGCAGCCTTGGTGGACAAAACAGTCACCGTCAAAAGTGACCAACTGTCAGCATCGGGTGAGGGAACACACACAGGTTATGTTCAACTGCAGGCCGCTTCCAATACTGTGACTGTCGAGTTAGTGAATCATCTTGGGCAAGTGAAAACTGTTGCGTTAGGCCCCAATAGCGCAGGGCGTGTTGATTTTGCTTTTGATGCCAAAGCGATGGGGCTGAATGGCTCGTACCAAATGAACGTGATATTGGACAGTGGACAAAATTACCAGCCAGCGATTTATCAGCATGGCAAGGTTGAACAGGTGACAACACCGCTTGTAGGTGGAACAAGTCACCTGCAAGTGCAAGGAGTGGGTATGGTGGCGTTTTACGACGTGGCAGCCTTCTCTAATTAAGTTGTATTTTCGCAAGTATTTTTGGTCTTTGACCTTTTTTAAGTTTTTGTAAGTAAGATGACGGCTGTCGTTCTCCGCTAACCAGAGAGTTAGCGGAGATAGCCTCTTTTGAATGAAGAGGATGACATTATGAGCTTTAGTATTGCACTGAGTGGGCTAAATGCCTCTAACTCAGAGCTCAACACTATTTCCAATAATATTGCTAATGTTTCAACAACAGGCTTTAAGGAGTCGAGAACCGAATTTGCGTCGGTTTACAGTGGGAGTGAAGCTGGTGGCGTTGAAGTAGTCGGTGTGTCGCAAAACTTTGAGAAAAGTGGCACAGTAACGGGCACTGGGCGTTCACTTGACATGGCTTTAAGTGGCAATGGGTTCTTCGTTTTAGAAGACAGCAAAGGGCAAACTCTCTATACCCGCTCGGGTATTTTCAATATGAATGCCGATGGTGTTATTACCGCCAATAGCGGTGCCGCGCTGCAAGGTTACTCGGTGGATGGTAATAATAATCTGCTCTTGGGTTCGGTTGGCACAGTACAAATCAGTACGGCTTCATTGCAAGCAAGAGAGACTGACAGCATCGAGTTTGTGGCTAATTTAGATGCGCGAGAGCAAGTCCCTGCTGCGGCATTTGATTACAGCGATTCTTCTACCTACAACCACTCTTACACTACCCCAGTTTATGACTCGTTGGGCAATCCACACACAGTAAGTCAGTACTTTGTGAAAGGAGCTTCCAATGACTGGGATGTCCACGTCTTAGTGGACGGTCAAGCAATAGATGGGACTGATGCTCTGGTTCCGGCTGGCTCTCCAACCACCACCGATAGTGCTAACTTTACCTTTAACGCAGATGGAACCATTGCATCTGGGGGGAACTATAGTGTGAGTTTTGACCCCGCTAATGGCGCAAACGGTGTGACAGTCAATATAGATTTATCGTCGGTTACTCAGTTTGGTAGTGACTTTGTGGTGTCCAAAAATAGCCCTAATGGCTATACCTCTGGTGATTATGCCAGTGTTCGAATGGAGAATGATGGACGTATTTTTGCCACCTACACCAATGGACAATCTCAACTACAAGGGCAAGTAGTACTCGCTGACTTTGCGGCTCCTCAAAACCTGATTAAAACCAGTGATACTGCATGGCTACAAAGCTTTAGTTCCGGAACTCCAGTTTTAGGTACAGCAGGCAGTGGCGTATTCGGTGATTTAACATCAGGGGCTTTGGAAGGCTCGAATGTGGATCTGACTTCTGAGTTGGTGGCTCTAATGACCGCACAGCGTAACTATCAAGCCAACACCAAATCTATCTCAACCTCAGATCAGTTAACACAAGCGCTATTCAACGTGGTGTAGGACTATGAATCCAATACTGTTTAGTGCAGCGAAAGGTGCTGAGCGAACCATGCTCGCTCAGCACGTTCGCGCCAACAACCTCTCTCATGCCGACACGGTCGGGTTTAAGGCCCTGATGGAACACTCCTCACCAATGCGTTTGGAAGGCTCAGGGTTTTTGACTTCCGTGACTTCTAGAACCAACTCGTCAATTAATAACTTTGCGCAAGGTGAAGATATTCGCACCGAGCGCCCTTTGGATGTCTCTATTAATGGCGATGGGTTTATTACCTTAGAAGGCTTGGATGGCGAACCGAATGAACTGTATACCCGAGCGGGAAATTTTCGATTGGATGGCAATGGTCAGCTTTATCTTGGTGAGCGCCGTGTTATGTCGGTCGAAGGCCCTATGGTTCTGCCCGATTTTGAGTTTATTACCGTCAGTGCAAATGGCCTGATTTCAGTGACTCCAATTGGTGGAGAAGCCTCGGTCGAAGTAGGTGCGCTCAAGTTAGTCAAGCCTGAATACGATGAAATGACCATGCATGCCAGCGGCCACTTTGTTCCTAAAGGAGGCGGCGTGTTAGCTGAAGACTTTACGGTTCAAGTACGTTCCGGGTATCTAGAGGCGAGTAACGTATCAAGCCTCGAAGAGCTGGTCAGCATTATGTCACTCACTCGACAATACGAAATGCAAATTGAAGTCATGGCGTCGGCCGATGAAATCGCTCAGATAGGGAATAAGCTGCTTAAAGCCTAAGGAAGAAAATTATGCACAGTGCTTTATGGATATCCAAAACAGGGATGGCTGCACAAGATGCGAAAATGACCGCCATTTCTAACAACCTAGCCAATATCAATACGGTCGGTTTTAAGCGAGATCGTGTGGTATTCGAAGACCTGTTTTACAGCGTCGATAAGCAGGCGGGTACAGAAACCACCGAGCTGAATGAACATCCCACAGGTATTCAGTTAGGAAATGGCGTTCGCGTAGTGGGGACAGAAAAAGTTTTTACTCAGGGAAGTGTTCAAAACACCAACCAACAATTTGACTTAGCCATACTTGGTGATGGTTTTTTCCAAATAGAGAACTCGGATGGCGAGCTTCTTTACACGCGAAATGGACAATTTCAAACCAATTCAGATGGACAGTTGGTCAATACACAAGGCTACCCACTCATCCCTGAAATTGTCATTCCGCCAGAAGCTACGTTAGTGAGTATTACTGCTGATGGCGTAGCAACCGCAACGATTCCGGGGCAAGTAAATCCAGAGGCGTTAGGCCAAATTACTATAGTGAAATTCATGAACCCAGCGGGACTCGCTGCGCAAGGCGGCAACTTGTTTGCTGAAACGGAAGGCTCTGGGGAAGCGGTAGAGCTAGTAGCAGGAACCGAGGGGTCAGGGCAATTAAAGCAAGGCGCACTTGAGGGCTCTAATGTGCAAGTGGTGGAGGAAATGGTCGACATGATTGCTACTCAGCGAGCTTATGAAATGAGCGCAAAAATGGTCAGTGCAGCCGATGAAATGCTGCAATACATAGCTCAGCAGTCATAGCGCCAAGGCGAGTCAGGCATGAAGGAAGCTGAGATGGAAAAGCAAAAAGCGAATAAAGCGGGGCTTGCAAAGTCTCATGCGATTGGTGTGCTTTATTACATCGCAGTAGTCGCACTTCTGGTCGTGAATATGATTGGTTGCGCAGGTCGCCAGGATGAATTTATCCCACCGTCTCCTAATGATGAAGCGTATGCTCCGCCGGAGCTAGACTATCAGGTCACTCGAGTTAGCAAGGGCAGTTTGTATACCGGAACGACGGCCATGACTTTGTTTCAAGACCGCCGCGCTTATCGAGTGGGAGATATCCTTACCGTAGTGCTTGATGAGAAAACAGAATCTGATAAAAGTGCTTCGACTCAATATGGTAAAGATTCCAGCGCGACGATTGCTGCGCCGACTCTTGGCACGACGACCTACGCTGAAGGCAGCGCCGCTCTTGATGCAACACGAGATTTTGATGGTGCCGCTGCATCTACACAGGGTAATAGCTTATCAGGCTCTATTACGGTGACAGTATATGATGTACTGCCTAACGGCGTGCTCAGAGTTCGAGGGGAGAAATGGCTGAAACTCAATCAAGGCGATGAATACATCCGACTGACGGGGAATGTGCGAGTTGATGACATTCAAGCCGACAATACACTTTCTTCTCAACGTATTGCAGACGCGCGTATCACATATGCAGGCAGAGGCACTTTTGCCGATACTAATACCGCTGGCTGGCTGACTCAATTCTTTAATTCACCTTGGATGCCGTTTTAATGATGACGTTGAAATGGCGTTACCTCATCCATTTGTTGTTGCCTTTGTGGCTACTTAGTTGGGCACCATCAGCTTTGGCCGCAAGAGCGATTGCTGAAGTAGCGGAGGTCTACGGCGACAGACAAAACCAACTGATTGGATATGGCTTGGTGGTTGGGCTAGATGGTTCCGGCGATAAATCGCAAGTGAAGTTCACCCAGCAGTCTGTGGTGAATATGATCAAACAGTTTGGCGTGCAACTTGACGACAGCACTAACCCTAAACTGAAAAACGTTGCCGCAGTGAGTGTTACTGCCGCGGTCGAGCCACATCAAGGAGCGGGTCAAACCCTGACCGTAACGGTGTCTTCGTTAGGGGATGCCAAAAGCCTGCGCGGTGGGACTTTGTTACTTACTCCACTTCGAGGTATTGATGGTGAAGTTTATGCGGTGGCTCAAGGTAGCTTGGTAGTTGGCGGGTTTAATGCTACGGGTGAAAACGGCACCAGCGTGACTCGAAATACCCCGACCGTTGGCCGCATACCCAATGGTGCGACCTTAGAACGAGAAATCTCAACCGGTATTGACCGGGATCCGACGATTCGTTTGCAGCTCAAACAGCCTAATTACGAAACTGCACTGAACATTTCCAAAGCGATCAATCAGACATTTGGTGGGCAAGTTGCGAAGGCGCTCAATAAAGGCCAAGTTGAAGTATCCGCACCTATTGATAGCGAAGACAGAGTGATGTTTGTTGCGATGATTCAAGAGTTGCAAGTCGAAGAAGGTCGTCGTTTGCCTAAGGTGGTGTTCAACTCGCGAACAGGCACTGTAGTGATCAGCCAGAATGTGACGGTTTCCGAGGCGGCGGTAAGCCAAGGTGGAATTACCGTGACAATTTTAGAATCCGAGTCGGTGTCACAGCCGGGAGGTGCGTTCAATACTGCGGGTGAAACAGCCATTGTCCAAAATACTCAAATCAGCGTCGATGAAGATGACGGTACAACGATGGTGTGGCCTCGTGGTACCAATCTGCAAGAAATCGTCGATGCGATTAATAATATTGGCGCTACTCCAGAAGCGTTGATGCAAATCTTACAAGCGCTGGATGAAGTAGGTGCTATCAACGGTGATTTGGTGGTGATCTAATGCTTGATTCAAACGCACTGACTTTAATAACCCAATTACCTAGCCAAGTTCCTTTCACAGTAAAGCAGCGTTGTGAAATTAAGCCTGGGATAGAGAACGTTGCATCCACCAAAGCTGACGTATCCGTAGTGGCGTCGTCATTACATTCGCCGAGCCCTGCACAAGCGCAAACCGCGAGTTTTGAAACCTTGATGGTTGAAAGTTCGCAACGAGCAGGACTGGCAACTTTCTCTGAACAACGTTCGGTTCCTGCTCATATGCAGGCGAGCCAACATGTCGCGAATTTCTATTTAGACAATCATGCCTTAGCCCGAATGAAACACGATAATTCTGGGGCGGGATTGCTGGCCGCTTCGCAGCAATTTGAGGCGTTATTTCTGCAACAAATGCTCACTCGTATGCGCTCTGCTAGCGAGGCTATGAGTGATGAAAACAATCCGCTGTCCATGAAATCGGATGGCATGTTTCAAGGAATGCTCGATGCCCAGTTGGCGCAGCGTATTAGCCGCCAATCCTCATTTGGGCTCGCCGAGATGATATTCAAGCAATTGTCATCGCAAGTTCCCAACCGTCCTCTAGATAAGGAGAGTAAATAATGGGAATGGTCAATATTGGACTCAGTGGTGTACTTGCCAATCGTGTGGCGTTAAACACGACGGCGCAAAATACCGCCAACGTGAATACACCGGGTTATAGTCGTCAGATAGTCAGTTTAGAAGCAACATCGTCTGGAAATTTCGTCAACGGGATCAATTTGGGGGCGGGTGTTGAAGTGGGCGATATTATTCGGATTGCAGAGCAGTCTTCCATTAATCGTTTACGCGAAGCTACCGAATCGGCGCAATATTCACAAAGCTATTTTGACGGTTTATCTAATATTGAAAATCTGTTGGGTGCTGACGGTTTGAGTTTAACGCAGGGTCTGAATGGTTTTTTTGCCGCGATTGATGAAGCCAGTGTGACTCCAGAGAACATCGCATTTAGACAACAAGTGCTAACTAACGCAGATGCGTTAGCACAGCAATTCAACTCAGTTTCAGCTCAACTTAGTCAGCAAGGGGCGGCGCAAAGCGAACGATACGGAGCCATCGTTTCTCATGTAAACAGCCAACTTGAAAGTATCGCAGCTCTAAATCAAAAACTTCAAGAAGACGCACTGCTCGGTAAAGGTGTAGCAGGACTACAAGATGAGATGGACAAGCAGCTTAACGAGCTCTCAAAGTCGCTGGATGTGCAAGTGATATACACCGCGGGAGGCGTTGAGTTATCCACGCCTAATGGACAGCCGCTAGTTATTGGTGGTTTTTCGGCTTCACTAACTCGCGACTTTTCGAGTGGTGACCCTTACAGCACCGATCTTTCAATTACTTTCCAGTCAATGACGACTGCGGTTGATGACTCGCTAGGTGGAGAACTTGGTGCGCTAGAAGCCTTAAAGCTGAGCCAATACGAGCCGATTAAAGCGACGTTGGCCGATCTCGCAAAAGGGCTCGCTGACGGGGTCAATAATGCCTTAAATACGGGCTTTGATCTTAATGGAGTCGCTGGGCAAAGCTTGTTTACTTACACGACGGGGAGTGAGGCGCACTCGCTTGCCATCGACCCTGCGATTAGCGCACAAGAGCTTGCGTTCTCTTCTAGTGCAACGCTTTCCGGAAACGGTGATGTTCTCAAAGATCTTTCCATGCTATCTCAAACACCGTTAACCAATGGGTCGGTTGTTGGTAAAACGCCCTATAGCGCTTATTCGGGGTTGTTGGGAGACATCGGTATTTTTACCCGACAAGCTGAAAGTGAAGCGACAGCAGCACAAATTAGCGTGGAAGATGCGCAAGTCGCCAGAGATAGTGTCAGCGCGGTGAACTCGGATGAAGAAGCTGCGAACATGTTGCTTTATCTCAATGCCTATGAGGCAAATATGAAAGTGATAAGTACGGCCAATCAAATGTTTCAGACCTTGTTAAAAGCGTTTTAGGAGAGCAGTGATGCGAGTAACGGACTCACAATTTAATGCGGTTATGCAGCGTTCGCTAATGGATAACAACATTCGTCTTAATAAAGTGTTTGAGCAGATGTCGACTGGGTTGAAGCTTAACCATCTCTCCGATGACCCGATTGCGGCGGTGCGCCTTGAAGGACTAAAAAAGACGGTCTCTGATAATCAGCAATACCAGCGCAATATTGAGAATGTGCAGTCTCAGTTGACGCGCTATGAAACCAATGTGAATACGTTAGAAGAGCTGTCCCAACAAGTCAATGAGCTACTACTTCAAGGTAAGAATGGTACGTTGGATGCACAAAGTCGTGCTGGGATAGTGTTAGAGCTGAAATCGCTGAAAACAGAGATGCTCACCACGTTAAATCAAGCGAATGAAGGAAGCTATTTGTTTTCAGGTACAGACATAACAAACCAAGCCATATCGACAACACCGCCTTATACCTTAAACAGTAATTCAGATTATCGTGAAACCAAAGTTGGCGATGACCAATATGTGCCAAGCAATCTAACTATAACGGATATTATCGGCACCAACGCTATTTTTACTGATTTGGACAATGCAATCGCCGAGTTGGAAGTTCCGACAGCTGGGTTTACGGCAGCATTAGATAGTGCGCTCGATACTAATCAAGCTCTGCATCAGAACTTGTTAGTGTCTTTGACCGATATTGGTAGCCAATATAACGCCTTGGATAGACTCAAAGAAACCAGCATTGATATGGTTTTTTTTGCTGAAACGGTGCGCTCAGAACTTGAGGAGTTGGATTATGCAGAAGCTTCGGTGGAACTTAACCAAGGTATGATTGCTCTAGAAGCCACGCAAAAAACCTTTGCGCGCGTCGCCGGCATTTCTCTGTTTGATTTGATATGAGAAGCGATATGGCTAAACCTCGTCATACAAAATTACCGAATTGGTTCGGGGCTCGACTACTGTCTATGTCTGGGGCCTTGTACCTAATTCGTTTGATGATGGTTAGCCTGATAGTAGCTAACGTGATGATGCCTACACAGGCTCTCGCTCAGCGTTATATTGTTCCGTTTGATAGTGTGCAATGGCAATTTAATCAATCTGTTGACCAATGTGTCTTGCAATCTTTCGACCCTCATACCGGTTTTTCGGTACAGTTTGTTCTACTGGCTGCCAACCCTTTAAAAATCAAAGTGGAGAAACGTGGCGTACGCTCACTCCCTTCTTCCACTTCGTTTAACACCACTGAGCCAGTCTGGGGTATTTCTAAATCCTATACCACAACCACCATTGAAAAGATCCAACAACAAGGTTCCGCTTTAGTCACGGCAGATGGTGCGACGCTGCTATTAGAAGACATGGCTAGTGGAGCCTGGTTCAACATTAATGCTATGGATTTTGATATCTATTTCCCGACCACGAATTTCAGACCCGCACTGGATGAATTTAACCATTGCCGCTTTGGTTTGCCTCCCGTGAACTTTCAACATGCACGTCGCGTTGAACTGCATTTTCAGAGTGGTGCTGTGGCCTTAACGGAACTGCAAAAACGTACCATTGATGACATAAGTTCTCTGGTAAAACGTGACCCTAAAATCGTTAAGATTTTGATAGATGGTTATACCGATAATTCAGGGGATTCCGTGGCTAATCTGCAAATTTCAAAGCAGCGTGGGTCAGATGTGGCACAGTGGTTCGTTGAAAATGGGGTGTCGAAAAAGATGATAGAGATACGCGGACATGGGGACCGTTACCCTAAATATGACAACACCACTGAAGAAGGTCGTGACAAAAATCGTCGCGTAGAAATTCGATTGGTACGTAAGTGATGCTGCGATGGAGAGCGAGTAATGGAAAAAATCAGCGCAATGCAATTACAACAAGAGCTAATTGGCAAAATGCACAATCAGCAACAAATCGCGACCAATCCATTTTCCAATCAAACGGTGGTATCGGCAGCGGTAAAGGGCATTATTCATGACAATACCCAAGTCAACCCAGTTTCAGAGAGTGCATTGCAGTTCAGCCACGCTTTTAAAGGGATCCTGGATACGGTGGACAAATACCAAGCTCACGCGTCTGACAAGATAACTGCCGTAGAATTAGGTAAAAGTGATGACCTTTTAGGCGCAACTGTCGCGTCGCAAAAAGCGCAATTGTCCTTTAACGCATTGATGCAAGTGCGAAACAAAATGGTGTCGAACTTCCAAGACATCATAAAAATGCCCATTTAGGCTAGGGAACGGCGATGGCTGCAGAATTAGAAACAAAACCAGCGTTAGCCAACAATATGGGGGCGGCGAAAGAGAAGCTCGACAAAGCTTCTGGCTGGCTTAATACATTTTGGCAAAGCTCGCAACGCAATGTCATTATTATCACCATATTCGCCACCATAACGGCGGCGATCATTGTCATTATGCTGTGGACATCAGCAGAGCGGTTTCGACCACTGTATAGCAAGTCAGCCAACTTCGATTCTAGTCAAGTTCTGCAGCTTCTTGACGAAGAATCAATACGTTACCAGCTCAGCCAAGATGATGGTCAAATATTGGTTCCAGAAGGTGATGTGGCCAAAATTCGCATGATTCTGGCGTCAAAAGGGTTAAAAGAACAACTGCCAAGTGGCTTTGATTCGCTCGATAGTTCAAAAAGCCTTGGTGAAAGCCAGTTTATGGAGAATGCCCGTTACCGTCATGCGTTAGAAGGGGAGTTAGCACGCAGTATAACCACTATGAGTGCGGTCAGCTTAGCTCGGGTGCATCTTGCTATTCCGAAAGAAAGCTTGTTTATGCGTGAAGACGGAGAGCAACCAAGAGCGTCTGTTATCGTCCACATTATCAATGGAATGGATCTCAAACCGACTCAAGTTGAATCAGTGATCAATTTGGTATCTGGGGCTGTCATTGGTCTTAAATCGGAACATGTGAGAGTCGTTGACCAGCATGGCCGCTTATTATCTAACGATGCTACCGTTGGGGATATCACAGTCACTACAGGTAAGCAATCTGACTATAAACGTAACCTAGAAAGAACCTTAGTTGCGCAAGCCACAGATATGCTGACCCCAATTCTAGGTGCCAGTAATTTCCGAGTTCAAATCGCTAGTGATATTGATTTCTCACGCATAGAAGAGACAGAAGAGATTTATGCTGATCCAGTCGTGCGAAAGGAAACTTTGCTTAACGATATTAATGAATCCTCAATGGCTCTGGGTATTCCGGGGGCCTTGAGTAACACGCCCCCAGTGACCGACGGCGAGCCTCAGCCGGAGCCAAACGCTAAGGTGAATCGCAGCGAAACGTCACGAGATTATGCGGTGAGTGGCAAAGTACGTCATATCCAACATCAACAGGGCGTGTTACAAAACCTGTCTGTTTCTATTGTCGTCAATGACTTGGCTAACGCCAATCAAACCTGGACACCGGAAGAGCTTACTAATGTCGAAAATGTGGTTCGCTCTGCAATAGGGTTTAGCGAAACGCGCGGTGACACCATACACATCACACATTTCCCGTTTGTGGTTGCCAGTATTCCAGATCAAGCCCCCGTAGCGTGGTTTGAAAACACCAATATAATGCAGCCACTTAAGTATCTATTGGGCGTGATGTTGAGTGGTTTAATGATCATGGTGGTCTTGCGCCCGCTGGCTCAATATTTAACCAAGTCCGCTGAGCAGGAGGAGCAAGAAGCCGAGAGCATGGAATACGATGATGTGATTACCAAAGAAGAGCGCGCTGCAGAAGCGGCCTTACAGTCGAAACTGGAATCACTAGGCATTGATGCTACGGGTATCAAAGCGTTGGATGACAATTTGCCATCGGCCGATAGCCCGCTAGAGGTGCAGATCAAGCACCTGAAACTTATCGCTAAAGAAGACCCAAATCGAGTAGCCGAGATTTTGCGAACGTGGATTCAGGCATAGCAAAGGATTATCAGAGGGGACGTGTATGGATGACAAGCAAACTTATCAGTCTGTGGATGGTGTCGCCATGTTGGTATTGAGCATGGGTGAAGATATTGGATCTGAAGTTCTCAAAGGATTCACCCATGAAGAGATCAAACAGATTACTCATGCGATGAGTAAAATGAAAGACATTAAGGCTAAAGATGCACTGGTTTCGCTGTCCGGTTTTTTTGATGATTTTAGAAAGCACTCGGGCATTCTGGGTGGGACAAGACAATATATAACCAATGTCTTGGAGAAGACGCTCAATGGTAACTTAGCGCGGGATTTGGTATCCGAAATCTACGGTGATGAGATTCGTTCGCACGCAGAAAAACTGGCTTGGATTCCGCCTGATTTGTTGGTCAACGACCTCAAGAAAGAACACATTAATTTGCAGGCGTTACTGATTGCTCATTTGCCACTTGAGTACAGCGCTAGAGTCATGGACGAATATGATGAACAAGAGTGCCACGAGTTGATTCTGCAAATATCCAAAACACAGGTTTTGACCTCTGGGTTAATGGAGACGCTAAAGGACCTTATCGATCGTTGCAAAATCAACTATCACAGCGGTGGTTCAGCAAGCTTACAAGGCTCTAAGGTGGTGGCAAATCTTATTAATCGCTATTCCGGCGATAAGAGCAACTTATTCCAATTCCTTCACGACCACGATGAAGAAGCTGCTGAGCTGGTAGAAGAGGCGATGTTTGACTTCTTCACTCTGTTTAATCAAGACCTTGAAACTATCAACCTCATTAATGAAAGAGTCAGTCTTGAGCTATGGGCCTACGCCCTTAAAGGGACAAATAAAGATTGCCGCCTGTACATCATCAACTCTATGCCACAGCGGGTTTCTACCGAGCTAAAAGAAAATTTGGTACGTATCGGTGCTGTGCCCGTAAGTCAGGTAGAACAGGCTCGAAAAGAAGTGATCGACATTGTTAAGCAGATGCAGTCTGAAGAGATAATCAAGCTCAACTTTGCCAACGAGCCACGATTGACCTAGTGGGAGAGGTAGGATGAAGTTAACCGGGATTACACAGAGGAAAAACCAGGTCAATCCAGCGAGTGCGGGCAAGATAAAACGTCCTGAAAAGCTTTCGACACGCCAACCCTCATCAGTCTTGTTACACCAGCAAATGATGCAGATGAACCTGCAAGAACGCCCCAAGCTTATCGCAGAGGTGTCCGATTCGCACAAGATGTATAGCCGCTTAATGATGGCCGGAGAAGTTCTAAGAACTGTCGCTAGTGAACTTATCAAACTTAGACAGATTGCTGAGTTGGCGCATTACAGTCCAGATCAAGCCAACCAAATCGATACCATCAAGAAGAAGTTACTGTTTTGGAGTCAAAAGCGCTTGTTTGGTCACTATGTCGTAGATTCTAGCTTTGCTCCTATTCAAACCGATAATCCTCTCATTGAATTTACGATACCAGGGCTCGATTTCCAACGAGAGCGTTTACGAGATGAGGTGGTGTCGCTCTACATCAACAATCGGCTGGTGGCGTTAGCCTTTGAGCGTACAGAAGACCGTGAAGTCTTGTTAGAGCAGTTTAAGATGATGTTTGCGTATGCCCATTTGCAGTTACGACTTAATCAACAACAAGAGTTTGTGATTGGAATGCGAGATGAGCATTGGCGTGCGTGGGACGGCCAAGTTTTCGTTTCCGGACAGGGTGGGCGTTACGCTGAGGGTGCTCCGATAGCTGTTCAAGCTCAAGCCAGTTATCCAGTACTAGACACTATTGGTCGTTTACTAGTGAATGAATCGGGTGCGATACAACATATCGAAGCACTGCTTGAGCGCGTCAATAAGTTGTATTTAGCGCTTTCGAAAGTACTAAAAACAAAAAAAGTACGAGCAAATCAACTCATTGCTTTTTGTACCCACCCTGAATTAGAGCAGTTTGGCAGCTTTAAACAGCATTTAGCAAATAACCCAGAGCTATCGTTGAAGTCCATTCATCGTGGTTTTAGCGGCCCTAGCCGAGACAACGTTATCAAGTTACTAAGAAAAAGGTGAAACAGACGTGAAATTTTGCCGTTATAGTTAATTAGTAGCGAGCAAAGTGAGTAACGGGATATGAGTCAAATCAAGATCGACAATGTGAAGCATATTGTTCCGCATTCCCAAGTTGATGTGGTTCAAAACAAAAAGGTTGAGCCAGACCAAAAGGTCAAGGTGAAGCAGATAAACCTGTCACAACATGAAGTGGACTTGTTGGAAAATGCGAAAAGTTTTTTTGATGGAGTTGAAGATATTGATAGCGCCAAGGTTGAACAAATCAAAGCGCAAATAGCCTCAGGGGAGTTGGTGTTTGATATGGATGAGCTAGCGAAAGTTATAGCGAGACTAGACCATGGGCAATAAAAGCACGCTGATAGGCTACATTACCTATGGTCAGCATATTTTGGAGTTTTCTCGGCAACTATCTTCTGGGCTAGACGATATTCGCGCGGCGATACTCAATCGAGAATATCAAAAATTAGAGTCGCTTAACCAAACCATCACTTCACTAACTCATCGATTGGCTGAAGCCGACCTAAAGCGCTACGCAATGGCAAAGCGGCTGGGTTGTCAGGACAGGCTATACACCAAAGTGATACAGGCAAAACTACAAGGTGGGGTGCTGCAACGAGTTCAAGCTTTGGATAAGCAGATTGAACAATCAATTGGACAATGTAAGACCAAGCTGGAGCGCCAAGGTAATATCATGCTGATGCAGCACCAAGCGATGGAGGAAGCGCTTGGAAAACATAAGTTAAGGATTAATGTCTAAGACCGGATTATTACTCATATTGCTTATCGCGTACGGCTGCATCACTAATATGCAAGCCGCTGTTGCTTCGAGTTCTGAGTTCGAACAACACCTTTCCACTCGTATTCATTCGCTGATAGAGCAGACAGTTCGCTACCGCTACCCGCAACAGTATCAACTCGATGTCAGCATTCGTTTTTCAAAAGCTATTCATCAACTCGAGCCTTGCTCAAAACCAGTCGCAATTCATCATCGTAGTGAGATTAAACTGGGAAAGCAGAAGTGGACATTACGATGTGAAGCTCAGAGGTGGAGTTTATCTGCAACTTCGTCAGCCAGCCTCACTATCTGGGCTGTGACAGCCGATAAAGCTTTGCGAAAAGGCCAGCGCTTATCTCCCTCCGACATCGCAATAAAGCCGATTACGCTTTACACCGATAAAAAGGTATTTTTTAAACCCAGTGAAGTCGTGGGAAGTAAGCTGAAGCGCTCGGTGAATAAGGGGGAACTGTTGACCACATCACGTTTGTATCTTGATTACGATGTGGAGAAAGGTCAGGCCGTTGATGTGGTTTACCAGTCACAGACGATACGGTTAGAGACGTTGGGAACGGCACTTGAAAGTGGTTTAGTAGGCGACACGGTATCGGTTCAAAACCAGCAGTCAGGGAAACTATTGCGAGGTGTGGTGATCAAGAAAAACCGAGTGAGAGTGTACTAACGAAAAAACCTAGAGCAAAGATGATGCTCTAGGTTTTTGTTATGCTTTTCTGAGTAGAACTAAAGCCACTACAGTGTGAGCAGGTAATTCACTAATTCGTTGTACTCCTCATAACTTTTAATACCCGTCGGCTGAACGATGTATTTGTTGTTAACCAATACGCCGGGTACGCCAGTTAATGTGCTTGCATCAAACTGCTTATCAAATTTCTTCTGCATTGAGTTGACGACAAAACTGTTGTACGCCGAGTCAAAGGCTTTGCCATCAATACCATTACTGACAAAGATCTGTTTGAGCTCTTGCTCGTCAACTGGTCTTTTGCCTATTTCGTGGATCTGATTAAACATCGCAGGAACCATCTTATCTTCTACCTTTAAGGCAACCATGGTGGCGTACGATTTTGCCATTGGTACTGCCATATCATTGCCCATAAACGCAACGTGCACTTTCTCAAATTTAACGCCATCAGCTAGCGCAGGCTTGAGGTTTTCTACTACAGATTCGAATTTGTAGCAGTGTGGACAATAAAATGAAAAGAACTCGGTTACTTTGGGTGTGGCTGACTTTTTAACATCCAGTACTTTGTAGTGAGTACCTTGCTCAAATTTAGCCGCATGAACCGATACGCTGAGTAGTAGCGCAGAAAAAAGGGTAAACAATGCCTTCATAGGGATAACTCCGAAAAAAATAGGGTGCGAAATCTCGCGTTAAATGCTGGGGAAACGGAGTTATGCGATAGGAGGGCGGAAAAGGATTTGAACTCTGCCAACTGCTTTGCCTATGTCATCAATTGACATTAAGGCGAGCGACGTGGTGCCCGAGTTAAGTACGACCAATGATTGTCCACAAGGAACTTTAAGCAAACAAAATGAGGCACAGCATTGATGTGGACTAGCCATTTCCACTTTGTTTGATAGTGTTTTGTTAGAGACAACTGAGTTGGTGTGGGTATCGAGCGTTGAGAGAGAATGTGAAAAGGCTTCGTTTGACTCGTTACCGATCGCGACAAAACTCACCATCAGCATAACGACTGATAGGAACAGAGCTAGTGTAACGGTAAAGCAGCGAGAAAACATGGTCATCAAACAACGATTAGGACGCGAGCATCATACCCTAGGAACATTAAAAATACAGGTTTACCATCGCAGTTTGACGCTGCGCTAATAGTGCTCTGACTCTTTACCAGACAATGACATAGAATTCATTCACCGCTGAAATACATGGTTCTTTTCTCCTTATCATGCAGCCACAGCAACAATAATTAGGAGAATTCCATGAACAAGAAAGCAGTGGCGCTGGCCGTAATCGCGATGTTGGTAGTGTCTGGTTGCCAAAAAGAGCAAGAAGCACCAACGGAAGCCAAAATAACTTTCGTAGAAGCGGTGACCAAGGCAGTAAAAACGCCGCATCAAGAGTGTAATGATGTAGTGGTGACGAGACAGGCTGAAGTTAAAGACGAGAATAAACTCTTAGGGACGCTAGGTGGGGCGGCCGCAGGTGCTGCATTAGGTAATCAAGTTGGTGGAGGTTCAGGAAAAACCGTCGCAACGGCAGTCGGTACCGTAGCGGGTGCTATGACAGGAAGAAAAATCCAAGAAAATGCTCAGAAGAATGACACCATAAGTACAACAGAAAGGCGCTGCACAACAAAATACACTACGTCTACCAAAGTGGTCGGCTACGATGTCACTTATGAAGTCTCAGGTGCTCCAACGACTATCCGAATGGATAGTAAGCCAAAGACGGATACTTTTCCGATTGTTTCAGGGCAAGTTGTTATTCCTCAATAAACGTCTCCGCCCCCCAAAAAATGAGTTAATTGATGCCGAGTTATTAACGTAACTCGGTTTTTTTTGACTCTACTCAACATCGCCAAGTACGTTTAACCCATACTCATTCGGAATTTCATTGTAGCTAAGCACGATAAGCTCTTTGGCAAAAGCCTTAGCTAATTTGGCCACCATAGGTCGTGTGGTGGGCGGAACAACGATAACGGGTGGCAGATTTTGGCTTTGCATGGTTTGTACTATGGTCGGCATACGATTTTGAAACTTCTGTAAGACAGAGGGCTCGACAGGGATGGCATCTAATGGAATGTTAGGGTCACTCTGTTGGCTAAGAGAAATCGCGGCCTTAAGCTCATTTTCCAGTGCAGAACCGATAATAAAGGCGTTAATGGTTTTGCTGTTGGGTGACACCAAATTCACGATGGTACGTTTTAACGCCACACGAATATTCGACGACAGCAGAATAGGGTCTTTAACGGTATCGATACTTTCGATAATAGTGTTCGCTATGGTTCGTACATTAATGATTGGCACTTGCTGAGCAAGCAACTGGCGAATCACTTGCATTTGTAGGTTAGGTGATATGACGTTGGCGAGGTTTTCCGCCAGTTCTGGGTGGTGAATAGCGAGTCGATGATTGATTGCCTTAACATCATCATAATTAAAGATATTATCGAGATGTTCACTGCATACCTTACTGACGTGAGTCGCAATTACGTCATACACCTCAATGACTTGAAATCCGAGGTTAATGGCTTTGGTTTTATCTGCTTGATTGATCCACAGAGCTGGAAGCTGATAAGCAGGGTCGACACCCACGATGCCATCTAGGTCAGGATGATCAATTCGGTTGCCCACCGCCATGGACTTATCGGCATAGACCTCACCACGTTCTATTTCATCACCATCAATGCTAATTGCGTATTCTGAGGGTTTGAGCGCGAGATTATCGGTGATAATCACTTCTGGAATCACAAAGCCAATTTGTTCGCTCAGTGTTTTTCGGCTGCCGCGAATACTCTTGATCAGATTGCCTCCTTTCTTGTTACTGGCAAGAGGCACCAATTTAAATCCCAGAGAGAGCGCTATCACATCGACATTGGGAATGATGCTCCAGTCAATCGTGCTTTCATGATTGGTACGAGGTAAAGAGTCTACATCAGATTCAACCTGTTCAGAGGTAGCCTGAAACTTTGACTGACGCCAACCGACAAATGCTAGTAGGACAGTGAAAGTATAGAAAGCCAGATGAGGCATATTCGGTACGCTACCTATGACGAACATTACGCCCGCCGCCATATAAAGGTTGTTTGGCGAGGCGAGTAATTGCCTCTTTACGGTTTGTGCCATGTCATTATCATTGTCACTAATACGCGTCACGATAATGGCAGCGGAAGTCGCGAGTAATAGTGATGGGATCTGGGCTACGAGACCATCACCTATGGTAAGTAAAGCGTAGGTTTGAAACGCGTCTTCTGCGGAAAGCCCATGTTCAAAAATCCCGATCAGGACCCCACCAATTAGGTTGATGAAAAGGATCAATAGCCCGGCGATAGCATCGCCTCGAACGAACTTACTCGCCCCGTCCATGGCGCCGTAAAATTCCGCTTCTTCACCGACTTCTAAGCGTCGAGCTTTGGCTTCGTTTTGATCTATGGCTCCTGCGTTAAGGTCGGCATCGATTGCCATCTGTTTTCCTGGTAGCGCATCAAGAGTAAATCGTGCAGATACTTCTGAGATTCGCTCTCCACCTTTGGTGATCACCACAAAGTTAATGATCATCAAAATCACAAACACCACAATACCCACAACGTAGCTACCGCCAATAACGACTTCACCAAACGATTGGATGACTTTACCCGCAGCATCGCCACCGTTATGACCCTCAAGCAAAACGATACGGGTTGATGCCACATTCAGCGTTAAACGAAGCAATGTCGCGACCAGAAGCAGGGAAGGAAAAATAGAAAAGTCGAGAACTCGAGTGACTGTGCTACTAACCAGCAGTACCACAATGGCCAGCATGATATTAAAGGTAAAAAACGCATCAAGCAGGATCGGAGGCAACGGCAGAATCACCATCGCGAGGATCATGAGTAATACGATTGGAATCGTTAACCTTGATGCCACTGCCTTAAATACGTTTCCCATAACAGCCATTTTTGTGGTTATTGTTGATTAAAATACTAGGATATTTTTCACGCACTTCTCATTTTTGAGTCTTGCAATTTTAAGGTTTAGTGATTTTTTCGAAAAAAAATGAAATGGAATTTTTCCACTGTCGTTAGCAATAACTGAACAGCAAACACAGATGGGGATCATCAGATGGCTATATCAGTACACACTAACTACGCAAGCTTGGTGACGCAAAATACGTTGCAATCGACTAATAACGCGCTCACTAAGTCTATGGAAAGACTCTCTACAGGCTTTCGAATTAACTCAGCGGCAGATGATGCCGCAGGCTTACAGATTGCTAATCGATTAAACCTGCAAAGTCGCGGTTTAGGTGTGGCTATGCGTAATTCGCAAGACGCAATATCTATGATGCAGACTGCGGAAGGTGCGATGGATGAGATGACTAATATTGCATATCGAATGAGTGATTTAGCAACGCAAGCGGCTAACGGTACGTACACCTCCGAAGATCGCCAAGCTCTGGATGCCGAGTTCAATCAACTTGCAGCTGAGCTTGATAACATTTTCTCCAATACTAACTTTGGTGGAAATACGTTACTTGATGGTGCGTCTTTTGGGGCATCTGGAGGAGTGACGTTCCAAATAGGTGATACGTCGACCGATACATTGACAGTTGATCTTGAAACAGAGCTATCGCAAGTTAGTTCGTTTGCAAGTGGTTTTAATGCGGTAGATGCGCAATTGCGCTCGAGAGCGGAACAGGATTTTGCATTGGAAGCTGACAATATCGCCTCAGGAAATCAAACGACCGTGCTAGGGTCAGGGGTCAACTATACGACCGCTTTAGCAGGCTCATACGCCGACTTTCAGGAACTATCAGATGCTGCTGAAGCGGGTGATGCAAATGCTGTAACGGATTTAGGTGCTGTTCTGACGGCGACGACTGCCAGTATGAATGCGAGCATTACAGCGCAAAATGCTGCTGGTGCAAGGTATGATGAGACAGGGGCGAGTTTCTCGCTCACAGCTACCTCATACAACGACATAATGTCAAACAGCCTTTCTGCACTATCGATAGCAAACCAAACCAGTGCTGGTACTGCTATCGATGAGATAAGTAATCTCATTGGTTATATTGGAGAGGCCAGAGCTAAGTTTGGTGCAAACATAAACCGTCTCGATCATACGATAACCAACCTTGGCAATATAACAGAGAACTTGGACACGTCGAAAGGTCGTATAATGGATACCGATTTTGCTTATGAATCTGGAATGATGAGTAAATCACAAATGCTAATGCAATCAGGTGCTTCAATGTTGAGTGCCTCGAAAATGGTTCCACAGCTTGCGATGAGTTTGCTGGGATAACCTGAACAAACCTTGGGGAGGGTTGAGTTGTACCTCCTTGCAACTATAGCGAGGATGATGTTATGAATGTCGATGCGGTTCAGCTCGCCAGTAATTTCGCCAACTTGGATTTACAACCATTTCAATTACGTTACAACCAAAAGTTGTCGACGATAACATCTCAAACATCAGCCATAACTAAAGTTAAGACGGCATTACAATCTCTCGAAGACAAAATCTACGAGTTTACTAAAACGGGCTCTAGTCTTACTCAAACCTCAACATCAACCTCTAGTGAAGACTACTTTTCATTAACGACCAGTCCAGGGGCTGAAGACGTCAATCTTGATGTCTTCGTTAAGCAGATGGCTTCTAATCATCAGGTCGTATTTGATGCTAGCTCTACCGATCCGAATGATGTAATGGCTGCGGCTGGAAGTTTTTCAGTGACTCAAGGCGGCGTCACGACCAACATCAACATTATGGATGCCGATACAGACATTAGTGGTGATGTCACCTACAGTGAATTTGTCACTTACTTCAATGACCAGTTTGACGGTTCAATTCAAGCAACGTTGGTGAAGTCGCAAGGGGCGATGAAAGTGTTGTTTGGCTCTGACAATGAAGGAGTTGATGCCAGTTTCACCTTATCTGCTGATGCGGCAAGTGGTTGGGATACTACGGTAGCAGCGGCAAGTGCGGCGCCGTTACAAGCTGGTCAAGATGCCATTATTACTCTCGGCAATGAATTTGGTACGGAGCTGACCAGCTCTAGCAATACTTTCGAAAACTTAATAGATGGTGCAGACCTCACGGTTCTCAAAGCCAACACCAGCGGTGATACCGCGACTAGCATCAGTATAGGTGATGATATATCCGCCACTGTAGCATCGCTACAAGAGTTTGTAGATGCCTACAACAAAGCCGTCAACGAAATTAGCAACCTGACTCAATCAGGAAGCGAAGATGAAGCACGCGGCGTGCTCGCTTCCGATAGCACAATACGCAATATCAAAAATCAATTATCCACGGTTATTAGAGCTGACTATGACGGAACTCGACTTTTTGAGTTGGGGCTGGAAATTGGTCGCGACGGCAAATTGAGTTTGGACTCGGGTACGTTTGAAAGTGCGGCTTCTAGCATCGATTTTGAAACACTATTTACAGGTACAGGTGGTGTGTTTGAGGCGTTTGAAGCGCAGTTAGAGAGCTATATCGACTTCTCAAACGGCTCGCTCAATCGCCGAATTGATACCTTGAACGATGAAAAAAGTCGTATCAATGACGCCCTATCCGCTTTAGATATGCGTTATGAAACCTACTATAACCGCTACCTTGCCCAGTTTACTCAATTGAACTCACTAAGTAGCCAATTAGATTCCGTTTCCGGACTTTTCACGGTTTAAGGAGAAACCGCCATGCTATTAGGAAAACAGCAACAAGCTAACTATGCCAATGTTCAAGTCGCTGCTAACGCATCGGTCTCATCGAGCTTTGAGTTGATATGTATGCTACATGAGCGTCTGATTCAGGAGTTAGAAAGCGTTAAATACGCGATAGAGCATAAGGATCTTGAGCTCAAATCCAAAGCTTCTCAAAAATCCATTGATATCTTAGTTGGGCTAGATGCTTCTCTCGATTTGTCGACAGGTGAAGCTTTGATTCAGAACATACATGCACTCTATGAGCATGGCATTGCGACTGTATTTGAAGCATCTAAGGAGATGAATACCGAGCTGATTGACAAGCTTATTGAAGTGATGACGGATCTCAAAGAGGGATGGGAAGGTGCAATGGAGTGGCTTGATGAAGCCCAGTCCTGAACAGGTAGAACGCCTTGTTCTCAAGTTAGAACTGGCGGTCAATAACAAACAATTTTCTGAGATAGAAAAGTTAAATCGTTTGCTCAAACCGGTGCTGCTAACCATAGAGCAATCACATCCAAGCTATCTGCCTCTGGTTGTGCGGTTGAAAAGTGTTCACAACCAATGCAGAGCATTAGTAGAGCATGAACAAGTCATCCTTAAACAGCAGCTTAGTGACAATTCAAGTCTGCGCGAGCGAGATAAAGCGTATGCCCAGACACAAGTGAGAGCAGGAGAACAGTGATGGAACTGCAAGGGAATATGGCTTCAAAGAGTTGGGCGACCAATGGATTGGTTTTTGATTTGCTGTCGGCGGTGGATGCTACGGTGAAGAGCAATTCGACCTCTACTGCTCTCAGTTCATTGTCTTCTGAGCTTGGGGAAACCCGAATGACGCCACTCGCTCAATCATTTCAGACACTATTCTCAGTGCTTAATCAGGTGCAGCAGTCCTTACCTATTGAACAAGGCGTCGTGGTTTCTGAGGTCGATGTTCGCAGCGTAAATGAGAGCGCCAAGAATAAACTCAATGAGACGCCTTTGGAACCAGTAAGTCTGTTGATGCTTGAAAAGCCCGCGCAGATGCCAAATGCTAGCTTGCCTCTGCCAGCAGAGCAGGTACCGTTTCGACTAAATGAAGTTGCACGCTCAATCGCTGCTTCTATCGAAGTGCTAGCAGCGTCATCGCAGCCCTATAGTTTTTCTTTTGAAGCTGACGAGTACGAAAATGATGAAGTGTTAGTGACTTCAAACGATACCTCTTTTTCTCAGCAGGTACTGAGTGCCGTGATATTGGACATCAAGGATAGATGGCTACCAAAGGATACTCCTCAGACTAATCCCATTTTGCCCAACTTGGAGTCGTCGTTGCCTAGCATTGCGCCCAAGGCTAGCTCCATGAATCCTTGGACGCCAGCAAGCTTAAAGCTTAGTGCGCAATTACCTATTGGGGCAATCAACCATCAACCCGTCGAAGCGCTGTATCTAGCCAATGAAACGACAGCAAGTCGAGTTGTACAGACTATTGAGGTAAGTAAAGCGCTTGACGTGGATAGTCAAAGACAAATTTACCAAGTGCTGCGAGATAAAATTCAGCTTCAATTGGACACCATGAATCAAGCTGCTCGAATACGCTTTGATCCGCCTGAGCTTGGCAAAGTGGAGATGCACGTAAAAGTTGATGGCGAGCGGGTCACAATACAAATGAGCGCCACATCCGCAGCCACGCGAGAGGCAATTTTAGCAACGTCAGAACGTTTGAGAGCGGAGCTTGTCGCACAAAATAGTGAGCTATCTGAGGTAAATATTTCTTTGGAACAATCGAACTCACAGCAGTTTCAATCTCAAGAACAGAGCGATCATTCAGAGCAAGAGGTTAGCCCGAGAGCGAATGATCTTTCTGATCAAGATAACAGCGATGTTTTGGAATATCGTGCTTACATTGCGAGGGCTTAATGATGACTAAAATTATTGTCACTTTCGTCGTTACTCTCGCGCTTTCGATCACAGGTTTCTGGTTGTACCAAAGTAATAGGCTAAATATGGAGTCCTTGACCGCTTGGCTCTCGCCGAACAATCCTGAGCCGGCCAAAATGCAGCAGGTTGAAATTCAGCTGGAAAATGTACTGGTGCCAATTAACTTGGGCAATCGACAAAGCTTGCTTTTGCTTGATGTTTCTATGTTTACCCCACAGAAAAACGGTGCATATGTGTATGAGCAATTAAGCCGAATTAAGAACCGCATCATCAAAAAATTCAGCGTCAAAGAGGCCTCTTATTTCTACAACAAACAGTTTATCTATGTGATTCAAGATGATCTCAAAGATGACTTAGATGAGCTACCGAGCTTACAAGTTGGTGATGTACTTGTCACCAAAGCGGTATTTCAATAGGTCGCTACTATGTTGATGCAGCCCAAATACCAGCACACCCAAACTAACGACCAAGCAACGTTGCAGGAGTTAGAAAAATTGGTGCTGCAACAAAACATCAAGCTGATTAACGGACTGCTTTATCAATATCGCTACGCGGTTGATGAAGGAACGTTTGAGGATTTACGGCAAACGGCCATGATGACTTTGGTCATCGAGCTTAGGAAGTTTGACCATGTTGCTAATGATGATTTTCGACGGGCGGTGGCGGTACGAATTCGAGGTGAATTAGTCGATGAACTCAGGCGCCGCGACTATATGGAGCGAGATAAACGTCAATTGGTGAATCGAATCAAGCACGCTGAAAGACAACTAGTTCAGCAGTTGGGAAGACAGCCCACAACCAATGAGATTTGTCATCATTTAGGCATTGAAAGTAATGATTATCAACAAGCGATGACGTTAGTGGATGTGTTTGATGATATTGAGCTGGAAACGGTGGTGACAGCCGTTCCGGAGACGGACAGAGAAGTGCTTTTTAATGAGGTGAAACAAGTATTGAATACGCTCCCTGAGATGGAGCAGCGCATTCTTTACTTGGTTTATGTGAAAAGTTTAAGCACCAAAGAGACGGCGCTGGTCCTCGATATCAACGAAATCAAAGTGCATCGATTAAAACACCGAGGTTTGGACATTCTCAAAAGTAGAATGAAGGAGAGTGAAGTATGCAAAAACTAATCGGTATTGTTATCGTGCTTAGCGTTATTTTTGGCGGCTTCATTTTTCTTGGTGGGAAGTTTGAATTTATCTTCAAGCTGTCGGAGATCATAATCATCTTTGGGGCGGCATTTGCTAGTTTGTTAATGTCTACCACGTCTGCAACGATGAAGCTGATGGCTCAGCAAGTTGGCATCGCTTTTCGTTCTACGCCTTATGACAAGGACTATTATCAACAGTTACTATCGTTAATGTTTGAGCTAATCAATACTGCGCGAGTTCAGAATATCAAAGCGTTAGATATCCATGTTGAGAATCCTGATTCAAGTAAAATTTTCAATAAGTATCCAAAGATCACGAGTGACGCTCTTACGACTCAGTTCATTATTGATTCATTTCGACAAGTGATTACTGGTAAGCAATCGCAACATGTGTTGGAAGCATTTCTAGAAGAAGAGATCGAGCATCTAGAGGATGAATACACCAAGCCTTCCGAGAAATTGCACGCTACCGCTGAGGCTATGCCGGGGCTTGGTATTTTAGCTGCGGTAATGGGGATCATTCTGACGATGCAAGGCCTTGATGGTGAGATCAGTGAGATTGGTCAGAATATCGCTGGCGCTCTGGTAGGAACATTTACTGGGGTTTTTGGTTGCTATTGTGTGCTTGGACCAATGTCTAGCAGTATCAAAGATGTTTCCGAGAATCAGTTAGCGCCACTACTGTGTGTGAAATCAATCCTGTCTGCTTACGCTCAAGGTCAATCGGCGCACATGTGTGCTAATGCTGGACGCAAAAACATCGAAACTCGTTATAAACCGTCATTTGTTGAGCTAGAAAAAGCAGTCGAAGTGCTCAGACAGCAGCCTTCATAAGGCTAAGGAGCGAATGATGGAACAGCCAAACATCATCATCAATAAAAAAGGGCGCCGTAAGCGCGGCGAGCTGCAACACGGCGGATGGAAAGTTGCCATGGCAGATTTGATGATCTCACTAATGTGTCTTTTCCTTGTATTGTGGATACTGCAAGTCGTTGATGTGGATGACCAGAAGAAATTGTTGAATTACTTTGCCTATGGCAATGATCCCATCATGCACTTAGGAACTAACGAAAGTGGCGGTAACTCAATTAACCCACTGCCACTACCTCATGTGGCAACCTCCCATTATGACGCTGAACTGCATCGCATTAATGACACTTCTGTACTTAAGGGTGAGTTTAATAGCCAACAAGAACTGGAAGTTTTGGCACAGCGAGTCAAGCAAGAGCTATCCGGTATTGATGCCCTTGGCAGCGTCAGTGTGTTAGTAACACCTCAAGGCGTAAAGCTAGTCATCGCAGACTCTGATAAAGGCCCGATGTTTTTCCGAGGAGGGGCGAAGGTAACGCCTTTCTATCAAGACTTATTGCTGAACCTTGCCGGATTACTAGAAAAAATCGAAAACAAAATGATTATCACCGGACACACGGATGCAAGTCGTTATAAAGGAAGTCGAATGACTAACTGGGAGCTTTCAAGCAATCGTGCTAATAGTGCTCGTTACTATTTGGATAAGGGCGGCCTTCAAGAGCGTCATATTTTTCAAGTAACGGGGATGAGTGATACAGCACCAATTGACTTTAACAATGCCAAATCCGGTATTAATCGCCGAATCGAGCTGTACATTTTAACCGCTGAAACTTTGGCACAACTGAACAAGGTTTACAAAGCCTTTACCTTAGATCAAGCGACCAGACCTTCGCCATTGGCAGAAAAAGAACTCGACATAGTTTTACGAGAATCTCAGCGTAAGGCGCTGCAACAAGCAGAATATAATCAGCCAGTTACGTCATTTGAAGTGATGAACCGTTATGACTGAACTCATTCACTCAGTGCTGAACATGCGAAAGTGCTTAGCCTGGTTAGTGGTTATAGATTATGTATTAATTGGTTTTTACGTCTATTTGGCAACGAGTTTAGTATATTTTGATGTTTTTCTTATAGGGGTTTTGATCGCATTGTACAATATCCTATTGGTGACCGTTGTCGTCAATCAGCCGCCAGGCTTTATTTCACTGGATAGAGACAAGCACCTTGTTATCCCAATCTGCTTTGCAACTTTTCTTGGTTGCACCATCGTTGTTTTGACCGTTTTCTGGTGATTTTTTGGCTCTATTTCAAAGATTTTTGAGAACAGCGTTGCAAAAATAACCATTTAGGCCTAAGTTGTAATGGTAGTGTAACAAAAAGGAGAGTTTGCCTATGCATCAAGAAATGATTCAACCTTCCAACCTCGGCGTTATTAGTCGCACTTGCCTGTTCTCTCTCGGTACAGTGGTAGCCATTCTGGCTATGCTCTAATAACTTAGACTTCTTAGGGGACAGCCCAAACGCAGACACTTTGTTTAGTAGATGGGCGTTCCTCTAGGCAACGTAAATCGTTTATCCTTTTCTCTTCCTGTTATAGAACTTCTTTTTTCTAATACCCATACTTTTCGTTAATACCCACACTTTTCGTTTGTTTTCTATCCACTGCGACTCGCTATACTCTAAGTAATTGTTATTAAGACTTGTATAGAGCCGCCTATGTTTTCGCTGGATTCATTGTCCTTTTCTCATCGCTTTTTAGCTCTGCCGAATAGCTTTTACACCCAAGTTGAACCGATGCCTCTCGATAATCCTCGTTGGGTTGCTTGGAATCAAGAACTGGCAGGTGAACTCGGATTTCCAGAGCTGGTTGAAGACGAACAAGCCTTACTTGATGTACTCTCGGGCAGTGTATCGAATGAGCACATCAAGCCACTTGCAATGAAATACGCGGGTCACCAGTTTGGTATTTATAACCCTGATCTAGGTGACGGTCGTGGTTTGTTGCTGGGTGAAGTCGCAGGAAAATCAGGGCAGACTTTCGATCTTCACCTCAAGGGCGCGGGACAAACGCCTTATTCGCGTATGGGTGATGGTCGGGCGGTACTACGCTCGACAATTCGAGAGTATTTGTGCAGCGAAGCCATGGCAGGGTTAGGTATTCCTACCACTAGAGCATTGGCAATGATGGTTAGCGATACGCCCGTGTATCGAGAACAAGTGGAGCAGGGAGCGTTATTGGTTCGCGCTGCCAACACGCATATTCGCTTTGGTCATTTTGAACATTTCTTTTATACCGGTCAGCATGAGCAGCTTCGCCTACTTGCGGATAAAGTAATTGAGTGGCATTTCGCTGATTGTTTAGACGCTGACAAGCCTTATGTTGCCTTCTTCGCTGAAGTTGTTCGATTAACCGCAGAAATGATTGCTCACTGGCAAGCCAAAGGGTTTGCTCATGGAGTGATGAACACCGATAACATGTCGATATTGGGTCAGACATTTGACTATGGCCCGTTTGGATTTATGGATGATTACGAACCGGGTTATATTTGTAATCATTCCGACTACCAAGGTCGTTATGCGTTCGACAATCAACCGTCCATAGCGATGTGGAATCTCACCGCGTTAGCTCACGCTTTGTCTCCACTTGTCGATAGAGAAGACTTAGATCATGGATTGGAAACCTTTACGCCAATCTTGCAGACAGAGTACAGTCGCCAAATGCGTGACAAGTTTGGGTTGTCGACTAAGCAGAGTGAGGATGGAGATTTCTTTAATCGAAGCTTTGACCTCATGGAAAGTGAAAAAGTGGATTACACCCGATTCTTTAGAGCTCTATCGAATATCGATAGAACCGGCATTGCCCCTCTTGTTGACCTGTTTATCGATCGTGCTAAAGCGCAAGCATGGGTAGAAAGCTACCTGCTACGTTGTATGTTAGAAAATGATTCCGAAGCTGAGCGCTGCCGAAAAATGCGTTTAGCGAATCCAAAGTACATTCTCAGAAATTATCTGGCCCAACAGGCCATAGAACTTGCCGAGAAAGGCGATTTTTCACTGGTTCATCAGTTGGCAGATTTACTCAAATTCCCTTACGAGGAACAAGCAGAGCATGAAGAATTTGCCAAGCTTCCACCTGAATGGGGTAAACGCATGGAAATCAGTTGCTCATCATAAAGATGAATCAATTTGTTAACCCTTTATGGCTAAAAAGTATCATCATGTCATTTTTGTGACCTTGCGCAAATTCGAGCTGCAAATTTTATAAACGAATCAATAATAAAATTCCCTCTAAAGCCTTACACTATAGGGAGTAAGTGCAGACTTAAGGAAATAAAATGCAGGCTAAGACGCACATTTTGGTTGTAGATGACGATGAAGAGATCCGTCTCTTACTCGATGAGTATTTGACGAAATCTGGCTTTCAAGTTTCTACTGCTGAAGATGGGGTAGAAATGGAGCTGTTTATTAAGGCCAAAGGCTACCCGGATCTTATTCTGCTCGACGTCATGCTGCCAGGAGACGATGGTTTTACTCTTTGTCAGCGTGTTCGACGAGACTCGCAAGTACCCATTATTATGCTAACCGCAGTATCCGATGAAACCGATCAAATTATTGGTTTAGAAATCGGTGCTGACGATTACATTGCGAAACCATTTAGTCCGCGTCAGTTGATGGCTCGAATTAAAGCGCTGTTGCGTCGGACCCATCTCAATGGTGATAAGGCAGAAGAAACGCCACCAAGAACGATTGATTTTGGTGATTGGCATTTGGATACTATTGCACATCGTATGACCAACAAGGTGAATGGCCGTACGCATGATTTATCCGGTAGTGACTTTGCGTTGCTAATGCTGTTTTTGTCGCGCCCGAACGAAATTCTTGATCGCGATACTATTTCGTTTGCGACTCGTGGTCGTGAAGCCTTGCCTTACGAACGAGGTATTGACGTTCAATTGAGCCGAATTCGAAATCGATTAGGCACCAGTAAAAACTTCCCACACTACATTAAAACCATGCGTGGTAATGGGTATATTCTGTCTGTTCCAGTGGAATATGGCCAATAACACATGTCTAGAACTCATTGGCTAAAGCGTTTTAGCCCTAACTCTTTAGTCGCGAGAACACTGCTGCTGACGCTGTTGGCAGTTGTGTGCTCTCAAGGTGTACTTACGGCAATTTGGTACCAAAAAACTAAGCAAGATGAGCTATCTGGTATTCGTGATACCTCTGCTAGTATGGCGACCATGTTCGCCTCAACGGTGACCTTTTTCCAAAAACTCCCGATTAAATATCGCCATATTGTTCTCGACCAGATACGTAATATGGGTGGTACTCGTTTCTTCGTTTCATTCAATAAAGAAGAGCTTATCGTTGACCCGATTCCAGACACACCGCTTAAACTGGCGTCTATGGATTCGGTGACCAAAGTGCTGGAAGAGAAGCTGCCGACCATAGAAGCTGTGAAGGTGAATTTCTCGAAAGCAGAGAATTTACGACTGCTTAAAAATGATATTTTTATCAAGGATCTGCCTAAGTCTTGGGCACACCATACGTTAACGCTAGGTCCACTAGACCCGCCAATTCTGGTGGTGCAATTGAAGCTTAATCAAGATGAGTGGATCTATATCGCGGCTTTATTGCCTTCGCCATATATCCAGCTCGAAGACACCATGCTGACTCAAGATCAAATGGTGTTCTTATTTACTTCTACAACCTTGTTGCTGATCCTGACTTTCCTTTTGGTTCGTGCTCAAGTTAAGCCTTTGAGAAGATTGGCGAAAGCTGCGAATGAAATGAGTATGGACATCGATCAGCCACCATTAAGAGAAGCTGGCGCTTCTGAACTCGTGACGGCAACACGTGCGTTTAACCGTATGCAGACACGTATTCGCCAGTATGTATCTGACCGTGAACACCTGTTTTCTTCGATCTCTCACGATTTGAAAACACCTATTACACGTTTGAGGTTGAGAGCAGAGCTTCTGGATGATGATGTCAGGCGAGACAAGTTTAACCAAGACCTAGATGACCTTGAAATGATGGTGAAAGGCGCGCTGCAATGTGTGCGTGATACCGATTTGCATGAAAACAATGCCTACATTGACCTCAATGAGATGATCCGCAGTGTTTCGGAGACGCATAACCAAGTGCATACGTTGGTTAGCTTCACCGCGCTTCCAATGGAGCCAGTGGTTGTTAAACCACTAGCCATTAAACGAGTGCTAACCAACCTAATCGATAATGCGGTTAAATACGGCAATAGAGCATTTGTCAGCATTGAAGAGAATCCCAAATGGATCATCATTACTATTTTGGATAAAGGGCCTGGTATCCCGGAAGCTCGCATCGAAGAAGTGTTCGAGCCATATGTTCGCATTGCAACGGATAAAGAGGGGCATGGATTAGGCTTGGGGATCTGTCGCAGTATCTTGCACGGCCTTGGCGGCGATTTGATCATTCGTAACGCAGATTTTGGTGGGCTAGAAGTACAAGTGTTTATTCCGCCTAACCTAGAGGCCTAAGCAGGCTAGCTACTGAATTAACCTCAGACAGAGCGTTAAAGTCACTGAATCCAATAACTCGATATCACCAAAGTGATATCGATGCACAGATAACGGCAATGAATATGCGTAAATCACTACTAGCGTTACTGCTTACTTCCACAATTTTCCCTACTTTTCTGCAAGCGAGTGAAGTTGAGGTGTTGCACTGGTGGACATCAGGCGGTGAAGCTAAATCAGTTCAAATCCTAAAACAGAAATTGGAGCAGCGAGGTTACACCTGGAAGGATTTTGCCATTGCTGGTGGCGGTGGTGAGAGCGCTATGACAGTATTGAAAACTCGAGCGGTCTCGGGTAATCCCCCGTCAGCTGCCCAGATCAAAGGTGAGGATATTCAAGAGTGGGGAGGTTTAGGTTTTCTGACCAATCTTGATGATGTTGCCAAAGCTGATGGATGGGATGAAGTATTGCCACCTGTCGTAGCGGCAGGCATGAAGTACGATGGCAAATATGTTGCTGTTCCAGTCAATATCCACCGAGTTAACTGGCTCTGGGTCAATCCACAAGTGTTAAAAAAATCGGGAGTGGATTCGGTTCCAGAAACTCTAGATCAATTCTTTGCCGCTGCGGAAAAAATCAAAGCTGCGGGCTTCACACCCCTTGCTAATGGCAGTGGGCCTTGGCAAGACACGACACTGTTTGAAACCATTGCCCTTGCGGTACTAGGACCTGAAGATTTTAGACAAGCGTTTGTTAATCTAGATATGGATACTTTGTCGAGCGACAAAATGGCGAAGGTATTTGAGACGTTTGGCCGAATGCGCGATTACATGGATGAGGACGTCCAAGGTCGAGAGTGGAACGTGGCAACCAACCGAGTTCTTAATGGTCAGGCTGCTATGCAGATCATGGGAGACTGGGCCAAGGGTGAATTTACCGCCGCAGGAAAAATTCCGGGTAAAGATTACCTTTGCGTTCCTGCACCGGGTACTAAAGGGCAATTCATCCAGAATGTTGACAGTTTTGCCTTCTTTGATATCAAAGACGAAGCGGAAGTGAACGCCCAGAAAGCACTCGCTAGAACCATCATGGATAAGCAGTTCCAAGAAGTGTTCAACTTAAACAAAGGATCTTTCCCGGTTCGAACCGATATGGATATGCACGGGTTTGACAAGTGCGCTCTGGATTCCAGAAAAACATTTGAGCAGAGTATTGAAAATGGCGGTTTAGTACCAAGTATGTCGCAAAATATGGCGACAACGAGTTACGTACTGGGCGCGATTACGGATGTAGTCTCCAACTTTTTTAACGATCCAGAAGCTGACCCGAAGAAAGCTGCTCACAAATTAGCGAAAGCGGTTAAAGCGGCTATCTAGTAACTGCGTTTCCCGTTAGAACAGCGGAGGTTACCATGGGTAGAAATGGGCTTGTTTCTACCCTTTTTCATTTTATAAATGTGTCACTTTCCACCCACTTCAAAGGCTGGTTCTACACTTGACAATAAAAATCTATTGTAACCCGTTGTAATTCTGGCTTTTTTTTGATTGGCATCGTTATTGCTCTAACAAGATTATCAGTACCCATTGATGGGACTGCATTAATCCAAAGGAGAATAATAATGTTAAAGCCTCTATCCCTACTGTCTGTTTCTGCTATTGCTCTAGCAAGTTTTAATGCCGCTGCGGCGTGTGATCCAGGTGAGATTGTGATTAAGTTTAGTCACGTAACCAACACCGACAAACACCCTAAAGGTATTGCCGCATCATTGTTAGAAGAGCGTGTGAATACAGAAATGAACGGCAAAGCGTGTATGCAGGTATTTCCTAACTCAACTCTTTACGATGACAATAAAGTTCTCGAAGCCCTTTTAAACGGCGATGTTCAACTTGCCGCTCCTTCACTTTCTAAATTCGAGAAATTCACCAAGAAGTACCGCATCTTCGACCTACCTTTCTTATTTGAAAACGTAGAAGCCGTGGATCGTTTCCAAAACTCAGAGTCGGGTGAAAAACTGAAGAATGCGATGAATCGTCGTGGTCTACAAGGTCTGGCGTTTTGGCATAACGGCATGAAACAAATGTCGGCGAATAAGCCACTTCTTGTTCCGGGTGATGCGAAAGACCTGAAATTCCGTGTTCAAGCTTCTGACGTGTTAGTTGCTCAGTTTGAACAGTTAGGCGCAAACCCTCAGAAGATGTCATTCAAAGAAGTGTATGGCGGCTTGCAAACGAAGGTTATCGATGGCCAAGAAAACACGTGGTCAAATATCTACGGTAAGAAGTTCTTCGAAGTTCAAGACGGTGTAACAGAGACCAACCACGGTATTCTTGATTATCTTGTAGTGACTTCAAAGGAGTTCTGGGATGGCATGCCGGATGACACTCGCGAACAGTTCGCACAGATCCTAAAAGAAGTGACTGAGACTCGTAACTCAGAGTCGAGCAAAGTTAACCTAGCCAACAAGAACAACATTGTTGAAGCGGGTGGTGTTGTGCGTACTTTGACTCCTGATCAACGTCAACAGTGGGTTCAAGCTCTGCAACCTGTTTGGAAAAAGTTTGAGAAAGACATTGGTGCGGACTTGATCGAAGCCGCTCAAGCATCAAACCAACAATAACCTCGATATTCATTGTTAAGGGCCCTACGGGAAGTGGGGCCTAACCCTCTGTCCCTACTATTACAAAAGCGATGTATCACATGGAACAGTCTCTTATTTCTCGTATTGGTAAAGTGACCGATGCTTTTGAAGAAACGTTGATTGCTTTCTTCCTTGGCGCGATGACTTTGCTCACTTTTGCTAACGTTATTTCTCGTTATGTATTTAACGACAATATCCTTTGGGCTCTTGAACTTACCGTATTTATGTTTGCCTGGATGGTCCTTGTCGGCGCGTCCTATGGTGTTAAAAAGCACTTTCATATCGGTGTGGATGTTGTCATCAACATGGTATCGGAGGATAAACGCAAACTGTTTGCCATTGCCTCGGTATTAGCTTGTTTGGTGTTCTCTATCTTATTGCTAATCGGTTCGTGGAACTACTGGTACCCCTTTGCCACCGAGCGAGCTTGGTATGAAACCGACGATATTCCTATGCCTGAGGTTTTACAGTTTTTAGCAGACTGGCTAAATGAAGGTGAACGTTACGAAAAACTGCCGCGCTTTATTCCTTATATGGCACTGCCAATTGGTATGGCATTACTGACCTTTAGATTTGCTCAAGCCGCTTACCAGATAATGACGGGTAAGTTGGACCGACTGATCGCAGGTCATGAAGCTGAAGAAGATCTAGAAGCGTTAAAAGCGGAAATGCAGGACAACGCGTTTGACAGTGTTAAAGACAAGGATAAATAAGCATGGATATTCTATTACTCTTCTTAATGGTGGTAGGCTTCATGCTAATTGGCGTGCCTATTGCCGTGTCACTGGGTTTGTCCAGTATCTTGTTCCTACTAATGCACTCGGACGCATCGTTAGCATCTGTAGCGCAAACCTTGTTTAACGCCTTTGCAGGCCACTACACGTTACTTGCAATTCCATTCTTTATTCTGGCATCGAGCTTTATGTCGACGGGTGGTGTAGCAAAGCGCATCATTCGTTTTGCGATTGCTATGGTCGGTTGGTTCCGCGGTGGTCTTGCCATGGCATCAGTGGTGGCGTGTATGATGTTCGCAGCGTTATCGGGTTCATCGCCTGCAACAGTGGTAGCGATTGGTAGTATTGTTATCGCGGGTATGATCAAAAATGGCTATACCAAAGAGTTTGCAGCAGGGGTCATTTGTAATGCTGGTACTTTAGGGATTTTAATCCCGCCATCCATTGTAATGGTGGTCTACGCTGCGGCAACGGACGTTTCTGTAGGTCGTATGTTCCTTGGTGGCGTTATCCCAGGCTTGCTTGCGGGCTTGATGCTAATGATCGCCATTTATATCGCTGCAAAAGTAAAAGGATTGCCAAAGCAACCATTTGTAGGTTGGAAGGAAGTTTTCGATTCCGCTCGTGAAGCGAGTTGGGGTTTGCTGTTAGTAGTGATTATTCTTGGCGGAATCTACGGTGGTGTATTTACACCAACAGAGGCCGCAGCGGTCGCAGCAGTGTATTCATTTTTGATTGCTAACTTTATCTACAAAGATATGGGGCCGTTTGCTGATAAGGAAAATACCAAGCCAGCGATAGTTAAAGTGTTCCAAGCTTTTGTGCATAAAGATACCAAGCATACTCTTTTTGAAGCAGGGAAGCTGACTATCATGCTTCTGTTTATCATTGCTAATGCGCTGATCCTTAAGCATGTATTAACAGAAGAACGTATTCCTCAAATGATCACCGAATCAATGCTTTCGGCAGGCCTTGGTCCAATTACCTTCCTGATTGTGGTGAATGTCCTACTGCTTATTGGTGGTCAGTTTATGGAGCCATCTGGCTTGTTGATCATCGTGGCGCCGTTAGTTTTCCCTATCGCCATTGCACTGGGTATCGACCCGATTCACCTTGGCATTATGATGGTCGTGAACATGGAAATAGGGATGATAACTCCGCCAGTTGGACTCAACCTGTTTGTCACCGCAGGGGTGGCGAAAATGTCGATGATGGGTGTGGTGAAAGCGGCTCTACCTTGGGTTGCGGTTATGTTCCTATTCTTGATAATTGTTACTTACGTACCTTGGGTTTCCACTTGGCTTCCGACCACATTAATGGGACCAGAAATCATTACCAAGTAACTATTTATTAACGACAAAAAAAGAGGAGGTCGTTAGACCTCCTCATCTATATGCTTAATATTCTGCGTTCTTGGATCCGGCTGAGAGCGTCTTTCATAAAAAACACGTCTGCTTTGTTTTTTCCTTCTATCTACAGTCTCGCTGGTGCGATGCTCAACGTAAAAAATACCATCGATTTCTACCGTATCAGAAATAAAGGGAACCTTTGTTTTTTCGCCCATAATTGTCTCCCTACGTGTTCTTATACTCAATTGTTATGCAACGTCCTGTTTATATAATTTGAGTATAGGAGACTTGGCTCACACTTCTACAGTATTTTAGTAAGAGCTTTTGTAGGACTCCTTAATAAGCTGATATTTCTGCATTTTATCGTATAAAGTTTTTCTCGGGATATTGAGTTTTTCCATGGTTGCCTTGATGCTACCATTGGTTTCGATAAGGGCATGCTCAATGACATTTTTTTCGAATAGCCCCACTTGTTCGGCGAGAGACTGTCCTTCGTCACTCTCCGCTTGATTTGGCGTACCTGCTTGAATTTTACCCAATAGGACAAAACGCTCTGCACAGTTTCTGAGCTCTCTTACATTACCGGGCCAATCATGACCAATAAGTTGACTAAGTTCGTGAGGAGTTAATGCATTAGCGGTTTTTCCATAGCGAGATGCAGCGACAAGCTGAAAGTGGTGGAACAGTGAAGCGATATCGTCTTTCCGCTCTCTTAGAGGAGGTAAATCCAAAGTCACGATATTTAGGCGGTAATAAAGATCTTGGCGAAAATTACCTTGCATCGAAGCTTGGGTTAGGTCGGTTTTAGTGGCCGCGATAACGCGAATATTTAAGGGAATGAGTGTATTAGAACCGACTCGCTCAATGGCTCTTTCCTGCAATACTCGAAGCAGTCTTATTTGCGCTTGCATTGGCATCGATTCTATTTCGTCCAAAAATAAGGTTCCGCCTTCTGCGTGTTCAAACTTACCAATACGTTTGCTCTCTGCGCCAGTGAACGCTCCTTTTTCATGGCCGTATAACTCGCTTTCAATCAAATTCTCTGGAACTGCGCCACAGTTTACCGCGACGAAATTACCGTCTTTTCGTGAGCTTTGTTCATGTAATGAACGCGCAACCAACTCCTTACCCGTGCCCGTTTCTCCAAACAGTAAAATATCGGCATCGGTGTCGGCAACCACGGAGATAGTAGAGCGGAGCTCTTGAATCACATTGGTATCACCGATAATCCTCGGTCCAAGTGTTTGGCTTGCTTTTAGTGAGCGCTTAAGACTTTCATTTTCAAGAGTTAGTTGTCGCTTCTCAATCGCTCGTTGTGTTATCTCGATGAGGCGCTCAGCAGAGAAGGGTTTCTCGATAAAATCATAAGCACCATCTTGAATGGCTTGAACCGCCATCGAAATATCACCATGCCCAGTAATTAGGATGACGGGAATGCCTTGGTGATGGCGGGTGACGGTGTTGAGTAGATCGAGACCTGACAACCCAGGTAAACGAATATCAGAAATAATCGCAAGCGGAAGGTCATTTTGTTTTAGACACAACATGGCATCTTCAACAGACGCGAAGAATCGCGCCTCAATCTCGGCGAGTTCGAAGCTTTGTTCCAACGCGGCTCTGATATCAGCTTCATCATCGATGAAAAATATTTGGCTCATAATTTAGTCCCTGTCCGCTTGAGTGAAAATAGGCAATTCAACCGAAAAACGAGCGCCCCCTATAGGGGAGCGAGCAACGCGAATCTTGCCGTTTAAGTTTTGAATAATCTGTTGGGAAATGGAAAGCCCTAGCCCCAGCCCATTTTCTTTGGTGGTATAAAAAGGTTCAAACAACTCAGCTATTGAGTTGCCACTCAGGCCTGGCCCGGAATCATCGATATGAATTGTTACCTTGGTTTGACCCTGTTCTATGGTCAACTCTAGTCGTTTTTGTTCACTATCATGCATGGCTTGCATTGCGTTAGTCAGTAAATTAATAAGGACCTGCTCAACCTGAATGGGGTTGATTTGAACTAAGGTATCTTGCTGACCAATTTTGCAATCGAGAGTGACCTGATGATTCTTAAGTTGCGGCTGAATTAACTCTATGGTTGAAAATATCACCGGAGCAAGCTTGATACGGCTTAACTCATTGGCATCACTGCGTTTCGCGAAAGATTTAAGTTGTTGGCTGATTTTTGCCATTCGTTCAGTCAAAGCGACGATACGCTGTAAATTGTCTTTTGCTCGGTCAACTTTGTTTTTGTCGATAAAACGTTGACCGTTTTCGGCAAAGCTGCGAATGGCCGCAAGAGGGTTATTTAGCTCGTGACTAATACTGGCAGACATTTGGCCGAGCACTGCCAACTTAGCGGCTTGAATGAGCTCATTATGGGCTTGTCGCAAGGCTTTTTCAGTTTTGACCCTCTCATCAATTTCTACATGTAGTTCGGCGGTGCGTTCCATCACCAATAACTCAAGCTTTTGCTTAGCTTCAGCTTGCACTTGTTCGATCTGTCGGTGGCGATAGCGGCGGTTCTCAACCAGAGCGACGACTAAGTAAAGTGTAATAAAGACCAGCGCTAAAACGCTAATAAATCCGAAAAGCTCAATATAGAGCGTCGAGAGGGGAGTTAAGACTCTTAAAATAAGATTTGGAATACCGGATTCACGTTGGGTAACCAAGTAGTGTTTGGTGAAGATATTACCTTCAGGATTAGCAAGCTGGGTGGATTTTGCCGTCAGGTCACCGATGAATCCCAAGCTGTGGATATCGGTTTCTAAGTACTGTCTTGAATTGCGGATACGTTGTAGTGTTTGTGCGTTCAGTGTTGAAAGACTTTTGAACAGCCAATTAGGGTTGCTAGACATGAACACGACGTGATTATTGTCGGTGGCCACATAGGTGCTAGTTTCACTTTGCCAGTTACGCTCAATGGCAGACAGATCCATTTTGACCACGACGACACCAATGTGCTCAGCAGCATAAGTCACAGGAAAGGAGTAATAATAACCACGTTGTCCAGATGTCGAGCCCAGCGCAAAATAAGTGCTGCGTCCACCGTTAATGGCTTCTTGGAAATAAGGTCGAAAAGCAAAATTTTTGCCGATAAATGAACGTTCTAAAGCCCAGTTACTTGAGGCAATGGTGTTGCCGTAACGGTCGATGAGATAGGTATCTGAGGCTAAGATAATCCGGTTGGCTTGCTCCAAGTAGCGATTAGTTACTTCAATTTGAGCGGTGTTGCTCGGGGATAATAATGCGTCTACTAATTCTTTATCTTGCGACAGGAGTTGTGGGATATGTCGATACTTGTCCAGTTTACTGTCGATGGTTTCTACGAATCGGTTCAGCCAATTGTTATGCTGTTCTTCAAGAGCAGCGTAGCTGTGCTGCCAGTACCATTGACCGCCTACAGTCGAAATTAAGAGAAATAGGGCAACAAAGCCTAGCAAAATCCGTTTCAATCGCATCGTCGAACCCCAACGTTAAACACCAACGATTCCGTATGTCGTTTGAAAGCATAGGTTAACGAATTTGAGGGTTTTGTGGCAAAAAAGTTATAAGAACTGAGAGGTTAACGCGTTGCAAAACAGGAGCAAGATCTCTTTTTTCGCCATTCACCAAAAAAAGCCCTTCACTCTCTTGAAAAAGCCGATATTGTCCCCATTTCAAGTTGGAATCGGTTGAAAACGTCATTGTTGAACGTTTTCTTGGAGTAATTAGAGACAAAACCACCGATTGACCCGACTTCGACTCGACAGGGTAGGCGGAGATCGCTAGAATGTCGCGTCTGAAATTTTGTCCTGAGACTAATCAGAGATGCCTTTGAGGCTGTCTATTCAGCCCGATGAAGACGTCACTCATTAGTCCGATAGCCAAGATAACACGCTAATTAAAGCATGATTTACTGGTTATCGATGCTCACTTTAAAGAAGTACCTATTGGTACTAACAAGGATGAAGCGGAAATATCCTCGTGATATGGATGCTCATACGCTCAGCCAACACTGAGCCAAACTGAGGTTTATACAATGCAAGTTACTGTTGAAACTCTAGAGGGCCTAGAGCGCCGTCTAAACATTACTGTTCCTGCTGCTAACATCGAAGACGCAGTGACAGCTGAACTACGCAACATCGCGAAAAACCGTCGTTTCGATGGTTTCCGTAAAGGTAAAGTACCGATGAAGATGGTTGCGCAAATGTACGGCAAAGCAGTACGTCAAGACGTGATGGGTGAAGTTATGCAACGTCACTTCATCGAAGCAATCGTTTCTGAAAAAATCAACCCAGCTGGCGCGCCTACTTTCGCTCCTGTTGAAAACGAAGCTGGTAAAGATCTTGTTTTCACTGCGACTTTCGAAGTTTACCCAGAAGTAGAACTTAAGGGTCTAGAAAACATCGTTGTTGAAAAGCCTGCAACTGAAGTAAATGACGCTGACGTTGAAGAAATGATCGACACTCTACGTAAGCAGCAAGCAACTTGGACTGATGTTGAAGAAGCGGCTGAAGACGGTAAGCGTGTAACTATCGATTTCACGGGTTCAATCGACGGTGAAGAGTTCGAAGGCGGTAAAGCTGAGAACTTCCCACTAGAAATGGGCGCTGGTCGCATGATCCCTGGTTTCGAAGACGGTATCCAAGGTAAGACTGCGGGTATGGAATTTGAAATCGACGTAAACTTCCCAGAAGATTACCACGCTGAGAACCTAAAAGGTAAAGCAGCTAAGTTCCTAATCAAAGTGAACAAAGTTGAAGCACGTGAGCTTCCAGAAGTAAACGACGAGTTCGTTTCTAAGTTCGGTGTTGCTGAAGGTGGCGTTGACGCTCTTAAAGCTGAAGTTCGTAAGAACATGGAGCGTGAGCTTAAGCAAGCAATCAAGAACCGCATCAAAGAGCAAGCTCTTGACGGTCTAGTTAAAGAGAACGACATCGACGTTCCTGCTGCACTAATCGACCAAGAAATCGGTGCTCTACGTCAGCAAGCTGCACAACGTTTCGGTGGCAACCCAGAAGCTGCACAACAGCTTCCACGTGAGCTATTCGAAGAGCAAGCTAAGCGTCGCGTAGTTGTTGGCCTACTTCTAGGTGAAGTGATCAAGTCTGAAGAGCTAGAAGCTAGCGATGAGAAAGTGAAAGAGCTTATCTCTGAAATGGCAACAGCGTACGAAGATCCATCAGAAGTAATCTCTTACTACGAGCAAAACGAGCAAATGATGAACAACATGCGCAACGTTGCACTAGAAGAGCAAGCGATCGATGCAATTCTTGCTAAAGCACAGGTTTCTGATAAAGAAGTTAGCTTCAACGAGCTAATGAACCAACAGCCTGCTGCTTAATAAGCAATATCTTGTATAGAAGGTTGACTTAGAGTCGACTTCTCTGCTAACAATGGTCCGTATGATGTTTATCATCCGGGCCATTTATTTTAGGGACATAAGAATATGAGCTACCAAGAAAAAAATGCAATGTCGCCAATTATGAACGCGCTAGTACCGATGGTGGTTGAACAAACTTCCCGTGGCGAACGCTCTTACGATATTTATTCGCGACTACTAAAAGAACGAATCATTTTCTTGACTGGTCAAGTGGAAGACAACATGGCGAACTTAATTGTTGCCCAGATGCTTTTCCTTGAATCAGAAAATCCTGACAAAGATATCTTCCTCTACATTAACTCTCCTGGTGGTAGCGTAACGGCTGGTATGTCGATTTACGATACTATGCAGTTTATTAAGCCTAATGTAAGCACGCTTTGTACTGGTCAAGCATGTTCCATGGGTGCCTTCCTACTTGCAGGTGGTGCTCCTGGTAAACGTTTTGCTCTGCCTAACTCTCGCGTGATGATTCACCAACCACTAGGCGGTTTCCAAGGTCAAGCTTCAGACATTCAGATTCATGCACAAGAAATTCTGACTATCAAACAGAAGCTGAACAATCTTTTGGCAGAACATTCAGGTCAGCCACTCGACGTTATCGAAAAAGATACTGACCGTGACAACTTTATGTCAGCTGCTCAGGCCGCTGAATACGGTATTATTGACGAAGTTTTAACCCATCGCGGTTAATCGACAATCGTTTGAGTAACAATTGACCAAATTGAAGCCTGTGAAAATCAAATTGGCGGGCGCAATTTGGTCTAAATTGATATACACTCAAAACATAGAAAGTAAAGGCTAAGAGGTTAGCGAATGACAGATAAAAGCAAAGAGAGTGGTAGCGGTAAACTGCTGTATTGCTCTTTCTGTGGTAAAAGTCAGCACGAAGTTCGCAAGCTAATCGCAGGTCCGTCTGTTTACATTTGCGATGAGTGTGTTGATTTATGCAACGACATCATCCGTGAAGAAATCAAAGATGTGCTGCCGAAGAAGGAATCTGAAGCGTTACCAACGCCAAGAGACATTCGCGCACACCTCGATGATTATGTAATCGGTCAAGACTACGCGAAGAAAGTTCTCTCAGTCGCTGTTTACAACCACTACAAGCGCTTGCGCAATGGTGATACAACGGCAGACGGTGTTGAACTCGGTAAGAGTAATATTCTTCTTATCGGTCCAACGGGTAGTGGTAAAACACTGCTTGCTGAGACGCTTGCACGTTTCCTTGATGTGCCATTCACAATGGCCGACGCAACAACATTGACCGAAGCTGGTTATGTTGGTGAAGACGTTGAAAACATCATCCAAAAACTGCTTCAGAAGTGCGACTACGATGTAGCAAAAGCCGAGCGCGGTATTGTCTATATCGATGAAATTGACAAAATTTCACGTAAAGCTGAGAACCCATCTATCACACGTGATGTGTCGGGAGAAGGGGTTCAACAGGCGCTACTAAAACTGGTTGAAGGTACAATTGCGTCGGTTCCACCTCAAGGTGGTCGTAAGCACCCACAACAAGAGTTTTTGCAGGTAGATACCTCTAAGATTCTGTTTATTTGTGGTGGTGCATTCGCAGGTCTCGATAAAGTGATCGACCAACGTGTTGCAACTGGCACTGGTATTGGTTTCGGCGCAGAAGTTCGTTCGAAAGACGAAACTAAGACTGTCGGCGAGCTATTTACCCAAGTTGAGCCAGAGGATCTAGTTAAGTACGGTCTAATTCCAGAGTTCATTGGTCGTCTACCTGTGACAACGACTCTAACCGAGCTTGATGAAGATGCACTGATTCAAATCTTGAATGAGCCGAAGAACGCACTGACCAAACAGTATGGTGCGCTATTCGACCTTGAAGGTGTTGAGTTGGAATTCCGCGAAGATGCACTGCGTGCGATTGCTAAGAAAGCAATGGAGCGTAAAACAGGTGCTCGTGGTCTACGTTCAATCCTTGAAGGCGTGCTGCTAGAAACGATGTACGAATTACCATCGGCTACTGACGTAAGCAAAGTGGTTATTGATGAAAGTGTGATAAATGGCGAGTCAGAACCGCTACTTATCTACACAAACAACGATAATCAAGTTGCCAGCGCCGAGTAATTTGCGAAGCTGAGATAAAAAGGAGGTATTTGATACCTCCTTTTTTTATTTCTTTATTGAATCCAACGAATACGCCCCCATATACTGAAAATAATACTAAGCGGAAGAGAGAATAATATGAACTTGGAACGTTCCGAGCGTATAGAAATCCCGGTATTGCCTCTGCGCGACGTGGTTGTTTATCCACACATGGTGATTCCTTTGTTTGTTGGCCGCGAAAAGTCCATTAGTTGCTTAGAAGCGGCGATGGATAATGACAAACAAGTACTCCTTGTGGCTCAGAAAGAAGCAGATACTGAAGAGCCAAAAATTGACGATTTATTCACAACAGGCACAGTTGCAACCATTTTGCAGCTTCTCAAGCTACCGGATGGCACAGTAAAAGTACTGGTTGAAGGTCAGCAGCGTGCCAAAATTAACAATTACCGCGATGAAGAATTTTTCGTAGCGGATGCTGAATACCTGATCACGCCAGAACTCGATGAGCGTGAGGAAGAGGTCATTGTACGCAGTGCAATCGACCAGTTTGAAGGTTTCATCAAACTGAACAAGAAGATTCCACCGGAAGTACTAACGTCTCTCGGTGGCATCGATGAAGCAGCGCGTCTTGCTGATACTATCGCTGCTCATATGCCGCTTAAACTCGTAGATAAGCAGCAAGTGCTTGAGTTGCTTGATGTAACTGAGCGCTTAGAGTTCTTAATGGGACAAATGGAATCGGAAATCGACTTACTGCAAGTTGAGAAACGTATTCGTGGTCGCGTTAAGAAACAAATGGAAAAATCTCAGCGTGAGTACTATCTGAATGAGCAAATGAAGGCGATTCAGAAAGAACTGGGCGACTTAGATGATGCTCCTGATGAGTTCGAAACACTGAAGGCTAAGATTGAAGAATCAAAAATGCCTGCTGAAGCGAAAGAGAAGACTGAACAAGAGCTACAAAAGCTTAAGATGATGTCTCCGATGTCCGCTGAAGCAACAGTTGTTCGCAGTTACATCGATTGGATGGTAGGCGTTCCTTGGGCTAAACGCTCTAAGGTGAAAAAGAACCTAGCAAAAGCGGAAGAAGTACTGAACGAAGACCACTATGGCTTAGAGCGTGTTAAAGAGCGCATCCTTGAGTACTTGGCAGTGCAAAACCGCATTAACAAGCTAAAAGGTCCTATCTTATGCCTTGTTGGTCCTCCTGGTGTGGGTAAAACCTCCCTTGGTCGCTCAATCGCGGCTGCAACGGGTCGTAAATATACTCGTATGGCATTGGGTGGTGTACGTGACGAAGCGGAAATTCGTGGTCACCGACGCACCTACATCGGTTCTATGCCGGGCAAGTTGATTCAGAAGATGTCGAAAGTTGGTGTTAAAAATCCGCTCTTTCTTCTGGATGAGATCGACAAAATGTCTTCGGATATGCGTGGTGACCCGTCATCAGCGCTGCTTGAAGTTTTAGACCCAGAGCAGAACAATGCCTTTAACGATCACTATCTAGAAGTCGATTACGATCTTTCTGACGTAATGTTTGTTGCGACGTCTAACTCAATGAACATTCCAGGGCCTTTACTTGACCGTATGGAAGTGATTCGTCTTTCTGGATATACAGAAGATGAAAAGCTTAATATTGCTAAGCGTCACCTAGTGTCTAAGCAAGTTCAACGTAATGGTCTGAAGCCGAACGAAATTGAAATTGAAGATTCTGCGATCATTGGCATCATTCGCTACTACACACGTGAAGCGGGTGTTCGTAGCCTTGAGCGTGAAATCTCAAAGATCTGTCGAAAAGCAGTTAAGAACATTTTGCTTGATCCAAAACTAAAGACAGTGACGGTAAATCAAGACAACTTGAAAGAATACCTAGGCGTACAACGCTTTGACTATGGTAAAGCGGACGACAGCAATCGCATTGGACAGGTAACTGGCCTAGCGTGGACGGAGGTAGGTGGTGACCTATTGACTATCGAAACTGAAGCGATGGTCGGTAAAGGTAAGCTGACTCAAACCGGTTCATTGGGCGATGTGATGCAAGAGTCAATTCAAGCCGCGATGACGGTTGTACGTTCTCGTGCAGAGAAGCTTGGTATTAACTCAGACTTCTACGAGAAGCGTGACATTCATGTTCACGTTCCAGAAGGTGCGACGCCGAAAGACGGTCCAAGTGCGGGTATCGCAATGTGCACCGCTTTAGTTTCGAGCTTGACAGGTAACCCAGTGAAAGCTGAGGTGGCAATGACTGGTGAAATCACTCTACGTGGTGAAGTTCTACCTATCGGCGGCCTGAAAGAAAAACTACTTGCAGCGCATCGTGGCGGCATCAAAACGGTATTGATTCCTAAGGATAATGAACGTGACTTGGAAGAGATTCCTGACAACGTTATTGCGGATCTGAAGGTGATTCCGGTGCAATGGATTGATGAAGTTCTTGAAGTTGCTTTAGAGAGAGCACCGCTTGGAGCGGCATTTGAACCTGTAAAATAGTGATGTGCTCCAAATTTAGGTAAAAGAAATGCGCTGATAGGCAAAAAAAGCTTGTCAGCGTTTTTTTGTAGCACTAAGTTTAGCTATGTAACTCTGAAGCCCTTGATAGACAAGGCTTAGAGTCTTCAACTACGAGAATGGAACTAACGTTACCTTTTAAAAAATAACAATTCGGTAACAGAAAGGGGAAACACAGTGAACAAAACACAATTAGTGGAAAAAATCGCAGAGAACGCAGATCTATCTAAAGCTTCAGCTGGTCGTGCACTAGATGCTTTCATCGAAGCAGTTAGCACTACTCTAGAAGAAGGTGATCAAGTGGCTCTAGTTGGCTTCGGTACTTTCAGCGTACGTACTCGTGCAGCACGTACAGGTCGTAACCCAAAAACTGGTGAAGAGATCCAAATCTCTGAAGCTAAAGTTCCTGCATTCAAAGCAGGTAAAGCTCTTAAAGACGCTTGTAACTAATCATTTGTTACAGTTGCGCACAAACCTTGCGTCAACTGAGCAAAAATTAAGCTTTTGTTAGGCTTAATCGACAAAATAAGTCGAACTTTTTTTAAATATGCGCATCTTACTGATGCGCATTTCTTTTTCTGATATTATCCGATGCAGTAGAAGATAACCCTTCCTATCTGGAGAGTAATAAAATTATGATGGAGCGAATTCGCGAAGGCGTGAATAGCATCGCGGTTAAAATTATCTTAGGACTCATTATTCTGTCTTTTGTGTTTGCTGGTGTAGGTAGCTATATCGCAGGCGGAATTGGCAATACTGCGGCAAAAGTGGGTAATGTAGAAATCGGTCGTGGTGAGTTTGAACAAGCGTATCAAAATGAACGCAATCGCATGCAATCTCAGCTTGGTGATTACTTCTCGACTCTGCTTGGTGACCCAAGCTACGTAGCGTCTTTCCGTAAGTCAGTCCTTGATCGTATGATTAATGACGTGTTGCTTGAGCAACATGCAGAATCGCTGGGGCTACGTATTAGCGACGCTCAAATCCGTCAAATGATTCTTGAGATGCCTCAGTTCCAAAATGACGGAAAATTTGACCAAGACATTTATCAAGCAACGCTGCGCCGTGCTGGTTTCAGTGCTGACAGCTTTGCAGAGTACCTTCGTCGTGATTTGGTTCGTAACCAACTGCTATCGGCATTGCAAGGTAGCGAGTTTACGCTTCCGAGCGAAATTGAGCTTCAAAGCAAGCTGCTAACCCAAACGCGTGATATCAAAACGCTGACTCTATCGCTAGCTGACTTCTCTAAGAAAGCTCAGATTACTGATGAAGAGATTCAAAAGTACTATGAAGAGAACCCTGGCCAGTTTACGCGTCCTGAGCAAGTTAAAGTGGCTTACATTGAGCTATCTGCTCAAGCAATTAAAGATCAAGTTAAAGTCACTGATGATGAAGTTCAGAAGTACTACGACGAGCATCTAGATAAATACTCAACTTCTGAGCAACGTGAAGTGAGCCATATTCTGGTTCAAGGCGATGACGAAGCGAAAGCGCAAGCAATTTTGGACGAGCTCAATGCCGGTGCTGATTTTGCGACGCTAGCGAAAGAAAAGTCAGAAGACATTGGTAGCTCTGAAGAGGGTGGTTCTTTAGGTTGGATCGAACGTGATGTGATGGATCCTGCTTTTGAAGAAGCTGCATTTGCTCTTAAGAATGTGGGCGATACAACTGGTTTAGTTAAGTCTGATTTCGGTTACCACATTATTAAACTTGACGCTATCAAGGCATCTGAGTCTAAGCCTTTAGCTGAAGTGAAAGACGAAATCATTGCTGAGCTAAAAGACCAAGTAGCGGTAGATGAGTTCTATAACCTGCAAAATGAGCTAGAGAAGATTGCTTTCGAATATCCAGATTCACTGGATGATGCAGCGAAAGCAGTTAATCAGAAAGTCGTGACTACCGATTTCATTTCTCAAGTTGATGCGCCAGAAATCTTGAAAACGCCAGCAGTGATGCAAGCGATTCAGTCACCAGAAGTGAAAGAAGATGGCCTTAACTCTGAAGTGATGGAAGTGGCACCAGAGCATATCGTTGTGGTTCGTGTCGATGACGTTCGTGAACAAACTGTATTACCACTTGAAGAAGTGAAAGAGCAAGTGGAAACTCAGTTAGCGAAAGTTAAAGGTGAGCAAGCGGCTATGGAGTTGGGTGTTCAGTTAGTGAACGAGCTAAAAGAAGGCAAGCAGGACACACTTCAAGCGAACAATCTAAGCTTTGGAGAACTGGAAGCTATCGACCGTAGCTCTCCATTAGCAGGCACTGTGTTTGCAATGACTAAGCCAGCAGAAAACGCAGCGACCTACGCTCAGACTAAAGATATGGAAGGCAACATTGTTGTTGTTGAGCTAACTAAAGTCGCTTCTGAGTACAATGAAGCATACAACGAGCAAATCGGCGCTCAAATGGAACGTGAGGCGACTCAACAAGATTTAGCTTCTGTGCTTTCAATTCTGCGCAAAAATACGGACATCGAATACTTACTTGATGCTGAATAACAGCATAAACAGAGTCGATGACGCAATTCAGCTCACAGTTCTTGTGTAACTGATAAGCTAATAAAAACGGACCGCATTCGCGGTCCGTTTTGTTTTCAGTAGACAGAACTTTTCAGCTTGTTTTTTCTGGGTATCTTGGATGGCGACTTTTAGTGAGAAAAAGGAATTCAAATGAAGTATCTAAAAAATGTTTGGCTGCTAGTAGTTTTGTTAGTTGTCCCTATGAGCTTTTCCTATGCATCCGAAGCGAAGAAACTAGAGGGGATAGAGATAACAGTCAATATCAACCAAGCGGGTCCAGAGGAACTAGCGGAACTGCTCAAAGGTGTTGGCGAGGAAAAAGCAAAAGATATCGTGGAGTATCGCGATCAACACGGAAGTTTTAAATCGGCAGATGATTTAACTCAAGTGAAAGGTATTGGTGAAGCAACGGTAGAGAAGAACCGTTCAAGAATCACTCTGTAACGTACGACGATAGACGCTTACCGAGAGTGCCAAAATCAAGCCGACGCCAAGTCCTATTGCGTGGGCTTGTGTCGCAACTGGAGCCGCGATTAGCTGCGAGGTTGCTTCTGACGCGCCGTAGAAGCTTTCCCAGGCCACTTTACCGATGATACCCAAGACCAATAGCCAGCTTGAATTTTTTCCACTCAGCGCCTCTTGTAGCGCCCAGTAAGCAAATAGAGCGTGGAGTACTCCTGATAAGCCTAAGTAATACGTTAAGTTTGTGAACAACAAAGCGAAACCAATAGAGGTCGCACTAATTAGCGTAACAGCCACCACTGACCGCCATGAAGGACGAAATACGTAGCAAATGACCCAAAGTCCGGCGAGGTTCATGCCCAGATGTGCTAGGTTGGTATGCGAGAAATTTCCTGATACTATCCGCCACCATTGACCCGCATGTATTGCTAGCTTGTTCCACTCTACTAAGGATTGTAAGCTCGGGATTTGCAGCAGTGCGCAAAGTAGAGAAAACAGCAATAGTCTTATGACGAAAGAAGTGTCCATATCTCGATATTGTCCCAAGTGCTTGAAAGCTAAGCGCGCTTGTATTTGTCAGTGGATTCAGCCCATTCACTGTGACACACAATTGATCATTTTGCAGCACCCAAGTGAAGAAAAGCGCCCGCTTGGGACGGCGCGAATTTTGTCCTTGTCATTGCCAAACGGACATCTTTTTATTGGTGAGGATTTCTCGACCCATCAAGCGCTTAATGATCTGTTGGCTGATGATAGATACCAGTCTGTGGTGCTGTATCCGGGTGAAGACTCCGTTGAATTATCGCAAGTACAGCTCGCAGCGTCTAACAACAAGCACTTGCGTGTCATTCTACTAGACGGAACGTGGAAGAAAGCGTTTAAGATGTGGAAACTGTCTACGAATTTGCATACTTTACCGTTGGTTAAATTGCCAGAGACCTTGCAGGGCGATTATCGGATTCGCAAAGCACCATCACCTAATGCTCTATCCACGGTTGAAGCGGGTCATCATATTATTCAAACGTTAGAGCCTGAACGGAACTTCGACGCTATGCTGGTTGCATTTGAAAAAATGATAGAGTTCCAGATTCAGCAAATGCCTTCAGGTGTTTATGAAAAAAACTATCGCGCTCCGGGCTCCAACGATTAAGGTTTTACCTTTCTAATCACTAGTAATTCGAATGCGCCGCAAACAGTTGTTGATGCATCTTTTGCGCATAACCGTCAGTCATGGCGGAAATATAGTCAGCTATCACACGCATTCCGTTATCTTGTTGTCCACTAGCTTTACGCCAAAGGTTGCGTGTTGATTCAGGAAGTAAGCGCTCAGGATCGGCGCTGAATGCCTCAAAAAGGTCCATAATGATTTGTTGGCCTTTGTACTCGACGATTTGTACCCTTGGTACTTGAATCACGAACTCGCTGACAAACCGCTTAAGAATCGCTAAGACACATTCCATATCACCATCAAGATAGGCGTTGTAGTGAAGTAAAGGATCGTCGAAACTAGCTTCTGGGACTTTCTTGACTTCAATACTAGTTAGTAGGGCGTTAACAATGCCCCCGATGGCGTCTTTTCGCTCGTAGTGTTTACCTGAAAAAAGCAGTTCAGTGATTGAGTCAATATGTTCTGAGAGCCAAGTATTGGTTTGCGTTTTAAGCTGTGCCGCGGCATTGGCTCGCCACATATCTTTGTCCACCAACTCAAGCACAATTGCGTCTTCTAAGTCATGCACACCGTAAGCAATATCGTCAGCTAACTCCATGATAGAGCAATCAAGAGATTTGAATTGCGTCTTGTTGTGTTGAAGTGGAGTCAATTGCTCAAATCGCATGGTTTGCAACAATAATTTATCGCTGTCAGATAGTGGGTCGATAACCCAATCAAACTGGGGCTTATCTTTATCGTAGATCCCTTTTGCAGGCGCCCAGTCCTTCGCTTTTAACTGGCGTTGGCTGCTTACCGGGTGAGGCTGTTTGTCGGCGCAAGTTTGGCTAATAGGGGCGGGATATTTAAGCAAACCTAATAGGCTGCGACGGGTGAGGTTCATCCCGTGATGCTCGGTGTAGGGTTCGAGTTGGGTGACGATACGAAACGTCTGGGCGTTACCTTCAAAACCACCATATTCACGCATCATGTAGTTGAGTGCGACTTCACCGCCATGCCCATAAGGTGGATGACCGAAATCATGAGCGAGGCAAAGTGCTTCAATGAGTGCATCAGAAGGCAGTAATGGTTCGAGTTCTGGCTGCTTTTGTTTTAATTGAGCTGCGATGCCTGAGCCAATTTGAGCCGCTTCGAGCGAATGTGTTAGGCGTGTGCGGTGAAAATCGTTAACACCTGTACCGTGCACCTGCGTTTTAGCTTGTAGTCGCCTAAACGCTGCAGAGTGGAGAATCCTAGCTCTATCACGTTGGAAGGGGTCGCGATGATCATTACGTCTGAGCTTGTGCTCATCACTGTGTCTGGCTTGCCAAATTTGCATGGATTCTAACGGCATCTCAATTCCTCGAGTTGGCTAACTGATTTCATCAAGAGAAAGCTCAAAGCTTGGTGCAAAGGTGTTTAGGAAATAGTCCATCTCTTCGGTTTGCTTTTCAAGCAGTGTTTGGTCCAAACGTTTTTTGGCGAGAGCAAACTCATGGTTTCCAGCGCTCAGCTCCTCAAGACATTTCAAATATGCACAGATAGAATCGGCTTGTTTCACAATTTGGGTGTCTTCTTCATAAGCGTATTCTGAAATCAAGAAAGGTCGAAAATCATCCTGAAACTCTTCGGGTAACATAGATAACAGCTTTCGCTCAGCTGCAGACTCTATCTTTTTGTATTCCTTTGCGATTTCTGGGTTGTAATATTTAACTGGTGTTGGAAGATCCCCAGTTAGCACTTCACTGGTATCGTGATACATCGCGAGAATCGCGACTCTTTCAGGGTTGGTTTTACCGCCAAATTTCTTGTTTTTTATGATGGCTAAAGCATGAGCAACGAAGGCGACTTGAAGACTGTGTTCAGAGATGTTTTCCGTTGAAACCGAACGCATTAATGGCCAGCGTTGGATCAGTTTCATTCGAGCAAGGTGAGCAAAAAAGTGACTTTCTTTCATACAGCGTAATCCCTTAATACTAGCGCCGAACTATTTATTCGGCGCTCAATAAGAATAGGCTTTATATCAGTGTTATGAAAGAGTTACTGACTATATGTTGCCAAGAATTTTTCAAATCGACCAATCGCCATCTCTAGATCTTCTACGTGAGGTAGAGTAACGATGCGGAAGTGATCAGGTTTAGGCCAGTTGAAACCAGTGCCTTGCACGAGGAGAACCTTTTCTTGCTTCAAAAAATCGAGCACCATGCGCTGATCGTCTTTGATGTTGTACATCTTGGTGTCGATCTTGGGGAACAGGTACATAGCTCCCTTGGGTTTCACACAAGAGATCCCTGGAATTTGAGTAATAAGCTCGTAGGCTTTATCTCGCTGTTCTAATAGACGACCACCCGGCAAGATCAGTTCATTGATACTTTGGTAGCCACCCAAGGCGGTCTGAATCGCGTGTTGCATCGGAACGTTAGCGCAAAGGCGCATCGAGGCAAGCATTTCAAGACCCGCAATGTACCCAGTGGCATGCTCCTTAGGGCCCGTCATAAACATCCAACCGCCACGGAAGCCACAAACGCGATAAGACTTAGAAAGACCATTGAAGGTCACTACGAGTACATCTTCGGTAAGGGTTGCAACTGAGGTATGAGTCGCGCCGTCATACAGAACTTTGTCGTAAATCTCATCTGCGAAGATGATAAGTTTATGCTGGCGTGCAATTTCAATCACCTCGAGTAGGAAGTCACGACTGTACACCGCACCGGTTGGGTTGTTTGGGTTGATAAGCACAATACCACGAGTTTTAGGCGTGATTTTCTTCTTGATATCATCTAGGTCTGGATACCAATCTGCTTGTTCATCACAGAGGTAGTGAACTGGGCTACCACCGGATAGAGAAACCGCTGCTGTCCAAAGTGGATAGTCAGGAGCGGGAACTAACATTTCATCTCCGTTGTTTAACAGAGCTTGCATCGCCATTACAATGAGCTCCGAAACGCCATTGCCAATGTAAACATCTTCAACGTCTAAGCTACGAATGCCTTTACGCTGATAGTGTTGAACCACAGCTTTGCGTGCGGAGTATATACCTTTGGAATCACAATAACCTTGAGATGTAGGTAAATTCCTGATGACATCGACTAATATTTCATCAGGGGCATCAAAACCAAAAGGGGCGGGATTACCGATATTGAGTTTCAGTATTTTATGTCCCTCTTCTTCCATGCGCTTAGCATGTTTGAGTACAGGTCCCCTAATGTCGTAGCAGACATTATCGAGTTTTGACGACATCTCGATATTTTTCATTGCTATATTCCTAAAAAAACGGCTATTTCTTTACTAAATTACACTAAATTGGCTTTTGAAAGAATAAAAATCTGCCTAAAGTGAAAATTAAAGATTGGATATGAATACAGTGGCAATGAGCCACTTAACATTGCGAACAATTAAAGCGCGTGTTGCTTGATCTATGTAGTTGGTATAAATAGAGTATCTCGTGTATATAAGATTAAAAGTTACAGTTTTGAGGTTGATTTGTCTCATTTAACAAAAGCCATCACTCAGCTTGTTGAAAAACTAGAGCGTGCGCCGCAAGGCACCAAACGACTAGAGCAAGAATTGCAGGGTTCACCAAAGACTCATGGCATCGACTGGTTGGACGCTCAGCCTCATTATCCTAAGTTCTATTGGCAGTCGAGAGATACCCGTGAAGAAGTGGTTGCTCTCGGTCAGCTTCATACTTTTTCTGAAGCAGCTCCTGCTTATACGATCCTCAGTGAAAACCAGCGAGTATGGGGTGGTCGCTCTTTTGATGGCCATTCAGACAAAAACCGTCGTTGTATGTCGGCATTCTTTTTCCTACCTCAAGTTGAGTTGATTCGTTTCGATGAAGGATGGCGTTTGGCGGTTAACATTGGAATGAGCAAAGAGGTATCAATTAGGGCCTTGAAGCAACTCGTTGCCGATGCAAAAGAACTCGCGCCGCTAGCGAGTGACATCGTCTCATTGCGTCATACACCAGAGAAAACACAGTGGTGTGATTTGGTTGATGATGTTTTAGCAGGAATTCAACAAGATAAATTCAAGAAAGTGGTCTTGGCTCGTAAAACCTGCGTTGATCTCAAGCACTCCATATCTCCTGCGCAGCTACTCAAAGCAAGTTATGCTCAAAACCATCATAGCTTCCATTTTTTGATGGCTTTGTCCCCTGGTCACGCATTTGTAGGCTCAACGCCTGAACGTCTCTATCGAAGAGTAGGGCAAGAGCTAGAGACAGAAGCCTTGGCGGGGACGATTGGTCGAGGCGGCAATGCCGCTCAAGATATGGAACTTGCTAATTGGTTGACTCAAGATGACAAGAACATCAATGAGAACCAGTACGTTGTAGATGATATTCTGCAAAGCCTATCGCCACACTCAGACCAAGTTCATCTTGAAAGCGAGCTTCGCTTGGTTCGGCTGCGCAAAGTTCAACATCTAAAAAGAAACATTTTGGCCCATTTGCACAAGGGCATTAACGGCGTGCAATTGCTTCAAGCGTTGCAGCCAACCGCGGCAGTTGCAGGGCTTCCAAGAGCAGAAGCAATGCAGTATATCCAGCAGAATGAACCTTTTGCACGTGGTTGGTATGCTGGCTCTGTGGGCTATCTTAGCCATGAAAAAGCAGAGTTTTGTGTCGCGATTAGAAGCGCGCTATTGGTCAAAGATGAGCTACAACTCTTCGCGGGTGCGGGGATCGTGCCTGGTTCCATCGCCGAACATGAATGGCAAGAGTTGGATAAAAAGATGTCCACGTTATTAAGTCTAATTTCTGACCAACCGTCATTAGGTGTTGCGTCATGAGCCACAACCAAGCTGCTTTAAATAGGGTTTGGACGGAAATACTGATAGAAGAACTCTATCGCCAAGGGGTAAGACACGTATGCATTGCTCCGGGTTCACGCTCAACCCCGCTTACTCTTGAGGCTGTTGCTCACCCTGAGTTGACCGTTCACACACACTTTGACGAGCGTGGTTTAGGTTTCTTGGCGTTAGGTCTTGCCAAGTCAAGCCAATCACCTGTTGCGGTTATTGTTACATCTGGCACTGCAGTCGCTAATTTACTTCCTGCGGTTGCTGAGTCGAAGTTGACTAAAGAGAAGCTGGTTTTACTGACCTCTGATCGTCCCATTGAGTTAGTCGATTGTGGTGCTAATCAAGCCATCGTGCAGTCTGGAATCTTCTCACAACATGTGGTGGAGACCGTTAATCTGCCATCGCCGACAACCCAGATTTCGCCAACGTGGATATTATCTACAGTTGACCATGCGTTATCAGTTCAAAAAGTGAATGGCGGTAGTGTTCACTTCAACTGTCCGTTCCCTGAACCATTATATGGTGGAGACGATAAGCGTTCGTTCTCAGCCTATTTGCAACCCATAGCGAAATGGCGTAATAGCAAGGCCTGCTTTGTCGACTACCATACGGTTAGCGTTACTGACTATACGGCGGAGCATAGTGCATTAAGAATCGGTGACAGAAAAGGTGTCATTGTCGTAGGCAGTGTAACTCTCGCGATTGCCAAGCAAGCAAAGTTACTGGCGCAGAAGTTAGGTTGGCCAATTCTGCTCGACCCTCAATCGGGTTTGGGAGGTGACTGGCAGCGTTATGATATTTGGCTTCAGAATCCCCAAGCAGCAGACATGCTTTCAAGTGCCGATACTGTACTCCAAGTAGGTGCAAGGCTGGTTTCGAAAAGGCTGAATGCTTGGCTAAAGCAGCAATCTCTACACAGTGATTACCTAGTGCTGAGTGAATTTGGCGAGCGGTTAAACCCAGCTCACGTTGCATTGAAACATTGTCAGGTGTCAATTCCTCTATGGTTAGAGTCAGCCTTAGAAACAGTGGAGCACAGCAGAAATATCGGGTGGGGAGATGAATTAAAATCTTATGCCCAACTCGTGACGACATTAATGCCTACTCGCTCACATCTGACCGAATTTGATGTTGCCCGTAGCATTGAGCGATTACCGCTAGACATTAGTGTTTTTATGGGTAATAGCCTTATCGTAAGGTTAGCGGATATGTTAACTAACCCCCTAGGCATCGAAACTTATAGCAATCGAGGCGCATCCGGTATCGATGGTTTAGTCGCTTCTGCTAATGGTGTTCATCGCGATAAAGGTAAGTCGATGGTGCTCTATTTGGGTGATACATCGCTGCTCTATGATTTGAATTCGCTGTCACTTTTTAGTCGTACACAAGCACCTTGCGTAATCGTTGTGACTAACAATGATGGGGGGGCGATATTTGACATGTTGCCTGTACCGCAAAAAAAAAGAGTAAGCTGTTATCAAATGCCCCATGGCCTAAACTTTGAACATGCGGCGGCTCAGTTTGGTTTGCAATATTGCTCACCGAAATCACGTGAAGACTTAGAAACACAAATTCAACATCATCTATTAAGCGGAAAAGACACTCTATTGATTGAAGTGCTTACCGCTGCCGACGAAGTGGCAAGTTTGATTCGCCAACTAAGCCAAGACATCAGTACTTATCAGACTCATGCTTAATAGTCAGTTCACAGCGTCCCTCCAAGCTCATGCTGAAGATAAGCCTCTGTTGGTTTTCTTACATGGCTTTTTAGGGGCGGGTGACGACTTTCACACCGTTAGTAAATACCTTCCAAACTACAACAAGCTGTTTATCGATTTACCGGGACATGGTCAAAGTCAGTCGATCCAAAGCACAAGTTTTAGTGATGTTTGCAGATTGATCCATTCAACCATACTAAAATGTATTGAAACACAAAGCCTGAGTGCTACAGTGCCCATCTGTTTGGTGGGGTACTCGTTAGGTGCTAGGTTGTCGATGTACTTTCTCTGTGAGTATGAGGGAGCAGATAATCAACTGCTGCCACTCACTATGGCTGGTGTCGTCATTGAAGGTGGAAATTTTGGACTGTGCTCAGAACATGCCCGTCAGGATAGATTTGCAAATGACTTAGCATGGGCGTATCGCTTCAAAAATGATGATATTGCAGAGGTTTTGGGCGATTGGTATCAACAACCAGTGTTTTCTTCCTTAAATCATGAGCAAAGACAAGATTTGATTGCTAAACGTAGTGTTAACCTTGGTGACAAGCTAAGTCATATGCTGATGACGACTTCACTAGCTCACCAGCCTAACCTGCTGCCAAAAATCCAGCAGCTTCGGTTTAGTAACGGTAATCGACCTCTGTATATCGTGGGTGAACGAGACACAAAATTTACTGCGTTAGCTCAAGATAGCAACCTTGATTTTAAGGTGATTGCGGGAGCTGGGCATAATGTACACAAAGAGCAGCCTAAGGCCTTTGCCTCGGTGTTGCTGAGTTATCTAGAACAAATGGGTTTAAACCCAAAAGAAAAATTGGAATAGATCATGGCTAAAACAGTTGGACTAACAGAAGAAGAACTTTACGCACCGGTTAATTGGGCGGACGTAACGGGCGATTTTGAAGAAATTCAATATCATAAATCTGAAGATGGCATCGCGAGAATCACGATTGCACGCCCACAAGTTCACAATGCATTTACCCCCAAAACAGTCAGCGAAATGATTAAAGCACTGGCTGACGCTCGTTACGACGAGGGTGTTGGAGTCATTATTCTTACTGGATTAGGTGAAAAAGCCTTCTGTTCTGGTGGCGACCAAAGTGTTCGTGGCGACTATGGCGGTTACCAAGATGATTCAGGTACACATCACCTCAATGTGTTGGACTTCCAACGTCAAATTCGTACTTGCCCTAAACCTGTTATCGCTTCGGTAGCTGGCTGGGCTGTTGGTGGCGGTCATGTTTTACACATGATGTGTGATCTAACGATTGCAGCAGAAAATGCACAGTTCGGTCAAACGGGTCCTAAAGTTGGTTCATTTGATGGTGGTTGGGGTGCGTCTTATATGGCTCGCATCGTTGGCCAGAAAAAAGCGCGTGAAATTTGGTTCCTATGCCGCTTCTACGACGCGCAAGAAGCTCTGGATATGGGCTTAGTGAACACGGTTGTGCCACTAGAGGATTTGGACAAAGAGACTGTTCGTTGGTGTCGTGAAGTACTTCAACATAGCCCAATGGCACTTCGATGCTTGAAAGCCGCTCTGAACGCTGACTGTGATGGTCAAGCTGGCTTACAAGAGCTAGCGGGCAACGCGACTATGATGTTCTACATGACTGATGAAGGTCAGGAAGGACGTAATGCATTTAATGAGAAGCGTCGTCCAGACTTCAATAAGTTCCCAAGAAACCCGTAACCATCGGCTCCAAGGCATTATCAGCCTTGGCGTCATGTTTGTTTGGCCATATTTAGATACATTTTATCGATAGTTTGCTCAAGTAATTTGGGAACTCTCGTAGCGAAATGTGGCCTAACAACGGTGTATTCAACGTCGTCGACTCTCTCATTTTTCGTTGACGACGCATACTTCCTATGAAGTGGGACTCTACTATGAGACAAGCAAAACTCTACCGCTACAGTCTGCCTATGGACAGCGGTGTTATTCTTCGAGAACAAAAACTTACTCACCGAGACGGTTGGATTGTTGAACTGTCTGAAGATGGCCAGACAGGCTTAGGTGAGATAGCCCCTCTACCTGGATTCAGCCAAGAAACATTTGAACAAGCCGGCATAGAAGCACAAAGCCAATTAGAGCAATGGGTCAATGGCAAAGACATAGACTTAGAAGTATGCGTGCCTTCTGTCGCGTTCGGTCTGTCTGCCGCATTAATGGAACTTGCTCACACGCTTCCTCAAACTGGTAATTATCGTGCGGCCCCTTTGTGTAGTGGCGACCCGGATGAACTGATACCTATCTTGAATAACATGCAAGGTACTAAAGTTGCTAAATTCAAAGTAGGGCTGTACGAAACGATAAGAGACGGGATGTTGGTCAGTCTTTTCCTCGAATCAATTCCTGACCTCACTCTGCGACTTGATGCCAATAAAGCATGGACTTTGGACAAAGCTAAGCAGTTTGCCAAACACATTTCCCCATCGCTCAGACAGCGTATCGCGTTTGTCGAGGAGCCTTGCCAAACACCTGGTGATAGTGTGTCGTTTGCCATAGATACGGGGATTGCTATCGCTTGGGATGAAACACTGCAGGCCGCGATTAAAGAGCCTGGATTTTCGGTGAAAGAGCTAACCGGTGTCAAAGCGTTAATCATCAAACCAACCTTAATCGGCAGCTTTGACAAGTGTATTCGTTTGATCGATGAAGCGAGAAGCCATGCTATTCAAGTCGTTATTAGCTCAAGCTTGGAGAGTAGCATTGGTCTTGGGCAGTTAGCGCGCTTTGCTCACTGGCAAGTACCAGCAGAAACACCTGGTTTGGATACCATGCAGCTGTTCGGTGCTCAGCTCGAAACGCCTTGGCCAGGTTGCTTGCTTCCTGTCGAGCGTCTAGCAGACCAAACTTTGGTTTGGCAATCTGAATCCGTGGATAGCTAGTCAGTGGTTTCATCACACTTTTGGGAGCACTGGGCTCAGTCTGCTCCCAACGACATTGCCTTAATTACTCCTCAACGCCAACTGACGTGGGTCGATGTTAAACAACAAGTCGATCAATATCGACAGTTGCTTATTAATAAGGCTGTCAGTCAAGGTCAGGTGGTTTGCCTTATTGGTCGTGCTGAGGAAGCGTTAGTCTTCGCTTATCTCGCTTGCCTCATTCATGGTGCGGTGCCTGCGATTGTTGCCGCACAATCAAGTGAATTACTTGAAGCCAAATTGTCCTCTCTATATCTAGACGGTGAGCGTGCTGTGGTTTGGGATTGCAGTGACTCGACGTTGCTACCAAGTTTGTACTTCCTTTCTCGAGGGACTGCATCGCGACAGTCGTTAGTCTCCGCAAATGTTGATATCGCCTCCATCATTTTTACATCTGGTTCAACAGGGTGTCCAAAAGCCGTTGTCCATGGTAGAGATCAACACATAGCCTCTGCTAGTGGCTTACTTGAGCGCTTTCGTTTCACTGTCGGAGATTGCTGGTTATTGAGCCTACCTATGTACCATGTCTCAGGGTTAGGTATTGTTTGGCGTTGGCTGCAAGCTGGTGCAACGCTCAAAATTGCTAGCGGTGACTTTTGCAAAGACATTTCAGATGTAAGTCACGCCTCGCTGGTGTCTACGCAGCTTAAACGGATTATTGATAATCAATGGCAGACTAAGTTAGAGCGAGTACTACTCGGTGGTAGCCACATTCCTTTGTCACTAATCCAACTAGCAAAAGCCCGACATATCGATGCATGGATGGGCTATGGTATGACGGAAACGGCGTCGACAGTGACCGCTAAACCAGTGGATGAGTGGCCATCATCGGGGCATATTCTTCCGGGACGAGAGCTAAAATTAAGTGGTAATCGCATCTTTGTATCGGGTGAGACCTTAGCCAAAGGCTACTATTGGCAAGGTCAAATTCTGCCACTGACATTGGAAGGGCAATGGCTGGATACCAGAGATCTGGGAGAGTGGGTCAATGGCAATGAGCTTAGAGTGGTTGGTCGTGCTGACAATCTGTTTATTTCAGGTGGCGAAAACGTACATTGCGAGGAGGTCGAAGCTGCTCTCAATGCACAGCCAACGATTACCCAGAGCATTGTAGTGGCGGTAGAAGATGAAGAATATGGGGCGCGATGTGTTGCAGTAGTGCAGTCAACTGCGTTGCCGACGGTCTCTGAACAGCGGCAAAAGCTTGCGGATTCGTTACCAAGATTCAAACAGCCGATCGCCTATTTCTTATTGCCTGAGTCTCTTTCGCAATCGGGAATTAAAGTCTCACGTGCTGAAGTGAAAAAGTGGCTATCGCAGCATCAATCCAATTATGTAGTTATTTCATAGTCCAAAACTGAATTTTCATTACCTAATAGGCTCACCATAATATGAGATATGGAATAACAGTGAGCCTATGGAATGAACAAATTACTGGTTATCGCAATTGCCCTTCAACTGGCGCTTGCCTTCTCAACAGATGGACTGACAAGAGCGCTTGCGGAACTGACAGCGTTTTTGTTGACAGTAGTGTTGTTCTTCAATGTAAAACAAGGAAAAACAGCAGACCCTGAGACTAAACGAGCGTTAGCCAAGCTAGAGAAGTCGCCGAAATCAACAACCACATCGTAACGCCAAACACCATCGGCTTGCTCCCTGCCTGTTTAAGCTTCTCAATTGAAATACTGCAACCAATCAAGAATAGACACACGACCAACAGCTTTTTCGAGACATCAAAAATTCCCTGATATACCACTTCGAACTGAGGTAAGTAGTCGCTTACTAAGATTGCGACACAGTAAAATAAAATGAAGTAAGGGATAGTGATTTTATTTTGCTTGTTGCTAAAAATAGCTGCACTTACTAGGGCAACAGGAATAATCCATAGCGCACGGGCCAGCTTTAGTGTCGTTGCCGTCGTGAGTGCTTCCTCACCATAAGCGGAAGCCGCACCGACCACGGATGACGTGTCATGGATGGCGATCGCTGCCCACGTACCGAAAGTATGTTGATCGAGACTTAGCGCGTGGCCAATGACGGGAAATACGAATAAGGCGACAGAATTTAGTACGAATACAGTTGCAAGAGCGATACCGATCTTTTCATCATCTGCGTTGATCGCCGGTGCAACAGCGGCAATAGCACTACCACCACAAATGGCAGTACCTGATGAAATAAGGTAACCCGTTTGTTTGTCCAATCCCATGCGGCGTGCCAAGAACCAACCTATGATTAAGGTGCCAACGATGGTCACTACGATGATTCCAATTCCATCGCTGGTCGCTTGCATGGCTTGATCTAAGTGGATACCAAAACCAAGTCCGACAATGGAGTAGGCGAGCAACTTTTTAGTGAATTTTGCTAATGGCAGCGTGGTTGGCACTAGGCTGAAAGTTGTTAAAAAGAAGCCAAGTATCAGTGCAATTGGCGAGGAAACCCAGGGAGTGAGACAGGCAAGAATTGCGAGAAAAAACAGAGGGTATGAGCGTAACTGGGTGAACATGGAGTACCTTTAATAAAAAGGCGAGAATTTTCTCGCCACATAAAGGAATTGTATGAATTTCGCTAGATCAACAAAACCTAAAATTTCTTAACGAGCGTTCAGTAATACTAAACGCTCGTTGTTTTGATATGAACAACATCGAAATAAACGAACAAAATCGCTTATGGCGATCAGCGATAATCACCACGAAGTGTTGCGACTTTTTCGAACATCGCAGCACTTGATGCTTCTTCAGGTGCTACCGGTGCTCCCGCTTCTAATTCCAACTTAGCTCTAAAGCGAGTTGGGAGCCCTTTACACGCGCGGCCTTTATGTCGACTAAAGTAGCTGCCCCATAATCCCTTTAACGCCATTGGGATGACAGGTACAGGAGAGCGGCGCAGGACAATATCAATACCACGCATAAATTCATTCATCTCACCATCTGAGGTTAGACGTCCTTCAGGGAAAATGCAGACAATCTCCCCTTCAGCTAAAGCGTGTTCGATATCGTTAAACGCTCTTCGAATGGAACCTTTGCGAGAGGAGGAGATAGGTATGACCCCAGCACGTCGTAAAAAGCGACGAACGGGTTTGTAGTTCGCGTAGTCTTCTTCCATGACAAAACGTATGAGTCTTGGGCTTGCCGCACTCATCACCAACGCATCCATATAGCTCACATGATTGCAGACAATCAAGGCGCCACCTTTTTCTGGTAGGTGATGCAGATTTTTATGGGTGATACGGTACATGATGGTAGTAAGTACCCAAATAAGGAAACGAACCACGAAGATAGGAGCTTGCAAAAATAGGTAAGTCGCCATCATAAAGTTCATCAGAGCTAGCACAAGGAACAGTTCGACAATAGTGAGTTCCAGCACTGATAGTCCTACGATACCTAAAACTGCACTTCCAACCATAAATAGCGAGTTATAGATATTGAGGGCAGCAATCACTCGGGCACGTTCAGTTTCTTTAGCCTGTTGTTGCATCAGCGCGTACAAAGGGACGATAAACAATCCACCGGACATGCCGAGTAACAATAAATAGCCAAAAACAGGCCATAAGCTAGAGTGGGAAATAAACTCGCTGAATGAAGTAAACTGAGGCAGCTCTGATGGAACTGCAAAAGCCATAAGCGCGCCAAAAATGGTAATGCCAATGCTGCCTATTGGCACGATGCCGACATCAATGCGATTCTTAGACATCTTATCGCACAACATAGATCCGAGAGCGATGCCTACAGAAAAAAGTGCAAGTAGGAATGAAACGGCCGCTTCATTACCCATCAAATGTATTTTGGTGAAATTCGGAAACTGCGTTAGGTAAGCTGCGCCCAAGAACCAGAACCAACTAATGGCCATGATACATTGGAATACTACGCGGTCTTGGTGAGCAATTTTAAGTGTTTCTTTAGTTTGCTTTACGGGTTGCCAGCGAAATTTTAGTTCCGGTGCAGCCGCAGGCGCTTCTGGAATAGAGCGACTTGAAATGTAGCCAGCCAAGGCAAACAAAACTACACATCCAGCAGCGACGTATTTCGCGCTTTCTGCTGAAGCTATAATGCCGGCCCCTAAGGTTCCCAACAAGATGGCAAGGAAGGTGCCAGTTTCAACCAATGCATTGCCGGACAAAAGTTCGTTCGGTTTTAGTTGTTGTGGCAGAAGTGCGTACTTCACTGGACCAAAAAACGCAGACTGTGTGCCCATTAAGAACAACAATAATAATAAAATGCCATAGCTTTCAGTAATAAAGCCAATTGCGCCGAGACACATAATTGCGATCTCAGCCAGCTTTACTTTTCTGATGAACCATGACTTTTCGTATTTGTCGGCAAGTACACCTGCTGAGGCAGAAAACAGAAAGAACGGCAAAATGAATAGACCGGCCGCTAAGTTAATAAACAGGTTACTAGAGATTGGTAGAACCTGTGGTCCTGCAAATGCGACAAACAACAATAAAACGTTTTTAAAAATATTGTCGTTAAACGCGCCAAAGAACTGAGTCACAAAGTAGGGCAGAAAGCGCCTTTGAGATAACAGAGACGCAGATTTCGTATGTGGCATTACCTTTCCTTTTGATTACCAGCTTTGTAAATACTTTGAGATTAGATCTTTGATTAGCTCATCGCCATCTACGGGCTCTGAAGCAAAGAATTTGTCGTCAACACTGAGCAGTGTGATGCCATGAACGCCAGCCCACAGTACGCGACTGGCACGAAGGACTTCTGAGTGAGACTTTTCCGGTTTATAGACAGAAAGCAAGCTCTCCAGCATGCCTGTCATCCCATCGATACGTTGTGATTGCCATTCCGGGAGCGTATCACCGTTCATATTGTGTTCGAAAATTAATTGCCAACGATACGGGTATTTCTTGGCAAAGTCGTGATAACAGCTCGCGAGAGCATATAACGCTTCTTCGACATTATCAGCTTCATCCACAACCGCTTTTGCTTCCTGTGACAGCTCATCTAGAGTGCGAGCGACAGCGTGCAGTAGTAGCAGATTATAACTGCCAAATACATTCACTAGTGTGCTGGGAACATAACCAATCAGAGTGGCAATCTTCCGAAGGCTAAGCGTGTGATAAGAGTTTTCGCTAAGGTAGTCTTTTACCGTCGTGAGCGTAAGCTCAACAAGCTCTTCCCTGGTATGATCGTTTCTGCGGGCCATGGTTGCGGATCGTTAATTGAACACGGTTCGTTATTTTAGAGGTGTCATGATTAAGCGTCAACTAATGAAGCCTTGTATTGCAGGCTTTGCGCATAGTTTTGAATGCGGTTCTATCTAGCTCGTAACATACGTGCAATATTCTGAAACATGTCGAGGCATCAGAGTGTTTCCTTTAATGCTAAGCTCAGTATATTATGCTTGATGGGTCGTAGTTCATGTATAGTGGTTACGGCTTAACGTAACAATATAACTAAAGGTCTAGAATGAAACGTTTATTTTCTTTCGTCGCTCTGCTTGTTCTTGCAGTAGCGGTGAATCCGGTAGCTGAAGCGAAGAAGTTCGGTGGCGGTAAATCATTCGGTAAGAGCTTTAAAACAGCTCCAGCTCCGAAACAACAGCAACAGAACACAAATAACATCAGCAGACAGGACCAAAACAAAGCTGGTAGCAGCAAAAAAGGTTTGATGGGCGGTCTTCTAGGCGGTCTATTGGCTGGTGGTTTGTTAGCGGCGTTCTTTGGTGGTGCCTTTGAAGGCATCAACTTCATGGACATCCTAATCTTTGGCCTGATTGCATTCGTTATCTTCAAGTTTATGCGAGGGATGCTTGGTGCCAAGCAAGGCAGCATGAATCAGCAGCGACAGCAGCCGGCGTTTGGTGGCAACACGCGCAACCAGTTTGAACAGCAACCAAACTTCCAAAACTTCGAGCAGCCGCAAAACGGTGGCGCAGCGACAGGTGGCTTTGGTGCGGCAGGACACAGCGATGTTCCACATAACTACCCACCGGGTTTCGATCAAGCGGCATTCCTAAATGGTGCTCGTGAACACTATCGAATCCTGCAAGGTGCTTGGAACCATAACGAACTTCATACCATTGAAGAGTATGTATCGCCAAGCCTACTTCAAGATCTTATGGCTGAGCGTGCAAAACTAGAAGGCGAGCAGCATACTGATGTTATGTATGTGGATGCTGAAATTGTTCGTGCAGACTTTGATGCTAACAAAGCGCAGCTGAGCTTGCAGTTCTCGGGTCGCTATCGTGATGCGGTAGAAAACGTCGAAGAAGATATCGAAGATATTTGGCACTTAGAGCGCGATCTTACTGTACCTAACGCGCCATGGCTGATCGTCGGTATTCAAGGTTAATTACCTAAAAGTTATGCCAAAAACCGCAGTCTGACCACTGCGGTTTTTTTGTATTTTGCGCAAATAATTTCACAATTTTGCTGCTGTTTTATTCTATAATTCGGCCTCTATTTTCTGATACATATAAATTATCCATGCACCAGACATTTTCTAGATTCGCACTTGTGCTTTGCGCTTCTTTGGTGACCTCGACTTCATTGCATGCTGAAGAATCAGTGGTGCCTTTATTTGAGGCGACACCTAATCCAACAACAGACACTCTGGATGATGTGTTGAGTATATTTGGTGCAGAGCAAGAGTATGACGCTCAGCAAGGGCTTAACTCGAGCTATATTCCAGCCGTGTTCTATACCCCAGAGCAAGGCTTAGGGCTTGGTCTTTTGTATGTTGGCCTTTATGGTGAACTGTCAGAGGGGGCGGGACAACCTTCGTCTATGGTTATCAACCCATATGCTTCTAGTAACGGATCAATGGGTATTACGTTCAGTAACAAGCACTTCTACAATTCGGGTAACGACCGCATTTTCACTGACATAAAAGTATTTGATGATGCCGCCGTCTACTACGGTCGCGGCTACGAGAACGGCCAACAAGACGATAATAAGGTCAACTTTAAAGAGCAAGTCATTGATATCAAACCAACGTGGTTGACTAGAGTGAAAGGCGATTATTTCTTAGGTCTCGGCGGTAACATCAAATCGGTGCACCCTCATGAAAAGGAATTTGATAATCAGTCAGCGGACTACCTTGCTGATGAGCTAACCGATAACACCAGCTATGGTGTGTTTTTATCTAATGTTTATGACACACGTGATAATGTGACCAATGCTTCTAAGGGAACGCTACTGCAAGCGGATATCGGTTATTACCATGATTCAACCAACTCCGCAGATTTTGGTAAATATTCACTGAAAGCTTCACAGTACCATTCACTGGCACCTGTGCCAGGATTACTGGCTTGGCAAGTACAAGCGAACTTAACTTCCGGGGATGTGCCATGGAATCAACTGCCCGATCTTGGTGGTGCTGATGCTATGCGTGGTTACATACTTGGCCGCTACCGTGACAACCAGATGATGATGGGACAAGTCGAGTACCGCTTGCCAGTGTATTGGCGAGTAGGTGTCGTGTTCTGGGGTGCAGCTGGCACCGTTGCCGATGACGTTTCAGGACTTTGGGACAATACACTTGCGAGTGCTGGTACGGGTTTGCGCTTAAAGATCAAAGACAAGGTTAATGTGCGTGCTGATATCGGTTATGGTGAACATGGTGGTACCTTCTATTTCCATGTTAACGAAGTCTTCTAAACAGAATTTTTGCGTTGGTTATGTGCATTAGGGTTATGCATTTAGCGAGCGCAATCAAAAATATTAAGGGTTGATAGCTTATATGGACATATCCATATCGCTTGTTGAGCTGGAAGATTGTCACGCTTTGTTATTGTTTGAACGGCAGAACAAAGCGTGGTTTGAGCTGCATATTCCTCCAAGGGATGACGGCTTCTACAGTCAACAAGGTGTGGAAGAACATATTCGTGAACTGGTACTGTTTCATAGAGCGAAACTTTGCTACCCAATGCTCATTCGTAATAACGAAGGAGAGATTTGCGGTCGAATTAATCTCAATGTCTCTGAAGCCGACATGAGTTATGCAGAGGTGGGGTATCGAATCGGCGAGGCCTATACGGGAAAAGGTGTTGCTAGTTTTGCGTTGTCACTGCTTTTAGATTACGCAAAAAAAACTGCCGGTCTGAAAACCCTCAAAGCGCACGCATTAACGTCGAACTTGGCCTCACAAAAAGTGCTTGAGAATAATCAGTTCAAACGCATAGAAAAGATCCACGACTTTGCGGTACTTCATGAGATCAGCTCAGATGCATATTTATATCAGCGTGAGATTTAGAGTCTAAACTAAACTCGAAAATAGGTTGGCATGTAGTGGTGTCAGCAATACAAAGTGGTAATAACAAAAAAGCCGACTCAGTGAGTCGGCTTTCGTTTGTATGGTGGGGGGGGACGGATTNNCAGGGTTTTTATACTTGTTTCGCCGTTTTCCCAACGCAGCGCTTCAAGTTTGTTTAACCGTTAATAACAGCTAAACAGAATATGGTGGGGGGGGACGGATTCGAACCATCGAAGGCAGTGCCGTCAGATTTACAGTCTGATCCCTTTGGCCACTCGGGAACCCCCCCAGGAGTTTTTATACTTGTTTGATGTTTTCCCAACACATCACTCAAGTGCGGAGCGCATCATAACAAACTGCGCATAGCTGTAAACCCTTTTTTGAGGATTTTGAATTGAATGGTGCCTTTTTGGACAAAGACGCTTAAAAAGCGTGTTTTTAGTCATTATTTATTAACTAGCGCGGTGTTACATTGATTGTACGTGGATGGTTTCTAAATAGATGAGCATCAAATGTAAATAATCTCTTTAGAATACATTTACACTTCTTGACGTTACTCCTCGTATTACTCGCTACACTATCTGTAGTTTTTACACTGAAGACAAACACGATGAAAAACAAAACAATAATCGGTTTGCTGGCACTGTCTATTCTTAGTGCTTCACCAGCAACCTTCGCCAAAAGGAACGTTGGCTCCAAGGCTATCTCAGTAGTGACTGAACCTGTTGCCATCCATCAAGTTTCTCAATCTCTCTCATTAGTTGGCAAATTAGAAGCGGATCAGTCAGTTATTATCGCCTCGGAAGTCAACGGTATCGTCGATGAAATCAAAGTCACCGCTAACCAAAAGGTTGAAAAAGGTCAGCCTTTGGTCTTACTCAATGACGATAAAGCGCGAGCTGCTGTCGCTGAAGCAAAGGCTTATACCCGTGATCAAAAGCGCATCCTTGCTGAATTTGAGCGTCTAGTAGACCGCAACGCAATTACTAAAACCGAAATTGATGCTCAGAAAGCTGCGGTAGAAATTGGTAATGCACGATTAGACGCGGCTAATGCTAACCTTAACGATCTTTATATCGAAGCTCCCTTCACAGGTACAGTGGGCTTAATTGACTTTAGCCGAGGAAAACTGGTCAGTGTGGGTACTGAGCTGCTGACTTTAGATGACCTCTCGACGATGCAACTCGACCTCCAAGTTCCTGAACACTACTTACCTATGCTTGAAAAAGGCATGGATGTGACCGCCAGAACATCAGCGTGGGGGACACGTATTTTCACAGGTAAAGTGGTTGCAATCGATACCAGAGTGAACCAGGAAACCCTCAACCTTCGAGTTCGTATTCATTTTGAAAATGATGAAAACCGTTTAAAACCAGGCATGCTTGCGCAAGCTAGAATGGAATTTCCACCAATTGAAGCACCGATCATTCCAGTACAGGCTTTGGAATATTCGGGTACTAAGCGTTTTGTTTACGTCGTTGATGAAAACAACAAGGCACATCGCACGGAAGTATTCTTAGGCGCGCGCGTTGGTAACCAAGTGGTGATTGAAAAGGGTTTAGAAATCGGTCAGCGTATAGTGGTTCAAGGTATCGTAAATATGCGTGATGGTGCCTCGGTTCAAGAAGTGAAATCCGAACCGACAGCAGGTCGCACCGGTGACAAGCCAGCGGGCAATGACAAGGAAGCGAGCTAATGTTGTTATCTGATGTTTCTGTTAAACGTCCGGTAGCGGCAATCGTATTGAGCTTGCTGCTCTGCGTGTTCGGTATTGTTTCCTTTAGTAAACTCGCCGTTCGTGAAATGCCGGACATTGAAAACCCAGTTGTTTCTATCTCTACTCGTTATGAAGGGGCATCGGCTACCATCATTGAGAGTCAGATCACCTCTGTGATTGAAGACCAACTTTCTGGTATCAGTGGTATTGATGAAATAGAGTCGACCACGCGAAACAGCATGTCACGTATTACAGTGACATTTGAACTCGGCTATGACTTGAATACCGGTGTTAGTGACATTCGTGATGCCGTAGCCCGTGCGCAGCGCGCTCTTCCAGATGAGGCGGATGATCCTCTGGTGTTTAAGAACAATGGTAGTGGTGAAGCGTCGCTGTACATCAACCTTAGCTCTTCAGAGATGGACCGCACTCAGCTTACTGATTATGTGAACCGTGTTTTGGTCGACCGTTTCAGTCTTATCTCTGGCGTGAGCTCGGTGGATATTTCAGGTGGCCTGTATCAGGTAATGTACATTAAGCTCAAGCCTGCCTACATGGCTGGTCGCGGTGTGACAACGTCAGATATTACCTCGTCGCTACGCAGCGAAAACATCGAAAGTCCAGGCGGCGAAGTTCGAAACGATGCCACTGTGATGTCAGTGCGTACCGCACGCGCCTACAATACACCTGTCGATTTTGAATATTTGGTTGTTAAGCGCGCTAGTGATAATACGCCTATCTACCTAAAAGATGTCGCTGATGTTTATGTGGGCGCAGAAAACGAAAACTCGACCTTTAAGAGTGATGGCGTCGTCAACGTTAGTATGGGGATTGTGCCGCAATCGGACGCCAACCCGCTACAAGTCGCTGACTTAGTTCATAAAGAAGTAGAGCGCATGCAGCAGTTCCTTCCACAAGGAACGAGACTGGCGATTGACTACGATTCTACCGTCTTTATCGACCGCTCGATTTCAGAAGTGTATAACACGCTGTTTATTACCGGCGGTTTGGTTATCCTCGTGCTTTACATCTTTATTGGCCAAGCTCGAGCTACTTTGATTCCAGCGGTGACGGTTCCAGTGTCGCTGATCTCGTCTTTTATTGCGGCATATTTCTTTGGCTTCTCTATCAACTTAATTACCTTAATGGCACTGATCCTTTCAATCGGTCTGGTGGTCGATGATGCCATTGTGGTAGTCGAAAACATTTTCCACCATATCGAACGAGGGGAGTCACCTCTGTTAGCGGCCTATAAAGGGACGCGTGAGGTAGGGTTTGCCGTTATTGCTACTACACTAGTTTTGGTGATGGTGTTCCTGCCTATCTCATTTATGGATGGCATGATCGGGTTGCTGTTTACTGAGTTTTCGGTATTACTGGCGATGTCGGTGATCTTTTCCTCATTGATAGCATTGACGCTAACGCCGGTGTTGGGAAGCACTATTCTAAAAGCCAATGTTAAACCGAATCGCTTTACTCAGTTTGTCGACAAGGGGTTTAGAAAGCTTGAGCGCGGCTACAAAGCGGCTTTGGTTAAAGCCCTTAAATTGAGATGGATGGCACCAATTATCATAGTGGCTTGTATTGGCGGTAGTTTCCAATTGATGCAACAAGTCCCAGCCCAATTAACACCGTCAGAAGACCGTGGCGTTATTTTTGCCTTCGTTCGCGGTGCCGATGCGACCAGTTATAACCGTATGGCTGCAAATATGGACATCGTTGAGAAACGTCTTATGCCGCTATTAGGGCAAGGTTTCTTAAAGTCGTTTAGTATTCAATCGCCTGCGTTTGGCGGTAATGCGGGTGACCAAACGGGCTTTGTTATCATGATATTAGAGGATTGGAATGATCGTGATATCACGGCACAAGAATCTCTCAATGTGGTGAGAAAGTCTTTGGCGGGTATTGCCGATGTCCGTGTCTTCCCATTTATGCCGGGTTTCCGAGGTGGGTCGAGCGAACCTGTCCAGTTTGTTATTGGTGGTTCGGATTATCATGAGCTACAGACGTGGGCGGATAAACTAGAGTTGGCAGCGGAACAGTCTCCGTTTATGGAAGGGGCAAGTACCGACTATTCTGAGAAAACGCCAGAACTTGTTGTGACGATTGATCGTGAGCGTGCCGCAGAGTTAGGCATTAGTGTGTCTGATATCTCGGATACGTTAGAGATCATGCTTGGTGGTAAAAGTGAAACCACCTATGTAGAACGCGGCGAAGAGTATGATGTGTATCTGCGTGGTGATGAGAATAACTTTAATAACGCCAATGATTTAAGTCAGATCTATATGCGAACTAAGTCCGGCGAGTTGGTTACTCTGGATGCGGTGACTTCCATCGAAGAAGTGGCGTCATCAATTCGTTTGTCACACTACAACAAGCAGAAATCGATCACCATTAAGGCCAACCTATCGGACGGTTACACATTAGGTGAAGCGCTCGATTTCATGGACCAACAAGCTGTGGAAATGCTTCCTGGTGATATCTCAGTAAGCTATGCGGGTGAATCGAAAGATTTCAAAGAAAACCAGTCCAGTATCTTAGTCGTGTTTGGTTTGGCTCTGCTGGTGGCTTATCTCGTACTAGCCGCTCAGTTTGAAAGCTTCGTAAACCCTCTCGTGGTAATGTTTACTGTACCTATGGGCGTATTTGGTGGCTTCCTAGGTCTGGTAATCATGCAGCAAGGACTGAATATTTACAGCCAAATCGGCATGATCATGTTGATCGGTATGGTGACCAAAAACGGTATCTTGATTGTAGAGTTTGCTAACCAGTTACGTGATAAAGGCGTTGAATTTGAAAAAGCTATTATTGATGCTTCAGCACGACGTTTACGTCCCATCATGATGACGGCATTTACTACGCTCGCGGGGGCAATTCCGCTGATTCTGTCTACTGGAGCAGGCTATGAAAGTCGAGTCGCAGTGGGTACGGTAATCTTCTTTGGTATGGCTTTCGCTACCTTAGTGACCTTGTTTGTAATCCCAGCGATGTATCGACTTATCTCTGCTAAGACCAAAGCGCCAGGGCATGTTGAAGCCGAGCTCAATAAAGCGCTGAGTCACGATGTAAAAGCGCGAACCAGCCATGGCGAGTTAACCGACAACTAAAACCACAGAGTAAATTAAAAGCACGGTTTAAATTAGTCTCATAAAATGCTCAGTTTCGACTGGGCATTTTTTTGTTTGTTGGTTAGGATTGTTGAGTACAAAAACAATCAATAAGGAAAGTAAAGTGGCTGAATTTAAATACAAAGATCTTCCTCAAGAGCAGCAAGATAAACTGGATGCGGCGGTATTTCGTAAGCTGTTGACTCACCTTGATGAAAACAAAGATGTGCAGAACATCGATCTGATGATTCTTGCAGGATTCTGCCGTAACTGTTTTAGCAAATGGTACAAAGCAGAAGCTGAAAATGAAGGATTGGCGCTGGACATCGATGATGCCCGAGAGCGTGTTTACGGTATGACTTACGATGAGTGGAAAACCAACCACCAACCTAAAGCGACACCTGAACAGTTGGCCGCGTTTGAAGCGCGTCAAAACAAGAAATAGTCATTAGATTCTCTTCCTTTTGAGGAAGAGAATTACTTTTTTGTGATAGCCATTTAAGTCGATAAATCAAAGCGAGGTACTTACCCGTCCATACCCTAATCGGGGTATACCCACTGCCACTAATCACAACTTACTCTTTAGTCCATTTCTATTTAGCACCTCAATGCTAACGTTAATAAAGAATAACAAGAACCGCAGTGGTCATGATTTATGTTTGCATCCAAAAAACAGTTACTAAACACTCAGCAGCAGCTGCAACAGCAAAAACAACAGACGGACACTTTTGCTTGCCAGATTGAGCAATTGCAGAAAGAGCTCGCGCTTCGCGAGCAAACTATCGAGCGACTGGAGCAGCAGCTGTCTTCGCAGAAGGCTCGTTCGCGTCGATTCTTAAATAGCGTGACGACGCAACTGATCTCCACCACCGCCAATATTGAACAGGCTAATAACCAACTTATCGCTCAAAGTGATCAGTTGCAGGCTAATCTTGGCGTGTTTGAAAGCACACAGCAGCAGTTGCATGCTATGTATCAGTCGTTGGATGAAGTCTCTCAGTCAGCGGCAACGAGCAAAGAAACCGTCGCAGCTCTTCAGGTACTTACCAGCGATATCACTCAGTTTATTAGTATTATCCACCAGATATCCGAGCAAACAAATTTACTGGCGTTAAATGCTGCCATTGAAGCCGCGCGCGCTGGTGAGCATGGTCGTGGTTTTGCAGTAGTAGCTGATGAGGTGCGCTCTTTGGCGGGTAGAGCCAATGAAGCCGCCAGTGAAATTTCGGGATTGGTTGAACGCATTGAAGGCAGCACGAATCGAGCGGGAGACAATATTGAATTGGTCTCAAGCCAAGTAGCGAAAGCGTCACGAGGCGCGGCAGAGATAGTGCAAGATACCCAGTCTATTTTGTCTCTCTCATCTGATACGGTAGATGTGATTTACAAAAGCACAGTAGATATTTACGCTTCAAGCGCAATCGCACAATACACCAATATGTGGACGACTGCCCATTCTAAACTCATCGGCGCCGAATACGAACATTCGCTATTAGAGCTCAAAGAACACGAAACCATCTTTGGTCAAATAGTGGCTCATCATGATGAAACCCGTCAACTAGCAAGTGTTGGCGGGCCTTTAGAATACTTTAGCGACAAAGCTAGGTATTACCATGACTGTCTGCAAAGAGTAGCGAATAATGCGACTGATGCAGAGCTTATCACTCAACTTGATGATGGGTATCAAGACCTTGTTCATTATATTTCGCTGGCACAGGACAAGGTGAAGTCAGACTATCAGCGTGGCTGAAGCAAAGGGGACGGTGAGTCCCCTTCAGATCTATATATTAGCGGGAGGAAGTTTAAGCTCGCCTAAGGTATTGAGATAAACCGAAGGCTCTTGATACTGAGGAAACGCAATTGGGTGGTCTCTAAAACTCTTAAGTGGTTGCCCTAGGCCTAAGGTTCCTCTTTCTCTCACACGTTTTACTCGACCTACATCAAGTTCAATAGGAATGACTTGTTCGGTTTCTCCGGCTTGATAAAGCACATCGCCTTCCGGACCTACGACGATTGATTGCCCATTCCCCAGCGGCCCACAACCATTGATATCCACCATAAAACACTGGTTGGTGATGGCATTGGCTCGTGCAATACAGCATTCAATCTCACGGTCTATCGTGCCCGTCATCGTTGGGTGAATGATAACCTCAGCCCCCATACAGGCTAGCGCACGAATAGTTTCTGGAATCCACATATCATAGCAAATGGAAACGCCAAACCGTCCAACATTAGGGATGTCAAAGGTCACGAACTGGTCGCCATTTTCAACCTGTTGCTCGTATGGGAGAAAAGGGTACATTTTTTGGTAACGAGCGATAACTTGTCCCTCGGGACTAATAACCAACAAGGTGTTGCTGGTACCATTGTCATCTTGAGTGTAATAGGAACCAGAAACCAGCCAGATATTCTGTTCTTGAGCCAGCTTGATTAGTCGCTGCTCGGTTTCGCCTCCGATAGGCTCGGCATATTTGAGTGATGCGCCGTAAATAGCAAGCTCACTAAAAACCACCATATCGACCCAAGGGAATCGCTGGCAAGTGGCACGAGTCTTCTGTTCCAACGTTGCTAAGTTATCGCCCATTGGAAGGCTTAATTGCAGCCCCGCAATTGAAAAATGGCTCATATTGTCACCTTATCTTGTTGGTTTGCTGCAAAGTGCTGGTGTTCATTCAATAAAGGGTAAAAGCAAGCGCACTCATGGGGTCTTTCTTGCTCTATGCGAGGAAAGGCTTTTTGGCACTTCTCGCTCAACCTTTGACAGCGGCTTTGGAATGCACACCTATGTGGACGGTTCAACGCACTTGGTACTTCTCCCGATAAGGCTTGCAATCGATCACGTTGGGTAGGATCTAGTGACGGGATAGAGTTAAGCAAGGCTTGTGTGTACGGGTGTTGAGTGTGATGAAACACATCACCGACGGGACCTGCTTCGACAATTTCACCTAAATACATCACCAATACCCTGTCAGCGATTCGTTCGACCAATCCTAAATCATGAGTAATGAACAAATAGCTCAGACCACGTTCCTGCTTAAGTTGATTAAGTAGATTAACAATGGTGGCTTGAACAGAGACATCCAGCGCTGCCGTCGGCTCATCTAAAATAATTAATTTGGGGTCGAGCATTAAAGCGCGTGCAATCCCTATTCGTTGACGCTGCCCGCCGGAAAGCTCATGAGGCATGCGGTTTAACATGTTCTCATTAAGTCCCACTGTAGTGAGCATTTCGAGAACCTTATCCAACCGTTCTAGTTTGCTCAGCTTTGTGTGAGTGAGCAGCGGCTCTTCTAATAGCTTTTGAACTGAAAGTCGAGGGTTGAGTGTAGAGTAGGGGTTTTGGAATACGATGCTGTACTCTTTTCGTAGCTGTTTGAGCTGTCGACCTTTGAGTACGCTGATATTTTGACCGCAAAAGTGGATATGACCGCAATCAGCGTCAATAAGCTTGAGTATGGTCATAGCTATGGAGCTTTTCCCGCAACCAGACTCTCCGACCAAGGCCACGCACTCGCCTGGTTGAATGTCGAAGTTGATGTGCTGAAACGCTTGTAATGTTTGTTGCCCAACAGAGTAGGACTTGGCAAGGTCTGTGACCTTCAATAATGGCTGTACCATGATGATTCCTCCTCAATTAATTAAGCAATTTGCTTCGGCTGTTTTGGTGGTTGATGATGAAAGCACAGGACCTGATGCGCGTTATATTGTTTGGCTTCTGGCGCAGCGCTTAGACACAGATCTGTGGCAGTATGGCAACGGGAGGCAAAAGCACAACCTCGAGGTTTTGTTCTCATGTCAGGCACAGAACCAGGTATGGCGTACAATTCATGGGTTAAACCAATCGCTGGGACGGAATTAAGTAGCCCTTTGGTATAGGGATGCATAGGGTGATTGAACAGTGACTCGATAGGGCCTTGTTCAACTATGGTTCCGGCGTACATCACCGCCACGCGGTCACATAGCGATGCCACGACGGATAGGTCATGAGTAATAAACAAAATGCTGATGTTCTGTTTTTCGGCTAGTTCGCGCAGCAGCAAAATGATTTGTGCTTGAATGGTGACATCGAGTGCTGTTGTTGGCTCATCGGCGATAAGGACTTTGGGCTCACAGCTTAACGCGATGGCGATCATAATTCGTTGTAATTGGCCACCAGAAAACTGATGTGGATATTTCTTTACCGCTTGTTTTGGTTCTGGAAGGTGAACCATGTCCAGCAACCGTATTGCTTCGAGCTTGGCTTTTTTGCGACTGATTTTGCGGTGAGCAAGAATAATATCAGCCATTTGTTGTTCGATGGTGAAGTAGGGGTTTAGAGCCGTCATCGGGTTTTGGAATATCATCGCTATATCGTCACCACGAACGCGTGCCCACTCTTGTGCAGAAAGCAACTCAAGGGGTTGACCTTCAAGACAAATCGAACCATTAAGAATGGCGTTATCTGGTAGTAGTCCGAGGCAGGCGGTTGAAGTGAGGGACTTTCCGCACCCAGATTCGCCTACCAAGCCAAGGATCTCGCCACGGTTGAGTTCAAAACTGCATCCATTAACGGCATGGATAGTTGAGGAGAAGTTCTCAAATTGAATGCTAAGGTTGCGTACGGACAATAGAGAATCGGTCATACTAATCTCTCCCTTTGAATTTTGGATCAAGTGCGTCTCGTAAACCATCACCTAATAAGTTGGCAGCCAAGACCGTGACAAAAATAGCGCAGCCTGGGAATACGGCGGTCCACCAGTATTCAAGGAACAACGATTGTGCATTGCCTATCATTAATCCCCACTCAATGGTTGGAGGGACAGCGCCCAGACCTAAGAAACTTAATGCCGCTGCCCAGAGGATCACGTACCCAAAATCCATAGAAACTTGAATCAATAGAGGGGTCATGGCATTAGGAAGGAGGTGCTTAAACATGATCGTTAAATGACCGACGCCAGCAGCTTGAGCAGACAACACATATTGCTCATTACGCACGCTAATCACCGCTGCACGCAGTATCCTTGAATACCACGGGAACCATGATAGGGCGATGGCAAACATCACATTCAATAGCCCTGGACCAAGTATCGCTATCATACAGATAGGTAAGAGCATGGGAGGAAAGGCGAGAAACACATCGGAGATTCGCATTAAGCAGCCATCAACTTTACCACCAACATAGCCTGCGACCAGACCAATGGGTAAGCCAATCACAAGCGCTAATATCACCGTAATAATACCGACGGATAGAGAGGTTCGGGCACCATAAAGAATTTGGGAGAAGATGTCTCTTCCTAAGTTATCCGTGCCAAACCAATGAAGCGCGTTAGGCGATTGCAGCTTGTGGGCAAAATTCATTTTTGCAGGGTCATAAGGCGCTAGCCAAGGTGCAAAGACCGCCATGACAATCAGAGAAATAAAAATAAACGCGCCAATGTAAAGTAGCGGATTGTTTTTAGCGTTGTACCAAAACTTACGAACGCGAGTCTGCCACAGATGCTGTGCGACAGGCTCTGAATTTGCGGTTAACGCAATACTTGCAACGTGTGCGGATGATTTACTCATATTACACCTCAGGAGACAGTCTTGGGTCGACGGTGAAGTACAGTAGGTCGATGACGAAATTCACCAGTAAATAACTCGATGACAGGATCAAGGTGACCCCCATAACAGCAGGAAAGTCGTTAGTGATGACAGATTCGACAACGTAGCGACCTATACCGGGCCAATCAAAGATGGACTCTACAATCACACTGTTGCCCAACATAAATCCATAGGTCAGGCCAATAACAGTCAACAACGGGACGAGTGTTGCTTTTAACGCATAGAAGAAATAAATCTTGGAGTGACTCAATCCAAACGCATGACCAGTGCGAATGTAATCTTGGCTCAACACCTCCACCATTAAGTTGCGTGTAGTTCGAACAAAAATGGCAAACGTGGCGAGGCTAAGGGTGAGCACGGGCAAGGCTAAATGCTGGACCGCACTTTTAAAGGCAACCCAATCCCCAGCCAGTAAAGTATCTACCGTGAACAGCCCTGTAACTGCAGTAAACTGCGCATCGATTAGAATATGAGAATCAATTCTTCCTTGCAGCGGAAACCAGTTTAAGACGCCATAAAACAGCATTTGTAGCAAGATGGCGAGAAAGAAGGATGGAATCGCGATACCAACAATAGACACGCCACGCGCCATTTGGTCGACTGGCGTTTTATTTCGAATCGCTGCCCATACACCAAGTGGGATACCAGTACATAATGAAATACCAATAGCAATGGTGACCAGTTCAATGGTCGCCATCATATGCTTAATAATTTCGGATTTAACTTCTTGGCCGGTACGTAAGCTCTTGCCGAAATCGCCTGTGGCGGCTTGGGAAATATAGGACACAAATTGGTGCCATAACGGTTTATCCAGCCCTAACTCTTGTTTGGCGATAGCGATTTGTTCCGCTGTGGGTTTGGCTCCGAGCATCATTTCCACTGGAGACGAAGGTAGCACTCTGGTTAAAAAGAAGGTAATAACCAAAATGCCGACCATGATGCCAACTAGCGTTAACGAGCGTCTAAAAATGTAATTTCTCATAACTACTTACCACTGTGTCTTCAATGACGTTGAGAAAGAAGTACCGTGCTCGGTACTTCTTTCTGAGCTCCTGCTCGTTGATTATTTTGAGAGTTGATAGAAGAACGTGGCCGCGTAGGCTGGGTTTGGCGTGACGCCCTCAATCTCTTTGTGATGAATGATGCGGCCTTTCAAGTCGGCGTAGAAGATAGCGACGGCATCATCAATGAGCACTTGTTGTGCCTGCTGGTAATAGCTAGAAGCCTGAGCTTTATTCGTTGGCTCGGCGGCTACACCCTTGTCCACAAGAGAGTCGTAGTTGGCGTTAGAATAGTGAGACAAGTTAAACGACGGTGATTCTTCGGTTTTGAACAGACCAATCAACCAATCTGAAGGTGTCGCGTAAGTTGGCCACCATGTCATAGACTGAAGGTTCGGTGCGGTTTTTAGATTCTTCGCATCGTTCCAGATCTTACCCCAAGGGCCCGGCTTTAGATTCAGCGTCACACCAATCTGGCGTAGATTCTCTTGATACATTAGCAGGGCATTTTTATAGGCTTCTGAAGAGTTGATATAGGCAGCATCCAGAACCCAGTCTTTTTTCGGAATGCCAGATTGTTCCAATAATGCTTTGGCTTGCTTAAGGTCGAAGGCTGGGCTTTCCTGACCTTCGATAGCACCCCACATGGTACCGGGAACAATACCGCTAGGAATGGTTGCTCCTCCTGCGTAGATGTATTCAACCACAGATTGATAGTCCCAAGCATGAAGTAATGCTTTACGGAACTCTAGGTTATCCGTTGGGTATTTTTGAGTATTGATTAAGAACTGTGAGTTCTTCCATGAGGGAGTGTCAATTACTTTAACATCTGGATGCTTTGCGAGTGATTCCACTAGGTCAGCAGAAGGTAAGCTGATAAAGTCGGCATCACCTGCTTTGATCATCTGTACTTGCGTCGCTGGGTTTGAAACGTATTTTAGCACCACACGATCGAGTTGCTCGTCTTGCCAACCACCCCAGTACTGCTCGTTCTGCTCTAGAATGACTTGTTGACCCTTTTCCCACTGAGTCACTTGGTAAGGGCCAGTTCCTGCTGCATTACCCTGATTAAACCATTCTGTGCCTTTGTCTGCAGCAGCGGGTGAGTAGATATAAGCGCCATACTGTGACGAAGCGATAAGATCGATAGGCGATGGTTTCTCTGTTTTGATGACTAAGGTATTGGCATCGGGTGTGGAAATATCCATTTTAGGCCAAATATAGTAAGCCCCTTTTTTCATAGAAACCGTACGTTCGATAGAAGATTTGGCTGCTTGAGAATTAAAGGGTGTCCCGTCATGAAACTGCACACCTTCTCTCAGTTGGAACGTCCAAGTTAAACCGTCTTCACTTACGTTCCAGCTTTTTGCTAGTGCCGGACTGAAGGTTTCTTTTGAACCCGGAGGGTTATACCAGACCAATGGTTCGTAAACGTTGCTAAGCATGATGACTTCGGTAGAAAAGGCAATGGCAGGATCCCAATCTTTTATATCGGTATATGTAGCAAATGTTGCGGTGTTTAGCGCAGAGGCATGAGTAAAGCCAGTAGCGAGCGTCAGTAGCGCAACAGCAGTCAATTTATGTTTGCGTAGTAACATAATGCTTCCTTGTAATCATTTGACCAGAGTAAGGCCTTGTTTATTTACTTCCTGTTCAAGACATTTAAAAAATAGCGCTCAGGTTAACTATCGAGTAGTACCAGTTGTCGTTATCGTTGGATCCAGTTTTGTTAATAAATATGTTCAACGAATTGGCTTATATAAAACAGAATTATCTTGGTGAGTTACACTCGCTGTTTTGTTATTTTTGTAGTTACTTATGCTGAATTATGTGAAATATCGGTTGATATTCTTGGTTTTAAGTTCTAGGTAGCGATATATATAAGATACTGAGCGGTAAAATAATTTGCTATAGAATGTTGGGTAAGACCTTTCTTTAATAGATATGAAATCCAGTTAACAAATATGTGACATTTATCTCAGCGATCATTTTACTCAATGGGATGGTATTGATGCTTTTGGTAATAGAGTCCCTTTCGATACCAAAAGACCATTTTCGTCAAACCGATACAAGGTATTGTTATGGCGAATCAACTTCTGTCTTCGTACGTCGGAAAATTGCCATTTCTTCCACTGAATGCACAAGGTGTCTTCTTCTAACCACCAATACCCCTCATCCTCATCATTTGGGCGGTTGGACATACCGTGCATTCGACCATCTTGCTGGAAAGTCACTTTATAAGGAATGTTAAAGCAGTCAGTCGTGCAGATGATGTAATCATCGACCACCTCCCTGACTTCATCAGCCTTAAGTCGTTGTCCTTTTACTGTTTCTAAGGAGTCATCGGGCATAATGTGTTGAGCAAGCAGCGCTAGGCGTTTTATGCCTTCCCTAATATCGCTTTCGTCGATGGAGTTGAAACTCAGCCGAATACCATTTCTCTTGGCGTTAGCAAAATAGTACTTCTCTCCAGAATTGATCAAAATCCCGTGTTGCTGCGCCACGTTAGCCAGCCGGTTTGCGTCAAAACCGGGTTTGTAGTCGATCCAGAATGCGGTACCAGATAATGCTGAGGCTACCCCTGATTGCGGAAAGTAGAAATTAAGCGCCTTTTCCATGGTAAGCCATTTACTGCGATAGCGAGTCAGCAGTCGATGTATTAATGAATCGTAGTAGCCTAATTTAAGAAACAGAGCTAGGGTCTGACAGTTGTTTTTAGGCGGGCAAGTATGGTTGCGCTGTTGAAGCCGTTTAGCCAGCTCAATGAACTGAGGTGCGGCAACGATAAAGCCAAGTCGCAGACCTGGAGCGATAGTAGAAGAAAAGCTCGAGAGGTAAATAATACGCTCACTATGAATTTCGCTTTTTAGTGCTGGAATGTCTTCATCAATAAAGTTGGTTTCATGCTCAAAGTCGTCTTCGATCACCAGAAAGTCGTGTTCCTCAGCAGCTTGAAGCAGAGCTTGTCTTCTGTGTTTTGACATTCGCACTGTGGTAGGGAACTGATTGCTCGGGGTGACATAAACCAAATCGCATGAGTGCAATGACTCATTAATTACTGCTCCCTGTTCGTCGATATCAATTGGGACGATACGATCTGTTTTTGCACTTAGTTGATTTACTGCTTCTGGGTATCCCGGATTTTCGATACCAACCGTTGTACTTTGGTCGGTCAACAAGCGGCTAATCAAGTTTAAACTGTGCTGAGTTCCCATGGTAACCATTATTTGATTATGCTGTGCAAAGATTCCTCGTCGAGGCAGGACACGAGTGCGAATTTGCTTAATCAGTTCATCGTAGTTCTCAAACTCGGAAGTCCAGCGTTTGCTGTTGATTTTGTTCAACGATTGAATGGCGCATTTACGCCATTCAGCCACGGGAAAGGTGGTCTCATCGACCATTCCATGAATAAAGCGATAAGGATACTCACTCAGCTCTTGAGGAGAGGGCGGTGAATCAAGAGTGGTGAGCTTGACGTATTTGTTCCATGGCAGTGTCTGCTGTTGGTCGCGTGTAGTAAGAGGCTTAGGCTTAATATTTAGTTCGGGGTTTATGTAGTAACCCTTACGCTCTCGCGAAACAAAAAAACCCTCAGCATTAAGCTGTTCATACACTCGAAGGACGGTGTTGCGAGATACTTTGAGGCTGGTGGCCAGCTTTCGAGAAGAGGTGATAGGCACCGATCTATCCAGAAAGCCGCTGGTGATCGCATGCGTAATACCGGTTTTGATTTGGTCTTGCAGTGACAGGGATAAATTGGGGTCGATTTGAATGTACTTCTCTAACACTGCTTACCTCAACGATTGATTATCTTATCAACAGTATTGGTTAACAAAATGTTATTTTCCGAGACCAAGATCGCGCGTTGTATTGGAATCTGATTCACAACTGTAAATACGTGACTCAGATTCCAAATGTAGATTTAATTCATATGGTTAGTTGGTTGGTGAATAAATGCAGTAAAACTACAGCGTCAAGTTTTGATTAGTGATTTTTGTAAGGCATTTGTAAACCGTTGTGAGTCCTTTTTCAATGTCGTCCCTTTCAATGGTCAGGGGCGGTAGAAAACGGATGACATTACTTTTAACTCCACAAGATAAAATGATCACTCCTTGCTGCACACAAGCCGTCACTAATTGCTTAGTAATGTGTGCAAGTGGTTCTCCAGTTCTCGGATTGTCGAGCTCTATCGCAATCATGGCGCCGACTTGTCGCACTTCGCTAATACAAGGTAACTCCCTGCGCATAGCGTTGAGTTTGTCATTAAACTGTTGTCCGATTTCGACCGCGCGATGACATAATTGTTCCTGCTCTATGATGTCTAAAACACTGAGAGCAGCAGTGCAAGCTAATGGAGATCCCGCATAGGTACCACCTAAGCCACCGGGCATAGCGCTGTCCATGATTTCGGCTTTGCCAACCACCGCTGAGATAGGAAAACCGCCCGCGATGCCTTTAGCCATAGTCGTGATATCCGGTACCAAGTCAGTGTGACTGGAAGCAAACATCGCCCCTGTACGAGCGAAGCCGGTTTGGATCTCATCGCAGATGAGTACGATACCGTGTCGGTCACACAAGACTCGTATTGCATCTGTCCAAGCTTTTGGTGCGGCGTAAAATCCACCTTCTCCCTGAATGGGTTCAAAAATAATAGCCGCGACACGTGAAGGCTCGATATCAGTAGTCAGTAGGTCATTGAGCGCCTCGAGGCTTTGCTCAACGGTAACGCCATGAAGTGCGTTGGGAAATGGTGCATGGTAGATGTCGTTAGGAAATGGACCAAAACCAGCTTTGTAGGGGGTTACTTTTCCTGTCAGCCCCATACACATATTGGTTCTGCCATGGAAGCCGCCTTTAAAAGCAATAACTCCGCTGCGTTTAGTGTGGGCGCGAGCAACCTTAATTGCATTTTCAACCGCCTCTGCGCCGGTGGTTAAGAACACCGATTTTTTATCGAAATCTCCAGGGGCTAGTTGGGTGAGCTTTTCAGCCAATGTGACAAAACTAGTGTAGGGCGTCACCATAGCGCAGGTGTGGCTGAATTGTTGTAGCTGTTCAGTGACGGCAGCGACAATTTTCGGATGTGAGTGACCTGTATTAGTTACTGCTATGCCAGAAGCAAAATCTATGTACTGGTTGCCTTCAATATCCGTTAACGTGGCGTTGTTGGCTCGCTCAATATAGATAGGGGCAAGGTTACCCATACCCTGTGCAATAACGGCGTCTTTTCTTGTTTGCCAGTCTAAATTGCTCATATTCTTTCCTTAGCTGAGAGTTAGAGATTACCGAAGCAGATGTATTTAGTATTTAGGTATTCTTCGATCCCTTGTTTTGCACCTTCACGGCCGAAACCAGATTGTTTAATACCGCCGAATGGGGCGACTTCGGTGGAGATTATGCCTTCGTTGATACCTACCATCCCGAACTCTAATGCGTCGGCCACTCTAAAAGCGCGTTGAATATCTTTGGTATAGAAGTAGCTTGCCAAGCCATAGATGGTGTCATTGCATTGCTTGATGAGTTCGCTTTCATCTTCAAATCGAATCACCGGTGCAACGGGGCCAAATATTTCAGTTTGTACAATGTCCATATCGCTGGATACGTCGGTCAGGACGGTGGGTTGTAGATAGTTACCCGATAACTTATCGCCACCGTATTGCAGCTTGGCACCTTGCTGCAACGTCGTAGAAATCAGCGCTAAGATGCTGTCTTTAGCTTTGCTATCAATCAGTGGACCCACATGGGTATCGGCTTCCAAGCCATAGCCAACATTGAGTTGTGAGACGGCAGACACAAACTGATCAACGAACTCATCATAGATAGCGTCTTGAACATAAAAGCGATTGGCACAGACACAAGTCTGTCCTGCATTTCGAAACTTAGAGGCGATAGCGCCTTGAACGGCAGCCGGAATATCCGCATCGTCAAAGACGACAAAGGGCGCGTTGCCACCGAGTTCCATCGACGTACGTTTTATGGTGTCAGCGGTCTGTTTAAGTAAGGTTCGGCCTACTTCTGTGGAACCTGTAAATGACAGCTTCTTAATATCTTCATGGTGACAAAGTAGGTCGCCAACCAGTACAGAAGAGTGGTTATTGATAACAAACAGCAGATCTTTGGGAAGACCAGCTTGATAGGCAAGCTCAGCGATGGCGTAAGCCGATAGAGGGGTTTGGTTCGCAGGTTTCACGATACAGCTACAACCTGCAGCCAACGCTGGGGCTACCTTTCGAGTGATCATGGCAATAGGAAAGTTCCAAGGCGTGATGGAAGCGGTCACCCCTATTGGCTGCTTAGTGGTCATGAGTCGTTTTCCTGCAGCAGGAGCAGGAATAGTGTCACCGTAGGTACGTTTGGCTTCCTCTGCAAACCACTTTATAAAGCTGGCACCATAAACCACTTCACCTTTAGCCTCGGTCAGCGGTTTGCCTTGTTCTAGTGTCATGATTTGCGCTAGCTCATCACTGTACTCAGTTACCAGCTCGAACCACTTATTCAAAATAGTGGCACGATGGCTGGCGGTGGTAGTTTGCCATTCTTGTTGCGCGACCTTAGAGCGTTCTATTTTGTGATTAATGTCTTCAATGGAAAGAGAAGGTATATATCCCACAATGGAGTCATCATGTGGGTTATATACTGCAATAGAATGGTCAGTTTCATTATTAAATGCAGCGAGCAGTTCGTTATTATTTATATATTCCATTATTCATTCTCCCAACTAATGTAACGTTGAGAATAGGCGAATCGGTTTACTCGGCTTAGTACCAGTTAGCACTATTTTCTGGTACCAGATTAAGATGGTTATTGAGGGGAATAATAATTTGCTGGTACCACGAAATAGTGGCAACTGGTACCTATCAGGTATTTTGGCTTTTCTATTATTAGTTCGATTGTGAGCCGTCAACTGTGTGCGACATTAAGTGCAATATTTCAGAGTGCGGCAATCATAAAGTCCCTATTCAGGGAAGAACATTGACTTTATATTTGGAGAAATAGAATGAAGCCTTCTCTCTGTCTCTCGCTAGTATCTGTTGTGCTTTATTCAGTACCAACAGTAGCGGATGAGCTTTTTTATGATGACTTTAATTCGGGGTTGTCTAATTGGATTGCTTATGGAAATACCAGCACCAGTGACACAGTTGTTATTGATGGTTTATCGGCTTATCTAAAAGAAACGGGTTCAATAGAAAGAGTAATAAACGTCAGCGGTTATAGTGATATTAATGTGGACTACTTACTCGCAGCGAGACTACTTGAGTCAGCTGATTATTGTATAGCAGAATACTCAACGGACGATGGCAACAGTTACACGCAGGTGTCAGTGCTCACTAATGGACAAGACGGTGGCGATTTTTACCCATCGTCGATAACTATTCCTTCAAGCAACAACCTAACCCTTCGTTTTAGAGCGCAAACGGGCGGTGCTGACCATTGCTATGTGGAGAATGTGTCAGTAACAGGAACAGCCAATTCGGGCGGAGAGAATCCAAGTATTGTTGTAGCGGAGCAAGCCAACTTTGGTAACCAGCTGATTGATAGTCAAACTCAAAAGCAAATCTCGGTAGCGAATTCAGGAATGCAGTCGCTCATCATTAACAGTGCTCAAGTTTCTGGCGCGGATTATGTGTTAGTCAATAATAGCTGTGATGGAGTCACGTTGGATAACAACATCTCTTGTGATGTGACGGTGCAGTTTGAGCCAACGACATCTGGATTAAAAACCGGAACACTTAGCCTAGATAGTAATGATCCTCAAAATCCAACCGCTCAAGTGACGTTAAGTGGCTATGGGGTTGAAGATAACAGCGGAGAGTATACGGAGAATTATCAACCGCTCACTGGCAGTGGGAGTGTGAGTCGTAACCAACTGACTTACTCTGAGCTTAACAGTAGCAATGCAGTTTCCTATTTAGCGACAACTCAGGCGTTTGCATTACCGAGTGAGGCTGCTCAACCAGAGCATAATTTTGAAGGGACGTTAACTCTTATCGCCCCTGAGAGTGCAGGAGTCGGCCAGTTTACCGAGCATAGAGATACCTTCCGTTACACTGGGAATGGTGATGATCCTAGAAAGCATATTCCTGACTTCTCCTTCTCATTTGTTCAAAGTGGTACCCACTTAATTCCTGTAGAACGCGGTATTAATCTTGGCTCTCATCCATACTGGGAGTACATTTTAGAGCCGGGGAGAGTATGGAAAGAAAACTCGGACAATGGTTCAAGCCGGGCAGCCATTCCGTTTTCTCTTATCCAAAAGAACTCGAATTGTGTCCATAATGGCCTAATGATGTTTACCTTTGATAATCAATCTGTTAGTCAGGTCGCTTATCAGATCGCCTCTGAAACATGTCTGTATTATCAGTTTGATATGTGGGGAAGTGTAGCCGCTACGTATACTCCTCATACTGTCGCAGACAGCTTAGCGCTCAAACAAGCGCATCAGGCGTATGAGCACTCGAAAATTGAAACGCGAGCCTTGAGTGAACTTGTTAGTGACTATCCATCTATTGGCTTGAACCTTGCCAATATTGGTAGTGGTGTGACGCCGGAGTATATGACCGCTTATGGGGTGTTTTTCAACGGTGTTCACTATCGTGCTGAATGCAGTACACGACAAGGTGTGCACCCGTACTGTGATCGCTTGAGAATACCATCTTATTCAACGGCTAAAACCGCATTTGCGGGTACGGTTTCGATGAGGCTAGAGGCTATGTATCCAGGCTACATGAATACTGACCTGACTTCACTCGTACCTGAAACTGCCAATGATCCAGAAGGGGATTGGCAAGATGTAACACCGAACCATGCGTTGGATATGGCGACGGGTAATTATAGATTGTCCTCAAGTTCTATGAGTGATGAAGGCTCGACGGCTAATGATACTGGCTTCTTTCTGGTCCTAGGCCACCAAGACAAACTCGATTACTCAATAAGTCGTTACCCTCGTAAGTCGGCGCCGGGTTCATTGTTTATCTATCACACGACCGATACCTATATTGCAACCGTTGCAGCTCAGAATTTTACCAAGAGTCAGTTAGGTAGCAGCTTTGATGTATTCAATGACGTGCTGGTGGCGGATATTTGGTCGCCACTGGGTATTGATGAAGGTTCGAAAGACACCCGTCGCACCTATGACAGTGAAGGTATGCCATTTGGTGGATTTGGTTTGACCTTCCTGAGCGATGATATTGTGAAGTTGTCTAAGTTCACTTCTATTGATAGGGGCGCCGTTAATGGTCAACAACTACTGGATCCAGCAGAACTAGCGATCGCGTTATTTGAAGACCCAACGTCACCTCCGCTGCCGACGACAATCACTAATAAATATTACGCCAATAGTATGTGGGGTAAATCTGTGATGGTTGATTCAGGATGTGAGGTGATGATTCCGTTTATGTCGGGCTATGGTGGCATACAGTTTGTGATGTTGCCGAATGGTGTGATCTATTATTATGTGAGTGATAATGATGAGTTTAATTGGGATACAAGTGCTATTGAGTTAGGCAAATTGGCACCGTATTGCAATTGAGGTCTAAAGCTAGGAATTGAATAAACAAAAACGCCACTTCGCTTACCGAAGTGGCGTTTGGTCTTCATTGAAGATTAAGCCAGTTCACCTGTCGCTTCGAAGCCTTCTAGCTTGTCAGTGTAAGGTTGTAGATCGCCAATGTTGTTATTAATCCATTCTGCGTTGTAGTAAGTGTCTAGATAACGCTCGCCACTGTCACAGAGTAGGGTGACAATAGAGCCTTTCTCGCCGCGCTTTTTCATTTCACCAGCCAATTGCAACACACCGTATAAGTTAGTACCTGTCGATGCCCCGACTTTACGACCTAGCATTTTCTCCAACCAGTGGATGGTAGCAATACTTGCCGCATCAGGAATGGTGCGCATTTCATCGACCACACCTGGGATAAAGCTAGGTTCCACACGAGGGCGGCCAATGCCTTCAATTTTGCTACCACAGTCACCGGTAATATCAGCATTACCTGTTTTAAAGAAGTCATGGAACACAGAATTCTCTGGGTCGACAACACACAATTTAGTGTCGTGCATTTGATAACGGATAAAGCGTCCGATTGTTGCAGATGTACCGCCAGTCCCCGGGCTCATTACTACCCATGTAGGAATTGGATGATCTTCTAGCTCCATTTGATTAAAAATAGAGTTGGCAATGTTGTTGTTACCACGCCAGTCTGTAGCACGCTCTGCGTAGGTAAATTGGTCCATATAGTGGCCGTTAAGTTCTCTCGCTAAGCGGTGAGATTCTGCATAGATTTGGTCAGGACGATCAACTAGGTGAGCTTTACCGCCATAGAATTCGATTTGCTCGATCTTCTTACGAGCTGTGCTCTTTGGCATAACTGCGATAAATGGCAAGCCAAGTAGGCGCGCGAAGTAAGCTTCAGAAACCGCAGTGCTACCTGATGATGATTCAATAACCGTCGTCTTTGGACCAATCCAACCGTTACAAAGCGCATAAAGGAAAAGAGAACGCGCTAAACGGTGCTTTAACGAACCAGTAGGGTGTGTACTTTCATCTTTTAGATAAACATCGATACCCTCGATGCTTGGAAGATCGAGTTTGATGAGGTGCGTATCGGCTGAGCGTTGGAAGTCTGCCTCAATTTTACGGATGGCGTCATTTACCCATTTTTGGTCGTTGTGCATAGTTGAGCGTCCTATTTTCTTTTTAATATGGTGATAATTTACCTACATACCCAGAGAAAAACTTTGCTATATTGTCTGTGGTTTTGCAAATTAGTAGAAAAGTTTTCTATTTGGAGAGTTTGGTGGATATAGATAATACCGATAAAAAGTTGCTTGCACTTTTACAACAGGACGGCACCTTGTCACTAAATGAGTTAGCTGATGCGGTAAATTTGACAACTACACCGTGTTGGAAGCGACTAAAAAAACTCGAAGATCAAGGAATCATTGATAAACGTGTTGCTTTGCTAGATCCAGAAAAGCTCGGCTTGTCATTCACCGCTTTCGTGCAAGTCAAAACGACTGATCACTCACATGAGTGGTATAAAGAATTTGTCGAAACCGCATCACTTTTTCCGGAAGTGATGGAGTTTTATCGCATGGCTGGTGAGTATGACTACATGATGAAAGTGCTGGTTAAAGACATGAAGTGCTTTGATGAGTTTTACAAAAAGCTAGTCAATAGCATTGATGGTTTGTCTAATGTGACCTCTACATTTGCGATGGAACCGTTGAAGTACACCACGGCGTTACCGATACGTTGATTCAGTAAAAGCTCTCAACTTATTGCCATCAAGCTTGCTTCATCTGAGTAATAACTCTATAAAAATAGACTAGATTCATATCAAAATTGGCAGGCAAAGGAGTGTCATATGCTGCATCAGTTAATGGTGTCGGTAAAAAAACCGTTTATCAAAATGGTACCAGTGCCTAAGCCAGAGTGCTTGTCGGGCTCTGGTCAAGTACTTAACGTTCCATCACTATGTCATCAATATTCAGTGAAAAGGCCGTTAGTGGTAACGGATGGAGTGTTGAGAAAACTGGGGCTGCTCGATGATATGCTGGCCGCATTGGACGCCGCCGCTATTGAATACAGTTTGTTTGATGAAGTCCTTCCTGACCCCGACTTTGCCACGGTTCGCAAAGGCGTTGAGCGTTATAAACAGCAGAGTTGCGATGGCATTATTGCGTTCGGAGGTGGGTCACCAATGGATTGCGCTAAGGCGATTGCTGGCAGTGCGAAATCTAACAAAGATGTCTCTAAGCTGACGGGATTGCTTAAAGTACACCGTCCACTGATGCCAATTATTGCGATTCCAACAACAGCAGGCACAGGCTCTGAAGGGACGGTAGCGGCGGTAGTCAGCGATGTAGAGTCCAAAATGAAGCGCTCTATTACCGATCCGTTCTTAGTCCCGAAAGTGGCGGTGTTAGACCCTGATATTATGTTGGGCTTACCGGCACAAATTACCGCAGAAACGGGGGCGGATGCCTTAACTCATGCCGTTGAATCTTATCTGAGCCAATATTCAAATACCTTTACTGAAACGTGCTCAATCAACGCAATTCAAGCAATTTTCGACTATCTTCCAGCTGCTTATCTGCAAGGTAGTGACAAAGTCGCGCGAGAAAAAATGGCTATAGCGAGTTATGAGGCTGGCTTGGCGTTTACCCGAACTTATATTGGTTATGTTCATGCAATTGCCCATCAACTAGGGGCTTTTTACCATGTTCCTCATGGTAGGGCGAATGCGGTGGTATTGCCCCATGTACTTCGCTTTATTGAACAAAGAGATAACGCAAGACTGACAAAGCTGTCGTTGGCCTTGGGATATAAAGACAGTCATCACTTTATTGAAAATGTCGATTCGTTGCTCCGTACTCTGAATATTCCAACGGTGATACCGGAGCTTAAGAAGTCCGACATTCCTCGCTTGGCAAAACAAGCGATTAAGGAAGCGTTTGGTGAGTATCCGGTACCTGAAGAGATGACGGTACCGGAGTGCCAACAACTTTTAGACACATTACTTGATACAGGAGCGCATTAATGAGTGCAGTTGAACTCAATGAACAACAGATGATAGAGCGACTTCAAGAACAGAAAGCCGCATTTAAAGAGTCTCCTTGTATTAGTCGTGAACTCAGACGCGTCAACTTGCTCAAACTGGAAAAAATCCTGCGAGAGAATCAATCTGAGATCTGTGAAGCCATCGCTAAGGACTTTGGGCATCGTTCTTCAACAGAAACAGCGCTGCTAGAAATTTTTTCTTCCATTGATGGCATTATTGATGCCAGAAAGCAGCTAAAAAAATGGATGCGTCCAAAACAACGTCATACTTCAGTTTGGTTCTGGCCTGCGAAAAATAAAGTCGTGCCTCAACCGCTAGGTGTGGTTGGGATTATCGTACCTTGGAACTATCCTCTTTATTTGGCTGTGGGGCCTATGACCGCCGCGTTGGCTGCGGGTAACCGTGTCATGGTAAAGATGTCGGAGAACTCAACTCATCTCTGCCAAGCTTTAGCGCAAGCATTTTCCAGTGCATTTACCGAAGATGAAGTGTGCTTTATCTCCGAAACTGGCTCGACGGGTCAAGCGTTCTCAAAACTTCCATTTGACCACCTTATTTTTACTGGTTCTGGTGCTACGGGCCGTAAGGTTATGGCTGCGGCAGCAGAGAATCTAACACCGGTGACCTTAGAACTGGGCGGAAAATCTCCAACCATCATCGCACCAGATTACGATGTGAAGAAAGCACTCAAGCGCATTCTTGGCGGCAAAGTGTATAACTCTGGGCAGACATGTGTGGCTCCGGATTACTTGTTAGTGCCGGAAGACAAGCTCAAGCATGTGATTAGAGCAGCGAAATCAGTGATGAAGAGTCGTTATAAAACTATTGACCACCCAGATTACACTGCAGTGATAGATGAGGTGTCGTTTACTCGCCTTAACGAGACGCTTCAATCTGCGAAGGAAGGGCAGGGCGAGGTGATTAACCTTATCCCAGCAAGTGAGCCAGACGTTCAGACTCGACGTTTTCCTTTACATTTAGTGGTAAGCCCCACTTGCGATGAGCCAGTCATGACCAGAGAGATTTTTGGTCCTATCTTGCCAGTACTGACTTACAAATCCATGGACGATGTTTACCATTTCATTAATGAACGTGACCGACCACTGGCGCTGTATCTATTCTCTGATGATAAAGAACTGCAACAAGCGGTGTTGGAAAATACCATGTCCGGCGCGCTAACCATCAATGATGTGATGCTTCATGTGGCACAGCATGATTTGCCGTTCGGTGGTGTAGGGCCAAGTGGTATGGGGCATTATCATGGGCGCGAAGGGTTTGAGACTTTTTCTAAACTGCGTCCAATCATGCACCAAGGCAAGATGTCAGCGATTGGTTTTTTGCATTCACCTTACTCAGGATTCGCTCGTCGTGTGGTGAATTATCTAATCAATCGAAAGTGGGGCAAGTACCCTCACTAACCTGAGAATCAGAGTAAGAACGAAAAGGCGGGGATGATTCCCCGCCTTTTTTATTAGTATCGTGACGTTTCGTCGGTAAAGCGCATAACCCCTTCTTGAACTGAAGAAGCAATGAGCTCGCCTTTTTGGTTGAAAATTTCGCCACGAACCAATCCTCGAGAGTTACTAGCGTTCGGGCTATCTATTACATACAACAACCACTCATCCATTTTCACAGGACGATGGAACCAGATGGAATGGTCGATGGTGGCAACCTGAAATTTAGGGGTTAACAAGGTAACACCATGGGGATGCAGTGCGGTAGTTAAGAAACCCCAATCTGATGCGTACCCAAGCAGGTACTGGTGGATAAGCTGATTGTCTGGCATCTCACCGTTTGCACGAATCCAAAGGTATTGTTTGGGCTCTGCCTTTTCTGGCTTCAATGGATTGATGACGGTCACTGGACGCATTTCAATTGGTTTTTCACCGCAAAAAGCTTTGCGAAGCTTTTCTGGAAGAAAGTCAGCGATTCGTGCTGCCAATTCAGATTCTGAAGCGTAGTTTTCCGGGCCTGGTATTTCTGGCATGGCGCTTTGATGCTCAAAGCCTGGTGCTTCACCATGGTAACTCGCCGTTAAGTAGAAAATGGGGCGACCATTTTGGATGGCTTTGACGCGGCGAGTACTAAAACTCTTGCCATCTCTCAGATTTTCCACATCGTAAATGATGGGCTTTTCTGGGTCACCGGGGTAGAGAAAGTAACTGTGGAAGGAGTGAACTGTTCTATCTTCAGCTACGGTATAACGCGCTGCAGACAACGCTTGTCCAATCACTTGGCCACCATAAACTTGCGGTAAACCAAGGTTCTCACTTTGCCCGCGGAACAAGTCAACTTCGAGCTGTTCTAGCTGTAATAGTTCTAATAAATCGCTTAGTGGTTTACTCATAGCACCCATCTTTTATTCATAACTTTATTAGCCAAGTGTGGGTTTTGCTGTCAATTTCGTCAAGCAGATAAAAATGTAGGAATTGGGTGAATTTATTGAAAAAAAGCGTGTTTTTGTTAAGCGAGATACCGTATATCTGATATGTTTATTGCATATTGTTCCTGTTTTTTGCACAGGTCGTAATCAAAAACTCAAGAGAGGCATCATGAAAAAGACACTCATCGGCACGCTGGTTATTGCTTTAGGTCTAGGCTTGGTAGGGTGTCAATCTGCACCTCAATCAGACGCAGCATCTCAAGTTGAACAACAGAAGAAGATGGAAGACAGTATGTCATCAGTGAAAGGCACAATTGCTTACAGAGAGCGTATTGCATTACCGCCTAATGCCGTAGTGACAGTGAAACTTCAAGATGTATCGCTACAAGACGTTGCTGCCACAGTGATCAGTGAGCAAACCTTTACAACCGATGGTGCACAAGTGCCGTTTGATTTTGAGTTAAGCTACGACATGGCGGATATCAAAGCGAAGCATACTTATAGTGTGAGCGCTCGCATTGAAGTAGATGGCAAACTGCGTTTTATCAGTGATACCTCATACCCTGTTATCACAGACGCGAACCAAACAGCAAACGTAAATATGATGTTAGTTGGTGTGCGCTAATACCTATCACTGGATGGCAGTTATGGCTGCCATCCAAATTCTTTCAAACGAACCCTACCTTTGATTGAAAACGCCACGCCTTCCTCCATTAATCGCGCTCTTTGTCTTAAGAAATCATCTCCTTTTAGCGATATCTCTCCTTTGCCATTAATCACTCGATGCCAAGGTAATGCACTGCCTTCAGGTAAGTTACCTAATGCTTTGCCAACATGGCGTGCATAACCTGGATAGCCCGCCATTTTTGCAATTTGACCGTAAGTCGCGACTTTTCCAAGTGGAATTTGGTGAATTACTGCAAAGATTTGCGCCTTAAATTGATCCATACTGAAGGTGTCCTAGTTCATTTTGCCAAGGATAGGTAATAAGGAGGAGCTATGGTATTTTCCGTTTTTCAATTCATAATCACAAGTCTACTTGTTGTAGTTTGTGCTAGAACTATCAGCGTTACCGAAGGGGATATCCCTGTGCTAGCGATGATGATCCCTGCGCTGTGGATCTTGCCTCAGGGTGGCATAGCAGGACTGATGCTGCTTGCTTCAATGGTGGTATATGGCCTCACTTTACCCCTTCAGTCTATTGCGATGTCGGTGGCGGTTTGGATACTAATCCCAGTATTTTCTGTCGCGTTTTCCAAACGAAGTAATATATGGGTCGTCAGCATCATAGGGCTCATAGTCTTGACCCTCAATGTTGGGATTATGCTCACCCAATCGGCGGGTAAATTAGGTGGCACCCCTATGGTGACACTTGTTCAAGCTTTCTCAGTTTTCGTTGCTTGGTATGCGGCGCGAAACTGGAAAGGTTCAACGGAGCATAGCTGGTGGTCATTGGCATTGATATTGCCAATTTGGGCGGCCGGTTTGCCATACGCCGCATTGGTATCTTTGTGTATTACCGGAATTTTAGCTTCGATGGAAAGTCTCGGAAGACTTAAAACATTTCGTTGGAACAAACTGTTGTGCTGGACACTGCCCACGGTAGGTTTTGCCGCTTTAGTCGTAGTGCCATCGATAGAAGTACCTAAACCAGTATTTGTTGTTTGGCTCTGTTTATTGGGCACAGCATGGATGACCGACTACATTCTGAGCATAGATGAAGAACAGCAAGAGCCCTAAAGCCCTTTTTGAGCAAGATAAAGCGCAGACATTGACTACAGTGTCGGCGCTTTGACTATTCTGTAAGCACTTAATCTACTTAGGGTACAAATTTGCGGTGATGGCCTTGCATTCATCGTCACGATAACTGATAATCCTCCCACGCCTTGCAACAGTGACCCTTCACCAAGCAACGCAACAAAATCTATGGAGGCCCTGGTCCTCCCGCAACAATAGCTCGTGAACTCGGTCAGGTCCGGAAGGAAGCAGCCGCAGCGAGTGACTTGTGTGCCGGGATGTGGCTGGGGCTTCCACCCATCTAGCGTTTAGTAATTTGTAATCAACGAGTTATAACGCACCACACCTTTCAAATAGCATAGAAAACGCGACTGGTACTGAACTTAGGTACTGAGCTATGCGCTATCTCACTCAATCTAGTAATCATTCTTGGACTTTCCGTTTCCAATTTCCTCGGCGTGTTCGTGACTATTTTTATGGTCAATTTGAATATAAGTGGTCGTTGGGTAAAGTGACGCCAAGAGAGGCTCGTTCGAAAGCTCTAGAGCTTGAAAAACGGCTTATCGACGTCATTTGGAGGGTAGAAGACGCGATAGATCGACCGTCGTCTTGTGAAGGAAAAGAACTTGTCACTTGCCAACTGGCTGCCAGAATGAAAGTGGATATGTTCCTAGCTGTAGACGCATACAAAAGGGTTTCAGCTTCACCAAAGCTTCAAGGCGCACTGCGAAGGTTGATGTCAGGTAAGGACAAGCAGACCCTCTCCTTATCCGCATCTAGAGACCTACTGTGCATTCATAAGCTATATCCAAGCACCACATCACCTGAATCAAGAGCCCAGCAAATGTGGGCACTGATTTACGACGAATGTTTGACCTGTCAGGAATCCTTTAAGAATAAAGTGAAAAAGACGCTTATCACTATAAACTAATGCTGGAAGCTCGTAACAGTCTGGAATGTTTCGACTTTTCACGGTTTTCGGAAGTACTGAAAGCACTAAGGAAAAACGCTGTCGAGAGTTTAACGGTAGTTGCTCCAGATGAATGTTTCGAGGAGTTTGAGCAACATCCCCCCTTAAAAAACATTGCAGTTGATACCTCTGCCGACATAACTACTTCAAAAGTGAATGAAAGAGAAGGTAGCACTGGTGCAGAGAGCGCGAGTGAGGTGGATATACGGTGGTATTGCGAACAATACCAGACACACCGAAACAACAAATTAGGGGTAAGAAAGAATAGTGAAGGTGTGGCGCTAGAAGCGCAGAAAACGATTGAGATGTGCCTTCTTGTACATGAGCTCATAGGGGTTCACGATATTACTCAAATCAACGTCACCCATGCAGATCATGCGCTCTCACAACTACGACAGTTTCCTAAAGTTTCCAACTCTAAAATTAACAACAAACGCTTCCATGCTTTTCCAAAGCACCAATGGGTTAAAATCAATCAAGGCGCCGGGCTTGAGGTGATATCAGAATCGACAGTGGGCAGATACATTGAGAAAACCTCAACGATCTACAGTTGGATACGAGACAATTTTCCTATTCAATCTATCAATCCCTTCTGCGGTCTGGCATCTAAAAGCGGTGGACCAGTGCTAGATGAAGAGGACAATGTTGCATCGTTTAGCAAAAACGACCTTGTAAAAATATTCAGTCAACCCATTTTCACCGAGCATAAAATCAAAAGACATTACACGAAGCGGATTCCCAAATATTCACAATACTGGATGCCTCTAATCGCGCTTCTAAGCGGAATGAGACCTAACGAGATTGCTCAGCTTAAACGCAAGGATTGCGTTCTCAGAGACGACATACTGTTCTTCCAGCTATCAAATCAAGATGAAGACCAATCTCTAAAGAACAAACGCGCACGACGAGCAATACCAGTGCACAGCAAACTGATCGAGTTGGGCTTCGAGAGATTCATTGAACCACTTGCTTCTGATGAGCGGCTGTTCCCTGAGCTGTCTTACAGCAACAAGGAAGGCTATTACAAATCGTTTGGAGAGTGGTTCAAGAGATATTTTTCTAGCTACATTGACTTAACTGGCGAAGGGAAGCGGTTTTACAGTTTCCGCCATACGTTTATCGATCAGTTCAAGCAGCGAGGTTCTATAGCAGCGGTACCCGCTTCGATTGTTGGCCATAAGAATGGAAGCATCACTTACGATGCCTATGGCAGTAAAGCAGATTTGGCTACTTTGAGGAACTACATTGAGACGGTGAAATTTGATGAAGTCCTTAAAAAGGTGAAGCCTTTGAAGTAGAGCGGCCAATGTACCTCTGTAGATAGAAATATAAGTGGAACACCCTGGTGCAAACGTGATGGTGTGGTCAGTCTTACGGGCTCACACCGGTCTTGCGGACTCGACATCTAAAACGTTTTTGGACAAAAGTAAGTCAGTAAGTGTTCAAACTGAGTATTTCAGTTATTTGTTTAGATATCTGCACTCGATTAACACTGTTAACAAGTGATGGCAAAAGCATCAAGTAATTTTGTCTGATTAACTTTTGGTCAATCAATTGCCTTACGCTGTCTTATAAAAATTAGCCACTTAGCAACATCCATTAATAATTTAACTATGTAATGGTTTACATTATTAGCGAAGTCGTTATTCGCAATGTTAACGCATCAATTTCTATAGTGTAAGCTCCACCTAAATTGATAAATATCAAGGAACGGTTAAATTTATGAAAAAAACAGGACGTGAATTTAAAGATCGATTAAGGCATACAATCTATTTCGAATTTGTATTATTAACAGTAGCTACCCCTATACTAACCTTAGTAAGTCATACAGGTTTTCAAGCAGCTGCATTGTCAGCGATTTCCTTATCCATTATAGCAATGGTTTGGAACTTCATTTTCAATCTTCTTTTCGACGCTTTCATGGTAAAGAAAACAGGGTCTGTTGAGAAGTCGCAAAAAGATCGCGTACTGAACGCACTTCTCTTCGAATCTGGATTATTAGCCTTATCCCTCCCCGTTATTGCGTACACACTTCAAATCTCAATTTTGCAAGCTTTTATTGTTGATCTAGGGTTTGTTATTTTCGCCCTAGTCTATAGCTACATTTTTAATTACACGTATGACAAAATATTCCCAATTAATACAACGCTGCAATATCAAAGGAATAAGTCTTCCATTGTGTAATTGTTCTTAATTTGGTAGCTCGCCATCAATGAGCTTTGGCATAGCGAAGGGAACTCGCTGGTGTGAATACGGCTCCCCAAAGGTATTCACGCAACTTTATGCGTAACGATTTCTGAGCCATTTAATCGCTCTCGTTATGAATAATCCATTGTAAGCTCATCGATAAAGCATGTTTCTGATAATCTACCAAGCTTTAAGCATATAATTAGTCGTACAAAATAAGTAGTAGGTAGAGATGAAACTTAGACTCTACCTACTAGAGTTTTGGATAATTAGTATGACCTAGCTTCAACTTTCATATTCTCTGCCCAGATATATTGTTCAGAATCCTTCGAGTCACGGTCATAGAATTTGATAGACCAATTGGTGCCTTGTTCTAACATCATTGCCCAATACATCTTCCAGCCATCTTCAAACGTAACTTCAATGAAGCCATCTTGTGAAATAACCCATGTGATTGGTTGAATAGTTTTACCTGTATATTTACCTGTACCATCAGCCATAAACTCGTATGCGCGATACTTACCTGAACGATTTACTCTTGAGACCTTCGCTCCTGAAACCACCTCTTCCGTGAATATGTCAAAACCTCCACAATCAATTAACGATTGTTTATATGCATCCCAGCTTGCAGACTTATCGTTATAGTCATCACCTACTTCACATGCTGGTTCGACGGCTGAAGCTTCCGTTGGTCCATCGGCCGTTGACTGACATCCAACAAGTGCACATCCCAATACTATTGTTCCCATGAGTTTATTCATTCATACATCCTTCGATTTTGAACTTAGTGTTATAAAAAACCACACTGCTTGTGGCACGTATTACCAATACTACAAAAGATTAGCAGCTCTGTTTTTATTATCATTTTTGTAAATATCACCTTTTTCAATTTTGTGAATAAAATCTCAGTAAAACCCCAGACAAATACAAGCCACAAATATATACACATAGATAAATAGGCATTGTGAATGTGTTGTGCTTTCTAACTTCTATGGTTATGTTATTAATATGGAGGATTTAGTATGATTTGATTTGACTGTCCTAGATAATTAAGAGAGATTATTACTAGTCTTGTACGCGCGAATGTATCGCCTATAATTGTTAGTGGTTTGAGTGGTAATATTTTATACATAAATAAAAAATATATTGGTATCTTGGGGTGCGATGGGCAGGATATATTCAAAGAGAATGTGGTAATTAGTCATCCAGATAGCTTTAGTACTAATCACTTTATAAGAATATCTTTATTAAGTGGTGTGATTTATGAAATGGAAACAAACAAGATCTATCAACGAAAAAACGGTAGTTTTTTTTCACGCGGAACTTAGTATTAAGTTATTTTCTTGTAAGAAAACGTCAACAAAGTTGTTTGTTTCTACCCTCAGGTTCGTAGAGAGAAGTGCGAGGAATGAAAGTTTGTATGAGTTAGCTTTTAAGGACATGATGACTGGCTTTTATAATAGAAACTATCTAAGAATGATTATGGATACTCACAATAAAGTTGACAACAGTACCGTTATATATTTCGATATAGACGAATTAAAAACCATAAATGACCAATATGGGCATGCAATAGGAGACAAGGTAATTGTCGGTTTTGCTGAGCATATAAAGAGAAGTACTCTCTATCCATGCACCATTATAAGATTAGGTGGTGACAAATTTACTTCAATTATTTATGATAGATTATAAAAAGATATTTTAGACAATTTAGTTAAATCGTTAAGTTCGTTTAATATAGTATTTCCTTGTGTTTCGGTTTATTCCGTTCGTGTTAGTATAGGTTTTGCAACAGTTTCATGTCTACACGATCTTGATACTACAATAGCGCTTGCGGATAAAGAAATACACCTCAATAAGAAGCGTGCAAAAAGTAAAGGTGATTGAATGTTGATGTATAGAGGCATTGTTAAGTTTAACTCGAGAACGAAAGTTAATTAAGTTACTCTGTAGTAGTCCTTCTTTATTTGAATGTTGTCTCGCAATTGTCCTCATCCTATAATCATAAAGTTAATTCATCCCCAAACTTAGTGGGAATTGCACATTCATGAGTAGATCTTAGTATTCCAATTTAGTGCATCTGAGGTCTTTCACTAAACTGTTATGCGCGCTCCCAATCAAGAATAAGTGGGGCAAGGGCTTTTTCAATGAGCGATGAGTTTAATCTTCATGCTAAATATTTTCATCGTTAGCATTGCATTTTGTAACACGTAATGGGGCGTGCGACGTGAA
>NZ_JPJA01000093.1:131177-135310 GCF_000733315.1 Vibrio sp. ER1A
CAAGTGTCGTCTACTCGACAATTCTGAGTTATGAAGCGTCGACTACCAAGGTTCTTCGCCAGCATTTCAGGAGGGGGGCAATGACTACCTTACCACGCGGTATTGGACTTGCTAACACCAGTGTCGATGCAATATCTGTAAATAAACTAGAATGCGAAACAGCCTGTTTCCCAACTCCATCTTTATCCAAATTAAGATCCCGAGACTTTCTGGATATTGTTTGTTTTGCTTACGATAGGTCAAGCATGCTGGCGAGTCTGAGCATCACTCACACTATGTTAGCGACAGTCAGCATGCTTGATTTTGAGATGCGGTCTATGAAGAAGATGCGGAACGGTATTTAAATCGTCTCCAAGTTGAGATTGAAACGCCAGCGAGTTCACATGCTTTAACTTGCGATAGTTGGTTTACCTCAATGTACTTGTCTACTTCTAAACACTTGTCCACTGTTTCTTGAACTTGTTGTTTACCCTTAAAGTTCGCCTTGTTCTGAGCTATGCCTTCAGCTTGTCGCCTATGTCGGTCGATGTAGTCTTTTGAGGCCATTGCTGCCAGAACATCGAGCATCAAGTTATTTATCCCTTTCAGGACGGCGCTCATCACTTCGCTGGTTAATTGGTCTACTGAAGGGGTTAATATTTGATAACTCGTTGGTAAATCAATTGCGACCACTCTCAATCCATTGAATTTCAATTTATCTTTAAGCTTTTCCCAATCTTCAGTTTTCATTCGTGTTAAACGGTCGACTTGCTCCACTAGAAGAACGTCACCTGCGAAAGAGTCTTCAATTAGCCGGTTGAGTTCAGGTCTTTCGTAAATTCGACCACTAGCCTGTTCTACGTAAAATTGTTCGATAACGTGGCCTTGTGATTCTGCAAAGTTGCGCACATATTCTTTAGCTCGCTCAGCATTCTGTTCGCTAGTCGATGCTCTTAAGTAAGCTCTAATTTTCATCACTACCCTTAATGTGTCTTTTAGATACCTTTAAGCACTATGGTTCATTTAGCTACTCTAGCAACCTATATGAACGCGATGGGTTCATGGTGAGCTAGGGTAGACTTATATGAACTAGTTTCCTTGAAGTGGGTTACTCTAGCCACTCGAATGGCTTTACTTGTTCAAGGTAGTGATCAAATTTGATTGTTTCGACAGCCTCCTTGAGTTTCTCAAGTTCAGCTTTGCTACCGTAACGGTCATACGTAATTGTGCCGTTTTCGTGCCCAACCAAAGCAGCGGGCACCGCAGCGAGTTCACCAGACTGTTTAAAATGGTTGATAAAATTGTGTCGGAAGCTAGAAAATCTTTTCTTCTCTGCTGAGAGATTAATTAGCTTAGAGAAGTATCGACTAAACCACTCGCCATGATTTTTATAATAACCGCCTTTTTTGCTATACGTTACTTCAGGAAAGAGTAGATCATCTGAATGAAAACGTTGAAGATACTTTTCGAACCCTAGTGACAATAGTGTTGAATGCACTAGTACTAAACGTTTAGCTCTTCTATTTTTCAACGATTGATCTTCATCTGAGTTTGACAGAGCAAAATGCAAAATTCCATGTTTGCAATGAATGTTCTTTGCTTTTAGTTGCGCTATTTCATTTGGGCGCATACCTGAAAGTAGCGCAATAAGCGGCAGCCAGAACTGACTGTAGTTATAAATTTTCTTTGTTTTGTGTCGCTTTATCGTATGTGATGTAAAAATAGGCTGAGAGAAAATAGTCAGTAGATCCTTTTTCTCAAAGGGGTTTACGTCATCACATTCATAGTAGTTCTCCTTTCTCGTTCCTAATCCACTGAAAGGGCTTTGTGTTTTGACTATGTGTTTATCTATCCACTTGTAGATAGTAGCCGCCTTTTCTAAATAACGGCCAACAGTGCTTTCCGAGATAACTTCTCTTCCCACATTTTCATTGATTTTTATCCACTCGGAAACAGGGTACGGACGGAATACCTCCTCGTCATGCTTTGAACTTCGAATTTTAGGTAGCATTCTTAGCTTTTCCAAAGCTAAATCTCCATCGTCTACCGTCAAACTAGTTACATCAAACTTGCCTATTAGCTCATGAACTAACAAACACATCCTAATTGTCGATAGCGCTTCAATAGAGTTACCATCCTTATCTTTTTTTAAGTCTTATGTCGTTGTTTTTTTATCCTTAAATATTTTTCACAGAGAGCTTTAATATCATTAGTATCAACGTTGTTATTTATTACTTGTATGGTACTGCCCTGAGAAGTGCGCTTAACGGTTTCCGGTTCATGGAAATGCTCGTCTTCTACAATTGGGTTCTGTGTCCTATGGGCCGATTGTGGGAGGGTATTATTAAGCATGGATGCTACGAGAAGATTGATTTTCTCATATTGAGTAGTCTCCATAGCGTGACGTGCTTGTAGTATTAGCTTGTAGTGGTCTTCGAAATAACACAAAATGGTATCGTGTGTAGTATCTTCTAAATTGGGGTAGCTATGCTGAATCCCCTCCATTTGTTTTAAAGCTCGAACTAACGGAGACTCTTGCTCTGGATATAAATCATGGATGAACTGTAGCGTTTTTAAACCGGCTAAGTTTGAAATCCCAATACTTGGTTCAGGGGTACGGCGTTTAGTGCTCTCTTTAAGCATATCATGCATCTCGCTTGACTCACTAAGCTTCCTAAATGCATGAAGAACCTCGCTCGAATCTTGGTTAGTCTGCATCATGATGTGTGTCTGAATGGAAGATAAGTCCGAAATTAAATCTGAAGCTTTTGTCTTTGATTCGCTCTTGTTGTGCTCTAAATTGCCAACGACCATTAATTACCTCTCCAAGTCATTGTTTTGCAGCCCAGTTGGGTACGCAAGTGAAAATCTATAATCTAACCAGCATCGAACAATTCCATGTTCAAGTGCTTAGGTCTGGGAAACTTAAGCCGAAAGATATCGTAGGGAAGTGTGAGGAGGATTAGTGTGCGAGCATTCTGCGAGATAGCTCCAGAGAATATAGAATCACTAGGGTGTTAACTAATGTCCGCATGCATAGACATAGCTTATGCTGCATAAATCTAATGTGTCAAATCAGAACTTTACGAGCAGATCAGGGAGATTCATTCACAGATTTTGATTTCATGCCTAAGCCTCGCTACAAAACGACTAATTGGCACAAGTACAATTACTCCTTGGGGAACCGCGGCTCACTCACGTTTTGGATTGATGAAGAGATAATAGCTGAGTGGAAGCAGCTCAGACAAAATAGCGTGCTCGACCACGATTGTTTAGTGACCTCGCTATCACGCTCGCTCTCATGGTAAAGCGCTTATTTTCCTTACCTTTAAGGGCTCTACGAAGGCTTCGTCGACTCTAATTTTAGATTGGCAGGCGTCCCATTAGTTTGTCCCCATATTCTTGCATCAGCCGCCAAGCTAAGAATGCTAAGGTTGACTTCAAAGCCTCATCACGAGGTACTATCTAACACCTTGCCATGAATGCTGCACTTATTGTCTGAAATCGAGGTTATATTATTGACTTTGCATGGCGCTTGTACATATGTTGATAATAATCCTAAATGCGATATGTTCGATGATGATATGCGAATCATCAGGGGTTCGTCATGAAGCCACTACAATTTTCCTCAATAAGAATGAGTACCAGAATAAAGGGGATACCCCAGTTCTAGCAATTACACCATCACTAATTTCCCCGCACTGTACTGAATTTGACATATATCACAGTAGTCGTTTGAAAAAATAAAAATATATACCGAATGATTCATGATACTAATTGAATTCTTCCTTGTTTAACTATGTTTTCTTTTAAAAATTCATGTTTCCATTCAATAAATATAAATGCCGTGAATGTCACCAAGCTTGAACCAAAATATAATATTTATATAATCCACTCGAGGTATCGAAGGCGTCAATTTTTATAGTTAAATTATTCACAGCGCTTTCACGTAGTATTCAAAAGGAAGTACCATGAACAAAATCGCATTAGGGATGTTATTTGCCTCAAGCACAGTAACGGTCCAAGCCCAAAACACCGATGTCGCGCCAATGATTCGCGGTGAACACGTCATTGAAACACCAGAAAGTGAATACAGGGATTACCTAGTTAAGATTTCCACACCTAATGGTAGCTCCGTCATTCCGCACCATATT
>NZ_JPJA01000093.1:144607-152336 GCF_000733315.1 Vibrio sp. ER1A
TGAATTCGGCAACAAAGCCCAGTAAAAATGCTCTTCCAGAACATCACTCGAACTAGGAAAAAGCTAAAACTCATCGTTATAGATAATGATGAGATCTTGGGAAGATGCATGAAGATCTTGGGTTAAGTGTATGTTGAGGAGGCTATGTAGATTCACACAACAAGTTGATACTGGTTGAGTTTCATAGTAAATGGCATCAACATAGACGGGATGTAAAGATGGAAAAGGCCTATCTATAAAGCGTAATGAGCCATCGGTACAAAGGAATTACTATGGAAAATTTAAATAACCCAGCAAAGCGAGTTTTGCATCTTGTTAATCAGGTGAAAACTAAAAAAGATAATGTTCCTATGTCGGTTGCATGGGGTGAGGTTTTTGGGCTTGATACTGAGCTTGTCAAAAGAGATCCACATGAAGTGTATGACAAGCTAATGTTAGTTCGAAAAGAAGTAGAACTGGTTGAGCGCTTAATGAAACAAACAACATTTAGTAGCAACCTTTACCAGCCATATTTGGACCGAGTTAAAAGTACTATCTCATTAACTAATGTTTCAGCTTCATGGAATAATTACAAAAATAAATTGAGTACGGATACGATCTTAGCATTAGGATACTGTAGTGAGATACTAGAAGACGAAGATCCTGTAGATAAAGAAGAGTTAGAGGCAATTTTAAGTTCTATTCAGACTTTAAGGCAGGATATCGAAAATAGCTCTATCTCATCTGGTATGTACGATTTCTTGATGAGTCAGCTCAATATCATTGAAAGTGCTATTCAAAGTTATCCAATCGTCGGTGGGGCAGCCTTAAAAAAAGCATTTTCTGAGGGCTTTACTGACCTAGCATCAAGAGTCGATGATATCTCTGACGGGGCTGAAAATGATCATGAAAAAGCTTCAAATGTAGCTAAAGTATGGGGTAACTTGAGAACGGCAGCTAAAGGTATAGCTGAAGCAGACAAAATGGCTAATGCATTACTAGGTTTATACGAAAAAGGACAAAATGCAGCAGAACCACTACTAGACCTTCTGTCTGGCTCATAAAAAACGACTATGGTATCAAGATACTTTTTCTAACCTGACGCAAGCACTTTAGAGCATGTGCACTAACGCGTTTCTGTCCAAGGACGTGTCGGCGGAAATACTGCCAGCACATCTTTGCCCCAAAGTTTGATAGCCGAGGGCTTAGTGTAATCTTCTATTTCTGCAGATTTACCTATTTTTCTAATAGCAGACTTTATTCATCAGACGCGCAAAGGAGCTTGCATATCAGAGAATAATTAGAAACAGGATTAGGAAAGATCTAGAATGCAGTCGTAATTACGGACAAGATACATAAACAGAAAGTCCTAATGCTTACATAAGTACCAAGACTTAGTTGATAATGCATACGCAACAAACATTGTTAATAAATTTCAGCTGGACATAGAAAATAGGGAAATGCCAACATGGTTTTGTTGGCATTTGTGTTGCGGAATAAAGAATAAATACTGAATCTTCCGGAGCTACAGTGCTTTTCTATACAGTGTGATTACTTGATCACGAGTCATAGGATTTGGGTTACCGCCTGCACAAGGGTCTGCCAGAGCATCATCTGCCCAGCTCTGAATATCTTCTTCCGTTACGCCTAGCTGAGCAAAGCCTTCAGGGATGCCCACTCGGCGGTTAAGAGCATGAAGTTCATCTATCGCTGCCAGACTTGCTTCTTCTACGGTCATACCAGAGGTGTCTGCGTCAAGCGCCTCGGCAACCCGGGCAAATTTTTCAACGCAGTACGGGCGGTTAAACTCACACACGATAGGCAACAGAATTGCATTGCATACCCCGTGTGGTAAGTCTTTGTGAGCACCAGCAGGGTGAGCCATTGCGTGAACCATACCCAGACCAGCACTGTTAAATGATAAGCCGGCGATAAACTGACCGTACGCCATCATTTCACGAGCTTCGATGTTTGTGCCGTCATCAACCGCTTTTGGTAAGTTTTGCGCGATGGTTTTGATTGCTTCCAGAGAAATATAATCGGTTAGTTTATGTGCCCCAACAGATACAAAAGATTCAACCGCGTGTGTTAATGCATCAATACCGGTTGCTGCCGTTGTATCGCTTGGAACACCTAGCATAACACTAGGATCGTTCACTGAAATTTCCGGAATGAGCTTGTCCGAGATAATTACGTGTTTAACGTGTGTCTCTGTATCAGTGATCACTGCGTTACTCGTCACTTCCGCCGCTGTACCTGCAGTGGTATTGATTGCGTAAAGAGGAACGCCAAGCGTTGTTACTTTCTCAATACCGTTATACGCTGCAATCGGACCATCATTAGCAGAAAGGATTTTGATGGCTTTCGCGGTATCAATTGAGCTGCCACCACCGAAACCAATAATAAACTGTGCCTCAGACTCAGAATACATCTTGTACGCGCTGTTCACGGTATTGGTGTCCGGGTTTGGACGCACATCTTTGAAAAGCATCAGGTTAAGCGAACTGCTGAGAAGCTTGTCAGCAAAGCCAAGCTCTACCAGAGTCGGGTCGCAGATTAGAAGACCTTTTTCACTGCTATGCTCTTCAGTCAGACGTTCAACTAATGCTTCAATTGAGCCAACACCGGAGTAGTTGATCTTCGGAAAAGCCAGTTTGAACACACTCATAATTTACACCTCTAAAGATTGAATTCTCGTTTCAAAATATCCATATTTTTTCTCGTCACACCTTCAGGCTCATAACCAGCAGCTATACACATCAGGTATAATTTTGCGCCTTTGTTGGCGACATCTACGTAATCAAATGCTTGCAGCACATCGGCACCTGAAGCGGTTGCACCGTGTTTTTCCCAGATCGCAACGTCATGCTTAAGCAATGCTGCTTTTGTACCATCCGCTAACTCTTCTGAAGAAGGCAGGCAGTACGGGATCATGCCGATACCGCGTGGGACGAATGCACGAACTTCCGGCAGCATCTTCCAGCAGGTATGGGTGAACAGTTCGCTGCTTTTTGAAATGTCTGGGTGATGAGAAAGCGCAATCAGTTCAAGTGGGTGAGTGTGAACCACAGATTTATGGTCAGAGCCTGCTTTGCTTTTTTCTACAAGAATTTTAATATGGCTGATAAATTCAGAGGTCGGGGCGAAATCTTCACTCGCTTTTCCGCCCCAGATGATCTGGTAGCCGTTTGCCGCTGCGTTGACTTTAAGTACACAACCCGCATAGTCAGGCTCCCGCAGTTCACGGATTCGCTGGCCAGTACCTTTTACGTAATAAATGCGGTTAGCACTTTCTATTGGTAGTTGCAGTGGCAGTGTTTTTTCTTGCACGTCAACTTGCGGGATTTCATCGAACAGTTCTGTGACATCAACAGAGATGTTACCGCCGTTGCGCTCGGCCCATTCACGTTGCCAAAGGTACTGAGAAACTTCACTGACTTTCTCTATTTCACATATCACAGCATCGTTTAATTTAATCATAGTATTAGCCCTCTATATCTAGTTAACTTAGCCAAACAAGTCAGACGTAGAATCTGACTTGTTTGATTGTGAGCGATTTGAATTAACGTGTTTCCAGAATGGTTGCTTCGTAATCCTTCACATCGTTGATCCAATCAAAGCCAACCGGGACTTCGTTTTGCAAACAGTGGTAATTCCATACAGCTGCCCATGGTAGAGAATGAGCCTCTTCAATCAGTCCAAGGCGTGTGGTGTAATCGAAGGATGCTTCTGCCGCTTTTAGTTGCTCTACTGGTTCAAGCAGGGCTTTAAGCAGTGCTTTTTGTGCGTTGCGGGTACCGATAACCCAAGCCGCTACGCGGTTGATTGATGCATCAAAAAAGTCCAAGCCAATTGCTACGCGATCCAGCAGGTTGTTGCGTACGATTTCACGCATGATTGCCTGCGTTTCGTCATCGAACGACACAACGTGGTCAGAGTCCCAGCGAACCGGACGGGTTACATGTAGCTGCAGGTCATTGACGTACAGTGAACATGCACTGATTTTGTCGCTGATCACTTCTGTTGGGTGGAAATGGCCTGCATCAAGGCATAGTGCCGTGCCGCGGGTTGCTGCGTACGCTAGGTAGAACTCGTTGCTGCCAACGGTGAATGCTTCTGCGCCTATACCGAACAGTTTGCTCTCTACTGCATCTTTGTGGAACTCAGGAGAAATCTTCTCAGCTAGAGCTTTGTCCAGAGAGTCTGCAAGACGTGTGCGTGGAGAAAGGCGGTCAACAGGTTGATCTTTCATACCGTCCGGGATCCAGATGTTCATAAATGATGCTGTGCCAAGTTCACGGCCAAAGTATTCAGAAATCTTACGGCTCGCTTTTACGTGTTCAATCCAAAACTGACGGATATCTTCGTCCGGGTGAGACAGCGTCAGACCGTCGTCTGCTTTAGGGTGAGAGAACAGAGTCGGGTTAAAGTCCAGACCAAGCCCTTGTTTTTTCGCCCACTCAACCCATCGAGAAAAGTGCTCAGGTTTGATTTGATCACGTTCAACAAATTCATCGGCATCGATGTAAATCGCGTGCAGGTTAACGCGCTTCTTACCCGGAATAAGAGAGAAAGCTTTTTCCATGTCCGCACGCAGTTGATCTGGTGTTTTTGCCGCTCCCGGGTGGTTCCCCGTTGCTTGGATACCGCCACTCAGGGCTGTTTCGGGCGATTCAAAACCACGTACATCGTCGCCTTGCCAGCAGTGCATAGAGATTGCTGTCTGGCTCAGTAGCTCCATTGCTTTATCTGTGTCCACACCGTATTTTTCGAAAACCGCTTTTGCTTGTTTGTAAGCTGAAATGATCTGCTCTTTGCTCATGGTTATGTACCTTATTTAGTTATTTGTTGGAATTGGGATTTGATTTGTTCCAATCCCTCAATAGGGTTTGCAGTGAAGTTCTTCACATCGGAAGAGGCATCGATAATCTGGCGGCCTTCTTCCAGCGAGGTAATAATGTTGGACGCGATAAACTGGTTAATCACGTTGCCCAGTGCCGAGGCTTCTGTCGGTTCGGTCGATACCCTGATCTGACAGACATCGGCACAAAGTTGGTTCAGGAACTTATCTTGCGTCCCGCCGCCGACAATACGTAATTCAGTTATGGGTTTGCCGGTGACTTCCGCAAGCTCGGTCAGTACCCTGTCGTACGCTAGGACTAAGCTGTCGTAGATACAGCGAATGACTTCGGAAAGAGTTTCCGGCGCTTCCATGTCACGCTTGTTGAACCAGTTTTTAATCGCACGTGTCATCGACGCAGGATTTAAGAAATCATTGTCATTAGGGTTGACGATATACTTAAACGGCTGTGCCTGGTGTGCCAGACTAGCGATATCCGGGAACGTCAGTGATGGGTTTTCTGCTTTAATGCGCTGAATCAGCCACAAGCCCATGATATTTTTCAAGACGCGATAGCGACCATCCACATTACCTTCGTTGGTCAGGTTGTATTGGTAAGCAAGTTCGTCGGTGTAAGGTTCAAAGCTTTCAATCCCCACTAGAGACCAAGTGCCGGAACTCAGGTAAGCCATAGTCTCATGAGTGATTGGTGTTGCAGCTACTGCTGATGCGGTATCATGACTTGCCACAGAGCATACCGGGATTCGTACATCGCTTAAGTGGTACTCGCCAATAATGCGGTTTGGCATTTTAGGTGGCAGGAACCAGTTTATTTTTGCACCACATGCGTTAATAAGCTCCTTGCTCCACACTTTCTCTTTGCAATCCAGAAGCTGACTGGTGGAGGCATTGGTGTACTCACAGTGTTTAACGCCGGATAGCTTGTAGTTAAGGTAATCCGGAATAAACAGCAAGGTATCAATCTCGCCATACCATTCAGGCTGTTGATCGTGGATCGCTTTTAACTGGTTAATGGTGTTAAAAGATAGGAACTGAATGCCCGTTGTAGTGTAGATATCTTGCAGGGTTAGCTGATTATCCGCTAACAGCTTATCTAGGACACCTTCTGTACGTGCATCACGGTAACTGACAAACTCACCTAAGTGTTTACCAAACTTGTTTAGCAGCACAAAATCGACACCCCAGGTGTCTATGCCCAGTGAAGTAATCTCAATACCTGTCGCCACTACTTTATTGATGCCTACTTTGATCTCTTCTAGGATTGAGTAGAGATCCCAGCACGACTCATTACCATGCATCACTTGCTGGTTTTGAAAACGGTGAAACTCTTCGAGTTCGATTTTTCCGTTGTTTAGATAACCGACCATGACACGTCCGCTTGACGCCCCAAGGTCTATTGCAATCACAGCCTTCATCATGAATACCACCTCTTGTTCTTTAGAGCTATTACACCGTTTTTTGCGACCGAATAACTTCAAAAATCCCCCCGTAAAAACGCAATTGGTGCGTTTTTTTCAAGAAGCTCATGCGGCGTTTCAAAGTTTTGATAAACAACGTGATACGGCATAGATAAAGTTCTGCTAGAGCTTCTCTAAATGTTTGGTTTTATGTTCTTTTGAAGAAGGAAGCAGTTGAGCGGTAAAAGGGGAAGCGCAGATGGGAAAATTCGTCGCTGTAAAATGATAAGCCTCGCAATATAGCGAGGCTTATTGACTGGTTATTTACTGCGATTGGTCTTAACGTTAAGTCAGATAGAAGACGGAATCCAGGGTTACAGACAACGGAGAGTTATCCGGATTGGTTGCCATAATGTCTTGCATATAAGCCCACCATTTCTGACAAGTTTCAGTATTGGCAACCTGACCCCAACGCTCCTCACTCTCTATTTCGACATAACCAAATAGCTGATTAGTCTCCTCATTGAGAAAGATGGAGTAGTTGTGACCGCCGTGACTTTTCAGAACGTCCACCAACTCTGGCCAGATTTCATCATGTCGTTTTTTGTATTCTGCCTTACAGCTTTCATTGAGCTGCATAACAAAGGCTTTTCTGATTAAGTCATTCATTCATATACTCTTTTAAGCTCTGTCACGCAGAGTGATCCAGGTGGTCGCCGAGATGAAGTAAATTACAGTCGGATAAATCGCGAACGCTTTAAAGGACTCGAATGCCACTTGGTAGTCAGCTCCTGCGCCCCAGACTCTCAATGCAGAAACTACCAACGCAGCCAGGGAGGCCAGAGCAATCGCGCCGGAAGCCTTCTCCAGCAGACTGGCTGGCTTAGCTTCAGTCTGTTGTGCTGCTTCGCGTTTCGCTAGTTCAGCATGGTACTCTTCACGTTGATTCTGCTCTTGTTGGTATTCCGCTTCCTGTTTAGCGTAGTTATGACCGGCACCCATAGATTTCGCTAACGTGATGTAAACGGCCATAGAAAGTAGGTAAGTCGGTACAAAAAGGAAGAACAAATGCAGGATGCCCATCTGTTCACACGTTATCGCAAAAACAACACCAATAGCCCAGGTGATAAGTGCCGCTTTATTCAGGTCGTTACCTTGGTACTTAGACCAAAGTGGAGTCAGACCGATTTTCTTAAATACCCAGTGCTCAGACACGATGATTGCGCCAACTGGTGCCAGCAGAAGACCCATGTAACCCACAAAGTCTAACAAGCGGGTAAATACGAATGGGAAACAAGCAATAATAGCGGTAACAACACCAACGATAGTCGTGATGTATGCACGCGATTTGTTCGGGAAGATACTTTGGATTGCCAAACCTGCACGGTAGATAGTTGGATTAGACGTTGTCCACCCTGCAATGATTACCGCAACGATACCTGTCGCGCCAAGAACCGCGTGAGCGATACCGCCAGCGTCCAAGTTAGACATT
>NZ_JPJA01000093.1:153853-178526 GCF_000733315.1 Vibrio sp. ER1A
TGCTCGGATCTGAAGCGTTTTATGCCAGGTGAATCAGATAGAGAAACGGGCTGGTTTATTAGTGAGAATACCGCACAAAGTGTGCGTCAGCTGATCGAACGCTTGCATGTTGAGTCACATATCGACAGTGAAGAGTCACGCATGATTACTCAGTTCATTTTTCAGCAGATTATTGTTGAGCTGTGGCGGGGTAAAATGAAAGACGCTGATCTGCTTAATAGCAACGATAAGGTCATTTACGCTTTGTCTCATATCCAGCAGTACTATGCTAGCGTTAATGAAATTGATGATGTTGCTGAGGCGGTCAAACTGTCTTCGCGTCAGTTAACAAACAGTATGAAGAAATTAACGGGCATGAATTTTAATCAGTATCTGCACTACATACGCACCAGCAAAGCGTTTTCCGACATTCTGTATACTGATCAATCTATTACAGATATCGCATTCAGGGTTGGTTATCAGGACAGCAATTACTTCTCCACTAAGTTTAAACAAGTATTCGACCAGACACCGAGAGAGGTTCGAATGAGACATTTTGTTAAATAATCTCTGCATAATTCTAATGTAAGCGCTTTCGGAACGGGTAAGGTTATATTTAAGCGTAAGCTGATAACAATAAAATAATGCAAATAGGTTGGGTGGTTCGAAAACTCGTAACTTGTCTTTGTTCAAAAGATTTCTACAAAACGCTACAGCACTCTTCGAGGATACCTAGTGACAACATAGTAGTTTTACTACGAGGTATTTCCAGGATTCATTAAAGTTTGCTGACTTCTGATGCAAAATTATGCGGACTTATTACTGCAAATCTCCTTTTAACTGTTTGAAATTTTACTTGGGCTATGTTGAATTTTATTGCAAGCATCGCCATCTAGCGCATGCAAATCATATCTAGATTTATACCTGTAGAACAAAACTTCTCCAAATACGCATTGTTCATAAGCTTAAAATTGCTGATGTTTAAGTGATTTACACCCCACAAATACAATACATTACAAAACCACAAACTGAATCGATTCAGGGGTTACTTTATAGCTGTATTTAGACGCTCATTTTACTATCAAATCCATATTGTTAACCTCTTTGTGGTGCTCTATTTAGAGCTTCTACGCTAATGCGACAATAATGTATGGCTTTGTAAACTGCCATTGTATAACAACTCATTAACGTAGTAGTTTGATTATATAACTGTCAGTTAGAGTGAACTCGATCGCTGGTAGGGAAGCATGCGTTATGTCCAAGGAGAGTGAACCAATTATCTAGAGTATTATGAGGTAGATGATGAGTGCAGAGCTGAGACGTAAAATAGAAGAGTTATTGGTGATCGCAAAGCAGGAAGGTGTTTCTATTTTGGGGTTAGTTGATTCGGCTGATGAAGCACAATGCCAGATTTTTCGGAGCATTGAATTGAACTCTCGTCAGGGTATCAGGGCGTTAGATGACATCGTCATGAGACAAAAGTGCCCTGCTGATGGAAGTGCTTGTGATACCTGCCACCAATCTTGCCGGGAAGACCCTAGTTCAGAAATCCCTCAGGTTAGTTCGACACTGCTCTATTTGGTTAAATAGTAACAGGAAGCGTTTTTAATGCAGCGGTACAAAAGGAACGAATTCGCGCGTATTGGGTAATTTGTTCGCCTCTTCATTGATGACATCTTCAATAAAACCACGCCAAATAGTGAGCCTCCTCCAACTTCATTTTTATTTGCTACTGCCTGTTTAAATTAAGGCTAGACTCAAAATTTATCGTGGCTACAACCACATAACTTTATCAGCTGAGCAGATGACACTCTAGACACGGACGTTATGGTACTAGACGCAAGCTGCAAAGTGAGAGGTGAATTATGGCAGAAATTACTCAACTCCTTCCCGCTTTTCCTGGATTCGCAGTGCAATATGACCCAAGTAAGAACCCTTACTTCAGAGTGATTATGGAAGAGAACCTTCGCAAGCTAAAGCAGGTTTCAGCAGGAAAATCATTACTTTCATCGATTCAAGCGGCGACACCTGCTTTTCGTGGTTCTTTTCCTCGAGGTGTGAATGTAATGTGTGTTCCGACACACCTTCACTTTACCCAAAGTGGCTACAACCTTGAGATTGAATACGCACAAGATTACAGCCAAAAGCTGACAGGCCTGACACCTTCAAACCTCGCCAAACACGCACCTCAAGGATGTCCATTCTGGATCTCTGGAGGCAGCCACAATTCCGCTTTAGATCAAAAATCTGCCACCAACGCCACGGGTTCCGTATGTCATATGCGTTTTACCAACGTTCAGGTTGTAACTCGAAGAGGTGAGAAGGCAGAGCCTTATGTGGTGCTAGCTCACGAGCTGATTCACTCTTTACATTGTCTTCAAGGTATTAAAATGGATGGTCGAGACGAAGAGTTATGGACGACTGGGCTCGGAAAATATGAAAATAACCCAATGAGTGAAAACGTATTTAGAGCTCAATTTGGCTTAGCGAAAAGACAGCGATATTTCTAAATTTTCTTCACAGTTTTATTGACCTTCCCCTTAGGGGAGGGTCTACACTCAAGAAGATTTTTCGTAGAAGGCTTGTTATGCGCTTTAGTGTTATTAGAAAACGTTGGATGTCGTTACTGACGCTTGTTGCGCTATTAGCATCAACGTTAGCCGTTAGTGCACCAACGATGGCTTTTTCTAATGATATTGTTTTGTCTTCTCAACATGGTGCAATGGTAGATTGTACTGCTAGTGTCGATTCTTCCACAAACTCCCATCATAATGTTTCTAAGCAAACCGCTGTCAGTGAGTGTGGTGGCGAATCAAAGCATAATTGCTGTAGCGCAACGTGTGCGAACGGTGTTGGGGTTATCAGTGCAGACTTAATGCACGGTATTCATCATTATCTCTTCTCCAAAAGAACGCTCGAACTTGCGTTTAGTCCTATTTATCGAGCAAATGGTCTCGACCGACCCCCTAGAGCGTAATCCAATCTAATTTTTTAGCCCTTCTTAGAGCTCTAAGAAGCTTTTTAATCGTGCTTATTATTTAAGCGCGCAGATTGGATACTATCGTGAACAAATCTATTACTTTGGTTGCGCTCACCGTGAGCGCCGCCTTGTGGATGCCGATGTCTGCTTTGGCAGACAATGTCGCCACGATGCATGTTAATAACCCAAGCGAGGAACAGCTTGGTTCAGTGACGCTGCAACAGCTGATCGAATTGTCGATCGCCAATGATGCAAGTAGAGTTCGCTTCTACGCTCAATCAGAATCGTTAAGGCAGTCTGGGATTGCTAGCGCTACGCTGAAAGATCCAGTAATAAAAGTTGGCGTTGGCGGTCTACCAACGGACAGCTTTCAATTCGACCAAGATCCCATGACAAACGTGTCAGTGGGTTTGATGCAACAGTTTGGACGAGGGTCGACGTTAGCCCTGCAAAACCAAAAAACGCAAAAGCAAGCTGATGGTATTGAATTTCAAGTACAGACACGTGAGCTTGAGATAGCAAACAGTATCTCAAAGCTGTGGTATGAGCTGGGATTTCAGCAACAGTCAGAGCGTGTGCTGCTGGAAAGTCAGGGCCTAATGCGAGAAATGGTTCGCTTTATCCAAACTAACTACGCCATTGGTAACAGTGAATCTCAAGATCTGATTCAGGCTCAGTTGCAGGTCAGTAAGCTGGATGAAAAGTTGCAGGCCAACCGTCAAATGCAAAATCGCCTGATTGCTCAGCTCTCCGAATGGTTAGGTGCTCAATGGTTGTCTAATCAGCCGACTCTTAAGGCGACCACGACTTCAGACTGGCTGAGGTTGGAAGGTCGTCTTTTAGAGCACAGTCGTTCGGACTACTACGCCATTCTTAATCAGCACCCAATGGCTCGCATGGCAGATATTGAAATAGCTGCAAGTGAAACCCAAGTAGCCATTGCAGACGAAGCGTACAAACCGCAGTTTGGCGTTGAAGCGATGTATGCCCATCGACAAGCTAACAATATGCGCGGTGAGCCAGCGCCAGATTTAGTGAGCGCTTATGTCACGATGGATATTCCTCTGTTCACTGGTAATCGTCAGGATAAAAATCATGCCGCTGCCGAGTATCAAGTGGTCGCCTCCAAATCTAATAAGGATGCATTGCTTTCTCAGATGTACGCCAAAGTCAGTGCACTGACAATGGATAGGCAAAACCTCACCGAACGTCTTGAACGTTATCGTCAAAGTCTCCTTTCTCAGGCTAAAGCTCGCACCAAAGCTGTAGAAAGAGGTTATGAAAACAGCACTGCGCAATTTAGTGATGTGATCACCGCCTCTAGAGACGAACTGGCAATAGAGCTAGAGGCGCTGAGGTTGGAAACCGATCTTAGCTTGGTCAATAGCGACCTGTCCTATTTTCTGGGTGGATTTGATTATCAAGCCTCAACTCCGGTGCTTTCAGTGCCAGCAAAACAACAATAATTCTGAGAAGGTAAACAAAGATGAAGACATTGAATGTTGCGTTATTGGCCTTAGCGGTTGGCGCTGGAATTGGTGTGCTAGTCGCTCCTTATGTCGGAGGTCATAACATGGCGGAGGCGTCCGATGAAAATGCCAGTACAACGGGAGCGAAAGAGCCGCTGTACTGGGTAGCACCGATGGACCCAAACTATCAACGCGATCAACCAGGTAAATCCCCAATGGGAATGGACCTTATTCCTGTGTACGCCGATGACCTTAACGGTGGTAATGACAAACCAGGAACGGTCAACATCAACCCGGCGGTGGAGAACAATTTAGGAGTAAAAACAGAACCGGTAAAGCTAGCGAAGCTATCGCCGCGTATCGAGACAGTCGGCTATATCGCTTTTGATGAAAGTCGTTTGTGGCAAACCAATGTGCGCGTTGCAGGCTGGGTCGAAAAGCTCTATATCAACGCTGTGGGAGAGCGTGTTAACAAAGGAGATGTGTTATTCAAGCTTTATTCACCAGAGCTGGTCAAAGCGCAGGAAGAGTTACTTAATGCCCATCGCACAGGACGCAGTAGTTTGGTCAAAGGCGCCACGGAGCGTTTAATTTCCCTGGGTGTAGACCGAGCTCAAATTAACCAGATAGTCAAGCAAGGCAAAGCGTCCCAGACCATTGATATCAAGGCATTGGGCAATGGTGTGGTGGCTACATTGAATATCCGAGAAGGTGGCTATTTGTCCCCAGCTCAATCGGTTATCAGCGCGGGGCCAATTGATGAAGTTTGGGTCGATGCTGAAGTGTTCGAACGCCAAGCGGAATGGATCAAAGCGGGTAGCCAAGCAACGATGACATTAGACGCGCTATCAGGCAGGGAATGGCAAGGAGAAATTGACTATGTTTATCCGATTCTCGACCCTGCAACGAGAACGCTAAGAGTAAGACTCAAGTTTGCTAACCCAGATCATCAATTAAAGCCAAATATGTTTGCCAACATTGCGCTGCAACCCAAGACGGAGCATGCGGTGCTCACTATACCTCGTTCAAGCGTGATTCGCTCTGGAGGGATGACTCGCGTGGTGTTATCCGAAGGAGGCGGTAAATACCGCTCGGCACGTATCGACATTGGACGAGAGGCCCGTGACCGAGTTGAGGTGTTAGCAGGATTGACCACAAGTGACAAGGTGGTGACCTCTGCGCAGTTTATGTTGGATTCGGAGTCAAGCCAAAGTGCGGATTTGTCACGAATCAACGGTGTAGAACCGCCAGCGGAGGCTGTGTGGGCGCAAGGTGAAATCACGAGTGTGATGGCAGGGCACAATATGTTGACCATTAATCACCAACCCGTACCAGAGTGGGATTGGCCGGGGATGACGATGGATTTCACGGTGGACAAGGGTGTCAACCTTAACACCTTGCAATCGGGTCAACAGGTTGAGTTTGAAATGGCAAAGACCGATTCAGGGCAATACGCCATTATCGATCTCAAAGTGAGTGACAAACGGGTTGTCGAGCAAGTTTGGGTTCAAGGGGATATCACCATGTTGATGGCTGATTTTGGCATGATAACCCTCAGTCACAACGCCGTTGCTGAATGGGGCTGGGAAGCCGGAGAAATGAACTTCACTTTTCAAGGAGATGTGGATTTAACTGGCTTCGCTGAAGGCGAAACGGAGCGCTTCTTAGTGACGAAGCAGGGTTCGGACTATGTGCTTATTGATCTGCAGCGTGGAGGAGGTCAGCCATGATTGGAGCCATTATTCGTTGGTCTATCAATAATCGTTTTCTCGTCTTGGTCGCAACCTGCTTTTTGACGTTAGCAGGTTTGTACAGTGTGAAGAATACACCTGTTGACGCTATTCCTGATCTGTCAGATGTTCAGGTGATTATCAAAACCAGTTATCCGGGACAGGCTCCTCAGGTTGTTGAGGATCAGGTTACTTATCCTCTGACGACCGCCATGTTAGCGGTGCCGGGCGCAGAAACGGTGCGGGGATACTCCTTCTTCGGTGATTCGTATGTGTACATTATCTTCAACGATGATACCGACATGTACTGGGCACGTTCGCGGGTTTTAGAGTACTTAAGCCAAGTTACGCCTAACTTACCAGCACAGGCAAAGCCGACTTTGGGTCCCGATGCGACAGGGGTGGGCTGGATTTACAGCTACGTACTACAAGACAAGACAGGCCAGCATGACCTAGCAGAACTTCGCAGTATACAAGACTGGTTTTTAAAGTATGAGTTACAGACAGTTGCTGGCGTTTCGGAAGTCGCGACGGTAGGCGGTATGGTCAAGCAGTATCAGGTCCAAATTGATCCTGCTAAGTTACGTGCTTATGACCTGACCTTGCAGCAGGTCAACATGGCTATCAAAAATGGTAACCAAGAGACTGGTGCATCAGTGATAGAGGTCGGTGAGGCTGAACATATGGTTCGCACTACGGGTTACTTGAGTAGCATTGAGGATATCAAAGCGCTTCCTCTTAAGGTGACGAGCAAAGGTACTCCTCTATTGCTGGGGGATATCGCGGACATCAATCTTGGGCCTCAAATGCGTCGTGGTATTTCCGAGTTTAATGGTGAAGGTGAAGCGGTTGGTGGCGTTATCGTTATGCGTTTTGGGGAGAACGCCAGTCAGGTTATTCATGATGTCAAAGCAAAGTTGGAAGAGCTGCAACGCGGTCTGCCTGATGGCGTTGAGATTGTTGCGACTTATGACCGTTCAACGCTCATCGATGCGGCGGTTGAAAATCTATGGAAGAAGTTGGCAGAAGAGTTCGTGGTAGTAGCCATAGTCTGTGCGCTGTTCTTATTCCACATTCGTTCTTCACTTGTGATTGCTATTAGTTTGCCCATTGGCATTTTGTCCGCATTTATCGTCATGCACTGGCAAGGGATTAACGCCAATATTATGTCGTTGGGTGGGATCGCTATTGCCATTGGGGCTATGGTCGATGGTGCGATAGTGATGATTGAAAATGTTCACAAACATATCGAGAAAACGCCCCTCACCGATAAAAACCGCTGGCAAGTTATCGGACGTGCAGCAGAAGAAGTCGGTGCTCCGCTGTTTTTCTCTTTGCTTATTATCACATTGAGTTTTGTTCCTGTGTTCGCGCTTGAAGGGCAGGAAGGCAAAATGTTCTCACCACTCGCTTATACCAAAACATACGCCATGGCAGCAGCTGCGGGTTTAGCCATTACTTTGGTGCCTGTGCTGATGGGGTACTTTATTCGTGGGAAAGTGCTGCCCGAACATAAAAATCCCGTCAACAAAGCGTTGATTGTCTTGTATCGACCGATGCTTAACCTAAGTCTTCGTTACCCTAAATCGATGATTGTACTGGCTATCGTCTTGATGGGGTCGGCTTTCTATCCGACCAGTAAGTTAGGTAGTGAGTTTATTCCGCCTTTGGATGAAGGGGATTTGATGTACATGCCAACGACTTATCCTGGTATCTCGATTGGTAAAGCACGTGAACTGCTTCAACAAACCAACAAGTTGATCAAGACCGTTCCTGAAGTCGAGACTGTGTGGGGCAAGATTGGTCGTGCAGAAACTGCCACTGACCCAGCCCCTTTAACCATGATTGAGACCACCATCCAATTGAAGCCTCGCTCAGAGTGGCGAGATGGCGTTACCACAGAATCACTACGTAAGGAGTTTGATGATTTGGTTCAGTTCCCAGGGCTAACAAACGCGTGGGTAATGCCAATTAAGACTCGCATCGACATGTTGGCCACTGGGATAAAGACGCCAATAGGTATCAAGATCGCTGGACCTGATCTCAAAGTCATCGAGGAGATAGGTGCCAATATCGAACCTATCCTCAATACGATTCAAGGAACGGTGTCGGTATATGCCGAAAGGGTAGCGGGTGGACGATATGTCACGATTGATATCAAACGACTCGCCGCGGCGCGTTATGGTCTGAACGTCAGTGATATTCAGCAAGTGGTGTCAACGGCAGTAGGGGGTATGAATGTGGGCGAGACGGTGGAAGGGTTGGAGCGATACCCAATTAACGTTCGCTATCCACAAGATTATCGTGATTCGGTGGTGAAGCTACAGAACCTGCCTCTTGTCACTCCAAATGGTGCTCGAATCGCGTTAGCAGATGTGGCGGAAATTCGCTACGAAGATGGCCCGCCAATGATTAAGACTGAGAACGCCCGCCCGAACGGCTGGGTGTTTGTTGATATTGCTGAGCGCGATCTTGGGTCATATGTCACCGAAGCTCAAAACGTTGTGGCGGAGCAATTGTCCCTACCCGTGGGGTACTCGCTAACGTGGTCTGGTCAATATGAGTATATGGAGCGCGCCAAAGAGCGTTTAAGCGTTGTTGTGCCTGTTACTCTCTCCATCATTATGTTGTTGCTTTACCTTAGTTTTAGAAGGGTCGGTGAAGTGCTGGTCATTATGGGGACACTGCCGCTCGCCATGGTAGGTGGGTTGTGGCTTATGCACTACCTTGGGTACAACTTCTCGATTGCTGTAGGAGTGGGCTTTATCGCGCTTGCTGGAGTAGCCGTCGAGATTGGGGTCATTATGCTGGTTTACCTAAATCAAGCATGGCATGCACGCAAACTAGCGGCACAAGAAAATAAATCGCCATTAACGCTCGATATGTTAACCGAGGCGATCCGTGAAGGCGCAGGGCTGCGCGTGCGTCCCGTCATGATGACGGTGTTAACAGTCATTATCGGTCTTATTCCAATTATGTATGGGTCAGGTACTGGCTCTGAAGTGATGCAACGGATCGCCGCTCCAATGATTGGCGGCATGGCGTCCGCGTTACTACTCACATTGCTAGTCCTTCCGGCTATCTACAAGTTATGGAAATCAAAAGAAATTAACCAATAACCGTTGGCGGCCTCTAATGAAGAGGCCGCTAATCACTTATTTAAAAAGGAAGCAATCATGAAAAAAACACTGATAACATTAGCTCTTACCATCGCTTCAACCGCCGTGATGGCAGAAGGTATGGATCATTCGAAAATGGATCACTCCAATATGGACCATGGCATGATGAATCATTCTAATATGGACAACGCTAAGATGGACCATAGTAATATGATGAACATGGATGGGATGTCTGTTGTGGGTATGCCTGCCAAGGGAGCAAAGCCCGATAAAGTGGTACATGTGATTTTAACGGATGACATGAAAATCACTTTTAAGCGTGATGTTAAGATAGAACCTAATGACGTCGTTCAGTTTGTGGTCATGAACACTGGCAAAATCGACCATGAGTTTTCTATCGGTTCTATTGCAGAACAATTGGAACACCGTGAAATGATGAAATCGATGCCAACGGGCCATGATCATCATGGTATGGGCAATGTGGTTTATCTTGAACCAGGCAAAGCAGGACAGTTGCTATGGCATTTTCATGGTGAGAAACAAGTCGAGTTTGCTTGCAACATTCCAGGCCATGCAGAAGCTGGGATGGTTAAGAGCATCACATTGTAATAGAGCGGTTTTTCGTTAGTAAAAGTGCCCTAGAAGATAACTTCAAGGGCACCCAGGTCAGCAGGAAACCTTGTCAGCGAGCTGCCATTAGCCTATTTGTTCGGCGGCGTACCTTCGGCGTTCGACATAATGGCATCTATTTGAACTACCGCATTAGACGGTAAACTGGATACGCCAATAACGGTCAACGCTGGCAACAAATCACTGAAATAGCTTCTCAATACTTCCTCTAGTGCGCACAAATCATTCATGTCTTTTAGCTGAATGTTGAGTTTAACAATGTCATCCATCACGTGGTCGATATTTTCTACGATGGCTTTAATGTTCTCGAAGCATTGCATCGCTTGTTCTTTTGTACCTGAAGCAACAATCTTACCAATCGAAGGATCAATAGGCAGTTGCGCTGAGATATTGTTGTAGTGAGAGAAGGCCACGCTTTGCGTCGATAGGGCGTTTAACGGTGCTTTTTCGGTATTGGTTGCCTTAATAACGATGCCGTGACGGTCTTCAACTAATTGAGGCGGTGTACCATCGCCGTGAGAAACGGTCGCATCTATTTGTACGAGTGCATCCAGCGCTAAGCCTTCCACAACCACACTGGAGCGTGCAGGTAAGTAATTAACGGCACGAGCAATGGAAGAATCTGGGAAGAAGGTTTTATACACTTCGTCAAAGGCCTCAAGATCCTCCAATTTTGTGATATGAATATTTGTTTTGACGATATCATCCATCGGCACGTCAATGCTTTCGAGTATCGTTTTGATATTGCGTAGACATTGTTGTGTCTGTTCTTTTATCCCGCCTGTCACTACATTCCCTGACTTTGGTTCGATAGGCAGCTGAGCTGAAATATGATTGTAGTGGGAAAACGCAACAGTCTGGCTTGAGAGTGGTGTTATCGGCGCGTTGACGCTATTTCGAGTTAATTTCACCAAATCACAAGGGTCTTGAGGGTAGGTACCTTCGCCATTTGAAATGACAGCGTCCATTTGCACTAACGCACCTTTCATTGGCAAGTCAGCGACTGCAAGTGACGTATAAGTGGGGCGGTGCAGAGGAAAGAAGGAAGCATAGACTTCATTGACTTTGTCGAGGTCGGTAATGTTTTTCAGGTAAACGTTGATCCTTACCACATCACTCATCGTATGCTCAATGCTGTTTACTATCATTTTGATATTTTCCAGACACTGTTTTGCCTGCTGCTCTATACCACCCGCAATAAGAGTCTTGGTAGCAGGATCGATGGGTAATTGAGCCGAAATATTATTGTAGTGAGAAAAGGCAACAGACTGTGTAGATATTGGGCTTACGGGCGCTTTTTCAGTATTCCTTGAAACCTTAATGATACGGTTATCCATGTAGTGGTATCTCCAATTTTCGTTATTAGTTAGGATAAAACGAACAAATAATAAGCAAAAAGAGAGCCAAACTAACAAAAGGGTAAATCAAAGCTTCAAGTAGGGCGGATTTACTGTCGCACTAAATGCATAGTGAGGCGTTTATCTTAGCTTCTGGCACTAAGATTTATCTGACAGTGAGAGCGGGTGGTATAAGTCGAATTGCGTTTGTGTTAAGCGTCTAGTTAGGTTTCTGGTAACGGTTATTGTCAATTTTTTAGACATTCTTGACGGTTTAATCTCATGAGCTGAGAAAATGATGGTCTTTAGTCCCCCAGATAATACAGGTAGGCCGCACTACTCTCATCTGCAAAAAAGTCTACTAATAACGATTTGAATCTTATCAACCGAATATGAAACTAGCACGCCAATGGAATCTCGACTAACTTTAATCCAACGTCGTTGTGCCTTTTAAAACAAATGCTTAATGACAACTTACGCAATAGTTTCAATGATATAAAGGATTGATTATGCCTCTTCATAAAAAGTCAGCTGTTCGTGGTTCAATGTTAGATGATGTTTACTCTTCCAAAGATTTGTCAGTGGTTATGCCCAAGTATCGAATCCCTGAGAATGAGCACGCACCTGAACATGCCTATCAAGTTGTTCACGATGAACTTATGCTAGACGGTAACTCGCGTCAGAACTTAGCGACATTTTGCCAAACATGGGTAGAAGATGAAGTTCATCAATTGATGGATGAATGCATCGATAAGAACATGATTGATAAAGATGAGTACCCACAAACGGCCGAGATCGAATCGCGTTGTGTCCATATGTTAGCGGATCTTTGGCATGCGCCAGATGCAGAGAACCCAATGGGTTGTTCAACGACGGGGTCGAGTGAAGCCGCGATGCTTGGCGGGATGGCATTGAAGTGGGCTTGGCGCGAAAAAATGAAGAAGCAAGGCAAGCCTACCGACAAACCAAATCTTATTTGTGGCCCAGTACAGGTGTGTTGGCATAAGTTTGCGCGCTATTGGGATATTGAACTTCGTGAGATTCCAATGGAAGGTGATCGCCTTATTATGACACCTGAAGAAGTGATCAAACGTTGTGACGAAAACACCATTGGAGTAGTGCCGACTCTCGGTGTGACGTTCACATGCCAGTATGAGCCAGTAAAAGCGGTTCATGAAGCTCTAGATAAGCTTCAAGAAGAAACAGGCTTAGATATTCCTATTCACGTTGATGGCGCCAGTGGTGCGTTTTTAGCGCCTTTCTGTGACCCTGATTTAGAATGGGACTTCCGCTTGCCTCGTGTTAAATCGATTAATGCTTCCGGCCACAAATTTGGGCTTTCGCCATTAGGTGTGGGTTGGGTCGTGTGGCGTGATGCTGATGCGTTGCATGAGGATTTGATCTTCAATGTAAACTATCTTGGCGGTAACATGCCAACATTTGCATTGAACTTCTCTCGCCCAGGGGGACAAATCGTTGCGCAGTACTACAACTTCTTAAGATTGGGTAAAGAAGGCTACAAAAAGATTCATGATGCATGCTACGAAACAGCACGCTACATTGCCAAAGAAGTTGAGAAGATGGGCATGTTTGAAATCATTTACGATGGCCACGGTGGTATTCCAGCACTAAGTTGGTCTATCAAGAAAGGTGCAAACCCAGGCTTCAACCTTTATGACTTATCGGATCGCATTCGATCTCGTGGTTGGCAGATTGCAGCGTATGCAATGCCTGCGGATCGCCAAGATCTGGTTATTATGCGTATTCTCGTACGTCACGGTTTTAGTCGAGACATGGCGGACTTGCTGATTTCTGACTTGCAACATTGTGTTGATTTCTTTGACAAGCACCCAGTGGTTAACGGCAGTGATGCCGACGAGTCTAGCAACTTTAACCACGGTTAAGGTTGCCACCGCTCTAGGTAATCGGCAGAGCGATGCGTCGCATTGCTCTGCTGCTTAAATCACAATGTAGCAGGTGAGATCATGTCTTTTCTTTTTAATTACTTATCTGAAAACCCATTTGTATTTCTATTTCTATCACTCGCGATAGGGTACCCATTAGGACGTATTACTGTTAAAGGTGTGAGCCTTGGTACAACGGCAGGTACATTGATTGTTGGTGTTGCGTTGGCGTTGACCTCATTTTCAGTCTTTGGATTAAAAATTGAGGAACCGGGGCTAGTATCGGACATCTTCTTAATGATGTTTATGTACGCCATTGGCATGAAAGTAGGTCCTCAGTTCTTTTCCGGACTGGCGAGAGGTGGCTTAGATTTTGTCGTAATTGGGCTAATCGTTGTTTTTAGTAACTTCGCCATCGTCGTGATTGGCGCCAAGTTGATGGGATTAGAGCCTGGATATGCGGCAGGTATCATCTCTGGAAGCTATACCGTTACCGCAGTAATGGGTGTCGCACAATCGGCGATTACTTCGGGGGCTTTTGTGCCGCCGGCGGGGATGAGCGCTGATCAAGTCAGTGCTAATATCGCAGCGGGCTATGCCATCAGTTATGTATTGTCGACGGTGCTCATTATTCTGTTAATCAAATACTTACCTTCGATGTTTGGTATTGATCCCGTTAAAGCAGGTAAAGACGCAGAGAAAGAGTTTTCTACCGGCGATGACAATGAGAAACTCCCCAGCACCTTTGGCTTTTCAGACGTTGGTGCGTTGCCTATTGATGTTCGAGCCTATAAGGTGACCCATGAAGAGTTGGTAGGGCGCTCTGTCCAAGATCTTTATAAACATTTCCCCGATGCAGTGGTGCTAAAAGTCGTGCGGGGCGATGAAGTGTTGGATGCTTCGGAGAACCCAACGTTACAGTTGGGTGATGTCATCGGTGTTCGTGGTGAATACAGTGCTCTTATCAAAGAAGGTGAAGCAGATATTGGCAATGAAGTTGACGAACCTCGAGCGCGTAATGTCGATATTGAAGTTGCTGACATCCATGTGGGTAAATCAGAACATGCAGGTAAAACTATTGCTCAGTTGCATGCTGAGGTGGGTTTTGGCGTGTACTTCAAAGCGCTATTTCGACAAGGTCATCAACAACCACTATTACCTAATACAACGGTAGAAGTGGGTGATGTTGTTCGTATTGCAGGTTCACAGTGGTGTGTAGAACAAACGGCTTCTCAGTTGAATAGTGTGCCCATTGTAGAAAGCACAGTCACCGAAACATTCTACTTAGCGTTAGCATTGCTAGTAGGTTATGTGTTTGGTCACTTGAGTGTGACCATTGCCGGAATCCCATTTGCCTTGGGTACATCTGCTGGTTGTATGCTTACTGGTATCGTGTTCTCGTTCTTACGAACTCGTAATCCGGCGTTTGGCGGCCCAATGAGTGAGGGGGCGCGAAGCTTCTTACAAGATATTGGCCTTAATTTATTCGTAGCGGTGCTAGCTGCGACTGTGGGGCCTAAGATCCTAGCCTCATTTCAAGGCATTATTGTGATTAAAATAGCGTTACTTGGCGTGACTGCAGCACTTGTTCCACCGTTATTAGCTTGGTTGTATGGTCTGTATGTTCGTAAGATGAATCCGGCCATTCTTGCTGGTGCCTGCGCTGGTGGTAGGAATAGCACACCTGCAATGAAAGGAGCTCAAGATGCCACTCAAAGTGACATGCCGGCGATTGGCTATCCAGTGCCGTATGCACTGACTTCCGTTATCGTGTTAATCCTTGGCTATATCGCAATGGTTATCAGCTAATCGTCTTATGAGCTGAATGCGATACTAATGAAAAACGGCACTCTTTGTGCCGTTTTTCTTATGCCATTTATACGTGATTCATAAAACCGCAGGCATCATAAAACTCACACTCCAATATCAGAATAAGTTGACACTATCGGCTAAATCCTGCTCAATATTCTGACCGTAAGGTCAGAAAATCAAGGGAATGGAAATGAGTGATATTGAGATAGGCTGGCGAGATAGGCTGTTTATGAACATCAGTATGCCAGTAAAAATGCTGCTACCGGGCATTGTAGGTTGCTTGGGTATTGTCGTTCTATGTATATCAAATTTGTACGCTTTAGGTTTGTTATCGGGTGGCGATGGCTTTCAATTACTACTATCGCCTGCTGCGATTATCGTCTTTTCAGTGGTAGTCGTTGGGTTGGTGCTGTTCTTATCCACCGGCATCTCTCAGAATATTTTACCGCTTCTCAAACACATCATTGATACTATGCAGCAGGTTCAGCGTGGTCAACTTGATCACCGAATTGGCTTTTCAGGACAAGATGAGTTCGGTCAGATTGGTTCAGCTGTCGATAGCACTCTCAATAAATTGGTTTCTCTGATCAATGATGTTAATGGTTCAGTTGAGCAGCTTCAGCGTTGCACTCACCATATCGAAAGTGCTTCTTCGGATTTAGATGGCTTGTTCAAAACGCAGGTGACTCAGCTAGCCGATACCACGTCAGACATCAACAATATTCAAGTGGCGATAAGCCGTGGTGAGCAAGAAGCACAGCGCAGTCTTGATGCGAGCCAGTCCATCTCCAATCAGTTCTTAGCGATTCAGGAGAACAACCAGCAACTAACTAAAGATGTCGATCAACTCAGACACGAAATGGCAGAAGCAAATCAATCAAGTAATGTACTGACCGATGTTTCGATGAAGGTTCGGGATGTTTTGCATGTGATTACTTCCATCTCAGAGCAGACGAATTTGCTTGCGCTGAATGCTGCCATAGAAGCCGCTAGGGCGGGTGAAGCTGGACGGGGGTTTGCAGTCGTTGCGGGAGAGGTCAGAACCTTATCGGAGAACACCCAAAACGCTGTGTCGGAAATTCAAACCATGACCAAACAGCTTATCGATACGGCGAGTACTTTAGTATCTGCGATTGCGAAAAGCGAGAGCAGTGTGAGTGAAATATCCCAAGTGACTACGCGGTCCACGGCCAGCTTTGACGATATAACTGTCGCTTATAACCAGCTTCTGGCATTGAATGAACAGATCTGTAACGACTCGGTAGAAACACTGCACCTATGTGAGCAGTCTATCGATAGTTTAGAGGTGGTGAATAAATTGGCGCTCGACTGTACTAAAAGCACCGACAATGTTGTGCGTGCTAAGGATGAGTTGGTGACGATATCGGACTGCTTGGATGCTTCATTGGAGTCAATTGCGAAATAGCCGAGTAACGATGACGACAGAGAGACATCGACAGACAAACAAAAAAACGCAGCGTTTAACGGCTGCGTTTTTTAATGGTGCTTGCTAGTGAAACTGCGATTAACCTTTTAGGCGAGTTGTTTTACTCGACTTGTTTTTGATCGCTCGCATCAGACGTAGTCTGCGCTCTGCAGAGCCTTGTTCGCTAGCATTATTAGTGCGACCTTGGCGGTCTTTGTAAGCTGGTTTAGTGTGCATTTTCTGTAGCAAAGCATCTCGGTTTGCTGGCTCGTAACCTGCAAGTTGGATACGTTTAATGCGGTGTTGAATTAGGTTCTCGATCTGAACCAGAGTAAGCTCTTCTTCACGGCTAACGAAAGAGACCGCATGACCTTGCTGACCTGCCCGTCCGGTACGACCAATTCGGTGTACGTAGTCTTCAGCTAGGAATGGCATGTCATAGTTTACAACGTGCGGAAGACCTTGAATGTCTAAACCACGAGCTGCAACTTCTGTTGCCACCATCACACGTGCTTTACCGGTTTTAAATTCTTCCAGAGCGCGACGACGAGAGCTTTGTGCTTTATCACCATGGCAAAGCACCGCTTTAATACCATCAAGTTTGAGCTCTTTTACCACTTCATTGGCGGTCTCTTTGTAATTCACGAAAACCAAGACCTGTTGCCAGTTTTTGCGACCAATCAGCTCTGACAGTAGTTCAAGCTTGCGATCTTCATCTACGGGATAAACTACGTGCGCAACAGTATCTGCGGTTGAGTTCTCTGCGTTGACAATAACGCGCTTAGGCTTACGCAATAGATCTTGTGCTAGGGCGTTCATCTGAGGTGATGATGTCGCGGAAAACAGCATGGTTTGAGGTTGGCTGTTAACGCTGCTCATGATAGTGCGAATTGCACTAATGAAGCCCATATCAAGCATTCGGTCCGCTTCATCGAAGACTAGGAACTCAAGATTAGCAAGTTTAACGTTACCAAGCTCCAAATGTTCGATAAGACGACCCGGAGTTGCAACCAGAATGTCGACACCAGCTTCAAGTTTGCGTTCTTGAGACGACATTTTCGCACCACCAAACACGGCGGCAACTGACACGTCGACGTATTGAGTGTAGCTTTCGATGTTATTAGCGATTTGATCCACTAATTCACGAGTTGGCGCCAGAATAAGTGCACGTACCGCTCCACGAGTGCGAGCCTTTGGAGTATCAACAATCTGTTGAATAATTGGCAAAGAGAAAGCGGCGGTTTTACCTGTGCCGGTTTGAGCGTGTGCCAAAATATCGTGTCCACGACGAGCATGTGGAATCGCTTGTTGTTGAACTGGAGTGAGTTTTTCATAACCACACTCGGTCAGTGCTTGCACGATCTCGGATGAAAAACCTTGTGATAAAAATGACATTCGTTGTTCCTAAAAGCAGATGGCGGTATTTGGTGTTTCTCGTTAACCAATCAACAAAATGATTGTTGACCAAAAATACGGTCGCTGATTATAGAAGAATAATTGCTGCCTGTGGTGACTAATTTTGGTTGTTTGAGTAGAAATTGTACAGTTATTAGGCTAACAATCTGAAAATTAATGCGATATGACGGCAATCAATCTGAATTTGGGAAGGACTTTTATCGTAAATTGTAAGCCTCCCTCTTTGTTGAAGAGGAAGGCGTTGGGTAGCAAGAACTCAGCTAGCTTAAAATGAGATATTGAAATTATGTTGTACGGTTAACCCGAGTAGATGAGAACGCTCTGACACTAAATCTCGCTTTTCATTTTCTAGACGTTTGCGCTCATCATGATTTTCGCTTGGTGTCGTTCTTAACTTATCTTCGATAGTACGCAACTCGGTTTCAATCTGTTTAAGGCGCTGGTCGCGTTGTCTAGCTTGTTTGCCCAACTCATAGTTTTTGAGAAAAGACTCGCCCGGACATACATAGTAGTACTGCTGTCCCTCATAACCCACCTTGTAACCATTATCCGGTGAGCAGTACAGCCCCGTCCCTACTTTGAATCCCTTTGACCATTGTTCTCTATCGGGAAAAACAGCGGCTTCACTACAATCACTGATATAGCTATCAATCATTTTAGGGCTATGACCGTTAAGTCCATCGCTATAACCAACTTGATACCAGTCAGCGTTGTTACACTCTTCAATAGACATACTGGAACAACCAGAAAGCGTGATAGCTAGTGCAGCGACAAGCCATTTAATGTTTAAACTTCTTAGTCCGATATACATATATAATCCAAAACAGTGAAAAATAAAAAGAGTGCTAAAGAGTCGAAAGCTACTTAGCCAACAATGCTCTTCGTCAAGCTTATTAAGTAACTATCCATTCATAGAGATTGGGTGAAGGTATTGGTTTATTTTGTTCTGTCTGTTTTAACGACGTCGACGATTCAAGGTAATGAACCAGCTAATTGCTGAACTAAAGAGTAATAGCCAGAATAGGGCAAGAAATCCAAAATTCTCTACAAGGACGCCTGATTGATCGACATAAGAATCGCTCATTAGAAAGATAGCTAAGCAGAGGTTTGCCAAGCCAAATAGAATGAAAGTTAACCTATATTTTTTACAGTTCATTACCTAGCATCCTTGCCGTCACTCCAACTTTTATAGCGAGCAATATCACCAACTCTTATTCTATCACCTAGGGTAATTTTCGATCTGTAACCGAATGTACTAGCGGTGTCATGAAACGTAGTTGGCTTTCGCGTGTGTAGGAGTCCAAGAGTTGGTTTGCCAGTGCCTCGGCGAATAGCATTGGGGCGTTGAGCTTTCAGTAATGTCTTATTTGTCACTAGAAGATAGGGTGGGGAGTCATACAAACAGGTACGATAGAAATCTCGGTATGGTGTACAAAATGTATGAACGACCTCCTCTCATTGTGCAGATATACCTTTGATGTGATTAATGCGCAAAGCACATCTGCTGGTGCTTCTTATTCCAGGACTTTTCGTGGAAAAAGTACGCGATGGTATTAATCGTTGGCTCTAATGTTGCCATGATACCACCCGCCAACACATCACCCGTTAACAAGAAAACGACACCAAACGCCACACTAAAGTGCACGGTCGCAAATGAAGCTGTCTTAATGGTTTCATTATTTCTCAAAGCTTGAAGGCGTTGGTTTTTTTCCCAAACACGTTCGTGAAAGTAAAACGCAACGGTATTTACGGCTGGTTCAAGCATTGCAATCATACTCGCGATTAAGATTTCGCCAGTTAGCGCATATGCAACCGTAAATGCAATAGTAAAATGGATAGCGGCAAATCGAATCGTCTTAATCATGGGATGTATCACTCAGTTCAAATCTTATGGGTCCATTATGATGAACTGGTAATGAGAATTAAAATCAATTAAATCTCTTCTATTGATAGGTAATATCTATGTTTCGTTGTTGGAGTTATTTTAAGCAGATGCACTGCTAGTGCACCTAAGAATCAAAAACTAAGACATACTGAAGCGACATTGACCTTAGTACTTTTCTTGTGCTGAAGCAGGGTAAATGTATGAGGGAGCGCTGGATATCTTCTGATGTACAAGCACTAGCGCTCCTTCAATTTCATTTTTCATTGGGTGGTTAGGTGATGATGGATTTCTTTGTCAGTAAACGAAAGCCCAGCTCATATCTTTCTACCTCACCTGCGGCAATCGCTTTACTCATATAGCTTCCGACGGTATTTCTCGACATATTGAGTAACGAGGCGATAGTGAGAATATTAAGTGGGATAGACCCGTCATAGGTCGCTGCGCTGATTGCCTCCATTGCTAAACGAATCTTCAAATCGGTATTTTTTTCTCCGCGCAGGCGAAATAGCGTTAAACAAAAGCGCTGTTTTTTGGCGAGAGAAAAATTGAGCATTTTGGCAAAGCAGCAGCAAGAATCCATGAGCTCTTGTACATCGTCAAAGTGTAGTAGAAGTACGATACTGTCAGAAACTGCTTGAATATCGGATTGTGCATCTTCACCTAAAATCAAAGGCACATCATTGATAAGAATTCCAGGGGTAATCAAATCGTACTTAAGGCTGGTCCCTTCATCTATGGTTGGGTAGAAGCCTAAAACTCCTTGAATAGGGATGGCCATTTCACTTACATCTTGATATTGGAAGGAGAGAAATTTGCCTTTTGGGAGATGAATTATTGTCCCTCTCTCTATGAGTTTGGCAGCAAGTTCATCGCTAGTATGATAGATCTCTTTTAGTACCTGAGGAACAGACATCTTAGGCCTCTCGATAAGGGGTGAGTGCTATTCCTTAGCTCTTTTAATGGTGTCTCGTAATTATAAGTAGGTCAGTAATGCCAATAAATAAGCTTAAGGTTATATAGAATATAAACACGGCTTATGTTCGCTTAGGCTTTGAGGTTGTTACTCGGCTGTTTTGTTTTTTGTTACTATTTATGACTGTGCACTCTCAGTGCACAGTCATGTTTCTCGTTTGCTTATTATTTGCACCACCTCAACATGTGAGTTTCAAACGATGAACAAAAACCTTTTGGCAGTCGCCCTGGCTGTAACCTTCTCTTCGTCCACATTTGCTGGCGGTATCTTACTTCACGAAGTGGCGACCTTTGATAGCGTTTCTTCCGCTGGTGTAGGGAACTCATCAAATCGTACTGATGCAAGTGCCGTGATTACTAGCCCAGCAGGTCTAACGGCGATAGATGACAATAGTTTTTCTATTGGTGTTCAGTATCTTAATGCCTATACCGAGCACAGTGGTACTGGGGTTTCTGTTGACAAGTCAACGACAGGTGAGTCGACAGCCTTTGTTCCAAGTCTTGCTTATGCACAGAGAATCAATGACAGCTGGGTTATCGGGGCATCTTTACATGGTGAAGGTGGTTTGAGTATGGACTATAGCGGTGGCCTTGTAGGACCTAATGGTGGTCTTCCAAAAACACTGTCTGATGAAGCGTTAAATTTTCAGTTAGCTGCTGGATTCCAGGCAAGCGACAAACTGTCTCTTGGTGGAGCTTTGATCGTTCAGCATTTAATGACGTCGTTTGAGCTTGGAGGTGATTCTAGGCTTGATGGAGATGGCAGTTCTACGGCGGCAAGCTTTATGCTATCGGCTATGTACGACGTGTCAGACTCTACTTTTCTATCTGCCAACTATAAACACAAAGTAAAGCATAACTCTGGTGATATCGATGTGTCGTTTGATGGCAACCAGCTTACTTCAATTGAGCGAAATGCTTCTTGGCCAGCTCAACTTGATTTTGGCCTTCAGCACAAAATCTCAGATGAGTTAACTTTCAAAGCCATGACGGGTGTTGAATTTTGGTCACAATTTGATGATGCTGCAAACAACGTTTATAGCTTAGGTACAGCGCTCGCCTACTCTCAAAATGATTGGACCTACCAAGGTGGTATCCGTTACGACTCGAAAATGTATGACACTGACAAAATGACCCCTGCGCTTCCTATTGGAGCAAACTGGTCGTTAGGTCTTGGCGCAGAAAAAGAGCGTTCAAATGGCCATCGAATCGGTATCGCATACCAATACCGCAATATGGGTACTCAAGACGTCACCTACACTGGCCCTACAGACACAATTCCTTATTTTACCGGCAGTGTGGATACCAACCGCATTCATGTTCTAAGTGTCAGTTACGCCTACTAACTTAGTGAGCTAACCGTAAATTGGCCTCTCACCGTTGTGAGGGGCATTTTTGTTTTTTATGAGAAATAAAGCGTTATGAAAAAGAATGGTCTGTTTTCATCGGTTGTCAGAGCTTTTGGCTTTGTTGCCGTTGTTGGATTATTAGTAGTGACAGGAGTCTCAGCCAAAGAGAAACATCATGAAGATCCAACTAAGATCGTTACCAAAGTAGGTGCCGGATATTCAGACTCTGCGTTTGTGTCTGGTTCGATTGGCCTTGATGAAGCGAGGATGATCAACGCTCGATACAATGAGACTGGAGAGTGGCGCTTAGGTGGCTCATGGCTATTTGATTTGGGAATCTTAAACTTCAACTTTAGCCGTACTGATTATGAAAATGATAGCTATCGCAACAACTACAGTATTGGCACCTACATCCCTCTAAGTTACTTTGACATTTCTCCGGCAGGATGGATGTTATTTCCCATGTCGGGCTACAGCTACAACGATGGAAAAATGGCAATGCCTTCAGAAGAGGTAGATAACGAATACGTACTGATGCGAAGTCAAAGTCACGGTGGTTATTTGGGAATGTTTGGTATTCGTCCAATTGATGACTCGGATTGGAGCGTACTCGGGTTTGCTGGTGGCTCGATAGGTTCGGATAATTACCGCGGTTACTGGGGCGGACTTGGCCTTAGTTATAAGATAAACAAAAATGCATCGTTTAACTTCTTTGGAATGCTCTCGGAGGACGACTATGGGACCAATAATAAACTAGCTGGATCGGTGAGTTATGAGTTTTAATACAAAAAGTAAGAGATAGTGCTAGCACCATCTCTTATCTCTATTTGCTATACGGTAATGTTTTTCTTATCCTTTCAGATGAATGAAAGAAACAAAACATAAAAATGGTAACAGGGGTAGTGGCTAATAATGCAATAACATAAGAGATGTCAGATATTATCATGCATAGACTTATAATAGAGGTAGCAAATAGAATAGTGAATACCTCCAGAAGAATACCAATGATTGGAGCGTTACTTCTTATCAATGCATACCTATAGCTTGCCTTTTTAAACAGTGTTGTTTTGTTGATTTTCATTTCGAAAATTCTATTTAATCATATTAACTAGTTTTCAATAGAGACCATGTTGAGAGATGAAGTAGTTAGATTACCATTATCGATAGTAATCTTCGTGACCTCATTTAAAATACTAAGCGATGGATTGAACCAACGTGTGGCATCTAGAGTAAACTTATGAGATGAGGGTAGCTGGTCACACATTAGATATATATCTGCGATGATAGTATTGGATGCAGCTTCTATTTTCTTTGATGAAATCACAAACTCGCGTCTATCACCATATTGTGTGAATGTTTCAGCCCAGGTAATATCACAGTTATCTGTATCGCTAATTAATGGCATAGAATTACTACTTTCGAAGTCGGATAGTAGTAGTTTTGCTTCCTTTCCAGTTAAGCTACTTAATTTAGTTTGAATACTTTCTGATGAAGAAGTACCAGCTCCATTAGCCCATACTTGTGAACCTTTTGCATTGAATAAAGGCATGCTTCTTTGCACGTCTATTATTGAACTTTTATTGGAAAGAATCAGTTCAGTTATCTCATGTACAAGACCATCATCTGATACGTAGTATAATGCGTTAGCGTTGATTTGTTGTGATTCTACGCTACTTTTATAGAATTCTCTGACACCGTTATTGATCAATGCGTCGACGACTCTTAAGTATCTTGAATCAAAAGAGCTCTCGATCTCTTGTCTAGAGACAGGCGTAAAACTAAGTAGAAGCTCCAGTTGTTCATCTCCCTCCGATTGCTCGTATCTTAACTTACTAGATTGGGTTCCTACAAAGTTAGCTCCCTTAATGGGATAGTCATAGCGAGTTTTCGTTTGTTCTGAAGATTCTGAATTTCCGCCATCACCTCCTCCACATCCGCTTAATAGAGTTCCAATGACCAATGTTCCTACAGCCAGGAATTTGTGTGAGTTTTTCGACATTATTATCCACCCTATTTAATTACTCAAATATTTTCTGTTGGTATTTTCTAGGCAAGGTATTGTTTTTTAAGAACAAGAACAAATAAAAAACGTACATAAAAACACACAAAAACACATGGATTAAATGTTGTTGTTGTGTGTAATCAACTACTGATTGAATTGTATGTTCAGGTTGCTGTTGGAAATTCTTCGCTAATGTCTTTACAGTACCTATTCAGCAGTAGCTTCCAAGATTCAGATAGTTCATTCTTATGCACTTCTTTCATAACCTTGTTCCATGGTTCCAAGCACATCATCTCCGAACCCGGTTTTGATAACGTTGAAAACATCTCTTTTGATGGGATTACTCGGAGTAGCGCAACTAGAGACTCCATGTAGTTCAACCGAAACTGTTCATCTTTGTTCTGTTGATGTGCGATATAAGAAACTAAAGTATAAATGAGTGCATTTTGAATCAAAGACTCACCATTAGGGCTAGTTAATAAACGTTTTGCATGATTAATATTATTAGACTTAAAGCTTAATATACCTAGCCAGAGTTTAAGTTCATTTGGTAGAACCTTAAATTTATTTAGTGTTCTATTAACAAAATTAACTAGCTTTGTTCTGTCTTTTTCTTGCTGTGCTAGTTCTCTTGCGATGTTCACAGCAGTGAATTCATCAATA
>NZ_JPJA01000093.1:180517-189134 GCF_000733315.1 Vibrio sp. ER1A
CCGAAACTCAGTATGTTGTTTAAAATGCGAGCTAATTAGCTGGCGTTCGATGTTTAGCTGAATTCGGCAGCAATGCTAACAGACTTGACTGGCTTTGAACAAATCATTGTTCATGCAGGAAACAAGTTCTTGTAAGAAAAAACGGCGGCTATCATTGATAGCCGCCGCGTCGTTTACTCCTCAATAAACTTGTGCTTTATCTGACTCTCTCTTTCCTGCGGTTTGAACTGATTAAACCTAGGTAAGAACTTGTCCCAATCGATCACATGACTGTTGATCTCAGGGCCATCGATACAAGCATGTTTACGAATCAATTTTCCATCTTCCATTACTGGGACCATACACGCACCGCACATACCAGTAGCATCTACCATGATAGAGTTAAGGCTCGCCACGCACTCCACTTTGTACTCCAAAGTTAAGTCGCTTACAGCTCTCATCATGAGTGGTGGACCTATAGTAATGACTTCCGCGATAGGTTCGCCTTGTCCGGCTTGATGCTCATCTAGGCGGTCTTTTAGAGGGGTAGTGACAAACCCTTCTACACCAAAGCTGCCGTCATTACTGGTATAGATGACTTCCAGTAAATCAGGGTAGAGCGCTTTGAGTGTTTCGACTTTATCGCCTTGCTCAGTCCAGAATGCTTGAGGTGCACCTCTAAAACCGGAAATCAAAGTGACTTTGTTACCAATTTCGAGGTGTGCGCGCATAATAGGATGAACAGCCGGAAGACCCACACCGCCTGCGGTGAAGTAGACTCTGTGATTATCTTGGTGCACAACGACTTTACTTGCTTGACCTAGTGGCCCTGCAATCGCTTCAAAGACATCGCCTTCCTGCATCTGGTTGATAAGTTTAGAGCTGCTTCCTAGCCCCTGAATCACTAACTCAATCGTCCCTTTTTCAGCATCCCAATCAGCGAGTGTCAGTGGAATTAACTCGCCTTTTTCATCGGCAAGAACTCGCACAAACTGACCGGGTTTTGCGGAGCGGGCGATAAGTGGGGCGGTAATGGTAAATTCGACAATCTCATCCGTAAGTTGACGACGTTTGACGATTTTAGCTGGCATTTGCCCAAGTTCAGTGTAATTGCTTGCCTGCGCGACTAACCCTTCGACTTCTTTTAAATTGAAGTCTAGCGTACTCATGATTTCACGAGCGGCTGCTTGCCCATCACCTGCCGCTTTAATGGCTGTTGAGCCACCACGAGTCGCATCACCACCACTATAAACACCAGCAAGCGAGGTTTCCTGCGAGCCTTTATTAAGCAGCAAGGTACCCCATTTCGAGGTGTTAAGATCTGGGTTGGCGTCTTTCATTATAGGGTTAGAGCTATTACCCAGAGCCATGATGGCGAAATCGACCTTCATTAGCTCCGTTTCCCCTGTTGACTGCGGTCTGCGACGGCCTGAGGCATCGGGCTCACCTAGTGCCATCACGTCTAAATCGGCAGTCGCCAGTACATGGTTTTTATCCCCATTAAACTGACAAGGAGAGCGCAGTTCTTTGAGCATAATACCTTCTTCTAACGCATGATGTAGCTCTTCCACACGAGCTGGCATCTCTTGTTGCGTTCGACGATAGACAATGGTCACGTTAGCGCCAAGGCGACGAGCGGTTCGCGCAGCGTCCATTGCGGTATTACCACCACCGATGATCATCACCTCTTTATTGTCCATCTCTGGCATAGGTGTCTCATAGTCAGGGAGGTTGGCGTGCATCAGGTTGACGCGAGTTAAGAACTCATTCGCTGACATGATATTAAGTAGATGCTCACCCGGAACGTTCATGAAGCGCGGTAGTCCTGCCCCAGTGCCGACAAACACTCTCACAAAACCTGCACGTTTGAGGTCCGCTAGAGTGGCAGTTTTACCTACGATGTAGTTAGTGACAAAGCGGCCTCCGAGCGCTTTGATTTTTTCTACCACGTCATCCACCAATTGGTTGGGTAGACGGAACTCAGGGATGCCGTAACGTAACACGCCACCTAGGACATGGAATGCTTCAAATACTGTCACGGGGTAACCAGCTTTGGCCAGTAGGTAGGCATTGATTAACCCAGAAGGCCCTGAACCTACAATAGCCACTGGCGGTTTGCTAGCGGCAACCCAAGGGTTACACGCCACAGGTTTCGGCGGCTCACCATTAGAAAGCTCGCGCTCCCGTTGTGGTAAGAACCACTCCAACTGACCGATCTCAATCGGTCTATCGTTATGAGTACATACACCTTGGCACTGAAGCTCCTGTGGGCAAACCCGACCCGTAACATTTGGCAGAGGGTTGGCGTCTCGTATTAGCTCAAATGCCGCTTTAAAACGGCCTTCGCCCATCAAGTTCAACACTTCTGGTATGTGGATCTTAACCGGACATCCTCCATCGGCTTCTTCCGCAGGATTGCCGTCGCGGTCGCACATTGGGACACCGACTTCACAAGGTTTGTCTTCGCATTGTTTATCGCGAAGCACTTCAAGCCACACGAACAGTTCTACTTCGCGCAGCGAATAACCCAGCCCCATGTAGCCAAGGTAGCCTTGGCTCACTAGATCGAAGTCTTTGCGGCGTTCTTCCGCGGGACGAACGTAAGGAGGAATGTTATTGCTGCCCGGCCAACCTTCAGATAACCCCTTAAACATAGGATAACGTTCTGAAAGGTGCAGGTCTAAGCCTTTAACAAATACCCGCTTTTGTTTCAGTGGAATTCGCCATAGATAACGCTGTAGTGCGGTACTAAGATCGTTGCCCGCGAGCAACAGATCCCATAGCTTAGTGGTGAACTCTGCCGATAGGTTACCGCGTTTCAGCGTGTCCTGGATTAGCTGTTGACTCTCTTCGATGATCATTTGCTGGAAGCGCTGTGGATTTTGATCCATGCGCTTTAGCATAAGCTCCCGTTGAGATTGAGTAAGTAAAGCGACCATAACTACACCTCCACCGAAGCAGGAGCGTTAAAGTGAATGATTTCAGCATCACACTCATCGGCGATTCGTGCGGCACGTTTCACTAACTCATCAGTGAGTGTCACTTTGGTCAATGAACCCGGAATGACTTGGCTAATCACTTTCGCTTCGCCATTCTCAACCACGGTTGTTTTCTCAAACAGTTCACTCAGTTGTTGGTAGCAGGTCTTGCAATCGGTACACAGACATTTTTCGTCCTCATTGATCGCGACAAGAGGTTGCGATTGTCCATCGGCTTTCGCAGGTGCGTCAGTGGCGTCGATTTGTGTCACAGGGATGCTACTGGTTGGTGTTGCAACCATAGCAAGTTCTGCTAGTCCGTTTGCGATGGACTCAATAGTTTGTTCATTGTTGTCCAAGGCTTGTTGATATCGCAGTTTCCACTCTTCGATTTGCTGCTGATAACCTTGCTCGATCTGCGCTATATGCTGTCCACTTAATGTTTGTAGCATGTGCCAGTTGCGAAGACGCTCTTCACTCAGTGCCACTAACGACGGTGAAACAGAGAGCTGCACCAAATGTTGCTGTTTATCGGTGGACCAGATAAACGGTACTTTATTTGCGCGTTCTTGAGCGCTTAGCTTGAGATAATCAGCGAGCTCTACGGTGTTGTCGTTATCGCTGACTAGCGCAAAGTGTTTCTTGAATCGACCCTCATACAACGCGAAGTCTGCGGCGGTAAATGGCACTTGTTTAAGTTGGGTCATGCCATCGTTATCTAGGTAGCTGATGGTATGTGTTGCCCAGTCCTGATCCAGCTCAGGGTTACCTTCAATAGAGAAACGCTCTGCTAAAGTCTCACCTTTACGTGGGTCGTGAACAAATACCGGACTCATGCGGCTCTCTACGGCTAAGCGAGAGTGTCGCGTGCTAGCATCATCGGCGATACCGTGCTCACCCATACAAGGGGTATAAACATCAAACAGTGCTGGTGCATCTTGATAATTCAAGTACTCCATCAAGTTCGACATAAAGTGACCTTGTAATGCCGTTGAGGTCTGTACCACCATGACTTTCGGATGGAAGGTAGCAATAATTCCTAGCTCTTTACGTGCCTCTTCTTTACCGCTATGAGCACTGCCGAAACGGCTGAGGTCGGAATCTTGCGCGGTAAAACTTGCTGTGGATGCTTGTCCTCCAGTATTAGAGTAGCTCCCAGTATTCAATACAAAGATCTTAATCGGTGTACTGGTAGTTAACAGTCTAGAAAGCGCACCAAAACCAATATCATAGGTTGCGCCGTCTCCACCTATGCTGAATACCGTTGGCATCAGTGCCAGTTCCTGATCGGACAACTGACTCCACTCAAGGTAACGAAGCTGACGATCGTGAATCTCTTCATCGTACATATCTTCTAATTCGAGTTTTGCAGTGCGCAGTGCTTTGAACTGTTCAAGCTGATTGGCTGCTTCACCTTCAAACAAGCCTTTCGCGACCGCCGGGGTGTCTTGGAACAAGCTGTTTACCCAAGGGTCGTTGTATGGGTTTGCAGGGAAGGTAGAGGCATAGACGCTACTACAGCCTGTGGCGTTAGCGATAAGTGCATCAGAAGGGCCATTTCCTGTTGGACCATGTTCGAATAGGAACAAGCGTTTTTCTAGCGTTTCAATAGTGCGAACTAAACGCTGGGTTCTGGTATTTTCACTGTCTTGTCCAACGATTATATCCAACTTGTCTTCAAGTTGCTCAATCATAGACTCAAGAGTCTGTATATGAGCTTGATAGCGTTGTTGTTGCAGTGCTCGGTTGATGGAGGTGACGAGTCTTAAGGCTGTGACCTCACCACAGCCGCGACATGCGCCGTGACCAGAACTCATTGCATAGTAGTTGCTGCGGTCGAGTAGCAAACGTTTTGACTCTGAGGCATCTTTCACACCTTGTTCAACAAAACGAGTAGGCGTATTTGGCATATTCGCTAGCGTGTTGAACAGTTCGTGCATTTGCTGGTTCATTTCGGTGGTTTGACGAACTTTTTCTAACGCATTCGGGCCGCAAACGTCGACACATTCCATACAGCCGCTACATTTGCTTGGGTCGATAGCCACAGAGAACAAACCGCCACTTCCTGGTACCGCTTTTTCCATCGCATCAAAGAATGGCTTGGTGCGGCTTACTGGTAAGGATTCTAATGCCACGCATAGCGCTGCCATTTGCAAGGCGATAGGCTCTTCAAAGGTCATGGAATCCACAACTTTTGATACGACTTGATGCAGTGGCTGTGATTCCCCTTTTGCCGAGCTGCGGTAGTGGTGGCGCACTGCGTCCAGAATTGGCGGCATTTTCGCTTTCAAACTATCGCGTTGTACAGGTGGAATATTCAGTTTGTCTATCGCTACATAGGCAATATCGTGCAGCTCATGCACCGCGTTAGGAATAGCGCCATCTGGGCAAGCAATAGTACATTCCATACAGCCAGTACACTTGTCTGCATCAAATTTAGGCACGTTAAGTCTAAAGAGTCCTTTATCTTTAGTGATGGCACTGGCAGGAGGCAGGAACATGCCAGAACCCGGGATAACAGGAGCTTCGCCAATGGAGCCATCAACGTAGCGTTTGCCTGCGATATTATTGAAATAAGAAGGATCAAATAGTCCGCAGCTGGCTTGCGCTGGTTTTTGGGTTTCGGTTTGCGCTAGCGTTTCACTGGTTTCGACGTTGTCGTTAAATGCACTGTAATTGACGTGCTGTGTGGCGTGCATGCCTTCACGAATCACTGCCATGTTACTGGCAACGACTTTCTCGCCTTTTGAACCAAATTTCTTGGCGATTTGTTGGGTAATGCGCTCTAACATCGCCGATTCATCAGCACCTTGGGTAACTTGTTTTGCATGTCCACACAAAGCTCCGATAAAGGCGATACCCATCATGCGGATTTCTAAATCAGCTGATGGCGCTTGCTCACGCGCTACCTTGAACGCATCAACAATGTAGAAGTTGATGTTGTTGTCACGAATGAACTGACGAGCACTCGCAGGGATCTCTTGCCAAACTTGCTCTGGTTCATGATGAGTTTGCAAAATGAAGGTGCCGTTTTTACTAAGACCCGCCAGTGGATTGGTGTGCATAAACACTTTATGGTCGGGTGAAAGAACGACTTCGACCTGTTGTAGTTCGGCATTGGTGATTTTGATAGGTTCTGGAGAAAGAGTAATAAAGAAGTTGGTTGGTGCGCCACTTTTCTCAGAACCATATTTCGGCATGGACTTCGAGTGCAATCCTAATGCACCAGAAAGAATGTCCGTCAGTAGCTTACCGGTGGCGATGGTGCCGTATCCACCGACAGAGTGGAAGCGTACACGCATTGCCGATTCAGGTAACAGGTTAGGGTTTTCGCCTGTTTCTAAAGCCATCAGCTCAGTATCTGGATAAGCAGAGCGTAATCGATCTTGAATCTGTTTCAGTTCGCCAGTTGCCTGTTTGTCGAAGAACTGGCTGCCTAGGTAGAAGAATGGCTTAATGTTCTCTGAGCGCATGTTATCAAAAGCAGCGATCAAGTGCTTAGGTTGCAGGTCGTGACCACCAAGTCCGAAGATACCAGTATTGATCATTGGTATGTGCGTTAGTGCTTTGATGCCATTGTGGCGAGGGTAGTGGGCATTTTCTTGCGCTTTAAATAGCGCTCTAGAGATGCGTGCAGTTAAGCGTGTTTCGTCGCAACGCTCTAGCACTGTTACCGCAGTTTTTCCCGCAAGTTTCTCGACGATTTGCGCTTCAGGGAATGGATGTAATTGTTTGATAGAGATGACGCCGACTTTTTGACCTTGTTCTCTGAGGTGCAAAGCAACAGCTTCAGCATCATCCGTGACCGAGCCTAAACCGACAATGACGTATTCTGCGTCATCACATAGATAATCCATGACCGGCTCATAGGTGCGACTCGTTAGCTCGCCATATTCACGCATGGCTTGCTCGATAAACTGTGGAACATCACTTAGGAAGTGGCTGCGATGGTCGACGATACCCGCTTGGTAGTCTGGCTGATTTTGGACACCACCCGTTAATCCTGGGTTATGCGGATCCATCAGCGCTGGTACACGTTGACGCGTATCTTTTTCATAGGCATTAAGCCAAGCACGTTGCCATTTTTTCAATAGTGCTTCGGGTAGGTAAGCGTTGGTGGATTCAATCAATTCGCCCTGAGCGTCTTTTTCTATCGCTGCTTCATTAGCTGTGATATAGCCTCTTAAGTCGGCTAATTTTTCAGGCCAAAACTGGTCTTGGTATTTGTCGATAAATTGATTGAGTTGCCAGACGCGGCCTTTGGCACCATATAGCATTCTCTGAGCTTCTGTTGGTGCGAGAATTCGATCGGTTGGGTCACCGAGATATTGTTTAAGTAATTCTGGCTCTGGTAGTTGAACTTCACTTTGAATATGGCTGGTTGCGAAGCCATCCATGGTATTGGCGACAGGAATTAGTGACAAGGCACTGACGCGATACGAAATGGCAGCAAGGTCGGCCGCTTCTTGGGCATTACTTGCAAATAAAGTGGTGTATCCAGCAGATAGTAGAGCGTAGACGTCATCATGTCCCGCCATTACATTCAGTGAATGACGTGAAACTGAACGCGCCGCGACATGAAGCACAAAACCTGCAGCCTTCTTACCGACGGTCACATAGTGCGATTCAAGCCCGTATAAAATCCCTTGGCTTGATGAAGCGTTGGAAATGTACTTGCCCCCTGTTAGCGCGGCGCCTAATGCGCCACTTTGCGCAGAATGCTCACCTTCAGGTTCGAAGAAGAATGGGTGTTGCCCCCAAACATTGCAGCCGCCTTGAGCTCTAAAGGCTTCATACAGTTCGGAAATCTCAGTAGAAGGGGTGATTGGGTATCCTATCACTCCACCGCAAACGTAATCCATAACATGTGCGACAGCGCCATTGCCGTGGATTACAGTAGTCAGGCCGGGATAGGATGGGGTGTTGTGGTGCGCATTGCTCCCTTGGGTCATCGTAGACATAAGAGGTTGCTCCTTGGTATATGGTTTTATTATTAGTTCGACTTCCTTAATGCGTCGATTCTTTACTCCTCACCAAATACTTCATGGCTAATTGCCAGCTTGCACCTTATCATTCAGAGCATTTGGTGATGAACCACATAAACCTAGTGATCGCTCTCGAGATGACCATCTGATGCTTATGCGTTAAATACTACACCAGTTGCAAAGACAACTTTGCTCGTATGTTCACAAAATCAACACAATTTATGTGGTTATAGAGATTAGGATAGAAGAGAGGTCGGTGAGCCTTATCAGGTGATGTTCAGAAAAAGAAAACTTCAGAATTACATGCGGTTAGTTTAGTTATAACCTATTGAAAACGATGTATTTTAATTAGTTTAGTTCAAGTTAGTATCTTTGATTTAAAAAAGTGTTACTTAAATAAATATTCAATGGTCTATTTTAATATGCCTACAGTGTAATATGGGAGTAGTCTTATTATTATCTATAGTAGTGCCAATTAATAAATTTAAAGGCATAAATATTAACTGTCTGATATCTATAATTATATTTTAAATGAATGTGAATAATTTCCGATCATGTTCAAATAATCATGTAAAAATTAGTAAACTGGATTTTATTAATAGTTAGGTTAGGATAATATTGTTCACTAATTAAGACAGAGATGTCTTTTATTTATCAACCTGATTAGAATAACTT
>NZ_JPJA01000093.1:189384-199743 GCF_000733315.1 Vibrio sp. ER1A
CCTACAGTGTAATATGGGAGTAGTCTTATTATTATCTATAGTAGTGCCAATTAATAAATTTAAAGGCATAAATATTAACTGTCTGATATCTATAATTATATTTTAAATGAATGTGAATAATTTCCGATCATGTTCAAATAATCATGTAAAAATTAGTAAACTGGATTTTATTAATAGTTAGGTTAGGATAATATTGTTCACTAATTAAGACAGAGATGTCTTTTATTTATCAACCTGATTAGAATAACTTGTTGTAATAATGGTAAAAAAGATTTTTTCACCGTTGTGGGTGTTAGCGCTTTCTGTTGCTTTCCTGTTTTCCCACAGCGCTCGCAGTGAAGCGGAGATTAGTCCAACATCGGCTAAAGGCATATACAACAGCGCTAAGCTGTATGGGATCGTCGACTTTCAGTTGTTTAAAGATGCCTATAATGCATATGAAAGTACTACCAATCGCAGTAAATCACTATTAACTATTATTGATTATTCGAAGCCCTCTACAGAAAAACGCTTTTATGTCATAGATATGGCGAAAAAGTCTTTGGTTTTTAATACGTATGTAGCTCATGGTGTTAATAGTGGTAAAAAGACGGCGACTAAGTTTTCAAATATTATAAATTCTCGCAAGACATCACTGGGGACATTTTTAACGGACACGACTTATTACGGCTCTAATGGTTATTCACTAAGATTGGATGGACTAACAAAAGGCGTTAATGATAATGCTCGTGACCGATATATTGTTGTTCATGGAGCAGATTACGCTAACGAATCTTTCATGAAGAAAAACGGCTATCTTGGTCGTAGTTGGGGTTGCCCAGCCTTGCCAGAAAAGCTGTCTAAAGAAATTATTGATACGATTAAAGGCGGCAGTGTTATTTACGCTAGCTCTTAATGAATAATTATCTGATTTTTAAATTAAAAAGCCCACTATGAATAGTGGGCTTTTTGCTGTCTAGCTAAGCGTTTTGCTTTGGTTTACTAGCACGAGGTTTGCTTGGTCTAGGCTTACGCTTCTTGTTCGCACCGTTGTTTGCATTATTCGTACTGTTACGATGATTAGCGTTACCTGACTCACCGTCGCTATTACGCTTAGTATTGAACTTTCTTGGTTTACGAGGCTTTTCAGAACGAGGCTTATCTGCACGACCATGTCCGGATGCAGTCGATTTCTCTTGGCCTTCTTGTTTAGGCTTTTTTGGTTTCTTCGGCTTCTTCGGTTTAATTGGGCGCGTGTCCAGCTTTGACTCAGGAACGGCGTTTACTGGTTTGAATCCCTCTAACTCGAATCGGTCAATAAGTTTACCGATCAGTCTTTCAATACCGAATAGCTCTTTTGCTTCATCAGCACATACTAAAGAGTACGCTTTACCAGTTTCACCAGCGCGGCCTGTACGACCAATTCGGTGAACGTAGTCTTCAGAGACATGAGGAAGATCGAAGTTGACCACTTGAGGTAGCTGTGGGATATCGAGTCCACGAGCCGCGATGTCAGTTGCCACTAGTACGCGAATTTGCCCGGTTTTAAAGTGCTCAAGTGCTTTAGTTCGCGCGCCTTGGCTCTTGTTACCATGAATCGCGAGTGCTGTAATTTTCTTACCTTCAAGGAAACGGGCGAGACGGTTTGCGCCGTGTTTAGTCTTACAAAAGACTAAGACCTGCTTCCAGCTACCATCGTCTATTAGCTTGGCCAGCATAGCTGGTTTTTGCTTCTTATCTGCCACGTATAAGCTTTGCTCTACGAGTTTTGTGGTTGAGTTTGGCGGTGTGACTGATACTTCAATAGGGTTATTCACCAACCCTTTAGCCAGATCACGAATCTCGTTGGAGAAAGTGGCTGAAAATAGTAGGTTTTGGCGGTTTTTCGGTAATAAATCGAGGATTTTCTTAATATCGCGGAAGAACCCCATATCTAACATACGGTCGGCTTCATCAAGTACGAGCACTTCAAGTTGAGAGAACTTAATGGCGTTTTGCTGGTAAAGATCAAGTAGACGACCTGGTGTAGCAACCATCACGTCACAGCCCTTACGCAGCTTCAGCATTTGTGGGTTGATCTTCACGCCACCGAACACGCACTGTGAGGTTAGTGGAAGGTTAGTGCTGTATTTGAACACGCTCTCATGAACCTGTGCAGCAAGCTCACGCGTTGGGGTAAGGATAAGCGCGCGAATATGATTGCCTTTCACTCGCTGACCTGAGTTTAATCTTTCAAGTAACGGTAGCGCAAAGCCAGCGGTTTTACCTGTGCCGGTTTGTGCTGCAGCCATAACATCCTTGCCTTCGATAATTGCAGGAATGGCTTGTTCTTGAATTGGTGATGCCTTTTCGTAACCTAGATCTTGGATAGCACGAAGAATAGGAGTCGAAAGACCTAAAGATTCAAAACTCATAGTGGTACTCGTCGGTGGAGTGAGAAAAGTGGCAGTCATGGGATAGAGCAAATCTATCGTTATAAAAGGCCGTAAACCCAAGGATAGGGTAAGGCGCGCTATTCTGCGTGCTTTTGTGACGAACTTCAATACAATTCTCGTCGATTTGCGCTATTGAAATTTGTAGGTAAGGTGTTTATATTGTCGCCGCCTAACGGGCACACCCTAAAATGCACATTCGCCATCCCGCCATCACTGGTGCATTTATATTGGTGTTTTAGAACTTTCATGCAAACGACTACTCGTCCTTTTTCTCGTTTTACTCGTGAATCGGGTGCATTAATGCATCTGTCGATACCTATTATTCTGACTCAGCTTGCGACTCAAGCGATGGGTTTTGTGGATACCACAATGGCTGGTCAAGTGAGTGCTGCCGATCTCGCGGCGATCGCCTTGGGTGCTAGTTTGTGGATTCCGGTTTTATTGCTGCTTCGCGGCGTGATTATGGCGCTTACTCCAGTAGTGGCTTATCACCGTGGTGCGCGTGACTTTGAGAGCATCTCTGTCGAGTTCTTTCAAATGGTCTGGCTCGCATTGATTTCTAGCGCGCTACTGGTGGCTTACTTGGTCAGCGCAAAACCTATATTAGAGTGGATAGGGGTTGCATCAGAAATTATCCCTATTGCTAGTGATTATGCGTTTGCCTTGGCGTTTGGTGTGCCGGGTATTGCTTTGTTCTATACCTTAAATGGTTTCTGCGAAGGGATGAACAATACTAAAGCGCCGATGATCATTTCAGTTATAGGCTTGTTGGTGAACATTCCGGTTAACTACATCTTAATTTACGGCAAGTTTGGGTTTCCTGAACTCGGTGCGGTAGGTTGTGGTTGGGCAACCAGTTTGGTGTATTGGTTAATGTCAGGACTATTGTATTCCTACATTAAAGGTCATCATCACTACAAAACGATCATTCGGTTTACTGATATTAAACCAAGAGCAAAAGAGATGATTCATTTGCTTAGGTTAGGTCTACCGATCGGTATGAACATTGCGGTTTGCGGCAGTATTTTTGCTGTCATCGCCTTGTTGATTGGTCGTATTGGAGCGGAAAATGTTGCGGCTGCGCAGATCGCCTTGAATATCTCCAGCATGACTTACGTGATTCCAATGAGCATTTCGTTTGGTATCACTATTCGTGTTGGCCACGCATTAGGTGCTAAAGACGAACTAGGCGCGATTGAACGCAGTAAAATCGGAATCTTGGTTGCAGGATTGATGTCGTTAATATCGGTGACAATTTTCTTATTGTTCCCGGATTGGATTATTCGACTTTACACTACAGACCCAGCAGTGAGTGCGACAGCGGCAACGTTACTTGTGTTTACAGCCATGTACCAATTTAGTGATGCGCTGCAAACCTCTTCGAACGGTGCGCTCCGTGGTTATAAAGACACGAAAGTGCCAATGTTGTTAGCGATTGCTTCTTATTGGGGATTGGCATTACCGCTTGGCATAGTGTTAGGGCTGACAGATCATATTGTACCAGCTATGGGTGAAAAAGGTTTTTGGGTCGGCATTCTTACAGGACTGACTGTGGCTGCGATATTGATGTTGCTGCGTTTACGCCACGTAATTAAAAAGCGTCCGCCTATTGTTTCTGATAGAGCTTCTGATGGAATGACTACTCGCTAATAGTAAAAGCGCGTGATACCTGAGAAAGGGTCACGCGCTTTTTGATTATTCGTTAGCTGCTAGAGCAGTAATCGTCCGTTTTTATAGCTAAGCCCATTCTCAACATCGCTGCCGAGTAGCACTGGACCATCGAGATCCACCACTTCTGCTTTAGTTGCTATAGGCAATGCTGCTTTCATTGCCATTGACGTTCCCAGCATACAGCCGCTCATGATCATAAGTCCGAGTTCACGAGCTCTTCCTTCTAGCGCTAAGGCTTCTGTTAGCCCGCCAGTTTTATCAAGCTTAATGTTGATCATCTCATAACAATCGACGAGTTCATCTAGCTCGGCTCTGGTATGGCAACTCTCATCAGCGCACAGTGGGATAGGGTGGGGAATACCCTTGAGCAAGTCATCTTGGCCACTGGGAACGGGCTGCTCAATCATGGTGATGTCTAGCGGTGCTAATTGATCGAACAAGGACTCAAGATCAAGTGACGCCCACGCTTCATTAGCGTCAATGACGATCTTCACTTCAGACGATAATGCTCGAATAGCGGCTATTTTCTCAACGACATCCTCGTTATCGAGTTTAACCTTCAACAGCGTTGCACCTTCATCAACATACTGCTCTGCTTGGCTTGTCATGGTGTTGAGGTCAGCAACAGACACCGTCATCGCAGTTTCGATACAGGGTGCAATCGCAAAATAGGGTGATGGGAACTGGCTATCAGAGAGCTGACTTTCAAGCGACCATAACGCGCAATCAATAGCATTTCGAGCAGCGCCAGCAGGATAGTTTTGCAAGGCGAGTCGCGCTTCAAAGGGGTCTTGAGTCACTAGGTCGGCACTAAACTCATTGATTTGCGCCATGACTGATTCCACCGACTCCCCATACCTCGGATAAGGCGTACACTCCCCTTGTCCAAGTTGTCCTTGGTATTCGATGGACACACGAACTACTTCACAGTGAGTACGTGTACCTCTGGATATAGTGAAGGGCTTCGCGAGTTTAATTGAGTGATGGTGCGCTTCAATCTTCATAAGATTCTCACAACGTTTTTAGCTTGTTAGCGATTGAGTCTACCCCAAAACGAACAGGGTCCGTTACGGGAAGGTCAAACTGTTCACTCCATTGTTGACAGAGTTCTTTGGCGTCAGACTCATCCAATATGGAAGTATTTAAACAGATACCTGCAAATTGGACTTTGGGGTTAGTCACACGTGCTGCCAAAAGGTTAGCGTTAATTGTTTGCTCAATCGTGGGCAATTGCGCGTGGGGGAGGTGGCGAATATGCTGACGTCCAACTTCGTGACAAAGAACAAGCGCATCTGGCTGAGCTCCGTGCAATAGTCCCAAGCTTACGCCAGCAAAGGATGGGTTGAAAAGAGAGCCTTGTCCTTCAATGATATCCCAATCATGATCGTTAAACTCAGGACTTAAAGCTTCTACGGCACCAGAAATGAAGTCTGCTACGACCGCATCCACTGAAATGCCTTGACCGTCGATTAATATGCCGGTTTGCCCCGTTGCTTTGAATCTAGCGTCAACATTGAGCTGCTTGAGGGTTTGTTCGATGGCGAGGGCACTGAACATTTTCCCTACTGAGCAATCTGTTCCAACAGTGAGTAGTCGTTTCCCCGAGCGCTTTTTACCGTTACCTACTGCAAGGCGTTCGTCATAGTGTCTAACGTCAAACAACTGGATTAAGCCTTGATCTGCCATTTGGGCTAACTCTGGGATGTCTGTCAGTCTTTGATGCATTCCCGATGCAATATCTAATCCTAGCTTTGCTGCAGCAATGAGTGTCTCTACCCAGTTTCTAGGAATAAAGCCGCCCGCATTGGCGGTGCCTATGACCAGCGTTTTTACGCCTTGTTTTTTAGCCTGCTCAAGTGTTAATTCAGTAAGCCCTAAAGAGACGGTATCCTCGGTTAGCCTGAGTTGCCCTAAACAGGCATCTGGGCGCCATTTGACAATACCGCGCGCGGTTTTTGCTGAGAGAGGATCAGTGACGTCACCGAGGAAAAGCAAGTAAGGCTGAGAAATGTTCATAGTGTCCCTTTATTCACAAGTAGCGAGATTCACAAGTAGCCCGCTTTACAGCTAGGTAAATACCTAGCAGCGAGGCTAATGCTATCTAAGATAGGGAGGGAACACTCTAATAGCGAATGCTCGTTTGTTGGTCGCCTATAACATTAGGTTATAGGTGGCTATATGTTGTAACTAAGCGCTTGCGTGATTCTTCAACATCGAAAGAAAAGATCTCGTCGCAATCGAAAAAGGATGTAAGTCGCTGGTAAGTAGTGAGACGGAACAGTCAATAACGTCGGATAGCTGGAGGCTATGTAAGTTCTCACTTGCCGCATATTGGCTGGCAGTCCAAGGGTCAACAATCGCAATACCAGCTCCAAGAGCGGCCAGTTCTGCACCTGAACTGTAATTCCTAACTGTAAGGGACGGAACAAAATCAGGCTGTATTTGCTCAAGGGCGAGCGTGAGTTTCTGCCCTAAAGGATCGCGCCTGTCTAGGGCGATGATGTTTAATTCATCGTCCAACAGAGCTTCTAACGTCACTACAGGGGGGGTATTCTCGCCTTCGCTCAATCGAGTGAAACCAGAGGTTGGTACTAGAACTTGCATTGATTTCTTGGCCAGAAGTTGGTGAGAAATACCGGCAGGAGTGTCTTCACCAAACGCGACAGCAATATCGAGCGCATTGTCGAGTAATGCGTCGCACAGTTCACTGCGATTACCGGTGACCAGTTCTATTGAGCATTGATGTGCTTGATGAAACTGTGCAATCACCGGTGTCAGGAATTTTGTAGCTAATACTGGTGGCGCACCTATTCGAACATGTTGATGCCCTTTTTTAACCTTGTTGGTGAGGGTTTTAAATTGGCCGAGTTGTAGATAGATTTTCTCTACTTCTGGTAACAGGGTTCTGGCTTCTTGAGTGGGAACCAGACGACCTTTGACGCGCTCAAACAGAGAAAAACCAAGCTGTAGCTCTGTATGAGCGAGTACGCGGGTCACATTAGGTTGCGATACATGGAGATTTTTCGCCGCGCCAGAGACGGTTCCCGTTTGCATAATTGCATAAAACACTTCTAGTTGACGTAAGTTCACAAAGACTCCATTCCCATACTGGCTCGCTGTAACTGTAATGGATCTTGCTCCTGAAGAGAATGACCGATTTTGACGCGATAAGGACTCCCTCAGAAAATTGACGAAGTCCTTATTTATTAGGTTTAAGATGGTTTATTGCCTGTCTTGGTCAAAATCTCCTTGGAAATGGTCGTGATCAGACACACTGTCGGCGGCTTTTAGTTTTTCACCAATACGCAGATTTCGTTTTTTCTGCACTGGTGAAGAGTCTACCAAAGGCTACTCCCAAATCGGCGAACCCTGCATAGTCAGAGCGTTTCGAAAGAGCTTGAGGAACGGTAGATAACTCTTTATTTGCAAAGAATTCGTTGAAGTTCAATTCAATATCAGAGGTGCCAAAAGGCGGCTCAAAACATGAGTGCTAGATGAAACAAAGGCTCGAACCTAGGTTAGGTTCAAGCCTTGAGTTGAAATTAGAAGTTAGATGGCTGTGACGGAATTAGCCGATGTAATGCGACCAAAATATGGATGACCAGATCATAAGAGCTAAACCAATTGCCAGAAACACAGCGGCAGAGCCGAGGTCTTTTGCACGGCCTGAAAGCTCATGACGTTCTAAACCGATTCGATCAACAACGGCTTCAACCGCTGAGTTCATCAGTTCGACTATCATTACAAATACAACACTACCGACCAGGGCCACTTTCTGAAAAAGAGAAACATCGATGAGCAAAGCAATAATAACAGCGGCAATCAGTGCGACCACTTCTTGACGAAAGGCAGCCTCGTTCTTCCATGCAGCAATTAGCCCTAACCAAGAATATCGGGCGGCATAGATGATACGTTTGATTCCGGTGTTTTTTTGTATTTCACTCATAGTGTTAATTCAACTTCATTATTAGGGCATCGTTGCGATTGTTTGCATCTTGGTCATCGACCGACTTAGAAATATTGGCGATCATTTGGAACTCTTCATGAGTCCAGATCTCTTTCTCATTTAATGCGGACGGCAGTATATCAAACGAATCTATCTTGTCAGCAGCAACGAGCTGTAATTGACCAAACTGCTCAAGCTCGTTCAATGATGACAAAGAAAGTGGTGTGCCTTTGGTGACTCCATTTGGGACCAAATCTAGGCTGTAGTGGTAATCGCGAGCTTTAACTACCCATTTATTTGGTAAGCGTTTGCTGCTATCCCACCAGATACCATCCAGCTTTTTAAGCTGTGCGATGGTGATGTCTTCGTCTTGGGCATCTAACATCTTTAGGTGCTTTCTGAAGTATTGTGGAAATAACACGACAAACGCATCTTGAGTGATGTCAGGGTTGATCTTAATGATCTCAATCGCGATTAGCGCACCTAACATATTTGAGTACAAATCTTCAGGAGAGAAGGCCGAAGGATACTCTTTAAACCCGCCGACAGACACTAAGCCATACCATTGAGCAATTTCATGCCATTGTGCAAGGCGAAACGCCAGTAAACCTGCGAGCTTTGCCTGTTCGTTATTTGCTGAGTCAAGCTGGTCTAAATTATTGAACACGATTCTTCGAGCACGAAGCTCTGGCGTCAGAGCCAATTCAAAGTCGTCATTGTCGCGATTTTTGATACTGTGATAAAGGTATAAGGTGAAGTCCGCAGTATCTCTCACATGGGCGGTATCGATGAAGCCACCTTTATTAGAGAAAATCAGACCGTTAACTTCGTCTGATGTGCCGATAAGACTACCTATGACACTCGAAGAACCATCATTAAACACGTGAGCATCAACGTCTTCGACATTAAGTACGTTTTTAATGGAGTAGAAAGGGACGGGTACTCTTCCTAGCTCTGCTTTAAGGCCTGTTCCAAAGGCGCAGCATGGTCTTATCCCTACTGGTACAGTGTTTACGTCAGCAAAGCTGGGCTGAACAGACGCAAAAGCTAGACTAAGTAGTAATACTATTCTTCTCATAATCAACCAAAAATCAGTGTGTGGAACGAAAAAACGGCAAAGTGTGCAGTTTACACAGCCTTGCTTTGTCAAAAAAATGCAAGAATTTATGGTGACGATAGTAAATCAATGAATTGATGAAGTTTACCATTTCGTGCCAGTAGCGATTTCTACGTGGTTTCTTCCTCGCTTTTTGGCGGCGTAGAGGGCTTCATCCGCATTTTCAAGCATGTTTTGTGGAGTAATTGGATGGTTACCTAAGTGCTGAAACGCGACACCAATGGAAATGGTCACAATGTCATAAGGGTCGTTACCGGAATGCGTGATGTTGAGTTTCTCTACTTCTTGGCGCATTTGCTGTGCTAGTACGACACTCTCTTCTTGTGAGGTATTGATGAGAAGTGCACAAAACTCTTCCCCCCCGATTCTCGCCACCATATGACCACACGGAGATAACACTTGTTTGAGTGCTTGTGCCACATAACGAAGGGCAAAGTCTCCTTGGACATGACCATAGGTGTCGTTGTATTGCTTAAAGTGGTCGACATCTATCATCATGGTCGTAATGGTACTAACAAAGAGGCTTTCGGTGTTGTGGGCGAGCTCAGTCATAAACGGACGGCGGTTGGGTAGACCAGTTAGTTCATCTGTTTCGGCAGCAATATGTAACCTGCGATTTGTTTCGATGAGCTCGTCTTGTAAGGCAGTCATCTCGTTATGATTTTTCAAGCGAATGTGCAGTTCACTAACGGTGGTTGATAATCGGCTTAAAATGGTTTTCTGTGTTTCCGTCCATTGCTGAGGATGATACAAGTTAGACGCGCTCAATATGCCGAAAACAGACTGACCATCAATAAGAGGGAATAGGGCAATAGAGGCGATATTTTGGGATTTGAGTAGTGTGTATTCAGTCTGCGCGCTATCTTTAATCGATTCGATGTCATCGATGATGATGGGGTCGAGAGATTGTAACCGCCTTTGCAGTAATGTCATGGCTTCGATATTAAAACCTTCACCTAAAGGGTTTTTTGAACCATCAGCCCGCCACGAATAGCTGAACGTGGCCATCTGTTCTTGGATTGAGAGTATGCTAATACGATCAATTTCTAAAACTCGTCCTATCGGTTCAAACGCGCTATACATCACTTCGGTAACATTATCTTCGTTACATGTGAGTATGTTTAATGACATATCTGCCAAGATACGATGCAACTTACTTTGTGCTTTGTACGCTTCCGTTTGCCGTTCAATAGGTAACTATTCACCCGCGA